>NZ_FPBG01000004.1:0-810010 GCF_900116505.1 Pseudomonas sp. NFPP25 | reverse complement strand
CCGAGGCGCGCATTCTACAGCAGCCTCATTTGCTGTCAAGTGATTTTTTTAAGAAGTTTTCAAAGTTTCCTTTTTAACTTCAACCACTTGCGCTTCCGATCTCTCGTTAGCGGGAGGCGAATTCTACAGCGTTACACGCTGCTGTCAACACCTCTTTTCAACCGCTTTCGACCGAGAGGATCGAATCGTTAATAAGGCGAAAACTGACTGCCTTACCAACTGCTTCTGGCTTCGATGAACTGAAGCGTAACCGCTGTCGAAAACTGCGTAACTCATTGAATCTCAAGGAGTTTTCCGTTTCGACTGCGCCGGAAGTGGGGCGAATTATAGAGAGATATAATTCGCCGTCAACACCTATTTTCAGTTTTATTCGGATTTAAGCGTAATACGTGCAAATGCCTTCTTGCCGGCTTGGCACACATGGGTTGAACCTACTGCATATATATAGGTGCGATCGACAACCTCACCATCCACCCGCACACCACCCGAACCTAGAAGATCCCGAGCCACTGCGGCGTTCTTCACCAGCCCTGCCTTATTAAGGACAGCCGCAATCGGCATATCCTCGGCAGCAACCAGCTCGATTTCCGGCAGATCATCAGGCAACTCGCCATCTTTCATGCGGTTACCTGCGGCACGGTGAGCATTTGCAGCAGCCTCTTCACCATGGAAACGCGCAACAATCTCTTCGGCCAGCTTGATTTTGATATCACGCGGGTTAGCGCCAGCATCTACATCCGCCTTGAATGCATTGATCTCATCCATAGAGCGGAAGCTGAGCAACTCGAAGTAACGCCACATCAACGCATCAGGAATGGACACCAGCTTGCCGTACATCACGCCAGGCGCCTCCTGGATACCGACATAGTTACCCAGAGACTTGGACATCTTCTTGACGCCATCCAACCCTTCGAGCAATGGCATGGTCAGAATGCACTGAGCCTCCTGACCGTAACCGCGCTGCAGCTCACGCCCCATCAGCAGGTTGAACTTCTGGTCGGTACCGCCCAGCTCGACATCGGCGCGCAATGCCACCGAGTCATAGCCTTGCACCAACGGATACAGGAACTCATGAATGGCAATCGGCTGATTGGTCGAATAGCGCTTGTCGAAGTCGTCGCGCTCGAGCATCCGTGCAACGGTGTACTGGGAAGTTAGACGAATGAAGTCCGCCGGTCCCATCTTGTCCATCCAGGTGGAGTTGAAAGCCACCTCAGTCTTGGCAGGATCAAGAATCTTGAAGACCTGGCTTTTATAGGTCTCTGCGTTTTCCAGGACCTGCTCGCGAGTCAAGGGTGGGCGCGTGGCACTTTTGCCACTGGGGTCACCGATCATGCCGGTGAAGTCGCCAATCAGGAAGATTACCTGGTGACCCAAGTCCTGGAACTGACGCAGCTTATTAATAAGTACGGTATGCCCGAGATGCAGATCCGGCGCCGTCGGATCAAAGCCAGCCTTAATGCGCAGCGGTTCGCCGCGCTTGAGCTTCTCGATCAACTCGGACTCGACCAACAACTCTTCCGCACCACGTTTGATCAGCGCTAGCTGCTCTTCAACCGACTTCATAACAGACCCGCAAGGCTCAGATTCAAAAGGGAACCAACCATACAAGATCATGGACTAATTACAAGTTTTGCCCGGCGTACGGGAGCATTCCGAAAGCAGAGTGCCCGCGCCCTTGCGTCACAGATGATTTGGTTATATTTTATACAGTTATTTCATCTTCATCATGTCATTCATCTTTTCCATTTCATCTTTTCAAAGTCAAATTACCTATGACCACCGAACCGTCTAAAGCGCCACCGCTTTATCCGAAGAGCCACCTGCTCGCCGCAAGTGGCATCGCGGCCCTTCTCAGCTTGGCCCTTCTGGTATTTCCATCCAGTGATGTAGAAGCAAAAAAAACGACATTGAGCCTTGATCTGGAAAGCCCGATCGAGCAACTGACACAAGATCAAGACGCCGCATCCACCGAACAAGCCACAAGCGAGGCCGTTGCCTCACCTTTCGCACAGATCGAAAACACCGCCGAAGACACCACGCAAACCGCAGAAACCGCACCTGTGCCTGCTGCCGTGGAGGAGCCAAAAGCCCCCGGCCACAGGGAAGTTCTGGTCACCAAGGGCGACACCCTCTCCACACTCTTTGAAAAGGTTGGCCTGCCAGCCACTTCTGTCCATGAAGTACTGGCCAGCGACAAGCAGGCCAAGCAATTCTCCCAGCTCAAGCATGGCCAGAAGCTGGAGTTCGAGCTGACGCCTGATGGCCAACTGAACAACCTGCACAGCAAGGTCAGCGACCTGGAAACCATCACCCTGACCAAAGGCCCCAAGGGCTTTACGTTCAGCCGCGTGATCACCAAGCCAGTGGTTCGTTCTGCCTATGTCCACGGCGTCATCAACAGCTCGCTTTCGCAGTCTGCCGCACGCGCCGGGCTGTCCCACAGCCTGACCATGGATATGGCCAACGTTTTCGGCTACGACATCGACTTCGCTCAGGATATTCGCCAGGGTGACGAATTCGACGTGATCTATGAGCAAAAAGTCGCCAACGGCAAGGTAGTCGGTACAGGCAATATCCTCTCCGCGCGCTTCACTAACCGTGGCAAGACCTACACCGCAGTGCGCTACACCAACAAACAGGGTTCCAGCAGCTACTACACCGCTGATGGCAACAGCATGCGCAAGGCCTTCATCCGTACACCGGTGGACTTCGCGCGCATCAGCTCGCGCTTTTCCATGGGCCGCAAGCACCCGATCCTGAACAAGATCCGTGCCCACAAGGGCGTGGACTATGCCGCGCCACGGGGCACGCCAATCAAGGCTGCCGGTGATGGCAAGGTGCTGCTAGCTGGCCGTCGTGGCGGTTATGGCAATACCGTGATCATCCAGCACGGCAACACCTACCGCACCCTGTACGGCCATATGCAGGGCTTTGCCAAGGGTGTGAAGACTGGCGGCTCGGTGAAACAGGGCCAGGTCATCGGCTATATCGGTACCACCGGGCTGTCCACCGGACCGCACCTGCACTATGAGTTCCAGGTCAACGGTGTCCACGTGGATCCGCTGGGCCAGAAGCTGCCCATGGCCGACCCGATCGCCAAGGCCGAACGAGCACGCTTCCTGCAGCAGAGCCAGCCTCTGATGGCCCGGATGGATCAGGAAAAGGCCACGATGCTGGCCTCGAGCAAGCGCTAAGCCATGGCGCTCTATATAGGTGTGATGTCCGGTACCAGCCTTGATGGCCTGGACATCGCCCTGATCGAGCAAAGCCCGGCGCTCAGATTGGTCGCCACTCGCTACATCCCCATGCCCGACACCCTGCGCGCCGAACTCCTGGGTTTGTGCGCCAGTGGCCCCGACGAGATCGCCCGTTCCGCCATCGCCCAACAGCACTGGGTCGAACTGGCCGCCCAGGCCATCAACCAGCTTCTGCAACAACAGCAACTGCACCCTCAAGACATTCGCGCTATCGGCAGCCACGGACAAACCGTGCGCCATGAGCCAAGCCGCGGGTTCACGGTGCAGATCGGCAACCCGGCCCTGCTCACTGAGCTGACCGGGATCACTGTTGTCAGCGACTTCCGCAGCCGCGACGTGGCGGCGGGCGGACAAGGCGCGCCGCTGGTTCCGGCCTTTCACGAAGCCCTGTTCGACCAGCGCCCGGGAAACCGCGCCGTGCTGAACGTCGGCGGGTTCAGCAACCTGAGCCTGATCGAAACCGCCAAGCCGGTGGCCGGATTCGACTGTGGCCCGGGCAACGTCCTGCTCGATGCCTGGATCCAGGCCCAACGCGCAGAGAACTTCGACCGCAATGGCCAGTGGGCTGCCAGCGGCCAGGTTGATCCGCCCCTACTGCAAGCCCTGCTCAGCGACCCGTTCTTCGCCACCCAAGGCCCGAAGAGCACCGGGCGCGAGGTATTCAATCTTGATTGGCTACAGCGGCATCTGAGGGCACGGGGCGCTATTGCCGCCGAAAACGTGCAGGCTACCCTTCTGGAGCTGACAGCTCTAACCATCGTCGAGTCGCTGCAGAGCGCTCAAAGTGACACCCAGGAGTTGCTGGTGTGCGGCGGCGGCGCGCATAACGCAGCGCTCATGGGCCGCCTGGCAGCCCTCCTCCCGCAAACACGGGTCAGCAGCACTGCGGCGTATGGCGTAGATCCCGACTGGGTAGAGGCTATGGCGTTTGCCTGGCTGGCCCACTGCTGCCTGGAAGGCATCGCTGCCAACCGGCCCAGCGTCACCGGCGCCCGTGGCCTGCGTGTACTAGGCGCCATCTACCCGGCTTGAACAGCAGACAGCAAAACGCCGCAGGATCCCAGGCCCCTGCGGCGTTCGGCGAATGGCTACTGCCGGCTGGTCAGATCGAGAACGACGACCCGCAACCACAGGTAGTGGTGGCATTGGGGTTCTTGATCACGAACCGCGAACCTTCCAGGCCTTCCTGGTAGTCCACTTCAGCACCGGCCAGGTACTGGAAGCTCATCGGATCGACCACCAGGCTCACGCCCTCGCGCTCGACGATGGTGTCATCCTCGGCCACTTCCTCATCGAAAGTGAAACCGTACTGAAACCCCGAACAACCGCCGCCCGTAACGAATACGCGCAGCTTCAAGCGATCATTACCCTCTTCATCGACCAGGGTCTTCACCTTGTGCGCTGCACCTTGAGTGAATTGCAAAGCCGTGGGGGTGAAGGATTCAACGCTCATGCTGACTATCTCCCGGCGTTAAGCCGCCATACTGCGTAATGACGCGCATTATCCGCTTCTCCCAGAAAAGCGGTCAACTATTGTTACGGTATATCAATAGTCGTACAGCCACCCGTATAAAGCAGAAAGGCCCGTCAGACGGGCCTTTTTGTTCACGCAAAAACGACGTTAAGGCAGCATGCCCGCGTGGGACAGCCCCAAACGCTCATCCAGGCCGAACAGGATATTGAGGTTCTGCACCGCCTGGCCCGAAGCGCCCTTGACCAGGTTGTCGATGACCGACAGTACCACTACCAGATCACCATCCTGCGGCCGGTGCACGGCAATCCGGCACACGTTGGCACCCCGCACACTGCGGGTCTCCGGATGGCTGCCGGCCGGCATTACATCGACAAACGGCTCATTGGCATAACGCTTCTCGAACAACGCCTGCAGATCCACCGACTTATCCACCACCGTGGAGTAGAGCGTGGAGTGGATACCGCGAATCATCGGCGTCAGGTGCGGTACGAACGTCAGGCCAACTTCCTTGCCTGCTGCCCGGCGCAGGCCCTGACGGATTTCCGGCAAATGACGGTGCCCCTTGACCGCATAGGCCTTCATGCTCTCGGAAGTTTCCGAGTACAGCGACCCGACGCTGGCGCCACGGCCAGCACCGCTGACACCGGATTTGCAGTCGGCGATCAGCCGGGAAGTGTCGGCAAGACCGGCTTCCAGCAGCGGCAGGAAACCGAGCTGGGTTGCGGTTGGATAGCAGCCAGGAACCGCAATCAAACGGGCTTTCTTGATCTGTTCGCGATTGACTTCCGGCAGGCCGTAGACCGCTTCCTCCAGCAATTGAGGGGCACCGTGAGGCTGACCGTACCACTTGGCCCACTCATCGGCATCCTGCAGGCGGAAGTCCGCAGATAGATCGATGACCTTGGTCCCCGCAGCCAGCAGTTCGCCAGCCAGTGCATGCGCCACGCCATGGGGGGTGGCAAAGAACACCACGTCACAGGCACCAAGGGTCTTGATATCCGGCACGCTGAACGCCAGGCCGTCGTAATGGCCACGCAGGTTCGGGTACATGTCGGCAACGGCCAGGCCAGCCTCGGATCGCGAAGTGATGACTTCCACTCGCGCTTGCGGATGCTGTGCCAACAGACGCAGCAGTTCGACACCGGTGTAACCCGTGCCGCCGACGATACCGACCTTGACCATAAACCTGCCCTCAACGAACCCACTGGAAAGCTGCCGATAATAGGGGCGGCGCGCCCCTGCGACAACCGTCAAGGTGACGTGCGGACGCTCTACCCTCTACTATCTTCGCCACCGTGAACCTGGGAATAACTAAAAATGCTCTATCTATGGCTCAAAGCCTTTCATATCGTCAGCGTGGTCTGCTGGTTTGCCGGCCTTTTCTACCTGCCACGCCTGTTCGTTTACCACGCCCAAAGCGAGGACAGCATCAGCCGCGAGCGCTTCTGCCTGATGGAACGCAAGCTGTACCGCTTCATCATGGGGCCTGCGATGATCGCGGCACTGATCTTTGGCATCTGGCTGATCAGCCTCAACCCCAGCGCGTATTTCGGCCAGGGCGGCTGGATGCACGCCAAACTGACCTTGGTGGTCATCCTCATCGGCTATCACCACATGTGCGGCGCGCAAGTGAAGCGCTTCGCCCGTGGCGAAAACACCCGCAGCCATGTCTTTTATCGCTGGTTCAATGAAGTACCGGTTCTGATATTGCTGGCTATTGTAATTTTGGTCGTTGTACGGCCGTTCTAACTCTAACTAGTCGCTTCCCTGGGGGTACTCCAATGTCACTGCCCGCTTTGCTCGAACAACGTCTGCGCCTGCCCCTGGTGGCCGCGCCGATGTTTCTGATCTCCAACCCGGAACTGGTCCTGGCCTGCTGTCGCAATGGTGTGGTGGGTAGCTTTCCCGCCCTCAATCAGCGCGAAAGCAGCGGTTTCAAGGCCTGGCTGGAGGAGATCGAAGCGGGCCTGGCCAAGCTGGAGAACCCTGCTCCCTACGCCGTGAACCTGATCGTGCACAACAGCAACCCACGGCTGCAGGCCGACTTGCAGATCTGCATCGAGCACAAGGTACCGATCGTCATCACCAGCCTCGGCGCGGTCAAGGAAGTAGTGGACGCCGTGCACAGCTACGGCGGCCTGGTATTTCATGACGTGACCACCCGCCGGCACGCAGAGAAAGCCGCCGAGGCGGGTGTCGATGGGCTGATCGCCGTCGCTGCCGGAGCGGGTGGCCATGCAGGCACCTGGAGCCCCTTCTCTCTGGTCGCCGAGATCCGCCAGTTCTTCGACAAGACCCTGCTACTGGCCGGCTGCCTGAACCGGGGCCACGAGATTCTTGCCGCACAGCTGCTTGGCGCCGACCTCGCCTACTTGGGCACCCGCTTTATCGGTACCACCGAAAGCCACGCACCGGATGCCTATAAAGAGATGCTACTCAGCTCTCGAGCCGCCGACATCGTGCATACCGCCGCGGTTTCCGGAGTACCTGCCAGCTTCATGCGCCAAAGCCTGGAGAACGCAGGTTTCGACCTGGCCGCCCTGCAAGGCAAAGGTGAGATCAACTTCGGCTCCAAGCTCAAACCCATCAGTGATGAGGCAAAAGCCTGGAAAACCGTCTGGTCCGCAGGCCAGGGGGTCTGTGAAATCGACGACCTGCCCAGCGTCGACCAATTGATCGCGCGCCTGGACAGCGAATATCAGGCGGCCCAGCAACGCGCCAGCCAACTGAGCAAACGCTGGCCACGTTAACCCGTTCTCATTAGTTTTTTGGCCAGCCGAGGGGCGCTGGCCTTAAACTGTCGGTCTTTTATGTAAACCTTCTTTTCAAGTGACAGGGATGCCCCCATGAGCGAAACCCGCTACAAGATCGTTTTCGACGGCACATTGCTGCCCGGCGTGGAAAAAGCCACTGCCCAACTGAACCTCGCCGAACTGTTCAAAAGCGATGCCGCCGCCGTAGAACGCCTGTTCAGCGGCCAGCAGGTGGAGCTCAAGCGCGACCTGACGCAGGCCGACGCCCAGCGCTATCTGGAAGCATTGAAGAACGCCGGGATCGATGCCCGCATCGAATCCGAGCAGGCCCTGAAGCTGGATCTAGACGCAGTAACCCCCACACCCAGGGCCAGCAGCCTCAGCGAGTCGCCCTATGCGCCCCCGCAAGCCGCAGTAGGCGATGCAATCCCACAATACGCCGCACTCAACGTATTCAGCTTCGAAGGCCGTATCGGTCGCCTGCGCTACCTGGCCTGGACTCTGGTCCTGACGGTGGCCATGCTGGCCGTGGTCGGGGTAGGCGCCTTCTTCGGTATCCTGTCCGCGGCGGTGTTCAATTCCACCCTGCTCACCGGCCTGGGAATTGTCGGCGGCATCGTGGTCTTCATCGGTTTCCTCGTGGTCAGCATTCAGATCAGCGTGCAGCGCCTGCACGATCTCGGCTGGTCGGGCTGGCTGTGGCTGCTGAACTTCGTGCCCATCGTCGGCAGCATCTTCCCTCTGGTGCTGATGGTCAGCCCGGGCAGCAACGTGGCCAACCGCTACGGCGCCCCACCACCGCCCAACACCACCGCCGTCAAGGTGCTGTCCTGGATGTGGGTCGTCCTGATCGTCGCACTGATCGTGGGCATGGTGGCCGGCGGCCTGAGCTCCCTGGAAGATCGCTACAGCGAAACCAGCTACAGCGAAAGCATCGACTCCAGCAACGCCGATGAAGATGCCGAACCCGCCGATATCGCCGCCCCTGTAGAATCCGAGTCCGAGCAAGAATAAACGCGCCCGGGCCTGCGACCCTCCCCCGTCGCAGGCCGCCGGCCGTTGCGATGGAGAAATGCATGACCCGTTACGCTCTGATCACTGGTGCTTCCAGCGGCATAGGCCTGGCCCTGGCCGAAGCACTGGCCCGGCGCGGCCGTAACTTGATTCTCGTGGCCCGTCAGCGTGATCAGCTGGAATGCATCGCCCTGGAATTGACCCAGCGCTTCGGCGTCGAAGTGCTGTTCCGCGCCTGCGACCTGGGCGAACCACTGCGCCTGTCCGGTTTCCTGCTGGAGCTGGAGGAGGGTGACCGGCAGATCGACCTGCTGGTCAATTGCGCCGGCATCGGCACCAGCGGCCCGTTCCTGGCCCAGGACTGGATGACCGAGCAGGACCTGATCGAGGTCAACATCCTCGCCCTCACCCGCCTGTGTCATGCCTTGGGCAACAGCATGGCGCTGCTGGGCGGCGGGCAGATCCTCAATGTCGCCTCGGTGGCAGCCTTCTATCCCGGCCCCTGGATGAGCAGCTACTACGCCAGCAAGGCCTATGTCCTGCATTTCTCCGAAGGGTTGCGCGAAGAATTGAAGAAGTGCGCGGTGAAGGTCTCGGTACTCTGCCCGGGGCCGACCCGCACCGCATTTTTCCGCACCGCACAAATGGACACCACCAAACTCAAGGACAGCAAGCTGCTCATGAGCCCCGAGGAGGTCGCGCTGTATGCAGTGCGCGCCCTGGAAAAGAACCGCGCCATCATCATTCCCGGCCGCCTGAACCGCTGGATGGCCTTCAGCGCCCGCCTGAGTTCACGCTGGCTGACCCGCAAGATCGTCGGTTACGTCAATCGGGCCTACTGCCCACGTTAAGAGTCGGGGCTGGGCGCACCTTGTGCACCTGAGTACACTCGGCCCGGACCAACCCAATGGAGAAACAGCTGTGGATACTCTGTTCACCAAGATCATCAACAGAGAAATACCCGCGAAGATCATCTACGAGGACGACCAGGTTCTGGCCTTCCACGATATTGCCCCGCAAGCGCCGGTGCATTTCCTGGTGATCCCGAAGAAACCCATCCGTACCCTCAACGACCTCACCGAGGACGACAAGACCCTGGCCGGACACATTCTGTTCACCGCCCAGCGCCTGGCCAAGGAGCAAGGCTGCGAAGACGGCTTCCGGGTGGTCATGAACTGCAACGAGCTGGGTGGGCAGACCGTGTATCACATTCACATGCACGTGCTGGGTCAGCGCCAGATGAACTGGCCGCCGGGCTGATTGCCCCCACCCACCCCTTGCGCAGCGCCCTCTCGGACCATCGAGGACGAGGGTGCGCTGATCCAGCGCAGTTTTCGCTCCTTTGATTGGAGTAAACTGGCCGCCGAGATTTCTCCCGGAGATAAGCATGACTACCCAACGTCACTACTCGCCGATCGACCGCCTGCTGTTGCAAGCCGATATGGCGATGCGCACGCTGCTGCCTTTCAGCGGCCAACCTTATCGCCCGTCGCCGGCCATCGTGCAGCCGGAAGCGCAGATGAGTGACGAGGACACCCGGCACGTGGCCGGCCTGATGCGCATCAACCACACCGGGGAAGTCTGCGCCCAGGCGCTGTACCAGGGCCAGGCCCTGACCGCCAAGCTGCCTCAGGTACGCCAGGCCATGGAACATGCCGCCGAAGAAGAAATCGACCACCTGGCCTGGTGCGAACAGCGCATCCGCCAGTTGGGTAGCCACCCGAGCGTGCTCAACCCGCTGTTCTACGGTTTGTCCTTCGGCATCGGCGCCGCGGCAGGCCTGATCAGCGACAAGGTCAGCCTGGGGTTCGTTGCCGCCACTGAAGACCAGGTGTGCAAGCACCTGAACGAGCATCTGGAGCAACTGCCGGCCGAAGACGAAAAGTCCCGAGCGATTCTCGAACAGATGCGCATCGACGAAGAACATCACGCTGAAACCGCGCTCGAAGCCGGCGGGTTCCGCTTCCCGGCGCCGGTGAAATTCGGCATGAGCCTGCTGGCCAAGGTCATGACCAAGAGCACCTACCGGATCTGATTCCAAACCACAGGCATCAAAAAGGGCGCTATCGAAGCGCCCTTTTCTTTTACCGCCAGAATCCGCGCGGGTTCAGCCCAGCTCGACGATTTCGTAATCGTGAGTGATGGCCACACCGGCCGCGCCGAGCATGATCGACGCCGAGCAGTATTTCTCGGCAGACAGCTCGATGGCCCGCTTGACCTGGGCCTCTTTGAGGCCCCGGCCCTTGACCACGAAATGCATGTGGATCTTGGTGAAGACCTTGGGGTCTTCGGTGGCACGCTCGGCATCCAGGAACGCCTCGCAGCTTTCAACCGCCTGGCGCGACTTCTTGAGAATGCTGACCACATCGAAGTTGCTGCAACCGCCCACGCCGAGCAGGAGCATTTCCATAGGGCGAACACCCAGGTTGCGGCCACCGGCTTCCGGCGGGCCATCCATCACCACTACGTGGCCACTGCCCGATTCGCCGAGGAACATGGCTTCGCCAGCCCATTGGATGCGTGCCTTCATCGCCAAGACTCCACTGTTAAAAAAGGGTCGCCAGCTTAGCACAGGGTTTTCCAGCCACAGCGCTTTGACCGTTTGTCCCTCAATACCGGTTTTCGATAAGAAAAATCTTAATTGAGCCAAGGACGTGTCTGTTAAGCTGACGCCAAATGACTGGCGCATCGCCAGCGTTCAACACCTTCGTTTTACGCCCCATAAAAAAAACACCTCATACCGTGCAGTCTTTTCGGGATACAACCATGGTTGCTATTGCCCCCACCCCCAAGATCAAAAATCTCGACAAGTTGCTCATGCACTGTCAACGCCGCCGGTATCAGGCCAAGAGCAACATCATCTGCGCCGGTGATGTGTCCGACAGCCTGTACTTCATCATCAAGGGCTCGGTGACCATCCTCATCGAAGACGATGACGGTCGGGAGATGATCATCGCCTACCTCAATGCCGGAGACTTCTTCGGCGAACTGGGGCTCTTCGAAGAGGCCGGCCATGAGCAGCAGCGCAGCGCCTGGGTGCGCGCCAAGGTAGAGTGCGAGGTTGCCGAGATCAGCTACGCCAAGTTCCGCGAACTGTCGCAGAACGACCCGGACATCCTCTATGTGCTCAGCGGGCAGATCGCCCAGCGCCTGCGCAACACCACGCGCAAGGTCGGCGACCTGGCGTTCTTCGACGTGACCGGGCGGGTGGCCCGCTGCCTGCTGGAGCTGTGCAAGCAACCGGACGCCATGACCCACCCGGATGGCATGCAGATCAAGATCACACGCCAGGAAATCGGCCGGATCGTCGGTTGTTCACGGGAAATGGTCGGTCGCGTCCTCAAGGATCTGGAAGAACGCAACCTGGTTCACGTCAAGGGCAAGACCATGGTGGTATTCGGCACCCGCTAATCCCCCAGGAAGCCCTTGAGCATCTGTCGGTACAGGCTCTCCAACCGCACTAGCGCATCGGGCGCCGCAAAGGCCTCGTGCAGGGCGATATGACTTTCGGCCCGGCAGCGCTGTTCCAGGCCACAGGCCTGATTGAAAGTATTGACCGCGTTCACCATCGAATCGCGTTCGTTATCCAGCAGCAAGGCACCATGCACCAGGCCCACTGGCCGCTGGCCACCCTTGCTCTGACGCCAGCGCTGGGCGGTGCCAACCATCTTGCGCCCGTCCAGGTTGACGTTGAAGCGACCATCGCAGAACGCCCCTTCCACTTCGCCCAATGACGGGTTGCCCCCCAGCTCGCTGAGCAGGTCGCAGATCGGCTGACACAGGCGCCGGTACGCGGTTTCGATCCGGCCCTGATCCCCTTCGCTGCGCGGCGGGGCGTAGACCAGTGCGATGTTCACCGTGGCCGCCGACTGCGGCACCGGCTCGCCGCCGGTTTCGCGCAACAGCACCGGCCAGCCGTTGGCGGCCGACTCCTCGCAGGCCCGTTCAAATCCAGGCAGGCGGCTCAAGCGCCGAGGCATCACCAGCGCCCGGTCACTGGGCTGCCAGAACAGCAGGCCGAACTCTTGTTCACCGGTACACACCAGGGCCAGCAGATCTTGCTCGGCCTGCAGGCCGGCTTCGACAGTCAAGGCAAGGGGTTGAGTCATGGCAGTAGAAATCCTTGGCGATAGGCATGAAAAAGCCGGCATCGCCGGCTTGTTCATTGTCACGGGTTCAGTCCAGGGTCGAGCCGCTGACCGGCACGCCGCGCTCAGGGAAGAACAGACGCTGCAATTCGCTGCCCGGGCTTTCGGCACGCATGAACGCCTCACCCACCAGGAACGAATAGACATCGCTGATTTCCATCAGCTCGACATCGGCACGGTTGAGGATGCCGCTCTCGGTAATCACCAGGCGCTCGCGGGGAATGCGTGGCAGCAGGTCGAGGGTGGTCTCCAGATTGACTTCGAAGGTGTGCAGGTTGCGGTTGTTGACCCCAACCAGCGGAGTGTCGAGGGTCTTCAACGCCCGCTCCAGCTCATCACCGTCATGCACTTCCACCAGCACATCCAGGCCAACGCCCTTGGCCACCGCCGCCAGCTCCGCCATCCGCGCGTCATCCAGCGCAGCGACAATCAGCAATACGCAGTCGGCGCCCAGGGCACGGGCTTCGACGATCTGGTACGGGTCGATCATGAAATCCTTGCGGATCACCGGCAGCTTGCAGGCGGCGCGGGCCTGCTGCAGGTACGCATCGGCACCCTGGAAGTAATCGACATCGGTCAGCACCGACAGACAAGTGGCACCGCCTTTCTCGTAGCTCTTGGCAATGTCCGCCGGAACGAAGTTCTCACGGATCACGCCTTTGCTCGGCGAAGCCTTCTTGATCTCGGCTATCACTGCCGGCTGCTTGAGCTTGACCTGATCCTGCAAGGCCCGGGCGAAACCCCGTGGTGCATCGGCAGCACGCGCCAGGGTTTCCAGCTCGGCCAGGCTGACGCGGGCGCTGCGCTCGGCAACCTCCTCGGCTTTACGGGCGAGGATTTTTTCCAGAACTGTCGGCACACTCATCCTTCATTCTCCTGCTTGAACACCGCGGTAAAGGCACCCAGCTCTTCGAGCTTCTCCCGGGCCAGGCCGGTGTGCAAGGCGTCGTGAGCCAGGGCCACGCCCTCTTTCAGGCTACTGGCATGATCGGCGGCATACAGCGCCGCACCCGCATTGAGCACAATCATTTCGGCGGCCTTCTGGCCATGCTCTGTCTTGCGGCGCCCCAGGGCATCGCGGATCAGCTCCAGGGACGCCGCCGGGCTTTCCACCACCAGGCCGAACAGACTCTGGCTCTTCATGCCCAGATCCTCGGGCTGTACCCAGTACTCGGTGATCTGGTCATTCTTCAGTTCGGCCACATAGGTGGGCGCAGCCAGGCTGAACTCGTCCAGACCATCCTGGGAATGCACCACCAGAACGTGCTTGCTGCCCAGGCGTTGCAAGACTTCGGCCAAGGGCCGGCACAACGCCTGAGTGAACACGCCTACCACCTGATGCTTCACTCCAGCCGGATTCGTAAGCGGGCCGAGCATGTTGAACAGGGTGCGCAGGCCAAGGTCGCGACGCGGGCCGGCGGCATATTTCATCGCCCCGTGATGGGACTGGGCAAACATGAAGCCGATGCCGACGTTATCGATGCAGCGCGCCACCTGGACCGGGGTCAGGTTCAAATAGATCCCGGCCGCTTCCAGCAGGTCGGCGCTGCCGCTCTTGCCGGACACCGCGCGGTTGCCGTGCTTGGCCACAGTGCAACCGGCCGCTGCGACCACAAAGGAGGAAGCCGTGGACACGTTGAAGATGTTCGCCCCGTCGCCGCCGGTGCCCACTACATCCACCACGCCATCCAGGGTTTTCAGCTCGACCCGGTCCGCCAGCTCGCGCATTGCCGATACCGCACCGACGATCTCGTCGATGCTTTCGCTTTTCATGCGCATGGCCATCATGAAGGCGCCAATCTGCGCATCGGTGCATTGGCCGGTCATGATTTCACGCATTACCGAACGCATTTCTTCGGTGCTCAGGTCCAGGTGGCCGACGATACGGCTCAAGGCAGTCTTGATATCCATGAAAAGTCCTTAGCGCGTGCCGCCGCTCTGTTTGAGAAAGTTGGCGAACAGCTCGTGGCCCTGCTCGGTGAGAATAGACTCGGGGTGAAATTGCACCCCCTCGATATTCAGCGTCTTATGGCGCAACCCCATGATCTCATCGACGGAGCCGTCTTCCAGCTGGGTCCAGGCCGTGACTTCGAGGCACTCGGGCAAGCTCTCGTGCTTGACCACCAGCGAGTGGTAACGGGTTACGGTCAGCGGCATGTTCAGGCCGTTGAACACCCCCAGGTCACGGTGGAACACCGGGCTGGTCTTGCCGTGCATCACTTGCCGGGCACGCACCACCTGGCCGCCAAAGGCCTGGCCGATGGACTGATGCCCCAGGCATACGCCGAGAATCGGCAGCTTGCCGGCGAAATGCTTGATCGCCTCGATGGAAATACCGGCTTCGGTCGGCGTGCAAGGCCCGGGCGAGACCACGATGCGCTCGGGCTTGAGCGCCTCGATCTGAGCCACGGTCAGTTCGTCATTGCGCACTACCTTCACCTCAGCTCCCAACTCGCCCAGGTACTGGACGACGTTGTAGGTGAAGGAGTCGTAGTTATCAATCATCAGCAGCATACATGCTCCAACTTATTGATTTTAAAGTAGGTGTGCATGCAACTCAGGGTGTCGATATGCACATTGATATACACAAGCGCAGTGGAGCGTGCCGGGCGAGCTTGCGCACCCGAATGCTGCAAGCTGTCGGCAGGGCAGACAAGGTGATGGAATTGAACCGCCTTATCTATGCAATGTCGCTCAGCTCGCCACGCCATCGTCGGCCATCGCCAGCGCAAGCCGGCAGAACGTTGGGCATGACGATGCACCCGATGGCATTGCCGCCGGGCGAAGGTGTACTGCGTGGGGAGACTGATTGGCATGCAGCGTTCTCCTGGGGTTTGGAGCCGCCGTGCCGGAGAGCTATTAGATCCTTGATCCCTGCTTGCCGATTACGGCGGCAGGGTTCGGTTAAAAAACCGCAACGACGTGCCGCTTCCTATTGGAAGCGCCACCACTGACTAAAACGAATCGTTGCAATGCAAAGCATAGGACCTAACCGTAATTGAGCACTCGACGGCGTTCCGCAGCCGAGCTTCGAGGCGCGATTGTACCGTTCATCAAGGGGCTGCGTCGATTGCAATTTGCCGCTGGGTCTTGGGCACTCACTCCGCTGGTTGATACCTGCCCCACTCCGTTGGAGCGCAATGCATGGCCGGTCCCGTGCACGCCGCGCACTGCAAAGGCGGGGGCACGACATGCGCACCGCGTTACGCAGCCCGCCTCGGCAGATGGCTTGGAGGCCCTTTAAACGCCACAAGTCCATCACCGAAACGGCGCTCTTTAAGGTGGTGGCAGCCTGTTTGCGCCTTCTTAGCCGTGCGGCTCAAGGGGCGTTCCGCCTCTTCTGGCCCCAGAAGCACGGCCACTTGATCAAAGGGGCGCTTTTCTTGCCATGGCCAAGTCAGGAAACCAGCGCCCTTTTCTCCAGCAAATGATCGAGCCAGTCCGGATCCATTTCTGGCTCACTGGAGAACAACAAGCCGGTGTAGTCGCGGTACGGCGGGGTAAAGATCTCCTCCCGGCAGCCGTGATCGACCACCTTCCCACGCTGCATCACCAGTACCTCGTCGGCAATGGCGCGCACGGTGGCGACGTCGTGGGTGATGAACAAGTAGGCCACGCCCAGTTGCTGCTGGATGCGGTTGAGCAACTTCAGAACGCCTTCGGCCACCAGTTGGTCGAGGGCCGAGGTGACTTCGTCGCAGATGATCAGTTGCGGCTCGGCCGCCAAAGCCCGGGCGATACAGATCCGCTGCTTCTGCCCGCCAGACAGTTCGCGGGGCTGGCGATCCATGTACAACGCCGGGTCCAGCTCGATCATCTCCAATAGCTCGGCGACCCGCCGGCGCAGCGCCTGGCCCTTGAGGCCGAGGTAGAAACTCAGCGGCCGGCCGATGATGTCGACGATGCGCTGGCGCGGGTTGAGCGCGGTGTCGGGGATCTGGTAAATCATCTGCAATCGGCGCAATTGCTCCTTGCTGCGCTGGCGATAATCAGCTGGCAGCGCTTTTCCGTCATACAACACCTGGCCGCTGGTCGGCGGCAACAACCCGGTGATCAAGCGTGCCGTAGAGCTCTTGCCGCTGCCCGACTCGCCGATCACCGCCAGGGTCTGGCCACGATAGAGCTTGAGCGAGACATCATGCAGCACCGGCTGATGGCCGTAGCTGGCGCTGGCCTTGCGTACCTCCAGCAGCGGTGTTGCCTGCGGTGGGCACGGCTTGGGTTCGGTGCGCAAGCTACGTACTGCCCACAGCGATCTGGTGTAATCCTGCTGTGGGGCGTCGAGCATGGTCCGGGTGTCGGCCTCCTCCACCAGCTTGCCGTGACGCAGAACCATGATGCGGTCGGCCATTTGCGCCACCACTGCCAGGTCGTGGCTGATATACAAGGCGGCGCTCCCGTAGGTTTTCACCGCATCGCGAATCGCCACCAGCACTTCGATCTGGGTGGTGACATCCAGCGCCGTGGTCGGTTCGTCGAAGATGATCAGGTCCGGGTGGCAGGCCATGGCCATGGCGGTCATCACCCGTTGCAACTGACCGCCGGAGACCTGGTGCGGGTAGCGCTGGCCGATCTGCTCGGGGTTGGGCAGACGCAGTATGCGGTAGAGCTCCACTGCTTCGGCTTGTGCCTTGGCACGGTCAATACCAGCGTTCCTTACCGCGGTTTCGACATGCTGGTCGATCAGCCGGTGCGCGGGGTTGAACGAGGCCGCCGCGCTTTGCGCGACATAGGCGATACGCAGGCCGCGCAGCTTGCGCAGGGCTTCGGGCTTGGCGCCCACCAGTTCCTGGCCATCGAAGCGCACCGAGCCACCCGTGATACGGCAACCGTCGCGCACATAACCCATGGAGGCCAGGCCCAGAGTCGACTTGCCCGCCCCCGATTCACCAATCAGGCCCAGTACTTCGCCCCGCTGCAAGCTCAAGTCGATGCCTTTGATCAGCGGGTGCCAAGCGTCCTGATAATGACCTTCAATACGCAGGTCGTGGATTTCCAGTAGCGGTTTTTCACTTGGATAAACGGTCATGCTCAGCACTCCTTCAGGCCGCTGGAAAGATGCAGCACCCAGTCCACGACAAAGTTGACGCTGACGGTGATCAGCGCCACTGCCAGGGCCGGCAGCAGCGGGCTGATATCGCCGAAGGTGATCAGCACGGCATTGTCGCGGACCATGCTGCCCCAGTCGGCGGTCGGCGGCTGGATGCCCAGGCCCAGGAACGACAACGCACTGATGAACAGAAACACAAAGCAAAAACGCAGGCCGAACTCGGCAACCAGCGGCGCGGCGGCATTGGGCAGCACCTCGCGGCGGACCAGCCACCACAGCCCTTCCCCACGCAGCCGGGCGGCCTCGACGAAGTCCTGGACCACCACGGTCATCGCCACCGCCCGTGACAGGCGAAACACCCGGGTGGCATCGAGCAGCGCGATCACCAGCACCAGCGAGGTAGCGTTGGTGCCGACCACGCTGAGGATCAGCAAGGCAAAGATCAGCTGCGGGATGGCCATGAGGATATCCACCAGCCGCGACAGGCCCTGGTCGATCCAGCCGCCCCTGATCGCCGCTACCAGCCCGCAGAAACCGCCGACGGCAAAGGCCAGTAGCGTGATCAGGAAGGCAATCCCCAGAGTGTTACGCGCGCCATACACCAGGCGGCTGAACATGTCGCGGCCCAGGTTATCGGTACCCAGCAGGAACTGCCCCCCCCAAGGCGCAAAACCTTCGCCGACCACTTCAGTCTCGCCATACGGCGCCAGCACCGGCGCGAACAGCGCCACCAGGATGTAGGCAACAATCACCAGCAGGCCGAACTGGGCGCTCATGGGCGCCCGCAACAACGCTTTGATCAGGCTCATGGCTTACCCCTTCGGATTCATCAGGCGTGGGTTGCTGGCAATCGACAGCACGTCGGCCGTGGTATTGAGCAGGATGTAGGTGGCGGCGAAGATCAGGCTGCAGGCCTGCACCACCGGGATATCGCGCTTGGACACCGAGTCGACCAGTAACTGGCCGAGCCCCGGATAGACGAACACCACCTCGACCACCACCACGCCGACCACCAGGTAGGCCAGGTTCAGTGCCACCACATTGATGATCGGTGCCAGGGCATTGGGCAAGGCGTGGTGGAAGATGATCCGCGCCTGACTGACGCCCTTGAGCCGGGCCATCTCGATATAGGGGCTGGCCAGCACGTTGATCAAGGCCGCGCGGGTCATGCGCATCATTTGCGCGACCACCACCAGGCTCAGGGTCAGCACCGGCAGTAGCGAGCGCTCCAGCACCTCGGCGAACGATGCCCCCGGAGCCAGGTTGGAGATACTCGGCAACCAGTTGAGCTTGACCGCGAACACCAGGATCAGGATATAGGCGACGAAAAACTCCGGGAACGACACCGCGCTCAGGGCGCTGGTGTTGAGCAGGCGGTCGAACCAACTGTTGCGGTACAGCGCCGCGAGCATGCCCAGCAGCAAGGCTACCGGCACCGACACCAGCGCCGCCAGCAAGGCCAGGGTAAAGGTGTTGCCCAGGCGCGTGCCGATCAGCTCGGCAATCGGCCGCTGGTTGGCCAGCGACAGGCCCAGGTCACCGTGCAGCAGTTGCCAGGCCCAGTGGCCGAAGCGGGTCAGCGGCGGCAGGTCCAGGCCCAGTTGGGCACGGAAGGCAGCGACGGTCTCGGGAGTTGCCGCCTGGCCGAGCATGGCCTGGGCGACATCGCCCGGGAGCATGCCGACGGCCAGGAAGATGATCACCGACACCGCCAACAGCGACAACAGGCCCAGGGCCAGGCGCTGGAGCAACAGTTTGCAAAGGCTATTCACCGTACAGCTCCTCGAACAGGATCAACGAAGAAAGGTGCAAAAAGTGTCGGGCTTACGCCTGCCACCAGCGCTCGATCAAGCGCAGGCCATCGAGCTCGCCGTAGGGCGCGGTCAGCCCGCCGTGGGCCACGCGCTTGGAGCGTGCGGCCACGGAGCTTGCGAACAGCGGCACGATCGCCCCGCCCTCGTCACGGCACAGGGCCTGCATTTCGTTGTACATCTCCTGGCGCAGCGGCGCGTTCATCTCGCCGCGAGCGGCGTTGAGCAGCTGGTTGAAACGGGCGTTGTCCCAGTGCGTCTCGTTCCATGCCGCGCCCTTGGCGTAGCCGATGCTGAACATGCGGTCGGCGGTCAGGCTGCTGTACCAGAACGAGGTGGTGAAGGGCTGCTTCATCCACACATTGGAAAAAAAGCCGTCGGCAGGTTCGCGCACCACGTCGATGTCGATACCGGCCTGGCGTGCCTGCTCCTTGAACAGTACCGAGGCATCCACCGCTCCGGTGTAAGCGGCATCGGAGGCCTGCAGGCGCACCTTGAGCGAATCGACCCCGGCCTGGCGCAGGTAGAAACGCGCCTTGTCCGGGTCATAGCCACGCTGCTCCAGGGCGCTGTTGATGAAGCGACTACCGGGCTGGATCGGGTGGTCGTTGCCAATCTGGCCATAGCCATAAAGCACCGAGGCCAGCAGGGTTTCGCGGTTGATCGCGTGCTTGAGCGCCAGACGGATGTTGTTGTCCTGGAACTGCTGGCTGTCGGTCAGCATCGGGAAGGTGTAGTGCTGGGCGCCCTTGGTCTCTTCGATGACCAGATTGGGGTTGCGCTTGAGCAAGGCGACAGTCTTGAGATCGACCTTGTTGATCACATCGACCTGGCCGGTGACCAGGGCGTTGACCCGCGCGGCGCCATCGGCGATGGCCAGCAACTCGGCGCTGGCGAAATGCGCGCGGCCGGCTTTCCAGTAATCCGGGCTGCGCTCAAGGTCCATGCGCACGCCGGGTTCGAAGCCCTTGAGGCGATAACCGCCGGTGCCGATCCCTGCCTGCCAGTCGGCGGCGCCGTCCTTGGCGGGCATGATCACCAGGTGATAATCGGCCACCACGTAGGCGAAGTCGGCATTGCCCGAATGCAGTTCGAACACCACGGTGTCATTGCCCTGGGCGCTGACCTTGGCAACATCGCCGAGCACGGTCTTGGCCGCCGAGGTGGACTTGTCGCCCAGGTGATGCCCGATTGAGGCGACCACATCGCCGGCATCCAGAGTCTTGCCGTTATGGAAGGTCACCCCCTGGCGCAAGGTGAAGGTCCAGATGCGTGCATCGGGGCTGGATTCCCAGCGCTCGGCAAGCTCGGGGATCGCCGTGCCATCGACGCCGATTTCGCTCAGGGTGTTGTACACCGCCGAGAAACCGACAAAGGTAAAGGTGTCGCTCCATGAACCTGGATCACGAGAATCGGTAGTACTGCCACCGGCCAGGCCCATGCGTAGCACGCCGCCCGCTTTCGGGGTGGCCTCCCCGGCCCAGCCGCGTTGCGGCAAGCCCATTGAAAACGCCCCGGCCACGGCAACCGCCGCTGCGCTGTATTTGAGAAAATCCCGACGCGGCAGGCCGCTGTCGTGCATCGCTTGAGTTATTTTGTTGTTGTTATCGCTCATGGCATTGCCTCTGTTGAACCGCAGAGAAAAGGATTCAGCCGACCTCGCACGCACTGATGCAAAATATTTGTAATTGTCATCGTGACAAATACATTAAGCTCAAAAACAGGTCGCTGCCAATCCCCTTTTCTTTACGAGCGAGGCTCTTGCTAGGCGGGGTTTTGTCAGTACTATCGGTTCGAAGGGGCAGATCGGAATGTCGCTACTGCCCTACCACTGAAGAGAGAATTCAAACTAGATGAGTCAGTCGACCCGCCTGATCACCGCCTCATACATCCTCTCGTTCGTAGCGGCCAACGCGCCGCAGAGGTTGCGTACCGAGACCATTGCCAAGTGGGTCAAGACTCATCCCACCCGGGTACGCAGTCTCGTGTCGTTGATGGTCAAAGCCAATATTCTGAAGTCATGGCGCGGCGCCCACGGCGGCCTGACCCTCGCACGCCCAGCCAGCGATATCACCTTGCGTGAGGTCTATGACGCCGTACAGGAAAGCTCGCTGATCGCCGAGAAGATCGACAACCCGTTCTCAGGCATGGAAGAACATTGCAAGGTATTCGATGTATTCACCCGCCTGTTCGCCATGCTTGAAGCCAACATGCGCCTGGACCTTGGCACTATCACCGCAGACCAACTGTTCGTTGCCTTCGAAAAACCGCAGGAAAATATCAGGCAGGCCTAAGACCTTAGGGCGCCATGCTCGGGGCCTTCATCAGCGCAGCAGCTGGGCGCTTATCGCTCCCGCGCTCGATTGATATACACCACAGCACTGGATTTCATGAGGTCCTGATAGACATCAGGATCCTCATAAAACCAATCAACGACAGCAACTCCTCAAGCCTTGGATGCAGGGGTCTGTTCCGCCAGTGCCACGGCACGGAACATTGCGCGACGCTTGTTCAGTGTCTCTTCCCACTCCAGGGTCGGCACCGAGTCGGCGACAATCCCGCCGCCGGCCTGTACATGCAGCTCGCCGTTCTTGATCACCGCCGTGCGAATGGCAATGGCGGTGTCCATGTTGCCGTTCCAGGCGAAGTAACCCACGGCGCCGCCATAGATCCCACGCTTGACCGGTTCCAGCTCGTCGATGATTTCCATCGCACGGATTTTCGGTGCGCCGGACAGGGTGCCCGCCGGCAGGATCGCCCGCAGCGCATCCATGGCCGTCAGCCCGGCCTTGAGCTGGCCGGTGACGTTGGAAACGATGTGCATCACGTTGGAATAGCGCTCGATGACCATCTTTTCGGTGAGTTTCACCGAACCGATTTCCGAGACCCGACCGGTGTCGTTGCGTCCCAGGTCGATCAGCATCAGGTGCTCGGCGATCTCCTTGGCGTCCGACAGCAGGTCCTGCTCCAGGGCCAGGTCGGCTTCCTCGGAGGCGCCCCGCGGGCGGGTACCGGCGATCGGCCGCACAGTGATCAGGTTGTCTTCGACCCGCACCAGCACTTCCGGCGAGCTGCCCACTACGTGGAAATCACCGAAGTTGAAGAAGTACATGTAAGGGGTCGGGTTGAAGCAGCGCAGCGCCCGGTACAGGTCGATGGGCGCCGCCGAAAAATCGATGGACATGCGCTGGGACGGCACCACCTGCATGCAGTCACCGGCCAGGATGTATTCCTTGATGGTGTCCACGGCCCGCTCATAGTCAGCCTGGGTAAAGCTGGAGCGGAACAGCGGATCGGCGGCCAGCTGCTTGCTGAAATCCAGGCCCGGACGCGGAGTGATCGGCTGGCGCAGTTGCGCCAGCAATTCCTGCAAACGTGCCTGGCCGGCTTCGAAGGCGTTGTCCTGGCCAGGGTCGGCCAGCACGATGGCGTGCACCTTGCCCGCCAGGTTGTCGAACACCACTACCGCGTCGGAGACCATCAACAGGATATCCGGCACACCGATCGGATCCGGGTTCGGGCACGGGCCCAGGCGCGGCTCGACATAACGCACGCAGTCATAGCCGAAATAGCCCACCAGGCCACCGTTGAAACGCGGCAGGCCGGCGATGGTCGGGACGTTGTAGCGAGCTTTGAATTCCTCGACGAAGGCCAGCGGGTCGGCCACTTCGTGACTTTCGATCTCCACGCCATCATGGGTCACGCTGACCAGGAAGCCGTGCACCCGCAGCACAGTGCGGCACGGCAGGCCGATGATCGAGTAACGCCCCCACTTCTCACCGCCCTGCACCGACTCCAGCAGATAGGAGTTGGGCTGGTCGGCCAGTTTCAGGTAGATCGACAGCGGGGTGTCGAAGTCGGCAAGGGTTTCGCAGGCCAGCGGGATACGGTTGTAACCGGCTGCGGCCAAACGCAGGAATTCTTCGCGAATCATGGGGTGCCTCGTGGCTTGAGGGTCTAACAGTCAGGTATGCAAACGTGCCGGCGGGGCCGGCCAGACAAAAATCAGGCGCGCCAACGCCAGCGGGCCAGGGCCTTGATGACTTTCATCCAGAGTTTGCGAGTGACCACCACGATGGAGTTTCCAGAATGGGATGGAACAGCGTCGGGCAACGTTATCTCAGCGGCAGGTTCTAAGCAACCGGGGATCAGCGCCCGCAGGTTGTCGATCACCAGCGCCGGCGACTCCTCGGCAATCGGCCGGCCGTGGTTGTAGCCGTAGCTCAGGGCGACGCACTTGACCCCCGCCGCCTTGGCTGCCAGCACGTCACTGCGCGAATCGCCGACAAACAGTGATTGCGAGGCCGGCACGCTGGCCATCTTCATCACAAAGAACAGCGCCGCCGGGTCGGGTTTCTTCTGCGGCAGGGTATCGCCGCCGATGATCCAGCGGAAATACCGACCGATTTTCATCTGGTCCAGCAAGGGGGCCACGAAACGCTCGGGCTTGTTGGTAATCAGGGCCATTTCCACGCCCTGCTTGTGCAGCCACTTGAGAGTCTCGCGCGCACCGGGATAGACCACGGTCAACTCGTGGCTGTCCTCGTAGGCGGTATTGAACAGCTCCAGCGCATACTCGGCCTCGACATCGTCGACACCCTGGGCCTCCAGGCTGTTGGCCAGGGCCCGGCGCACCAGCATGGGCGCACCGTTGCCAACCCACTCACGCACCGCCTCGACACCGGCAGGCTTGCGCCCCAGCTTGAGCAGCATCTGATCCACGGCGGCCGCAAGGTCCGGTACCGAATCGACCAGGGTGCCATCCAGGTCGAACATCACCAGCCGTGGCAGGCGCCCCTGGAACAGCTGCTCAAAGGCGCTCATGGTCGCGCCAACGCCAGTTCGGCACGCATTTTCTCGATGACTTCCTGATAGTTCGGCGCATTGAAGATCGCCGAGCCTGCCACAAAGGTATCGGCGCCTGCGGCAGCGATTTCGCGGATGTTGCCCACGTTCACCCCACCGTCGATTTCCAGGCGGATATCCCGCCCGGAGGCATCGATCAAGGCACGAGCCTCACGCAGCTTGTCGAGGGTGCCCGGAATGAACTTCTGCCCGCCAAAGCCCGGGTTGACACTCATCAGCAGCACCATGTCGACCTTGTCCATCACGTACTTGAGCACGTCCAGCGGAGTTGCCGGGTTGAACACCAGGCCGGCCTTGCAACCGCCTTCGCGGATCATCTGCAGGGAACGGTCCACATGCAGCGTGGCTTCCGGGTGGAAGGTGATGTAGGTGGCGCCCGCTTCGATGAAGTCACCGATGATGCGGTCCACCGGAGTGACCATCAGGTGTGCATCGATCGGCGCGGTGATCCCGTACTTGCGCAGCGCAGCGCAGACCATCGGGCCGATGGTCAGGTTCGGCACATAGTGGTTGTCCATGACATCGAAATGCACGATGTCGGCGCCGGCGGCGAGGACATTGTCCACTTCCTCGCCCAGACGGGCGAAGTCGGCGGAGAGAATCGACGGAGCAATAGCGAAGGGCTGCATGACGCACCTTTTTTGAGCAGAATCACGATGGCGCGCATTGTATACCTCATGCTTTGGAGCGCACACCGTAACCGCGATGATCAGTAGGCCGCGCGATAGATCTTCTCGATATCGGCGGGGCTCAGCCGGCGCGGGTTGTTGCGCATCAAGCGCTCGATACCCGCGGCCTCGACGGCCATGGCCGGGATCGCATCCTCGGGCACGCCGAAGCTGCGCAAGCCGCTGGGAATTTCCACCGCCGCACACAACGCTGCCATGGCCTCCACTGCCCGGTCGGCCGCCTCGCTGGCACTCAGGTGCGCGGTCTGTACCCCCATGGCCTCGGCGATATCCTGCATACGCTCGACGCAGGCCATCTTGTTCCAGGTCATGACATAGGGCAGCAGCAAGGCATTGCTGACCCCGTGGGACATATGAAAGCGGCCGCCCAGGGGATAGGCCATCGCATGCACCGCACCGACCCCGGCATTGCCGAAGGCCATGCCGGCCATCAGGCTGGCGGTGGCCATGTCCTCCCGGGCCTGCAGGTGGGCCGGGTTGGCAAAGGCCTTGGGCAAAGCCTTGACGATCAGCTTGATGGCGCCGATGGCCAGGGAGTCGGTGATCGCGGAAGCATTGAGGGACAGGTAAGCCTCAATGGCATGCGCCAGGGCATCGACGCCGCTGGCCGCGGTGACACGCGGTGGACAGGTCAGGGTCATCTGCGGGCTGACCAGGGCCACGTCCGGCAGCAGGTAGTCGCTGATGATGCCTTTCTTCAATTGCGCGACCCGGTCCGAGAGGATCGCCACATTGGTCACTTCCGAACCAGTGCCTGCGGTGGTGGGAATGGCGATCAGCGGCGGCCCCTTGCGCGGCACCTGGTCGATGCCGAACAGGTCCTCCAGGGCGCCGTGATAGCCGGCATAGGCCCCGACACTCTTGGCGATATCGATGGCGCTGCCGCCGCCCAGGCCGATCAGCCCGTCATGCCCGCCCTCGCGGTACACCTGCATGCAGTCCTCGACGATGGCGATTTCCGGATCAGGCTGCACCCGGTCGAAGACTTCGTAACTGCGCTCCCCCAGGTGGGCCAGCGCCAGCTCCACCGTGCCGGACCTGAGCAGGGCAGTATCGGTGACGATCAGCGGGTTATCGACATCCAGGCGGGTCAGCTCGGCAGCCAGTTGCTCGATGGCGGTGCTGCCGGTCAGCAATTTATGGGCGATCTTGAAAGAGGAAATACTCATGTGCGCAGCCTCTTATATAAAGGTGGGAGCCGGCACAAGCGTAGCTGGGGATTGCGCAACCGGGCTGTCGCGATGCCCGATCGGCATCACGACAGTGCTCACGTTACCCGCGAAAGCTCATGCCACCTCGCTTTCCACCGCCCGGGCGGGCTTGGCCTGGGGCCCTGGCTGGGCACCCGGGACGGGAGTTGCGTCCGCGGCGCCCAGGTCCTTGCTGAAAGTCCGGTCGTTCTCGCCCTTGAAGAAGTTCTTGCCGTAGATCAGCAGGCACAGCACCACGCCAATGGCAAAGCCCCAACTGGCGCCCTTGATCGCCAGCACTGCACCGATCACCCCTGCGATGCCCAGGTCACGCTGGCTACGGGCCTCGAGAATGCCCAGGCGCACGCTGACGTAACCCTGGATCAGCAAGGTCAGCGCCAGCGCGACCCCGAGAATCGGCTGCACCAGGGTCACTACCGGCAACAGCAGCAAGCCGGTGTTGGTGCCCCAACGGAACGAGCCCATGCCGCCATAGATCGACTTCATGGCCTTGGGCCCGCCCTTGAAGCGCTCGATCACCACCACCAGCATCGCCGCCCATTTCGGCCCGCACATGGCAATGTCCGGACCGAAGATGCTCATGAACGCGTTGCGCCCGCCGAAGATCAGGTGCGAGCGGTCCGGGTCGTAGTCGACCTTTTCGTCGGTGCGGATCTGCTCGGCCTCGTCCAGCAGCACCTTGGCGCTGAGCACATCGCCAAAGACGATGATGTACACCGCGAGCATGGTCGGCAGCGCGCTGATGAACATCGACAGCGGCGGCATGCCCAGGCCGAACACCGTGTAGTTGTTCCACAGGCCGATGAAGTCCGGCTTGCTCAGGCCCCACTGGATGGTCGGCCACGGCGCTTCACCGAACAGCGGCGCCAGCACTACCGCCAGCAGGATGATCGGCAGGATGCCCAGCTTGGCGAAGTTCCACCAGAAGCGGTTACGCAGCTTGAGCTGGGCAAAATGCTGAGAAAAGATCAGGTAGAAGGCAATGCCGATGGCAATGGAAATGGTCCAGGGAAAGCTGTCGAACTTGCCGCCCACCTGGAACACCGCGGTCACCGCACTGAGCCCGGCGCCGACAATGATTCCCGACTTGATCGCCGAGGGCACGAAGCCCACCACCTTGCGCGCCATGCCGGTGGCCCCCAGGGCGATGGAGAACACCCCGAGCATCAACTGGAAGGCAATCAGCGCGTGGACACGCTCCGGGCCCACGGGAAACTGCGCGCAATAGGCCATCAGCAGCGGCACCGCCGGGGTGATCCAGCCGGGCACCACGGGGTCGCCCAGCAGGTGGTGGGCCAGGTACAACAGGCCGTTGAGCATGACCACGGCCAGGGCCATCTCGAAGGGCATGCCGAGGAACTCGGTCATCAGTGGAATGGCCGCCAGGTCGACGGCGCACATCAGCAAGCCTTGCAGGTAGTCCGGCAGCTCGAATTTGTAGTGGATAAAGGGCAAACGCACCTTGAACGGGCCAAGGGCGATGTACGGCGTTTCGTGCCGAGTGTCGGAAGGCGTTGGCATCAACTGCACCTGTCTTATTGGTATTGGTGGCGGTGTAAAGCGGCCCGCGCCAGTTGGCACGGGCAAGGATCGATCAATAGGCAGCCCGGTAGATCTGCTCGATATCGCCGGGGCTCAGTTGGCGCGGGTTGTTGCGCATCAGCCGCTGGATACCCGCCGCTTCCACGGCCATGGCCGGGATCGCGTCCTCGGGCACACCGAAGCTGCGCATGCCCGTGGGGATGTCCACCGCAGCGCACAGCGCAGCCATGGCCTGGACCGCCTGCTCTGCGGCCTGGCCATCACTGAGCCCGGCGATCGGCAGGTCCATGGCCTGGGCGATATCGCGAAAGCGCTCGACACAGGCCATCTTGTTCCAGGCCATGACGTAGGGCAGTAGCAGCGCGTTGCTCACCCCGTGGGCGATATTGAAGCGCCCGCCCAGGGGATAGGCCAGGGCATGCACTGCACCGACTCCGGCATTGCCGAAGGCCATGCCGGCCATCAGGCTGGCGGTGGCCATGTCTTCCCGGGCCTGCAGGTTGGCCGGGTTGGCGTAGGCCTTGGGCAGCGCCCTGACGATCAGGCGGATCGCGCCCAGGGCCAGGGAGTCGGTGATCGGCGAACCGTTGAGCGACAGGTAGGACTCCACCGCATGCACCAGCGCGTCGACGCCACTGGCGGCGGTGACGCTGCGCGGGCAGGTCAGGGTCATCACCGGGCTCACCAGCGCTACGTCCGGCAGCAGGTAATCGCTGACGATGCCCTTTTTCAACTGGGCCACCTTGTCCGAGAGGATCGCCACGTTGGTCACCTCCGAACCGGTGCCCGCAGTAGTAGGAATGGCAATCAGCGGCGGCCCCTTGCGCTGCACCTGATCCACCCCGAACAGTTCTTCCAGCGCGCCTTCATGGCCGGCGAACGCCGCCACCGCCTTGGCGATATCAATGGCGCTGCCGCCGCCCAGGCCGATCAGGCCATCGTGGCCACCGGCCCGGTAAGCCTGGGTGCAGGCCTGGACTATGGCGATTTCCGGCTCCGGCTGGACCTCGTCGAAGATCCGGTAGGCGCGCCCGCCCAGGTGGGCCAGGGCCAGATCGACGGTGCCGGACTTGACCAGGATCGCATCGGTGACGATCAGCGGGTTGCTGATCTGCAGGCGCGCCAGTTCGGCGTCCAGCTGCTCGATGGCGCCCTGGCCGGTAATCAGTTTGTTGGCAATCTTGAACGCAGAGATACTCATCAGCTCGGCCTTGTTTAATTGTTGTGGCAAGAGCGCCGTCAGGCGGCCACTCTCGAATGGGCTCGCAGGCTGTAGAGCGAAAGCTGTGCCAAGATACGCAAAGCCTTGATCTACAAGGCTCTGGAAGGAAATCCAGGGGAATGACCGGGCCGTCGCGATTGAATTGCTGATCGCTGCAGGCAGCTCTGATCAGAATCCTAATCAGAGTGTTCCCAGCGCTTCATCTTCTGCACCACCGTGGCCTGGCTCACTCCCAGCGCCTTGGCGGCCAGGCGGGTGGTCTTGTGCAGTTGCAGGGCCGCGCGAATCGCCTGGCGCTCGGCGTTCTCCAGCACCTTGCGCAGCGGCAGGCGGCTGTCGTCGGTGTTGCGGGCCTGTTGCTCGATCAGGTCCTCCGGCAGGTCCAGGGCCTCTATCACCTGGCCGGAGCAGGTCACCACCAGGCGCTCCACCACGTTGATCAGCTCGCGGATGTTCCCCGGCCAGGCGTACTCGCCCAGCAGTTCCAGGGCTTCCAGGCTCCACTGCACCTGACGCTGATAGCGCTGGTTGAAGTGCTCCAGGTAGTACTCCAGCAAGGGGCCGATTTCCTCGCTGCGCTCGCGCAGGGCCGGGATCGCGATGGGCACCACATTCAGGCGGTAATACAGGTCGGCGCGGAACTTGCCCTCGGCCACCCGCTGCTTGAGGTCGTGATGGGTGGCGCTGATGATGCGCACATCCACCTCCTTGAGCTCCAGGCCGCCCACCGGAATGAAGCGGTTCTCTTCGATGACCTTGAGCAGCTTGACCTGCACCGCCAGGGGCAGATCGCCGATCTCATCGAGAAACAGCGTACCGTTGTGTGCCAGTTCCAGCAGCCCGCGCTTGCCCTTGCTGCCGGCACCGGTGAAGGCACCCGGGGCATAGCCGAACAGCTCGGCCTCGATCAGGTTCTCCGGCAGCGCCCCGCAGTTGAGGGCCAGGAACGGTTCGCGGGCACGAGCACTGGCGTTGTGGATAAATTGCGCCACCAGGGTTTTACCCACACCCGTCTCCCCTTGCAGCAGCACCTTCACGTCGCAGTCGGCCACTTGCCGGGCCTGGGCAAAGACCCGCCCGGAAACCTCCTGGTCGGCCATCAACGGTGATTGCAACAGGTCGTCACGCTGGCCCGCATGCAGCCGCGCAGTGCTGGTGCGCAGCTGCTTGAGCTGCTGCAACTCGTCGCGCTCGCGCTTGATGCGCAGCAGCTCGGTCATGTCGCGCACGGTGCTGACCACATAGCGAATGCTCTGGTCGGCGGCGAGGATCGGCGTGGCACTGACCAGCAACTTCTTGCCGTGGCTGAGGCTCTGCATCACCGACACCGGCCGACCGTCCTGCAGTACCCGTAGTGAAGCGGACTGGGAAATCACCCCGCTCTTCACCAGCTCCTGCATCGGCCGCCCCAGCAGCTCGGCGCCGTTCAGGCCGGTGAGGCGCTCGTAGGCCTGGTTGACCTTGAGGGTCTGGCCCTGGCCATCGGTGATGTAGACGCCGTCATGCAGCGCATTGAGCAGCTCTTCGAAACTGGCATCGTTGAAGTTCACCCGCGACTCCACAGTAAGCATGGGAAGCGCGCAGTTTACGGGTGAACGACAAGCAGAGGGGACGGGGCGGCCCAGACCTTAGTACAAGGCCGCCCGAGGGGCTCAGGCCTGAGCCGTGCGCAGTTTCTCGCTGCGCCCGCGCAGCCATTCCAGGGTCAGCAGCAGGATCACCGAGAAGGCGATCAGCAACGTGGCCGCAGCGGCGATGGTCGGGCTGAGGTTCTCGCGGATGCCGCTGAACATCTGCCGCGGCAGGGTGGCCTGCTCCGGGCCGGCGAGGAACAGGGTCACTACCACTTCATCGAACGAGGTGGCGAAGGCGAACAGCGCGCCACTGATGACCCCGGGGGCGATCAACGGCAAGGTCACCCGGCGGAATGTGGTCAGCGGCGAGGCACCCAAACTGGCCGCGGCCCGCACCAGGTTGTGGTTGAAGCCCTGCAGGGTTGCCGACACGGTGATGATCACGAAAGGCACGCCGAGCACCGCATGCACGATGATCAGCGAAAAGAAACTGTTGCCCATGCCCAGCGGGGCGAAGAACAGGTAGCTGGCCACACCGATGATCACTACCGGTACCACCATCGGCGAAATCACCAGGGCCATCACCAGCGCCTTGCCGGGGAAATCACCGCGGGTCAGGCCGATGGCCGCCAGGGTGCCGAAGACCATGGCCAGCAAGGTTGCGGCCGGCGCCACGATGACGCTGTTCTTCAGCGCGCGCATCCACTCGGCAGAGGCGAAGAAGTCCTGGTACCAGTGCAGCGAAAAGCCCTGCAGCGGGTACACCAGGAAACTGCCGGAGTTGAACGAGAGCGGGATGATCACCAGCACCGGCAACACCAGGAACAACAGGATCAAGCCGCAGAGAATCCGCAAGCTGTAGAACCAGACCCGTTCGACGGGCGACATGTAGGGGCTCAGCATTTCGATTCTCTCCTTAGCTCAGGCGCAGGCGGCTTGCGCCCACCAGCCAGCTGTAAATCAGATAGAGCACGATGGTCGCCAGCAACAGCAGGCCGCCCAGGGCCGTGGCCATGCCCCAGTTGATGCTGGTGTTGGTATAGAAGGCGACGAAGTAGCTGACCATCTGGTCGTTCGGGCTGCCCAGCAATGCCGGGGTGATGTAGTAACCAATCGCCAGGATGAACACCAGCAGGCAACCAGCGCCGACCCCGGCGTAGGTCTGCGGGAAATACACCCGCCAGAAGCTGGCGAACGGATGGCAGCCCAGGGAGATCGCCGCACGCATGTAGGTCGGCGAGATGCCTTTCATCACGCTGTAGATCGGCAGGATCATGAACGGCAACAGGATGTGCACCATGGAGATGTAGACCCCGGTACGGTTGAACACCAGTTCCAGGGGCTTGTCGATCACCCCCATGGCCAGCAGCGCGCTGTTGATCAGTCCACCCGATTGCAGCAGCACGATCCACGCCGCCACTCGCACCAGGATCGAGGTCCAGAACGGCAGCAGCACCAGGATCATCAGCAGATTGCTTTTACGCGCCGGCAGGTTGGCCAGCAGGTAAGCCAGGGGATAGGCCAGCGCCAGGCAGATAGCGGTGATCACCAGGCCCATCCAGAAGGTGCGGGCGAAGATGTCCAGGTAGATGGACTGGTCCGGGGTGGCCGGCGCCAGTTCGCCCAGGTCGTCGATGCGATGGTCCACCGCCGCCAGCAGGTAGTAAGGGGTCAGGCTGCTGGTGTTGCGGCGGATCGCCTGCCAGTAGGCCGGGTCGCCCCAGCGCTCATCCAGGCTTTCCATGGCTTCTTTATAGGATTCGGGCTCGGCCTTGAACGGCAGGGCGCGGGCGGTCTTGGTCAGCAGGCTGCGGTAGCCGGCCAACTCCATGTTCAGGCGCTTGGACAGGTCGCCCAGGGTCTGATTCTTGCGGGCGTCCGCCAGGTCTTCGCTCAAGGCCTTGTAGGCCCCTTCGGCAGGCAGGCCACGACCGTCCCAGGCACTCACGGCCGCCACAGTACGCGGCATGCCGCCGACCACTTCCGGGTTGCCGACGCTCTTGTACAGCAGCGCCACGATCGGTACCAGGAACACCAGCAGCAGAAACAGCACCAGGGGCGCGATCAGCGCCTGGGCCTTCCAGCGGTTGACCCGCTCGGCACGGGCCAGCCGCTGCTTGAGGGTCGGGCCGGTGACCGCGTTCAGGGGAACGGTGATGGTCATGACAAACTCCGCGAATCGATCTTTCGAATACAAACCACCAGGCGGCAGGAGCGGGCTTGGCCGCGCATCGAAGGCTGTGCTTCACCATCAAGGTTGATGCTGATGACGCCTTCGCGAGCAAGCTCGCTCCTACAACGGCAGGGGGTGGTTACTTGGCTGCCCAGGCGTTGAAGCGCTGTTCCAGTTGCTCACCGTTGTCAGCCCAGAAGCTGACGTCGATCTGCACCTGGTTGGCGATGTTTTCCGGAGTGGTCGGCATGTCCTTGAGGATGTCCTTGGCCAGCAGCGGCACGGCCTGGGTGTTGGCCGGGCCGTAGGCGATATTCTGCGAATAGGTTTTCTGCTGCTGCGGTTGCACCGAGTAGGCGATGAACTTCTTCGCCGCTTCGGCGCGAGCCTTGTCCAGGCCTTTTGGAATGGCCCAGGCGTCGAAGTCGTAGATGCCGCCGTTCCACACCACTTTCAGGTTGCTTTCCTTCTGCACCGCGGCGATCCGGCCGTTGTAGGCCGAGCTCATGACCACGTCGCCGGAAGCCAGGTACTGCGGCGGCTGGGCGCCGGCTTCCCACCACTGAATGTAGGGCTTGAGCTCATCGAGTTTCTTGAAGGCACGGTCCTGCCCATCCTTGCCGGCCAGGACCTTGTACACGTCCTTGGGCGCGACGCCGTCGGCCATCAGGGCGAACTCCAGGGTGTACTTGGCGCCCTTGCGCAGGCCGCGCTTGCCCGGGAACTGCTTGACGTCCCAGAAATCAGCCCAACTGCTCGGAGCGGTTTTCAGCTTGTCGGCGTTGTAGGCCAGTACCGTGGACCAGACGAAAAAGCCCACGCCGCACGGCTGGATCGCGCCCTTGACGTAGTCTTCGCTGTTACCGAACAGCGCCGGGTCCAGTTGCTCGAACATGTCCTCGTCGCAACCGCGGGACAGTTCCGGGGACTCCACTTCTACCAGGTCCCAGGACACGCTCTTGGTGTCGACCATGGCCTTGATCTTGGCCATCTCGCCGTTGTATTCGCCGGCGATGATCTTGCCCTTGCCCGCCGCTTCCCAAGGGGCATAGAAGGCCTTGACCTGGGCCGCCTTGTTCGCCCCGCCAAAGGACACCACGGTCAGGTCCGGGCCCGCCGCCATGGCGTGCGCCGCACCCATCATGCCCAGTGCCAGGGCGGTGAATTTCAGGGATCTCAACATTTATTGTGTTCTCCACGTGCAGGTTGGTGTTGCAGGGGGGCGATCAATTCGCCTCTAGAAGCGGGTCGAGCGCGCGAACGTGCTCGACTTGCCAGCCAAGCGGCACCACGTCACCCACTGCCAGCGCAGGATCGAGCTCGGCAATCGGCTGTTTCACGAAGAAGTCGCTCTTGCCGCAGACTTCCAGGCGCACCCGGACGTGGTCGCCCAGATAGATAAATTCCGCCACCCGGCCGGAGAAGCGGTTGACGCAGCTTTCGCTGGAACCGTTGAGGCTCACCCGCTCCGGGCGGATGGACAAGGTCACCGGGCCGCCGACCTGGCCGACATTCACCGCCAGCGCCTCGACCTTCTCGCCACGCCCCAGCTCCACCACGCAACGCTCGCCGTTGTGGCTGTGCAGGCGGCCGTTGAGGCGGTTGTTCTCGCCGATGAAGTTGGCGACGAAGGTGTTCTTCGGCTCTTCGTAGAGAGTGCGCGGCGGCGCGATCTGTTGGATCTCGCCCTGGTGGAACACCGCCACCCGGTCGGACATGGTCAGGGCTTCGCCCTGGTCGTGGGTCACATAGACCACGGTCACGCCCAGGCGCTGGTGCAGGTGCTTGATCTCCATCTGCATGTGTTCGCGCAGTTGCTTGTCGAGGGCACCAAGGGGTTCGTCCATCAGCACCAGCTGTGGCTCGAACACCAGGGCCCGGGCCAGGGCCACCCGCTGCTGCTGGCCACCGGACAGCTGGGCCGGGTAGCGCTGGGCGAAAGCGTCGAGCTGGACCATGCTCAGCACGCGCTTGACCCGCTCGCTGATGTCGGTCTTGCCGAGGCCGCGTACCGACAGCGGAAAGGCCAGGTTCTCGGCCACGGTCATGTGGGGGAACAGCGCGTAGTTCTGGAACACCATGCCGATGTCGCGCTTGTGCGGCGGCACATTGTTGATCGAGCGCCCGGCCAGCTGGATCTCGCCGGCGGTCGGGGTTTCGAAACCGGCCAGCATCATCAGGCTGGTGGTCTTGCCGGAACCGGACGGCCCCAGCAGGGTGAGGAACTCGCCTTTGCGAATTTCCAGGTTGAGGTCTTTGACGATCAGGTTCTCGCCGTCGTAGCTCTTCTGCACACCACGAAAGCTGACCAGAACATCGTTGGCCCCAGCACTTGAAACGACCTCGCTCATACCCGCACCTTTTGTTTTAGACGGCTGTGGAACAAGCCTAGAGGAGCCTGCAGAGCGCGCAAATCGGGGGCCAGGAGAGATTCGCCTCAGCCCTCTGGAAGGTTGCGTGTAGGGATTGCCCTACAAGAATGGCGCGATTGGATAAGGGCGGAGGCAAACGGCAGGCTGCAAGCGGCAAGAAACGGCGAAAGCCTGAAAGCGCGGAATGTCGCAAATGGATAAGTGCCCTCCCCCAAGGGGAGGGAGAGCACCGCAGAGGGTGTCAGAGCAGCTTGTGTTCCATGGCGTATTTCACCAGTTCGGCCAGGGAGGTGATGTTGAGCTTCTGCATCAGCCGCGCCTTGTGGGTACTGATGGTCTTGCTGCTCAGGGCCAGTTGCTGGGCAATGTCGTTGACATTGGCGCCCTGGGCCAGGCGCTCGAAAACCGAGAATTCACGCTCGGAAAGCAGCGAATGCAAGGGCCGGGTATCGGTCAGGCCGACCTCGAAGACCATACGGTCAGCCAGGTCCGGGTCGATATAGCGGCCGCCGGATGCCACCTTGCGAATGGCCGTCAGCAGCAGCGACGGATCACTGTCCTTGGTGGCGTAGCCGGCAGCGCCGATCTTCAGCGCCCGGGCGGCCATCTGCGCCTCGTCGTGCATCGACAGCACCAGGATCGCCGGCGGATTGCTCAGGGCGCGGATCCGCGGAATGGCCTCCAGGCCGTTCACCCCGGGCATGGAGATATCCAGCAGCACCACTTCGCAGGGCACCTGACGCAGGGTCTCCAGCAACTGCTCGCCGTTGCTCGCCTCGCCCACCACGACCAGGTCCTTGGCCAGGCCAATCAGTTGCTTGATGCCTTCGCGAACGATGGTGTGGTCTTCGGCTACCAGTACACGGATCACGCGTGTCTCCTCATTATTTTTCTTGGTCCAGGGGCACCCGGACACTCAGGGTGGTGCCTTCGCCCCGCTCACTGTGCAGCGACAGGCTCCCGCCCATGATCAGCACCCGCTCGCGCATGCCTACCAGGCCAAAGGACGTCGGGCGCGCCGAAGCGGTGTCGAAGCCCAGGCCGTCATCGCTGATGCTCATGCACAGCTCGTGTGCTTCCAGGGTGAGGGTGAGTTCCACAGTATGCGCCTGGGCATGGCGCATGACATTGGTCAGGGCCTCCTGGAGGATACGGAACAGGCCGACGGCCTTGGCGTCGCTCAAGCGCGGCAGGTTGTCCGGCACCTGGACCAGGCAGGGGATCTGGGTGCGGGCCTCGAACCGGCGGGCCTGCCATTCGATGGCCGAGGCGATGCCCGCATCGAGGATTGGCGGCCGCAGTGCGGTAGCCACATCCCGCACCAGCTGGAACAGCTGGGCGATCAGGCGCTTCATGCTGTTGAGGCGTTCATGCAGGCCCGGGTCGAGCTGGGCATAGGCCAGCTCACACATGGACGTTTCCAGCTTGAGCACAGTCAGCATCTGCCCCAGTTCGTCATGGACTTCCCGGGCAATGCGGGCCTTTTCCTCTTCGCGCACGCTTTCCAGGTGCGCCGACAGCTCCCGCAACTGTTCACGGGAGCTGGCCAGTTCCAGCTCGATGCGCTTGCTTTCGCTGATGTCCCAGACAATGCCGTCCCAGACAAACGCGCCGTCATCCAGGCGCCGGGTGATGGCCTTGATCTCGGCCCAGCGCTGCTGGCCCTGGCGAGTGAGGATGCGGCCCTGCCAGGACCAGTCGCTGTCGGTGTCCAGGGCCTGGTCCTGGGTCTGGTGATAGCTGGCCTTGTCGTCCGGGTGCACCAGGCTGCGTAGGCCCTTGTCCCGGTGGGCCAGCACTGCTGGCGAGTAGCCCACCAGGGTCTCGCTGCCTTCGCTGATATAGGCGAAGTCGATCTGCCCGGTGACCGGCGCCCGCTCCAGGCGGAACACCAGGCCCGGCACGTTGGCTGCAATCCCCTGCAGACGCGCCTCGCTTTCGCGCAGGGCCGCCAGCGCGCGACGGCGCTCGGTCACGTCATTGAGATAGACCACCAGGTATTCGCTGTCGCGAAAGCGCAGGAAGCTCAGGGACACGTCCGCCGGCAGGATGCTGCCATCGGCACGCACACACTGGGTCTCGAAACTTTGCACGCCCTCCTCGCTGGCCCGGGCCCGCTTCCACAGGTTGAGCCAGCGATCCATATGCAGGTTGGGCTCGAAATCGATCAGCGGCCGGTCGATCACCCCGCCCGCCGGGTAACCGAGCATCTCTTCGGCTGCCCGGTTGGCGTAGCGCACATGGCTGTCCCAATTGACCCAGAGAATGCCCACGGTGCTCTGATCGATGGAGAACTGGGTCAGGCGCAGGGCTTCCTCGCTGGCGGCACGCAAGGCGATGTCCTCCCGCGCCGCCAGCAGGCGCTGCTCCAGGCTGCGCTGCTGGCGGCGCTGCCAGAAGACGATCGCCAGACTCGCCAGCAGCAGGATCACCAACAGCAGGCTGAGGTTCTGCCAGACCCCGGGGGACTCGCCAAGCCGCGGGTACTTGGGCTGCAGCCAGCGGCCATGGAGCTGCTCCAGCTCCTTGGCCGGGATCGCATGCAAGGCCGCTTCGACAATGCTCGCCAGTTCCGGCCAATCGCGGCGAGTGGCTACCCGCAGCAATTGCGGCAGGCCGATATCCCCCACCACGGCCAGCCCGGCGAACTCCGCCTCCCCCGAAAGGCGACTGAGCTGAGCCTCGTCCACCACCGCGTAGCGGGCCTGCTGGCTCAGCAGCAACTGCAGGGCCTGGCGCTCCAGCGGCACCCCTTGCAGGTTGAGGTTGGGGTAAGTCAGGCGCAGGTAATCGGCCACCGCACTGGGCATGCGCACGGCGACCCGGGCCTGGCTGTCGAGTTTTTCCAGCTCCACCGCACCTGCGCCCTTGCGCTCCCCGACCACCAGCTGCGGCACGCGCATATAGGGGTCGCTGAACAACCACAGGCGCAGACCGGCCGGGGTCTGGGTCAGGCCCGGGGCCATGTCCACCTCGCCGTCGCGCAGGGCCCGCTCCAGCTGTGCCTGGTCAGGGAAGTTACGCCAGCTGAGCTCGATGTTCAGCGCCTTGGCCAGGGCTTGCATCAACTCGACATTAGCCCCGGACAGCCGCTGCAGGCGCCGGTCGTACTGGGCGAACGGCGCCTGCAACACCAGCCCCACCCGCAACTCGGGGTGCTGCGCCAGCCACTGGCGCTGTTCCAGGCTCAAGGGCGCAGTCGGCACCTGGGGCGCCGGGGCCGCACGGCCTATCAAGGGAAGGCACAGACAGCCGATAAGCAGAAGGCAGCGAAAACGCATCATCTGAAGTCTCACACCCTGACAAATACTGACCAACCCATTAGGCTGCCGGAATTACTTCTGGCCTGGAATATCCGATGCCCCTTGTCCACCGCTCGGCACTGCCCGCATTGTGCCTGTCGCTGATCCTGCCCTGGACCTTTTCTGTGCAAGCTGCCGACCCGGCTCCAGAAACCAAGACTCCCGAGGAACAACCGGCGCAACGCCAACCCCTGCCTGAGCGTAGCCAGGAAGACGCCGCCGCCCTGGAGCGCCAGTTGCCCGCCCTGGAACAGCAGCAGTTACAAGCCGGCGGCGATACCTTCCTGGCCCTGTGGAAGCCGGCCAACACCAGCGACCCCAAGGGCGTGGTGATTATCCTCCCGGGAGCGGGTGAAACCGCTGACTGGCCGCAAGCCATTGCACCTTTGCGCAACAAATTGCCGGACACCGAGTGGGCCAGCCTGAGCCTGACCCTGCCCGACATGCTCAGCGAGGCCGCGCAACCACGGGTGGTCGAAGCCGCACCGCTCCCTACGGACAAGGCCAACACCGCCAAGGATGCCAGCACCGAGGCCAAGCCGATCGAGCAGGTCGCTGGCGGCGAAGCCGACGTGGCCGACCGGGTAGTAGCAGAAAGCACGGAAGAGCAGATCAAGGCGGATGCCGAGCGCATCTTCACCCGCGTCGATGCTGCCCTGGCCTTTGCCGAACAGCAGAACGCCCGCAGTATCGTGCTCCTGGGTCATGGTACGGGTGCCTACTGGGCCGCACGCTACCTCAGCGAGAAACAGCCGGCCCAGGTACAGAAGCTGGTGATGGTAGCAGCCCAGTCCCCGGCCAATGGCAAACCGCAACTGGTGGAGATCACGCCTACGTTGAAGCTGGCCACTGCCGACTTCTTCTATGTCGACAAGCCTCTGGCGCAAAAAGCCGCCCTGGAGCGACTGCAAGCGAGCAAGCGCCTGAAGCACTCGAACTTCAGCCAGATTCCCCTCAAGGCCCTGCCCGGCAACAACACCGCCCAGCAAGAGCAGCTGTTTCGCCGGGTACGCGGTTGGTTGAACCCTCAGAACACCGATAGCTGAGCCCACAGGCCGCGACTGCCGCAGCGGCAATCGCGGCCTGCACCCTCAGCGGAATTCCCGGCGCTGGCGTATCAGGGCATAGGCGCTGTGCAGCTCCCGGGTCTTTTCCGTAGCCTCACGCACCTGTGCCTCGCTGGCGCCGTTGCCGGCGATCTTGTCCGGGTGATGGCGGCTGAGCAGGCGCCGATAGGCCCGCTTGATCTGCGCCGGCTCGCTGGTAGCTGCAACCCCCAACAGGCGCAGCGCCTCTTGATAAGTCAGGGCGCCTTCGGCCAGTGACTTCCTCGCCGGACCGTAGTCCTGCGCCAACGCCTGCACCTGCTCACGGGTCCAGCCCAGCCATTTGCCCCAGAGCTGGATCAGTTCGCGCTCCGCCGGCCCGACCCGGCCGTCGGCCCAGACCATGCGCCAACAGGCCCGCAGCACGCCTTCGGCGGCATGGGGCTGGGCCGCGAGGCGACGCAGATAGCCGCGCAGACGGTCATTGCCCGACTTGCCGCGATTGAACGCGGCAATCGCCCGGCGCTGGGCCGCATCGTTCATCTCCAGCGAGCGCATTTCCTGGCGCGCCTGCTGGATATGCCCGTCCATCACCCGGCCATCACTCTTGGCCAGCCGCCCCAGCAGCACGAACAGCAATTCATCATTGCGCAACGCCGGGCGCCCGCCCAGGCGTTCACGCACCTGCGCCCAGCTGTGCAGTTGCAGGCGCCGGTCCAGCGCCTGCCCCAGCAACGCACCGAGCATGGCCCCCGGAATACTGGCGATTGCAAATCCAGCTCCGGCTCCGATCAGAGTCCCTGGCCACCACATATCAGCGACTCGCTTGCAGCAAGTGTTCAACCTGGGCCAGACGCTCGACGGTGCCGACATCGACCCAGTGCCCCTGCATATGTTCGCCACTGACCTGGCCTTGGGCCATGGCTTCGCGCAATAGCGGCGCCAGCTTGAACGGACCGGCAACACAACCCTGGAATAACCGCGGATGCAGCACCGACATGCCGCTGAACGTGAGCGCCGCTACGCCTGGCTGGCGGTCGTGCAACTGGCCGTTTACCAGGCAAAAGTCGCCACCACTGGGGTGGTGCGGCGGGTTGTCCACCATCACCAGATGAGCCAGCCCGGCCAGGGGCCGGCGCAGGGCGGCAAAATCGTAGTCGGTCCAGATATCGCCATTGACCACCAGGAACGGCGCGTCCCCCAACAAGGGCAATGCCTGGAAAATCCCGCCGCCGGTTTCCAGCGGCTGGCCTTCGGCCGAATACTGGATGTTCAGGCCCCAGCGCTGGCCATCGCCGAGGGCATCCTCGATCTGCTGGCCGAGCCAGGCATGGTTGATGACGATGTCGCGAAAACCTGCCGCCGCCAGGGCCCGCAGGTGGTACTCGATCAGCGGCATGCCCGCTACAGGCAGCAAGGGTTTGGGAGTGGTCAGGGTCAGGGGGCGCATGCGCTCGCCCTTGCCGGCTGCCAGGATCATCGCCTTCATGCATGGGCTCCCGCCGGCTGGCGCAGGCTGAGCAGCAGTTGCGACAGCTCCGCAAGCTCGGGGCGTCGGGACGTCACCGCCTCTATATAAGCAAAGAAGCGCGGCACGTCGGCCAGGTAGCGTGGTTTGCCATCGCGGTGGCAAATCCGCGAGAAGATACCGATCACCTTGAGGTGACGCTGCACGCCCATCAGGTCGCTGGCCCGCAGAAACTCGTCAAAGTCGTCCTGCACCGGGATACCCCGCGCCCGCGCCTGGTGCCAGTACTGGCTCAGCCAGCCCTGTACCCGGGACTCCGGCCAGCTGAGGAAGGCATCCTTGAACAGACAGGTCACGTCATAGGTCACCGGGCCGTAGACCGCATCCTGGAAGTCCAGCACGCCGGGGTTCGGTTCGCTGTGCATCAGGTTGCGTGGCATATAGTCGCGGTGCACCAGCACCTTGGGTTGCGCCAGGGCGCTGTCGATCAGCAGGTCGCTGGCACGCTGCCATTGCTCGCGCTGCTGCGGACTCAGGCTGATGCCCAGCTCACGGCCGATGTACCACTCGGGGAACAGCTCCAGCTCACGGCGCAGCAGGGCCACGTCGTAACTGGGCAGGGGCGCGTCCATCGGCAACTGCTGGAAGGCCAGCAAAGCCTGGAATGCATCCTCGAACAGTGCGTCGGCATTATGTTCGTTGATCACGTCCAGGTAGGTCTGATTGCCCAGGTCATTGAGCAACAGGAAGCCGCGAGGCAAATCTTCTGCATAAATTTTCGGCACGTTGATGCCGCAAGTCGCCAGTAAACGGGCGATATCCACGAAGGGTTTGCAGTTTTCCTGGGGGGGCGGAGCGTCCATCACCACGAAGCTGCGACCCGCGCCCTGCCAACGGAAATAACGACGGAAACTCGCGTCGCTGCTGGCTGCGGTCAATGTTGCCGGGGGCACTTCACCCCAGCCCTGTGCTGCATAAACAATCGCCAACTGCTCATCGAGCCAAACTTTCAGGTGTTGCAAGCGTACATCTTGGTCAGGCATTACAAGGGTCTCCGACGGCGCTAGCCGTCAAGCGGGTCATGCTTTATTATCCAGCATCTTTTTCAGACCATCGAGAGGCGTGCGGCCCACACCGCGGGCAGATGGCACGCAGGAAGCCCGGACTAATAAGATGGCATTGAAATCCCCCGCGTTTCGTAAAAAATTTCCGTTGCTGGTTACCGGCAGTTTGCTGGCCCTGCAACCTCTAGCCACTTCCTTCGTGGTCGCCGCGGAACAGTATGACTGCTCAGTCTCTGCTTCGGGTGGCTGGGCCTGTGCGCCGAAAACCAGCGCCGCCCAACTGCCGCCGCGCCCGGTCCACGACGCCAACTCGGTCAGCTCCAGCGTTGCTACGGCAGCCGATGCTACGGGCGAAGAAGCCAGCGGCGACAAGTCGAAGCTGGTGACCGAGGCCAAGGGCCGTGGCCTGAAGTCCCGCAGTGCGGACTACAGCCACCTCGACTGGGTACCGCGTGAGAAGCTCACCGCCGCTCAATTGGCCGAGACCGGTCCTTACTGCTCTGGTTCCTATATCGAACCGATTCGTCCTGGCATGAATGACAAGACGAATAAAAGTGACGCTCCGACCTTTATCGGCGCCAAGGCTTCCCGCTATCAGCAGGAAGAACAGGTGGCGACCCTGGCCGGTGACGTGGTCATGCGCCAGGGCAGCATGCAGGTCGAGGCCGACGAGGCCAGCCTGTATCAGGCCGAGAACCGCGGCGAACTAAGCGGCAACGTGCGCGTACGCGACAATGGCGCGCTGCTGGTGGGCGACCACGCCGACATCCAGCTGGATACCGGTGAAGCCAAGGTCGACAACGCCGAGTACGTTCTGCACAAATCCCGCGTCCGTGGTAATGCGCTGTACGCCAAGCGTGCGGAAAACGCCATCATCCGCCTCAAGGATGGTACGTACACCACGTGCGAACCGAACAGCAACGCCTGGCAGCTCAAGGGCAACAACATCACCTTGAACCCGGCCACCGGCTTCGGCACCGCGACCAACGTGACCCTTCGGGTCAAAGATATTCCGGTGCTCTACACCCCGTATATCTACTTCCCGATCGACGATCGTCGCCAGTCCGGCTTCCTGCCGCCTAGCTTCAGTACCGGCAGCGATACCGGCTTCATGCTGGTGACCCCGTACTACTTCAACCTGGCGCCCAACTACGACGCCACGTTGTACCCACGCTACATGGCCAAGCGCGGCCTGTTGATGGAAGGCGAGTTCCGCTACCTGACCAAAAGCAGCGAAGGTCAGTTCGGCGCGGCCTACCTCAACGACGACGACACCGATCGCAAGAAGCAGACCGACTACGAAAAAACCCGCTACATGCTCAACTGGCAGCACAAGGGCGGGCTTGATTCGCGTCTGATGACCGAAGTCGACTACACCAAGATCAGCGATCCGTACTACTTCCAGGACCTGCAGACCGACCAGATCGGCGTGAAGGCCACCGATTACGTCAACCAGCAAGGCGTGGTTACCTACCGTGGCGACGACTACACCGCACGCCTGAACGTGCAGGCGTACGAACTGGCCAGCGTGGCCAACATCACTCCGTACAACAAGCTGCCGCAAATCACCTTCAACGGCGCGCTGCCGTACCATCCGCAAGGTCTGGATTTCACTTATGAAACCGAGTTGGTGCGCTTCGATCGGGATCTGCTGACAGGCAATTATACGGACAAGGACGGTGGGCCGATCGATCCGGTTACCGGTGCAGTGGGCACACGACGCCTTGATACCAACGTCGCTGGGCTAGCCCGCGCGAATGGCGATCGTCTGAACCTCAAGCCGGGCGTCAGCCTTCCGCTGAACTGGAGCTACGGCTACCTGACGCCGTCCTTGAAGTACATGTACACCCAATACAACCTTGATCTTGATGGTACTGGCAAAGAAGGCATCGTCGCGGCACGCAACTACGCGACCGCTACAGGCACCCGCTATGTCGGCGGCGACTACAGCCGAAACCAAAACCGCGGCGTCCCGATCGCCAGCCTCGACGGTGGCCTGTACTTCGACCGCAACACCCAATGGTTTGGCAAGAACTATCGTCAAACCCTGGAACCACGCGCGTTCTACCTCTACGTTCCTGAAGAGGATCAGAAAGACATCCCGGTATTCGATACTGGCGAGCCCACGTTCAACTACGCCTCCTTGTTCCGCGACAACCGCTTTTCCGGCTCTGACCGTGTCGGCGACGAGAACAAGCTGTCCTTGGGTGTGACCAGCCGTTGGATCGAAGACAACGGTTTCCAACGCCAGCGCATCAGCGTCGGCCAGGCTCTGTACTTCAAGGACCGTACCGTCCAGCTCCCGGGCATCGATTACCGTACCCGCGCGGACGCCACCTCGAACGTCTCGCCTTACGCACTTGAGTACGAATACCGCTACAACCGCGACTGGCGTGCAACTGCCGACTACAACTGGGACCCGGACAGCCACAGCGCGCGTTCCGGCAGTGCGATGTTCCACTATCAGCCTGAAGACAACCCGAACAAGGTGGTCAACGCCGGCTATCGCTATCGCAACGACCAGATTCGCTACGACCAGAACAGCGGTACCTGGAAAATGGGTGGCGACTACGGCACTCCGGGCACTCCGGGCTACGTGAAGGACTACTACAAGATCCAGCAGCATGACTTCTCGGTGATCTGGCCGATCGTGCCGCAATGGAACGCCATCAGCCGTTGGCAGTACGACTACAACCGTAACCGCACGCTCGAGGCCTTCGGTGGTTTCGAATACGACAACTGCTGCTGGAAACTGCGCCTGATCAGCCGTTACTGGGTCAAGTATGACGAGTTCAGTCAGAACGCTCCTGAGAACGAGAAAGGCGACCGCGGCATCTTCCTCCAAATTGTTCTGAAGGGTCTCGGTGGCGTCATGGGCACCAAAGTAGAGAGCTTCCTCGACAAAGGCATCCAAGGTTATCGTGAACGTGAAGACCAAGCTTTCTGATTGTCTGCGCCCGCTGATGCTGGGCGCGCTGTTCCTGAGTACTGCGGCCAGCGCCGCAGTACAGTCCATCGACAAGGTCGTGGCCATCGTCGACAACGACGTGGTCATGCAGAGCCAGTTGGACCAGCGGGTTCACGAAGTCCAGCAAACCATCGCCAAGCGTGGCGGTGGCGTACCGCCTACCAGCGTCCTGGAGCAACAGGTTCTGGAACGCCTGATCGTTGAAAACCTGCAACTGCAGATTGGCGAACGCTCCGGCATCCGCATCACCGATGAAGAACTGAACCAGGCGATCGGCACCATTGCCCAGCGCAACAGCATGAGCATCGAGCAATTCCGTGCCGCCCTGGCCCACGATGGCCTCTCTTATGAGGACGCCCGTGACCAGGTTCGCCGCGAGATGATCATCAGCCGTGTGCGCCAGCGCCGTGTGGCCGAACGCATCCAGGTATCGGAACAGGAAGTGAAGAACTTCCTGGCCTCGGACCTGGGCAAGATGCAGCTCTCCGAAGAACTGCACCTGGCCAATATCCTGATCCCGACCCCGGAAAGCGCCAACTCCGAAGCCATTCAGAGTGCTGCCCGCCAGGCCATGGAGGTGTACCAGCAGCTCAAGCAGGGTGCGGACTTCGCCCAGCTGGCAATCGCCCGCTCCGGCAGCGACAACGCTCTGGAAGGCGGCGACATGGGCTGGCGCAAAGCGGCTCAACTGCCCCCTCCATTCGATCGCGAACTGAGCGCCATGGCCGTGGGTGACATTACCCAACCGGCCCGTACCCCTGGCGGCTTCATCATCCTCAAGCTGCTGGACAAACGGGGCGGCGGTAATCAGGTGCGTGACGAAGTGCACGTGCGTCATATCCTGATCAAGCCAAGCGAAATTCGCAGCGAAGAAGAGACCAAGCGCCTGGCGCAGAAACTCTACGATCGCATCGAGGCCGGCGAAGACTTCGCCGAACTGGCGAAAAGCTACTCGGAAGACCCAGGCTCCGCCCTCAACGGCGGCGACCTCAACTGGATCGACCCGAACGCCCTGGTGCCGGAATTCCGCGAAGTGATGGCCAAGACCCCACAAGGTCAACTGTCCAAGCCCTTCAAGAGCCCTTACGGCTGGCACGTACTGGAAGTCCTTGGCCGTCGCGCCACCGACAGCACCAGCCAGGCCCGCGAACAGCAAGCCATGACCGTCCTGCGTAACCGCAAGTACGACGAAGAACTGCAGACCTGGTTGCGGCAGATCCGTGACGAGGCCTACGTCGAAATCAAGCTGCCCGGCGCTGAACAGGCCGCACAGTGAAACCCAGACGTTTCGCTCTGACACCCGGCGAGCCGGCGGGTATAGGTCCTGACCTGTGCCTGCTGCTCGCTTCGCAACCCCAGCCTCACCCCCTGATTGCCATTACCAGCCGCGACCTGCTCCTAGAGCGGGCCGCGCAACTGGGCGTGGCCGTCGGTCTGCTGCCGGTAACCCTGGAGCAACTGCCGACTGAACCCGCCCCGGCGAACAGCCTGTATGTCTGGGACACGCCCCTGGCCAAACCTGTGATCAGCGGCCAGCTGGACCAGGCCAATGCGGCTTTTGTCCTGCAAACCCTGACTCGCGCCGGCCAGGGCTGCCTGGACGGGCACTTTGCCGGCATGATCACCGCCCCCGTGCACAAAGGCGTGATCAACGATTCCGGAATCGCCTTTTCCGGCCATACCGAATTCCTCGCCGACCTGACCCACACCGAGCAAGTGGTGATGATGCTGGCCACCCACGGCCTGCGCGTGGCGCTGGTAACCACCCACCTGCCCTTGCGGGAAATCGCCGACGCCATCACTGTCGAGCGCCTGGAGCGGGTCACGCGGATCCTGCATGCCGACCTGCAGCACAAGTTCGGCATCGCCCGGCCACGCATCCTGGTCTGCGGGCTCAACCCCCACGCCGGTGAAGGCGGTCACCTGGGCCGCGAAGAAATCGACATCATCGAACCTACCCTAGAGCGCCTGCGCACTGAAGGCATGGACCTGCGCGGTCCGTTGCCTGCCGACACTCTGTTTACCCCCAAATATCTGGAGCACTGCGACGCAGTGCTGGCGATGTACCACGACCAAGGCTTGCCTGTGCTGAAATACAAAGGCTTCGGCGCGGCCGTCAACGTGACGCTCGGCTTGCCGATCATCCGCACCTCCGTCGACCACGGCACCGCCCTGGACCTGGCCGGCAGCGGCAAGATCGACACCGGCAGCCTGCAGGTCGCCCTGGAAACCGCCTACCAGATGGCCGAGAACCGTATATGACCGAGCAATACCAACACCGGGCGCGCAAGCGCTTCGGCCAGAACTTCCTGCATGACGCTGGCGTCATCGACCGCATCCTGCGGTCCATCCACGCCAAGCCCGAGGACCGCATGCTGGAAATCGGCCCGGGCCAGGGCGCCCTGACCGAGGGCCTGCTGGGCAGCGGCGCCCAGCTGGACGTGGTGGAACTGGACAAGGACCTGATCCCGATCCTCAACCAGCAGTTCGCCGGCAAGAGCAACTTCAACCTGCACCAGGGCGACGCCCTGAAGTTCGACTTCAACACCCTGGGCGCAGCGCCAGGCAGCCTGCGGGTGGTCGGCAACCTGCCCTACAACATCTCTACTCCGCTGATCTTCCACCTGCTGCAGAACGCCGGACTGATCCGCGACATGCACTTCATGCTGCAAAAGGAAGTGGTCGAACGCCTGGCTGCCGGCCCTGGCGGTGGTGATTGGGGCCGTCTTTCGATCATGGTCCAGTATCACTGCCGTGTGGAGCACCTGTTCAACGTCGGCCCGGGCGCCTTCAATCCGCCGCCAAAAGTCGACTCGGCGATCGTGCGCCTGGTGCCCCACGCGGTACTGCCACACCCGGCCAAGGATCATCGCCTGCTGGAGCGCATCGTGCGCGAAGCCTTCAACCAGCGCCGCAAGACCCTGCGCAACACCCTCAAGGCACTGCTCAGCAGCGCCGAGATCGAGGCCGCCGGCGTCGACGGCAGCCTGCGTCCCGAGCAACTGGACCTGGCCGCCTTCGTGCGCCTGGCCGATCAGCTGGCAGGCCAGCCCAAGCCCGCCACCGACTGAAACGCCCTCGGCTGATATCGGGTAGGACGCCAGACAGGATGTCTGGTCTACTACCCGATACTTGACCTAGACTGACCTCCATCAGTCCTGTCCCGCGTCCCGCTTTGCTTTAAAGGCCTCTTGCATGTCCGATCCTCGTTACCAGGTCGACGTCAGCGTCGTCACTCGCTTTCTGGCAGACCAATCGCAACCCGAGCAGAACCGCTTCGCTTTCGCCTACACCATCACCGTGCAGAACAATGGCTCGCTTCCAGCCAAGCTGCTGTCCCGGCACTGGGTGATCACCGATGGCGACGGGCATGTCGAAGAGGTCCGTGGTGCCGGCGTGGTGGGCCAGCAACCGCTGATCGCCGCAGGCAAAAGCCACACCTACAGCAGCGGCACGGTAATGACCACCCGGGTTGGCAACATGCAGGGCAGCTATCAGATGCTCGCCGAGGATGGCAAACAGTTCGACGCCGTCATTGCGCCCTTCCGCCTGGCCGTGCCCGGAGCCTTGCACTGATGGCGACCTACGCCGTCGGCGACCTGCAAGGCTGCCTGGAACCTCTGCAATGCCTGCTTGAACAAGTAGCCTTCGATCCCGCCCGGGATCGCCTGTGGCTGGTGGGCGACCTGGTCAACCGTGGCCCGCAGTCGCTGGAAACCCTGCGCTACCTGTATTCGATCCGCGACTCGCTGGTCTGCGTGCTGGGCAATCACGACCTGCACCTGCTGGCCGTCTGGCGCAACGTCGAGCGCCTGAAGAAATCCGACACTCTGCGCGAGATCCTGGAGGCTCCCGATTGCGAGGAGCTCTTGCAGTGGCTGCGCCAGCAGAAGCTGATGCATTACGACGAAGCCCGCAACATCGCCATGGTCCACGCCGGCATAGCCCCCCAGTGGTCGCTGAAGAAAGCCCAGAAATGTGCCGCCGAAGTCGAAGAAGCGTTGCGCGACGATAACCTCTTCGACCCCTTCCTGGACGGCATGTATGGCAATGATCCAGCGAAATGGGACAGTGATCTCAAAGGCGTGACCCGCCTGCGGGTCATCACCAACTACTTCACCCGCATGCGCTTCTGTACCAGCGACGGCAAGCTGGACCTCAAGAGCAAGGAGGGCCTGGACACCGCACCACCGGGCTACGCCCCCTGGTTCAGCCACAAGGAGCGCAAGACCCGGGACCTGAAGATCATCTTCGGCCACTGGGCAGCCCTGGAAGGCCATTGCAACGAGCCCGGCATCTTCGCCCTGGACAGCGGCTGCGTCTGGGGCGGGGCCATGACCCTGCTGAATGTCGATAGCGGCGTACGCCTGACCTGCGAATGCGATGCCCAGGGCCGCACCGCCGCTCTTTCCCCCGCCCCCCTGCCGGCACCGGCAAAGCGCTAGCCGGCGCTGATTATCAAGCTCCAGGAGCCCGCCATGAGCGAATTCAAACGCATCCCCCCAGAACAGGCCCAGGCACTGCGCGAGCAAGGTGCCGTGGTGGTGGACATCCGCGATCCGCAAACCTACGCACTAAACCACATCAGTGGCTCGCAACACCTGGACAATCACTCCATTTCCGACTTCATCCGCGCTGCTGACCTCGACGCTCCGCTGGTAGTGGTTTGCTATCACGGAAACTCGAGCCAGAGCGCGGCGGCCTACCTGGTCAGCCAGGGCTTTTCCGACGTCTACAGCCTGGATGGCGGCTTCGAACTGTGGCGCAGCACTTATCCAGCGGAAACCGCTCAGGGCAACCCTGAATAATTTTTTTCCGACGCTCTAGCCCGCGTACGACGCGGGCTGACGCAGTACCAGACGAACGGTAGCGGGCAACTAATTCCCCATCTCGCCTTGACCTCCCGGATTCCGAACTATCCTTAGCCTCAGGCCATCCAAATCAGGGGAGAGCCGGTACACCGGCGAGCGGGTCATCGGTACTAGCTTTCAAGGTCGATAGCTTTGAAAGTGTTCTGGGGGGTAAACAGCAGCTGGAAACTCAGCTGCATGCCAGCACTTGACTGACTGATCCGACGCCGGCTCCACGTATCGAGCGAGGTGACGTCATGAGTATTTTTAGCCACTTCCAACAACGCTTCGAATCCACACGCCAGGAAGAGTTTTCGCTGCAGGAATACCTGGAGCTGTGCAAGAAGGATCGAAGCGCCTACGCCTCGGCCGCCGAGCGCCTGCTGCTGGCCATCGGCGAGCCCGAATTGCTGGATACCTCGACCAATTCGAGGCTGTCGCGAATCTTCTCCAACAAAGTGATTCGCCGCTATCCGGCGTTCGAAGACTTCCATGGCATGGAAGAATGCATCGATCAGATCGTCTCCTACTTCCGTCATGCCGCTCAGGGCCTGGAAGAAAAGAAACAGATCCTCTATCTGCTGGGGCCGGTGGGCGGTGGTAAATCCTCCCTCGCCGAGAAACTCAAGCAACTGATCGAGAAAGTGCCCTTCTACGCCATCAAGGGCTCTCCGGTCTTCGAATCACCGCTGGGCCTGTTCAACGCCACGGAAGATGGCGCGATTCTCGAAGAAGACTTCGGCATTCCCCGGCGTTACCTCAACACCATCATGTCGCCCTGGGCCACCAAGCGCCTGTCGGAGTTCGGCGGCGACATCAGCCAGTTCCGGGTGGTGAAACTCTATCCGTCGATCCTCAACCAGATTGCCGTGGCCAAGACCGAGCCTGGGGATGAGAACAACCAGGACATCTCGGCCCTCGTGGGCAAGGTGGATATCCGCAAGCTGGAAGAATTCCCCCAGAACGACGCCGACGCCTACAGCTACTCCGGGGCACTGTGCCGGGCCAACCAGGGCCTGATGGAATTCGTCGAAATGTTCAAGGCACCGATCAAGGTGCTGCACCCACTGCTGACCGCGACGCAGGAAGGCAACTACAACAGCACCGAGGGCCTGGGGGCGATTCCGTTTACCGGCATTCTGCTGGCCCACTCCAACGAGTCGGAATGGCACACCTTCCGCAACAACAAGAACAACGAAGCCTTCATCGACCGGATCTATATCGTCAAGGTGCCGTACTGCCTGCGGGTCACCGATGAGGTGAAGATCTACGACAAGCTGCTGTTCAACAGCTCCCTGGCCAAGGCCCACTGCGCCCCCGACACCCTGAAGATGCTGGCGCAGTTCACCGTGCTTTCGCGCCTCAAGGAGCCGGAGAACTCCAACATCTACTCGAAGATGCGGGTGTATGACGGCGAAAACCTCAAGGACACCGATCCCAAGGCCAAGTCGATCCAGGAATACCGTGACAGCGCCGGCGTCGATGAGGGGATGAACGGGCTGTCGACTCGCTTTGCCTTCAAGATCCTGTCGAAGGTCTTCAACTTCGACCCTCACGAAGTGGCGGCGAACCCGGTGCACCTGCTGTACGTGCTGGAACAGCAGATCGAGCAAGAGCAGTTCCAGGCAGAAACCCGCGAGCGCTACCTGCGCTTCCTCAAGGAATACCTGGCACCGCGCTACATCGAATTCATCGGCAAGGAGATCCAGACCGCCTACCTCGAGTCCTACAGCGAGTACGGCCAGAACATCTTCGACCGCTACGTGCTCTATGCGGACTTCTGGATCCAGGATCAGGAATACCGCGATCCGGAGACCGGCGAAATCCTCAATCGCGTGGCCCTCAACGAGGAACTGGAAAAGATCGAAAAACCGGCCGGGATCAGCAACCCGAAAGATTTCCGCAACGAAATCGTCAATTTCGTCCTGCGCGCCCGGGCCAACAACAACGGCAAGAACCCCACCTGGCTCAGCTACGAGAAGCTGCGGGTGGTCATCGAGAAGAAAATGTTCTCCAACACCGAGGACCTGTTGCCGGTCATCAGCTTCAACGCCAAGGCGAGCAAGGAGGATCAGCAGAAGCACAACGACTTCGTCACACGAATGGTCGAGCGCGGCTACACCGACAAACAGGTACGGCTGCTATCCGAATGGTATCTGCGGGTCAGAAAGTCGCAGTAAAGCAGCTGCAAGCTTCTAGCCCCAAGCTGCGGGCACCTTGCCGTAGAGCCCTTGCGGGCTCTGCTGCAACGCTGCCTACCGCTTGAAGCTTATGTCTTGAAGCTCCCCGGAGGGGCCCATGAGCTATGTGATCGACCGACGTCTCAATGGCAAGAACAAGAGCACGGTAAACCGCCAGCGGTTTCTGCGGCGCTACCGTGACCACATTAAAAAGGCCGTCGAAGAGGCGGTTAGCCGGCGCTCCATCACCGACATGGAGCATGGCGAGCAAATCAGCATTCCCGGGCGGGATATCGACGAGCCGGTGCTGCACCACGGCCGTGGCGGCAAGCAGACCGTGGTTCACCCAGGCAACAAGGAATTCACTGCCGGCGAGCACATTGCCAGGCCTCAAGGCGGCGGTGGGGGCGGTGGCGGCCGGGGCAAGGCCGGCAATTCCGGCGAAGGCATGGACGAGTTCGTGTTCCAGATCACCCAGGAGGAATTCCTCGAATTCATGTTCGAGGACCTGGAACTGCCCAACCTGGTGAAACGCAACCTGACCGGCACCGACACCTTCAAGACCGTACGAGCCGGGATCAGCAACGAAGGCAACCCGGCTCGGATCAATATCATCCGTACCTTGCGGTCGGCCCACGCGCGGCGCATTGCCTTGTCCGGCAGCAGCCGGGCCAAGCTGCGCGAAGCCAAGGAAGAACTGGCGCGCCTGAAGCGGGAAGAACCGGACAACTTCGGTGATATCCAGGAGCTTGAGGCGGAAATCGAGCGCCTGAGTGCCCGGATTCACCGCGTGCCCTTCCTCGACACCTTCGACCTCAAGTACAACCTGCTGGTGAAACAGCCCAACCCCAGTTCCAAGGCGGTGATGTTCTGCCTGATGGACGTTTCCGGCTCCATGACCCAGGCCACCAAGGACATCGCCAAGCGTTTCTTCATCCTTCTGTACCTGTTCCTCAAGCGCAACTACGACAAGATCGACGTCGTGTTCATCCGCCACCACACCAGTGCCCGGGAAGTGGACGAAGAGGAGTTCTTCTATTCACGGGAAACCGGCGGCACCATCGTCTCCAGCGCCCTGAAGCTGATGCAGGAGATCATGGCCGAACGCTACCCGAGCAACGAGTGGAACATCTACGCTGCCCAGGCCTCCGATGGCGACAACTGGAACGACGACTCGCCGATCTGCCGCGACATCCTGATCAACCAGATCATGCCGTTCGTGCAGTACTACACCTACGTGGAAATCACCCCGCGCGAGCACCAGGCCCTGTGGTTCGAGTACGAACGCATCGCCGAGGCCTTTTCCGATACATTCGCCCAGCAACAACTGGTTTCGGCCGGAGACATCTATCCGGTCTTCCGTGAACTCTTCCAGCGCAGGTTAGTGACATGACCGCCAGAGAGCAGAAGCGCCAACCCATCTCCACCGGCTCGGAATGGACCTTCGAGCTGATCCAGGCCTACGACCGTGAAATCAGCCGTATCGCGGCCCGCTATGCCCTGGACACCTATCCCAACCAGATCGAAGTGATCACCGCCGAGCAGATGATGGACGCCTATGCCTCGGTGGGCATGCCCCTGGGCTATCACCACTGGTCCTACGGCAAGCACTTCCTCAGCACCGAAAAATCCTACAGCCGGGGCCAGATGGGCCTGGCCTACGAAATCGTCATCAACTCCGACCCTTGCATTGCCTATCTGATGGAAGAGAACACCATCTGCATGCAGGCGCTGGTGGTGGCTCACGCCTGCTATGGCCATAACAGCTTCTTCAAGGGCAACTACCTGTTCCGCACCTGGACCGATGCCAGCTCGATCATCGACTACCTGGTGTTCGCCAAGCAGTACATCATGCAATGCGAGGAGCGCCATGGCATCGATGCCGTGGAAGATCTGCTGGACTCCTGCCATGCCTTGATGAACTACGGTGTCGACCGCTACAAGCGGCCCTACCCGATTTCCGCCGAAGAAGAACGGCGCCGGCAGAAAGACCGGGAGGAACACCTGCAGAAACAGATCAACGATCTGTGGCGCACCATTCCCAAGGGTGCGGACAAGTACAGCGACAAGGACAATGCGCGCTTCCCCGCCGAACCTCAGGAAAACATCCTCTATTTCATCGAAAAACACGCGCCACTGCTGGAGCCCTGGCAACGCGAGATCGTGCGCATCGTGCGCAAGATCGCCCAGTACTTCTACCCGCAACGCCAGACCCAGGTGATGAACGAAGGCTGGGCTACCTTCTGGCACTACACCTTGATGAATGATCTGTACGACGAAGGCCTGGTCACCGATGGCTTCATGATGGAATTCCTCACCTCCCATACCAGCGTGGTATTCCAGCCAGGCTTCGACAGCCCCTACTACAACGGCATCAACCCCTATGCCCTGGGCTTTGCCATGTACCGCGACATCCGACGCATCTGCGAGGAGCCCACGGAAGAGGACCGGCGCTGGTTCCCGGAACTGGCCGGCACCGACTGGCTGTCGAGCATCAAGTTCGCCATGAGCAGCTTCAAGGACGAGAGCTTCATCCTGCAGTACCTGTCGCCCAAGGTCATCCGCGATCTCAAGCTGTTCAGCATCATGGACGACGATCAGAAGGACGACCTGCTGGTACCGGCAATCCATGATGAAAGCGGCTATCGGATCATCCGTGAAACCCTGGCCGCGCAATACAACCTGGGCAACCGCGAACCCAACGTGCAGATCTGGAGCATCGACCGCCGGGGCGACCGCTCCTTGACCCTGCGTCATCAGCAACACGACCGTAAACCCCTGGGGGATTCCACCGACGAAGTGCTCAAGCACCTGCACCGCCTCTGGGGCTTCGACATTCACCTGGAAACCCTGCAGGGCGACCAGGTGATGAAAACCCACCACGTACCGCCAAAGAGTGATCACAACGAAAACGACTACGGTCGCCTGGACCTGGCGGTTATCCACCTTTAAGCCCGATAACAAGCCTCCGGATGCGCGATACAAGGGTTATCCTGTCGCGCTAACGGAGGTTTTTTTATGCGGATTTACAAAGTCGGCGGCGCCGTGCGCGACCGCCTGCTCGGCAGGCCGGTTACCGATATCGACTGGGTGGTAGTGGGTGCCAGCGCAGAGGAGATGCTCGCCAAGGGCTTTCGCCCCGTGGGCGCGGACTTCCCGGTGTTCCTGCACCCCAAGAGCGGCGAGGAATATGCCCTGGCCCGCACCGAGCGCAAGAGTGGGCGGGGTTATGGCGGTTTCACCTTCCATGCCAGCCCGGAAGTCACTCTGGAAGAGGACCTGATCCGTCGCGACCTGACCATCAACGCCATGGCCGAAGATGAACAGGGCCGCCTCACCGATCCCTACAACGGTCAGAAGGACCTTGAAGAGCGGCTATTGCGCCACGTTTCCCCGGCATTCGCCGAAGATCCCCTGCGAGTACTGCGGGTCGCCCGCTTCGCCGCCCGCTACGCCGGGCTGGGTTTTCGCGTGGCGCCAGAGACACTCGAGCTGATGCGCGAACTCAGTGAATCCGGCGAGCTTCAGGCCCTGACGGCCGAACGCAGCTGGAAAGAGATATCTCGCGCCCTGATGGAGGATCAGCCCCAGGTCTTTATCCAGGTATTGCGCGACTGCGGCGCGCTGGCGGTGCTGATGCCCGAAATCGACGCACTGTTCGGCGTACCTCAGCCCCCGGTCCACCACCCGGAGATAGACACCGGCGCGCACACCCTCAGCGTTCTGCTGCAAGCCGCGTTGCATCAGCAACCCCTCAGCGTGCGCTGGGCCTGCCTGCTCCACGACCTGGGCAAGGGGCTGACACCCGAGGAGGAGTGGCCACGGCACATTGGCCATGAGCGCACAGGCCTGGAACTGATCAAGGCGGTCAATGAACGCTTCAAGGCGCCCCGGGAATGCCAGGAGCTGGCACTGCTGGTGGGCCAGTACCATACCCACGGCCACAAGGCGCTGGAACTCAAGGCCTCGACACTCCTGGAACTATTGCAAAGTTTCGACGTGTTCCGACGCCCACAGCGTTTCGAAGAGTTCATAGCGGCATGCGAAATGGATGCTCGCGGCCGTCTTGGGCTGGAGTCGCGGCCTTATCCACAGGCCGATTATCTGCGAGGAGCCGCCGAGGCGGCGCGCAAGGTTGCGGTTCAACCCTTGCTGGAACAGGGGTTCAAGGGGCCGCAACTGGGCGAGGCACTAAGGCTGGAGCGACTGAAGGCCATCAAGGCCTACAAGGAACAACACGCGCCTTGAGTGAGTCGCGGACCGCCCCGCCGGGTCCGCGATTAGCCGAGGGTAGCTACAGTTCTGGAGGGGTCAGTTGCATGCCCCGCCATTCGAAGGCGACCGGGGCCAGCACCTGATCGATCTGCGCCTCGGCCCAGAGCGCCCCGAGGCTCTTGCCCGCCAGCGGATGCACCCGCTCGGGCGCCATCAGCGACAGCGGCCACAGCACGAAGGCGTTCTTCAGAATCTCTGCCCGGGGCAGGATCAGGCCATCGAAATTGCCGGTCAGTTCACCGTAGAGCAATACATCGATATCCAGCGGCAGGCCTCTACGATCAGGGGCATAACGGCCGTTATCGGCCTCGATGAACTTCAGGCGCCGGTCCAGCTCGATCAGAGGCAAGTCGGTAAAAGCCGTCACCACCAGGTTGAAGAACGGGCCGCTCTTGATTCCCACCGGCTGGCTTTCGAACACCGGCGAGCAACGCATATCCACCAGAAAACCGGCCAGGGCATCGAGCCCGGCCCGCAGATGAACTTCACGCCCGATATTGCTACCGAGCCCCAGATACACCTGAGTCAGCGACATCCGCGCTCGATCTCCACACCCACACCCGAGGCAGCCGGGACGGCGCCAGGCTTGGTCAGTTTCAAGCGCAACCAAGGGATGTGAAATTCATTCATCAGAACCTCGGCAAGGCGCTCGGCAAAGGTTTCCACCAACTGGTACTGGGCATGCTCGGCAAACGCCTGGATCCGGGTGGAGACACTGGCATAGTCCAATGCCAGCGTCAGATCATCTCCAGCAGCTGCCGGGCGATTGTCCCAGGCAAAGCTCAGATCAAGACGCAGGCACTGTCGGATGCCGCGCTCCCAGTCGTAGGCACCAATCACGGTGTCCACTTCCAGCCCTTCGATAAACACTCTGTCCAAGCACTCTTCTCCGCAGCACGACAAGGGCGCAATGCGCCGTTAGAATCAGGGCTTCCTCGCCCGGAATAGTTAGCATGTTTTGGTTACTGGCGATTTTCGCCTACCTGCTCGGCTCTCTGTCCTTCGCCATTTTGCTCAGCCGCCTTACGGGTAATCCCGACCCGCGAATGAGTGGCTCGGGTAATGCCGGCGCCACCAACATGCTGCGCCTGGCCGGCAAGAAACTCGCAGTCCTGACCCTGCTGGGAGACCTGTGCAAAGGCCTGGTGCCTGTGCTGATCGCCCACCTCGCGGGCTTGTCCCTGCAACAACAGGCCTGGGTGGGGCTCTATGCCGTCCTCGGCCATCTGTTTCCACTGTACTTCCGCTTCCGCGGCGGCAAGGGTGTCGCCACCGCCGCCGGCATGCTGCTGGGGCTCTACCCCCCGGCCGCGCTGCTGGCCATCGCCGCCTGGGCGCTGACCTTCTATCTCACTCGTACCAGTTCACTGGCCGCACTGATCGCCACCCCCCTGACCTTGCCACTGCTGGCCTGGCAGGAACCGGAGGCGCTATTGCCGATGAGCGTGCTGACACTGCTGATCGTCTGGCGCCACCGCGGCAATTTACGCGACCTGTTTGCCGGGCGCGAACGGCATTTTTGAATCCCTCAGATGAAAAGACCTCAGCCCGAGCCTCCCCGCATGAAATCAGAGAGCTGACAACTGCTCCATCGGCCAACGCGCCTGTACGCTGATCGCCAGGCTTTCCTGCTGCCCGGCCTGCAAACGCTGGCAACCGGCAAAGGCGATCATCGCTCCGTTGTCGGTGCAGAACTCGGGACGGGCGTAGAACACATTGCCCTTCATTTCAGCCAGCATCTTTTCCAGCGAAGCGCGCAATGCCTTGTTGGCACTTACACCTCCCGCAATAACCAGACGTTTGAGACCGGTCTGCTTCAAGGCACGCTTGCATTTGATGGTCAGAGTCTCCACCACCGCCTGCTGGAACGCGAGGGAGATGTCGCAACGGGTTTGCTCGCCGTCGTCTCCAGCGCTGACGCACTGCTGCCAGGTGTTCAAGGCGAAGGTTTTCAAGCCGCTGAAGCTGAAATCCAGCCCCGGGCGATCGGTCATCGGCCGCGGAAAGACAAAGCGCCCCGCTACGCCCTGAGTCGCCAGGCGCGCAATCTCGGGGCCGCCCGGATAATTCAGGCCGATCATCTTCGCCGTCTTGTCGAATGCCTCGCCTGCGGCGTCATCCAGGGTCTCGCCCAACAACTCGTATTGGCCGATACCATCGACCCGAACCAACTGGGTATGACCACCGGACACCAACAAAGCGACGAACGGGAATTGCGGAGGTTGCTCCTCCAGCATCGGCGCCAGCAGGTGGCCCTCCATATGGTGCACGCCCAGCGCTGGAATGCCCCAGGCAAAGGCCAGCGCCTGGGCGCAGGAAGCCCCCACCAGCAAGGCACCGACAAGGCCGGGGCCAGCGGTGTAGGCAATCGCGTCGATCTCGGTAGGCACGCAGTCGGCCTCGGCCAGCACCTGGCGGATCAAGGGCAGCATGCGCTTGACGTGATCCCGGGAGGCCAGCTCCGGCACCACGCCACCGTAGGCGCGATGCAGGTCGATCTGGCTGAACAGCGCATCGGCCAGCAGGCCCCGCTCACTGTCGTATAACGCGACGCCGGTTTCGTCGCAGGACGTTTCTAATCCCAGTACTAGCATGGGTTTGCGCCTTGTAGAGGCTGAATTCGAAGGCGCGCATAATAGTCGCCACTCCCGCGCCCGACCAGCGGTTTTCGATCAGAGGCTTTGCATTCCGAGCGTTGAGGGGTTAACATCCGCAACCCTTAAAAACCGACGACCTCAGCCGCGATTTTTGCGACGAGAACGTTGACCCCGGTAATGAATGAAGGTAGCTCTGGATGCCAGCCGTCAAAGTTAAAGAGAACGAACCCTTCGACGTAGCTCTGCGTCGTTTCAAGCGCTCCTGCGAAAAAGCCGGTGTTCTGGCTGAAGTTCGTAGCCGCGAATTTTACGAGAAGCCGACTTCTGAGCGTAAGCGTAAAGCAGCTGCTGCTGTTAAGCGTCACGCCAAGAAAGTTCAGCGCGAACAGCGCCGCGCCGTACGTCTGTACTAATACACAGACGTTCGTTGCAAGCTTCTGCCAAGCCCGGCCCTCAGCCGGGCTAATGGCATTTGCGGAATACGCTTGATGCTTCACCGTCGAAGCCGCCCATGCGACCCAGACGATTCTGCTTCACCACGTCAGACCTGGCTTCTTGCCAGCGGTGCACGTCTTTTCTGACGAGCCTTCCAAGGCTACTGACGAGCACACCCTTATCTGATTCCTACAGACGATCAGCCCAAGGCGCCCTTCTCCAGCGCCCGCTTAATGAGCTATCCGAGGCCAGCCCAAAGCCACTGTCGGACTCAGCGCAACACCTTCAAATAGTCGAATACTGATTGAAACTAACGTCAGTGGACGTTCGGCAGATACACTTCCCGACTGCGATCACGCCGAAAACCAGGGTCGAGCCGCGTAACCTCACGCTTGGCCGCCACCTGAGCTTTCGACAGTGTCGCCAGGGCTATCTTTGCGCGCAGTGATGACGAGAACGCCATGGCCGGGCTTATTCCCCAGAGCTTTATTGACGACCTTCTGAACCGCACCGACATCGTCGATGTCGTCAGTTCGCGCCTGCAAATCAAGAAAGCCGGCAAGAACTACACCGCCTGCTGCCCCTTCCACAAGGAAAAGACCCCCTCCTTCAGCGTCAGCCCCGACAAGCAGTTCTACTACTGCTTCGGCTGCGGCGCAGGCGGGAACGCCCTCGGCTTCATCATGGACCACGACAACCTGGACTTTCCCCAGGCCGTCGAGGAACTGGCGAAGGCGGCTGGCATGGAAATCCCCCGCGAAGAGAGCAGCCGCGGCCAGCGCAAGCCTCGGCAACCCACCGACTCACCGCTGTATCCGCTGCTCACCGCCGCCGCCGACTACTACCGCCAGGCCCTGAAAAGCCATCCAGCGCGCAAGGCTGCGGTCGACTATCTGAAGGGGCGCGGCCTTACCGGCGAGATCGCCCGGGACTTCGGCCTGGGCTTCGCTCCGCCTGGCTGGGACAACCTGTTCAAACACCTGAGCAGCGACACCCTGCAGCAGAAAGCCATGATCGATGCCGGCCTGCTGATCGAGAACGCCGAGACCGGCAAGCGCTATGACCGCTTTCGCGACCGGGTGATGTTCCCGATCCGCGACACTCGCGGCCGAATCATCGCCTTCGGTGGCCGGGTTCTGGGGGACGACAAGCCCAAATACCTGAACTCTCCGGAGACCCCGGTCTTTCACAAGGGCCAGGAACTCTACGGCCTGTTTGAAGCCCGCAAGAACAACCGCAACCTCGACGAAATCATCGTTGTCGAGGGCTACATGGACGTCATCGCCCTGGCCCAGCAAGGCCTGCGCAATGCCGTGGCCACCCTGGGTACCGCCACCAGCGAAGAACACCTCAAGCGCCTGTTCCGCATCGTACCCAACGTACTGTTCTGCTTCGACGGTGACCAGGCTGGGCGCAAGGCCGCCTGGCGCGCCCTGGAGGCGACCCTGACCTGCTTGCAGGACGGGCGCCGCGCGCGCTTTCTGTTCCTTCCCGAAGGCGAAGATCCGGATACCCTGGTCCGCTCCGAAGGCACCGATGCCTTCCGCGCTCGAATCAACCAGCATGCACAACCGCTGGCCGATTACTTTTTCCAGCAACTGATCGATGAAGCCGACCCGCGCTCACTGGAAGGCAAGGCCCATCTGGCGACCCTGGCCGCGCCCCTGATCGAGAAAATCCCCGGGGCCAACCTGCGCACCCTGATGCGCCAGCGCCTGAGCGAAATCACCGGCCTGACCAACGAAACGGTCAACCAACTGGCCCACAGCGCACCGCCCGAAGCGCCACCCGCGTACGACGCAGGCATCGATTACGACGCGATGCCGGATTATGCCGACTACCATGAGCCGCACCAGGAGGCGTACGCCCCACAACAAGAGTGGACGCCGAAGAAAAATGCCGGCGGCAAGAAATGGGAAAACAAACCCTGGGACAAGAACGGCAAGGGCAAGCGCCAGGGCGATCGCGACCAGCCACGCGGCCCGCGCATTCCCGCTGCAGTGGAACCGCCGACCCTTTCAGCCTTGCGCACTTTGCTGCATCACCCGCAATTGGCAGAAAAAGTTGAAGATGCCGGGCATTTTGCCGATGACGACAACACCAATACCCAGTTGCTGGTGGCTCTGATCGAAGCCGTGCAGAAAAATCCTAAGCTACGCTCTATTCATCAATTGATGGCGCGCTGGCACGGCACCCAGCAAGGGCATCTGCTCACCGCACTGGCGGAAAAAGAATGGCTGATCGACGGAGATAACCTTGAACAACAGTTTTTCGACACCATTAATAGTTTGTCAGCTCGCCAACGCGAGCGTGTTTTAGAGCAACTTCTCAGGAAATCGCGTCAAAGCGAGCTCAGCAGCGAAGAGAAAAAACAGCTGGTTGAGCTTCTAAAACGCAATGTTCCCGCATCAAACCCGACCTCAACTGGCGCGTGAGGTCATAGCTCGGGTATAATCCTCGGCTTGTTTTTTGCCCGCCAAGACCTTCAGTGGATAGGGTGTTATGTCCGGAAAAGCGCAACAGCAGTCTCGCCTCAAAGAGTTGATCAGCCGTGGACGTGAGCAGGGTTACCTGACTTACGCGGAGGTCAACGACCACCTGCCGGAGGATATTTCAGATCCGGAACAGGTGGAAGACATCATCCGCATGATCAACGACATGGGGATCAACGTATTCGAGAGTGCTCCGGATGCGGATGCCCTTTTGTTGGCCGAAGCCGATACCGACGAAGCAGCAGCTGAAGAAGCCGCCGCAGCGTTGGCGGCTGTGGAAACCGACATTGGTCGCACTACCGACCCAGTGCGCATGTACATGCGCGAAATGGGCACGGTAGAGCTGCTCACACGTGAAGGCGAAATCGAAATCGCCAAGCGTATCGAAGAGGGTATCCGTGAAGTGATGGGCGCAATCGCGCACTTCCCTGGCACGGTTGATCACATCCTCTCCGAGTACACTCGCGTCACCACCGAAGGTGGACGCCTGTCCGACGTTCTCAGCGGGTACATCGACCCGGATGACGGCATTACGCCGCCTGCCGCCGAAGTGCCGCCGCCTGTCGACACCAAGACCGCGAAAGCGGATGACGACAGCGAAGACGAAGAAGCGGAAGCGACCGAAGACGAAGAAGAAGCCGAAAGCGGTCCGGATCCGGTCATCGCCGCACAGCGCTTTGGCGCCGTCGCCGACCAGATGGAAGTCACCCGCAAGGCGCTGAAGAAACACGGCCGCGAGAACAAGCAAGCCATCGCCGAAATGCTGGCCCTGGCTGAACTGTTCATGCCGATCAAACTGGTTCCGAAGCAATTCGAAGGCCTGGTTGAACGTGTACGCAGTGCCCTGGATCGCCTGCGCCAGCAGGAACGCGCCATCATGCAGCTCTGCGTGCGTGATGCCCGCATGCCACGTGCCGACTTCCTGCGCCAGTTCCCGGGCAACGAAGTGGATGAAAGCTGGACCGACGCCCTGGCCAAAGGCAAGAGCAAGTACGCCGAAGCCATCGCCCGCCTGCAGCCGGACATCATCCGTTGCCAGCAGAAGCTGACCGCTCTTGAAGTCGAAACCGGCTTGAAGATCGCCGAGATCAAGGACATCAACCGTCGCATGTCGATCGGTGAGGCCAAGGCCCGCCGCGCGAAGAAAGAGATGGTTGAAGCCAACCTGCGTCTGGTGATCTCCATTGCCAAGAAGTACACCAACCGTGGCCTGCAGTTCCTCGACCTGATCCAGGAAGGCAACATCGGCTTGATGAAGGCGGTGGACAAGTTCGAATACCGTCGCGGCTACAAGTTCTCGACTTATGCCACCTGGTGGATCCGTCAGGCGATCACTCGCTCGATCGCCGACCAGGCCCGCACCATCCGTATTCCGGTGCACATGATCGAGACGATCAACAAGCTCAACCGTATTTCCCGGCAGATGCTGCAGGAAATGGGTCGCGAACCGACTCCGGAAGAGCTGGGCGAACGCATGGAAATGCCTGAGGACAAGATCCGCAAGGTATTGAAGATCGCCAAAGAGCCGATCTCCATGGAAACCCCGATCGGTGATGACGAAGACTCCCATCTGGGCGACTTCATCGAAGACTCGACCATGCAGTCGCCAATCGATGTCGCCACGGTTGAGAGCCTCAAGGAAGCAACTCGCGAAGTACTCTCCGGCCTCACTGCCCGTGAAGCCAAGGTACTGCGCATGCGCTTCGGCATCGACATGAATACCGACCATACCCTCGAGGAAGTCGGTAAGCAGTTCGATGTGACCCGTGAGCGGATCCGCCAGATCGAAGCCAAGGCGCTGCGCAAGCTGCGCCACCCGACGCGAAGCGAGCATCTGCGCTCCTTCCTCGACGAGTAAGCCCAAGACCCCCAGCCCAGCTGGGGGTTTTGCTTTTTGCAGCCCATCCTTCTTTCCTTCCCCGCCCCATAGCCGGTCTACACTCGAAACATTCCCCGTGCCATAACGAGACGGTTATGCCCAGACTGTCGGCCATGCTCCTGCTGGCGCTGCTCACCTGGACCGCAACGGCTGGCGCGCTGACTCTCACCGACGAAGAACGTAGCTGGCTCAAGACTCACCCGGAACTGCGCCTGGGTGTGGACGCTTCATGGCCGCCTTTCGAGTATCGGGATGAAGAAGGCCGCTATCAGGGCCTGGCCGCGGACTACATCCACCTGATCCAGGAACGCCTGTCCGTAAACCTCAAGCCCGTCGAGCCCGCCAGCTGGACCGCGGTGCTAGAGGACGCCAAGCAGGGCAAGCTGGACCTGCTGCCCGGGATCATGTCGACCCCCGAACGCCAGAGCTACATGGCCTTCACCCGGCCTTACCTGGACTTCCCCATCGTCATCCTCGCCCATGAAGGCGGCGCGCAACCCCACAACCTCAAGGAACTGTACGGCCTCAAGATAGCGGTGGTGGAAAACTACGCCCCTCACGAACTGTTGCGCACCCACCACCCGGACCTGAACCTGGTGGCCATGCCCAATGTCAGCTCGGCGCTGCAGGCCCTGGCCACCGACGAAGTGGACGCCGTGGTCGGCGACCTCGCCTCCAGTGTCTGGAGCCTGCGTCAGCTCAAGCTCGACGGTCTCTACGTCAGCGGCGAAACCCCCTATCGCTATCAGTTGGCGATGGGCGTCCCGCGGGAAAACAAGGTTCTGGTAAGCATTCTCGACAAGGTGCTCGCCGACCTCAGCCCCGAGGAAATCAGCACCATCCAGCAACACTGGGTGGGCAGCGTGCTCGACCACAGGACCTTCTGGTCGGATGTCCTGATGTATGGCCTGCCCGGTCTTCTGCTACTGGTGACCGTGCTGGCGGTGGTGATCCGCATCAACCGCCGCTTGAGCTCGGAAATTTCCCGGCGGGTCGCCCTGGAACAGGAACTGCGCAGCAGCGAATACCACTACCGCAGCCTGGTGGAAAGCCTGTCCGCGATTGCCTGGGAAGCGCGCATCAGCGACTTTACCTACAGCTATGTCTCGCCCCATGCCGAAGCCCTGCTGGGCTATCCCCTGGCCCATTGGCTGATTCCCGGTTTCTGGCGCAACATCATCCACCCCGCGGACCTGACCCGGGCCCAGGCCTTCTGCGACCACGAAGTGCAGGCCGGGCGGGATCACAGCCTCGATTACCGGGTGATCGCCGCCGACGGTCGCTGCCTCTGGGTGCGCGACATCGTCAGCCTGATCGAGCATGGCCACGAACCGGTGATGCGCGGGCTGATGATCGACATCAGCGAGACCAAGCACACCGAAGAGGCCCTGCGCCTGTCCGAACAGAAGTTCGCCTCGGTGTTCCAGCAATGTCCGGACATCCTGGTGATTGCCCGGCTGTCCGACGGCTGCCTGCTGGAAGTCAACAAGGCCTTCGAGGAGCAGATCGGCCTGAGCGCGCAAAGCGTGGTTGGCCAGACCGCCACCGAGCTCAATATCTGGGGCATCCCCGGGGTCGGGCCGGGGCTGCTGCAACGCTTGCAGGCCGGCAGCATCCGCAATCTGGAAATGCCCTTTCGCCGGCATAACGGCCAGTTGTTCACCGGCCTGATCTCCGCCGAGCCCTTCGACCTCGACACCACGCCGGCGCTGGTGGTAGTGGTACGCGACATCAGCCAACTCAAGGAGACCCAGCAACAACTGCAGACCTCCGAGGAGAAGTTCGCCAAGGCCTTCCATGCCTCCCCCGATGGCCTGCTGCTGACCCGTCAGCGCGACGGGCTACTGATCGAGGTCAACGAAGGCTTCAGTCGCATCACCGGCTTCAACAGCGCCATGTCGCTGGACCGCTCGACCCTGGACCTGGGCATCTGGGTCAATCTCAATGAGCGCAAGCAGATGCTCGACCTGCTGCAGCGCGATGGTTTTGTCCGCGACTTCAACTGCCATATCCGGCGCAACGATGGCCAGATCCGCCTCTGCGAGCTGTCGAGCCGGCCACTGCCCATCGGCGGTGACGACTGCATGCTGACCATCGCCCGGGACATCACAGACCGACGCCTGATGCAGGAGAAGCTGCAACAGGCGGCGACCGTATTCGAAAGCACGGCCGAAGGCGTGATGATCACCGATACCCAGCAGCGCATCAGCGCAGTCAATCGCGCCTTCAGCGAAATCACCGGCTACAGCGAACGCGAAGCCCTGGGCCACACTCCGCGCCTGCTTGCCTCGGGCCTGCATGACAGCGCCTTCTACGCCGCGATGTGGCATCAGTTGACCCTGGAGGGCCACTGGCAGGGTGAGATCTCCAACAGGCGCAAGAACGGTGAGCTTTATCCCAACTGGCTGACCATCAATGCGGTGCGCAACCGGGAAAACCAGATCACCCATTTCGTCGCGGTGTTCGCCGATATTTCCAGCCTCAAGCACGCCCAGGCGCGGCTCGACTACCAGGCTCACCACGACCCCCTGACCGGCCTGCCGAATCGCACCCTGTTCGAAAGCCGGCTGCTCAGTGCCCTCAATAGCCAACAGGACAACGGCAGCCAGGGCGCGGTGCTGTTCCTCGACCTGGACCGCTTCAAGCACATCAACGACAGCCTCGGCCACCCGGTGGGCGACCTGCTGCTCAAGGGCATCGCCGTGCGCCTGAAGGAACAGCTGAGGGATATCGACACCGTGGCCCGCCTGGGTGGCGACGAATTCATCATCCTGCTGCCGGGCCTGCACCAGGCCAGCGATGCCGATCACATCGCCACCAAGCTGCTGAACTGCTTTACCGCCCCCTTCCAGGCCGGCGAACACGAGTTTTTCATCAGCGCCAGCATCGGCACCAGCCTGTACCCCAAGGACGGCTGCGATGTCGCCACCCTGATCAAGAACGCCGACGCCGCCATGTATCGCTCCAAGGCCAAGGGCCGCAACCGCGTGGAGCGCTACACCCGCGACCTGACCGCCCAGGCCAGCGAACGGGTAGCCCTGGAGCACGAGCTGCGGCGAGCCATAGAGCGCAACGAACTGTCACTGTATTTCCAACCCAAGATCAGCCTCAGCAACCACGAGCTGGTGGGCGCCGAAGCCCTGATCCGCTGGCATCACCCCACTTTCGGCGATGTGCCCCCAGAGCACTTCATTCCCCTGGCCGAAGAAAATGGCATGATCCTGCTGATCGGCGACTGGGTACTGGAACAGGCCTGCCTGCAACTCAACAACTGGAACCGGCGCTTTGAGGATTTCGGCCCGCTGTCGGTGAACCTCGCCGGCGCCCAGTTGCGCCAGCCCAACCTGCTGGGGCGCATCGAGCAACTGCTGCGCGACTATGACCTGCAGCCCGGAATGCTACAGCTGGAGATCACCGAGAATTTCATCATGAGCCAGGCCGAAGAAGCCCTGGAAGTGCTGCATCAGCTCAAGCGCCTGGGCGTGCAACTGGCCATCGACGACTTCGGCACCGGCTACTCGTCCCTCAGCTACCTCAAGCGCCTGCCCCTGGACTTTCTCAAGATCGACCAGTCCTTTGTCCGCGGGCTGCCGGACGACCCCCACGACGTGGCGATTGTCCGCGCCATCATCGCCCTGGGGCGCAGCATGCAGTTCACGGTGATTGCCGAAGGCGTGGAAAACCAGGAGCAGCAGACCTTCCTAACCCTGGAAGGCTGCGAACAGATCCAGGGTTATATCGTCAGCCTGCCCCTTGAAGCCGAGGAGTTCTGTACGACCTTCCTGCGGATCCGAGTTTCCGATTTTTCGGATAGCACAGCCGAGAAACCATCGCTATAATCCGGCGCCTACTGAGGGCCTATAGCTCAGTTGGTTAGAGCAGAGGACTCATAATCCTTTGGTCCACGGTTCAAGTCCGTGTGGGCCCACCAAACAAGAAAGCCGCGCAATGCGCGGCTTTCGCTTTTCTGAATCGTTCAAGAAATAGCCCCTCCTTTCCTGTTCCGCCCATACAAGCTCAGTTAACGCTGGACAGGGCCGGGATGGCCCCTAGAAGCCTCTTCTGCCCTCATCGCCGACCACCGATACAGACAGTCAACTTCTACTGCCATAGCGCAACTTCATCAGTTGAGCGGAGAGTTAAACCTCCGCTAGAGGCGTGCGGCGGATACTGGTCTGACGCGAATTGGCGGCGATCCTGACCGGCCCGCCGCTCCTGAACCTGAAGCACGTCGTTCTGTGGAACGTCCAGATCCTGCCGCATGGTCAGAGCCTGCCCCCCCCCCCGAGCGAAAAAGTGATCAGGTGTGGCAGCACAGCAAGGCTTGCCAGCAACGCTTAGATGCCGACGGCAACTGGCTACGTCAGACCGTTGGGACGATCCAGAGCAAAGCAACTGAGCACACAGTGGAGGACTAGGCCATGGGCGCGCTCAATATGCTCTCAAGCGGGCCGGCCAGCCTGAATGCCATGAGCCACCTACACCAGACCACAGGCCTGCGATCTGAACCTGCTGACGGGGCAAAAGCAAAACACCATGGTCGGTGGCGACATAGAGCAGCGCCTGCAAGCGCCGAACAGTTGGATCCGATCTAAGGACGTAAATCTATTCAAGATTGTTTGCAATACGCTCACCCGACTGGCAGGCATGAACACTCAACTCGCCGCGCATATTCATTAGCAGGCCCCGCCGCCGGGCAATGCTAATGCACTCAAATATACTCCTGCGAATCCAAGCTTTAAAAAATCAACTGGTAACGAAACAATCAACATCACTCTATCGATTACCTACAAGATAGAACCTCAATAGATGTATCAATCAGCTAGAACCTTACAATCGAACAGTCAAATATCAACGCGAAAACTCCATCATGTACATCCATACAGCGACTACATCACCTTCATAATTAAAGCGAACTTATTATCAGCGTAAGCACAACCTGAATCCTTCCTGCTTCAATATTTTTAAAATCGCGCCCTAACTTAGCCAAAAAGTGGTGCGTTATTCTTTCTCCGCTCAGGTTATAATCACCGTCCTTCATCAAATAAGATTTATTTAAATCAATCATTTTGCCCTTAGCATTTGCCACCGTGATCAATATGCCTTTGGCGCACCCCTCGCATCGGTCATTTTCCAGCCTTCCATCTGCTCGTATATTTTTCGACTGAAAATGGAAGCTGGCAACATCGTTGAACTCTTCGGCTGCGCTTTGGCTGCCACAACTCCCAAGCGTAAGATCAAATTTTTTTTCTACCATGCCGCCATCTACAAGGTGATAGGGGTTCACTCCTTCGAAGTCGACTGTTTTGTTAGCGTCAACCATTCGGCAGTCTGCTACCAGCAGTTTGGCGGTTGAATAAAATATATATTCCCCCCAAGTATCGCTAACGGTTATACCTTTCCAGTATGAGTAGATATAGCTACTTGGAGGTAGTCGCAGCTCATGCAACCCAGGGCCGAGGGAGGTTCTCGGCTTGGTTTTAATGAACTCCACTGCTTGATCCAATGAGACCGCGTACTGCCCACCTTTTCTTGGCTGAACCATGAAAACTTCGTCCCAATGGTCACATGGTATGGCTCTACCATAAGCCGATCTATATCGCACTCCAACTCCATCAATCGGCGTGCTGCAAATGACACCAGGCTCGCCTGTGCCAGGAACAATTTGTAGGCTAAAACCCAATTTTCCGTAAGGTTCCTCTTCAGCGCTACATTTCAGGGTACCCACCAGCGCTGCAGTTCCGAGAACACCTCCAACTTCTACCTCAGAAAAAGGACGCAGGTATCCAAGTTTGAAAGATATAGAGTTACTACCGAGCTTTGCTCCGGAATTACAATAATTATTTCGATAATCTGCACTTACAAAACCGGAATAGACCACACAAACAAAAAATATTACAAGATAGTCCCGAAAGAAACTGCAACCGCCTGAATAGCTAATCATGACTTTATCGCCTTAGTCGCTTGGAAAGCTCACCTCTTTAAATTCTATTTCACTCAAACCAGCCACGATCTAAGGCGATTCTTAAAAAGCACGTCTAAAGACAGATTTGCGGAGGCAGGACATACCTCGGGCAAGTTAAATTCTTACTGACTGATACGGCACCCTGAAAAAAAATGGAGCGCCCAAAAATTCGTATCTACCGACAAGATCGCAGTTACTTAATGACGGAGAGGTAGTAATGGGCGATAAACCTCCAGCTGCAAGCCTCCGCCCTCCGATGGAGACTTTTTAAAGCAGCCACCGGTGATAATCCCTATACGTATAAATTAGTAACCACACATAAATCGGATATAGAAAGCACTCCCCCACCCGCCGACGAGTTCTGCATCCACTTTTTTGCCCATCTCAAGATGGCGGCGCATACCGACTGCAGAGGCGGCGGGGCGTATGTCGCGAAACCCACCAAACACAAAATCCATGCAATGCGCAGCTCTGTGTTATTGCTTGAAAAGCAAACCTCATCAAGTCTTGGTCCGATAGCGCTCTTTCAACATGGGGCGAATCTTCAGGCGATCTTCCGGCGCCCACTCCCACACGGTTTCCAGTTCTTCGGTGACGGTTTGCACACTGATTCCCGGAAGCAGGACGACGAAGGTATTCCTTTGCAGGCAGTGCAATTCTGCACGGCCTGCGCCAGGTGCATCCCCCTCCCTCTCCTGAAGGCTTTCATAGAAGGCCAGGGCCTCGACCACCGTGTGGAAATGCTCGACCGCATCCTGAAAGCCTGAAAGAGACAGCCTGTACGTCATGCCGACATCCTTATTCATTCCCACTATTTCGGGATCTGGAAAAGGCGGCTTTTTAGCAAAATACCCACAAACAGTATCTAAGACAGTTCTTATTTACACTCCCCCTGCAGTCAACCACCAACGCCCTCCCGGAACATGCCCCGCCTTCCCCAAATCGCAAGGGGGCTGAAGCCCGTTGCCTGCGGCCATGAAAAAGCCGCGCATTGCGCGGCTTTTTCATGCTGCTGCCAGGCTGCGCTTATTTCTTGGGCAACGCGTAAGCAATCACGTAGTCGCCACGATCCGTCGACTGCCGCGCACCGCCAGCGGTGAGCAGGATGTACTGGCGACCGGTCTTGGGCGACACGTAGGTCATGGGGCCCGACTGGCTGCCTACGGGCAGGCGCGCCTTCCAGATCTCATTGCCATTGCCGGTATCGAAGGCCCGCAGGTAGAAATCCTGGGTACCGGCGAAGAACAGCAGACCGGATTGGGTAGCCAGGGACGCGCCCAGGGTCGGCATGCCAATCGGGATCGGCAGGTGCATGCGGATCCCCAGCGGGCCGGTGTCCTGCACGGTACCCACCGGCACTTGCCACACCAGCTTGCGGGTCTTCAGGTCGATGGCCGACATGGTGCCGAACGGCGGCTTCTGGCAGGGAATGCCCGCCGCCGAGAGGAAGCGCTGGCGCATGGCGCCGAACGGCGTGCCTTCCTGGGGCACCACGCCCATCTCGATGCCACTGGCACCGGCGGCGATCTGGTCCCGGGGAATCATGTAGTTGGCCAGGCCCAGGCGCATGTCGTTGACGAACATGTAATTGCTGGTGGGGTCCACCGACACGCTGCCCCAGTTCATACCGCCCAGGGAGCCGGGAAACTGCAACGCATGATCCAGGCCCGGCGGGGTGTACACACCCTCATGGCGCATACCCTTGAACTGGATACGGCACATCAGCTGGTCGAAGGGAGTCGCGCCCCACATGTCGGACTCGGTCAGGGTCTGGTTGCCGATCGACGGCATTTCCACCGAGAACGGCTGGGTCGGCGAATACCGCTCGCCCGGCACATTGCCCTGGGGCACGGGGCGCTCTTCCACCCGGGCAATCGGCTTGCCGGTCTCACGGTTGAGCAGGAATATCTCGCCCTGCTTGGTGACCTGGGCCAGCGCCGGTTGCACACCGCCCTTGTCGTCCGGAATGTCGTACAGCAGCGGCTGTGCCGGCAGGTCGAAGTCCCAGAGGTCGTGATGGGTGGTCTGGAAGTGCCAGCGAACCTGGCCGGTCTTCACGTCGATGGCGACGATGGAGGAGTTCCACTTGTCGTCGAACTCGGTGCGCTGGCCGCCGAAGAAATCCGGGGTGGCGTTGCCAGTGGGCAGGTACACCAGGCCCAGCTTGGCGTCATAGGACATTGCCGACCAGACGTTGGGCGTGCCACGGGTGTAGGTTTCACCCGCCGGCGGGCGCTTGGTGGTGGCCGGGTTGCCCGGGTCCCAGGCCCACATCAGCTCGCCGCTGCGCACATCGAAAGCCCGAACCACGCCCGGCGGTTCGCCGGTGGAGAAGTTGTCCGCCACCCGGCCGCCGACGATCACCACGGTGCCCGCCACCAACGGTGTCGAAGTCTGCTGGTAGTAGCCCGGCTTGATCTCGCCCATGTCGGTTTTCAGATCGACCGTGCCCTGGTTGCCAAAGTCTTCACAGGGCTTGCCGGTTTCAGCGTTGATCGCGATCAGGCGCGCATCACCGGTCGGCAGGAACAGGCGCTTGGTGCAGGCCGCCGGAGCAGCAGGCGCCGAAGCATCGGCTACCGGGGTGGCAGAGGCGTCGAAATAACCCAGGCCGCGGCAGCGCTGCCAGTTTGGCGCGTAGCCCTGAGGGTCGAACTTCCAGCGCTCGGCGCCGGTGTCGGCGTCCAGGGCGAACACCTTGCCGTAGGCGGTGCAGGTGTAGACGGTATCGCCGATCTGCAGGGGTGTGTTCTGGTCTTCGGCACCAGCGCCGTTGCTTTCGGGCAGGTCACCGGTGCGGAAGGTCCAGGCCACCTGCAACTGGTCGATGTTGCCCTTGTTGATCTGGTCCAGTGCGGCGAAGCGGTTGCCCGCAGTGGTATTGCCCCAGTGGGCCCAGTCTTTCTGTTCCGTCCCGGGAGCCACCGGCTGGACCGCTGGCACCTTGTCCGCCTTGACCACATGGGTCGGCACGAACATGTAGGCCAGGGTCGCGACCACACCGATCCCCAACAGCCCAGCCAGGCCATAGGCACCGCGCCCGGCATGGGCTCCGGAGGCACGCACCAGGGTCGGGTAGATCAGCGCCACCACGAGGCCGATCACGGCGAAGGTCAGTACCCGCGAGACCAGCGGCCAGTATTCCAGGCCCGCATCCCAGACCGCCCAGATCGCCGTCAGCACCAGGGCCACCCCATACAGCCAGGCACCACGCGGGTTGCGCCGCGCGATCAACAGCCCGGACACCAGCATCGCCAGGCCCATCAACAGGAAATAGGCACTGCCGCCCAGGCTCAGGAGGTAACCCCCGCCTGCGGCCAGGCCCAGCCCGATCAGGGCAATCAGGATACCCAGCCCCCCGAGCAACCATTTGCTGCCGGCGGCAGCCCCCGTGTTTTTCATCTTAAAAACTCTCCCATCTTCAAAACCTGACGGCGAGAATGTACTAACCAGTTACTTATGACAATCTGTCGCAGGTCATTTGTTTCAAAAAAATTCCCGACTTGCAGAGCGTAGCTGTCGCTTGCGCCATGTTCTCCGGGAGCTGCGGCGGGTGTTCACGGGAGCCTGTAACATGTGCGCTCCCCCGATAGCCGTGCTGGAGCCCACCTTGTCCGATAGCCGCCCTCCCGTTCTTGACGAAGTCGACCGTCAATTGATCGCAGCCTTGCAGATCAACGCCCGCGAAAGCGTGGCGATGCTGGCCCGGCAGTTGGGTATCGCCCGCACCACCGTGACCTCGCGCCTGGCCCGCCTGGAAAAGACCCGGGTCATTACCGGATATGGCGTGCGCCTGGGGCAGCGGGTAGTCGATGGCGGCTTGCAGGCGTATGTCGGCATCAAGGTCCAGCCGCGCTCTGGCAAGGAAGTGCTGCGGCGCCTGAGCGGCATGGCGCAGGTCCAGCAACTGTGTGCGGTCAGCGGCGAATTCGACTATGTGGCCTGGCTGCGCACCGACTCACCGGAACAGCTGGACCAGTTGCTGGACCAGATCGGCAGCGTTGACGGCGTGGAGAAAACCACCACCTCGATCATCCTCAGCAGCAAGATCGATCGCGGGCACGCGCTGTAAGGCGCGCCCTGCCAACCAGTCAATCTGACGCACAAATTCGTCATATCGATAAATAACCGAGCATAACGACGACAGTTTGCGTCTTATTTACGTGTTTCACCCTCTCTAGAATGGCTGCCATCTTTTCCTATACTCAGCACTCTGCTGAGCCGCCCGCCAAGGTCAGCCATGAACAAGAACAATCGCCATCCTGCAGACGGTAAGAAGCCGATCACCATTTTCGGCCCGGACTTCCCTTTCGCCTTCGACGACTGGATCGAGCATCCTGCCGGCCTGGGCAGCATTCCCCAGACACGGCACGGCACCGAAGTGGCGATTGTCGGCGCCGGTATCGCCGGGCTGGTGGCGGCCTACGAGCTGATGAAGCTGGGCCTCAAGCCAGTGGTCTATGAAGCCTCGAAAATGGGCGGCCGCCTGCGCTCCCAGGCCTTTGAGGGAGCCGAGGGGATCATCGCCGAGCTGGGTGGCATGCGCTTTCCGGTGTCGTCCACGGCCTTCTACCATTACGTCGACAAGCTCGGCCTTGAAACCAAGCCCTTTCCCAACCCGCTGACCCCGGCCTCGGGCAGTACCGTCATCGACCTCGAAGGCCAGACCCACTACGCCCAGAAACTCGCCGACCTGCCGGCGCTGTTCCAGGAAGTCGCCGATGCCTGGGCCGATGCCCTGGAAGATGGTTCGCGCTTCAGCGAAATCCAGCAGGCAATCCGTGACCGCGACGTGCCGCGCCTCAAGGAACTGTGGAACACCCTGGTGCCGCTGTGGGACGACCGCACCTTCTACGACTTCGTCGCCACCTCCAAGGCCTTCGCCAAGCTGTCGTTCCATCACCGTGAGGTGTTCGGCCAGGTGGGCTTCGGCACCGGCGGCTGGGATTCGGACTTCCCCAACTCGATGCTGGAAATCTTTCGCGTGGTCATGACCAACTGCGACGACCACCAGCATCTGGTGGTGGGCGGCGTCGAGCAGGTGCCCCTGGGCATCTGGCGCCACGTGCCGGAGCGTTGTGCCCACTGGCCGGCCGGTACCAGCCTCAGCTCGCTGCACCACGGCGCGCCGCGTACCGGGGTCAAGCGCATTGCCCGGGCCGCCGATGGCCGTTTCAGCGTCACCGACAACTGGGGCGACACCCGGGAATACGCCGCGGTGCTGACCACCTGCCAGAGCTGGCTGCTGACCACCCAGATCGAATGCGAGGAATCGCTGTTCTCGCAAAAGATGTGGATGGCCCTGGACCGCACCCGCTACATGCAGTCGTCGAAGACCTTCGTCATGGTCGACCGGCCGTTCTGGAAGGACAAGGATCCGGAAACCGGTCGCGACCTGATGAGCATGACCCTCACCGACCGCCTGACCCGCGGCACCTACCTGTTCGACAACGGCGACGACAAGCCGGGGGTGATCTGCCTGTCCTACTCGTGGATGAGCGATGCCCTGAAGATGCTGCCGCAGCCGGTGGAAAAACGCGTGAAGCTGGCCCTGGATGCGCTGAAGAAGATCTACCCCAAGGTGGATATCGCCAGCCGTATCATCGGCGACCCGATCACCGTCTCCTGGGAGGCCGACCCGCATTTCCTCGGCGCCTTCAAGGGCGCGCTGCCGGGCCACTACCGCTACAACCAGCGGATGTACGCGCACTTCATGCAGGACGACATGCCCGCCGAGCAGCGCGGTATCTTCATCGCTGGTGACGATGTCTCCTGGACTCCCGCCTGGGTCGAGGGTGCGGTGCAGACCTCGCTGAACGCGGTGTGGGGGATCATGAAGCACTTCGGTGGCGCTACCCACGCCGAGAACCCGGGCCCGGGGGATGTGTTCCACGAGATCGGGCCGATTGCCCTGGCCGACTGAAACCGGCGGCCGGGCAGGCGCTCGTTCCCGCAGGCTTGCCCTGCGGGGATGCCGTACGAACCTGCGACAGCGGCTACAGTGGCCGGTCTGTCAGTGAGTGGAGTGAAGACCATGCGCGTCGCCCTGTATCAGTGCCCGCCACGGCCGCTGGATGTGGCCGGCAACCTGCAACGCCTGCATCAGGTGGCCATGGAAGCCACCGATGCCGATCTGTTGGTGCTGCCGGAGATGTTTCTCAGCGGCTACAACATCGGCCTGGAAGCGGTGGGCGCTCTGGCCGAGGCCCAGGACGGCCCTTCGGCCCAGCGCATCGCCGCCATCGCCCAGGCCGCCGGCACGGCGATCCTCTATGGCTACCCGGAGCGCAGCGCCGACGGCCAGATCTACAACGCCGTGCAGTTGATCGACGCCCAGGGGCAGCGCCTGTGCAACTACCGCAAGACCCACCTGTTCGGTGACCTCGACCATTCGATGTTCAGCGCCGGCGAAGATGACTTTCCGCTGGTGGAACTGGACGGCTGGAAACTCGGCTTTCTGATCTGCTACGACATCGAGTTCCCGGAGAATGCACGACGCCTGGCCCTGGCAGGCGCGGAGCTGATTCTGGTGCCGACCGCCAACATGATCCCCTACGACTTCGTCGCCGACGTGACGATCCGTGCCCGGGCCTTCGAGAACCAGTGCTACGTGGCCTATGCCAACTACTGTGGCCATGAAGAACAGATCCGCTATTGCGGCCAGAGCAGCATCGCCGCCCCCGACGGCAGCCGGATTGCCCTGGCCGGTCTCGACGAGGCCCTGATCATCGGCACCCTGGACCGCCAACTGATGGGCGAATCCCGGGCGCTCAACCGCTACCTGTCCGATCGCCGCCCCGAGCTTTACGACGACCTGAGCAAGCGCTGATCCGGGGATATCCGCTAGCATGAGCGCTTCTCTGTTCTGGAAGTGCTCATGCCCGCGCCGAATCACCCTCTGCCCCCACTGGAGACCCTGGCCAACGGCCTGCGGGTTTCCCTGCGTCATGCTCCCCATTTGAAACGCTGCGCCGCGACATTGCGGGTCGCCGCCGGCAGCCACGATGTGCCGCTGGCCTGGCCGGGCCTGGCGCACTTTCTGGAACACCTGCTGTTTCTCGGGACCGAGCGCTTTCCTGTCGAACAGGGGCTGATGGCCTATGTACGGGCCCAGGGCGGGCAACTGAACGCGCGAACCTGCGAACGTGCCACCGAGTTCTTTTTCGAGCTGCCGGCCAGCGCCTTTGCCGGTGGCCTGGAACGTCTGTGCGAGATGCTTGCTCAACCGCGCATGAGCCTGGAGGACCAACACCGGGAGCGGGAAGTCCTGCACGCGGAGTTCATCGCCTGGTCCCGGGATGCGACAGCGCAGCGTCAATTCGCACTGTTTGACGGTCTTCATGCCGCGCACCCGCTAAGGGCCTTCCATGCCGGCAACCGCTACAGCCTGAACCTGCCCAATAACGCCTTCCAGCAGGCCTTGCAGCAGTTCCATCGCGAGTATTACCAGGCCGGGCAAATGGTCTTGAGCCTCGCCGGCCCGCAGCCACTGGAGGAGCTCCGAGCCCTGGCGGAACGCTACGGCAGTTGCCTGCCGAGCGGTCAACACCTTGAGCAGACAGCGCCTCCCGCCCTAATGACCACAGGCAAACAGACTTACCAACAACTCAGCGGCCAGCGGCTGGACCTGCTGTTTGCTCTAGAGCGGCTGCCCGCGGGCGCTACTGCCGCTGTGGATTTTCTCTGCACCTGGCTGCAATCGGCCAAGCCCGGCGGGTTGCTGGCGGAACTCCAGCAGCGCCAACTGGCTCACAGCCTCAAGGCAACGCTCCTGTATGAGTTCGCCGGCCAGGCCCTGCTGCACCTGGAGTTCGATCTGACCAGCGTGGCGGCATCAGCCCCGGTTCAGGTACGCGAGCTGCTGACAGAGTGGCTGGGGTTCTTCAGTGCCCAGGCCGACTGGGCACCGTTGCGCGAAGAATATGCCTTGCTGCAACAGCGCCAGATCGAAGTTGCCAGCGCCCTGGAACTGTCCCGACGCGACAGCCGCCAAGCTGCCGATGGGCTGGATGAGTCGGGGCTGGCCGCCCTCAAGCAGGTGCTCAAGCAGTTGCAACCCCAGGCTGTGGAGCACTTCAGCCACGACTGGCGCCTGCCTCCTGCCAACCCCTTTCTGCGCAGCACGATCGAGGCACCACGGGCCGGGTTGATTCGTGGGCAGACCAGCGCTCATCGCGGGCTGCGCACCTTTGCCCAGGATCGCTCCCGGGGCCGCAAGGAAAGCTCGGCCCTGAGCTTCAGCCAGGCGCTGCCAGCAGATCCTTCTGGTAGCGCCCTGACTCTGCGCTGGCAACTGGCCTCGCCTGCCCCGATGGGCTTGCATGCCCGGTTGCTGCGCAGCCTGGCGACATTGCGCGACGATGCCCGCCAGGCCGGCGTAGAGCTGAACTTCACCTCTTGTGGCAAAGACTGGCTGCTGAAACTGCACGGTTTGCCGTCCCCCATGCCCGCAGTGCTACTGCAAGCATTGAAAGCCCTGGGACGACCTGCCGAGTCGTTCTGGCAGGAGCAGGCAAGCGTCAATGCTGAAGCGCCCCTGCTGCCGATCCGCCAATTGCTCAAGGCATTCAGCGAACAGCAACAGCCCGACAGCCCGGCCCAGCCCGACCCAGAGGCCTTGCAAGCACTCTGGGCCAGCGCTCGCTGGGACGGACTGGGCCTGGCACTGCCAGCCGCCGTCCAGGAAGCCTTGAGCCGAACCCTGCAACAGATGCCCGGCACAGCGCACGCCACCCTCTGCCGGCCGGTGCCAGCAGGCACCGGCCAGCAGTGGCAGAACCTGCCCGGGAGTGCCGGTGAGCATGCCCTGCTGCTGTTCTATCCCGTGCCCAGCGCCAGCCTTGCCGATGAAGCCGCATGGCGCCTACTCGGCCAGCTCTGCCAGACCCCGTTCTATCAGCGCCTGCGAGTGGAGCTGCAACTGGGTTATGGCGTCTTCAGTGCCGTTCGCCAGCGCAACGGCCGGACGGGTCTGTTGTTCGGCGTGCAATCCCCCGGCGCGACAGTCACCGAGATACTTCAGCACATCGCACAATTCCTTGAGCACCTGCCCGAACAACTCCAGGCACTCGACGAGCCCAGCTGGAATGATCAGCGACAGGCCCTGGCTCAACAGTTGCAGCCCGCGACCCTGCCCCTGGACCAGGCCATGGATTTGTTGTGGCAGGCAAAACTGGCCGGCCACTCGTCGGATTACCTGCCGCAGTTGCGAGGCTGCATAGAGGCCCTGACGCCCGCCATCGTGATCCAGGCCGCCCGCCAACTCAGAGAGGCTGCCGGCGGCTGCAGCGCGCTGGCCAACAGGCCGTGCCCGGGTACACCCTGGCAAGTGGCAGAATGATCATTACCAGCGCTGCAATGAGCTTTCTTCAGAATTGCGGGCAACCTTCCGCGGGAATTTAGTAAGATAGCCTCCTAAGCATCTGAACATCTCCCGCCGGAGGTGGACTATATGTATAGGCAACACCCGTCCCACCCACCTCAAAGGAGCAATTTTATGACCTGGTCCAAACCTGCTTACACTGACCTGCGTATCGGCTTCGAAGTCACCATGTACTTCGCCAGCCGCTAATTTCTGCCTCTGGCCAGAAACGCAGCGCAACGCCTCGGCCCGTCCGGGGCGTTTTTATTTTCAGTTCTCCGTCCTTTTTTCAGTCTTGAGCCCAGGGAGCGTCCATGTTTGTCCAGATTCTAGGTTCCGCCGCCGGCGGTGGTTTTCCGCAGTGGAACTGCAACTGTGTGAACTGCGCCGGATTTCGCGACGGTAGCCTGCGGGCCCAGGCGCGCACTCAATCGTCCATCGCGATTTCCGATGACGGGGTGAACTGGGTGCTGTGCAACGCCTCTCCGGATATCCGCGCGCAGTTGCAAAGCTTCGCCCCCATGCAACCGGGCCGCGCACTGCGGGACACCGGCATCGGCGCCATCATCCTCATGGACAGCCAGATCGACCACACCACCGGCCTGCTCAGCCTGCGTGAAGGCTGCCCGCACCAGGTCTGGTGCACCGACATGGTCCATGAAGACCTGAGCACCGGTTTCCCGCTGTTCAAGATGCTCAGCCACTGGAACGGCGGCCTGAGCTGGAACCGCATCGAGCTGGACCAGAGCTTCAGCATCCCCGCCTGCCCCAACCTGCGCTTCACGCCGCTGCCCCTGCGCAGCGCAGCGCCACCCTATTCGCCCCACCGTTTCGACCCGCACCCGGGGGACAACATCGGCCTGATCGTCGAAGACCTGCGCAGCGGCGGCAAACTCTTCTACGCGCCGGGCCTGGGCAAGGTCGACGCGCCACTCCTGGAGATCATGGCCGCCAGCGATGTGCTGCTGGTGGACGGCACCCTGTGGGAAGACGATGAAATGCAGCGTCGTGGCGTGGGCACCCGTACCGGCCGGGAAATGGGCCACCTGGCGCAGAACGGCCCCGGCGGCATGCTCGAAGTGCTGGAACAGTTGCCCCGCCAGCGCAAGGTGCTGATACATATCAACAACACCAACCCGATCCTCGATGAAGACTCCGCCGAACGTGCCGAACTGGTACGCCGAAAGGTGGAAGTGGCTTACGACGGAATGAGTATTGAGCTGTAGGGCGAATCGCCCACAAGCTCGCCCCACGAGCCTTGGCCTTTTTGCGTAGGAGCTGGCTTGCCCGCGAAAGGGCTGCCCCCCGGAGAACACACATGACCGACACCCCGCTGTCCGCCGCCGAATTCGAGCAGGCACTGCGCGCCAAAGGCGCCTACTACCACATCCATCACCCTTATCACGTGGCGATGTATGAAGGCCGGGCGACCCGCGAGCAGATCCAGGGCTGGGTCGCCAACCGGTTCTATTACCAGGTGAACATCCCCATGAAGGACGCGGCGATCCTCGCCAACTGTCCGGACCGGGAGATTCGCCGCGAATGGATCCAGCGCCTGCTGGACCATGACGGCGCCCCGGGCGAGGACGGCGGCATCGAGGCCTGGCTGCGCCTGGGCCAGGCCGTGGGCCTGGATCCGGACCAGTTGCGCTCCCAGGAACTGGTGCTGCCCGGTGTGCGCTTTGCCGTGGACGCCTATGTCAATTTTGCTCGCCGGGCCAGTTGGCAGGAGGCGGCCAGCAGCTCGCTGACCGAACTGTTCGCGCCGCAAATCCACCAGTCGCGCCTGGACAGCTGGCCCCAGCATTACCCATGGATCGACCCCACTGGCTACGAGTACTTCCGCACCCGCCTGGGCCAGGCCCGCCGCGATGTCGAGCACGGCCTGGCGATCACCCTGCAGCACTACACCACCCGTGCCGGCCAGGAACGCATGCTGGAAATTCTCCAGTTCAAACTGGACATCCTTTGGAGCATGCTCGACGCCATGAGCATGGCCTATGAACTGAACCGCCCGCCCTATCACAGCGTCACCGATCAGCGGGTCTGGCATAAGGGGATCACCCTATGAGTTTCGACCGCAGTAAAACCCCACGCTGGCGCCCCGGCTACCGCTTCCAGTATGAACCGGCGCAAAAGGGCCACGTCCTGCTGTACCCCGAGGGCATGATCAAGCTCAACGACAGTGCCGCCCTGATTGGCGGCCTGATCGATGGCGAACGTGACGTGGCGGCGATCATCAGCGAGCTGGAAATCCAGTTCCCGGGGGTGGCCGAGCTCGGTGAAGATATCGAGCAGTTCATGGAGGTCGCCCGTGCTCAGCACTGGATCGAACTCGCCTGAACCGGCGGTTCTGCCCGGCAAACCGGAAGTTGGCCTGCCGCTGTGGCTGCTGGCCGAGCTGACCTACCGCTGCCCGCTGCAGTGCCCCTACTGCTCCAACCCCCTGGACTTCGCCGAGCAGGGCAAGGAGCTGAGCACCGAGCAGTGGATCAAGGTATTTCGCGAAGCGCGGGAAATGGGTGCAGCGCAGCTGGGTTTCTCCGGCGGCGAGCCGCTGGTGCGCCAGGACCTGGCCGAACTGATCGGCGAGGCGCGCAAGCTGGGCTTCTATACCAACCTGATCACCTCCGGTATCGGCCTCACCGAGCAGAAGATCAGCGACTTCAAGAAAGCCGGCCTGGACCATATCCAGATCAGCTTCCAGGCCAGCGACGAACAGGTGAACAACCTGCTGGCCGGTTCGAAAAAAGCCTTCGCGCAGAAGCTGGAAATGGCCCGTGCGGTCAAGGCCCACGGCTATCCGATGGTGCTGAACTTCGTCACCCACCGGCACAACATCGACAAGATCGACCGCATCATCGAGCTGTGCATCGCCCTGGAAGCCGATTTCGTCGAGCTCGCCACCTGCCAGTTCTACGGCTGGGCCCAGCTCAACCGCGTGGGCCTGCTGCCGACCAAGGAACAACTGGTGCGCGCCGAGCGCATCACCAACGAATACCGCGCCAGGCTGGAAGCCCAAGGGCATCCCTGCAAGCTGATCTTCGTCACTCCGGACTACTACGAGGAGCGCCCCAAGGCCTGCATGAATGGCTGGGGCAGCATCTTCCTCACCGTGACTCCGGACGGCACCGCACTGCCTTGCCACGGCGCGCGGCAGATGCCGGTGCAGTTCCCCAATGTGCGCGACCACAGCATGCAGCACATCTGGTACGACTCATTCGGTTTCAACCGCTTTCGCGGGTACGACTGGATGCCCGAACCCTGCCGCTCCTGCGACGAGAAGGAAAAGGACTTCGGCGGCTGCCGCTGCCAGGCCTTCATGCTCACCGGAGATGCCAGCAATGCCGATCCGGTGTGCAGCAAATCGCCACACCATGGGATGATCCTCCAGGCCCGTGAAGAATCTGAAACGGCCACCCACACCATCGAGCAACTGGCTTTTCGCAATGAACGAAACTCCCGCCTCATCGCCAAGGGTTGAGCCCTTCAGCGCCAGCCAGGCCACTAAGGCCGGGGTCGATTTTGCCGAACTGCAACTGACGACCCACGGCCTGTTCTGGAATGAATATCGTCCCGAGGACGGCCGCTGCCGAATCTGGCAGTGGCATCAGGGCCAGGCCCACTGCCTGACGCCAACCGGCTTCAGCGTGCGCAGCAGGGTCTATGAATACGGTGGTGGCGCCTTCTGCCTCAGCGATGATGCCCTGCTGTTCGTCAACGAGGCGGACCAGCAGCTGTATCGCCAGCCCCTGGCCGGTGGAGCGCCCAGCGCCTTGACTCAAGGCACGTGCCGCTACGGTGACCTGCGATGCCACGCTGGCCAGGTGCTGGCCGTCGAGGAGTGCGCCGAACAACACCAACTGGTGAGCATTGACAGCATCACCGGTCAACGCCGGCTACTGGCTGCCGGGGCCGACTTCTATGCCGCTCCTACCCTCAGCCCCGATGGTCTGCGCCTGGCCTGGATCGAGTGGGACCGGCCCCATCAACCTTGGACCAGCACCCGCCTGATGCTTGCTGAGCGCCTGGGCAACGGGACCTGGGGGGATCCCCGCTGCGTGGCGGGCGATGGCGAGCCAGAGTCACTGCAACAGCCGCGCTTCGACCAGCACGATCATCTGTATTGCCTCAGCGATCGCGGCGGTTTCTGGCAACCCTGGACCGAGTCGAGCGATGGTTTGCGGCCGTTGCCCAGCACCGCCGCGGACCATGCCCCGGCGCCTTGGCAACTGGGAAGTTGCACCTGGCTGCCCCTGGGCGGCGATGCCTGGTTTGGCAGCTGGACCGAGCAGGGTTTTGGCCGCCTCGGGCTGCGTCAGGACGACGGTTTCCAGCAGGACTTTAGCGGCAACTACAGCCGCTTCCGCAGCCTGGCGCTGGACCAGCACTACCTGTACTGCATCGCGGCCTCGCCTGTCAGCCCCTCGGCCGTTATCGCCATAGACCGCAAGACCCGGCAGGTCCAAGTCCTGGCGGGAGGGATTGCCCCTCTGCCGGCGGAACGCATCAGCCGCCCGCAGACCCTGTGCTACCCCAGCGGCGACGGCCAGGCCCACGGTTTCTTCTACCCGGCGATGAACGGTGTCAACCGGCCGCCCCTGGTGGTATTCATCCACGGCGGCCCGACTTCGGCCTGTTACCCGATACTCGACCCGCGTATCCAGTTCTGGACCCAGCGCGGCTTTGCCGTGGCCGACCTGAACTACCGCGGCAGCACCGGATATGGCCGGGCCTATCGCCAGGCCCTGCACCTGCGCTGGGGCGAGGTGGATGTGCAAGACGCCTGCGCCGTGGTGGCCCACCTGGATGAGCAGGGGCTGATCGATCCGCAACAGGCATTCATACGCGGCGGCAGCTCGGGGGGCTACACCACCCTCTGCGCCCTGGCCTTCGCCAAGGTCTTCTGCGCCGGGGCCAGCCTCTACGGAGTCAGCGATCCGATCAGCCTGGCCCGCGCCACCCACAAGTTCGAAGGCGACTACCTGGACTGGCTGATCGGCGATCCTGAACGCGACAGCGAACGTTATCTGGCCCGTACTCCCCTGGCCCACGCCAGCAGCATCGGCGTGCCGGTGGTGTTTTTCCAGGGCGAGCAGGATGCGGTGGTGGTGCCCAAGCAGACCCGCGACATGCTCAAGGCGCTACAGGACCAGGGCATCGCCGCCGAGGCCCACTACTATCCCGATGAGCGCCACGGCTTTCGCAAGGCCAGCAACCAGGCCCACGCCCTGGAGCAGGAGTGGCGGTTTTACCGCCGAGTGCTGCAGGCACAGCACTGATCAGCTAATGCCCGTTCCCCTGGAACGGGCAGACCATCAGCGTTTGGCGATGATGTACACCGCATGCACGATCCCCGGAATGTAGCCGCACAGGGTCAGCAGGATGTTCAGCCAGAAAGCGCCGCCAAACCCCACTTGCAGGAAGACCCCCAGGGGCGGCAAGAGAATGGCGAAGATGATGCGGATCAAGTCCATGGGCAGCTCCTGATAACAATCGGCTCGAATGAGCCTTACCTGCAATCGACCTTGGCCATACGCCAGGGTTCAGGGCGATTCGAGGCCGCGCTGCCACTCGGGCGAGGATCTAGAGGCCATGTTCCTGCACCACGCTCAACAGCTTGAGGGCCATGGCGCCCGTACAACGAGCCGTTACTTGAAGGAGGTTGCAAGAACAAAGAAGGGGTTTGAAAAAGCTGGAGATAAAAAAACGCCCCGTGCGAAAAATCGGACACGGGGCGATGCGTTATACCGCGAGACGGTTCAGGAAGTCAGTCAACGTAAGGTCGCATGTGGCCCGGAAAGGTAATCCAGCACCCGGAACAGCGTGGGTGCCAGACCACTGCAATGCGGGATTCCGGCGAGAATCGCCTGTTGATCCTCGACGCTATCGGGCTCGGCGCTGTGTTCAGCGCTCAGCCAACCGTTGGGGCGCGCCTGCAAAAGTGCCTCGATGCTGTGCAAGTCGCTCTGCAACAGGCATTGCAAGCCGATGGCCCGCTCCTGCCAGATAAAGCCCTGGTGATCGCAGGCCGCCGAGCGATAGAGCGGCAACGCGCCCTTGGGCAGATCGAAGCTTTCGCCGTGCCAATGAAAGGCCATCAGACGTTCCGGCAAGGCCAGCCCCAAAGGCGAGTCCTGGGCATTGGGGTACTTTTCCACAGGCCACCAGCCAATCTCCCGCGCTGCACTGGGGCGAACCTGCGCCCCCAGCGCCTGCGCCAGGAGCTGGCCACCCAGGCCGATGCCCAGCACGCGCTTGCCGGCAGACAGGGCCTTGCGCAACAGGCGTTTTTCCGCAGCCAGCCACGGAGTCTGGGCCTCGTCGTGCACACTCATGGGCCCACCCAGAGCGATCAGCAGGTCGAAACTGTCGAGCCGCGGCAAACGTGCCTGGGCATACAGATGGCAGATGTGCACGGCGCTCGCCCGCTCCAGCAGCCACTGGTTGATCCGCCCCGGCCCGGAGGCAGGCGAATGTTGCAGGATCAGTACACGCATCAGACGGCCACTCCCTTGCGACAGTGCAATTGCGCCGTGCGCACCCGGGAAAAAGCCCGAGCCAGACGCAGGAGCATCTCGTCGATATTGCCTTTGCTGACACTCAATGCCGGGGTAAAACGCAGGCAGTCCGGTTGCGGCGCGCTGAGCAGCAAGCCTTCATGCAAGGCGGCCTTGACCACCGCGTCGGCGGACTCATCCGCCAGGGTCATGCCCCAGAACAAACCTTGCCCCCGCACTTGGCCCTGTACATACCGGCTCGCCAGGCGGGTCAGTTCCTGCCCCAGGTACTGGCCGTTATGGCGCGCCTGCTGGAGAAAGCCATGCTCCTGCAAGCTGTCCAGAACCGCCAGGCCGGCCGAGGTCATCAGCGCATTGCCATGGTGAGTGCCATCCAGCTCGCCCGCCTCGAAACAGCAGGCCTTGCCCCGTGCCAGCAACGCCGCCAGTGGCACGCCACCGCCGAGCCCCTTGCCCAGAGCGATGATGTCGGCACGCACGCCATACAGCTGTTCGGCCAGCAGGGTGCCGCAGCGGCCGATGCCAGTCTGGACCTCATCGAGAATCAGCAGGATGCCCAGTTCACGGCACAGGCGCTCGACACCCTTGAGGTAATGCTCGGTCGCCGGAATGACACCAGCCTCACTCTGGATCGGCTCCAGCATGATCGCCACGGTTTGCGCATCCACCGCCGCGTGCAAGGCCGGCAGATCGTTGAACGGCACCTGGCTGAAACCCGGCAGCCCGGGGCCGAAACGATTGCCCGGAGCGCCGCTGCCAGCCGCCGACAACGCAGCAAAGCCACGACCATGGCAGCTCTGGCTGGCGGTGATGATGCCAGCCGCGCCGCCACGATGCAGTTGCCCCCATTTACGCGCCAGCTTGATTGCGGCCTCGCAAGCTTCAGTGCCGCTGCTCAGCAGGTAGGCCTGGTCGCTGCCGGTGCTGCGGCACAGGCGATCGGCCAGCTTGAGCATGCCACGGTTGTAGAACCCGGAACCCGGGTTGATCAGCGACTGCGCCTGCTCGGCAAGCGCGGCGACCAGGACCGACGGGCTGTGGCCAAGACTGTTGGCGGCCCCGGCCTGGGTGAAGTCCAGGTAAGTGCGGTCTTCACTGTCCCATAGCCAAGAGCCCTGGCCGCGCACGAAGACCGGTTGGGGACGCTGCACACTGGGCATCAGGCACTCGTTGGAAAAGGCCGGGGCCGAAGCGTTTGCATAGGGCTCGGCGGCCAGATCTTCCAGGCTCGGCACAGTGCGGCGCAGGTTGAACAGATTCATGCCCGCAGGCCCTCCAGCGGCAGCCCCAGCAGGCGCGCGGACCAGTCTTCAACCCGGCCAGTACGCATGCGCTTGATAGCGATATCACGCCAGCGCGAGGAAAGCGCCGGGCAATCAATGAGGGTTTTCAAGCCAGCATGTTCCAGAGGTTCCTGGAAAAAACAGCGCAGGGCCCAGGCCACGGTGAGGCCGGGGTAACTGCGCTGAATCAGTTCAAAAGGTTCATCCGCTTGTACGAAACCTGGCTTGAGGACCCGGTAAAACCAGCCGCAACGACCATTGTCCTGGGCCTGTTGCGGCAGATTGGCCAGGCCCCAGCGATGGCTCAGGCGATAGCAGGGCGAACGCGGCTGGCTGACCTGCAATAGCGCACCGCCCCAGCGAAACAGATCGCCCAGGCACACCTGTTCTTCGGTGAGGCCATGGGTGGACAGGTTTTCACCGAAGGCCGGCGCGCACCAGGCGAACTGTGGGTAACGTTTGCGCCAGTGGTCATAGTGTTCAGCGGGGTAATGATGCAAGGCGCGCTCGGGACCGGTGTGAAAGCGCGGATCGCCGTGCTCATCGCTGCCCAGGCCTTGTGGCCACAACCAGAGTCGGTTGGCAACCGGGTACTTGTCGGTGTCGCTGACCAGACCCTGGCCGAGATTTTTTGCCTTGCCTATGTAAACACCATCGACGCAAACGGTATTCATCGCCCTTCGTGGCCCTGTAAGCCTTGTGAATAGGCGCTAGACTAGGCCCCTCAGGGGCTTCGGGCCATTTCGTTTTTTAAGCTTTTTCGATAAGAAATACTTATGGATTTTAAGCAACTGCGTTATTTCGTCGCGGTGTATGAAGAAGGTCATGTGGGACGTGCCGCCGAACGGCTGTCGATCTCGCAACCGGCGCTTTCCCAGCAGATCCGCCAGCTGGAACAGAACCTCGACGTCAGCCTGTTCGAGCGCAGCAGTAAACGCCTGTTGCCGACACTGGCGGCGCATACGCTGTACAACCACGCCCTGCCCCTGCTCGACGGCTTGCAACAGGCCCGCGAGGCCTTGCGCAACTTCAAGGGCCAGGCGCTGCGCACCTTGGCGATCGGCGTACTGCAAACCGTGCATACCAGCCTGGTGCCGCAGATGCTTGAGCGTGTACGCAAGGCCCAGCCCCATCTTGTGGTGCAGATCTATGAATTGACCGGCCTGGAGATCGAAAGGCGCCTGCTCAATGGCTCGCTGGATATCGGCATCAGCTACTTGCCGCCACGCCAGCCAGGTCTGCATGGGGTACCGCTGTACGAAGATGAACTGACCCTGGTCATCCCGGAGCAGCATCCGCTGCGCGAGTTCAAGAAGGTCTCCATGAGCCAGGCAGCAGAGTTGCCGATGCTGTTGTTGGGAGAGGAGTTCCAGATCCGCCAGATCTGGCAGGCTCAACTGGCCAATCTGGGGCGGCGCCCGCAGGTGCAGGCGGAGCTGAACAACATGGCCGGGATTCTCGACAGCCTGCCCCATACACGGCTGGCCACCGTGCTTCCCGGGCGCTCCCAACAGCAGCACGGCAACAAGGAACTGTTGTGGAAACCGCTGAGCGAGCCCAGGGTGCCGCTAAAGGTGGGGTTGGTCTGCCGGGATCTGCAGCGTCAGCAAGGGACGCTGGAGCTGCTGCGCAGTTTGTTGGAAGACTCGATGAATGCGCAGGAACCGCGCCTGGGGGGAACTTCCGCCGTGGAGGTGCCGGGATAAGCCTGCCAAAATAAAAAACCCGGACAAAAGAAAACCCCACCGAAGCGGGGCTTTGCAGACTGTTTCCCTGACATCCTTTTCACTCCACCATCCTGGCGGAATCCTACGTGTCCGTGTTGTTGCTTTGCGCTTCCTGCGCGACGTCCATGTGAAGTAGATTAGCTTCAGCCGTCATCTACCGATATGGACGATCAGCAGCACGTTATGTAAGAGATGACTTACAAACGCCCTTGCTGGTTAAAACTGCTCAGCCTGCAACAGGAACAGCGATTCGCTACCGGCCTTGACCGAGGCGCTAAGCGAGTGGATACGCGGCAGCAGGCGGGCGAAGTAGAACCGCGCCGTCCCCAGTTTGCTGGCATAGAAGTCGTCTTCCTGCTCCTTGCCCAACGCAGCCTTGGCCATCAGTGCCCACATGTAGGCGTAGGCGGTGTAGCCAAATACCTGCAGGTATTCCACCGACGCTGCCCCGATTTCGTTGGGGTTGCTGGCGGACCGGTCCAATACCCAGGCGGTCAGCTCATCCAGATTGTCCAGCGCCGCGTTCAGCGGGCGGGTGAACTCCCCCCATTGCTCATCCGCCGTAGCGGTGAAATGGCGGATCTCGTCGGCAAACAGCTTATAGAACGCACCGCCGCTCCCGACGATCTTGCGTCCTACCAGATCCAGAGCCTGGATACCGTTGGTGCCCTCGTAGATCTGGGTAATCCGTACATCGCGTACCAGTTGTTCCTGGCCCCACTCACGGATATAGCCATGGCCGCCGAAGATCTGCTGGCCATGAACCGTGGTTTCCAGACCCAGGTCGGTCAGGAAAGCCTTGGCCACCGGGGTCAGCAATGCCACCAGGCTTTCCGCGCGCTTGCGGGTATCCGGATCTTCGCTGAACTTGGCGGTATCCAATTGCATCGCCACATAGGTGGAAAATGCCCGGCCGCCTTCGTTTGCAGCCTTCATGGTCAGCAGCATGCGCCGCACATCCGGGTGCACAATGATCGGGTCGGCTACCTTGTCCTTGGCTTGCGGGCCGGTAGGCGAGCGGCTCTGCAGGCGATCACGGGCATATTCAATAGCGTTCTGGTAGGAACGCTCGCCAGTGGCCAGCCCCTGGATACCTACCCCCAAACGCTCGTAGTTCATCATGGTGAACATGGCCGCCAGGCCCTTGTTCGGTTCACCCACCAGGTAACCGATGGCCTGATCGAAGTTCATCACGCACGTGGCCGAAGCCTGGATGCCCATCTTGTGCTCGATCGAACCACAGGTCACCGGGTTGCGCTCGCCCAGGCTGCCATCGGCATTGACCATGAACTTGGGCACCAGGAACAGGGAAATCCCCTTGGGACCAGCCGGCGCATCCGGCAGCTTGGCCAGCACCAGGTGAATGATGTTTTCCGTCAGGTCGTGCTCACCACCGGTAATGAAGATCTTGGTTCCGCTGATGGCATAGGAACCGTCGGCCCGAGGCTCGGCCTTGGTGCGGATAATCCCCAGATCGGTACCGGCATGGGGCTCGGTCAGGCACATGGAGCCTGCCCAGACACCGGCATACATGTTCGGCAGGTAGGTGGCTTTCAGCTCTTCGCTGGCATGGGCGTTGATCGACAGGCAGGCCCCGGCAGTCAGCATCGGGTACAGACCAAAGGCCAGGCTCGCGGAGTTGACCATTTCCTCGACCTGGGCCGATACCGCCTTGGGCATGCCCATGCCGCCGAACTCGGGATCGCCACCCACGCCGACCCAGCCACCTTCGGCGTAGGTCTGATAGGCCTGTGGGAAACCTTCAGGGGTGGTCACCACGGTGTTGTCCCAGTGGCAACCTTCCTCGTCGGCGCCGCGACTCAGCGGAGCGATGCTTCTGGCGGTGACTTTGCCCGCTTCCTCCAGAATCGCCTCGACCGTCTCGACATCCACAGTCTCAGCCAGAGCCGGCAACTGGGCCCAGAGTTTGGCGACCTCGAAAACTTCATTGAGGACGAAGCGCATATCGCGCAAGGGCGCTTTGTAGTCAGCCATGGCAAACCTCGCAAGAACTAAAAAAGCGGGCCGAAACGGACCCATTTAGAAAACCAGAGTGTACCCGAACAACTTTTGCGACACATAGGGTCAACTAGTGACCTTTATGTAATTTTTAGTCACAGATATTCCCAAGCACGAAAAAACCCGCAGCAGCGGGCTTTGTTCGTGCCGCCCTAGCAGTTACAAGGCGAACAACTGCGCGGGAAGCTTCATCAGGCAATCACTGCCGGCCTCGATGGCCGCCCGATGAGCCCCCGTACGGGGCAGCAGGCGCTTGAAATAGAACTCGCAGGTGATCAGCTTGGCGGTGGCGAAGTCCTGGTCGCCCTGCCCGGCGTCCAGTTGCTGCTGGGCGACCAGAGCCATGCGCAACCAGAAATAGGCCAGGACGATGTAGCCGCTGTACATCAGGTAATCCAAGGCCGCGGCCCCCACTTCGTCGGGGTTGTTCATGGCTGCCATGCCGACCTTGGTGGTCAACTCGCCCCACTGACGGTTCAAGGCATCGAGTTGCGCGACATAAGCCTGGAGCTGCGGATGCTCGGCATGCGCGCTGCAGAACTTGTGCACAATCCGGGTAAAGCCCAGCAGCAGCTTGCCCTGGCTGCCCAGCACCTTGCGGCCCAGCAGGTCCAGGGCCTGGATGCCATTGGTACCTTCATAGATCGGAGCAATGCGGCAATCACGTACCAACTGCTCCATGCCCCATTCGCGAATAAACCCATGACCGCCGAACACCTGCATGCCGTGGTTGGTCACTTCCAGCCCGGTCTCGGTCATGAAGGCCTTGCAGATCGGGGTGAGGAACGCCAGGAGGTTCTCGGCGTCCTGGCGCTGGGCTTCATCGCGGCTCAGATGCGCCACATCCAGCAACTGGGCGGTGAAGTAGGCCAGGGCCCGGTTGCCTTCGTTGAACGCCTTCATGGTCAGCAGCATGCGCCGCACATCAGGGTGGACGATGATCGGGTCCGCCGCCTTGTCCGGAGACTTGGGGCCGGTCAGCGACCGCATCTGCAAACGATCGTTGGCGTATCTGATCGCCCCCTGGAAGCTGGTTTCACCCAGACACAGGCCCTGCATTCCGGTCCCCAGGCGGGCGTGGTTCATCATGGTGAACATGCAGTTCAGGCCTTTGTTGGCCTGACCAATCAGAAAGCCCCTGGCACCGTCGAAGTTCAGTACACAGGTCGCGGACGCCTTGATCCCCATCTTGTGCTCGATGGAGCCGCAGCTCACGCCATTGCGCTCGCCGGCCTCACCTGCCGCATCCGGCAGGAACTTGGGCACGATGAACAGCGAAATACCCTTGGTTCCGGCCGGCGCGTCCGGCAGCTTGGCCAACACCAGGTGAACGATGTTCTCGCTCATGTCGTGCTCGCCGGCGGAGATGAAGATCTTGCTCCCCGTCACCGCATAGCTGCCGTCTGCCTGGGGCACCGCGCGAGTCTTGATGATGCCAAGATCAGTGCCGCAATGGGCTTCGGTCAGGCACATGGTGCCGGTCCATTGCCCGGCGGTGAGCTTGCCCAGGTACAACTGCTTCTGTTCCGCGCTGCCGTGGGCATGAATAGCCGACATGGCACCGTGGGTCAGGCCCGGGTACATGCCCCAGGAGGTGTTGCTGGAGCCCACCATCTCGCTGATCACCAGCCCCAGCGAGTGGGGCAGTCCCTGGCCGCCATAGGCCGGATCGGCGGCCAACCCGTGCCAGCCGCCTTCAACGTACTGGGCGAAGGCCTGCTTGAAGCCCTTGGGCGTGGTGACCACGCCGTTATCAAAGTGGCAACCTTCCTCGTCACCGGAACGGTTCAACGGGGCCAGGACGTTTTCGCAGAATTTCGCGCCTTCCTCGAGGATGGCACTGACCATGTCCGGGCTGGCGTCAGTGGCCCCCAACGCCGCGTAACTGGCATGAAAGTCGAAGACGTGATCGATCAAAAAGCGCATGTCGCGCAAGGGGGCTTGATACTCGGGCATGGTGGTTTCTCCGGCAGCAGATCAGACCAACCTACTGCCGCCGCCCTCAGCCTGCCAATGACTGTGCAGGCGCTGAATGCGCCATCATCACTCAACCCGCAGCTGTATCCATGCGCACCGCACCGCGGCGGTTCTGCCCGAACGCAATGACACAGTTACGCCCCGCCCCCTTGGCGCTGTAGAGCGCCTGGTCTGCAGCCTTGAGCACTTCCTCCGGAGTCCGGTGCTCTGCCAGCCGCTCGGCGACGCCGATACTGATGGTCACCGAGACACTGGACGCGGCAGCGACACCGCGACGCTGGCGACCCTGCTGATCGTCCTGAGGGCGGTTGTCCTGATTACGCAATTGAATGTTGTAGGTGGCGATGATCTCGCGAATCATCTCCAGATGCGGCATGCATTCGTCCATGGTCTTGCCGGCGAACACCACGGCAAACTCCTCGCCTCCGTAACGGTAGGCCCGGCCGCCCCCGGTGACTTTCGAGAGCTTGCTGGCCACCAGGCGCAACACCTGGTCGCCCACATCGTGCCCGTGGGTGTCATTGAATTTCTTGAAGTGATCGACGTCGGTCATCGCCAGCACATAGTTGCGCCCCAGGCGCTGCATGCGCTCGTTAAGCGCGCGGCGTCCCGGCAGGCCGGTCAGCTCGTCGCGGAACGCCATCTGGTAGGCCTCGTGGGCGACAGCAGCAGCGATCATCAGCATCACCTGGCTGCACATGATGTTCAGGGTGAACGGCAGGATGAAGGTCTTGGGCAGCATCCAGAACAGCCCCAGGAGCCCCACCAGCTGCGCCGCGTGCAGCGGACGCGGGCTGCGCCAGTACTGGATCGCCAGCAGCAGGAAGGCTGCGAAGAACACTGGATACGACAACTGGATCAAACTCATCCAACTGCCATGCAGGGCCGGCCAGCGGATCTCCGCCAACCAGTTCAGCAGAGCCTGTGGGTAACTCTGCTCGAGCCCCAGAGCCACACTGCCGAAAGCCAGCAGCACGGCAAAACGCGCCACCATGTCCTGGAACAGGTGCGTGCGCTCCTGCCAGGCAGCGAACAGGCCGAACAACAGGGGCAGCAACAGGCAGCAGAGATGGAACACCACCGCCGCGTCTTCCCGGACCCTGCCGTTGTCCCGGTAGTAGTCGGTCTGGGTGTCCAGCAGGAAATAGGCGATGTACACGGTGACCATCAAGAACAGCTCGCGCTGGCGCCGATACACCGCGCAATACGCCCCGCCCAGCAACAGCACCAAGGTTGGCAGCACGTTGAACAGCGAGGTGAAGAAGACGTTGAGGTCCTTGACGTAGGCGGCCGCCAGCCCCGCAAGCAGAAGCAGTAAAGACGGTACAAAGTGACTGAAACGTACAGCGAAAGAACGCGGCAAGGGTAAAACTCCGACCCGGCTGATCAATGAATGGCATTGTGCCTTCATTTGTTGAAGTTAAGCACACGCGGTGTGATGGACATCACATTGCCATCTCTTTAACGGCAGGAAATCGCTTCTGCTTAGCGATTTAGTCGGGAATTTTCATGAAGATTCTGCGGGCATAAAAAAACCGCTCGCCCCAAGGGGCGAACGGCTTTTCGAACCACTGCGGTCGGGCTTAGTAAGCCAGGCCGAAGTCTTCTTCCTTCATGTCCATCAGGTTGTTGGCACCCGAAAGCATGGTTGCAACGTGAGTTCGGGTACGCGGCAGGATGCGCTGGAAGTAGAAACGCGCAGTCTGCAGCTTGGCGGTGTAGAACGCCTCTTCGGTGGTGCCGGCTGCCAGCTTTTCAGCCGCCAGGCGTGCCATGTCGGCCCAGAAGTAGGCCAGGCAGGCATAACCGGAGTACATCAGGTAGTCCACGGAGGCCGCGCCGACTTCTTCGCGATCTTTCATGGCAGCCATACCGACCTTCATGGTCAGCTCGCCCCATTCTTTGTTCAGTGCAGCCAGGGGTGCGACGAATTCCTTGACGGCTTCGTTGCCTTCGTTGTTCTGGCAGAACTTGTGGACGATCTTGGTAAAGCCTTTCAGAGCCTCGCCCTGAGTCATCAGCACTTTACGGCCCAGCAGGTCGAGTGCCTGGATACCGGTGGTGCCTTCGTACAGCATCGAGATACGGCTGTCGCGAACGTTCTGCTCCATGCCCCACTCGGCGATGAAGCCGTGGCCGCCATAGATCTGCACACCGTGGTTGGCGGATTCAAAACCAACTTCAGTCATGAACGCCTTGGCGATCGGAGTCATGAACGCCAGCAGTGCGTCGGCTTTCTTCTTCTCTTCTTCATCCACACCGTACTTGACGATATCGACCTGCTTGGCAGTGAAGTAGACCATTGCCCGGTTGCCTTCGGCGAAGGCCTTCATGGTCAGCAGCATGCGGCGCACGTCAGGGTGCACGATGATCGGGTCGGCAGCCTTGTCCGGCGCTTTCGGGCCAGTCAGGGAGCGCATTTGCAGGCGATCGCGAGCGTACTTCAGGCCGCCCTGGAAGCCGATTTCGGCATGGGCCAGGCCTTGCAGAGCGGTACCCAGGCGCGCGGTGTTCATGAAGGTGAACATGCAGTTCAGGCCTTTGTTCGCCGGGCCGATGAGGAAACCGGTGGCCGCGTCGAAGTTCATTACGCAGGTGGCGTTGCCGTGGATCCCCATCTTGTGTTCCAGGGAACCACAGCTCACGGCGTTGCGCTGACCTACGCTGCCATCAGCGTTAGGCAGGAACTTGGGCACGATGAACAGCGAAATACCCTTGGTACCGGCCGGTGCGTCCGGCAGGCGGGCCAGAACGATGTGGACGATGTTGTCGGCCATATCGTGTTCACCGGCAGAGATGAAGATCTTGGTGCCAGTGACTTTGTAGGAACCATCGGCCTGAGGTTCGGCCTTGGTGCGCAGCATGCCCAGGTCGGTGCCGCAGTGCGGCTCGGTCAGGCACATGGTGCCGGTCCACTCGCCGGACACCAGCTTGGTCAGGTAGGCCTCTTGCTGCTCGGCAGTACCGTGTTCGGAAATGGTGTTCATCGCGCCATGGGACAGGCCAGGGTACATGCCCCACGACCAGTTGGCTTCGCCAACCATTTCGCTGACCGCCAGGCCCAGGGATTCAGGCAGGCCCTGACCACCGTGCTCAACGTCGTGAGCCAGGCTTGGCCAGCCGCCTTCGACGAATTGCTTGTAGGCTTCCTTGAAGCCGGTAGGGGTCTTAACGCCGGATTCACTCCAGGTGCAACCTTCCAGGTCGCCCACACGGTTCAGCGGAGCCAGCACCTGCTCACAAAACTTGGCACCTTCCTCGAGAATGGCGTCAACCATGTCCGGAGTGGCGTCCTGGCAAGCCGGGAGGCTCTGATAATGCGCCTCATAGCCGAGCAGCTCGTCACGAACGAAGCGAATATCACGCAAGGGGGCCTTGTAGTCAGGCATAGCGATAAACCTCTGCTGATGTAACCGGGAATGAACAACCGCGTTGAGTTTTTATAGCGGTCAAACAGTTGTTTGAAACATACGTTTACGCCCAAATCTTGTCAAGCGTCGCGCCAATGCCTTTCGTCATCGAAACAAAATGCATACGCAGGCGAACACCCACGGCACTGCCATGAAGTGTAGGAGCCGACGCACCGGCAATCAGTCAGGGAAAGGAATCAGCGAGAGCCGCTATCAACAGAAAAGGCATGAAAAAGCCCGGTCTCTTTGGGAGGCCGGGCTTTTGCAGAGGGTAATCAGGCGTAGGTATCGATCAGGGTGCCGAGGACTTCATCCGAGGCCTTGGCGACATTGACGCCCAGTTCTGCCTGGATCTTGCCCATGGACATCTCCACCATGCTGCTGGCCAGATCCGATTCCTGGCTGCGATCCACAGCGCGCAGGCGGTCAACCTGAACATCCGACGACTGGCTGCCGGCAGAGCGTTCAACTGCAGTGCTGGCAATCTGGCCGGCGGCTTGATCGACGCGATTCTGCCCGGTCTGGATAGCGTTCAGCCCGGCGTAGAAAGCGGTGTTCCCGGAGATTTGCATGGGAGAACTCGACCTTGAGAATGAGTGACAGGTGTCATTGAAGCAGACCCGTCAAGAAAACACCCGTCAAAAACACTAATGGCAATATGCCTTGCAATAGGCAAAATCTAGTCCAGCAGATCCAGTTGCAAATGCTCGGCCACCGCCTCGGCGCTGGCCGGCTTGAGTTTCGGCACCCTGCCCAGGCACGGGGCCGGCAAGCGCTCGGCCAGGGTTGCGAGGTTTTCCTCCAGACGAGAGGTCTTTGGATCGATGATATTGGCCACCCACCCCGCCAGTTGCAGGCCGTCCTGAGCGATGGCTTCGGCCGTCAGCAACGCATGATTGATGCAACCCAGACGCACGCCCACCACCAGGATCACCGGCAGCCCCAGCGCCATGGCCAGATCCGACAGATTGTCCTGGTCTGCCAGGGGTACCCGCCAACCACCCGCGCCTTCGATCAGCGTGAAGTCCGCGCCCTTGGCCAGCAGATGGCGCATGGGCGTCAACAGCGACTGCACGGTCAGCGCCACCCCGGCCTCTCGCGCTGCCAGATGAGGGGCGATGGCCGGTTCGAAGGCAACCGGATTCACTTCTGCATAGGCCAACGGCAACGAAGACTGCGCCTGCAATGCCAGGGCATCGGCGTTGCGCAGGCCCTTGGCCGTCAGCTCGCAACCCGAAGCCACCGGCTTGCCCGCAGCAGTACTCAGGCCGGCCAGACGCGCCGCATGCAGCAAGCCGGCCGCAATGGTGGTTTTCCCCACATCGGTATCGGTACCCGTAATGAAGTAGGCAGGGCTCATAGCGGTTTCTCCAGCACGGCATAGACCACTTGATAAGTCGCCGGCAGGCCCTTGGCCTGTCGGAAACCCTCGTAGGCATCGATCAACCCGGCGATCCGCGCCCGTCCGGTCAAGCCGCCCGGGCGTCCGGGATTGAGGTTGTGCGCACCCAGGGCTTTCAACTCATGGGTCAGGCTGCGCACATCCGGGTAATACAGGACATGGGGCGCCTTTTCCAGACTGCGCACTTGCAAGCCACTGGCTTCACATAGCTGTCGATAACGTTCGAACTCACGGAAGCGATTGACGTGAACCTGGCCATCGACCTGCGCCCAACTATCGCGCAGTTCCTGCAAAGTACCCACGCACAGGCTGGCAAAAGCCAGCACGCCGCCCGGCTTGAGCACCCGCATCGCTTCACTGAGCACGGCAGAGAAATCGTCGCACCACTGCACCGCCAGGCTGGAGAAGATCAATTGACAACTGTCGCCTTGCAACGGCAGGCGTTCAGCGTCCCCGGCGATGAAATGGTCCGCGCCACCCAAAGGCCGGGCGTGATTGAGCATGCCCTCGGCAATATCCAGGGCCAGCCCCTGGGCAGCACTGAAACGCTGCCCCAGCACCCGGCTGAAATGCCCGGTGCCGCAGCCCAGGTCCAGCCAGCACCGTGGCTCAAGGCCCGGGGGCAGACGGCTGAGCAATTGTTGCCCGACCGCACGCTGCAGCTCCGCGACACTGTCGTAGCTGGCCGCCGCGCGGGAGAACGAAGCCGCGACCTGGCGCTTGTCAGGCAGGCGACCGGGAAAGGCAGTCAGAGAAAGATCAGTCATCACCGGACTCATGCAAGAAAGCCTGGATCGCTCCCGCCACTCCATGGGGGTCCTCCAGGAGAAATCCGTGGCTGGCGTGTTCAATCAGGCCAACTTCAATATCCGGCAGCAAGGCCAGCAATTCACCGGCCGCCTCGGCAGGCACCAGAGCATCGAGCCCGGCAAACAAGTGCAACTGCGGCCCGCGAAAGCCTTGCAAGGCTTCGCGGGTATCCAACTGCGCCAGCAACTCCAGCCCGGCCATCAGCACCGCCGGCGCCGTGGTCGGCGCGCCGCTCAGGAGCAACCGCGACAGGCCTCGCGTGTCCGCGGCGCCCTGGGCGCAGAGCAAGGCAAAACGCTTGAGGGTGGTTCGCGGATCGGCCGCGCAGCCGGCCAGGAAGCCGTCGAAGGTTTCCCCGGCCATGGCACTGGCCCATTGTTCATGGGCGACAAAACTGGGATTGCTGGCCAGGGTCAGCAGGCCGCAGCAGCGCTCACCACGGCGCGCCGCCAGTTCCGAAGCCAGCATGCCGCCGAGGGACCAGCCACCCAGCCAGGCATTGTCCGGCACGGCGTCATCGAGTTCGTCCAGCCAGTCCTGCGGGTCGCTGGAGGTCAACTCCGGCAAGGGCTCGATATCCACCCGCAAGTGTTCATCCAGCCCCTGCAAGGCCGCCGCCAGAGGTTCCAGCGGCGACACGCCCAAGCCCCAGCCCGGCAACAGAATCAGTCGATCACGCATGGCTCGGCTCCGCTTGCAGTTCTCTGAAACAGTCTGCCAACGCGCTTAACAATAGCTGCACCTGGGCCTCGCTGTGGGCCGCGGACAAGGTCACCCGCAGCCGCGCGCTGCCGGCCGGCACGGTAGGCGGGCGAATGGCGCTGACCATGACTCCCCGTTCACGCAGCATCTGCGACAGGCGCACAGCCCGAGCACTGTCGCCCACCAGGATCGGCTGGATCGGGGTGAAACTGTCCATCAGCTGCAGGCCGATCTGCTCGGCGCCCTGGCGGAATTGACGGATCAAGGCCGCCAGGTGCTCGCGCCGCCAATGCTCGCTGCGCAGCAGCTCCAGGCTTTTCAAGGTGGCGCAGGCCAGGGCTGGCGGCTGGCTGGTGGTGTAGATATAAGGCCGGGCAAACTGGATCAGGCTTTCGATCAGATCCTCGCTGCCGGCGACAAAGGCCCCGGCGGTGCCGAAAGCTTTGCCCAGGGTGCCCACCAGTACCGGCACCTCATCCAGCCCCAGGCCGAAATGCTCCACCAGCCCGCCGCCATTGGCCCCCAGCGGCCCGAAACCATGGGCATCGTCCACCATCAGCCAGGCGCCACGGGCCTTGGTTGCCCGAGCCAGGGCCGGCAGGTCGGCGACATCGCCGTCCATGCTGAACACCCCATCGGTGACCACCAGGGTATTGCCGGTGGCCTTTTCCAGACGCTTGGCCAGGCTGTGCGCATCGTTGTGCAGATAGCGGTTGAAGCGCGCGCCGGAAAGCAGCCCCGCATCGAGCAGCGACGCATGGTTGAGACGATCCTCCAGCACCGTATCGCCCTGCCCCACCAGCGCCGTCACCGCCCCTAGGTTGGCCATGTAGCCGGTGGTAAACAACAGCGCCCGAGGGCGGCCAGTGAGTTCGGCCAGCGCCTCTTCCAGGGCGTGATGGGGCGTGCTGTGGCCGATCACCAGATGGGAAGCACCGCCGCCCACGCCCCAGCGGCTGGCACCGGAGCGCCAGGCTTCGATCACTTGCGGATGGTTGGCCAGGCCCAGGTAGTCGTTGTTACAAAAGGCCAGCAATGGCTGACCGTCGACCACCACTTGCGGCCCCTGGGGGCTCTGCAGCAGCGGGCGCTGGCGATAGAGGTGTTCGGCACGGCGGGCAGCAAGGCGCGCGGCGAGATCAAAAGACATGCAGGCCTCGATGTTGGCTTACGGACAGTTCATCGCCAGGAGCTGGCTTGCCGGCGAAGCAGGCGACGCGAAATCCATGAGGCTCGCGAGATTCGCCGGCAAACCGGCTCCTACGGCAGAAGGTCAGACGGCGGCGTTGTAGAACTGCTCGCTGCTTTTCTGCTCTACCAGGGCCTGTTCGATGGCGGCCTGGTGCACCTCGTCGGCGTGTTCTTCGCGGGCTTCGGGCTGGATGCCCAGGCGCGCGAACAACTGCATGTCCTTGTCGGCCTGCGGGTTGGCGGTGGTCAGCAACTTGTCGCCATAGAAAATCGAGTTGGCGCCGGCGAAGAACGCCAGGGCCTGCATCTGCTCGTTCATCGCCTCACGGCCGGCCGATAGCCGCACATGGGATTGCGGCATGAGAATCCGCGCCACCGCGAGCATGCGGATAAAGTCGAAGGGGTCTACCTCTTCGGCATTTTCCAGCGGCGTACCCGCCACCTTCACCAGCATGTTGATCGGCACCGACTCCGGATGCTCCGGCAGGTTGGCCAGCTGGATCAGCAGGCCGGCGCGGTCATCCAGGGATTCGCCCATGCCGAGAATGCCGCCGGAACAGATCTTCATGCCCGCGTCACGCACATAGGCCAGGGTCTGCAGGCGCTCGCTGTAGGTGCGGGTGGTGATGATGTTGCCGTAGAACTCCGGCGAGGTATCGAGGTTGTGGTTGTAGTAGTCCAGGCCGGCCTTGGCCAGCGCCTCGGTCTGGTCCTGATCGAGACGGCCCAGGGTCATGCAGGTTTCCAGGCCCATGGCCTTCACGCCTTTGACCATCTCCAGCACATAGGGCATGTCCTTGGCCGAAGGGTGCTTCCAGGCCGCGCCCATGCAGAAACGGGTAGAACCGATGGCCTTGGCCCGGGCGGCCTCTTCCAGGACCTTCTGCACCTCAAGGAGCTTTTCCTTTTCCAGGCCGGTGTTGTAGTGACCGGACTGCGGACAATATTTGCAATCTTCCGGGCAGGCGCCGGTCTTGATCGACAGCAGCGTGGAAACCTGGACCCGATTGGCGTCGAAATGCGCGCGGTGCACCGTCTGCGCCTGGAACAGCAAGTCATTGAAAGGCTGGACGAACAGGGCTTTGACTTCAGCCAAAGTCCAGTCATGACGCAGGGTGGCGGTGGTGCTGGCGCTCATGGGCGATTCCTTGATTATGCTTGGCAAGCGGCGCAGGACAGGAAAGCCCACAGCCGCGACACGGATGTTCGGCATATTTAAGGAAGAGTCATGCACTGTCAACCCAGATACAAAGGACCGGTTTACATCTGGTTAAAAAACAATCAGGCATGTTTATTGTGTGACGAACCCAGCGATTCGGCCCTGGCCCTGTGTGCTCCCTGCCTGGACGAGCTGCCCTGGCTCGGCGCCCAGTGTTCAGTCTGCGCCCTGCCCCTGCCTGGGCCCGGCCTCACCTGTGGCCAGTGCCTGCAAGAGCCGCCGGCGTTTCAGCGGGTGATCGCACCCTGGCGCTACGATTTCCCGGTGGACAGCCTGATCAGCCGTTTCAAGCACCATGAAAAATGGCCTTTTGGCCGGCTGATGGCCGAACTTCTCGGCCAGTTCCTCCACTATCGCTTCGATGAAGGCCTGCCACGGCCTGATTGCCTGCTGCCGGTGCCACTGTCCCGCAGGCGGCTGCGCCAGCGCGGCTTCAATCAGGCAGGCATGCTGGCCCAGTGGCTGGGCGCTTCGTTGCAATTGGTGGTGCAACCCAAGCTCCTCCTACGCACCCAAGACACCCCCGCCCAGCAGGGCCTGGATGCCCGGGCCCGCCAGCGCAACCTGCGCCAGGCCTTCGCCCTTGCAGATCAGGCCCAGGTTGCAGGACGACACCTGGCCCTGGTGGATGATGTCCTGACCACCGGAGCCACCGCCCAGGCCCTTGCCCGTTTGCTGATCAACGCCGGTGCCCGTCGGGTGGATATCTACTGCCTGGCCAGGACCCCAAGCCCCGGCACCGGCGACTGACTTGACTCTCGTCGCCCAAGCCGCAAACTCCCAGTCCACCCCCAGTGTTCAAAGCGCCCCACGCCATGTCCTTGCCCACTCTGTTGACCCAGCACATCGTCCGCCGCCCGCAACGCATTGCCTTGCTGCAACACATCGCCGAACAAGGCTCCATCACCCGCGCGGCAAAAAGCGCCGGCCTGAGCTACAAGGCAGCCTGGGATGCCATCGACGAACTGAACAACCTGGCCCAGAGCCCGCTGGTGGAGCGCAGCGTCGGCGGCAAGGGCGGCGGCGGCGCCAAGCTGTCCGCCGAGGGCGAGCGAGTGCTGCGTCTTTACCAGCGCCTGCAAGCTCTGCAGGCCCAGGTACTGGAAGCAGCGGAAGACACCAGCGACCTCGACTTGCTCAGCCGCCTGATGCTGCGCACCAGCGCGCGCAATCAGTTGCATGGCAAGGTCCGGGCTGTCGAAAGCCAGGGCTGCAACGACCTGATCGTCCTGGAACTGCCCGAGGGCCTGCAACTCCAGGCGCAGATCACCCACAACAGCACCCTGCGCCTGGAACTGCTGCCGGGGACCGAAGTGGTGGCACTGATCAAGGCTGGCTGGCTGGACGTACAAGCTGCGGGCGCCCAAGTAACAACTGGACACAATTGCCTGAGGGGCACGATCGAGCAGATTCTCGACGCCGAGGACGGCCCCTGCGAGGTGCGAATTGCCCTGCCCAATGGTCAGACGTTGTGCGCCCTGGCCGAGCCGTTGCTGCTCAAGACCCTGGAGTTAAAGGAATCCTCGACCGTCCAGGTGCAGTTCTCACCGTCCCACGTGCTGATCGGAACCCCGCTCTGACCAAGGCTCCACCGCCATTTCACTGCAACATATTCGTCATGGGGGCTCATTAAGGTGGCTGCAAAAACCTGCAGGGAGCCTGATATGAGCCTGTTACTAGAAGAAGACCAACCCACCGACCTGGAACAGATGGTCGGCCTCAGCCGCCGCGGTTTCATCGGTGCCGGCGCCCTGTGCGGTGCAGCGCTGTTCCTGGGCGGCAACCTGTTGAGCCGCAGCGCCCTGGCCGCCAGCGTCAGCGCCGGCACCAGCCAGTTGCTGGGCTTTGCCGGCATCCCTGCCGCCACCAGCGACAGCATCACCTTGCCACCTGGCTACAAGTCCTCGGTACTGATCAGTTGGGGCCAGCCCCTGGCCAAGAACGGCCCGGCCTTCGACCCCAGCGGCAATGGCACCGCCCGGGCCCAGGAAGTGCAGTTTGGCGACAACAACGACGGCATGAGCCTGTTCGCCTTCCCGGACGACCGCCACCGCGCGCTGATGGCCATCAATAATGAATACACCAACTACCGCTACCTCTACCCCCATGGCGGCTTGCCGCAATCCGCCGAAGACGTGCGCAAGGCCCAGGCCAGCGAAGGCGTGTCGGTGATTGAAGTGCAGCGCAAGAATGGCCAGTGGCAGTTCGTCCAGGGCTCGCGCTACAACCGGCGGATCCACGGCAACACGCCGATCCGCCTGAGTGGCCCCGCAGCCGGTCACGATCTGCTCAAGACCAGCGCCGACCCCAAGGGCAGGAAAGTCCTCGGCACCTTCCAGAACTGCGCCAACGGCAAGACCCCATGGGGCACTTACCTGACCTGCGAAGAGAACTTCACCGACTGCTTCGGCAGCAGCAACGCCGAGCAGAAATTCGACGCCGCGCAGAAGCGCTACGGCGCCGTGGTGGCCAGCAAGGAGATCAACTGGCACCTGCACGATCCGCGGTTCGACCTGGCGAAGAACCCCAACGAACTCAACCGTCACGGCTGGGTGGTGGAAATCGATCCGTTCGACCCGCAATCGACCCCGGTCAAGCGCACCGCCCTGGGTCGCTTCAAGCACGAGAACGCCGCCCTGGCCGAAACCCGCGACGGCCGCGCCGTGGTCTACATGGGCGACGACGAGCGTGGCGAATTCATCTACAAGTTCATCAGCCGCGACAAGATCAACCACCGCAACCCCAAGGCCAACCGCGACCTGCTGGACCACGGCACCCTGTACGTGGCCCGCTTCGATGCCGGCGACGGCAACCCGGACCACCCCAAGGGCCAGGGCCAGTGGATCGAGCTGACCCACGGCAAGAACGGCATCGACGCCAGCAGCGGCTTCGCCGACCAGGCCCAGGTGCTGATCCAGGCTCGCCTGGCCGCCAGCGTGGTCCAGGCCACGCGCATGGACCGCCCGGAATGGATAGTGGTCAGCCCCAAGGACGGCCAGGTCTATTGCACCCTGACCAACAACTCCAAGCGTGGCGAGGACGGCCAGCCGGTAGGCGGCCCCAACCCGCGGGAGAAGAACGTCTACGGGCAGATCCTGCGCTGGCGCACCGGCGGCGACGATCATGGTGCCATGAGTTTTTCCTGGGACCTGTTCGTAGTGGCCGGCAACCCGGGGGTGCACGCCGGCCAACCCAAGGGTGGGTCGTCCAACATCACCCCGCAGAACATGTTCAACAGCCCCGACGGGCTGGGTTTCGACAAGGCCGGGCGCCTGTGGATCCTCACCGACGGCGACTACAGCAACAGCGGCGACTTTGCCGGCATGGGCAACAACCAGATGCTCTGCGCCGACCCGGACAGCGGTGAGATCCGCCGTTTCATGGTCGGGCCGGTGGGTTGCGAAGTCACCGGCATCGCCTTCGCCCCGGACCAGAAGACCCTGTTCGTGGGTATCCAGCACCCTGGGGAAAACGGCGGTTCGACCTTCCCCGAACACCTGCCCAACGGCAAGCCACGCTCCTCGGTCATGGCCATCACCCGGGAAGACGGCGGCGTCATCGGCGCCTGACCCCGCCTCGCGCCCAGCCGGCTTCTGCACCCGCAGGAACCGGCTGGGCGGCGAACCCGACGCACGGCCGAACCACCGGCAAACCCTCCCCCGCTGGCTCCCCGTCTGCGTTACCATGCTTGGCCGGACGCGGCAGCCTGCTGCGCGCAGGAGTAAGCATGTCGCACCCGTTTGAAACACTGACCCCCGATCTGGTCCTGGACGCCGTTGAAAGCATCGGCTTTCTCAGCGACGCCCGCGTGCTGGCGCTCAACAGCTACGAAAATCGCGTCTATCAAGTCGGCATCGACGAAAGCGAGCCACTGATCGCCAAGTTCTACCGGCCCCAGCGCTGGACCAACGAAGCGATCCTGGAAGAGCACCGCTTCACCTTCGAACTCGCCGAATGCGACGTGCCGGTGGTGGCGCCGATCATTCATGACGGCGCCAGCCTGTTCGAACACGCGGGCTTTCGTTTCGCCCTGTTTCCCCGCCGCGGCGGCCGCGCACCGGAGCCAGGCAACCTGGACCAGCTCTACCGTCTCGGCCAGTTGCTGGGCCGCCTGCACGCGGTGGGTGCCACCCGCCCGTTCGAACACCGCGAAGCCCTGGGGGTGAAGAACTTCGGTCACGATTCCCTGGCAACCCTGCTGCAGGGCAACTTCATCCCCAAGAGCCTGCTGCCAGCCTACGAGTCGGTGGCCCGGGACCTGCTCAAGCGGGTGGAAGAGGTCTACCAGGCCACGCCACACCAGAACATCCGGATGCACGGCGACTGCCACCCCGGCAACATGATGTGCCGCGACGAGATGTTCCATATCGTCGACCTGGATGACTGCCGCATGGGCCCGGCGGTGCAGGACCTGTGGATGATGCTCGCCGGCGACCGCCAGGAATGCCTGGGCCAGTTGTCCGAGTTGATGGATGGCTACAGCGAGTTCCATGATTTCGACCCGCGGGAGCTGGCCCTGATCGAACCACTGCGAGCCTTGCGCCTGATGCACTACAGCGCCTGGCTGGCACGACGCTGGGACGACCCGGCGTTCCCCCACAGTTTCCCCTGGTTCGGCAGCGAACGTTATTGGGGCGATCAGGTGCTGGCCTTGCGCGAACAGCTGGCGGCCCTCAACGAAGAACCCCTCAAGCTGTTCTGACCCGGCCTGCAGGAGCCGGCTTGCCAGCGAAGGGGGCCCGAGAAATCGCCTTCGCCGACAAGCCGGTACCCACACAAGGGCGCCAGCCGTAGGAGCTGGCTTGCCAGCGAAAGGGCCCGAGAGATTGCCCTCGTCGGCAAGCCGGCGTCCACAGTGGGCGGCGGGGTAAAAGTCAGGACAGGTCTAGACAATTGTCCTTACAATTGCGGCTTTGTTAGCTGCCTAAGCAAGGATTCTGCATGCAAGCCGCCAACCCGCGCCGCGGGTACATCCTGGGTCTGACCGCCTACATCATCTGGGGTCTGTTCCCGCTCTATTTCAAAGCTATCGCCAGCGTTCCCGCGGTCGAGATCATCATCCACCGGGTGCTCTGGTCGGCGCTGTTCGGCGCCCTGCTGCTGATGGTGTGGAAGCACCCCGGCTGGTGGCGCGAACTGCGGGACAACCCCAGGCGCCTGGCGATCCTGGCCCTGAGCGGCACCCTGATCGCCGCCAACTGGCTGACCTACGTCTGGTCGGTGAACAACGGGCGCATGCTCGAAGCCAGCCTGGGCTACTACATCAACCCACTGGTCAACGTGCTGCTGGGCATGCTGATTCTTGGCGAACGCCTGCGGCGCATGCAGTGGCTGGCGGTAATCCTGGCGGCGGTGGGCGTGGCCCAGCAAGTGTGGCAGGTAGGCAGCCTGCCCTGGGTCTCGCTGATGCTGGCGCTGAGCTTCGGCTTCTACGGGCTGATCCGCAAGCAGGCGCCGGTCAAGGCCCTGCCCGGCCTGGTGGTGGAAACCTGGATGCTGGTGCCCATCGCTCTGGGTTGGCTGCTGCTGCACCCCGATGCCAGCAGTGCCCATGCCGAGTTCTGGAGCAGTTCCCAGGCCTGGTGGCTGGTGGCTGCCGGCCCGGTGACCCTGGTACCTCTGGTGTGCTTCAACGCTGCCGCACGGGACCTGCCCTACACCACCCTGGGTTTCCTCCAGTACCTGGCTCCCACCCTGGTGCTGCTGCAGGCCGTGCTGCTGTTCGACGAGCACCTGTCCTCCAGCACCCTGCTGGCCTTCATGTTTATCTGGGCCGGCCTGGCGGTATACAGCGTGGATGCCTGGCTCAGCCTGCGCGGGCGTCGCTGATCAATAAACGTACAAAGCCCTGCAGGCCACGCTCTTCGTGGCTTGCAGCGGTTCTTCCCAAGGTTATCCACAACCTGATCCCCGCCCTTTGTGCACAAGCCCTTGAAACTGCTGGTTTTTTGATCAACTGGCGCAACGCCGCGCTGGCTCTGGGCCAGGGCCTGGTCTCTACAGGTTATCCACAGGCACATGCACGGTTTACTGGGATAACCCTCACAAGGGCTCAGGGCTCGCTGCGCAGGACCAATTCCACCATCAAGTCGTCCGCCAGGGTTTCCAGGCGCGCCTGCAGCACTTCCAGGGACAGGGTCAGCGGCACCGCAAGGATCGCCTCGGCGTGGAACAGCGGCTCGCTGCTCATGGGCGCTGGGCGCACCTCGGTCACCAAGCGCTCCAGGTTCACCCCCTGCTCGGCCAGCAGCCGGGTGATGTCGCGCACGATTCCCGGGCGGTCGTTGCCCACCAGTTCCATGGCGATGGGTTTCCAGGTGCAGGACTGCTCCACGCCGCTTTCGGCGATCAACACGCGAATGCCCTGGGCCGACAAGCCTTGCAGGGCATCCACCAGTTCATCGTAGGCTTCGGCCGGCACTGCCACCCGCAGGATCCCGGCGAACTGCCCGGCCATGCGTGACAGGCGGCTTTCCAGCCAGTTGCCGCCATGCTCGGCGATGCACTGGGCAATGCGCTCGACCTGGCCGGCCTTGTCCGGGGCGAATACCGTGAGAACGAGATGGTCCATGGCGCAGCCCTCTTTGAGCAATGAAAGATCCAGTATAGGCAGCCTCATTCCCCGCGCCTTCCAGCCCATAGCAGCAGCTTGTGCAGGAGCTGGCTTGCCGGCGAATGCGCCCGCAAGGCCGACGCAAACCCCGAAGGCCTATTCGCCGGCAAGCCAGCCCCTACGAGGGTGCGCAAGGCAAAACACAAATCGTGTACAACTTTTTGTATTTATATGGAACAATCCACCGGCTTTTTGAGAACATCGCATTCCCCTGCGTGACCGCACTGCACTTTAAAGTCGCGGAACGACGCTTTTAGTCTAATTTTCACAACCGCAGTTCATCATGTAGTATGCCGCAGCGCGCACTACATAACGTTGGAACGATGTCCGCCAAGGCCTGATCGCAACCCCCGCAACAGCCCGTCAGCAAGGCTCCGCCGTTGATTGGAAGGACCCAGCCGCCAGCGATGGCATGTACTGGAGAACAGGGTTGTGCTTTAAATGGCCGCCGGCTTCATTGTTAATTTGAAGAGCTGAAAAGCGAAATAGCTGAGCAGAGTGAGGCAAGCAATGACTGAGCACGTTCAAGTCGGTGGCCTGCAGGTCGCCAGAGTCCTGTTCGACTTCGTGAACAACGAAGCCATTCCCGGTACCGGCCTCACCGCCGACTCGTTCTGGGCCGGTGCAGACAAGGTCATTCACGACCTGGCGCCGAAGAACAAAGCCCTACTCGCCAAACGCGATGACTTCCAGGCACGGATCGATGCCTGGCACCAGTCCCGTGCCGGCCAGGCGCATGACGCTGTGGCTTATAAAGCCTTCTTGCAAGACATCGGTTACCTGCTGCCAGAAGCGGCGGATTTCCAGGCCACGACGCAAAACGTCGATGAAGAGATCGCCCACATGGCCGGCCCGCAGCTGGTGGTGCCGGTGATGAATGCGCGCTTCGCCCTCAACGCTTCCAACGCTCGCTGGGGCTCGCTGTACGACGCCCTGTACGGCACCGATGCCATCAGCGAGGCCGATGGTGCGGAAAAAGGCAAAGGCTACAACAAGGTCCGCGGCGACAAGGTCATCGCCTTCGCCCGCGCCTTCCTCGATGAATCCGCGCCGCTGACTGCCGGCTCCCACGTGGACTCGGTGAGCTACAAGATCGTCGGCGGCAAGCTGGTGGTCGGCCTCAAGGGCGGCAGCAACAGCGGCCTGCGCAACGACGCGCAACTGATCGGCTACCAGGGCGACGCTGCGGCCCCTACCGCGATCCTGCTCAAGCACAACGGCCTGCACTTCGAGATCCAGATCGACGCCACAAGCCCGGTCGGCCAGACCGACGCCGCCGGGGTCAAGGACCTGCTGATGGAAGCGGCCCTGACCACCATCATGGACTGCGAAGACTCGGTCGCCGCAGTGGATGCCGACGACAAGGTGGTGATCTACCGCAACTGGCTCGGCCTGATGAAGGGCGACCTGGCGGAAGAAGTTTCCAAGGGTGGCAAGTCCTTCACCCGCACCATGAACGCCGACCGCGAATACACCGGGGTCAATGGCGAGCCGGTGAAACTGCACGGTCGTTCGCTGCTGTTCGTGCGCAACGTCGGCCACCTGATGACCATCGATGCGATCCTCGACAAGGATGGCAACGAAGTGCCGGAAGGCATCCTCGACGGCCTGGTCACCAGCCTGGCGTCGATCCACAACCTCAACGGCAACACGTCGCGCAAGAACAGCCGCACCGGCTCGATGTACATCGTCAAGCCGAAGATGCACGGCCCTGAAGAAGCGGCGTTCACCAACGAGCTGTTCGGCCGCATCGAAGAGGTGCTGAACCTGCCGCGCAACACCCTGAAAGTCGGGATCATGGACGAGGAGCGCCGCACCACGGTCAACCTCAAGGCCTGCATCAAGGCGGCCAGCGAGCGCGTGGTGTTCATCAACACCGGCTTCCTCGACCGCACCGGCGACGAAATCCACACCTCCATGGAGGCCGGCGCCATGGTGCGCAAGGCCGACATGAAGGCCGAGAAATGGATCGGCGCCTACGAGAACTGGAACGTCGATATCGGCCTGAGCACCGGCCTGCAAGGTCGCGCGCAAATCGGCAAGGGCATGTGGGCGATGCCGGACCTGATGGCAGCGATGCTCGAACAGAAAATCGCTCACCCACTGGCCGGCGCCAACACTGCCTGGGTTCCATCCCCGACCGCCGCTGCGCTGCACGCGCTGCACTATCACAAGGTCGACGTATTCGCCCGCCAGGCCGAACTGGCCAAGCGTGCCCGCGCCTCGGTGGATGACATCCTGACCATCCCGCTGGCGGTCAACCCGAGCTGGACGCCGGAGCAGATCAAGAACGAACTGGACAACAACGCCCAGGGCATTCTCGGTTACGTGGTGCGCTGGATCGACCAGGGCGTGGGCTGTTCGAAAGTGCCGGACATCAATGACGTCGGCCTGATGGAAGACCGCGCCACCCTGCGTATCTCCAGCCAGCACATCGCCAACTGGCTGCGCCACGGCGTGGTCACCCAGGAGCAGGTGCTGGAAAGCCTCAAGCGCATGGCTCCGGTGGTTGACCGGCAGAACGCCAGCGACCCGCTGTACCGCCCCCTGGCACCGGACTTCGACAGCAACATCGCCTTCCAGGCCGCCCTGGAACTGGTGATCGAAGGCACCAAGCAGCCAAACGGCTACACCGAGCCGGTCCTGCACCGCCGGCGTCGCGAGTTCAAGGCCAAAAACGGTCTGTAAGCCCGCGTAACCAGCAGTAATGAAAAAGCCCCGGTCGCAAGGCCGGGGCTTTTTTTCGCCTGTGTGGCAAGGGATCGGCTAGAGCACCACGCCCAGCTCGTGCTTGACCAGGGCCAGCAGCTTGGTGGTGTCGATCGGCTTGAGCAGGAAGTCCACCACGCTCAGGTGCATGGCGGCGATGGCATCGCGGACATCGGCGTCGCCGGAAATGATGATGATCGGCAGCGCCGCACGCTCCGATTCACGCACCTGGCGGATCAGGTCCAGGCCATTGCAGGGCGCCATGCGCAGATCGGTGATCAACAGGCCGATGGATTTATTCGATTCAAGCAACTCAAGTGCGGCCTTGCCACTGGCCGCCGTGATGCAACGGATGCCATCCAGGCCAAGAATCTCCGCAAGCAGCTCCCGTGCATCCTTGTCGTCATCGGCGATCAGCACCCGCTGGGGCGGCAGATCCGGTTCCAGCATGACCGCACTCAGGGCCTCGCGCTCGGCGTCACTCAAAATATCGTGGTCGGGCATACATTTCTCTACATGAACAGATCAATCCCCTAGCACAGTGGTCAGACATCGCTAAGCAGGCCTCCAATGTGCACTTCGTCGGAAAAATTGCCAAGAGTCTTGATCAGAGCTTTTTCGCATTGATTGCCGACGCTTCAAAGCCAAATGTCCGGCCCCTAGGGCGCTACCTAGACTTACGTCCAATGGGCACCCCAGACGTTGCAGCCGACCATGCCGTGATCCGACCACAACAAATCCAAAAAGACTGCGGTAATCGTTATGAGTAAAGCGGACGCCTTCACCCAGGCCGGGAAGACCGCGGTGTTGCAGAACATCCAGGGGACCGTGCAGTTCCTGCAACGGTTCCCGCCGTTCAACCAGATGGAGCAGCTGCATCTGGCCTACCTGGTAGAACAATGCCAACTGCGCTTCTACGGCCCCGGCGACAGCATCATCAAGCCGGCCGACGGCCCGGTCGAGCACTTCTATATCGTCAAGCAGGGCCGCGTGGTGGGCGAACGCACACACGCCGCCAAGGGCAGCACCGAGACCACCTTCGAAATCACTTCCGGCGAGTGTTTCCCCCTGGCCGCGCTGCTGGGCGAGCGCGCGACCCGCACCGAGCATCGCGCCGCCGAAGATACGTTCTGCCTGCAACTGAACAAGGGCGCTTTCATCAAGCTGTTCGCCCTGTCCGCGGAGTTTCGCGACTTCGCCCTGCGTGGAGTCAGCAGCCTGCTGGACCAGGTCAACCAGCAAGTCAAACAGAAAGCCGTGGAAACCCTCGGCACCCAGTATTCGCTGAACACCCGCCTGGGCGAGCTGGCCATGCGTCATCCGGTGGCCTGTTCACCGCAGACGCCGCTGCGCGAAGCCGTGGCGCTGATGCATGAGCAGCAGGTCGGCAGCATCGTCGTGGTGGACGAACGCAAGGCCCCGCTGGGGATCTTCACCCTGCGCGACTTGCGCCAGGTGGTGGCCGACGGCACCCAGGACCTCAACCAGCCCATCGAACAGCACATGACCCAGGCGCCGTTCTTCCTCAGCCCGGACCACAGCGCCTTCGACGCCGCCATCGCCATGACCGAGCGGCATATCGCCCACGTCTGCCTGGTGAAAGAACAGCGCCTGTGCGGGGTGGTTTCCGAGCGCGATCTGTTTTCCCTGCAGCGGGTCGACCTGGTGCACCTGGCGCGGACCATCCGCAACGCGCCCCGGGTCGAACACCTGGTGGCGCTGCGGGGCGAGATCGGCCAGTTGGTGGAGCGCATGCTGGCCCACGGTGCCTCCTCGACCCAGATCACCCATATCATCACCCTGCTCAACGATCACACCGTGTGCCGGGTCATCGAACTGACCCTGGCCGACAAGGGCGACCCCGGCGTGCCTTTCAGCTGGCTGTGCTTTGGCAGTGAAGGCCGACGCGAACAGACCCTGCACACCGACCAGGACAACGGCATCCTGTTCGAGGCCCGGGACGCGGCCCACGCCGCGGAAATCCGCGGCAAGCTGCTACCCATCGCCCAGCAGATCAACCAGAGCCTGGCGATGTGCGGTTTCACCCTGTGCAAGGGCAGCATCATGGCCGGCAACCCCGAGCTGTGCCTGTCCCGTGCTGAATGGGCCCGGCGCTTCGCGGCCTTCATCCGCGAGGCCACCCCGGAAAACCTGCTGGGTTCGAGCATCTATTTCGACCTGCGGGTGGTCTGGGGCGATGAACAGAGCGCCGAACAACTGCGTCGGGGCATCCTCGACCAGGTGGCGGACAACCGTCTGTTCCAACGCATGATGGCGGAAAACGCCCTGCGCCAGCGCCCGCCCGTGGGGCGTTTTCGCGAGTTCGTGCTGGCCAGGAAAAATGGCGAAAAGGCCACCCTGGACCTCAAGGTCCAGGGCCTCACCCCCTTCGTCGACGGTGCCCGGTTGCTGGCCCTGGCCAACGGCATCGGCGCGATCAATACCCTGGAGCGCCTGCGCCAGCTGGTGTCCAAACAAGTGATCGAGCCCCTGGACGGCGCCGCCTATGAAGAGGCCTATCACTTCATCCAGCAGACCCGCATGCAGCAGCACCAGCGCCAGACCCGGGAGAACCAGCCCTATTCCAACCGGGTCGACCCGGACAGCCTGAACCACCTGGACCGGCGCATCCTGCGTGAATCCCTGCGCCAGGCCCAGCGCCTGCAAAGCAGCCTGGCCTTGCGGTACCAGCTATGAGCCTGTTTGCCTGGTTCCGCCCCGCAGTCAGCCTGCTGAGTGCCGAGCAGCAACAGCGTCGCGATCGGCTACCAGCCTTCACCGAGCTGAATGAAAGCAGCCTGCGAGAGCAGCGCTGGGTAGTGGTGGACGTGGAAACCACCGGCCTCAACCTCAACCGCGACCAGGTGCTGTCCATTGGCGCGGTGGTGATCGAAGACGGTGCCATCGACTTCAGCCAGCAGTTCGAGCGCACCCTGCAACGCGAGGGCCACAAGCTCAGCCCCAGCGTACTGATCCACGGCCTGGGGCCCAGCGCCATCGCCGCCGGCTGTGATCCGGTGGAGGCCCTGCTGGATTTCATGGAGTTCGTCGGCGACAGCCCGCTGCTGGCCTTTCATGCCCCGTTCGACCAGCACATGCTCGGCCGGGCGCTGAAGGACAGCCTGGGCTACCGCCTGCAACACAGCTTCCTCGATGTAGCGGACATGGCGCCGTTGCTGTGCCCCCAGGCCCAGATCCGCGAAGCCGGGCTGGACGACTGGGTGCGCTGGTTCAACCTGCAAGTGGTGGAGCGGCATAACGCGGCAGCCGATGCCCTGGCCACCGCGGAGCTGGCGCTGATCCTGTTCAACCGCGCCCGCCAGCAGCAGATCCACAGCCCGCTGAACCTGCAACAGCGCCTGGGCCAGTGGAAACGCCGGCAGCAGGCACCTTCGTTCTGAGCAGCCGCACTGTGGCGAGGGAGCTTGCTCCCGCTCGGCCGCGCCGCGGCCGTAGAACCTGAGTCCTGGATCTAACAGATACAACGCCTTGGGCGTGCTGCGCACGCCAACGGGAGCCAGTTCCCTCGACACAACTGGTTCCTTGCCTTGGGCACCCGCCCTCTCCAGCCACAAGGCAGCCGACCAGCGTCAATTGCGCCACTGTTTCGCCTCTGCCACAATCGCGAATAATTCTCGTTAGTTTAAACTTCTCGATTGGTGAGTTCCGTTGTCGTCAGTCCAAAGCCCTCACAATGAGCTGGTTGGTGCGTTGTATCGCGACCATCGTGGTTGGCTGTTGGCCTGGCTACGGCGCAACGTTGCCTGCAGCCAGCGGGCCGAGGACCTGAGCCAGGACACCTTCGTGCGCCTGCTGGGCCGCGACGAACTCAAGGCGCCCCGGGAGCCGCGGGCGTTTCTGGTGGCCATCGCCAAGGGCCTGCTGTTCGACTATTTCCGGCGCGCCGCGCTGGAACAGGCTTACCTCAGCGAACTGATGCTGATCCCCGAAGGCGAACAACCGTCGCCCGAAGAACAGCAGATGATCCTCGAAGACCTCAAGGCCATCGACCGCCTGCTGGGCAAGCTCTCCAGCAAGGCGCGCATGGCCTTCCTCTATAACCGCCTCGACGGCCTGAGCCACGCCGAGATCGCCGAACGCCTGGGGGTCTCGGTGCCAAGGGTGCGCCAATACCTGGCCCAGGGCATCCGCCAGTGCTACATCGCCCTGTACGGGGAGCCGCTATGACCCCCATGAGTTCCAAGCCGGTGTCGGCCCAGGTGCTGGATGCCGCCATCGCCTGGCAGCTGTCGCTGGATGGCGGCGCCAGTGCCGTGGAGCGCGAAGAGTTTGCCAAGTGGCACGCTGCCCATGAAGAACACGCCCGCGCCTGGCGCCAGTTGGGCATGCTCGACCAGCGCTTTGGCGTGGCCACCGGCCCGGCCCGCAACGCCTTGCTGCAATCGCGCGAAGGCTTGCGCCGGCGGGTACGCAAGCTGGGTCGCGGGGTCGCCAGCGTCGTGCTGTTCGGCGGCCTGGCGCTGTTTGCCGGGGAACGCTACCTGCCGATGGACTACTGGCTGGCAGACCAGCGCACCGCCACCGGTGAGCAGCGCACCCTGCGCCTGGCCGACGGCACGGTGATCAACCTCAATACCCACAGCGCGCTGGATGTGCGCTTCGACGAGAAGCAGCGGCGGATCGTGCTTCAGGAAGGCGAGATCCTGATCGAGACCGGGCACAACGACAGCCGGCCGTTCATCGTCGAAACCCGCGACGGCCGTATGCGCGCCCTGGGCACGCGGTTCCTGGTCAAGCGCGAGGACCAGGGCACCCGCCTCGGGGTGCTGCAATCGGCGGTGGCGGCGCGGCCGCAAGCCGGTCAGGACGAGCACGTGTTCAAGGAAGGCCAGCAAGTGCTGATGCGCCGCGATGGCCTCGGCCCGCTGCAGGCCCTGAACCTGGGGGCCGACGCCTGGACCCGGGGCATGCTGGTGGTGGACAACGCCCGGCTCGGTGACCTGATCGATGAGCTGGGCCGTTACCGCCGTGGTCACCTGGGCGTCGCACCGGAACTGGCCGACCTGCGGATCACCGGCAGTTTCCCGTTGCAGGACACGGACCTCGCGCTCAATGCCCTGCTGCCGACCCTGCCGGTGAAGATCGAACGGCACACCCCCTGGTGGGTGACGGTGGTGGCCAAGGCCGACGCCAAGCACTGAGGTCGGTGTCGCAGCCTTCGCCGGCAAGCTGGCTCCTGCACCGATCCCGTAGGAGCTGGCTTGCCGGCGAATTAGCCTCAATCAGTCTAAATCTAAATTATTTTCAATCCGCCCCTATCACTTTTCCAATCTCGTCCGGCACCTAGGCAATTGCGAAACATTTCCATTCAGGAGCCGCCGTATGTCCCGCCCGCTAGACACCCTGTTGCGCCCCAGTCTCTTGGCCGTTGCCATCGCCCTCTGCGTCCCCCTGGCCAGCCCGGCGCTGATGGCTGCCGAACAGTCCACCAGCGTGCGCGCCTACAACCTGCCGGCCGCACCGCTGGCCAGCACCCTGAACCAGATCGCCAGCCAGGCCGGCCTGGCCCTGAGCCTGAATCCGTCCCTGGCGACGGGCAAGACTTCGGCCCCGGTCAAGGGCCAGTTCGATGCACCGGGCGCCCTGCGTGAGGCCCTGCGTGGCACCGGCCTGCAACTGGAGCACAGCAGCGCCGGCACCTACAGCCTGGTGGCCACGCCGGAAGGCGTGGTGGCCTTGCCGCAAACCAATATCACCGGCCAGCAAGCTGGCGAGAGCGCCTGGGGCGCGGTCGACGGTTACCTCGCCACACGTACCGCCGCCGGCACCAAGACCGATACCTCGCTGGTTGAAGCTCCGCGCTCGATTTCCGTCGCTACCCGCCAACAGATGGAAGACCGCAACGTTCAGAATCTAGACGATGCCGTGCGCTACATGCCCGGGATTGTTTCTGCCAGCTATGGCAGCGACACCCGCTATGACTGGATGCGTGTACGTGGCTTTGAACCCACACAATTTCTCGACGGCCTGCCCCTGCCCCGCGGTGTGTATGCCAATCCGAAAGCGGAAACCTGGAACCTCGACCGCCTTGCCCTGCTGCGCGGCCCGGCGTCCTCGGTGTATGGGCAGACCCCACCGGGCGGCCTGCTGGATATGGTCAGCCGGCGCCCAAGCGCAGACACCAGCCACGCCGTCCAGATTCAGTACGGCAGTGACAACTACCGCCAGATCAACTTCGCCAGCACCGGCAAGATCGACGATGAAGGCCAGTTTCTTTATGGGCTCAGCGGCGTCGTTCGCGACGCCGGCACCCAGGTCGACCACATCGACAACAAGCGTTACAACATCGCTCCCAGCCTGACCTGGAACATCGATACCGATACCAAGCTGACCCTGCTCACGCAGTTCACCCGTGACGATACGGGTGCCACCAGCCAGTTCATGCCGATCCAGGGCACCAAGATCAAGTCGCCACTGGGCGACGTTTCCCATCACAAGAACCTGGGTGACCCGGACTACGAGTTCTACGATCGGACCTACTACGCGCTAGGCTACGCCTTCGAGCACCGCCTCAACGATGTCTGGCAGTTCCGTCAGAACCTGCGCTACACCAAATCGGAGCTGTCCTTCCAACAGTTGACCGTTGGTTCTTACGCCTACTCCCCGGCTGATGCAGCAGGCAACATCAGCCGTACCTCGACCAACGTCGACGAAGACATCGGCCAGTTCGCGGTCGACAACAATTTCCAAGCGGACTTCACCACTGGCGACATCAGCCACACCGTGCTGCTTGGCCTGGACCACCAACGTACCGATACCTCCTACCTGTCGATCTACGGTAACGGGGGAACCACCAACATCTTCAACCCGGTCTATGGACAGTCGATTGTTCGTCCGTCGCGCGCCGACGCCTATTACGACTACGACCAGAAGACCATTCAGACCGGCCTCTACGTCCAGGACCAGATGGCCCTGGACAACTGGCGCCTGACCCTGGGTGGCCGTGAGGACTGGGTGCACCAAGGCACCACCTACCTCAACAAGAAAGACGTGACCAACACTGATCGCAGCAAGAACTTCAGCGGCAATGCGGCGCTGAGCTATGTGTTCGACTCGGGTGTTGTGCCGTACATCTCCTACGCCGAATCGTTCCAGCCAGCGAGCAACGCCAGCGTTTCACCGACCGAATCGTATAAACCCACGGAAGGCAAACAATGGGAGCTGGGGGTCAAATATCAGCCACCAGGTTCGAACACTCTGCTGAGCGCGGCGGTCTACGACCTGACACAGAAAAATGTCCTGGTGACCAGCATTGGCGCCGGTGGCGAATCGATCACCAACCAGACCGGCGAAGTGAAGGTCAAAGGCCTGGAACTGGAGGCGGTGTCTGACGTAACCGAAAACCTCAAGGTCATCGCCGCGTATACCCTGGCCAAGTCTGAGGTGCAAAAAGGCATCTACAAAGGCAACCGCTTGCAACTGATGCCAAACCAGCAAGCCTCCCTGTGGACTGACTACACCTGGCATTCCGGCGTACTCGATGGTTTCGGCATCGGTGCGGGCGCCCGCTACACCGGCAATACCTATGGCGACCAAGCCAACACCTGGCTGGGCAAGGCCGACGCCTACACGGTGTTCGATGCCGCCGTGCATTACGACCTCGGCCGCCTGGACAACAGCCTCAAAGGAGCGTCGCTGAAACTCAACGCCACGAACCTGTTCGACAAGGATTACCTTTCCACTTGCGATGGTTCCTACTGCTATTTCGGCGATCAGCGTAGCGTGGTCGCCAGCGCCACCTATCAATGGTAACCAGCTGAGTTAACAACCAGGCCGTCCGACAAGGGCGGCCTTGGTGTGTCTGAAGGCTAAGAAATGAAAAGCAAGACAATCCGCCGCTGGTCCTTTATCCACACCTGGACCAGCCTGATCTGCACGGTGTTCCTGCTGATGCTGGCGCTCACCGGCCTGCCGCTGATCTTCCACCACGAGATCGACCACCTGCTGGGGGATTCCCCCGAACTGCGGGAGATGCCTGCCGACACCCCGCACCTGGACCTTCAACAACTGGTCAAGGCCGCCGAGGCTCATCGCCCGGGTGAGGTCATGCAGTACTTCGGCTGGGACGAGGACGAACCCAATGGCGTGATGACCATCATGGCCAGGACCGCCGGCACCGAGCCCAACGCCTCCCACACCTTCATGCTCGACGCCCGCACCGGCGAGGCCGTGGCCATGCCCTCGGCCAATGGCGGGTTGATGATGGTCATGCTGCGCCTGCATGTGGACATGTTCGCCGGGCTGCCGGGCAAGCTGCTGCTGGCCTTCATGGGCATCCTCTTCGTGCTGGCGATCATCTCCGGCACGGTGCTCTACCTGCCGTTCATGCGCCGCCTGAAGTTCGCCACGGTGCGCCAGGACAAGTCCAGCCGCCTGCGCTGGCTCGACCTGCACAACCTGATCGGCGTGGTAACCCTGACCTGGGCCCTGGTGGTGGGCGTTACCGGCGTGATCAGCGCTTGTGCCGACCTGATCATCGCCGCCTGGCGCAACGACAGCCTCAGCGCCATGGTCGCGCCCTACCGCGACGCGCCGCCACTGACCTCACTGGCGCCGGCCAGCCGCCTGCTGGATATCGCCAGGGAAGCCGCCCCGGGCATGCAGCCGGACTTCATCGCCTTCCCCGGCACACGCTTTTCCAGCGAGCATCACTACGCGGTGTTCCTCAAGGGCAGCAGCCACCTGACTTCGCACCTGCTGACCCCGGTGCTGATCGACGCCAGTAGCCTGCAGGTCACCGCCGTGGCCGGGCGGCCCTGGTACATGGACGCCATGGGCATGTCCCAGCCGCTGCATTTCGGCGACTACGGCGGCATGCCGATGAAGGTGCTGTGGGCGGCGATGGACGTGCTGACCATCATTGTCCTGGGCAGCGGCCTGTACCTGTGGCTAGCCCGCCGGCGAGCCGGCAAGTCGATGCCGCAGGTGCGCCCATGAAACCCCGGCAATCGAACTTCTGGAAGGTCTTCGCCGCGCCCCTGGGCATTGGCCTGCTCTGCGCCGCCGGGTTGTTCGCGGCGCTACTGGGAGACGGGGCCTGGGACAGCCTGAGCTGGCTGGGCCTGGGCCTACCGACGCTGATCGCCCTGCGCGGCCTGTTGCGGCGCAAGCCGGCGGCCTGAACCTGGCGCCGGGAAACCACGCCACAGGTACATCGAGAGCCCGAGGCCGATCAGCATCACCGGGATGAACAGGCGATTTTCCAGCAGCGCCTCGATGGCCACCAGCACGCTGAACAACGCCAGCCCCAGCAGCGGCACATAGCTGGCCGCCAGGCTCCAGCGCCAGGGCTGGGTCACCGGGTCGGGCCCGCGCCAGGCCAGCAGTGCGCAGCCCAGGCCCGGCAGGGCCAGTGCCGGCAGGGCCCAGTACCAGGCCATGTAGGCGAACGCCATGACCAGCTCTGGCTCCCCTTCACCCTTGCGGCGGAACTCGTATTGCAAGGCCAGATACACCGCCAGCGCGCCCAACAGGGTCAGGGCCAGGCTGTACAACCCGTGTAGAAGATAGGACCTGCGCACTCATCACTCCTCGTCTGTACCGCCAATCGCCCCTGTGGCCAATGCCACAGGCTGCGCTAAGATCCCCGGGCTGCGAGACTTCCACCCGCGAGGAATATTCATGTCCACCCCAAGCATGACGCTGTTCCACAACCCGGCATCACCTTACGTACGCAAAGTCATGGTGCTGCTGCATGAAACCGGGCAGTTGAACCGGGTCGCCCTGCAAGCCAGCCAGTTGAGCCCGGTAGCTCCGGACGCCGCGCTGAACCAGGACAACCCCCTGGGCAAGATCCCCGCCCTGCGCCTGGACAACGGCCAGGTGCTATACGACAGCCGGGTAATCCTCGACTACCTGGACCAGCAGCACGTCGGCAACCCGCTGATCCCCCGGGACGGCTCGGCCCGCTGGCGGCGCCTGACGCTCGCGGCCCTGGCCGACGGGATCATGGACGCCTCGGTACTGGTGCGCTACGAGCTGGCCCTGCGTGCCCCGGAAAAACACTGGGAACAGTGGCTCGACGGCCAGCGCGACAAGATCCGCCGAGCCCTGGCGGTTCTCGAAGCCGAAGCGATTGCCGAACTGGCCAGCCACTTCGATATTGCCGCCATCAGCGTTGCCTGCGCCCTGGGCTACCTGGATTTCCGCCACCCCGACCTGGAATGGCGCCAGGACCATCCCCAGCTGGCCGCCTGGTACTTCGAGATCAGCCAGCGCCCGTCGATGCTGGCGACCCGGCCGCCGGTCTAATCGGTCAGGCGATCGGGCCTCTTCGTCGGCAAGCCGGCTCCTGCAGCACGGGGCATGGCTTGCTGGCGTACCAGCCACCAGGCATCGAGCGGAAACAACTGGCCGATGCGCTGCGCCAGATGCTCCCGCTGGCGCTGATCCTCACGCAAACCCAATGACCTACTCATGGACGGCCTCCAGATCGAACTGCAAAGGCTGCGCTGCCTTGCGCTGGCCAATGCCATACCAGTCCAGCTTGCGGGTCAGCACCATGAACACGCCCAACAGCCCGAACAGCAGCAGCGAGCCCATCAGCAGCGCGTAATCCTCGGCGCTGAGCAGGCCATAGAGCAGGCCGTACAAGGCCGCCAGCGCGATCGCGAACAGCGCGCCGTTACGCCAGCTGTACAGCACATGGCTGACATAGAAGCCGATCAGCCCCACACAGGCTGCCGCCGACACGCCATAGGCCAGCGCAAAGCCCAGGTGCTCCGATAGCGACAGCAGCAACAGGTAGAAGAACGCCAGGGCCACGCCCACCAACCCGTACTGGATCGGGTGCACCGACAGGCTCTTGAGTACCTCGAAGAGAAAGAAGCCGGCGAAGGTCAGGCCGATGAACAGCAAGGCGTATTTGATGGCCCGGTCGCTCTTCAGGTACTGGTCCACCGGGTCGATGAAACTCACGCCGAAGCTGCGGCCGTTGAAGTCCTGGCATTGCGTGCCGAATGCGCAACGCTCCATGGCCTGTTCCAGGTTGGTGGAGAAGAACGAGGTCTGCCAGATGGCTGAAAAGCCCTGCTCGGTCACTTCACGCTGCACCGGCAGGTAGTTGCCGATAAAGCTCGGGTGCGGCCAGTTGGCCGTCAGCAGGACCTTGCTGGTCTTGCCCACCGGCAGCACCTGCAACTGGCCGGTGCCCTGCAGGCGCAGGTCGAAGGCGAAATCCAGGCGGGTGTTCTTTTTCAGGTCCAGGGGCGGCAGCAGCACATGCACGCCTTCATCCAGCCAACTGACAAAGGTGCCCGGGGCGAAGTCCAGGGTCTGGCCGTTGAGTTGCAATTGCAGGGCGTTCTCGATGCCGCGGATATCGCTGATGCCCACCGCCAGGAAGGGCTGGTCGAACTGGTAGTCGGCAAAATCTTCCTTGATCCCGTATTGCTCGGGAACGGCGAAATGGCCGCTGATGTGATTGTCGGCGTGGAACAGCCGAGCCTCGTAGATGCCCCGGGCACGCAGCTCGGTCTGGGCCTTGCCGTCCAGCTCGAAGTGTTCCGGCAGGAAGAACATGCGCCCTTGCTCCTCGCCGATGTCCTGATAGCGCTTCTTGGTCTTTTCGTCGGTCTTCCAGGTGCGCACGGTCTTGCGGTAATCCACCACCATCACCGGGCCGCGGATCTGCTGCTGGGTGCTGGAGCTGCGGGCAATATCGTCGAGCACGCCGTCGCGCAGGCTCTGGCGCTCGCTGATCAGGCCGCTGATCATCAGCAGCGGTATCAGCAACAGCAGGATCAACAGGCCAATGGCCCCGAGTTTGAAGGTCAGGTTGCGGTTCATGAGGCTCTCCCGGTTCGAATGGGAGAGAGTCTGGAACGCGGCTATGGGGGTTTTATGGAAGCAATGTGGAGAGTCTGTGGAGAATCCCCGCTCAGGGCAGGCGCAAGGTCACCTGCACCCCGCCCGGAACGTTGTCGATACGCATCTGGCCGCCATGCAACTGCACCACTTCCTCGACGAAGTTCAGCCCCAGGCCGGTGCTCTTGCGTCCGCTGTCCGGGCGCGGCAGGGAATAGAACCGCTCGCACAGGCGCGGCAGGGCATAGTCCGGAATCGGCTCGCCCTGGTTGAACAGCACCAGCTCCACGCCCTCCTCCACAGATTGCGCGCTGCAACGCAACAGGCCGCCCACGGGGCTGAAGTCCAGGGCATTGGTCAGCAGGTTGCCCAGGGCCTGGCGCAGCAGGAACGGCTCGCCGGACCAGGCCAGGTCCGCCGGCACCCGAAGTTCCACCTGCAGTTGCTTGCCTTCGATACGCCCGTGCTGGCTGTTCAGCAGCTCCTTGCACAACGGCGCCAGGGGCACATTCACCCGCTCTTCCAGGCCCTGGCGCTGCTCCACCTGCGCCAGGTTCAGCAGGCGCTCGATCAACTGCTGCATGCGCGCGCTTTCGCTGTCGATATTGCCGACGAAACGCTGGCGCTGTTCCAGGGGCATTTCGCCCTGCAGCAGCTCCGCCGCCCCGCGAATCGCCGCCAGGGGGCTTTTCAGTTCGTGGGTCAGGGTATGCACGTAGCGCTCGACGTAGGCCTTGCCTTCGAGCTGGGTGCGCATGTGTTCCACCGCCGTGGCCAACTGTTCCATTTCACCGCCGCGATAGTGCGGCAACTCGGCCCGGCGCCCTTCGCTGACCGCCAGGGCATAGGCGGTCATGCGCCGCAGCGCGGCGCTCAGCCACCAGGACAGCAAGGCACCGAACAGCAGGCCCATGGCGATCAGCCCGGCGCCGTACCACAGCAGGCGCCGCTCGGTGCGATCGACATAGGGCTGCAGGGAACTGTTGGGCTTGGCCACGGTGACCACGCCGATGATCTGGCCGTTGTCGCGGATCGGCGCACCCACGTGCATCACCGAGGAATTGGGATCGTCGGCCAGCGAGCGCGACGAGCGCGCGCCGTACTGGCCGCGCAGGGTCAGGTACACGTCGTTCCAGCGCGAATAGTCCTGGCCCACCGCCAGGCCGCTGGAATCCAGGACCACGATGCCCTTGGCGTCGGTCACGTAGATGCGGTGGTTGACCTGATTCTTCGGCAGGCCCCAGATGGTCGCCGCCGGTTGCCGCTCGCCATAGGCACGCAACAGCTGCGGCCAGCGGTTCTCGCTGAGGGTGCCGGCCTTGAAGTCATCCCGCAGGATCTCCGCCAGCAGGTTGGCGGTGTCCACCAGGGTTTCCTCGGTGGACTGGCGGACCCCGGGGCGGATCTCCTTCATCACCGTGCTCAGCACGAAATAGCCGGTCAGGCTGATGAACAGCAAATAGACCAGGAAGATCCGCAGCCCCAAGGTCATCAGGCGTGGCTCGGGCTGTAGCTGTAGCCCAGGCCGCGATGGGTCTGGATCGGTTCGGCCTGGGCCGCCACCAGGCGCAGCTTGGCCCGCAGGCTCTTGATATGGCTGTCGATGTTGCGCTCATAGCCCACATCCGCCATTACCCCCAGGGCGTCCAGCAACTGCTCGCGGCTGAACACCCGCTCGGGCTGTTCCAGCAGGCATTGCAGCAGGCGGAACTCATGCCGGGTCAGGCTCAAGGGCTGGCCACGGTAACTGATCTGCACCCGCTCAGGGTCAATCACGAACAACGCCGCGACCGCCTCGGGAGCCACCCGCGGGGCCATGCGCTTGAGGATCGCCTTGACCCGCGCCGCCACTTCCCGCGGGCTGAAGGGCTTGACCACATAATCGTCGGCACCGATTTCCAGGCCCACCACCCGGTCGATCTCGCCGTCCCGGGCACTGAGGAACATCACCGGCACCTCGCTGAAGCGCCGCAGTTGCTTGCAGGTTTCGAAGCCGCTGATATCCGGCAGGCCGATGTCGAGGATGATCAGGTCCGCCGGGCTCGCCTGCTGATGCTCCAGGGCCGCACGGCCCAGGCTCAGCCAGGTGGTAGTGAAGCCTTCGCCTTGCAGGGCAAAGATCAGGGTGTCGGCAATCGCCGCTTCGTCTTCGACAATCAGGATATGGGGCATGGCATCCAAGCACGCAAATTCAGTGGGCGAACGGTGCCGGATGCCTGGTAAGTCGTCAATCAGCAGTCGGGTTTATCGGCGGTATAACGCCGCGCCGGGTTCACCGCCGCACCGAATTCGCGCAGGGCCTTGGCGCCAATCAGCAGCGGGTAGTTGAAGCTGCTGCGGTCGGTGAGGTTGACCTCCACCGTGCGCTTGACGTTGCCCAGGCACATTTCCAGTTCCACCACCGGGCGCTTGGCCGCCTGCGGCTCTTCCCGGTCATCGTCCTCGTCGGAACGGCTCTTGATCTTGCTGATGCGCGCCACCTTGTGTTCGTAGACCTTGCTGCCAGCGTCCTTGGTGGCCAGGCGGAAGCGCACCCAGTCCTCGCCATCGCGGGTGAAGGTCTGGATATCCTTGGCCGACAGCGAAGCGGTCAGGGCCCCGGTGTCCATCTTGGCTTGCAGGGTTTCGCCGATTTCCGGCAGGCGGATGTATTCGTAACGGCCATACAGGGTCGGCTCGGCAGCCATCACCGGCAGCGCCAACAGAGACACAAGAGCAAGGACAGATTTCACGACGGTGGATTCCTTGAAGAAAGTGGGCAGCGGGATTTTAGACCGCTGCCAACGAATTGGTTCTACCCGAGCCCCGTAGGAGTCGGCTTGCCGGCGAAAGGGCCCCGATAGACACCCCAGCCAATTGCCACCCACCCTACCCGCCCCCAGGTGAAACATTCGTCAGCACACTAGAATTTGGCCTGCCCGCCGAAGCTGCTTATCATGGCGCGCCCAAAAGATTGCAAAGAGTGCCTTATGCGCCGCCTGCTCACCGGCTGTTTCGTCACCCTGCTCCTGCTGCTCAACACCCTGGTGCTGTTCGGCCCGTTGATGGTGTTCGCCCTGCTCAAGCTGGTCCTGCCCGGGCGCCTGCGTGACTACGCCTCGGCCGCGGTGATGTGGATCGCCGAGACCTGGGCCGAGATCGACAAGCTGATCTTCGCGCTGTGCATCCCCACCCGCTGGGACATACGCGGCGGCGAGGGCTTGCGGGTCGACACCTCCTACCTGGTGGTGAGCAACCACCAATCCTGGGTCGACATCCCGGCCCTGATCCAGACCCTCAACCGGCGCACGCCGTTCTTCAAGTTCTTCCTCAAGAAGGAACTGATCTGGGTGCCGTTCCTGGGGCTGGCCTGGTGGGCCCTGGACTACCCCTTCATGAAGCGCTACAGCAAGGCCTTCCTGGCCAAGCACCCGGAACTGCAAGGCAAGGACCTGGAAATCACCAAGGCTGCCTGCGAGCTGTTCAAGCGCCAGCCGGTGACCGTGGTCAACTACCTGGAAGGCACCCGCTTCACCCCGGCCAAGCGCCAGCAGCAGGGCTCGCCCTTCCAGCATCTGCTCAAGCCCAAGGCTGGCGGCGTGGCCTTTGTCCTCGCGGCCATGGGCGAACAGCTGGACGCCATGCTGGATGTCACCGTGGTCTATCCCCAGGAACGCATTCCCGGTTTCTGGGACCTGATCTGCGGCAGCGTGCCCAAGGTGATCATCGACATCCGCACCCGCGAACTGGACCCCGCGCTGTGGCAGGGCGATTACGAAAACGACCCGGCGTTCCGCCAGCAGGTGCAGGACTGGGTCAACCGGCTGTGGACCGACAAGGACCAGCGCATCAGCGAGTTGCTGGGCGAAAGCCGCTGATCAATCGCTGATCACGTGGGGCAGGAAGCGGCTGCTGTCCTTGGTGATCGGCGAGTTGTCCTCACGAATGCCGATACCCGCCGGCTGGTCCCCGATCACCCAACTGCCGATCACCGTGTGGTTGCCGGCAAACACCGGCAAGGGGTGGAACTGCTGGCGGATGCAGGGCCCGCCGCCGTAGGGCCCGGCCTCGATCAAATGCTCGCCGCCTTCGGTGCAGATTTCCACATTGGCGCCCTCTCGGGAAAAGAACGGCTTGCGCACCCACCCCGGGCCCAGGCTGGCGGCGGGGTCGTCGTCGATAAACGCCGGCAGCAGGTTCGGGTGCCCCGCATGCCGTTCCCAGAGCAGGGCCAGCGCGCCCTTGTTGGAGAGAATGGCTTTCCACGGGGGCTCGACAAACTGCGTGCGGCTGCCGGCAATGGCCGGGCCAAAGGCTTCGTTGAACAGGTGCTCCCAGGGGTAGAGCTTGAACAGGCTGTCGATGGGGGTGCCCAGCAGGTCGACGAAACGCCCGCCGGCATTCAGACCGATGTCCTCGATGTCGAGCAACCGCGTCCCCAGGCCAGCCTGACGGGCAATGTCGCGCAGGTATTCGACCGTGCCGCGGTCTTCGAGCGAATCCCTGACCGAGGCAAAGTGCATCGGCGACTTGAAGCCGCCCTGGACGAAGGCCTGGAGCAGCTTGTCCTCGATGCTGTTGAACTGGTCGCAGCCGGCCGGCAATTGCCCGCGCTGCATCTGCTGTTCGAGCCAGACGTACTGGAAGAAGCTCGCCTCGTACAGCGAGGTCGGCGTGTCGTAGTTGGTTTCCAGGAGCTTGGCCGGGCCGGTGCCGTCGTAGCACAGGTCCATGCGCCCATAGAGGTGGGGGTCGCCCTGCTTCCATGACTGGCGGATCAACTCATGAAAGGCCGCAGGGATAGCCAGGCGCTCCAGCAGTTCCTCGCTGTCCACCACCTCGGCCACCAGGGCCATGCACAGCTCGTGCAGTTCCTGGGTCGGGTCTTCCAGGTCGTCCTCGATCTGCCGCAGGCTGAAGCGGTAGTAGGCCGACTCGTCCCAGTAAGGCTCACCGTCGAAGGTGTGGAAGGCAAAACCCAGTTGCTCCGCCGTGGCTTGCCAGTCCGCACGCGGAGTGCTGGGGATGCGCTTCAAGAACCGAAGCTCCAACTGCTGCGGCTGGAGGAACCGAAGCCGCTGCGGCTGACCACTTCATGGGCGCCGGCCAGCGGGTTGCCGGCGCTGGTGAAGTGTTCCGGGCTGGATATCCCGAAGCGCCCGCCACTGGCGCCGGAGAAGGTCTTGCCGGCCTCCACCTGCTGGCTGAGGGTGCTCAGCTGGGTACCGCCACGACCATCGCGCTGCTTGTACAGGGCCTCGCTGAAATAGCGCGGTTCAGGGGTCGAATCCAGGCCGATCCAGCGCCAGAAGCGCGAGCCCGAGCTGGAGCCACCACCACCACCACCACCACCACCACCACCACTGGAGCTGGTCTGTTGTTCTTCTTCGGGCTTGTCCGGCACCGTGCGCTGGGAGGTCAGGGCAAAACCGCTGGAAATCGGTACATAGGCTCGGTTATCGCGCGAGACCATGCAGTTGGCGGTGACGAAATCCTCCTCGCAACGTTGCAGGTCCAGGTAACGCGGGGCCACACGCTCCCCACGTTCGCGGGCGTCATCGCGGGCGGCCTGGCAAATGGCGGACGGAATCTGTGCCCGTTCGCATTCGCTGACGCTGCTGAAATTCTGGGTCTGGCGCACTTCCCGGGTCGCCTGGGGCTGGCCGTCACAGGCGGCCAGGGCAAACGGCACGCTGCCCAGCAACACCAGGCGCACGCTCTTGCTGCGTTTCATGGCCGCGCCCTCAGACCGAAGGAGTCATGCAGGCCGCGTTCAGCAGGCCGACACCGACAGAAACCGATGCCACCAGGATGGCCGCCGCGTACTCCTGGCTGGCAATGCGCTGGGACAGGCCCTTGAGGATCAGGCTGACCACAAAGAACGCCAGCAGCTGCACCACCGCGGCGATGCCGGCCCAGAGCAGGAAGTCGATGATCGAGATTGAATGGGAAATAGCGCTGGCCACCGGAATGGCAAAACCCAGCAAGGCACCGGACAGGGCGATGGAAGCCGCGCTGTTGCCCTCGCGGATCAGGGCGAATTCGTTATAGGGGGTCAGGCGCGTATAGATGAACGCATAGAGGGCAAAGACCAGGGCCGCGCCCAGCATGTAGAGCATGAAACCGAGCACCGCATCGGCGGGCAGAGACATCTTCAGTGCATCCATGAACATCGCGTTCAAGCTTCCTTGGAAAACGGGGCGCGAGATATAGCACAGGCCCGATTCGGCGAAAACTCCGGGAAAGGTAAAGACCAGGATTGCAGGAAACTGGGAGGGCCCCGGCGCGCCAGGCGCCGGGGCCGGAGCGCGCTACTTGGCCACGCCCCAGATGCCGCTCAGGCTTTGCAGCAGGGAGCCGCCAACGCCCTGCTGGCCCAGGTACTGCAGGATCACCGGCGCAAACTGGCCGATCATGCCGCTGTCCATGCCCAGGGCGCCGAAGGCGTTGTTCAGGTCATTGGTGTCCTTGACGTCGCCCAGGGCGCTGTCCAGGCCCTTGGTCTGCCCGGACGACTGGCCCAGCAGGCCGCTCAGGGCACCCAGGCTGCCCAGGGCGTTGCTGCCCGAGAGCTTGTCCAGGCCCGGGACACTTTTGCTCAACTGGGAATAGTCGGTGCTGCTCAACTGGTTCTTCGCCAGGCCAAGCATGGCGCCCGTACCGCCGATGGCTTGCTGGGGAGTGACATTCAGTTGCGAACCCAGGGCTCCGAGCAGGCCGGCGGTCTGGGAAGTGGGGGCCGCGGCGGCAGCCTTGTCGCCGCCCTGCATGCCGGAAATGGCATTGGCCGCGTCGTTCAGGCTGAAACCGCCGGCCAGGGCCGAACCGGCTGCCAGGGTCATCAGGGTAGCCAAGGCGAAACCGCGTGGAATATTCATCGAAACAACCTCATGGGGCAGGAAACCACCCGTGTTCGGATGGCTGGAAAACAGCCTTTTGACTGAAGCTTCGGGCGAATGTTCCGAAAGTGACGCAGCGGCGCCCGCACCCTGTGGATTTTAGTCGAGAATCACGCATCCACGGCTCGCCGCTCTGCGTATATGCAGCAACGACGACCGGCGCAGGCACATCGGCACCGGCCGTAGCAGGAGGTCGCAACCCGTGAATGGAACAACCGCCCACCCTGGACTACCCTCTGGCTGGATCGACCGATGCCAGCCGTGGTCCATTCATTTGCCACCTGCCTGGAGAACCGCCATTTCCGCTCTCGACCCCGATCAACTGCGGCACTTGCTGGCCCAGTGCTCACTGGGCGATCGCCGCGCCTTCGAAACCCTGTACCGCAGCGTTGCCCCGTGCCTGAATGGGGTGGCCCTGCGCTTCATGGGCCGCCGCGACCTGGCCGAGGAGGTGCTGCAGGAAAGCTTCGTGCGCATCTGGAACAACGCCGTGCGCTACCAGCCGCACCTGTCCGCCCCCCTGACCTGGATGATCAACATCACCCGCAACCAGGCCATCGACCAACTGCGCAAGCACCGCGAGCGGCCCCTGGGCGAGGGGGAGCAACAGCAATTGATGGACGACGCCCCCTCGGCCCACGAACAACTGGACAGCGCCCGCCAGGCCCGGGCCCTGAACCGCTGCCTGGAAAGCCTGGAGGGCATGCAACGCCAATCCATCACCGTGGCCTACTTCCAGGGCCTGTCCTGCTCGGAACTGGCCGAGCAACTGGCCGCGCCCCTGGGCTCGGTCAAGTCCTGGATCCGCCGCGGCATGGAACGCCTGCGCAGGTGCCTTGAATCATGAATTATCAAACCCCCGAACGGCGCCGCGCCCTCGCCGCCGACTACGCCATCGGCCTGATGCAGGGCGCCGCGCGCCGGCGCTTCGACATGCTCCTGCTGGACGACCCGGCCCTGCGCGAGGAACTGGCGCAGTGGCAGGAGAGCCTCGCCAGCCTGACCGCAAGCCTGCCCGAGCAGGAAGTGCCGGAGCATGTGTGGCAAGGCATCCAGGCGCGTATCCAGCCCCAGGTCCTGCACATGCCGCAGAAAAACCCGCTGTGGATGCGCCTGCGCCTGGCGATCGCCGCCTGCGCCGTGCTGGCCACCCTGTACATCGGCTTTATCCGGCAGGACGACCAGGTACGCTACAGCGCCACCCTGCTCAGCGCCGACCAGCAACCGGCCTTGCAGATCAAGGCCCACGCCCAGTACCTGCAGGTGGAACCCCTGACCCTGGCCGCCATCGGCCTGGACCGCAGCCTGGAACTCTGGGCGATTCCTGCCGATGGCAAGCCTATTTCCCTGGGCGTGGTACCGGTGGGCGGCAAGGGCCGGATCAACCTGACCCAGGCCCAGCGCGACCTGCTGGGTACCCCGATCGCCCTGGCGGTGAGCCTGGAACCCCACGGCGGCTCGCCTACCGGGCAACCCACCGGGCCGGTGCTGTACCAGGGGCAATTGGCGGCGCTCTGACGGGAATCTTCGCCGGCAAGCCGGCTCCTGCAAGGCTTGTGTAGGAGCTGGCTTGCCAGCGAAGCCGCCAACGCTAAACTGCCCTGCCCACTCACCAGCAGGGTCTGCGCCAGCCCCGGGTTGCCGCGCAAGCCCCCCGCACCTTTCGGCACTTGCAGTGAAACGATCTCCAATCAGAACGGCCCTCTACAGCTGCATCGCCCTGGTCCTGGCCATCCCCCTCGTCATCTGGATCATCGGCCGCCCCATCGACGGCAACCGTTGCTCGGACGCAGCCCATGCCACCGGCCCCCTGACCGAGGTCATCAGCCAGTACTTCCAGGAGACCCACGGCGCCGACTGGCAAGAGGAGATCCACTCACTGATCATTCTCGAAGTCCCGGCGGCCCAGACCCTGGCTCGCCAGCCCCAGGCCCATTACTGCGAAGCCCTGGGCCTGCTGGAAAACCCGCAACGAGCGCCCACGGAAAAATTCCATACCGCCGTGCTGATGCTCTCGCTGCCCATCGGCTACTACCTGGATTTCATGGACCGCATTCACCAGTTGTATCAGCGCGGGCTCATCGACCAATCCGTCCTGAGCATGGTGCTTTTCCCAAGAGGCACGGCGCTCAACTACTGGTGGCTGCCCCAGTGGCGATCGCGTTTCCAGCGGGATGCGCCAGGCGTGTTTAGCGAGGCCGCCGCGCAGTACATCCTCAGTGGAGAACACTGGGTCGACTACCCGGGCAAGGGTTTCTGACTCGGTATCGGCAGTGCTCGACGCTTGATCGCCACGCAAGGTCCTGCGGACCTTTGCGCAGCCTCGCAAGCTCGACAGCGGCGACAGGGGGAGGGGGTTTAGCCACAGGGTACGAAGTGCTCGCGGCGGTCTCGGGCTTATGCCACAACACAAAAGGGCGACCCGTGGGTCGCCCTTTTTCTTCTATCGCCTCAAGTCTCAGGCAGCGCTGAACAGCTTGTGCGGGTCGATGACGAATTTCTTCGGCACGCCGGCGTCGAACTCGCCATAGCCGCGTGGGGCGTCGTCGAGGCTGATGACTTCAACCCCTACCACGTCGGCAATGTTGATGCGGTCCCACATGATGGCCTGCATCAGTTGGCGGTTGTACTTCATCACCGGGGTCTGGCCGGTGTGGAAGCTATGGGACTTGGCCCAGCCCAGGCCGAAGCGGATGCTCAGGCTGCCCATCTTCGCCGCGGCGTCCACGGCGCCCGGGTCTTCGGTGACGTACAGGCCGGGGATACCGATCTTGCCCGCCACCCGCACCACGCCCATCAGGGAGTTGAGCACGGTGGCCGGGGCTTCGTGCTGGGCACCCGCATGGCCGTGGCCCCGGGCTTCGAAGCCCACGGCGTCCACGGCGCAGTCCACTTCCGGCTCGCCCAGCAAATCGGCGATCTGCTCGTGCAGCGGGGTGTCCTTGGACAGGTCGGCAATTTCAAAACCCTGGGCCTTGGCGTGGGCCAGGCGTACCGGGTTGACGTCACCGACGATCACCACCGCGGCCCCCAGCAGGCGCGCCGAAGCAGCGGCCGCCAGGCCCACCGGACCGGCACCGGCCACGTAGACGGTGCTGCCAGGGCCGACACCGGCGGTGACGGCGCCGTGATAACCGGTGGGCAGGATGTCGGAAAGGCAGGTCAGGTCGCGGATCTTCTCCATGGCCTTGTCGCGGTTCGGCAGTTTCAGCAGGTTGAAGTCGGCGTAAGGCACCAGCACGTATTCGGCCTGGCCGCCGGTCCAGTCGCCCATGTCGACGTAGCCATAGGCACCGCCGGCGCGAGCCGGGTTGACGGTCAGGCAGACCCCGGTGTGCTGTTCCTTGCAGGAGCGGCAGCGCCCGCACGCCACGTTGAAGGGCACCGAGACCAGGTCGCCGATCTTCAGGTTCTCGACGTCGCTGCCCTTCTCGATCACCTCGCCGGTGATTTCATGGCCCAGCACCAGGCCGACCTGGGCGGTGGTACGGCCACGGACCATGTGCTGGTCCGAACCGCAGATGTTGGTGGAGACCACGCGCAGGATGACGCCGTGCTCAATCTTCCTGCCGCGCGGGTCCTGCATTTTTGGATAGTCGATTTTCTGTACCTCGACCTTGCCGCTGCCCAGATACACGACACCACGATTACCAGACATGCTTTCACCTCGCTGTTGTTGTTATGGAACCGCGTAACCCAAAGGGGAAACACGTGGATTGCTCGGGTACAGATGCTGTTTCGTTTTCAAAATCGCTTTCGCGCGAACAGGCGCAACGCCTGTAGGAGCGAGCTTGCTCGCGAAGGGCTGCGCAGCAGCCCCGGGAATCATCAGAGCACCACCGTGCGGTTGCCGTTCAGGAACACCCGCCGTTCGATGTGATAACCCACCGCCCGGGCCAGGGTCAGGCCCTCGATATCCCGGCCCTTGGCGATCAGGTCCTCGGGGTAATAGCTGTGGTCCACCACCTCCACGCCTTGGGCGATGATCGGGCCTTCGTCCAGGTCGTTGTTGATGTAGTGCGCCGTGGCTCCCACCAGTTTCACCCCCTTGTTGTAGGCCTGGTGATAAGGCTTGGCGCCCTTGAAGCCCGGCAGCAGCGAGTGGTGGATGTTGATGGCCTTGCCATCGAGCTTGCGGCACAGCTCCGGCGACAGCACTTGCATGTAGCGGGCAAGGATCACCAGTTCGGCGCCGGAGTCCTCGATCACCTGCCACACCTGGCGCTCCTGGGACGGCTTGTCGTTGGGGTCTAGGGGGAAGTGGTGGTAGGGAATCTGGTGCCAGTCGGCCAGGGGCTTGAGGTCCGGGTGGTTGGACACCACCGCCACCACGTCCATGGGCAACTGGCCGATGCGCTGGCGGTAGAGCAGGTCGTTGAGGCAGTGGTCGGCCTTGGAGACCATGATCACCACCTTCGGCCGGTAGTGCGGCGCGGTCAGTTCGAAGTTCATCTCGAAGGCCTTGGCCCGCTGCGCCAGACCATCGCGAAAGCCCTGTTCGTCGAGGCCGTCGGGCTGGCGAAACTCCACGCGAATGAAGAAGCGGCCCGAGAGCCGGTCATCGAAGGAGTGGTGCTCGGTGACGTAGCAGCCCTGCTCGAACAGAAAGCGGGTCACCGCGTCCACCGTGCCGAGCACGCTGGGGCAGTCGGCGGTGAGGATCCATGTGTCGGGGGCGCGGCTCATGCGGGATAACTCCTGTTCGTTAGGGCAACCGCAGCGCGGTCGGTTCTCTGTAGGAGCGAGCTTGCTCGCGAAAAATCCAAGGGCGCTGTGGTCTTCCGGAAAATCCATCCTTCGCGAGTTCGCGAGCCAGCTCGCTCCTACCAGGCCAAGCTGGGCTCAGGCCTGGACGCTCAGGCCATATTCGGCCGCGGCATCCTGCAGCCACATCCACCAGTAATCGGAAAAGCTGCGGCGCACCAGCAGCTCCCAGGTGTCTTCGCCGGTACGGCGGATCACCAGTTGCGACTTGGCGAACACCGTGCCCACGGCCTTGCCCACCGGGAAGTTGTTGGGGTGCACGTCGTAGCTGGTGGACTTCATCAGCACCTGGCGCACGTTGGGCCCGGACAATTCGAGAATCTGCTGGCCGCCGCTGACGTTGACGATCTGGATATGCAGGTCGCCCAGGGCGGCCCGCAGGTTCTGCTCGGCGGCGAACTCTTCGCCGCTGGGCACGATCAGCAGCCACTCATCCGGGCCCAGCCATTGCAGGCTGGTCTCGCCCTTGACCACTACGCTCAGGGCGCCCGGCAGTTCGATGCCCAGGGCCTTGTGCACGCCGGCGGCGAAGGCCGGATCGTGGCCGTCGCCACGGATCGTCAGGTGGCCGAGGAGTTTTTTCTCGCGCAGGGTCACCCCGGCGTTCTTGCGGCCCTTGCCCACCAGGCTCGGCAGGTCGGCGTGGTGCAACGACGACTCGGCCTTGGCCCCGGTGGTGGGGCGCTGTTGGTAAACGTTGACTGCGGTCATAGAGCACCTGTCCTGAATTCTGTTGATAACACCCTGTAGGAGCGTGTTGTGCCTTAGATGTTCTGGCGGTCGCCTTTGGGGTCGAAGAACACCGAGGAAACGATTTCCGCCTCGATCACCCGGCCATCGGCCAGCGGTGCGAAGACCCGCTCGCCCAGGCGCTTGAGCCCCCCCTTGACCACACCCAGGGCGAAGGAATAACCCAGGGAGTTGTGGGCATAGCTGGAGGTCACGTGGCCCACCATGCTCATCGGGATCGCCTGCTTGGGGTTGAACACCAGTTGCGCACCTTCCGGCAGCCACTGGGTCGGGTCGATCGGCTTGAGGCCCACCAGTTGCTTGCGCTGCTCGCGCACGCAGTCTTCACGGTTCATGCCGCGCCAGCCGATCCAGGAGAATGGCTTGGTCCGGCCCACGCACCAGCCCATGTTCAGGTCGTCCGGGGTCATGGAACCGTCGGTGTCCTGGCCGACGATGATGAAGCCCTTCTCGGCCCGCAGCACGTGCATGGTCTCGGTGCCATAGGGGGTCAGGTTGTACTTCTTGCCGGCCTCGACGATCTGCTCCAGCACGCCCATGGCGTAGTCGGCCTGGACGTTGACCTCGTAGGACAGCTCGCCGGTGAACGAGATACGGAACACCCGCGCCGGTACGCCACCCACCAGGCCTTCCTTCCAGGTCATGAACGGGAAGCCGTCCTTGTCCAGGTCGATGTCGGTGACTTCGCTCAGCAGCTTGCGGCTGTTGGGCCCGGACAGGGTCATGGTGGCCCAGTGGTCGGTGACCGAGGTGAAGTACACCTTGAGGTCCGGCCATTCGGTCTGCTGGTAGATCTCCAGCCACTGCAGCACGCGGGCCGCGCCGCCGGTGGTGGTGGTCATCAGGAAGTGGTTGTCGGCCAGACAGGCGGTGACGCCGTCGTCGAAGACCATGCCGTCTTCCTTGCACATCAGGCCGTAGCGGGCCTTGCCCACGTCGAGCTTGGTCCAGGCGTTGGTGTAGATGCGGTTGAGGAACTCCCGGGCATCGGGGCCCTGGATGTCGATCTTGCCCAGGGTCGAGGCGTCCAGCAGGCCGACGCTGTCGCGCACGGCCTGGCATTCACGCTTGACCGCGGCATGCAGGTCTTCGCCGTTTTTCGGGAAGTACCAGGGGCGTTTCCACTGGCCGACGTCTTCGAACTCGGCGCCATTCTTCACATGCCAGGCATGCAGCGCGGTGAAGCGCACCGGCTCGAAGATGTGCCCGCAGTGCCGGCCAGCCACGGCGCCGAAGGTGATCGGCGTGTAGTTCGGACGGAACATGGTGGTGCCCATCTGCGGAATGCTGACGTTCAGCGAACGGGCGGCGATGGCCAGGCCGTTGACGTTGCCCAGCTTGCCCTGGTCGGTGCCGAAGCCCAGGGCGGTGTAGCGCTTGACGTGTTCCACCGACTCGAAGCCCTCGCGGGTCGCCAGTTCGATGGCGGCCGCAGTGACGTCGTTCTGCAGGTCGACGAATTGCTTCGGCGCACGCGCCGTGCCTTTTTCGTGGGGCACCTGGAACAGCGCCAGGGTCGGTTCTTCAAGACGGGCCAGGGCCTTGGGCAGAACGCCCTCAACGGCCTGGAAACCGGCTTCGCTGGCGGCGCGCACACCGCCTTCGAAACCGTCGGCCAGGGTATCGCCGAGGCTGTAGACGCCGTTGATGCCACCGACGCACACACGTTTCTGCGGCGCTTCACCGGGCACGAAACCGAGGATGTCTTCGCGCCACACCGGCTTGCCGCCCAAGTGCGAGGCCAGGTGCACCACCGGGCTGTAGCCGCCGGAGCTGGCGATCAGGTCGCAGTCGAGCCATTCGCCGGGGCTGGTGACCTTGTGTGCCTTGACGTCGATGGCCGCTACACGCGCGCCGGTCACGTGCTTGCTGCCACGGGCCTCGATCACCGCGCTGGAGGTGAGGATGCGAATACCCTTGGCCCGGGCTTCTTCCACCAGGGCGCCGCGCGGGTTGTGCCGCGCATCGGCGATGGCCACCACTTGCAGGCTGGCGTCGAGCCAGTCCAGGGCCACACGGTAGGCGTGGTCGTTATTGGTGGACAGCACCAGTTTCTTGCCCGGGGCCACGCCGTAGCGGCGCACATAGGTGGAGACCGCGCCAGCCAGCATGTTGCCCGGCACGTCGTTGTTGCCGTAGACCAGCGGCCGCTCGTGGGCGCCGGTGGCCAGCACCACGCGCTTGGCGCGTACCCGGTGGATGCGCTGGCGTACCTGGCCGATGGGCGCGCGGTCGCCGAGGTGATCGGTGAGGCGCTCGTGAATGGTCAGGAAGTTGTGGTCGTGGTAGCCGTTGACCGTGGCCCGCGGCAGCAGCAACACATCCGGCAGCGACTGGAGTTCGGCAACCACACTGGCCACCCACTCCGCCGCCGGCTTGCCGTCCAGGCTCTCGCGGCTGTCCAGCAGGGTACCGCCGAACTCTTCCTGCTCGTCGGCCAGGATCACCCGGGCGCCACTGCGGGCCGCTGCCAGGGCGGCGGCAAGGCCCGCGGGGCCGGCGCCGACGATCAGCACGTCGCAGTGCTGGTTCATGTTGTCGTAGGTGTCCGGATCGTTCTCGGTGGGCGAACGGCCCAGGCCCGCGGCCTTGCGGATGTACTTCTCGTAGGTCATCCAGAACGATTGCGGGTACATGAAGGTCTTGTAGTAGAAGCCCGGCGGCATCAGCTTGCCGCCGACCTTGCCGAGAATGCCCATCATGTCGTTGTTGACGCTGGGCCAGCCGTTGGTGCTGGTGGCGACCAGGCCCTGGTACAGCGCCTGCTGGGTGGCGCGCACGTTGGGGATCTGGGTGGCTTCGGTGGCGCCGATCTGCAGCACCGCGTTGGGCTCCTCGCAGCCTGCGGCGAAGATGCCCCGGGGCCGGGAGTACTTGAAGCTGCGGCCGATGATGTCCACGCCGTTGGCCAGTAGCGCCGAGGCCAGGGTGTCGCCCTCAAAACCCTTGTAGCTCTGGCCGTTGAAGGTGAAGGTCAGGACCTTGTTGCGGTCGATGCGTCCGCCGTTGGACAGGCGATTGGTCTGGCTCATACCTTCTCTCCAGCAGCCTTGGCGGTGAATTGCGGCTTGGTGCCGATCTTGTAGGTCTCAAGAATTTCGTAGGTCACGGTGTCGCGGGTAGCGTTGAAGTACTGGCGGCAACCGGCGGCGTGGATCCACAACTCGTGGTGCAGGCCGCGAGGGTTGTCGCGGAAGAACATGTAGTCGCCCCACTCCTCGTCGGTGCAGGCGTTGGGGTCCAGGGGCCGTGGAATATGCGCCTGGCCGGACGAATGGAATTCCTCTTCGGAGCGCAGCTCGCCGCAGTGAGGACAGAAGATATGCAACATAGGGAGTTGTCCTTTTAGTGGGCGACCGCAGCAGCGCCGTGTTCGTCGATCAGCGCACCGTTGTGGAAACGGTCGATGGAGAAAGGGGCGGCCAGAGGATGCATCTCGCCCTTGGCCAGACTGGCGGCAAACACGTTGCCCGAGCCCGGGGTGGCCTTGAAGCCACCAGTGCCCCAACCGCAGTTGAAGAACATGTTCGGCACCGGGGTCTTGGAAATGATCGGACAGGCGTCCGGGCTGGTGTCGACGATGCCGCCCCACTGACGGTTCATGCGCACTCGGGAGAGGACCGGGAACATCTCGACGATGGCCTGGATGGTGTGCTCGATCACCGGGTAGGAGCCGCGCTGGCCGTAGCCGACCCAGCCGTCGATACCGGCACCGATCACCAGATCGCCCTTGTCCGACTGGCTGATATAGCCGTGCACCGCGTTGGACATGATCACGCTGTCGATGATCGGCTTGATCGGCTCCGACACCAGCGCTTGCAGCGGGTGGGATTCGATCGGCAGACGGAAGCCCGCGAGCTTGGCCATGTGCCCGGAGTTACCGGCCGTGACCACACCGACGCGCTTGGCGCCGATAAAGCCCTTGTTGGTCTCGACGCCGATGCACACGCCGTTTTCCTTGCGAAAGCCAATGACTTCAGTTTGCTGGATCAGGTCCACGCCCAGGGCGTCGGCGGCCCGGGCAAAACCCCAGGCCACGGCGTCGTGACGGGCCACGCCGCCACGGCGCTGGACCGTGGCGCCGAGGATCGGATAACGGGTGTTTTTCGAGCAATCCAGGTAAGGAATCTCGTCCGCCACCTGCTGGGTGTTGAGCAACTCGCCATCGATGCCGTTGAGGCGGTTGGCACTGACCCGACGCTCGGAATCACGGATGTCTTGCAGGGTGTGGCACAGGTTGTAGACCCCGCGCTGGGAGAACATCACGTTGTAGTTGAGGTCCTGGGACAGGCCTTCCCACAGTTTCATGGCGTGCTCGTAGAGCTGCGCCGACTCGTCCCACAGGTAGTTGGAACGCACGATGGTGGTGTTGCGCGCGGTGTTGCCGCCGCCCAGCCAGCCTTTTTCCACCACCGCGACATTGGTGATGCCGTGCTCCTTGGCCAGGTAGTAGGCAGTGGCCAGGCCATGCCCGCCACCGCCGACGATGACCACGTCATAGACCTTCTTCGGGGTCGGGGTGCGCCACATCCGCTGCCAGTTTTCATGGTGGCTGAGAGAGTGCTTGAAGAGGCCGAAGCCCGAATAGCGTTGCATAGTCATTGCTCCAGTTGCGGCTCTCAGCGGTAAACCGGGAAATCAGCGCACAGGGTCGCCACCTGGCGAGCGACATTGGCCTCGACATCGGCATCGCCGAGGTGGTCGAGGATGTCGCAGATCCAGCCCGCCAGTTCGGTGCACTGGGTGACCTTGAATCCGCGGGTGGTGACCGCCGGGGTGCCGATGCGCAGGCCGGAAGTCACAAACGGCGACTGCGGGTCGTTGGGCACGGCGTTCTTGTTCACGGTGATGTGGGCACGGCCCAGAGCGGCATCGGCATCTTTACCGGTCAGGCCCTGACGAATCAGGCTGACCAGGAACAGGTGGTTGTCGGTGCCGCCGGACACTACATCGTAGCCACGTTTGATAAATACGCTGGCCATGGCCTGGGCGTTGTCGATCACCTGTTGCTGATAGGCCTTGAAACCGGGCTCCAGCGCTTCCTTGAAGCACACCGCCTTGGCGGCGATCACGTGCATCAGCGGACCGCCCTGGGCGCCCGGGAAAACGGCAGCGTTGAGTTTCTTCTCGATCTCTTCGTTGGCCTTGGCCAGGATCAGCCCGCCACGGGGACCGCGCAGGGTCTTGTGGGTGGTGGTAGTGACCACGTCGGCATAGGGCAGCGGGTTGGGATACAGACCGGCGGCCACCAGCCCGGCGACGTGGGCCATGTCGACGAACAGCAGCGCCCCGACCTTGTCGGCGATCTGCCGGAAGCGCGGGAAGTCCAGGGTCTTGGAGTAGGCCGAGAAGCCGGCGACGATCATCTTCGGCTTGTGTTCCACGGCCAGGCGCTCGACTTCGTCGTAGTCGATCAACCCGGTGCGGGTGTCGATGCCGTACTGCACCGCGTTGTACAGCTTGCCCGAGGACGACACCTTGGCCCCGTGGGTCAGGTGGCCGCCATGGGCCAGGCTCATGCCGAGGATGGTATCGCCGGCCTGCAGCAGGGCCAGGTACACCTCGCTGTTGGCCGAAGAACCGGAGTGCGGCTGGACGTTGGCGTAGTCGGCACCGAACAGTTGCTTGGCGCGCTCGATGGCTAGGGCCTCGACCTTGTCCACGTGCTCGCAGCCACCGTAGTAGCGCTTGCCCGGATAGCCTTCGGCGTACTTGTTGGTCAGCCCGCTGCCTTGCGCCTGCATCACCCGCTTGCTGGTGTAGTTTTCCGACGCGATCAGCTCGATGTGATCTTCCTGGCGTTGTTCCTCGGCATTGATGGCCGCCAGCAGTGCATCGTCGTAACCCTGGATCTGGTCTTGCTTGCTGAACATCACGTCTCTCCCAGCGGCGGCGGTGCGCCTTTCGTCTCGGTGAGGCGAGCCTTACAGCTACGCCCTTTGGATGCGATGGTATGACCGGGAAGGGGAACTCAAATGCCTATGGACGCCACGCAAAGGTGCGTTTACGACATGCCTTGGCGTGCGGAGATAAATGCCTGCCCGCACCACCCGCCAACGGCTCTGGATCGGGCCTGTCCTTCCCCGCAACGCAACGCTCTCTGCCGTAGGAGCCGGCTTGCCAGCGAAGAGACCCGCAAGCCGGGCGCAAATCCTCACGGGCGCCTTCGCCGGCAAGCCGGCTCCTACAGGGCTGCGCGCAGGGCCAGCAGCAGGAGAAAGTGCGCCGGGTACAGCAGGTAGGCCCAGCAGCGCATGGCCGGCACCGACCTGCCACGCAGCCCCCGCAGCAGCATCAGCCCCAGCCACGGCGCCAGCAGACAAGCGGCAATACCGCAGGTCGCCACCTGATTGCCCAGGCGCGCCGCCGGGAACAAGGTTTCCCATTGATTGGCCGCCAGGCACAGCGCCCCAGGCAGCAGGCTGAAATACCAGGGCCGGCGCAACACCAGTACCAGGGCCAGCGGCAGCAACACCCCGAAGGCGCCGAACATCAGCCGCTCGCTGAAAACCACCGCCAGCAGCAAGGCCAGCAGGCCAAGTCCCAGGTCCAGGCCTCTGCGCCGCTGCCAGCCGCGAGCCACCAGCAGGCCCAGGGCCAGGGTGGGCAACACATTCAAGGTATCGGGGTCGGGAATGAACAGACGATAGGGAATCTCGCTCAGCAGGCTGAACAGCAGCAACCAGCCCAGGTAGCGCCATGGGCCGGGCCGGCGGTCGATTTCATCCCTGGCCCGGGTCAGGTTCACCGCCATGGCCAGGCAGAACCAGGGAAACGCCAGGCGCCCGGGTACGTAAAACCAGTCCAGGCTCAGGCCCACATAACGCAGGTGATCGAGGACCATGCTCAGCAGCGCCAGCCATTTCAGCGCATCCAGCGCCCCGTCGCGCCGGGCAGTGTCGGGTTTCAGCATCGCGTCACGCATAAATCCTTATGGGCCATGCATTATTCCGGCATAAACAGAGCGTGTGCTGGGCCATTATTCTTGGTTAAAGTGCGCACCATCATCGACCACGGAGCCGGCCATGACCGACAAGAGCCAACAATTCGCCAGCGACAACTACTCCGGCATCTGCCCCGAAGCCTGGGCCGCCATGGAGCAGGCCAACCACGGCCACGAGCGCGCTTACGGCGACGACCAGTGGACCGCTCGCGCCTCGGATCATTTCCGCAAACTGTTCGAAACCGATTGCGAAGTGTTCTTCGCCTTCAACGGCACCGCCGCCAACTCCCTGGCCCTGTCGTCGCTGTGCCAGAGTTACCACAGCGTGATCTGCTCGGAAACCGCCCACGTCGAAACCGACGAGTGCGGCGCCCCGGAGTTCTTCTCCAACGGCTCCAAGCTGCTGATCGCCGGCACCCAGAACGGCAAGTTGACCCCGGAATCGATCCGCGAGATCGCCCTCAAGCGCCAGGACATCCACTATCCCAAGCCGCGGGTGGTAACCCTGACCCAGGCCACCGAGGTGGGCAGTGTCTACACCCCGGAAGAAGTTCGCGCCATCAGTGCCACCTGCAAGGAACTGGGGCTGAACCTGCACATGGACGGCGCGCGCTTCTCCAACGCCTGCGCCTTCCTCGGCTGTACCCCGGCGGAGCTGACCTGGAAGGCCGGCGTGGACGTGCTGTGCTTTGGCGGCACGAAAAACGGCATGGCGGTGGGTGAAGCGATCCTGTTCTTCAACCACAAGCTGGCGGAAGACTTCGACTACCGCTGCAAGCAGGCTGGCCAGCTGGCCTCGAAAATGCGCTTTCTCTCCGCGCCCTGGGTCGGCCTCCTGGAAAACGACGCCTGGCTCAAGCACGCCCGCCACGCCAACCACTGCGCGCAGCTGCTGGCCCAGCTGGTGGCCGACATTCCTGGCGTGGAATTGATGTTCCCGGTGCAGGCCAACGGCGTGTTCCTGCAACTTTCGGAACCGGCCATTGCCGCACTGACGGCCAAGGGCTGGCGCTTCTACACCTTCATCGGCAAGGGTGGCGCACGCTTCATGTGCTCCTGGGACACCGAGGAAGACCGCGTGCGCGAACTGGCAGCCGACATCCGCACCGTCATGAGCGCCTGACCCACCCCCCGCCTGTAGGAGCTGGCTTGCCAGCGAAGAGGCCCGCAACCCAAGCGCCGCGCTCACCGACGCCTTCGCCGGCAAGCCGGCTCCTACAATGGCCAGCGCACCTCCCACCCCGTAGGAGCTGGCTTGCCAGCGAACAGGCCCGCAACCCAAGCGCCGCGCTCATGGACGCCTTCGCCGGCAAGCCGGCTCCTGCAACGGCCAGCGCACCTCCCACCCCGTAGGAGCTGGCCTGCCAGCGAAGAGGCCCGTCAAGCACGCCCCCTTCATCAGTTCACAAATTCCTGAACTGATTATTTGCCCCCACTGATTCAACAACCGCAGCGTTTGTCCGAGACTCCGGGGTCGACCTATAAAAATAAGGCTGTACCCCATGACGACTTCTTCTTGCGTCACCGAGAAAGCCCAGCCTCCCGGCCTGAAGATCGAAACCCGTTCCATCGACTACGTGCCGCGCAACGAGCGCCACGGCAAGGTCTGGCACCAGGGCCCCTTCTGGTTCACCGGCAACTTCGTGCTCACCACCATGGTCACCGGTTTCACCGGCGCAGCCCTGGGCCTCGCCCTGCAATACGCCATCCTGGCGATCGTCATCGGCGTCTGCCTGGGCACCTTCTGCATGGCCTTCCACGCCAACCAGGGCCCGCGCATGGGGCTGCCGCAGATGATCCAGTCCCGCGCCCAGTTCGGCCTGCGTGGCGCCATCGTGCCGTTCACCGCCGTGGTGTTCGTCTACATCGGCTTCAACGTGTTCAACGTGATTCTCGCCACCGATGCCATCAACACCGTGATTCCCGGCGCCCGGGCGCCCTGGTACACCCTGATGATCGCCGTGGCGGTGCTGATCGCGGTGATCGGCCATGACCTGCTGCACACCGTGCAGCGCTGGCTGACCTACGTGATGATCAGCGTGTTCGCGGTGCTCACCGTCAGTGCCCTGCTGACCCTGCAGGCCGACTCGGCCCTGGCCGACCCACAGTTCTCCTGGTCGGCGTTCCTGATCCAGCTGTCGGCCGCCGCCGGCTACCAGATCAGCTATTCGGTGTACGTCTCCGACTACTCACGCTACCTGCCGCACAAGACGCCGTCGCGCCAGGTAATCTTCTGGACCTACCTGGGCGCCGCCGGTTCGGCCCTGTGGCTGATGTCCCTGGGGGCGTTCCTGGCTTCGGCCCTGCCCTCCCCCGATGCCATCGCCAGCGTGCGCGAAGTGGGCAACCGGGTGATCCCCGGCTTCGGTACCTTCACCGTGCTGATCGCAGTGCCGGCGCTGGTGGGCATCATGGCGGTCAACTGCTACGGCGCCATGCTCACCGGCATCAGCGCCATCGACGGCTTCAAGTCGATCAAGCCCAACCTCAAGAGCCGGGTCTGCGGAATCGTGCTGGTGGCGGTGGTGATCTTTCTCATCGCCATGAACATTCCCGAGAGCTACCTGGGCAGCTTCAACACTTTCGTGCTGCTGATGCTGTATTTCCTGGTGCCCTGGACCGCAGTCAACCTGGCGGACTTCTACCTGGTGCGCAAAGGTCGCTATGCCATCAGCGACATCTTCAATCACACCGGGATCTATGGCCGCTGGTCCAGCGCCGGGCTGCTGGCGTATTTCCTCGGCCTGCTGGCGATGGTGCCGTTCATGTCCCTGAGCTTCTTCCAGGGCCCGCTGTCCCAGGCCCTGGGCGGCGCCGACATTGCCTTCGTGGTTGGCCTTGCCGTGGCCGCGCTGGTCTACTGGGCGCTGACCCGCAACCTGGACCTGGACGCGGAGCGCCTGGCCATCCAGGCCAGCGAGCAGCAACTGGAAGGAGGCGCGCAATGATTCCTCAGGCATCCCTCAAGGTGGCCTGCCAGCAAGTGGCCCCGCGCATCGGCGACCTTAAGTACAACCGCGCCCTGGGCGCCGAGGCGATACGCCAGGCCGCCGCCCGCGGCGCCCAGGTGGTGGTGCTGCCGGAACTGGTGCAGAGCGGCTATGTGTTCAGCGACCGCAATGAAGCCCTGGCACTCTCGGAAAGCCTCGACGGGCCGACCCTGAGCCTGTGGAAAACCCTGGCCGAAGAGCTGCAGGTGGTGATCGTCGGCGGCTTCTGCGAGCGCCTGGACCAGGAGCGCGTGGCCAACAGCGCGGCGCTGGTCGAACCCGAAGGCAGGCTGACGCTGTACCGCAAGGCCCACCTGTGGGATCGGGAAAACCTGATCTTCACCCCGGGCGACGAACCGCCGCCGGTGGTGGCGACCCGCTTCGGGCCGATCGCCATGATGATCTGCTACGACTTGGAGTTTCCCGAGTGGGTGCGCCTGCCAGCCCTGGCCGGCGCGGCCCTGCTGTGCGCCCCGGTGAACTGGCCGGATGGCCCGCGCCCGCTGGGCGAGCGGCCGGCGGAGATGGTCCGGGTGCAGGCCAATGCGGCGGTCAACCGGATGTTCATCGCCGCCTGCGACCGCTGCGGCGAGGAACGTGGAGTGAACTGGGTGGGCGGCTCGACCCTTGTCGATGCCGACGGTTATCCACTGGCGGGCAGGGATCGGGAAAGCGCCGAGCAGTTGCTGTTGGCGGAGCTGGACCTGACCCAGGCCTGGCACAAGTCCATCAGTGAACATAACCATGTGCACCTGGATCGGCGCCCGGCGTTGTATCAGTAACCGAAGGATCAGCTTGCACCTGTTCGCTGGCAAGCCGGCTCCTACAGCAAACGGATGTAGGGGCCGGTTTGCCGGCGATCAGAACTCCACGCGCACGTCGCCCTTGGGCACGCTGCAGCAGGACAGGATGTAGCCTTCGGCTTCGTCTTCCTCGGTGATCCCGCCGTTGTGCTCCATCTCCACCTCGCCCCCCAGCTTGAGCACCTTGCAGGTGCCGCAGATGCCCATGCCGCAGGCCTTGGGAATCATCAGGCCAAGCTTGGCCGCCGCCGCGTGCACGGTTTCTCCGGGGGCCACGCGGATGCTCTTGCCCGAAGCGGTGAACTCCACCTGATGCAGGTCCGCCAGGTCCGGCTCCGGCGCCTCGGCCGCCTGTTCGGCGTGTTCCACCGCATCGGCCCGGGCTTCGGCCGGGGTCGCGCCGAAGGATTCCTCGTGGTAGCGCGCCATGTCGAAACCGGCGGCTTCCAGCAGCCGCTTGACCGCGCTCATATAGGGCGTGGGGCCGCAGCAGAACACTTCCCGCTCCAGGAAATCCGGGGCCATCAACTCCAGCATCTTGTGGTTCAGGTAACCGCGATAACCGGCCCAGGGCTCGCCCAGGCCGTGCTTTTCGCAGATCAGGTGCAGGCTGAAGTTGTCGATCCGCGAGGCCATGTGCTCCAGCTCGCGGTGGTAAATGATGTCCTTGGGGGAACGGGCGCTGTGGATGAACACCATGTCGACGTTGGCGTTGGTGTCGTAGAACCAGCGCGCCATGGACATCACCGGGGTAATGCCGACGCCGCCGCTGAGGTAGAGGATCTTCGGCGCCGGAAAGTCGATGGCGTTGAACAGCCCCACCGGCCCGTGCACCGCCAGTTCCTGGCCTTCGTGCAGGGTGTCGTGCAGCCAGTTGGAGACCTTGCCGCCGGGCACGCGCTTGATGGTCACCGAGAAGCTGTAGGGCACCGAGGGCGAGCTGGAGATGGTGTAGGAACGCATCACCGGCTGGCCCTCGATCTCCAGCTCCAGGGTGACGAACTGCCCAGGCTTGAAGAAGAACATGATCGGCTGGTCGGCCATGAAGCAGAAGGTCCGCACGTCCCAGGTTTCCTGGATGACTTTGACGCAACGGACGATGTGACGGCCATTGGCCCAGGTCTGGGTGGTTACCGGGTTGAGGAAGGTGTTGGACATGCTGTTCTCCACGGCCGACGGTCGGCGTCTTGTCAGCGATTCTGCGTAAGGCTTCTCGCGCCCATTTACCTATCTGCGACATTCACATGCTTATCGCGACCAGCCCCCAGCTGCCGGGGCTGGCGCGTCGGGAACAGATTGGGCCATGTCGCCCATGGATAAGGTTCTTGGCGCCTGCGGACCCACACTCGCCTCAACGACAACAGCCGTTTTTTTCGTGACTTGCGTAGCACCCACCGTAGCCACTAATTAATTCGCCGGCCGCACTGAACGGCCATGAGGACTTGAACGATGGACGTCACCGCAACCCTGAGCTTGGGCGATCCGCTGGAACCTGCACGCAAGGCCACTGCACAGATGCTGCAGGAACGTGAGCGGACCTTTTCCCTGCCGCAGCCGTTCTACTGCGATGAAAGGCTGTTCGATATCGACATGCAGGAGATCTTCCAGAAGGAATGGCTGATCGCCGGCATGACCTGCGAGATCCCTACCAAGGGCAACTACATCACCCTGCAGATCGGCAAGAACCCGATCATCGTCATCCGCGGCGCCGACGGCGTGGTCCACGCCTTCCACAACGTCTGCCGCCACCGCGGCTCACGGCTGTGCACCAGCGACAAGGGCAAGGTCGCCAAGCTGGTCTGCCACTACCACCAGTGGACCTACGAACTGGACGGCCGCCTGCTGTTCGCCGGCACCGAGATGGGCGCCGACTTCGACATGAAGCAATACGGCCTGAAACCGGTGAACGTGAAGACCGCCGGCGGCTACATCTTCATCTCCCTGGCCGAGAACCCGCCGGCCATCGACGACTTCCTCGCGACCCTGGCCCATTACATGGAGCCCTACGACATGGAGAACACCAAGGTGGCGGTACAGACCACCTTGCATGAAAAGGCCAACTGGAAGCTGGTGCTGGAGAACAACCGCGAGTGCTACCACTGCGGCGGCTCGCACCCCGAATTGCTGAAAACCCTGCTGGAATGGGACGACGTCACCGACCCGCGGGCCGACCAGGCGTTCAAGGACCACGTGGCCGCCTCCGCTGCCGCCTGGGAAGCCGAGAAGATCCCTTACGCCCACGCCAGCTTCGGCCTGCGCAACCGCATCGTGCGCATGCCGCTGCTCAAGGGCACCGTGTCCATGACCCTGGACGGCAAGCAGGGCTGCGCCAAACTCATGGGCCGGATCAAGAACCCGGACCTGGGCTCGATGCGCATCCTGCACCTGCCCCACTCGTGGAACCACTGCATGGGCGACCACATCATCGTGTTCACCGTGTGGCCCATCAGCGCCCAGGAAACCATCGTCACCACCAAGTGGATCGTGCACAAGGACGCCGTGGAAGGCGTGGACTACGACGTCGAACGCATGCGCCAGGTGTGGGACGCCACCAACGCCCAGGACCGGCGCCTGGCGGAAGAGAACCAGCGCGGCATCAACTCCACCGCCTACCAGCCCGGCCCGTACTCCAAGACCTACGAGTTCGGCGTGGTCAACTTCGTCGACTGGTACAGCGAGCGCATGCTGAGCAACCTGGGGGCGGAACCGGCGCCTTACCTCAAGGGTGTTCCGGTCACCGGCTGACACTGCAAGCACCGTAGCGGCTACAAGGCTTGTGTAGCCGCTGCCGCAGGCTGCGAACGGCTTGGGCGGCATTCCGACGCAGCAGGCGCAGCGATCTTGAGAGCGCCTGGGTTCGGCGGAAAACCGTCAAGCAAGGTCCTGCGGACCTTGTCCGCAGCCTCGCGGGCTCGGCAGCGGCTACAGGGCCTTCAGGGCCGCGACCAGCTGACCGCGCCGGTCCCGCCGATGAAGGTCTCGCTGATCTGCGGGCCGTCCAGCCTCACCTTCACATAGCCATTGCGCACCCGTAGCGGGTAGTTCGGATCGTCTGCCGAAAGGGTTTCCGACCATTGCACCTGGGTGTTGCCCTTCAGTTCGCTGGTAACGCCATAGGGAATCGCCCCATGGCCGATGCAGCGCCCATACATGCCGTCCCTGGGCGCTGTCCAGGTACTGGAAGCGCACGATCCAGCCGTCGCCGTCACGCTCCAGATGACGCACCTGGGCCTGGCAGAAAATCTGCGCACCGTGATTGCAGGCGTCCGGCAAGTAGTTCATCAGGGTGGTGTTCTTGGCCTTGTTGTTACAGCCCCAGACGCAGTCGCCACAGTGGTTGCACGGCAGTTGCTCGACCCCGGCGTGGCTGAGGTTGTTGGGCAACTTGGCGAAGGTCACGTTGATCGGCGGCTTGTAGAAATGCGCCCCCTGCTTGAGAAAGTCCGCGGACTTCTGGTTGGCCTGGAACTTGGCCAGGGAAACACAAACTGTGGAAAAAGTGCCAACCGGCGGCAGCCCGAGGGTGCAGCTATAGGCGGGTGCGCTGGCTGGTGGCGCGGCGGCGGGTGCGTCGAGGGAGAAAGGCGCGGATCGCAGAAGCCTGTGATAAACGACAGTCCATTGCCTGAGCTCCCGGGAACCGGATGTGGATAAGTAACTGCCAAGTCCTTGTGGCATCAGTGAAGACAGGCCACTTGCCAGTGTCAAGGCAGCCATTAGAACTGTATGAAATTTGATCTATTGCCGTGCAAGCCATGGATTACAAGGGGTGCAGCCTTCGACGAACACCTTATCCACACCTTGGCCCACAGCAACTGTGGGCAAGTTCCTCTGGCATGGGGATATTTCGCCGGGCAATGGCAATAAAATCCGTGACTTATGAAGAAAGTGCTGTTTCACAAGGTATTGATCATTTTTTGAACATAGCCATCAAAGCCACGTATTCAGAGGGCTACAGAGGAAGGCGAACACCTTATCCACAGAACGGCCAACAGACTTTGGGGGCAACTCGGGTGCACTAGTCGGGCACTGTGGAAAACCGCCAGAAGCCGCGCATTATCAGGGGCACGCCAGGATATTCTGCGGAAAAACCAGCATTTGGTCGTTTTTTGAACAAAAGCTTGAAAGCCCCGTTCTGCAAGGGATACAGCGCTAAGCGAACATCTTATCCACAGAAGCGCCAACAGACTTTGGGGGCAACTGCTGTGCAAAAGTCTGCTCGAGGGTTTTCCCATCCTGAAAAAAACGCCATAAAAAACCCCGACTTAGCCTGATCAAAAATCGTACAGGCGGCGCCATGGCCCGCTGCACAAGGGCTGGAGCGAGGCGCGAACACCTTATCCACAGGTCCGCACACAGGGATTGTGAGTAACCCTACCCCCCTGTCGCGAAAGACGGCCGGGAATTGTGCAAAACCGCGCCGGCCTCTTCGCCGGCAAGCCGGCTCCTACAGGGCATGGGTACATTTCCCTCCCGTAGGAGCTGGCTTGCCAGCGAACAGCGGTGCCAGGGGTTGTGCATAACCCTGGGGTCAGCGCACTACGCCTTCTTCGATGAGCAATTTGAGAATGGCTTCGGCACCCGCCTCAGGACTGACGCCCTTGAGTACCTGGCCGGTGCCGCCGCTGGCCTTGGCGGTAGCGGCTTTCATGCGGTCGGCGCCGCTCTTGGCCTTGATCACTTTCAGGCGCTTGGGGCGCGGCTTGGCCGGTTGCAGGCTGGAGCCTGTGAACAACTCGTCCTCCACCACCAGCACCTGGTCGGTTTCGAGCACGCCCCGGCGCGCCGGGCCGTAGGCGCTCTGGCGCGGCTTGGGTGCGGCGTTATCCACAGTGGCGAGGAATGGCAGGCGCACCTTGAGCCGGCGTCGCTGGCCGCGAGGCAAGGCTTGCAGGACATGGGCCACGCCATCGCCCAGGGACTCGACCTGGGCCAGCCCCACCACCAGCGGCCAGCCGAGGTTTTCCGCCAGCAGGAATGGCAGCATCCCCGAGCCCTCGCCGGTTTCCGCCTGGCTGCCGGTGAGCACCACCTGGGCGCCGGCATGACGCAGGTACTGGGTCAGTGCCGGCAGGGCATCGGCGCCCGCCGGCTGCTCCAGCACATGCAGCTGTTCCAGGCCCATGCCCAGGTAGGCGCGCAGGGCCGGTTCGGCTACATCGCCGGCATGCAGCACCTGCAACTGCGCACCGGCCAGTTGCAGGCCCAGTTCCACTGCCCGGGCATCCTGTTCGGCACGCCGCGGGCGGCCGGAGGTGGGGTGGGCGCCAATCGAAATCAGGCTGATTACATTGCTGTGCATAACATCCCCTTAAGCCGCATCGCGCTTGGCGTCGTTGCGGTAGGCCGCTACCGCCGCGATCAAGGCCTTGAGAATCTCCGCGCTGTCGCCAATCACCGACAGGTCGGCACGCTTGATCATGTCGCAACCCGGGTCGAGGTTGATCGCCACCACCTTGTCGCAGGCACCAATGCCTTGCAGGTGCTGGATCGCTCCGGAAATCCCCACCGCCACATAGACCCGCGCGGTGACCCAGATACCACTGGCCCCCACTTGCCGGTCGCGGGCCATGAAGCCGTCGTCCACCGCCACCCGCGAAGCACCTTCGGTGGCCCCCAGGGCGGCGGCGGTCTGGTGAAACAGCGGCCAGTCCTTGACCCCGTTGCCCCCGGAAAAGATGAACTCGGCCTCGGCCATGGGAATCGCCGCCGGGTCCACCGCCACTGCGCCCAGGTCTTCGATCCGCGCCAGGCTGCGGGCCACGCTTGTGGATAACTCCACCGGCAAGGCTTCGTGGCGGGTTTCGCTGACCGGCTCCGCGCATTCGGCGGCGGCCAGGATCAAGCGCGCGACCGGCCGCGCCAGGTCCTGCAGGCCCGCGCCGGCACGGCCGATGCACTGCCCGTCCTTGACCTGCCAAACTCGGGTCGCCGGGCGTTCGCCCAGGGCCGCGGCGAAGCGCCGGCCCAGTTCGCCGCCGCCGGTGCGGCTGTCGGGCAGCAGCCAGTGGCGCGGGCTGAACTGGTTATCCACAGCCCGCAGGCCCTGCACCCGTTGTTCCGGTGCATAACCTTCGAACTCGCTGCCTTGCAGCACCAGCAGGCGGTCGACACCCGCGGTGGCGAAGGCCGATTCCTTATGTTCGCCGAACACCACCGCCAGCACCGCGCCGTCCTGGCCCGCCAACTGATGGGCCAGGCCCAGCAGGTCGCGGTCGTGGCTGCTCAGGCGGCCACCGACCATGTCCGGCACCACGCTGATGTAGAACGCCGGCTGCGCCACTTGATGCAGCGGCAACTGCACCTCGGCCGCTGCCGTGCGCTTGGCGCTGCCGCCCTGCTGGGCGCCACTGCGGTCGATGCGCTTGAGGCCGTTGGGGCCGATGAAACCGATGCCGTGGGGGTTCTTGCGGATCAGGCCATTGGGCCCCATCCAGCTGTGTTGCGCCGGCTGCATGGCCGCGTGCAGCGGGTGCAGGCGGTTGCGGGCGATCCACTCGGCCCGGGGATCGCGGCGGATAATGTCGCTCATCAGTGCACCTCCGCAGGTTCAGGTTTCACCGACGCCGGCGCTTTGCTCGGGGCGGCGTCTTCGAGCAAGGCATCGGCTACCAGTTCGGCGATGTCCTTGATCATCGGCCGCGGCTCCACCACCCCTTCGAGCATCGCCGTGCACTGTGGACAACCCACGGCCACCAGCTCGGCGCCGGTTTCGCGGATGTCCTGCATGCGCATGTCGGGAATCCGTTGCTTGCCCGGAATGTCGGTGATCGGCGCGCCGCCGCCACCGCCGCAGCAACGGGAACGGAAGCCCGAGCGCTGCATTTCCTTGATCTCGATGCCCAGGGCACGCAGTACGTCCCGAGGGGCTTCGTACTCACCGTTGTAACGACCCAGGTAGCAAGGATCGTGATAGGTCACGCTGCTGCCCTTGTGCTGGCCCAGGTTCAGCGCACCGGCGCCGATCAGCTCGGCCAGGTAGGTGCTGTGGTGCTGCACCAGGTAGTTGCCATCGAAGGCGCCGTACTCGTTCTTCAGCACATGGAAACTGTGGGGATCGCAGGTGACGATGCGCTTGAAGCGGTACTTGGCCAGGGTCTGGATGTTGCGCTTGGCCAGCAGCTGGAAAGTCGCTTCGTCGCCCAGGCGCCGGGCCACGTCACCGCTGTCGCGCTCTTCCAGGCCGAGCACGGCGAAGTCCACCTTGGCCGCCTTGAGCACTTTGACAAAGGCCCGCAGGGTGCGCTGGTTGCGCATGTCGAAGGCGCCGTCGCCGACCCAGAACAGCACGTCGGTGCTTTGTTTGTCGCTGAGCAGGGACAGGTTCAGGTCCGCCGCCCAGTTCATCCGCCCGCCGGGGTTGAAGCCGCCGGGGTTGTCGGTGGCAATGAGGTTTTCCAGGACCTCGGCGCCCTTGTTCGGCGTGGCGCCCTTCTCCAGGGTCAGGTGGCGACGCATGTCGACGATGGCATCGACGTGTTCGATCATCATCGGGCATTCCTCGACACAGGCCCGGCAGGTGGTGCAGGACCACAGGGTCTCGGCGTCCACCAGGCCGTTGACGATGGGCTGGTGCGGGTTGCCGCCGTGTTCGCCGATGGCCTTGCCAGGGTACGGGCTGCCAGCGAACTGCGCGTCGGTACCGCCGGCCAGGCCGACCACCATGTCCTGGATCAGTTTCTTCGGGTTCAGCGGCTGGCCGGCGGCGAAGGCCGGGCATGCCGCCTCGCACTTGCCGCACTGCACGCAGGCGTCGAAGCCCAGCAACTGGTTCCAGGTGAAGTCCTTGGGCTTTTCCACCCCCAAAGGCGCGTTCGGGTCTTCCAGGTCCAACGGTTTGAGGCCGGTGGAGCGTCCGCCACCAAAGCGCTCGGCGCGCCGGTGCCAGGCCAGGTGCAGGGCGCCAGCGAAGGCGTGCTTCATCGGCCCGCCCCAGGTCATGCCGAAGAACAGCTCGGACACGCCCCAGAGCACACCCAGCGCAAGCAGCGCCGCCAGCAGCCAGCCACCGAAGTTTTCCGGAAGGATCCCGGCCACCGGCAGGGTCGCCACGAAGAAGCTCACGGAGAATGCCAGCAGGCTTTTGGGCAGGCGCATCCACGGCCCTTTGGACAGCCGCGCCGGCGGGTTGCGCCGACGCTTGGCGACGAACAGTGCGCCGACGAACATCAGCGTGGTGGCCAGCAGCAAGGCATAACCCAGGATGCGGTTGTGCAGGCCGAAACCGTGCACCAGGATCGCCAGCACGGCGGCCAGGACAAAGCCCCCCGCCGTGGCCACGTGGGTGTTGGCCATGTATTTGTCCCGGGCCACCACGTGGTGCAGATCCACCATGTAGCGCTTGGGCATGGCCAGCAGGCCGCCAATCAGATCGACCTTGGAGGCTCGCCCCCGGCGCCACATGGCCACGCGTCGCAGCGCGCCAAGGACCGCAAGGCCGATGGCGGCGAACAACAGAATGGGAAGAAGGGTGTTCAACATGGTGGAGCTCCCAAAGACCTGGGGCCTTGTAGGAGCTGGCTTGCCAGCGATCAGGCAGCACGCGGTATCTCGCCAGTGCCGATCGCCGGCAAGCCGGCTCCTACAGGAAGTGGCTTAGAAATCCTTGCACAGGCGCAGTGCGTCGTAGATCGCGGCATGGGTGTTGCGCTGGGACACGCAGTCGCCGATGCGGAACAACAGGTAGCCCTCCCCCGTCTCGCTCAGGCACGGCTGCGGCTTGATCGCGAACAGCGCCTCGACGTCCATCTGGCCCTTGTTGCGCGAACCTTCCTTGAGCCCGTAGTAGAGCTCTTCGTCAGGACGCACGCCGTTCTCCACCACCACCTGGTCCACCACCCGTTCTTCCCGGGCGCCGGTGTATTCGTTCTCCAGCACCGCCACCAGCTTGTCGCCCTCGCGGTAGACCTTCTCCAGGGTCAGGTCCCCGGTCATGATCACTTCCTTGGGGTACAGGCTGCGGTAGTAGGTAGGGAACGAGGTGCCGCCCACGGCGATGCCCGGCTTGATGTCGTCGGTGACGATTTCCACTTGCGAACCCTTGTCGGCGATGAAGTCGGTGACCGACATGCCGGTGAACTCACAGATGGTGTCGTACACCAGCACGTTCTTGCCCGGCGCCACCTTGCCGTCGAGGATGTCCCAGCTGCTGACCACCAACCCTTCGGCGGCGCCCCAGTGCTCGTTCTGCTCGATGAACGGATGGCCGCCCACGGCCAGCACCACCACGTCGGGGCGCAGGTCGAGGATGGTCGCGCTGTCCGCCGCGGTGCCCAGGCGCAGGTCGACTTTCAAGCGCGCCAGTTCCAGCTGATACCAACGGGTAATGCCGGCGATCTGGTCTCGTTGCGGCGCCTTGGAGGCCGTGGTGATCTGCCCGCCAATGGCTTCCTTCTTCTCGAACAGGGTCACGTCATGGCCACGTTCGGCCGCCACGCGGGCGGCTTCCATACCGGCAGGACCGGCACCGACCACCACCACCTTGCGCTTGATGCCGGTGGTTTTCTCGATGATGTGCGGCACGCCCATGTATTCACGGGACGTGGCGGCGTTCTGGATGCACAGCACGTCCAGGCCCTGGTACTGGCGGTCGATGCAGTAGTTGGCGCCGACACACTGCTTGATCTGGTCGATCTGGCCCATCTTGATCTTGGCGATCAGGTGCGGGTCGGCCATGTGCGCGCGGGTCATGCCGACCATGTCGACGTAACCGCCTTCGAGAATCCGCGTGGCCTGGTTCGGGTCCTTGATGTTCTGTGCGTGCAGCACCGGCACCTTGACCACTTCCTTGATGCCCGCCGCCAGGTGCAGGAACGGCTCCGGCGGGAAGCTCATGTTGGGGATCACGTTGGCCAGGGTGTTGTGGGTGTCGCAGCCCGAACCCACCACGCCGATGAAGTCCAGCATGCCGGTGTCGTCGTAATACTTGGCGATCTGCTTCATGTCCTCATGGGACAGGCCGTCCGGGTGGAACTCGTCGCCGCACAGGCGCATGCCCACGCAGAAATCGTCGCCCACTTCAGCGCGTACCGCCTTGAGCACTTCCAGGCCGAAACGCATGCGTTTCTCGAAGGTGCCGCCCCATTCGTCGGTGCGCTTGTTGACCCGTGGGCTCCAGAACTGGTCGATCATGTGCTGGTGCACCGCCGACAGCTCGACACCGTCCAGGCCACCGGCCTTGGCCCGGCGCGCGGCCTGGGCGTAGTTGCCGATCACCCGCCAGATCTCCTCCGGCTCGATGGTCTTGCAGGTGGCGCGGTGCACTGGCTCGCGCACCCCGGACGGCGACATCAGGGTCGGCCAGTTGAAACCGTCCCAGCGCGAGCGCCGGCCCATGTGGGTAATCTGGATCATGATCTTGGCGCCGTGCTTGTGCATGGCGTCGGCCAGGTTCTGGAAATGCGGGATGATCCGGTCGGTGGACAGGTTCACCGAGCTCCACCACTCCTGGGGGCTGTCGATGGCCACCACCGAGGAACCACCACAGATCGCCAGGCCGATGCCGCCCTTGGCCTTTTCTTCGTAGTACTTCACATACCGTTCAGTCGTCATGCCGCCGTCAGTCGCATAGACCTCGGCGTGCGCGGTGCTCAGCACACGGTTGCGGATGGTCAGTTTGCCGATCTGGATCGGCTGGAACATCGCTTCGAAAGCCATTTTTCTTAACTCCGCTTACAACGGTTTGACGACGAACAGGCCATCGTCGTGGCCTTCTTCGGAACCACCGTAAACCTGCTCTGCCACGGTGCGGATCTTGCTGCCACGGGCCGCCAGGATCTGGTCCATGGCACCGGCGAACCAGCCGGTGAACATGTAGTCCACCTTGCGCCCGACCTTGCCGTACACGTAGACGAAGGCCGAGTGTTCGAGCTTGACGCTGGCGGTGCCTTTATCCAGGTCGATGTCCTGGATCTTGAACAGGCCCCAGCCGCGCTGGGACAGGCGCTTCATGTAGTGCTCGAACACCGCGACGCCTTCCAGGCCGTGGCATTCGGCTTCTTTTTCACACCAGTGCCAGGCGGACTTGTAGCCGGCCTTGTAGAGGATCTCGGCGTAGGCATCGGCGCCCAACACCTCCTCGATGCCCATGTGGTTGTTGACGAAGAAATGCCGTGGCACGTAGAGCATCGGCAGGGCGTCGGAGGTCCAGACACCGGTTTCGCTGTCGACTTCGATAGGCAATTGCGGGGCGATCTTGGCCATGTTTCAAAACTCCGGAATTCTGTGGATAAGTACGTCTGTAGCCGCTGCCGCAGGCTGCGAAAAGGCTCGAAGAGCCTTCCGAGGGCCGCAAGAGCGCGTCTCCTTCGGAGCCGATCGCAGCCTGCGGCAGCGGCTACAGGAATGTGCTGTGGGGGGTGGCCTTATTCGCCCCAGACGTCCTTCAGGACGCTGACCCAGTTCTCGCCCATGATCTTGCGCACCACGCGCTCGCTGTGGCCGCGCTTGAGTAGGGTCTCGGTGAGGTTGGGGAACTCGCCCACGGTGCGGATGCCCAGGGGATTGATGATCTTGCCGAAGTTGGTCAGGCGCCGGGCGTAGCCCTTGTCGTGGGTCAGGTATTCGAAGAAGTCCTGGCCATGGCCCTGGGTGAAGTCGGTGCCGATGCCAATCGAATCTTCACCGACGATGTTCATGGTGTATTCGATGGCTTCGGCGTAGTCGTCGATGGTCGAATCGATGCCCTTGGCCAGGAACGGCGCGAACATGGTCACGCCGACGAAACCGCCGTGGTCGGCGATGAATTTCAGTTCGGCATCGGACTTGTTGCGCGGGTGCTCCTTGAGCCCCGACGGCAGGCAGTGGGAGTAGCAGACCGGCTTCTTGGATTCGAGGATCACTTCCTCGCTGGTCTTGGAACCAACGTGAGACAGGTCGCACATGACCCCGACGCGGTTCATCTCGGCGACGATCTCGCGGCCGAACCCGGAGAGCCCGCCATCACGCTCGTAGCAGCCGGTGCCCACCAGGTTCTGGGTGTTGTAGCACATCTGCACGATGCCCACGCCAAGCTGCTTGAACACCTCGACGTAGCCGATCTGGTCTTCGAAGGCATGGGCATTCTGGAAGCCAAAGAGGATGCCGGTCTTGCCCAGCTCCTTGGCCTTGCGAATGTCCGCGGTGGTGCGCACGGGCATCACCAGGTCGCTGTTTTCGCGTATCAGCTTCTGGCTGGAGGCAATGTTGTTGACCGTGGCCTGGAAACCTTCCCAAACCGACACGGTGCAGTTGGCTGCGGTCAGGCCGCCCTTGCGCATGTCCTCGAACAGCTCGCGGTTCCACTTGGCAATGATCAGCCCGTCGATAACGATGCTGTCGGCGTGTAGTTCGGCTGGGCTCATCAGGCTGTCCCCTTATTGGCGATTCATGCGCCGAATCGTCTGCCGGCGCTTTGGGGTCAGCATATGCTTGAGGGCCGGGGCGCCTGGGTGCAAAAACGACAGGGGAATTGCCGAAAGCGTCAAGCGCCGACAAAGGGCCGGACGGAGGGCATGGGTGGCCTCTGTTCTTTGCCCGGGGCTTGCGCCAGAATTCGCGCCTTTAGTGGATGCTTCACCGGATTAGGGGCAGCGATGCAATGAAACCGATCTTCCTGGCCTTGGTACTGATGGCGACGGGCGTACAGGCAGCCGAGGAGACCGACAGTTCTCCCTGCGACGGCGTGGAAAACGACGTGCAGACCCTGGAATGCGCGACCTACAACAGGACCACCGCCGAACAGTTGCTGGGCGACAACGTGCAGAGCCTGCTGGAACGCCTGGGCACCCTCTATGGCAGCGACAAAGGGCAACTGGCCGACATCAGCGCCAAGGTCAAAAATGCCCAGCAACTGTGGCAGAAGCAGCGCGACGCCGACTGCGCGATGGAGTCCTTTCCGGCCAAGCCCGGCACCAAGGCCTACACCATCGCCACCAATGACTGCCTGGCGCGCATGAGCGACGAACGCTCGGAGTTCATCGAATCCATCGCCCAGGAATGACCCGCCACCGCTAGGAGCGGGCCGGCCCGCGAAAAGCGCTCTGGCGAACCGGTTGTGGTGGCTGCGAGCGTTTCGCGAGCAAGCTCGCTCCTACAGGTCAGCGCCGGGTCAGGCGCCACCGCGAAAGCACGAGACGCCCCAGGCGGTGAGCTTGAACGGCAGGTGGTAGTGCTGGCGCGGATCATCCAGGCCGAAGCGGTACACCAGCACCTCGAGGAAGGGCACCGGCGGCAGCGCCTGGCCTTGCTCGCGATAGAACGCCGCCACCTCCAGTTCCACTTCGTAGACGCCCTGGCCGAAACTCGCCGAGCGCTCGGCAAGCTCGCTCAGCAAGCCATTGCCGGCAATTCGCCCTGCGCAGAGCAGCTCGCCGCCCAGGCGTCGCACCCGCACCGCCATGCCTTCGGCCACCTTGCCGCTGGCGACGTCCACCACATGGATGGATAGGCCGCCGTTCATTTCCAGAAGCCCTTGTGCGCCAGCGCGGCCTCGCTCTCAAGCATCGGCCCGAACACCGGGATCTGCCGCTGCCCACGGGCGAACACTTCGCGGCACGGCAGGGAAAAGGTCGGGTTTTCCGGGTGGTCGCCGGTCAACTCCAGCAGCTCATGTTCGGACAAGGCGTAGACCACCCGACCAATGCCGGTCCAGTAGATGGCCCCGGCGCACATGCAGCAGGGCTCGGCGCTGGTGTACAGGGTGCACCCGGCCAGGGCCTGGGGGCTGAGGCGCTTGGCCGCCAGCGCCGCTGCCGCCAGTTCGGCGTGCTGGGTCGGGTCGCCTTCGGGGGGCATCGAGTTGTTGCCGGCGCTGGCGATGACCTTGCCGTCGCGATCGGCCACCAGGGCCGCGAACGGATGACGGCCGCGGGCCTTGGCCTCTTCGGCGAGCTGGATGCTCTGGCGCAGCAGGTGCAGGTCCAGTTCGGTGACGCCGGCAGGGATGGAAGAAAGAATCTGGGTCATCTTGACCTCCTTTTCATGGGCAGGAGCCGCCACAGCAATGGCGGCGAGAAAAACGTCAGTCATTGAGCTCGACATGGGCTGCCAGCACCTGGGCGGCGGCCTCACGGGGATTGAGCAGCAGGTTGAGAACGATGGCGGTGATGGCGCCAAGGAAGATGCCGCTTTCCAGCACCAGCCTGAGGGGACCGTGCAGATGGGCGAACAGCGCCGGGAAGGACATCGGCAGCACCCCGACGCTGACCGACACCGCCACCACGATGGCGTTGCGCGTACCTTCGAACGGCACCCGCGACAGTTCCTGGATGCCGGCCACTGTAGTCATGCCGAACATCACGATGGCGCAACCGCCAAGCACCGGGGTCGGCACCGCGGCCACCAGGGCACCCAGCTTGGGAAACAGCCCCATGAGCACCATGATTGCCCCGGCCGCGGCCACCACGAAGCGGCTCTTGACCCTGGACAGCGCGATCAGCCCGGTGTTCTGGGTAAAGGCGTTGTAGGGAAAGCTGTTGAACAGCCCGCCGAGCAGGGTCGACAGGCCATCGGCGCGGAACGCATCGCCCAGGGTGCGCTGGGTGGTCGGTTTGCCGGTGAGCTTGCCGATGGCCAGGCAGTTGCCGGTGGTCTCGGCCATGATCACCAGCATCGCCAGGGTCATGATCAGGATCGGCACCAGGGAAAACTGTGGAGCCCCAAACGCCATGGGCCGGCTCAGTTCGAACCAGGCCGCCTGGCTCACCTGGGCAAAGTCGGTCATGCCGAACGCCGCGGCGATCAGGCTGCCCACCAGCAAGCCGATGAGCACGCTGAGGTTGCCGATAAAGCCCGAGAACTTGCCGTAGATCACCAGCGTCACCGCTACCGTGGCCAGCCCCAGCAGCAGGTTGGCCGGCGCGCCGAAATCGTCCGCCGCGGGGTTGCCGCCGCCGAGCCAGATCGCCGCTGCCGGCATCAGGGAAATGCCGATGATGGTGATCAGGCTGCCGATCACTACGGGCGGGAAAAACCGCAGCAAACGGCTGAACAGCGGCGCCAGGGCAATGGTGATGACGCCTGCGGCGATCACCGCGCCGAACACCTCGGTCAGGCCGAACTGCTTGCCGATCATGATCATCGGTGCCAGGGCGATGAACGAACAGCCCTGGATCAACGGCAGCCGCGCGCCAAAACGCCAGAACCCCAGGGTCTGGACCAGGGTGGCGATGCCCGAGGTCAGCAGGTTGGCGTTGATCAATAGCACCACCTGCGCCGGGGTCAGGCCCAGGGCATTGCCTAGAATCAACGGCACCGCCACCGCACCGGCATACATCACCAGCACATGCTGCAGGCCGAAGGTGAACAGCTGGCGGACGGGCAGGACCTCGTCCACGGGATGCACGCGGGAAATTGTCATGTCGCAGGTCTCCTGAAGGTGCAGCTTTTGCTTTTGTTTTGGCAGGCATCCGGGGCAAGCGCCGCCGGCAGGAAGTACGGACGTCGGGGCCATGATCTGTGCTTGAATACGATGAAACAAATGAGCAGCCATCGTTTTTAACGATGGATCAGACAGCCCTCTTCCAGGGCCGGGAGCCGCGATGCGCTTTTCGCTCGATCAACTGCAGATGTTCGTACAGGCCGCGCAAAGCGGCTCGTTCTCGGCCGCCGCACGCAAGCTGGGCAAGACCCAGTCCACGGTCAGCGTGGCCATCGGCAACCTGGAGGCGGACCTGGGGGTCGAGCTGTTCGACCGCAGCGCTCGCAGCCCGGTGCTGACGGCCACCGGGCAGAAGATGCTGCTGCAGGCCGAGGCGGTGCTGGAGCGCTGCCTGACCCTGCAGGCCAACGCCGACTGCCTGTCGCAGGTGGTGGAGCCACACCTGTCGATCGTCATCGAAACCCCCTATGGCCCGCTGATGCCGGCCCTGCGGGAGTTCGAACAGGCCTTTCCCTATGTCGACCTGCTGATCCGCCACCCGCTGTCCGGGGACGCCAGCGAGCTGGTGGCCCGGGGTGAGGCGGTGCTGGGCATCGCCTTCTCGCAACCGGGCTACCCCCAGGAGCTGGAGTTCCAGCAATTGGGCAAGCTGATCATGTTGCACGTCTGCCACCCGGACCACCCGCTGGCGCAGCTCGACAGCGTGACCTTCGACGACCTGCATGTGCACCGGCGCCTGGCCTTCAGCGCCCACGCCAACAAGCTGCCCAGCAGCGAATACCTGCGCTCCACCCAGCTGTGGCAGGCGGAAAACTACCTGGCGCTGCTGGAAATGGTCCGCGCCGGCCTGGGCTGGGCCACCCTGCCGCGGCAACTGATCCAGCGTGAACTGGCCAAGGGCGAGCTGGTGGAACTGCAACTGGGGGCCTACCCCCATACCGACTGGCTGATCGGCGTCGACCTGCTCTGGGCCCGACAACGGGTGATGGGCAAGGCCGAGCGCTGGCTCAAGGAGCGGCTGCTGCGCCAGAAGGTGTACGAGGTGGACCGGCGCGGGCAGTCCACGACCTGGTAATGCTGGCGCGGGCAACAAAGGAACAAGGTTCTGCACTTGGCCGGGCAGGAAATATAAGCAAGGATTCGCATTCCTTATAAAAGACTTATATAGTCCGCCATGAACGAGATCCTCTGGAGTAGAAAAGCGGTCAAGCAGTTGATGCGACTGCACCACGAGCATCAGGTCCAGGTTCGCGATGCGATTGCCCTGCTGGCCGACATGCCCGCCAGTGGCAACGTCAAAGCCCTGTCCGGCCACACTTATGCCTATCGTCTTCGGGTCGGGCAGTACCGGGTCCTGTTCGACTGGGACGGAGCCATACACATCGTCAGTGTTCAAGAGGTCAAGAAACGTGATGAACGTACCTACTGACATCCAGATCATCCACGGCCCGGACGGCAGCCCGGCATTCGTGGTGATTCCCTACGCGCAGTACATGGCGCAGTACAAGGAAGCCGATCTGATACCCCATGACGTGGTCAGCCGCATGGTCGACGGCGCCACGCCGATCCGCGCCTGGCGCGAGCACCTGCACCTCACCCAGGACGAAGTCGCCAGGCGCCTGGGGATCTCCCAGCCGGCCTTTGCCCAGCAGGAAAGCGTCGCCCGGCCGCGCCGGGCCACCCGGGAAAAGATCGCCGCCGCCTTCGGCATACGCGCCGACCAGCTGGAGCTGTAAGCTGCGCCTCACTCACTGATTGAAAGGGTTCCCCATGAGCATCTGCGGTATCGAGATCAAAGGCAGCGAAGCCATCTTCGCCCTCGCCACCCTGCAAGACGGCGCGGTGCAACACCAGCCGCTGGCCACCAAGAAAATCGCCCTGGAAGACGATGACGAGGCCGCCAACGTCAAGGCCTTCGCCAGCCAGGTCGGGGCCTTCGTGCGCGAACACGGGATCACCCGCATCGCCATCAAGAAGCGCAGCAAGAAAGGCGAGTTCGCCGGCGGCCCCACCACCTTCAAGATCGAAGGCGTGTTTCAGTTGCTGGAGAATTGCGAGGTGACCCTGCTGTCGCCCCAGACCATCAACGCCCAGTACAAGAAGCACGGCTTCGCTCTGGCCGCGAGCCTCAACAAATACCAGCACGAAGCCTACAAAGCCGCCTGCGCCGCCCTGCTGAAAAAGTAACCGTAGGAGCCGGCTGGCCGGCGCTACCGAGCCCGAGTCAAGCCAGCTCGCGGCCGCCGCCCGACGGGCGCCGGTCTTCCCGCGGGCACCGCACGAAACGCGCGCGGTAACTGCGGGTGAAGTAGGACGGCGATTCAAACCCACAGGCAATGCTCACCTCCAGCACGCTCATGTCGGTCTGGCGCAGCAGTTTGCGGGCTTTCTCCAGGCGCAGGCCCAGGTAGAAATTGCTCGGGGTGTCGTTGAGGTGCAGGCGGAACAGGCGCTCCAGCTGGCGCCGGGTAACCTTGATCGACTCGGCCAGGGCCAGGGTGCTCAGGGGCGGTTCGCTGTGCTGTTCCATTTCGCCGATCACCTGCACCAGCTTCTTGTTGCTGATGCCGTAGCGGCTGGCGACTTCCATGCGCTGGTGATCCTTGCGCGGGCGGATGCGCCCCAGCACGAACTGCTCGCTGACCTGGACCGCCAGTTGCGGGCCGTGGGCCTGGGCGATCAGGTCGAGCATCATGTCGATGGACGCCGTGCCGCCGGCACAGGTGATGCGCCGTCGATCGATCTCGAACAGCTCCTGGGTCACGCTCAGTTGCGGGTAGGACTCCTTGAAGGCCTCGATGGCCTCCCAGTGCAAGGTCACCCGGTGCCCCTCCAGCAAACCGCTCTCGGCAAGGATCACGCTACCGGTGTCGATCCCGCCCAGGGTCACGCCCTCCACCTCCAGCCGCCGCAACCAGTGCTCCAGGGCCGGGGTGAGAAACTTCAGCGGCTCGAAACCGGCCACCACCCACAAGGTCGCGCCTTTCTTCAGCGGCTCCAGGGCCGCATCGACATTCACCGACATGCCATTGCTGGCCAGCACCGCGCCGCCGTCGGCGCTCAGCACATGCCAGCGGTACAGCTCGCCACGAAAGCGGTTGGCCACCCGTAGCGGCTCGATGGCCGAGATGAAACCGATGGCGGAAAACCCCGGCATCAGCAGGAAATAGAAGTCCTGGGACATGCAACGCACTCCGATGACGGCCAGCGTGGGCCTTGTGATACGCCAAATGCCCCCGTGCCACAAGGGGGCAGGTCGCTGCAGTGCAAGAGTCGGTCGCCGCTGTGCGCTTGCCACCGGCGGCGCCTGCGTACCTTGGCAACACCTGCGCACAAAGACGCCGGGACCGACAATAACGACCTGCCGAGGAAAGCATCATGAAACGACTGATCAGCAGCTGTGTGCTTGCGCTTAGTGGTAGCGTTTTTCTGAGCAGCGGGGCCCTGGCCGCCGATGCCGCCAGTTGCCAGAACGTGCGCCTGGGCGTGGTCAACTGGACCGACGTGATCGCCACCAGCGCCCTGACCCAGGTCCTGCTCGACGGCCTCGGCTACAAGACCAAGCAGACCAGTGCTTCCCAGCAGATCATCTTCGCCGGCATCCGTGACCAGCGCCTGGACCTGTTCCTGGGCTACTGGAACCCGCTGATGACCCAGACCATCACCCCCTTCGTCGACGCCAACCAGGTCAAGGTCCTGGCCGAACCGAGCCTCAAGGACGCCCGCGCCACCCTGGCCGTGCCGGCCTACCTGGCGGACAAGGGTCTGAAGACCTTTGCCGACATCGCCAGGTTCCAGAAGGAACTGGGGGGCAAGATCTACGGCATCGAACCGGGTTCGGGAGCCAATACCCAGATCAAGGAAATGATCGCCAAGAATCAGTTCGGCCTGGGCAAGTTCCAGTTGGTGGAGTCCAGTGAGGCGGGCATGCTGTCGGCGGTGGCCCGGGCGGTGAAACGCAACGAGGCCATCGTGTTCTTCGGCTGGGCGCCGCACCCGATGAACGTCAACTTCAAGATGACCTACCTCAGCGGCAGCGAAAACGCCCTGGGGCCCAACGAAGGCCAGGCCACGGTATGGACCGTCACCGCGCCTAACTACGCCGAGCAGTGCCCGAACGTGCACCGGCTGTTGACCAACCTGACCTTCAGCGCCGAAGACGAGAGCCGCATGATGCAGCCGCTGCTGGATCACAAGGATGCCCTGGAATCCGCGCGGCAATGGCTCAAGGACCACCCGCAGGACCAGCAGCGCTGGCTGGAAGGGGTCACCACCTTCGATGGCAAGCCGGCCGCCGAACACCTGCAACTGACCAGCAAATAAGCCACCGCCACTGCCGCCCCGCAGCCCGCCCAGGGCTGCGCACGGCCACCTCACGCCCTCAGCAAACACGCCTGTAAGGAACCGCACCATGAACCACGACGTCATCATCACCTGCGCACTCACCGGTGCTGGCGACACGACCGCCAAGAGCCCGCACGTGCCGGTCACCCCGAAACAGATCGCCGCGGCCGCCGTAGAAGCCGCCAAGGCCGGCGCCACCGTGGTGCACTGCCATGTGCGCGACCCCGCCACCGGCAAGTTCAGCCGCGATGTGGCGCTGTACCGCGAAGTGATGGAGCGGATCCGCGAGGCCGACATCGACATCATCGTCAACCTCACCGCCGGCATGGGCGGCGACCTGGAGATCGGCGGCGGCGAGAACCCCATGGAGTTCGGCCCCAACACCGACCTGGTCGGCCCCTTGACCCGCCTGGCCCACGTCGAGGAACTGCTGCCGGAGATCTGCACCCTGGACTGCGGCACCCTGAACTTCGGCGACGGCGACACCATCTACGTCTCCACCCCGGCTCAACTGCGGGCCGGCGCCAAGCGTATCCAGGAGCTGGGAGTGAAGGCCGAGCTGGAAATCTTCGACACCGGGCACCTGTGGTTCGCCAAGCAGATGATCAAGGAAGGCCTGCTGGACAACCCGCTGTTCCAGCTGTGCCTGGGCATTCCCTGGGGCGCCCCGGCGGACACCACCACCATGAAGGCCATGGTCGACAACCTGCCGGCGGACGCGGTCTGGGCCGGCTTCGGGATTGGCCGCATGCAGATGCCCATGGCTGCGCAAGCGGTGCTGCTGGGGGGCAACGTGCGGGTCGGCCTGGAAGACAACCTGTGGCTGGATCGCGGCGTGCTCGCCACCAACGGCCAACTGGTGGAACGGGCCACGGAAATCCTCAGCCGCCTCGGCGCCCGGGTCCTGACCCCGGCCGAAGGCCGGCAGAAAATGGGCCTGAAGCAACGCGGCTGACCCCAATCCACCTCTCCCCCCGCAGGAGCGAGCTTGCTCGCGAAGAGGCCGTCACATCCGAGCTCGTAGCAGCCGGCGTGCCGGCGAAGGGGCCCGCAAGGCCGCCAATAGCTTCGCTGGCAAGCCAGCTCCTACGAACTCTTTATCCAGGAAGACGCGATGACTTTTATCACCGACATCAAAACTTTCGCCGCCCTGGGCAGCGGCGTGATCGGCAGCGGCTGGGTGGCCCGTGCCCTGGCCCACGGCCTCGACGTAGTGGCCTGGGACCCGGCACCCGGCGCCGAAGCGGCCCTGCGCAAGCGCGTCGCCAACGCCTGGGGCGCGCTGGAAAAACAAGGGCTGGCCCCCGGAGCATCACAACAGCGCCTGCGCTTCGTCGACACCATCGAGGAATGCGTGAAGGATGCCGACTTCATCCAGGAAAGCGCTCCCGAACGCCTGGAGCTCAAGCTGGAACTGCACAGCAGAATCAGCGCCGCGGCCAAGTCTGAGGCGCTGATCGGCTCCAGCACCTCGGGCCTTTTGCCCAGCGAATTCTACGAGGGCTCGACCCACCCGGAACGCTGCGTGGTGGGCCACCCGTTCAACCCGGTGTACCTGCTGCCACTGGTGGAGGTGGTGGGCGGCAAGCGCACCGCGCCCGAAGCGGTCCAGGCCGCGATCAAGGTCTATGAATCCCTGGGGATGCGCGCCCTTCACGTGCGCAAGGAAGTCCCGGGGTTCATCGCCGACCGTCTTCTCGAAGCGCTGTGGCGCGAGGCCCTGCACCTGGTCAATGACGGCGTGGCGACCACCGGGGAAATCGACGATGCGATCCGCTTTGGCGCCGGTCTGCGCTGGTCGTTCATGGGCACCTTCCTCACCTACACCCTGGCGGGCGGCGACGCCGGCATGCGCCACTTCATGGCCCAGTTCGGCCCGGCGCTGCAACTGCCCTGGACCTACCTGCCAGCCCCGGAGCTGACCGACAAGCTGATCGATGACGTGGTCGAAGGCACCGCCGAGCAACTGGGCACCCACAGCATTGCGGCCCTGGAGCGCTATCGTGATGACTGTCTGCTGGCGGTGCTGGAGGCGGTGAAAACCACCAAGGCCAAGCACGGCATGCACTTTCACGACTAACCCAACCCCGTAGGAACTGGCTTGCCGGCGAACGGGCCGCCAAGCCAGGCGCAAACCCAACGGACGCCTTCGCCGGCAAGCCGGCTCCTACCGTTATCCGGTGACCTTATGCCTGCCCTGACCACCTACAGCACCCGCATCATCAGCGACTGGGTCGATTACAACGGCCATCTGCGCGATGCCTTCTACCTGCTGATCTTCAGCTATGCCACTGACGCCCTGATGGATCGCCTGGGGCTCGACAGCGACAACCGCGAAGCCAGCGGCCACTCGCTGTTCACCCTGGAACTGCACCTGAACTACCTGCATGAGGTGAAGCTCGACACCGAGGTCGAAGTGCGCACCCAGGTCATCGGCCACGATCGCAAGCGCCTGCACCTCTACCACAGCCTGCACAGACTCGATGATCCCCGGGAGCTGGCAGGCAACGAGCAAATGCTGCTCCACGTCGACCTGGCCGGGCCGCATTCGGCGCCGTTCAGCGAGCCGGTGCTGCAACGCCTGCAAACCCTGGCCGCCGAGCAGGCGGACCTGCCGCGCCCGGCCTGCCTCGGCCGGGTGATCGCCCTGCCCGCGGCAAAATAGCCCTCAGAAGAAAAGGAGATCGCCGTGAACACCGCCGCCCTTGCCGACTACCGCAGTTACCCGTTGATCAGCGCACTGGCCACTGTCCAGGTCCTGCCGGACCGGCTCCAGGTGCACTGGGCCGACGGCCGTCTCAGCCCTTTTCACCATCAATGGCTGCGGGACAACTGCCCTTGCCCGCAATGCGTCTACAGCGTGACCCGCGAACAGGTGCTGGAAATCGTCGATGTTGCCGAAGACCTCGAGTGCAACGCCGCACGCATTGATGCCGACGGCTGCCTGAACCTCGACTGGGCGGACGGCCACCGCAGCCGCTTCGACCCCGGCTGGCTGCGGGCCCATGCCTATGATCGACAGTCGCGCGAAGAACGGCAGGCCGCCAAGGTCCGACACTCGCTGTGGGACGCCAGCCTGCAACTGCCCGTGTTCCAGTACCAGGCGCTGATGGAGGACCCCCTGGTGCTCCTGCAATGGTTGCTGGCCCTGCGCGATACCGGGCTGACCCAGGTCCGTGGCGCGCCCACCGAACCCGGCTCGCTGGCCCTGATTGCGCGGCGTATTTCGTTTATCCGCGAAAGCAATTTCGGCGTGCTGTTCAACGTGCAGTCCAAGGCCGATGCCGACAGCAACGCCTACACCGCCTTCAACCTGCCGCTGCACAGCGATCTGCCGACCCGCGAGCTGCAACCGGGGCTGCAATTCCTGCATTGCCTGGTGAATGACGCGGTAGGCGGCGAAAGCATTTTCGTCGACGGCTTTGCCATAGCCGATGCCTTGCGCCGCGAAGACCCCGACGCCTTCCGCGCGCTGTGTGAAATACCCGTCGAGTTTCGTAACAAGGACCGCCACAGCGACTACCGCTGCCTGGCGCCGATCATCGCCCTGGATGCCTTGGGCGAAGTGGCGGAAATTCGCATGGCCAACTTCCTGCGCGGTCCTTTCGACACCACCGAACAACAGATGCCCCGGCTGTACCGCGCCTACCGGCGCTTTATCGCCCTGACCCGCGAAGCAAGGTTCCGGGTGATCCGCCGCCTTGATCCGGGCCAGCTCTGGTGCTTCGACAACCGCCGCACCCTGCACGCGCGCAATGCCTTCGACCCGGCCAGCGGCGCCCGACACTTCCAGGGCTGCTACATCGACCGCGACGAACTGCTCTCCAGGATCCTGGTGCTGCAGCGCTGATCCTCACCCCTCCCGCCCCGGCTCCCCTGTAGGAGCCGGCTTGCCGGCGAAACTTGCCGGAGAGCTTTCCACAGGCAAAAAAAAGCCCCGATCAAGCCGTGACAGGATCGAGGCAGGGACTACTTCTGAGGAGCTGCGGTGAGAAGGTGACCAAACCGACACGACGCGAGCTGGTTTCAGTCTGCCCACTCTGCCTTCCCGCGAGTTAGCCGAGAGCGACCTGCTCATAGGTAATAGGGCCACTGCCACGCCTTCAGATGTCCTCGGTATACAGCACCACCGTCACATAGAAATAGCCGATCTTGTGCCAATCCTGGCGCTGGTTGTAGGGCGTCTCTTCAGAGCCCATGCCAATCTGGTAATTACGCCCGGTCTTTTTATCCCTATAGGAAATGAAACCCTTCGTTTCCCAGCCGCAGCAGACAAACCTGAGCCCCTCCTGAACCCCCAACTCCCGCTGCAGATAGCGCTCTACCTCATGGGCGTCCTTACCTTTGACCCGGTAACTGGCAGTCAGCGGTGCGCCCTGATCCTGGGGCTTCGACTCACAACGGAAAAACTCTAGGGACTTCGGTGGATCGGTCATGGCCTTCAGAAAATCGCCGCACTCGGGAGCTGCCAGAGCGGCGCCGGAAACCATCAACAACAAACAGGCGAACCCCATTCTGAACAGCACTTTCATCCACTCCAGCTCCATGGTTTGCCACTCGGCGGCCATCCTACCGAACACCCAGCGCTGGCACAGAGAGTCTTTGCGCGGCAGGAGCGCTCATTACCCCCCCTTCAGGCAAGCCCGAGGCCTCACAAGCAAGCGCCCAAGACTTGATTGCGCCGCCTTTTCCCAACGCTGTGGCAACCGGCCATGGCCATCGACTTAGCCGAAAACGACCTGTTCATAGGTAAACGGGCCATCGCGACAATCTGCCCTTGCCGCCACCCGGACGCCCTACCAGAATCGGCTCACGACCACGCTCCCTGAACAAGGATAAGAGTCATGATGCACGCGGATCTGATTGACCAGGACGACCTGCTGGGACAACTCCGGGCCCTGGGTTTCGAAATGCCCGCAGGTGCCAGCGCCGAGCAGGCCTGCGAATGTGCGGTAAGGGGCTTGAGCGATGCACGGGCCAAGGCGCTCAAGGGCATGGTCGAGCAGATGCTCACCGGCAATGCGACCATCCTGCCTGCCGTACGCCAGGCCATCGACCGCCAACTACTGCCGGCCCTGGCCGAGTACCAGCAGCAAAAACGCGCGTGAACGCCCCCGGGGCCCGGGCGGGTTGCTAAAGTGGGTTTCCTCCACAAACCACAGGCCCGCTCATGACCCCCATTGAACCTGGTTCATCCGCCAACGCTGGCGGGTGGCTGCAATTGCGCCAGGGCCTGTGGCCCGATTGCCCGCAGGATGAACACCAGGCCGAAATCCAGCAGATTCTGGCCGAGCCCCAGCGCTACGGCTGCTGGCTGGCCTGCACCGAGAACGGTGAGGCCGTGGGCCTGGCCGAGGCTGCATTGCGCCACGACTACGTCAACGGCACCGACAGCTCCCCCGTGGTCTTTCTTGAAGGCATCTATGTGGCCCCCGGGCATCGTCGCCAGGGCATAGCCCAGCGCCTGATCGAGCAGGTCACCTATTGGGGGCAACAACAGGGATGCGTGGAAATGGCCTCGGACACCAGCCTCGACAACCTGGCCAGCCAGGATCTGCACCACGCGCTGGGTTTCGAGGAAACCGAGCGCGTGGTGTATTTCAAGAAACGCCTGTGACTACAGGCGCACGCTGGCGAAGGTCGATTCGTTGCGTGCCTGGCTCAGGGCCGACAATGGCCCGGACAGCGGCGCCAAAACCATGGCTTGCGGCAGCGGCATCATCGCCACCTGCTGAGTGGTGTTGGAACCGATGCGCTCGTCACGCGGTGGAATACCGAAGTACTCGCGGTAGCACTTGGAGAAGTGCGGCGTGGAGACAAAACCACAGACCGACGCCACTTCGATGATCGACATGGGAGTCTGCTTGAGCAGTTGCCGGGCGCGGATCAGCCGCAGCTTGAGGTAGTAGCGCGACGGCGAGCAATGCAGGTACTTCTGGAACAGCCGCTCCAGCTGTCGCCGGGACACGGCGACGTACACCGCCAGTTCGTCGAGGTCGATCGGCTCTTCGAGGTTGGCTTCCATCAGGGCGACGATTTCCTGCAGCTTGGGCTGGTTGGTGCCCAGCATGTGCTTGAGGGGTACGCGCTGGTGATCCTGCTCGTTGCGGATGCGCTCGTAGACGAACATTTCCGAGATCGCCGCCGACAGCTCGCGGCCATGATCGCGGCTGATCAGGTGCAGCATCATGTCCAGCGGCGCGGTGCCGCCGGAGCTGGTGAAGCGGTTGCGGTCGAGGGTGAACAGGCGGGTGCTCATGGCCACCCGGGGAAAGGCTTCCTGCATCGACGCCAGGCATTCCCAGTGCACGCTGCAATCGAAGCCGTCCAGCAGGCCGGCGCAGGCCAGGGCCCAGCTGCCGGTACACACCGCACCCAGACGGCGCGACTGGCGGGCCTGGCTCTGCAGCCAGGACACATGTTCGCGGGTGACGGTGCGCTGGATGCCGATACCGCCGCAGACAATCACGGTATCGAGGCTGGGGGCTTTGTGCATCGCGGCATCGGGGGTGATCTGCAGACCGTCACTGGCCCAGACCTGGCCACCATCGACGCTGAGGGTGGTCCAGCGATACAGCTCGCGACCGGACAGTTGGTTGGCCATGCGCAGGGGTTCGACTGCGGAGGCCAGGGAAATCAGCGTGAAATTGTCCAGCAGCAGAAAGCCGATGGATTGAGGCGCACGGTTCTGGGGTTGGGCCCCGGAGTTGAACGACGTCATCGCGATATCTCCTCACACAAAGCGGGTGATGGCCTCAGGCGGAGGCTCTTTTTATGTGCCCTGTTCCTCAAGGGAGACGGGCTTGATATTCACAGAGCAATTGCCATGCCTAAAGTTGAATGGGCATTCAATAACTCCTGAAAACGACGTCGCGACGTGTCTACATAGCCCTTGTCAATGTGCGGATAAGAAGCGCCGCCGTCGGCGTGCGGTGGCCAGGCCCAGAGAGCTGTGAGCAGTTAGGTAGCACTTGCGCGGCAAGCACTTCGCACAGGGGCGGGCGAGTGTCACTCAAAGCACAACCGGGCCACGGGCACGGGGGCTGCCCGGCCCGGTTGGCGACTTGTCTATTCACGACGCGCTAAAAGGTGGCGCGCCCCTGGGCATGTGAGCGATTTGTGCGCGCCGGCAATCAGCACTCCACGGCGCTGACCGCCAGGCCGCCACGGGAGGTTTCCTTGTATTTGTCGTGCATGTCGGCGCCGGTATCACGCATGGTGCGAATCACCCGGTCCAGGGAAATGAAATGCTGGCCATCGCCGCGCAAGGCCATTTGCGCGGCATTGATCGCCTTCACCGCGGCAATCGCGTTGCGCTCGATGCACGGCACCTGCACCAGCCCGCCCACAGGATCACAGGTCAGGCCGAGGTTGTGCTCCAGGCCGATTTCCGCGGCGTTGCACAACTGCTCCGGGGTCGCCCCGAGAATTTCCGCCAGCCCGGCCGCCGCCATGGCGCAGGCCGAACCCACTTCACCCTGGCAGCCGACTTCGGCACCGGAGATGGAGGCGTTCTTCTTGCACAGGATGCCGATGGCCGCCGCGCCGAGAAAGAAATCCACCACGTTGGCGTCGGTGACGTCTTCGCTGAACTTCATGAAGTAATGCAGCACCGCCGGAATGATCCCCGCCGCGCCGTTGGTGGGGGCGGTGACCATGCGTCCGCCGGCGGCATTCTCTTCGTTCACCGCCAGGGCAAACAGGTTGACCCACTCCATGGCGCTGAGGGTGGAGCCGATCACATTGGGCTTGTTCAGTTCCTGCAGGCTACGGTGCAACTTGGCCGCGCGGCGACGCACATTGAGCCCGCCAGGCAGGATGCCCTCGTGCTTGAGCCCCTGTTCCACGCAGTCCTGCATGGCACGCCAGAGCGCCATCAGGCCGCTGCGAATTTCCTCTTCCGAACGCCAGACCTTCTCGTTGGCCAGCATCAGTTCGGCGACCCGCAGGTTGTGCTTCTGGCACAGGCCCAGCAGTTCCACCGCACTGGAAAAATCGTAAGGCAGCTCGCTGCGGTCCAGGTCCGCCACACCGCTGTCGGCCTGGGCCTGGTCGACGACAAAACCGCCACCCACCGAATAGTAGGTATCGCGGTGCAGCTCACCCTCTTCGCCCGCGGCCACCAGGGTCATGGCGTTGGGGTGGAACGGCAGGTTGCGGTCCACCAGCTGCATGTCCCGGGCCCAGATGAAAGGCACTGGCAGCCGCCCGTCCAGCAACAGGGTGTCGGTTTCCCGCAGCAGCTCGATGCGCGTGCCGATCAGCGACGGGTCGATCGCGTCCGGCCACTCCCCCATCAGGCCCATGATCACCGCGTTGTCGCTGCCATGGCCGATGCCGGTGGCGGACAGCGAACCGAAGAGCTGCACCTCGACCCGGCGTACCTGCTCCAGCAGTTGCCTTTCCTTTAATACCTGGACGAACAAAGCCGCTGCGCGCATGGGCCCGACCGTGTGGGAACTGGAGGGGCCGATGCCGATCTTGAACAGGTCGAAAACACTGATAGCCATTGCTGCGTAACTCCTGGTTGAGCACTGTCCGGGCGCCGGAAACGCCCTCTGACGGAGCTGCTACGCTCAAGCTGCAATCCGCCGAGAAGGGCGCATCATCAGGCTTTTGCCAAGGCCCGCGACGTCTGACACCGACTCACTCATGCCCACTAACGCCGCCAGGCGCAACGCAGGGGTTTTGGGCGTTTTTTGCGGCTCAGTTGTAGGAAAAATCGCCCGAAAACACTGTAAGCGACCTCACCGACACTGGATGCGACCCTCCCTGTACTGGATACGACGCACCCTGTAGGCGACAGATTTTCACTGGTACATGATCAGTCTCGACTCGATTGCAAGGCACGGTGGTAGAGCTGTTCCCGACACACCAACCGCCACACTTATAAGCGCGGTACAAACGCCGCCAAAAAAACATCCAGGAGTCTCCCCTATGAAAGGTTCCCCGTCGTTGTTGTTGGCCGCCATGCTGAGTCTGCCGCTTCTGGCACAAGCCGCAGAACCGGCACAATGCAGCACCGTAAACTTCTCCGATGTCGGCTGGACCGATATCACCGTGACCACCGCCACCACCAGCGTCGTGCTCAACGCCCTGGGCTACAAGACCAAGACCACCATGATTTCCGTGCCCGTGACCTACAAGTCCCTGGCCGACGGCAAGAACATGGACGTGTTCCTAGGCAACTGGATGCCGACCATGGAAAACGACATCAAGCCCTACCGCGACGCCGGGACCGTGGCCACCCTGCGGGCCAACCTGGAAAACGCCAAGTACACCCTGGCGGTGCCCGAGTCGCTGTACGACAAGGGCCTGAAGGACTTCGCCGACATCGTCAAGTTCAAGAAGGAACTGGACGGCAAGATCTACGGCATCGAGCCGGGCAACGACGGCAACCGCACCATCCAGACCATGATCGACAAGAATGCCTTCGGCCTGAAGGACGCCGGCTTCAAGGTGGTGGAATCCAGCGAGGCAGGCATGCTGTCCCAGGTCGAGCGCGCACAGCGCCGTGACACCGCGGTGGTGTTCCTGGGCTGGGAACCGCACCCGATGAACACCCGTTTCAAGATGAAGTACCTGACCGGCGGCGACGAGTTCTTCGGCCCCAACTTCGGCCAGGCCACCATCTACACCAACACCCGCAAGGGCTATGCCGAAGAGTGCAGCAACGTCGGCCAGTTGCTGAAGAACCTGTCGTTCACCCTGAACATGGAAAGCACCCTGATGGGCAACGTGCTGGACGACAAGATGAAGCCTGAGGCGGCCGCCAAGGCCTGGCTGAAGCAGAACCCTCAGGTGCTCGATACCTGGCTCGCCGGCGTGACCACCATTGACGGTAAACCTGGCCTGGAGGCCGTGAAAGCCAAACTTGCACAAGCTTCAAATTAAGTAGTGCGCTTACGCCGGGCGGGCTCGCCCGCCCGGGCTGTTTTTCCCTTGCATGCGGACGTTCAATACCATGCTCACTGATCAGAAAATCCCCCTGGGCCAGTACATCGCAGCTTTCGTCGAGTGGTTGACGAAGCACGGCGCCAGCACCTTCGACGCGATCGCTACCACCCTGGAAACCATGATCCACGGCGTGACGTTCGCGCTGACCTGGTTCAACCCCCTGGCCCTGATCGGCCTGATTGCCCTGCTGGCGCACCTGATCCAGCGCAAATGGGGCCTGACCGCCTTTGTCGTGCTGTCCTTCCTGCTGATCCTCAACCTGGGGTACTGGCAGGAAACCATGGAAACCCTGGCCCAGGTGCTGTTCGCCACCCTGGTCTGCGTGCTCATCGGCGTACCGCTGGGCATAGTCGCGGCGCACAAGCCGCTGTTCTACACCATGATGCGGCCGGTGCTGGACCTGATGCAGACCGTGCCCACCTTCGTCTACCTGATCCCGACCCTGACCCTGTTCGGCCTGGGGGTGGTACCCGGCTTGATTTCCACGGTGGTGTTCGCCATCGCCGCGCCGATCCGCCTGACCTACCTGGGCATTCGCGATGTTCCACAAGAGTTGATGGACGCCGGCAAGGCCTTTGGCTGCTCGCGCCGTCAGTTGTTGTCGCGCATTGAACTGCCCCACGCCATGCCGAGCATCGCCGCCGGCATTACCCAGTGCATCATGCTGTCGCTGTCGATGGTGGTGATCGCCGCCCTGGTGGGCGCCGATGGCCTGGGCAAGCCGGTGGTCAACGCCCTCAATACCGCGGATATCGCCCTGGGCTTCGAAGCCGGCCTGGCCATTGTGCTGCTGGCGATCATGCTCGACCGCATCTGCAAGCAACCTGAAGCCAAAGTAGGAGGTGACGCATGAGCATTATCCGCTTCGACAAGGTCGACGTGATTTTCTCCAAGGACCCGCGCGAGCCCCTCAAGCTGCTGGACCAGGGCATGACCCGCAACGAGATCCTGAAGAAGACCGGGCAGATCGTCGGCGTCGAGAATGCCAGCCTGGACATCGAGAAAGGCGAGATCTGCGTGCTGATGGGCCTCTCCGGTTCCGGCAAGTCGAGCCTGCTGCGCTGCATCAACGGCCTGAACACCGTGAGCCGCGGCAAGCTGTTCGTCGAGCATGAAGGCAAGCAGATCGACATCGCCTCCTGCAGCCCCGCCGAGCTGAAGATGATGCGCACCAAGCGCATCGCCATGGTGTTCCAGAAGTTCGCCCTGATGCCCTGGCTGACCGTGCGCGAAAACATCAGCTTCGGCCTGGAGATGCAGGGCCGCCCGGAAAAGGAACGGCGCAAGCTGGTGGACGAGAAGCTTGAGCTGGTGGGCCTGACCCAGTGGCGCAACAAGAAGCCCGACGAACTCTCCGGCGGCATGCAGCAGCGCGTGGGCCTGGCCCGTGCCCTGGCCATGGACGCCGATATCCTGCTGATGGACGAACCCTTCTCGGCCCTCGACCCGCTGATTCGCCAGGGCCTGCAGGACGAACTGCTGGAGCTGCAACGCAAGCTGAGCAAGACCATCGTCTTCGTCAGCCACGACCTGGATGAGGCCCTGAAGCTGGGCAGCCGCATCGCCATCATGAAAGACGGACGGATCATCCAGTACAGCAACCCGGAAGAAATCGTGCTCAACCCGGCGGACGACTATGTACGGACTTTCGTTGCCCACACCAACCCACTGAACGTGCTGTGCGGGCGCAGCCTGATGCGCAGCCTGGACAACTGCAAGCGGGTCAACGGCTCGGTATGCCTGGACCCGGGCGGCGATTCCTGGCTCGACCTGGCCGAAGGCAACACCATCAAGGGCGCACGCCGCAACGGCTCGCAGCTGGACCTGCAGAACTGGGTTCCGGGGCAAGCCGTGGAAGAACTGGGCCGACGCCCGACCCTGGTGGACTCCAGCATCGGCATGCGCGATGCCCTGCAGATCCGCTACCAGACCGGCAACAAACTGGTGCTCCACGACAACCAGAAAGTGGTGGGCATCCTTGGCGACAGCGAGCTCTACCACGCGCTGCTCGGCAAGAACCTGGGTTAAGCAGCAGACACAAAAAACGCCGCGAGCAATCGCGGCGTTTTGCTTTAACCACCCACCCCCTTCTGTAGGAGCTGGCTTGCCAGCGAACAGGCCCTGAAGCCTTGCAGCGCCCTTGAGGACGCCTTCGCCGGCAAGCCGGCTCCTACAAGGATGGGGCGGTTTTCACTCAGCTATAGACACGGCCAAGGAGCTGCCGATGGCTTTCGAACTGATCGAGCACATCCCGGGTGATCTGCTCCTGGGTGAAGCCCATCAAGTCGTATTCCTGGCTGCCGTTGTGCAGATACACCTCGGCGCGGTAGAAACGGCTGCGCACTTCGCTGTCGGCCCCTTCCGGCTGGGTCGATTCGCTAGGCGTCGCCAGGTAGCCGTCCAGGCTCACTTCATAGACGAAGGGATTGCCTTCATCCATTTCCACGCGCAGGCCCAACAGGTTCTTCGACTTGCCCAGGTTGGTCTGCACTTCCAGGCTCAGGTTGCGCAGTTGCGCAGCCGCTTCCTGCAGGGCCGGGCTGACGTGCTTGTCCATGTAGCGCTGCACCACCGACTGGGTCGGTTGCAGGTCCAGCTGGCTCAGGCGCTCGCTGAAACCGCGGCGGCCACGCTCGGCCAGTTGCGCCTGCTCCTGCTCGATCTGCACGTCCTGGCGCATGGCCTTGTGCAAGCCGAACATGAAGCAGATCAGCACCACCGAGAACGGCAGGCCGGCCAGCACCACCATGGTCTGCATGGCTTCGAAGTTGCCGGCGAACAGCAGGCCGATGGTCACCAGGGTGATCACCACCGACCAGAAGATCCGCAGCCAGTGCGGGGCGTCTTCGTCGACGTTGCCGCCCTTGCACGAAAGGTTGGCCATCATCACCGCCCCGGAGTCGGCGGGGGTCAGGAACAGCACGAAGCCGACGAAGATCGACACACCGATGACAATCTTCGAGGCCGGGTAGTGCTCGAGCAGTTGGTAGATCGCCATGGACGGCTGTTCCAACGCCGTCTTGCCCAACTCCACGGCTCCCTGATTGACCACCAGATCCAGGGCCGAGTTACCGAAGATCGACAGCCAGGCCAGGGTGAAGCCCAGGGGAATCAACAGTACGCCGGCCACCAGTTCACGCACGGTGCGACCACGGGAAATACGCGCGATGAACATGCCTACAAATGGCGCCCAGGAAATCCACCAGGCCCAGTAGAACAGGGTCCACAGGCCCAGCCAGCGATCGGACTTGGCGCTGTCGCCCTCATACACATAGAGGTCGAAGGTCTTGAGCACTACACCGTTCAGGTAGTCGCCGATGTTCTGCACGAAGCCGTTGAGCAGGTGCAGGGTCGGGCCGAACAGCAGGACGAAGATCAGCAGGCCGCTGAACAGCACGATGTTAAGGTTGGACAGGCGGCGGATGCCGTTTTCCACACCCGACACCGCAGCGATGGTGGCCACCGTGCTCATGACGATGATCACGATCAGCAGGTTGGTGTTGCTGTGCTCCATACCGAACAGGTTTTCCAGGCCGGAAGACACCTGCATCGAACCAATCCCGAGGTTGGTCACCAGGCCCAGCAGGGTCACGAACATGCCGAAGCCGTCCACCGCGTGGCCGGCCGCACCCTTGACCCAGCGCTCGCCCACCAGCGGGTACAACGCCGAACGCAGTGCCAGTGGCTGGTTATGCCGATAGGCGAAGTACGCCACCGCCAGGCCCACCAGGGCATAGATGGCCCAGCCGTGCAGGCCCCAGTGCAGGAACGTCAGCTGCAGCGCCTGGCGTGCGGCCAGGTTGCTGCCCGGTACGCCTTCCGGCGGGTTGAAGTAGTGGTCCAGGGGCTCGGAAGCACCGAAGTACAGCAGCGAGATGCCGATGCCGGAGGAAAACAGCATCCCCGCCCAGGCGCCGTAGCTGAAGTCCGGGGTGTCCTGCTTGGTCCCCAGCTTGAGCTTGCCGTAGGAGGAGAACGCCAGGCCCACCACGAACACCAGGTAAGCGGCGATCACCACCATGTAGTACCAGCCGAAGCTGCGGGACAACCAGGCCTGGGCAATGCCCAGCAGTCGGCCGGCCTCTTGCGGGGCGATGATCAGAATGGCGGTCAACAACAGGATCAGCGCGGTGGAGGTGTAGAACACCCAACCGTTGACCCGCACCTTCTCCGGTGGGGTCTTTATAAGAGAGGCAGAACTCATTGCGCAGATGCTCCGGGCAGTGCGAGAGAAGGACACAAGGCAACACGGCACCCGAGCAATCGGTTAGTTGGCAGCCGATCATCGGGTGTTATAAAGACACCCCGAAAACACCCGAAACCGCAAAAGCCGCGTTGCGCAACCGCATCCGGGGCCGGTGACGAACCTGCAGTTCGTCGCCTGGAACCCGGAGCGTCCTGCCCCTTCAACACGTGTGCTCTCTTGCCGGTCCACGCTATGCCGCGTGTAAGTTTCGGGCATTTTCGGAGGTCGTTTTTCCGCCATCTGCGAGCAGGAGAAACTCCCCAGGCAGCGACGATTTGTCGCAGATCTTATTCTTTGTTGATTGAACGTTCAATCAAAACAAAATAGACTGGCCCACAAGTCGACGGGCGTCATACGCCAATCGACAGGCCTAAGGAGAGGTATCAGATGCCCAAGGTCGGTATGCAACCCATACGCCGCCAGCAATTGATCGAAGCCACGCTGCAAGCGGTCGATCAGGTCGGAATGGGGGACGCCAGCATTGCGCTGATCGCCCGTTTGGCCGGTGTCTCGAACGGCATCATCAGTCACTACTTTCGGGACAAGAACGGCCTGATCGCAGCGACGATGGGTTACATCATGAGCATGCTCAACGAAGGCGTCAGAGCACGCCGCCAGGCCCTGACGGACGACAGCCCGCGCGCTCATCTGAAAGTGATCATCGAGGGCAACTTCGATGCCAGCCAGGTGAACGGCCCGGCAATGAAAACCTGGTTGGCCTTCTGGGCTTCCAGCATGCACCAGCCCGATTTGCACAGGTTGCAGCGGATCAACGACCACCGCTTGTATTCCAACCTGTGTTGCCAGTTCCGCCGTGCCCTGCCGCTCTACCATGCGCGCAAGGCAGCCCGCGGCCTGGCGGCCTTGATCGACGGTTTGTGGCTGCGTGGTGCCTTGTCGGGTGATGCATTCGACACCGACCAGGCGATACGGATCGCTTACGAATACATGGATCTACAACTGGCTAAGCAGGAGCGCTAGAGCACAAAAGAGACGCTCGGCCCCTGAACCGCCACTGATCAGCGCGCCCCGAACTTAGGGGCATGCCCGGTGGTCAAGCCCACTACTTAATGCACTTGCGAGGACACTATGGCCCGTTTCGAACTGCAAAAACTCTACATCGACGGCGGCTACACCGATGCCGGCAGCGACGCCACTTTCGATGCCATCAACCCGGCCAACGGTGAAGTTCTCGCACAAGTGCAGCGTGCGACCAAGGAAGACGTTGAACGCGCCGTGGTCAGCGCCGAGAAAGGCCAGAAGATCTGGGCCGCCATGACCGCCATGGAGCGTTCGCGCATCCTGCGTCGCGCCGTGGAAATCCTCCGCGAGCGCAACGACGAACTGGCCGCCCTGGAAACCCTGGACACCGGCAAGGCCTTCTCCGAAACCAAGTACGTGGACATCGTCACCGGCGCCGACGTGCTGGAATACTACGCAGGCCTGGTACCGGCCATCGAAGGCGAGCAGATCCCGCTGCGCACCACTTCCTTCGTCTACACCCGTCGCGAGCCCCTGGGCGTAGTGGCCGGTATCGGCGCGTGGAACTACCCGATCCAGATCGCCCTGTGGAAATCCGCACCGGCCCTGGCGGCCGGTAACGCGATGATCTTCAAACCGAGCGAAGTGACCTCGCTGACCACCCTGAAACTGGCCGAGATCTACACCGAAGCCGGCCTGCCGGATGGCGTGTTCAACGTCCTGACCGGCAGCGGCCGCGAAGTCGGCACCTGGCTGACCGAGCACCCGCGCATCGAGAAGGTCTCCTTCACCGGCGGCACCGACACTGGCAAGAAAGTCATGGCCAGCGCTTCCAGCTCCTCGCTGAAAGACGTGACCATGGAACTGGGCGGCAAGTCGCCACTGATCATCTTCGACGACGCCGACCTGGATCGCGCCGCCGACACCGCCATGATGGCCAACTTCTACAGCTCCGGTCAGGTCTGCACCAACGGCACTCGGGTATTCGTACCGAGCCACCTGAAAGCCGCTTTCGAAGCCAAGATCGCCGAGCGCGTTGCGCGCATCCGCATCGGCAACCCGGAAGACGAAAACACCAACTTCGGCCCGCTGGTCAGTTTCCCGCACATGGAAAGCGTGCTGGGCTACATCGCCAAGGGTAAAGAAGAAGGTGCCCGCGTACTGTGCGGCGGCGAGCGCCTGACCGACGGCGAATTCGCCAAGGGCGCCTTCGTTGCACCGACCGTGTTCACCGACTGCACCGACGACATGACCATCGTCCGTGAAGAAATCTTCGGCCCGGTCATGGCGATCCTGACCTACGAAACCGAAGAAGAAGTGATCCGCCGCGCCAACGACACCGACTTCGGCCTGGCTGCCGGCCTGGTCACCAAGGATCTGAACCGCGCTCACCGCGTGATTCATCAGCTCGAAGCCGGTATCTGCTGGATCAACGCCTGGGGCGAGTCCGACGCCAAGATGCCGGTTGGCGGCTACAAGCAGTCGGGCGTGGGCCGTGAGAACGGCATCAGCTCGCTGAACAACTTCACCCGCATCAAGTCGGTGCAGGTCGAGCTGGGCGACTACGCCTCGGTGTTCTAAGCAGCTGTCAGCTACAAGCGGCAGGCCCAGGCAACAGCCTGGCTTGCCGCCTGCTCCCCATTCAATGCCAAGCCCGCTTCGCTGCCTTCCCTGCAGCTTGAAGCTTGAGGCTTGCAGCTCTCCACGGAGGCTCCAATGGCCCAAGAATACGATTACATCATTGTGGGTGCCGGCTCGGCCGGTAACACCCTGGCGACCCGTCTGACTGAAGACGAAGGCGTCACCGTCCTGCTGCTGGAAGCCGGTGGCCCGGACTACCGTTTCGACTTCCGTACCCAGATGCCGGCGGCACTGGCCTTCCCACTGCAAGGCCGGCGCTACAACTGGGCCTACGAGACCGATCCAGAGCCACACATGAACGGTCGTCGCATGGAGTGCGGTCGCGGCAAGGGCCTGGGCGGCTCGTCGCTGATCAACGGCATGTGCTACATCCGCGGCAACGCCATGGACTACGACGGCTGGGCCAAGCTGCCAGGCCTGGAAGACTGGACCTACCTGGATTGCCTGCCGTATTTCCGCAAGGCGGAAACCCGTGACATCGGCCCCAACGACTACCACGGCGGCGAAGGCCCGGTCAGCGTGACCACGCCCAAGGCCGGCAACAACCCGTTGTTCCACGCCATGGTCGAAGCCGGCGTGCAGGCCGGTTACCCGCGTACCGAAGACCTGAACGGCTACCAGCAGGAAGGCTTCGGCCCGATGGACCGCACCGTGACCCCCAAAGGTCGTCGCGCCAGTACCGCCCGCGGTTACCTGGACACCGCGAAAAAGCGTTCGACCCTGACCATCGTCACCCACGCCCTGACCGACAAGATCCTCTTCGAAGGCAAGCGCGCCGTGGGCGTGAGCTACCTGCAAGGCAGCACTGAAGAGCGCGTGGAAGCCCGTGCGCGTAAGGAAGTCATCGTCAGCTCCGGCGCCATCGCGTCGCCGCAATTGCTGCAACGTTCCGGCGTAGGCCCCCGCGCCCTTCTGGAAAGCCTGGACATCCCGGTGGTTCACGACCTGCCGGGCGTGGGCGAGAACCTTCAGGACCACCTGGAACTGTACCTGCAGTACGCCTGCACCCAGCCAGTGTCGCTGTATCCATCGCTGCTGTGGTGGAACCAGCCGGCCATCGGTGCCGAGTGGCTGTTCAACGGCACCGGCATCGGCGCCAGCAACCAGTTCGAAGCCGGCGGTTTCATCCGTACCCGCGAAGAGTTCGAATGGCCGAATATCCAGTACCACTTCCTGCCGGTGGCGATTAACTACAACGGCAGCAATGGTGTGAAAGAGCACGGCTTCCAGGCGCACATGGGCTCCATGCGCTCGCCGAGCCGTGGCCGCGTGCAGCTCAAGTCCAAGGACCCGCGCCAGCACCCGAGCATCCTCTTCAACTACATGGCCACCGAGCAGGACTGGCAGGAATTCCGCGACGGCATCCGCCTGACCCGTGAAATCATGCAGCAGCCGGCCCTGGACCCTTTCCGCGGCCGCGAGATCAGCCCGGGCATCGAGGTGCAGACCGACGAGCAACTGGACAAGTTCATCCGCGAGCACGCCGAGACCGCCTTCCACCCATCCTGCTCGTGCAAGATGGGCACCGACGACATGGCTGTAGTGGATGGCCAGGGTCGCGTGCATGGCATGCAAGGCCTGCGCGTGGTGGATGCCTCGATCATGCCGATCATCACCACCGGCAACCTCAACGCGCCGACGATCATGATGGCCGAGAAAATCGCCGACAAGATCCGTGGCCGCCAGCCACTGCCACGCAGCACCGCGGCCTACTACGTAGCCGGTGAAGCCCCGGTACGTGGCAAGCCGATGCGCGATGTGACTCCCGCCGCGCAGTAAGCCTGACGGGCGCCGACCGCAAGGGTCGGCGCCCTTTTTCTCTTCCCTTCATTCCTTCAGAACTACTTCCTTGATCGCAGCCTTCGGCAGCGGCTACAGTTCTGCAACTTGCACATCCCCTTTCGCCCCCGCGCCCATCAGCACCTATACCTGTAGGAACCGCCGGGCGGTGTTCCGTTTGCTGGCGAAACGCGTCGACCCGCTATCGCGCCTCACAAGGAGGTCCTCCATGTTCGACTTTCACCCCCAGCTCAAGCAGCGCTTCGCTGCCTTGCGCACGGGCGCCGAATTCTTTTCCCTGCGTTATGTCCGCGAATCGGACCAGTACCTGTCGGTGCGCAAGAACGTCGCCGAGCCGCCGAGCCTGGGCCGAGACGAAGGGGCGATGCTGACCGTACGGGTGCGCGGCGTGGAAGCCTACGCCGCCACCAACGACCTGTCGCAAAGCGGCCTGCAGGCCGCCCTGGACCGCGCCGAGCAGCAGGCCCGGGTCATCGCCGCCCATGCCCTGCTGGACCTGCGCGAGCAACCGGTCTCCAGCCACCGCGCGGACTATTTCTCGCCCAACCTGGAGCAGCCCTTCCCCTCCCTCAGCGACTGCTATCAGCTGCTGGGCGATGAGTCGGCCTCGGTGCCCAAGGATGAACGCCTGGTGAACTGGCAGGTGGGCATCGGCGTGACCCAGGTCGAACAGATCTACCTCAACAGCGCCGGCGCCGAGCTGCGCCAGGCCCAGCGTTTTGTCTACCCGGGCCTGGACGTGACCGCCTACGACGGCAGCGACAGCCAGACCCGCAGCCTCGGCCGGGAGAACTTCGGCCAGCAGGGCGCCGGCGATGTGATCAGCCGCTGTGGCCTGCTGGGGGCTGCGCCGCGGGTCGCCGACCAGGCCCTGCAACTGCTGCTGGCGCCCAATACCCCCCAGGGCCCGCGGGACCTGCTGCTGATGCCGGACCAGATGATGCTGCAGATCCACGAATCCATCGGCCATCCCCTGGAGCTGGACCGCATTCTCGGCGACGAGCGCAATTACGCCGGCACCAGCTTCGTCAAACAGCAGGATTTCGGCAGCCTGCAATACGGCTCCTCGCTGCTCAACGTGACTTTCGACCCGCAGATCCCCGAGGAACTGGCCAGCTACAGTCACGACGACGACGGCACCGCGGCCAGCAAGCAGTTCCTGATTCGCGAGGGCCTGCTGGTACGCCCCCTGGGCAGCGCCCTGTCGCAATACCGCAGCGGCCTCGACGGCGTCGCCAACAGCCGCGCCAGCAGTTGGAACCGTGCACCGATCGACCGCATGGCCAACCTCAACATCGAGCCCGGCGACCAGCCCCTGGAGCAAATGATCGGGCACATCGAGCACGGCATCCTGATGTCCACCAACCGTTCCTGGTCCATCGACGATGCGCGCAACAAGTTCCAGTTCGGCTGCGAATGGGGCCAGTTGATCGAGAACGGCGAACTCCGGGGCGTGGTCAAGAACCCCAATTACCGGGGGATTTCCGCGCAGTTCTGGCGCAACCTCAGCGCGGTCGGCGACCGCAGCACCTTCCAGGTGCTGGGCACGCCCAACTGCGGCAAGGGCGAGCCCAACCAGGTGATTCGCGTCGGCCATGCTTCGCCGGCCTGCGTATTCAGCAAGATTGATGTATTTGGAGGAGACGCCTGATGACCAGGACAGCCGATCAGGCCCAGCCATTCAAGGCCTTGGTGCAGTGGCTCAAAGACGCGCTGCGCGAGACCGAGCAGTTCACCCTGAGCTACGCCGCCGAAGCCTCGGAGTTCATTCGCTTCAACCACGCCAAGGTGCGCCAGGCCGGGCAGGTGCAACAGGCCAGCGTGCATTTCAAGCTGATCGACAATGGCCGCCACGCCGACCTCAGCATCACCCTGAGCAATGACCCCGAGGTGGATCGCCAGCGCCTGGCCGATGGCCTGCAACAACTGCGCGAGACCCTGCCACTGCTGCCGGCCGACCCGTACCTGATGCTCAACCACACCCATTGGCAAAGCCATCACGTGCAGGACCAGCCGCTGCCCGGCAGTGAGCAGGTGGTGGAAGAAATCGGTCGCGCCGGCGCCGGCCTGGACCTGGTGGGCATCTACGCTGCCGGCCCCATCAGCCGTGGCTTCGCCAGTTCCGGCGGGGCCTTCGGCTGGCACCAGGCCAACAGCTTCAACTTCGATTTCAGCCTGTTCCACGAAAACGGCGAGGCGGTGAAGGCCAGCTACGCCGGGCACGCCTGGGACAGCCAGGCCTTCGCCCTGCGCTTCCAGCAGGCCCGGGAACAACTGGAATTCCTTGGCCGGCCACTGCGCACCCTGGCGCCCGGGCAGTACCGGGCCTACCTGGCGCCGGCGGCCCTGGAGGAGATCATGGGCATGCTGGCCTGGGGCGGCTTCTCGGCCCAGTCGATCGCCAGCAAGCACAGCCCGCTGCAGAAGCTCTATGCCGGTGATGCCGCGCTGAACCCGCTGGTGTCGCTCGACGAACAGGTCAGCGGTTCCCTGAGCCCGGCGTTTTCCGACGAAGGCTACCCGCGCAGCGACCTGTCACTGATCGCCGCGGGCAGCGCCAATGCCCAACTGATCAACTCCCGCAGCGCCGCCGAGTACGGCCTGACCACCAATGGTGCCGGCAGCGGCGAGTACCCCAGTGCACTGAACATGGCCCCTGGGCGGTTGTCCCAGCAGGAGATCCTCAAGCAGCTGGGCACCGGGCTGTACATCAGCAACCTGTGGTACCTGAACTACTCGGACCTGCCGGCGGCGCGCCTGACCGGCATGACCCGCTTCGCCACCTTCTGGGTGGAGAACGGCGAGATCCAGGCGCCGGTGAGCACTATGCGCTTCGATGACAGCGTCTACAGCCTGCTGGGCTCGCAGCTGGAGGCCCTGACCGAGCAACGCGAGCTGCTGCTGTCGGCCAGTACCTACGGCCAGCGCCAGACCGCTTCGATGCGCTTGCCCGGAGCGCTGGTCAGCCGCCTGACCCTGACCCTGTAGAAACCGCCCTCAAACCTGAACTCACCCAGAGGTCCCATGCCCGAACGCGCGCCACTCGATGCCACCACCGCCCGCTGGCTGCCCTGGGTGGTGGCCATCGCCTTCTTCATGCAGTCCCTGGACGGCACCATCCTCAATACCGCCCTGCCGGCCATGGCCCAGGACCTGGCGGAAAACCCCCTGCGCATGCAGGGGGTGATCATCGCCTACATGCTTACTGTGGCCCTCTTGATCCCGGCCTCGGGCTGGATCGCCGACCGCTTCGGCACCAAGCGGATCTTCTTCGGCGCCATCTTGCTGTTCAGCATCGGTTCCCTGCTCTGCGCCCTGTCCAACACCCTGACCCAGCTGATTGGCGCCCGGGTGATCCAGGGCCTGGGCGGTGCGCTGATGCTGCCGGTGGGACGGCTGGTGGTGCTGCGTGCCTACCCGCGTTCGGAACTGGTGCGGATCATGGGCTTCATCACCATTCCCGGGCTTCTGGGGCCGCTGATCGGCCCGACCATGGGCGGCTGGATGGTGCAGTACCTGACCTGGCACTGGATCTTCCTGATCAACCTGCCGGTAGGCGCCGTTGGCTGCTATGCGGTGTGGCGTTTCATTCCCGACCTGCGCGGCAGCGAGCGCACACGCTTCGACAGCCTGGGCTTTGTGCTGTTCGGCGCGGCGATGGTGCTGATCACCATCGCCATGGAAGGCCTGGGGGAACTGCACCTGCCGCACTTGCGGGTGATGTTGCTGCTGTTCGGCGGGCTGGCCTGCCTGGCGGCCTACTGGCTGCGGGCCGTGCACACCGACAACCCGCTGTTCGCCCCGTCACTGTTCAAGGTGCGGACCTTTGCCGTGGGCATTCTGGGTAACCTGTTCGCCCGCCTGGGCAGCGGCGCCCTGCCGTTCCTGGTGCCCCTGCTGCTGCAAGTGGCCCTGGGCTATTCACCGTCCCAGGCGGGGATGAGCATGCTGCCCCTGGCGGCCGCGGCAATGCTGGCCAAATCCATCGCCCGGCCACTGATCGAGCGCCTGGGCTACCGCATCGTGCTCACCGGCAACACCCTGGCCCTGGGGCTGATGCTGGCCAGCATGGGCCTGGTCAGCGAGCACACGCCTTATCCGCTGTTGCTGGGCATGCTGGCGGTGCTGGGGGCGATCAACTCGCTGCAGTTCACCGCGATGAACACCGTGACCCTGATCGACCTCGACGATGCCGCGGCCAGTAGCGGCAACAGCCTGCTGTCAGTGGTAGCGCAATTGTCCCTGAGCCTGGGGGTGGCGTGTGCCGGTGCGCTGCTGGGCGGTTTTACTGCTGAAGTGGGCAATGACGGAGTGGACACCGTACTCGGCGCCTTCCAACTGACCTTCCTCACGGTAGGGATCATGGCGATGCTGGCGGCGGCGATCTTCCTCCAGCTGTCGCCCACCGATGGCCGCCGAGCGCGCAAGGTCCAAGAGCAGCACATCGAACACTGAACCCACACACCTCCCCCCGTAGGAGCCGGCTCGCCGGCGAAGAGGCCCATGAGCCCTGCGCCAACCTCGCGGCTGCTTTCGCTGGCAAGCCAGCTCCTACACAAAACCGCTCCTGCGCGGTTGCTCGTCCAGAATTTGCAGGTTGTGGGAGCGAGACTGATACACTGCGCGACATTTTGTTTTGCAGGCCAGTCCCGTGACCACCATTGCCACCGCTTTTAATACTTTGCCCCTGTCTCCCGCCATGCTGGCTAACCTCGACTCCCTCGGTTATGCCCAGATGACGCCGATCCAGGCGCAGAGCTTGCCGGTGATCCTCAAGGGCATGGACCTGATCGCCCAGGCCAAGACCGGCAGCGGCAAGACCGCGGCCTTCGGCATCGGCCTGCTGAACCCGATCAACCCGCGCTACTTCGGCTGCCAGGCCCTGGTGATCTGCCCGACTCGCGAGCTGGCCGACCAGGTGGCCAAGGAAGTGCGCCGGCTGGCCCGCGCCGAAGACAACATCAAGGTCCTGACCCTGTGCGGCGGCGTGTCGTTCGGGCCACAGATCGCCTCCCTGGAGCACGGTGCGCATATCATCGTCGGCACCCCAGGGCGTATCCAGCAGCATCTGCGCAAGGGTTCGCTGGTGCTCGACGGCCTGAACACGCTGGTGCTCGACGAAGCCGACCGCATGCTCGACATGGGTTTCTACGACGCCATCGAAGACATCATCGAAAAGACCCCGTCGCGCCGCCAGACCCTGCTGTTCTCCGCCACGTATCCGGTGGGCATCAAGCAACTGGCGTCGAAATTCATGCGCGATCCGCAAACGGTGAAAGCCGAAGCGTTCCACGACGATACGCAGATCGAGCAGCGCTTCTACGAGATTTCACCGGAAGAGCGCATGAGCGCAGTGACCAAAGTCCTGCACCACTTCCGCCCGGCCTCCTGTGTGGCGTTCTGCTTCACCAAGCAGCAAGTGCAGGAAACCGTCGATCACCTGACCGCCAAAGGCATCTCCGCTGTCGGCCTGCACGGCGACCTGGAGCAGCGTGACCGCGATCAGGTGCTGGCGATGTTTGCCAACCGCAGCACATCGGTACTGGTCGCCACCGACGTCGCCGCCCGTGGTCTGGACATCGATGCGCTGGACATGGTGATCAACGTCGAGCTGGCCCGCGATTCGGAAATCCACATTCACCGCGTTGGCCGTACCGGTCGCGCTGGCGAGAAAGGCATCGCGGTCAGCCTCGTCGCACCGTCCGAAGCCCATCGCGCGCAAGCCATCGAACAACTGCAGAAAGCCCCGTTGAACTGGGATCAGGTCGATAACCTCAAGTCCCAGGGCGGCGCCCCGCTGCAGCCACCGATGAGCACGTTGTGCATCGCCGGCGGGCGCAAGGACAAGGTACGTCCGGGGGATATTCTCGGCGCACTGACCGGCGACGCCGGCATCCCGGGCGCCCAGGTCGGCAAGATCGCGATCTTCGACTTCCAGTCGTATGTGGCGGTTGAACGCACCGTGGTCATGCAGGCGCTGCAGCGCCTGAACAACGGCAAGATCAAGGGCCGCTCGCTGCGCGTGCGCGTCCTTTAACCCCACTGTTTGACCTGTAGCCGCTGCCACAGGGCCGTTCGCTTCTATTGAGGACACCGTTTTGCGTTCTACCGAAGTCGTGATCATTGGCGCCGGCGCCGCCGGCCTGATGTGCGCCCTGACCGCGGCCGGCCGAGGCCGCCAGGTGTTGCTGCTGGACCACGCCAACAAGGCCGGCAAGAAAATCCTGATGTCCGGCGGTGGCCGCTGTAATTTCACCAATATGTACACCGAGCCGGCCAACTTCCTGTCGCAGAACCCGCACTTCTGCAAATCGGCCCTGGCGCGCTACACCCAGTGGGATTTCATCGGCCTGGTGGCCAAGCACGGCGTGCCCTACCACGAGAAGAAACTCGGCCAGCTGTTCTGCGATAACAAGTCCAGCGACATCCTCGGCATGCTGCTCGACGAGTGCGATCAGGTCGGCGTGGAGCTGCGCCTGGACACCTCGATCCAGACCATCGAAAAGGTCGAAAGCGGCTACCTGCTCGACACCACCCTCGGCCAGGTTCAGTGCCAATCGCTGGTGATCGCCACCGGCGGGCTGTCGATCCCGACGCTGGGCGCCACCGGCTTCGGTTATCAGGTGGCCAAACAGTTCGGCCACGAACTGCTGCCGACCCGTGCCGGCCTGGTGCCGTTCACCATCACCGACCAGCTCAAGGAACTGTGCAGCGAGCTATCGGGGACCTCGGTGGATTGCCTGGTGAGCTGCAACGACCAGAGCTTTCGCGAGAACATCCTGTTCACCCACCGCGGCCTCAGCGGCCCGGCGATCCTGCAGATTTCCTCCTACTGGCAGCCCGGCGACAGCGTCGAGATCAACCTGCTGCCGGACCACGACGCCCTGGGCTGGCTGCAACAGCAGCAGGCCGAGCGCCCCAACAGCGAGCTCAAGACCCTCTTGGGGGAGATCTTCACCAAGAAGATGGCCGGCCTGCTGGCCGACCACTGGTTCGTCTCCAAGCCGATGAAGCAGTACACCCCGGCGGAGCTGGCGGACGTGGCGCAGAAACTCGGCAGCTGGCAACTGGTACCGGCGGGCACCGAGGGCTACCGCACCGCCGAAGTGACCCTGGGCGGCGTCGACACCCGGGAAGTTTCGTCCAAGACCATGGAATCGCTGAAGAGCCCGGGGCTGTATTTCATCGGTGAAGTGCTGGACGTCACCGGCCACCTGGGCGGCTTCAACTTCCAGTGGGCCTGGGCCTCGGGCTACGCGGCGGCGCAGTACGTCTGAGCCTGTGGCCAGGGCGCCGTAGGAAAGAGGAACAGATATTGCTCAAGGATGTGACGACGGCATTGCGCCGTCGTCAATACTGGCTCAATTTAGCTGCATCGCCCCGGAAGGCCTGCCCTACTCCATGTCCTCGACCTCTTTTCGCCAATCCCTGCGCCGCCTCTGGGCGCTGGATAAATTCAGCTACAGCGTGCGGGTGTTCATCGCCCTGACCGGCAGCATGGCGCTGTGCTGGTATCAGGATGAAATGGCCCTGCTGATCCCGCTGTTCCTCGGCATCATCGCCAGCGCCCTGGCGGAAACCGACGACAGCTGGCAAGGCCGGCTCAATTCCCTGGCCGTAACCCTGGTGTGCTTCAGCATTGCCGCGCTGTCGGTGGAACTGCTGTTCCCCTACCCCTGGATCTTCGCCATCGCCCTGGCCCTGGCCAGCTTCGGCCTGACCATGCTGGGGGCGCTGGGCGAACGCTATGGCGCCATCGCCTCGGCGACCCTGATACTCTCGGTCTACACCATGATCGGCGTCGACCAGCGCGGCGGCGCGGTGATCGATTTCTGGCACGAGCCGCTGCTGCTGGTGGCCGGCGCCGCCTGGTACGGCCTGCTGTCGGTGCTGTGGCAGGCGCTGTTTTCCAACCAGCCGGTGCAGCAGAGCCTGGCCCGGCTGTTTCGCGAACTGGGTTACTACCTCAAGCTCAAGTCCTCGCTGTTCGAGCCCATCCGCCAGCTGGACGTGGAGGCCCGGCGCCTGGAACTGGCCAAGCAGAACGGCAAGGTGGTGGCGGCCCTCAACGTCGCCAAGGAAATCATCCTGCACCGGGTGGGCAACGGCCGGCCGGGGTCGAAGGTCAGCCGCTACCTGAAGCTGTACTTCCTGGCCCAGGACATTCACGAGCGCGCCAGCTCTTCCCACTACCCGTACAACGCCCTGACCGAGGCGTTTTTCCACAGCGACGTGCTGTTCCGCTGCCAGCGCCTGCTGCGCCAGCAGGGCAAGGCCTGCCGTGCCCTGGCCGAATCCATCCAGTTGCGCCAGCCGTTCGTCTATGACGCCACCTTCGCCGAGGCCCTGGGCGACCTGCACGCTTCCCTGGAACACCTGCGGATCCAGAGCAACCCGGCCTGGCGCGGGCTGTTGCGCTCATTGCGAGCCCTGGCGGCCAACCTCGGCACCCTCGACCGCCTGCTCAGCGACGCCAGCAACCCCGACGCCCTGGCGGACGCCACCGACAGCAGCCTGCTGGACCGTTCGCCACGCAACTTCAAGGATGTCTGGACCCGCCTGCGCACCCAGCTGACGCCAACCTCGCTGCTGTTCCGCCATGCCCTGCGCCTGCCCCTGGCGCTGAGCATCGGCTACGGCATGGTGCATTTGATCCACCCTTCCCAGGGTTACTGGATCATCCTCACCACCCTGTTCGTCTGCCAGCCCAACTACGGCGCTACCCGGCGCAAGCTGGGCCAGCGGATCATCGGCACCGCCATCGGCCTGACCATCGCCTGGGCGCTGTTCGACCTGTTCCCCAGCCCCTTGGTGCAGTCGCTGTTCGCCATTGCCGCCGGGGTGGTGTTCTTCACCAACCGCACCACCCGCTACACCCTGGCCACGGCGGCCATCACTCTGATGGTGCTGTTCTGCTTCAACCAGGTGGGCGACGGTTATGGGCTGTTCCTGCCGCGGCTGTTCGATACGCTGTTGGGCAGCCTGATCGCCGGGCTGGCGGTGTTCCTGTTCCTGCCGGACTGGCAGGGCCGGCGCCTGAACAAGGTGCTGGCCAACACCCTGACCTGCAACAGCATCTACCTGCGCCAGATCATGCAGCAGTACGCCGCCGGCAAGAGCGACGACCTGGCCTACCGCCTGGCCCGGCGCAACGCCCACAACGCCGACGCCGCGCTGTCCACCACCCTGGCCAACATGCTCATGGAACCCGGGCATTTCCGTAAGGAAGCGGACGTGGGCTTCCGCTTCCTGGTGCTGTCCCACACCTTGCTCAGCTACCTCTCGGGCCTGGGCGCACACCGCGAGACCCGGCTGCCGGACGAAGTTCGCGAGCACTTGATCGAAGGCGCCGGGGTCAGCCTGGCGGCTAGCATCGACGAGATTGCCCAGGGTTTGGCCAACAAGACCCCGATCGATATCCAGAGCGATGCCGAAGAAGCCCTGGCCAATGAGCTGGAGCAAATGCCCGACGAGGTCGACGAAGGCCAGCGCCTGGTGCAGACCCAACTGGCGCTGATCTGCCGTCAGTTGGGCCCGTTGCGGACCCTGGCGGCGCATCTGATCAAGGACACCAGCGACAACGCAAAACCGTAGGAGCCGGCTTGCCGGCGAAAGGGGCCGCAAGACTCATGCACGGTCCGGAGTCGCTTTCGCTGGCAAGCCAGCTCCTGCATCTTCGGTTACATGCCGTGCTGGCGCAGCAGGCGGTCGTAGCTGCCGTCAGCTTTCATGGCAGCGATTTCCTTGTCGAACCTGGCCACGATCTGCGCATGCTCGGGGTTCTTCAGACTGACCAGGATATGCAGGCTGTTCTCGCTCAGGGGCTTGGGCAGGAACTCCACCGCATTGCGTACCCGCGGTGACTCCCGGGCCAGGTAGTAGCGGGCAACGTATTCGTCCTCCAGGGTCAGCTTGACCCGATCCGCCGCCAGCATGCGCACCGCCATGGCGAAGTTGTGCACCGGCACCTTCTGCAGGTCGGGGTCATTGTCGAATTCGGGGGAATAGGCGTAGCCACGCACCACTGCCACCGGGTACTCATGCAGCTGCTTGAGGTTGCTGTATTCCAGCGGCGCGTCCTTGCGCTTGATGAAGCGCACGCGGTTGACCATGTATTCCGCGGAGAACTGCCCCAACTGGGTGCGCTCTTCGTTGTACCAGGCATTCACCAGCACGTCGTAGCGCCCCTCGCCGATGCCCAGCAGGGCCCGGGCCCAGGGCACCTGCTCGAATTCGCTGGAATAGCCGGCGCGGGACAGGGCGGTGCTGACAATGTCGGTGGCCACGCCGCCATTGACCAGGGTCGCGTCGGTAAAGGGTGGCCAGGCATCGGCGACCAGCCGCAGCCTTTCGGCAAAAGCGCTCTGGCCCAGCAACAGCAATCCGATCAAAGCCAAAGCTCGATGCAGTCGCAGCATGCTAATAGATCCTTAGCGGGCCCTGGGCCCAGCGCGTTCCAGCCCATACTCCAGGGTCGCGGCCTGTGCGGCACAGGTCGGCCCAGCTCCTAACATTAGCTCATCAGAACCCATGCACAGGTCTTGAAAACAGATTACACAAAGAAGACAAATACCAGTGATCTCAGTAGTGGCATTTTGACCCATCTCACAGAAACAATTTCTGCGTGACAACCGGCAAGACATCCCGTGGCGATGTGCTTACTATTTCGCGCAGCACTCAATACAGGATATGAAGATGACCATCGAATGGGTCTGCAAACACCACACCGACCTGGGCAAGGAACAGTTGTACGCGATTCTGCAATTGCGCACCGAAGTCTTCGTGGTGGAACAGAAATGCCCTTATCAGGAAGTCGACGGCCGCGACCTTGAAGGCGATACCTGCCACCTGATGGCCTGGGACGGCGACCGGTTGCTGGCCTACCTGCGCCTGCTGGACCCGACTTCCCAGGGCGGCGACGTGGTCATCGGCCGCGTGGTCATCGCTGAACAGGCCCGTGGCCAGGGCCTGGGCCACACCCTGATGGAGCAGGCGCTGAAGCAGGCCGAGCGGCACTGGCCGCAAACGCCGATCTACCTCTCGGCCCAGGCTCATCTGCAGGCCTATTACGGCCGCTACGGTTTCGTGGTGGCGGGCGAAGCATACCTGGAGGACGGTATTCCTCACATCGGCATGCGTCGCTCCTGAGCCTCAGGGATAGCCCAGCACGGCCTTGATCTGCCGCAGGTTGGGCTCGATCCAGCCCTTGTCGATGGCGCCCCAGTTGTGGATCCGGTAACGCCCGGCATGGTTGCGCGCGCCGTCCTGCTGCTCGAACTCGCAGAGGATGTCCAGGTCCGCCAGGGCCGCGATGGTGTCCTGGGCGGTGCGCCGCGGCATGCCGGTGACCTCGGTCAGCGCCGGCACGCTGCTGGCCAGGCCGCTGTCGATCAGGTACGCCACATACAGGCGGCGGTAGAAACTGCTCTTGGTCTTGCTCACATCCATCGCCCACTCCTTGCCTTCAGGGGTTAATCCGGCGCTCCCGCCTTGCCTTGCAGGTCGCGCCAGGTCAGGTAGACCCGCAGGTCGAACTCCAGCTGGTGATAGCCCGGCAGCATATGCTCGCAGAGCTTGTAGAACGCCTTGTTGTGATCCGATTCCTTGAAGTGGGCCAGCTCGTGCACCACGATCATCCGCAGGAATTCCGGCGCCGCCTCCTTGAACAGCGAAGCGATGCGGATCTCTTTCTTGGCCTTGAGCTTGCCGCCCTGCACCCGGGAAACCGTGGTATGCAGGCCCAGGGCACGGTGGGTCAGGTCCAGACGGTTGTCGAACAGCACCTTGTCGATGGCCGGCGCATTGCGCAGGTATTCCTGCTTGAGCTCCAGAGCGTAGCTGTACAGCGCCTTGTCGCTCTGTACGGCGTGCCGGCCCGGGTAACGCTGGCTCAGGTAGTCGCCCAGGCGCTGTTCATCGATCAACTGGCGCACTTGCTGCTGCAAGGCAACGGGATAGGCCTGGAGGTATTTGAGTGCGGTCATGAAGGGGCAACGCAGGGCATAAAAGGCGCCAGTGTAGCGAATTCAGGCCTGTAGCGCGCTCCAGTCAAAGGGCTGGGCAAACTGGCTGGCGATACTGGCGGTCAGCGGCCGAGCCACCAGGAAACCTTGCACATACTCGCAGCCATTGGCCTTGAGCCACTGGTATTGCTCGAGGGTTTCCACACCCTCGGCGATCACCAGCAGGTCGAACTGCTTGCACAGGTCGATCACGCAGCGGGCAATGGCGGCATCCCTTGGCGAGGTCAGCAGGCGGGCAATCAGGTGGCGATCGAGCTTGAGGGTGTCCAGTTGCAGGTCACGCAGGTAGGCCAGGCAACAACTGCCCGAGCCGAAGTCATCCAGGGCCACCCGCACCCCCAGCTGACGCAGGAGCTGCAACTGTTTGCGGGTGTCATCCAGGTTCTGGGTCAAGGCGGCCTCGGTAACCTCCACCTCCAGTTGGCGCGGTTGCAGGCCATGGCGCGACAGCACCTGGCGCAGCTCGGCCACCAGGTTGGGCATGTTGAACTGGGTGGCACTGAGGCTGACGCCCAGCACCAGGTCGGGGCTGAACACCTGCTCCCAGTCCTTGCGCTGGGCCGCGCCCTGTTGATAGATCCAACTGCCCAGGCGGCTGATCAGCCGTGCCTCCTCAAGCAGGGGCAGGAACAGCCCCGGAGGCACGTCGCCCACACTCGGATGACGCCAGCGCAGCAAGGCTTCGAAACCGCGCAGGCGCCCGTCGGCAATGGCCACCTGGGGCTGGTACACCAGGGTGAATTCCTTGCGCTCCACGGCGCTGCGCACGCTTTCCTCGAGCATCAGCCGCGAACGGGCGCGGCCATTCATCTCGTGATCGTAGTAGCGGTACTGCTGGCGGCCGGCGCGCTTGGCTTCGTACATGGCGATGTCCGCCGCCCGCAACAGGCCGTCCAGGTTGGAGCCGCAGTCGGGGTAGATGGCGATGCCGATACTCGCCCCCAGCACCACCTCCAGGCCATCGATCTGCTGGTTGATGGACAGGCGTTCGATCAGCTTCTCGGCGATCTTCGCCGCCTGCTCGGGGAAGCTCAGTTCCAGCAGCGCGGTGAATTCGTCGCCGCCCATGCGCCCGAGAATGTCGAAGGAGTGCAGGCAGTCCTTCAATTGCTCGGAAACCCAGCGCAGCACCCGGTCGCCGGCGTCGTGCCCCAGGGAGTCGTTGACCCGCTTGAAGCCGTCGAGGTCCAGGTAGAGCAGGACCAGGGACTTTCCCGAGCGGTCGCTGCGCAGCAGGATGTTTTCCACCGTCTGATAGAAGCCGCGGCGGTTGAGCAGGCCGGTCAGCGGGTCGGTCACGGCCTGGTATTCCAGTTGCTGGTGCAGGTGACGCACTTCGGACATGTCCAGCAGGGTGACCACCATCGCCTTCTGGTCACTGGGCAAGGGCGCACAGGACAAGGCCACGCTGATCAACTGGCCGGGCACGGTGCGCATCTGAGCGTCGTGCAGGCGATAGGTTTCGCCCCGGCGATAACAGGCGTAGAGCTCGGAGCCGCTCCAGCCGGGAACGTGGGGCTTTTGCAGGTAGTCGAGAAAGGGCGAGCCTTCCAGCTCCTTGACCTGGGCATTGAGCAGGCGCGAGACCGCCGGATTGGCGAAACGCACACACCCGCCCTCGTCCACCACCAGGATGCCCTCGGCAGCGTTGTCCAGCACCGAGGCATTGAAGGCCCGCGCCACCTCCAGGTCGTGGCTGAGGTGCTGCAGGGCCCGGCGGTTGCGCTGATGCTCCAGCAGGGCCTGGACCTTGGGCTTGAGAATCTGTGGGTCGAACGGCTTGAACAGGTAGTCCACGGCGCCACTGGCATAGCCCTTGATCACAGCGTCCTGAGACTGTTCGTTGGCGGTGAGAAAGATGATCGGGGTCAGCCGGGTACGTTGGCTGCCACGCATCAGGCGGGCGACTTCGAAGCCATCCATGCCGGGCATCTGTACATCCAGCAATACCAGGTCCACTTCATGTTCGAGCAGCAGGCCCAGGGCCTCGACCCCCGAGGCGGCGGTCATCACCTGCCAGTCCTGGCGCTGCAACAGAGCACGCATGCTGAGGAGGTTTTCAGGATAGTCATCGACGATCAGAAGAGTGGAGTGGCCTTCGGCTGGCTCTGGTTGCACGCATTCCATGCTGCTTCTCTTGTCTGTAATAAGACTGAACGGGTGTAAAAACCCGGTAAAACCTAAGGTTTCACTCTAGACCCGGATCCTCAAAAGCAGAAGCTGCCAACACGCCATCACTTCGCCAATGGGCACGACTCCCGACTAACGGTCACAGAGTTGCCGCATAAAAACCGGGATAGATGGCATTTCGACATTTTGCTGACGCCAGATATCCGCCATACGGGCCTCGCCAAGCACCGCTTCTGCGCTATAAAGACCCCCTAAGAAGCGCAGGCTAAAGCCTTCGGCCACCTGCATCAGCCATGCCTTGCGGAAAACCACCATGATCGACCTGGCAACCTGGAACCTCAGCGTTCCCGTCGGCAGCCCGCCGGCGACCATCGACACCCCGACACTGGTCAAGGGGTTCAAGGACCAGTACTTCCACTCCGATACCGGCACCCTGTTCTTCTGGTCGCCGGTGACCGGCTCGAAAACCGAGAACGCCATCTACCCGCGCACCGAGCTGCGCGAGACCTACTCCAACGGCACCTTGCGCAACTGGACCTACCCCGAAGCGGACAACCTGCTGTACGCGACCCTGGCGGTGAACCAGGTGCCCTCCTCGGGCAAGATCGTCATCGGCCAGATCCACGCCTACAACAGCACCAAGCCGCTGGTGAAGGTCGAGTACCAGTACAAGACCAGCAAGGGCAGCGGCAACATCGTGGCCAAGGTGCGCCTGCACCCGGACGACGAGGAAGGCCGTGTCATCACCATCGCCGAGAACGTGCCCATGGACCGGGAGTTTTCCTACCTGATCCACCTGAGCCCGGGCGGCGCCCTGGGCGTCAGCGCTGCCGGCTATCAGTGGGACAGCCAGTTGAGCGCGACCTGGCGCGACAAGCCGCTGTACTTCAAGGCCGGGGTTTATGTGCAGGACAACACCGGCTATACCAGCGAAGGCGGCAAGGTGACCTTTTCCAAGCTGGACATCGACCACAACAAGACCTGACACCCCTCCCTGCGTAGGGGCCGGCTTGCCGGCGAAGGCGCCCTTGAGCCCGGCATCCGCCCAAAGGCGCTCATCGCGGGCAAGCCAGCGCCTACGAAGGCAAGAGCGTCGAATACAAAAAAGCCCGCATCGCTGCGGGCTTCTTCGTTCGACGCTTAGGCTCAGTTGACCTTGGCGTTCAGCTCACCCTTGAGGTAACGCTGGAACATGGCTTCCAGGGAGATCGGCTTGATCTTCGAGGCGTTGCCGGCGGTGCCGAAGGCTTCGTAACGGGCGATGCAGACATCGCGCATGGCGGTCACGGTGGCGCCGAAGAACTTGCGCGGGTCGAACTCGCTGGGGTTGGTGGCCATCAGGCGGCGCATGGCACCAGTGGATGCCAGGCGCAGGTCGGTGTCGATGTTGACCTTGCGTACGCCGTACTTGATGCCTTCGACGATTTCTTCAACCGGCACGCCGTAGGTTTCCTTGATGTCGCCACCGTACTGGTTGATGATCGCCAGCCACTCTTGCGGCACCGAAGAGGAACCGTGCATCACCAGGTGAGTGTTAGGGATGCGCTTGTGGATTTCCTTGATGCGGTCGATGGCCAGTACGTCGCCGGTAGGCGGCTTGGTGAACTTGTAGGCGCCGTGGCTGGTACCGATGGCGATGGCCAGGGCATCCACCTGGGTCTTCTTGACGAAGTCCGCGGCTTCTTCCGGGTCGGTCAGCATCTGGCTGTGGTCCAGCACGCCCTCGGCGCCAATACCGTCTTCTTCACCGGCCATGCCGGTTTCCAACGAACCCAGGCAGCCCAGTTCGCCTTCTACCGACACGCCGCAGGCGTGAGCCATGGCTACGGTTTGCTGGGTAACACGGACGTTGTATTCGTAGTCGGTCGGGGTCTTGCCGTCTTCACCGAGGGAGCCGTCCATCATCACCGAGGAAAAGCCCAGTTGGATGGAGCGCTGGCAGACGTCAGGGCTGGTGCCGTGGTCCTGGTGCATGCACACCGGGATATGCGGAAACTCTTCGATGGCAGCCAGAATCAGGTGACGCAGGAAAGGCGCGCCGGCGTATTTGCGGGCGCCGGCCGAAGCCTGGACGATCACCGGGGAGTCAGTCTTGTCAGCGGCTTCCATGATGGCGCGCATCTGCTCAAGGTTGTTGACGTTGAAGGCTGGAACGCCGTAGCCGAACTCGGCTGCGTGGTCCAGCATCTGGCGCATGCTGATGAGTGCCATTGTGTGTGTCTCTCCCGGTCGAGGGTCGTTAATCGTGCAAGCCTGCCGTAGCGGCGACTGCTATTCAAGTGATTGCAGATCGGGGGTCAACCCGCTCTGTTCCATTCGTTAAAACCAAATTTCTACAGCCACGCAGGAGCCGGCTCGCCGGTGAAAGGGGCCTTGAACCCTGCACAGGTCTGGAGGCCGCCTCCGCTGGCAAGCCTGCCCCTACATGGCCTTGCAGCCGCGGCCGATCAGGTCATTGGTGGCGACCCAGTAGACCAGGCCCTCCTCGCCCTTGACGTGAAACGCCAGCATGTCGTCGCTGTACAGCGAGCCCGAACCGCTGGGCTCAAGCTTCAGGCGGCGTACCTGGTCGTCGCCCCCCAGGCGCACGTCGACGGCCTTGCGGCTGTCGTCGGTGTAGCGCCAGAGCACCTGGGCCTGGCTGTCGCAGGTCCAGGTGGTCCAGTTGTCAGTGGTCGGCGACTTGAGCAGGTTCAGGTTGGCACAACCTGCCAACAAGCCCAGCATCGCCACGGCGATCAAACCTTTCATCAATGTTCCTCGGCGGGCGGCCAACAGGCCCCGGCGCGTTGCGTTAACCCATCTGACCCGTCAAGGGCAACCCTGTTCCCTGGCCTTTGACGGCGTCTCGTACTTCTCCAGGCCCTCAGGGCCCAGGCGCTTGTTGATCACCGGAGCCGTCTCGGCCTGCCAGTCAGCCTGGTAGCAGCCTTTCTGCACCTCGCCGGCATCCTCCGCAGGCGTTGCCTTGGGGGCACTGGAACAGCCCGCCAGCAACGCCACGGCGATCAACAGTGGCAACGTCTTGACCATCAGAACACTCCTTTGCCCGGCCAATCGAGGCCTCAGGCCTTGGCCCGGGCTTCCAGGACTTCAACCGCCGGCAGCACCTTGCCCTCGACGAACTCGAGGAAGGCGCCGCCACCGGTAGAAATGTAGGAGATCTGCTGGGCTACGCCATATTTGTCGATGGCTGCCAGGGTGTCGCCGCCGCCGGCAATGGAGAACGCGGCGCTGTCAGCGATGGCCTGGGCCAGGACCTTGGTGCCATTGCCGAACTGGTCGAATTCGAACACGCCCACCGGGCCGTTCCAGAGGATGGTCCTGGAGGATTTCAGCAGTTCGGCGAACTGCGCGGCAGTCTGCGGGCCGATGTCGAGAATCATGTCGTCATCGGCCACATCGGCGATCAGCTTGACGGTGGCCGCAGCGCTCTCGGCAAATTCCTTGGCCACCACCACGTCCACCGGCAGCGGTACGCTGACCTTGGCGGCGATGGCGCGAGCGGTGTCCAGCAGGTCCGGCTCGTACAGCGACTTGCCCACCGGATGCCCGGCAGCGGCGAGGAAGGTATTGGCGATGCCGCCACCGACGATCAACTGGTCGCAGATCTGGCTCAGGCTGTTGAGCACGTCCAGCTTGGTCGACACCTTGGAGCCGGCAACGATGGCCGCCATCGGCTTGGCCGGGTTGCCCAGGGCCTTGCCCAGCGCGTCCAGCTCAGCGGCCAGCAAAGGACCAGCAGCAGCCACTTTGGCGAACTTGGCCACGCCATGGGTCGAACCCTCGGCGCGGTGCGCGGTGCCGAAGGCGTCCATCACGAACACGTCGCACAGGGCAGCGTATTGCTGGGCCAACTCGTCGGCGTTCTTTTTCTCGCCCTTGTTGAAGCGCACGTTCTCGAACAGCACGATGTCGCCGGCCTTGACCTCGACACCACCCAGGTAATCGGCCACCAGCGGTACTTCGCGACCCAGGGCGCGGCTCAGGTAGTCGGCCACCGGCTTGAGGCTGTTCTCGGCGGAAAACTCGCCTTCGGTCGGGCGGCCCAGGTGCGAGCAGACCATCACTGCCGCGCCTTTTTCCAGGGCCAGCTTGATGGTCGGCAGCGAAGCCAGGATTCGCGCATCGCTGGTGACAACACCGTCCTTGACTGGGACGTTGAGGTCTTCACGGATCAGCACGCGCTTACCTTGCAGATCGAGGTCGGTCATCTTCAACACGGTCATGGGTCGCAATTCCTGGGTTACTGTTCTTCAGAAACAGAGAGTTGAGTGTCAGTGCGTGGAGCGGCTGTGTGCAGGTAGTGCCCAGCTACGTCCAGCATTCGGTTGGCAAAGCCCCATTCGTTGTCGAACCAGGCCAGGATGTTCACCAGCCGGGGGCCGGAAACACGGGTCTGACTGGCATCGACGATCGCCGAATGGGGATCATGATTGAAATCACAGCTGGCATGCGGCAGCTCGGTGTAGGCCAGCAGGCCCTTGAGCGGACCGCTGGTGGCGGCCTCGCGCAGGATCCGGTTGACCTCGGTGGCGTCGGTATCGCTCACGGTCTGCATGGTGATGTCCAGGCAGGACACGTTCACCGTCGGCACCCGCACTGCTTTGGCCTGAATTCGCCCGGCAAGTTCCGGCAACAGGCGCTCGATACCCCGCGCCAGACCGGTGGACACCGGGATCACCGACTGGAAGGCCGAACGGGTACGCCGCAGGTCTTCATGGTGATAGGCGTCGATCACCGGCTGGTCGTTCATCGCCGAGTGAATGGTGGTGATCGATACGTACTCCAGGCCAATGGCCTGATCCAGCAGGCGCAACAGCGGCACGCCGCAGTTGGTGGTGCAGGAGGCGTTGGACACCAGCCGTTCGTCGCCGCTCAGGCAGTCCTGATTCACCCCATAGACGATGGTGGCGTCGACATCCGCCTCGCTGGCCATCGGCTGGGAGAACAGCACCCGCGGCGCGCCGGCGTCGAGGAAACGCTGGCCGTCTTCGCGGGTGTGGTAGGCACCGGAGCATTCCAGCACCAGATCGACGCCCAGGGACGCCCAATCGATGCCTTCGGGGGTGGCACTGCGCAACACTTTCACGCAGTTGCCATTGATATGCAGACAATCGCCATCGACCTTCACCTCACCGGGAAAACGCCCGTGGGTGGAATCGAAGCGTGTCAGGTATTCGACGCTGGCCATGTCGGCCAGATCGTTGATGGCAACGATCTCGAACCCGGCCGCAGCCCCTCGCTCGAACAGAGCACGCAAGACGCAACGACCAATCCGGCCGTAGCCGTTGAGTGCAACTTTGTAGGGACGCGGTTGAGGCATGGGGTTCTCAATGACCGGTGGTGAAACCATCAGCTTCGTGCTGCCTGCGCCATCGTCATCGCGAGCAAGCTCGCCCCCACAAGGACGGTATACATCCCTGCAGGAGCGAGCTTGCTCGCAATTGCGTCAGTACAGACAACCCGGCTTCCGGGTTTAGTCTTCCAGCAACTCTTCGGCCTGGCCCAGGATGTTGTCCAGGGTGAAGCCGAACTCTTCGAACAGTGCCGAAGCCGGAGCCGATTCGCCGTAGGTGGTCATGCCGATCACGCGACCTTCCAGACCCACGTACTTGAACCAGAAGTCGGCATGAGCCGCTTCGATCGCGATACGTGCGCTGACCTGCAGCGGCAGAACCGATTGCTTGTAGCCAGCGTCCTGAGCATCGAACACGCTGGTGCAAGGCATGGAAACCACGCGCACCTTGCGGCCTTGCTCGGTCAGTTTGTCGTAGGCCTGAACGGCCAGGCCGACTTCCGAACCGGTGGAGATAAGGATCAGTTCAGGCTCGCCTGCGCAGTCCTTCAACACATAGCCACCGCGGCTGATGTCGGCGATCTGGCCGGCATCGCGGGTTTGGTGCTGCAGGTTCTGGCGCGAGAAGATCAGCGCCGAAGGGCCGTCTTTACGCTCCAGCGCGTTTTTCCAGGCCACCGCCGATTCAACGGCATCGGCCGGGCGCCAGGTGTCCAGGTTCGGCGTGGTACGCAGGCTGGTCAGTTGCTCGATCGGCTGGTGCGTCGGGCCGTCTTCGCCCAGACCGATGGAGTCGTGGGTGTAGACATGGATCACACGCTTCTTCATCAGCGCCGACATGCGCACTGCGTTGCGGGCGTATTCCATGAACATCAGGAAGGTCGCGCCGTAAGGCACCAGGCCGCCGTGCAGGGCAACGCCGTTCATGATGGCGGTCATGCCGAACTCGCGCACGCCGTAGTACATGTAGTTGCCGCTGGCATCTTCAGCGCTGACACCCTTGCAACCTTTCCACAGGGTCAGGTTGGAACCGGCCAGGTCGGCCGACCCACCGAGCACTTCCGGCAGCAGGGGGCCGAAAGCATTCAGGGTGTTCTGGCTGGCCTTGCGGCTGGCGATGGTTTCGCCCTTGGCGGCCACTTCGGCGATGTAGGCGTCGGCCTTCTCGGCGAAGTCGGCAGGCAGGTCACCGCTAAGGCGACGTACCAGTTCGTTGGCTTCGGTTGGGAATGCAGCGGAATAGGCCGCGAAACGCTGGTCCCACTCGGCTTCGGCAGCGCGACCTTTTTCCTTGGCATCCCACTCGGCATAAATGTCGGCCGGGATTTCGAACGGGCCGTAGTTCCAGTTCAGCGCCTGGCGGGTCAGGGCGATTTCCGCGTCGCCCAGTGGCGCGCCGTGGCAATCTTCCTTGCCCTGCTTGTTCGGCGAACCGAAACCGATGGTGGTCTTGCAGCAGATCAGGGTCGGCAGCGGGCTCTTGCGCGCGGTGTCGATGGCGGTCTTGATCTCTTCCGGATCGTGGCCGTCGACGTTGCGGATCACTTGCCAGTTATAGGCTTCGAAACGCTTGGGCGTGTCGTCGGTGAACCAGCCTTCGACTTCGCCGTCGATGGAGATGCCGTTGTCATCGTAGAAGGCGATCAGCTTGCCCAGGCCCAGGGTGCCGGCCAGGGAAGCGACTTCGTGGGAAATGCCTTCCATCATGCAGCCATCACCCAGGAACACGTAGGTGTGATGGTCGACAATGTTGTGGCCTGGACGGTTGAACTGCGCCGCCAGGACTTTCTCCGCCAGGGCAAAGCCCACAGCGTTGGCCAGGCCCTGGCCCAGCGGGCCGGTGGTGGTTTCCACGCCTGGGGTGTAACCGAACTCCGGGTGGCCCGGGGTGCGGCTGTGCAGTTGGCGGAAGTTCTTCAGGTCATCGATCGACAGGTCATAGCCGGTCAGGTGCAGCAGCGAGTAGATCAACATCGAGCCGTGGCCATTGGACAGCACGAAGCGGTCGCGGTCGGCAAAGGATGGGTTGCTCGGGTTGTGCTTCAGGTAGTCACGCCAAAGTACTTCGGCGATATCCGCCATACCCATAGGGGCACCTGGATGGCCGCTGTTGGCTTTTTGCACGGCATCCATGCTGAGGGCACGAATGGCGTTGGCACGCTCACGACGGCTTGGCATCGCTGATCTCCTGGGGATTGAATAAAACGAAACGGAAAAAAGGCCTGCATTTTCCCTCAGGCGTCAGGCGGGGGCAATGACAGATAGTCACTCAGGCATGTTTTTCCCCTGTTGAAGACACAATCCATTGATGAAACCCCTTCGCCACTCGTTGACTGTAGAAGCAGAGGCTCTGGAAAAGCCCCTACAGGCACCAATATCAAAACTTTTTGATATTGGCCTTGCGAGCATTTGCGGGCATCTCTAGACTGCTGCCCCATGAACCTGCCCGCGCCTGCCATCAGCCATGACGATTGCGACGAACTGGCGGCCCTGTGCAAGGCCGGCGGCGACCCCCTGCGGCTGAATGTATTGCGCGCGCTGAGCAACGATTCGTTTGGTGTGCTGGAGCTGGCGCAGATCTTCGCCATCGGCCAGTCGGGCATGAGCCACCACCTGAAGGTCCTGGCCCAGGCCAGCCTGGTGGCGACCCGCCGTGAAGGCAATGCGATTTTCTATCGCCGCGCCCTGCCCCATACCGGGCTCCTGGGCGGCAAACTGCACGCAGCCTTGCTGGAAGAGGTCGACCAGCTGAACCTGCCGGGCGAGGTACAGGCCCGGATCAGCCTGGTGCACCGGCAGCGGGCTGCAGCCAGCCAGGACTTCTTTTCCCGGGTGGCGGAAAAATTCCGCGCCCAGCAGGACCTGATCGCAGGACTGCCCCAGTATCGCGACAGTGTGCTGGCGCTGCTGGACAAACTGAGTTTCGACCCAGTGGCCACGGCCATTGAAGTCGGCCCCGGCGACGGTGGATTTCTCCCCGAGCTGGCCCGACGCTTTGCCCGGGTTACCGCGCTGGACAACAGCCCGGCGATGCTGGAGCTGGCACGCCAGCTGTGCGAACGCGAAACATTGGCTAACGTCAGCCTGCAATTGGCCGATGCACTGAACGGTGTACAGCTGCAGGCCGATTGCGTGGTGCTGAACATGGTCCTGCACCATTTCGCCGCGCCGGCCGAGGCCCTCAAGCAGATGGCCCAATTGCTGCAACCAGGCGGCAGCCTGTTAGTGACAGACTTGTGCAGCCACAACCAGAGTTGGGCCAAAGAGGCTTGCGGCGATCTCTGGCTAGGGTTCGAACAAGATGATTTGGCCCGTTGGGCCACCGCTGCGGGACTGACTCCCGGGGAAAGCCTGTATGTAGGCTTACGTAATGGTTTCCAGATCCAGGTTCGCCATTTTCAGCGACCGGCTGGCGACACTCACCATCGGTAAATTTTAGGAAACCGTCGAGATGAGCGAATACTCCCTTTTCACCTCCGAGTCCGTGTCTGAAGGGCATCCGGATAAAATCGCTGACCAGATTTCCGATGCGGTGCTGGACGCCATCATTACCCAGGACAAGCACGCCCGCGTAGCGGTCGAGACCCTGGTCAAGACTGGCGTGGCCATTGTTGCCGGCGAAGTCACCACCAGCGCCTGGGTCGACCTGGAACAGATCGTTCGCGATGTGATCTGCGATATCGGCTACACCAGCTCCGACGTCGGCTTCGACGGTGCTACCTGCGGCGTGATGAACATCATTGGCAAGCAGTCCCCCGACATCAACCAGGGCGTCGACCGCGCCAAGCCGGAAGATCAGGGCGCTGGCGACCAGGGCCTGATGTTCGGCTACGCCAGCAACGAAACCGAGGTGCTGATGCCGGCGCCGATCACCTTCTCGCACCAACTGGTCCAGCGCCAGGCCGAAGCCCGCAAATCGGGCCTGCTGCCTTGGCTGCGCCCGGACGCCAAATCCCAGGTCACCTGCCGCTACGAAGGCGGCAAGGTGGTCGGTATCGATGCCGTGGTGCTGTCGACCCAGCACAACCCCGAGGTGTCCTACAACGACCTGCGCGAAGGCGTGATGGAGCTGATCGTCAAGCACGTGCTGCCTGCCAAGTTGCTGAGCAAGGACACCCAGTTCCACATCAACCCGACCGGCCAGTTCATCATCGGTGGCCCGGTGGGTGACTGCGGCCTGACCGGCCGCAAGATCATCGTCGACAGCTACGGCGGCATGGCCCGTCACGGCGGTGGCGCGTTCTCCGGCAAGGATCCATCCAAGGTCGACCGTTCCGCCGCTTACGCCGGCCGCTACGTGGCCAAGAACATCGTTGCCGCCGGCCTGGCCGAGCGCTGCGAGATCCAGGTGTCCTACGCCATCGGCGTGGCCCAACCGACCTCGATCTCGCTGAACACCTTCGGCACCGGCAAGATCAGCGACGACAAGATCATCAAGCTGGTACGCGAAGTGTTCGACCTTCGCCCCTACGCAATCACCACCATGCTCGACCTGCTGCACCCGATGTACCAGGAAACCGCTGCCTACGGTCACTTCGGCCGGGCTCCGCAAACCAAGACCGTGGGTGACGACACCTTCACCACCTTCACTTGGGAAAAGACCGACCGCGCCGACACCCTGCGCGCCGCTGCCGGCCTGTAAGCTTCACCTGGCAATATCCAAAGCCCCGCCCGGCTCGCCCGGCGGGGCTTTTTTGTCGCCTGAGGTTTCTTGCTCATCCCGCAAACCGCTGCTGGTACGGGGCCGAGCGAGCAAGGACACAGGTGTTCTCTGACGGGGAAACACCTCGCAACCACCTTCGTCCCGGCCGTCAGCCAATCCCCTCTAGCCTTTAGCGCATGACCCATAGAGCAAGGATGCTCCCCATGCTACCAAGAGCCGTTGTGCTGCTGAGCCTCACTCCATTCTTCGCCCAGGCCGCCTGCCCCGACTGGCCGGTTCCCCGTGCCACCGATGAAATCACCGCCCTGCTGCAGCAACTGCAGCGCTGGGATAGCAGCTACTACCGTGACGGCCGATCACTGGTGGCGGATGAGCTCTACGATCAGGCCCGCCAGCGCCTGCTCACCTGGCGCCAGTGCTTCCCTCAGGCTCCCCGGGCAATGGACCAGCCCCTGCTCGGCGCCGGGGGCAGCATCCGCCACCCCATCCCCCACACAGGAGTGGAAAAACTCGCCGATGCCAATGCCGTGACGGGGTGGCTCAAGGGCCGCGACGACATCTGGGCGCAACCCAAGGTCGACGGCGTAGCGGTGACCCTGATCTACCACCAGGGGCAGTTCCAGCAAGCACTCAGCCGTGGCGACGGCGTGCATGGCCATGACTGGACCCGTGCAGCCTGGCAAATCGAGGCCATACCCAAACGACTGCCACGGCCCGTCGACCTGTTGCTGCAAGGAGAGCTCTATCTGCGCCTGGAGCAGCATGTCCAGGCTCGCTCCGGCAGCCTCAAGGCGCGCAACCGGGTGGCAGGCTGGATGGCGCGCAAACAGCTGACGGCGGCGGAGGCGGCGCAGATCGGGCTGTTTGTCTGGGACTGGCCCCAGGGCCCGGCTACGTTGAGCGAACGCCTGGAGCAACTGGCAGACCTGGGCTTTGTCGAACCCCGCGAGTACAGCCGGCCCGTAGGCGGCTTCGCCGATGCACAACAGTGGCGGGCCCGCTGGTATCGCTCGCCACTGCCCTTTGCCAGTGACGGCATCATCCTGCGGCAAAGCCGGCGTCCCGCCGCCGAACGCTGGCAGGCCAAGGCCCCATACTGGATTGCCGCCTGGAAGTACCCCTACGCCCAGGTGCTGGCCAGCGTTCGTCAAGTCGATTTTCGTATCGGCCGCACGGGGCGCATCACGCCCCTGCTGGAGATCGAGCCGGTGACCCTGGACGACCGGCAGATCCGCCGTGTCAGCCTCGGCTCACTGCAACGCTGGCGATCCCTGGATATCGTTCCCGGCGATCAGGTAGCCATCAGTCTCGCCGGGTTGAGCATCCCGCGCCTGGATGAAGTGGTACTCAGAAGCACCCTGCGCCAGAGCATCCAGCCCCCGCGAGAAGCCGACTTTCACTTCCTGAGTTGCTGGCAGCCATCACCCGGCTGCGAGGAACAATTTCTGGCCCGACTGACCTGGCTCAGCAGCAAACAAAGCCTGAACCTGCAGAATATCGGCAGCCGGACCTGGGCCCGGCTGGTTGAAACAGGCCGTATCAAAGGCCTGCTGGATTGGCTGACCCTGGATCAGGCAGAGCTTGCTAACATTGCCGGCTTTGGTGATCGCAGCAGCAAGCGTTTGCTCGAGAGTCTGCACAGCGCCAGGCAACAGCCCTTCCCTCGCTGGCTCAAAGCCCTCGGCATCCCGCCCAGTGGCTCGGCCGACCTGAGCGGGCCATGGCAGGCCCTGGCCATGAAAAGCAGCCTGGACTGGCAGAATGAAGCCGGTATCGGAGCGGAGCGGGCCGCACAACTGGTGGCGTTTTTTCGCGCTCCAGAGGTCCTGGCCTTGCAAGGCGCCCTGAACAGCGCCGGTATCGAAGGTTTTTAGCCCGATGGCACGTGGAACCACCCAAGCCGGAATACGCTCCAACAGCCCATTCCCGGTACAACAGTCAGTATTTTTATTGGTTATTTCTTGATCTTTTTCACCTGGAGCCTTCAATGAAACTTTTTCCATCGCTCGCCACCCTGACCCTCTGCAGCCTGATGAGCGCGCCACTGCTGGCCGCCGAGCAGGCCCCCGAGTTGACCGGCTGCGCCGCCAAGCGCCAGGCCATCATGAACCAGATCGAACAGGCCAAGGCCCACGGCAACAGCAATCAGCAGGCCGGCCTGGAGCGCGCCCTGAGCGAAGTGACCGCCCACTGCACCGACGCCTCGCTGAAGAAAGAGCGGGAAAACAAAGTGCTTGAGGCCAAGCATGAGGTCAGCCGGCGCCAGGCCGACCTGGAAAAAGCCATGAAGAAAGGTGACTCGGAGAAGATCAACAAGCGCAAGGACAAGCTTGCCGAGTCCCGCAAGGAACTGCAGCAAGCCCTGGACGAACTGGACAAATAAGCAACCTGATGCCTCGGCCCTGCTCAGCAGAGCCGCCAATCAGTGATTGCGGAACTCTTTGTGGCAGGCGCTGCAAGCATCCTCGACCTTCTGCACCGCCGGCCCCAGATTGCTGGCCTTGTAGGGCTGGACCTGGCTGATCGTCACCAGCTCACCGGTGGCGGCTTCGAGGGTGCGGGCCAACTCCTGGAAACGCGCCTGCTTGCGCCAGACGTCATCGGTGGCGCTGCTGTGATCCTCTTCCTTGACCTCGGGGAAGTGCTTCCACGGCTCATGGGACAGGCTGTCGAGTTTCACCGCGCCTTCGGCAAAGCGCGCGCCGTCGAAAGGAATCCGCCCACGCAGCATGCCCCCCAGGTCCTCGCCGGTCTTGAGCATCTGCTTGAAGATCGCCTTGCGCTGGCCCAGGGGAGAATTGGGATCGACACCGCCACAGGCGGAAAGCGTCAGGCAGGCCAGCAATACAACAGTAAGTCTTTTTAGCGTCATGGTGGCTTCAGGTCTGGTCACGGAAACGGCGGCCAGTATCCTCGCCTCCCCGGCAAAGACCAATAGCCCTATTAATAATATGGGTTGTCCCCCATCACCAATGCGGCGGGCAGCCTCTTAAGGAAATACAGCATGAACCCGAGCCCGCTCCGCTGGCCTCGCCATCTGCTCTGGGCCCTGCCGGCCCTGGCGCTGCTCGCTGGCTGCAACGGCGGCGACAATACCAAGCCAGCCCCCACCCACGCCCTGGCCACCTACAACAGCGCCACCTGGGACGCCCTGCCCAGCGTCGCCGACAACGACCTGCTGGCCGGTTTCGGCTCCTGGCGCAGCGCCTGCACCCGCCTCAAGGCCGACCCGGTGTGGGGCGCCACCTGCGCCGCAGCCGCGACGGTGCCGCAAACCCCCGAGGCCATCCGCGGCTTTCTCAAGGAGCACCTGCAGGTCTACGGCCTGCGCTCGGGCAGCGGCAGCAGTACCGGCCTGATCACCGGCTACTACGAACCGGTCTATCCCGGCAGCCTGACCCAGACCCAGGTGGCCAATGTGCCGGTATACGGCGTGCCGGAGGACATGATCATCGTCGCCCTGGACAGCCTCTACCCGGAGCTCAAGGGCAAGCGCCTGCGTGGCCGGCTCGAAGGCCGGGTACTCAAGCCCTATGACGATGCGGCGACCATCGAAAGCAAGGGAACCAAGGCCCCGGTGATTGCCTGGCTGACCGACCCCATGGACCTGCAATTCCTGCAGATCCAGGGTTCCGGGCGAATCCAGCTGGATGACGGGCGCCAATTGCGGATCGGCTATGCCGACCAAAACGGCCACCCCTACCGTCCCATCGGCCGCTGGCTGGTGGATCAGGGCGAGCTGAAGAAAGAGGACGTGACCATGGGCACCATTGCCGCCTGGGCCAAGGCCCACCCGGCACGGATTCCCGAGCTGCTGGGCAGCAACCCCAGCTACGTGTTCTTCAACCGCAACCCGGATAGCAATGAAGGCCCGCGGGGCTCGTTGAACGTACCGCTGACGTCAGGCTATAGCGTGGCCGTGGACCGCAAGGTGATCCCCTTGGGCAGCCTGCTGTGGTTGTCCACCACCCGCCCGGATGGCAGCAGCCTGGTACGGCCGGTAGCCGCCCAGGACACGGGCGGCGCAATCACCGGTGAGGTGCGCGCCGATCTGTTCTGGGGCACGGGCGATGCCGCGGGGCAGCTGGCCGGAGACATGAAGCAGCAGGGCCAGATCTGGATGCTCTGGCCCAAGGGCGTAGCGCTGCCCAAGGTGCCGGAAGTGCCCGACGCCCCTTGAGCCCCTGCAGGAGCCGGCTTGCCGGCTCCTGCAAAAGGGTGTCTCAGACTGAAACGAAGAAGAAACTGGCGATCAGGCCCATGCCCACGAACCACACCAGGGACCGCAGGATCGCCCAGTCCGCCAGGTAGCAGATCATGTACAGCAGGCGGCTGGTGATAAACAGCACCGCCAGCACGTTGATCGTCACCAGCTCGGCGTTACCTGCCACATGGGCGATGATCACCGCCGCAGCGAATGCCGGGGTCACCTCGAAACCGTTGAGCTGCGCGTTGTGGGCACGCTTGGGCAAACCCTCCAGAGTACTCAGGAACGCCCGTGGGTCATGGTTGTAGCGAAGCCCGTATTTGCCGGCGCCCTTGGCGATGGCAGTACAGAGATAGGGCAGGATGATTGCAATCAACACACACCAGAAAGCGACAGTCATGGAGCAAATCCTTTTTTAGAGTTTTTAGGGAGCCTTCAGAACTTCATCACCAACATGCCAATCAGCACCAGTCCACAGGCTAAGAGCCGTGGCCGGCCGAAAGGTTCTTTCAGGTAGCGCATGCCGAACAGCACCACCAGGATCACACTGATTTCACGCAACGCAGCCGCTTCGGCGATCGATCCCAGTTGCATGGCCCAAAGCACCAGAGCGTAGCTGAACAACACGCAAAACCCGACGCTCAGCCCCAGGCGCCACTGCTCGCGCCAGAACAGGGCAAAGGCCGGGCGCTTCCAGACCACCGCCACCAGCGGAAAGGGCCAGGCGCTGAGCAGCGTGACCCAGGTCAGATAATCCAGCGGGTGCGACCAGCGGCGCAGCGCCTGGCCGTCAATATAGGTGTAGCAACCGATGCACAGGCCGATCAGCGCCACCACCGGCAGCATCGACCAGGGCAACCGCGCCCCGCCGCCGCCCTGCCAGAGCAGGCAGAGCATGCCGAAGGGAATCAGCAGAATGCCCAGGACCTGCTGAGTGCTCAGCGCCTCGCCGGCGAAGACCAGGGTCAACGCCAGCACCACCAATGGCGAAAGTCCGCGCATCAACGGGTACACCAGCCCGAGATCCCCCACGCGATAGGCCTGGATCAGCAGATATCGATACAAGAGCTCGAATGCCGCCGAGGCGATGATCCAGGGCCAGATCTCCAGTGGTGGGGATTCGAGAAAAAACAGCATGATGGCCACGAACAGCAGGGCCACGGTGTCCATGCAGGCCACCACCAGCAGGCGCTCGCCACTGAACTTGATCAGGGTGTTCCAGGCTGCGTGCAACAACGCTGCCACCAGAACCAGACTTGTCGCCAGCACCTTGCACTCCCTGGTTGCCTGAAAAAGCCGGATACCGCACATCCGGGCAGAAGCCGGGAATCCTCGCATGCCTGCGGCCCTGCTTGCACGGGCTACCGGCGCATTTGGCAGTGCCAGCAGCCAATTCGGCAACATGGGCATGTTCGAGGTACTTTTCCCCAAGTACCTGCAACGTCGGGTCGAGGCTGTGGTCAATGGCTGCGGTCAGGCGACGATGGCGAAAACTGTGTCCCTCGCCGACGCCGGTACATCAAACCCCTAGCCTGAAAGCATTCAGGTCGCTTTTTCTGTAATCATCCAAAGGAGTCCGGATGCTTGAACTTGTCGCTGCCTTTATCTGCCTGACGACGCTGCTCACCTACGTCAACTTCCGCTTTATCGGCTTGCCACCGACCATCGGCGTGATGGTCACCGCCCTGCTGTTCTCGCTGCTGCTGCAAGGCCTGAGCTACCTGGGCTACCCCGGCCTGGAAGAACATGTGGAAGAATTGATTGGCAAGATCGACTTCGGCGATCTGCTGATGAACTGGATGCTGTCGTTCCTGCTGTTCGCCGGCGCCCTGCACGTCAACCTCAACGACCTGCGCAGTTACCGCTGGCCCATCGGCCTGCTGGCCACGGTCGGCGTGCTGATCGCCACCTTCGTCATCGGCAGCCTGGCCTACTGGATCTTCGGCCTGTTCGGCTGGCACGTGAGCTTTCTCTACTGCCTGCTGTTCGGCGCACTGATTTCCCCCACCGACCCGATTGCCGTGCTGGGTGTACTGCGTACCGCCAACGCTTCCAAGCCACTGAAAACCACCATCGTCGGCGAATCGCTGTTCAACGACGGCACCGCGGTAGTGGTGTTCACCGTGCTGCTGGGCATCGCTCAACTGGGGGAAACCCCGACCGTGGCTGCCACGGCCTGGCTGTTCGTGCATGAGGCCATTGGCGGCGTACTGTTCGGCGGGCTGATCGGCTACCTGGTGTATCTGATGATCAAGAGCATCGAGCAGCACCAGATCGAAGTGATGCTGACCCTGGCCCTGGTCATCGGTGGTTCGGCGATGGCCAGCGAGCTGCACGTCTCGGCGCCGATTGCCATGGTGGTGGCCGGCCTGATCATCGGCAACCTGGGACGCAACCTGGCGATGAACGACATGACCCGGCGCTACCTGGACGGTTTCTGGGAGTTGCTCGACGACATGCTCAATGCCCTGCTGTTCGCCCTGATCGGCCTGGAGCTGTTGCTGCTGCCATTCAACTGGCTGCACCTGGCGGCCGCCAGCCTGCTGGCCGTGGCCATCGTGCTCTCTCGCGTGCTCACCGTGGCCCCGGCAATCCTCCTGTTGCGGCGCTGGCGCAGCGTGCCCCGGGGCACTATCCGCGTGCTGACCTGGGGCGGCTTGCGCGGTGGCGTCTCGGTGGCGCTGGCGCTGGCCCTGCCCCTGGGGCCGGAGCGTGACCTGGTGCTGAGCATCACCTACATCGTGGTGTTGTCGTCGATCCTGCTGCAGGGTCTGACCATCGGCAAACTGGTGCGCCATGTCACCCAGGATGCCCCGGCGGCCAAGGCCGAGGCCCACTGATCATTTCTTGATCTGCCGCGGATCGGGCGCCGGTGCCCGGTCCGCGTTCCTGTTCGGCTTGCCACTTTCACTGCGCACCTGGGCATGGCTGATCAGGGCGAAGATGAAACTGCCTCCAATGATGTTCCCGGCCAGGGTCGGCCCGGCGAACACCATCCAGAAATCCCGCCACGGCAACTCGCCGGCAAATACCAGGTAGGACACTTCCGCCGAGCCCACCACGATGTGAGTGAAATCCCCCAGCGCCATCAGGTAGGTGATCAGGATGATGATCCACAGCTTGGCGCTCTCCATGGACGGGATCATCCAGACCATGGTGGCGATCATCCAGCCGGAGATGATGCCCTTGGCGAACATCTGCGCTCTGTCGTTCTCCATGACCTTGCGGCCGATTTCCAGAAAGGCCTGATCGGTCTTGCCGTCGAAAATCGGCAAGTGCAGCATCACATAGGCCACCAGCAGGGTGCCGCACAGGTTGCCCACCAGCACCACGCCCCACAAGCGCAGCAAGCGCCCGAAGTTGTTCAGGCTCGGCTTGCTCATCACCGGCAGCACGGCAGTCAGGGTGTTTTCCGTGAACAGTTGCTGGCGCGCCAGAATCACCGCCAGAAAGCCCGCGCAGTAGCCAAAGCTGGCAATGACCTTGAAGGCCTCGCCGTCGGGCAGGCGGGAGTTGAGCAAGCCCATGCCCATCAGCGACAGGCCCATGGTCAGGCCGGCAGCCAGGGCCGACCACCAGAGGGCTGCGACACTGCGCTCCAGTTCCTGGTCGCCCTGGGTGCGGATGATTTCATGCAGGACCGCCGCGCGGGGCGGCTGGTTATGGTCGACCTCATGCTGCTCTTGAGCAGAAAGGCCGGGGGTCTTGCCATCTTTTTGCGCGTCCATAAGGCTCCTGAACCAGGCGGGTCATTTAGCTACGACACGCTGGGCTCGGGGCTGTTCCTTTCTGCGCAAGGCATCAGGCGTCGGAAGCGTCATCCTTGAACTGGTCTTTGACGTATTTGATTTCGGTGCGGCCGTGAGGCGCCGGCAGGCCGTCTTCCCCCAGGTTTACGAAGACCATCTTCTCCACCGTGAGAATGGATTTGCGAGTGATCTTGTTGCGCACTTCGCACGTCAGGGTGATCGAGGTGCGACCGAATTCGGTGGCGGTGATACCCAGCTCGATGATGTCGCCCTGGCGCGAGGCGCTGACGAAGTTGATTTCCGAGATGTACTTGGTCACGACTCGCTGGTTGCCCAGCTGGACAATGGCGTAGATCGCCGCTTCTTCGTCGATCCAGCGCAACAGACTGCCGCCGAACAGCGTGCCGTTGGGGTTGAGGTCTTCGGGTTTTACCCACTTGCGGGTGTGGAAATTCATATGCACTCCTGACCGTCCTGCCAATTGATGCCCGGCATAATGGCAGACCGGGCAGTCATGCTCTATGCAACATCGACTATGGTCGCGATTAACGATCTTCATCCAGGTGACATAAACACTTTTGGAAGTCTGGCTCAGGCGGCTATAATCGCCACCGTTTCAAAACGGTCATCTGCACTTGGTACCGTTTTCCCGCCACCTGTCCGAGGGGCGCTGCAGCAGGCATGACCTGTCAGGCTCGGATGGGGCGTTGTTGGTACAGGGCTCCCTGTATGGACACTAAACGCACAACGGCGCCCATTCGCACACTACGAATGGAGGCTCTTGATGAGCGCTGTAAACACGCCTGCAGGTTTTACCGACTACAAAGTCGCCGACATCTCCCTGGCTGCCTGGGGTCGTCGCGAAACCATCATCGCCGAATCGGAAATGCCGGCCCTGATGGGTCTGCGCCGCAAGTACCTGGCTGAACAGCCACTCAAGGGCGCCAAGATCCTCGGCTGCATCCACATGACCATCCAGACCGCCGTGCTGATCGAAACCCTGGTTGCCCTGGGTGCCGAAGTACGCTGGTCGTCCTGCAACATTTTCTCGACTCAAGACCAGGCCGCAGCCTCCATCGCCGCTGCCGGCATTCCTGTGTTCGCCTGGAAAGGCGAGACCGAAGAAGAGTACGAGTGGTGCCTGGAGCAGACCATCCTCAAGGATGGCAAGCCTTGGGACGCCAACATGATCCTCGACGACGGCGGCGACCTGACCCAGCTGCTGCACGACAAGTACCCACAGGTACTGGACCGCGTTCACGGCGTGACCGAAGAAACCACCACCGGCGTGCACCGCCTGCTGGACATGCTGGCCAAGGGCGAGCTGAAGGTTCCTGCGATCAACGTCAACGACTCGGTGACCAAGAGCAAGAACGACAACAAGTACGGCTGCCGTCACAGCCTGAACGACGCCATCAAGCGCGGCACCGACCACCTGCTGTCCGGCAAGCAAGCGCTGGTCATCGGCTACGGTGACGTGGGCAAGGGCTCGGCCCAGTCCCTGCGTCAGGAAGGCATGATCGTCAAGGTTTCGGAAGTGGATCCGATCTGCGCCATGCAAGCCTGCATGGACGGTTTCGAGCTGGTTTCGCCGTTCATCGACGGTATCAACCACGGCACCGAAGCCAGCATCGACAAAGCCCTGCTGGGCAAGATCGACCTGATCGTGACCACCACCGGTAACGTCAATGTTTGCGACGCAAACATGCTCAAGGCCCTGAAAAAGCGTGCCGTGGTCTGCAACATCGGCCACTTCGACAACGAAATCGACACCGCTTTCATGCGCAAGAACTGGGCATGGGAAGAAGTGAAGCCACAGGTGCACAAGATCCACCGCACCGGCCCTGGCGATTTCGATGCACAGAACGACGACTACCTGATCCTGCTGGCCGAAGGCCGCCTGGTGAACCTGGGCAACGCCACCGGTCACCCAAGCCGCATCATGGACGGTTCGTTCGCCAACCAGGTCCTGGCACAGATCTTCCTGTTCGGCCAGAAGTACGCCGACCTGTCGCCGGCCCAGAAAGCCGAGCGCCTGACTGTTGAAGTACTGCCGAAGAAACTCGACGAAGAAGTGGCCCTGGAAATGGTTCGCGGCTTCGGCGGCGTGGTCACTCAACTGACCAAGCAACAGGCTGAATACATCGGCGTAACCGTCGAAGGCCCGTTCAAGCCAGACGCCTACCGCTACTAAGAGCAGCTGCAGGCGGCAAGTCATCAGCGGCAAGCAAAGAGCCAAAAGCTCTGCTTGCTGCAACTGACCTGGTGCTTGCCCTAATCGCTATAGCAGTTTCAAGCAGCAGGCTGCAGGCACGAGAAACCAGCGCACCTCCGCTTTTTCTTGGCGCTTGCCGCCTGTTACTTGCAACTGGAGGTCCCCTCCATGTCCAAAGATCGTCGCTACAGCTTCGAGTTCTTCCCCACCAAGACCGATGCTGGGCATGAAAAACTGCTCGCCACTGCCCGTCAGCTGGCCGGCTACAACCCCGATTTCTTTTCCTGCACCTACGGTGCCGGCGGCTCGACCCGTGATCGCACGGTCAACACCGTGCTGCAACTGGAGAGCGAAGTTAAAGTCCCTGCGGCGCCGCACCTGTCCTGCGTCGGCGACAGCAAGGACGACCTGCGCGGCCTGCTGCAGCAGTACCAGGCAGCCGGCATCAAGCGCATTGTCGCCCTGCGTGGCGACCTGCCTTCGGGCATGGGCATGGCCAGCGGTGAACTGCGCTACGCCAATGACCTGGTGAGTTTCATCCGCGAGGAAACCGGCAGCCACTTCCATATCGAAGTCGCCGCCTACCCGGAAATGCACCCGCAAGCGCGCAACTTAGAGGAAGACCTGGTCAACTTCGTGCGCAAGGCCAATGCCGGTGCCGACAGCGCGATCACCCAGTACTTCTTCAACGCCGACAGCTACTTCTACTTCGTCGAGCGCGTGCGCAAGATGGGCGTGAACATCCCGATCGTGCCGGGCATCATGCCGATCACCAACTACAGCAAGCTGGCGCGCTTCTCCGACGCCTGCGGCGCAGAGATTCCGCGCTGGATCCGCAAGCAGCTGGAAGCCTATGGCGATGACAGCGCCAGCATCCAGGCCTTCGGTGAACAGGTAATCAGTGACATGTGCGAACGCCTGCTCCAGGGCGGCGCACCCGGGCTGCACTTCTATACCTTGAACCAGGCCGACCCGAGCCTGGCGATCTGGAACAACCTCCAGCTGCCACGCTGACAGGCTGCAACCCAAGCTCCGGGCCCTGGTGAAAACCGGGGCCTTTTTGTTTGCAGCAGCCTTGAGCTAGAGCGTCCGGAACTGCCTCTAGCAATTGCATGATCTCTCGTCGTAATCTCCAGCAATGTCCGTCATAGCCCGGTTGCTGACCACCTTTCTCTGCACTTGCCTGAGCCTTGCCGCCCATGGCGAGAAGCTGCGCATTGTCACCGAACCCTGGGCGCCCTATGTCTATGAGGAAAATGGCACGGCCAAGGGCCTGGACTACGAAACCACCGCCATTGTCTTCCAGCGCCTGGGCATAGAGGTGCAGTGGCAGTTCCTGCCCTGGAAACGCTGCCTGGCGATGCTGGAAACCGGCCAGGCCGATGGCGCCCTGGACATCTTCCACAGCGACCAGCGCGACGGCACCCTGCTCTACCCCAACGAGCCGCTCTCGGACGTGGAGTTCGTGATGTTCTATGCCAACCAGCGCCCACACCCGTTCAAGCGCCTGAACGAACTCAAGGGCCTGACCATCGGCACTTCCCCCGGCTATCTGTACAGCGACGATTTCAGCAACTCGACCCTGTTCAACCGCGAGCCGGCCCCCACCCACGAAGCCAATTTCGGCAAGCTGCTGCTGGGGCGGATCGACCTGCTGATTACCGACAAACGGGTCGGCCAGCACCTGTTGGACAGCCTGGGGCTGCGTGACCAGGTCAGCCAGAACCCCACTGTCATCAGCCGCCAGAGCCAATACCTGGCCGTGCGCCGCAATGCCGGCATGGACCTGCTGGTACAGCGCTTCGGCGCCGAACTGAAGCGCTTCAAGCGCGAACCGGCCTACGCCCAACTGAGCGCCAAGTACGGTGCTGAACCTGCCCTGCCGCCGGTCAGGTCTTCATCAACCCGCGAGTCAGAAAAAACCGTTGAGCAGCAGGAAAGCAGCGCACACTGATTGCTCTGTTATACTCCGGCCTCCCGCCAGGCTCACGCCCGGACGCTGGACCCTGTTCAAGGCCTCTCCACCCCGCTACGGCGCAGCCAACCGGCCCGCGCGAGCCGCCGGTGAATGACCCTTCAGGCCAGCAGGACCGGACGGGATTGCGTCCTCTTAAACGCGATTCACGCCCGGCAAGATTATCCCTTTGGGCCAAGCCCTCACTAAAACAGGATTACTCATGTCCTTTGCTTCCCTCGGTCTCTCCGAGGCTTTAGTCGGCGCCATCGAAGCCGCCGGCTACACCCAGCCTACTCCGGTGCAACAGCGGGCCATTCCCGCCGTGTTGCAAGGTCGCGATCTGATGGTCGCGGCACAGACAGGTACTGGTAAAACCGGCGGTTTCGCCCTTCCGATCCTGGAACGGTTGTTTCCCAACGGTCATCCGGACAAATCCCAGCGTCATGGCCCGCGCCAACCCCGCGTACTGGTCCTGACCCCCACTCGCGAGCTGGCCGCGCAAGTGCATGACAGCTTCAAGCTGTACGCCCGCGACCTGAAGTTCGTCAGCGCCTGCATCTTCGGCGGCGTCGGCATGAACCCGCAGGTTCAGGCCATGGCCCGTGGCGTCGATGTGCTGGTGGCGTGCCCCGGCCGTCTGCTGGACCTGGCTGGCCAGGGCAGCGTCGACCTGTCCCACGTGGAAATCCTGGTTCTCGACGAAGCCGACCGCATGCTCGACATGGGCTTCGTCCATGACGTCAAGAAAGTCCTCGCCCGCCTGCCGGCCAAGCGCCAGAACCTGCTGTTCTCCGCGACCTTCTCCAAGGACATCACGGACCTGGCCGGCAAGCTGCTGCACAACCCCGAGCGCATCGAAGTGACCCCGCCGAACACCACGGTGGAGCGTATCGAGCAGCGGGTCTTCCGCCTGCCGGCCAGCCACAAGCGTGCCCTCCTGGCGCACCTGATCACCGCTGGCGCCTGGGAACAGGTCCTGGTGTTCACCCGGACCAAGCACGGCGCCAACCGCCTGGCCGAGTACCTGGACAAGCACGGCCTGAGCGCTGTGGCGATCCACGGCAACAAGAGCCAGAACGCCCGTACCAAAGCCCTGGCCGACTTCAAGGCCGGCGAAGTGCGGATCCTGGTCGCCACCGATATCGCCGCCCGCGGCCTGGATATCGACCAACTGCCTCACGTGGTCAACTTCGAACTGCCTAACGTCGACGAAGACTACGTGCACCGTATTGGCCGTACCGGCCGTGCCGGTCGCTCCGGCGAAGCCATCTCCCTGGTGGCTCCGGACGAAGAGAAACTGCTGAAAAGCATCGAGCGCATGACCAAGCAGAAGATCGCCGACGGTGATCTGATGGGCTTCGATGCCAGCGCCGTGGAAGCCGAGAAGCCGGAAGTGCGCGAGCGTCCGGACGTGCGCAACCCGCGCAATCCCCGTGGCCCACGCGGCGATGGCCCGAACGGCGGTGGCGGTGGTGGCGGTCGCAAGGACAAGGGCAAGGACAAGGGCGGCAAGGAAAAACCCGCCCGTGGCGAACGCCCGGCTCGCGAGCAGAAGCCTCGTGAAGGCACCCCGGCCCGCGAACAGCGTCAACCGACGCCCCGTGCCGATCGCGCACCGGACGAGTTCCTCGACGACGACGTGGACAACTTCGGTAACCGCGCTGACTACGTCAGCCCATACCAGAACAAGAACAACCAGGGCCGCGGCCGCCGTCCAGGGGCTCCAGCCCAGGGTGCGGGCGCTGGCAATCCGCCACGCGGCGGTGCCGGTGGTGGCCAGGGTCGCTCCGGCAACCCGCGCAACAGCAACGGCAGCACCACCGGCACCGCGCCGGCCAAGCGCAGTGGCGGCCCGCGCAACGGCGCCCCTCGTGACAGCCAGGGCCGTCGCGACGAGCCACGCAATCGCCGCCCGAACCGTGACGATCAGCCACGCCAGGAACCAGCCGTGCAGAATCCTCGGGGCAACCAGCCGAAGATCATGCACAAGGAATCCAAGGCCGATCGTTTCCCGACGCCTGAGCAGCTGGATCAGTTGCCAAGCCGTCCACGGGGCGAAAAGCCGGCGCTGCTGACCCGCAACCGCTGAGCCTCGCGCTGAAATGAAAAACGCCCCTGGCCGCAAGGCCCGGGGCGTTTTTCATGGTGGCTGGTCGAGGGCGTTTCTGTAGCCGCTGCCGCTGGCTGCAAACGACGGGGAACCCGGCGCCAGGACCTGACCGGTTTACGCGTTTCATGACGGGCAATAAAAAACGCCCCCGGTTTATGGTCGGGGGCGTTTTTTTGCCTTCGCAGGTTGCGATCAGTCCTATAAGGGCTGTGCGAGGGAGATCGCGAAGGCCCTGCGGGCCTTGTCGCAGCCTGCGGCAGCGGCTACAGACGAAGCATTACTTCGCTTTCACGCCTTCGAAGCTGATGTACAGGTCAACATTGTTGGAGGCCGGGCCCAGGTCCATCATCTTGCCGAAATCCTGGCGATTGATGCTGGTGGTACCTTCGAAGCCGGCACGGTAGCCGCCCCATGGGTCCTTGCCTTCACCCAGGAAGGTGGCCTTGACCACGACCGGCTTGGTCACGCCGTGCAGGGTCAGGTCGCCGGCCACGTCAGCGGTCAGCTTGCCGTCGGCGTTCTTGCCGGTGGGCTTGACGCTGGTGGAGACGAACTTGGCGTCGGCAAACTTGCCAGCGTCCAGGAAGTCCTTGCTGGTGATGTGCTTGTCACGTTCGGCGTGGTTGGTGAACACGCTGGCGGTGCGCACGTTGACTTCGATCTTGGCGTCTTCCGGCTTGGCCGCGTCAAAGCTGAACTTGCCGTCCAGGTCCTTGAAGGTACCGGTGATGAAGCTGTAGCCCAGGTGGCTGATCTTGAAGTCGACGAAGGCGTGCTGGCCTTCCTTGTCGATCACGTAGTCCGCTGCCATCACTTGACCGGCCGCCAATACAGCAGATCCGATTGCCAGAGCGGCGAGAGTCTTTTTCAACATGCTTTCTATTCCTTTTGAGTCAAGGTTGAACATCAGGCTTTGCGACCCAGCATACGGGTAAGGGTCGCATCACGATCGATAAAGTGGTGCTTCAGCGCAGCCAGGCCATGGATACCGGCAAAGATCACCAGTGCCCAGGCCAGGTACAGATGCACCACACCTGCTACATCTGCCTGGTCCGGTAGTCCGGAGATCAGGGCAGGAACTTCAAACAAGCCAAACACCGGGATACCCACGCCGTCGGCGGTGGAGATCAGGTAACCGGCAATCATGACCGCGAACAGGCCGAGGTAAAGGAACGCGTGCCCCAGCTTGGCCCCCAGGCGGGTCAGCGGCCCATGGTTGGCCGGGGCCTGCGGCGGTGGGCTGACCCACCGCCACAACACCCGCAGCAGCATGATTGCAAACAGTGTCAGGCCGATACTCTTGTGCAGGTCCGGGGCGTCTTTGCGCCAGGTGCTGTAGTAGTCGAGGCCGACCATCCACAGGCCCAGGGCGAACAGACCAAACACCGCCAGGGCCACGCCCCAGTGCAGAACAATGCTGACCCAACCATAGCGAGAAGAAGAATTACGTAACTGCATCAGTTGCATCCTGTAAGAAACGCAGATCAAGACTAGCGATTTACCTATCGAATTAAAGCGGAATTTTTTGCTTTGAAATATCGAGAAATACGATCAGTAGTCTGGACCGAGCGCGTTAAGAAAAGATTAAGCCTCACGCCAAGCCAGTCTCCTTGCTCCCTCGTGCCGTGCCCTGGGTCTTGCAGGCGGCGTCTTTGCACCTGACGCATCACGCCGTGGCGCGTCTTGCACAATAGGTTGTCCCGCGGCCATGCATTGCATAGGCTTGCCCGATTGTTCGCCCGCGCCGTTGGCGGGCCGCTTCCAGGAGACTGTACATGGGCCTGAATAACCAGTGGATGCAACGCGATCTTGCGGTGCTGTGGCATCCCTGCACCCAGATGAAAGACCACGAACAGCTGCCGTTGATCCCCATCAAGCGAGGCGAAGGCGTCTGGCTGGAAGACTTCGAAGGCAAACGCTACCTGGATGCGGTCAGCTCCTGGTGGGTCAATGTGTTCGGCCACGCCAACCCGCGCATCAACCAGCGCATCAAGGACCAGGTGGACCAGCTGGAACACGTGATCCTCGCCGGCTTCAGCCACCAGCCGGTGATCGAGTTGTCCGAGCGCCTGGTCAAGATCACCCCCGAAGGCCTGACCCGCTGCTTCTACGCCGACAACGGTTCGTCATGCATCGAAGTGGCGATGAAGATGAGCTTTCACTACTGGATCAACCGCGGCCAACCGAACAAGAAGCGCTTCGTCACCCTGAGCAACAGCTACCACGGCGAAACCATCGCCGCCATGTCAGTGGGCGATGTGCCGCTGTTCACCGAGACCTACAAGGCCCTGCTGCTGGACACCCTCAAGGTGCCGAGCCCGGACTGCTACCTGCGGCCCGAAGGCATGAGCTGGGAAGAACACTCGCGGAACATGTTCGCCGCCATGGAGCAGACCCTGGCCGAGCACCACGAAACAGTGGCCGCGGTCATAGTCGAGCCGCTGATCCAGGGCGCCGGCGGCATGCGCATGTATCACCCGGTGTACCTCAAGCTGCTGCGCGAAGCCTGCGACCGCTATGGCGTGCACCTGATCCATGACGAGATCGCCGTGGGTTTCGGCCGCACCGGCACGATGTTCGCCTGCGAGCAGGCCGGCATCCGCCCGGATTTCCTGTGCCTGTCCAAGGCCCTGACCGGCGGCTACCTGCCCCTGGCCGCGTGCATGACCACCGACGATGTCTACAGCGCCTTCTACGACGACTACCCGACCCTGCGCGCCTTCCTCCACTCCCACAGCTACACCGGTAACCCGCTGGCCTGTGCCGCGGCCCTGGCGACCCTGGATATCTTCGAGCAGGACAATGTGGTGGAGAACAACCACGCGCTTGCCCGGCGCATGGCCAGCGCCACCGCGCACCTGGTGGACCACCCCCACGTTGCCGAAGTACGCCAGACCGGCATGGTCCTGGCCATCGAGATGGTCCAGGACAAGGCCAGCAAGACCGCCTACCCCTGGCAGGAACGCCGCGGCCTGAAAGTCTTCCAGCACGCCCTGGAACGCGGCGCCCTGTTGCGTCCCCTGGGCAGCGTGGTGTATTTCCTGCCGCCGTACGTGATCACCCCGGAACAGATCGACTTCCTCGCCGAAGTCGCCAGTGAAGGCATCGATATCGCCACCCGCGACCAGGTCAGCGTGGCGGTGCCCAAGGACTTCCACCCCGGCTTTCGCGATCCGGGCTAGAGCAGGTCGTTAGTTGTGGCGAGGGAGCTTGCTCCCTCGCCACAGAACGCTTTCCACCGATTCACATTCAACAGAGAACCCAGATGAGATTGTCCCGCTTCTTTATCGACGCCCCCCTGAGCCTAGGCGAACACGAGTTGCCGGAAGCCCAGGCACACTACATCGGGCGCGTACTGCGCATGGCCGAAGGTGCTGCCCTGCAGGTGTTCGATGGCTCGGGCACCGAGTTTCGCGGGGCTCTGGTGGAAGTGGGCAAGAAGCGGGTTCGGGTCCAGCTGAATGAAAGCTTCGCCGGCCAGCAAGAATCACCGCTGCGGATTCACCTGGGCCAGGGCCTGTCCCGGGGCGAGCGCATGGACTGGGCGATCCAGAAGGCCACGGAGCTTGGGGTCAGCGAAATCACCCCGATCTTCAGCGAGCGCTGCGAAGTGCGGCTCAAGGACGAACGCGCCGACAAGCGCCTGCTGCACTGGCGCCAGGTGGCCATCAGCGCCTGCGAACAGTGCGGCCGCTCACAGGTCCCGGTGATCCACCCACCCGTGCTGCTGGCGGACTGGATCACGCAGGCCCGGGCCGACCTGAAGCTGGTGCTGCACCCCGTGGCCCAGCCCCTGGAAAGCCACGCCAAGCCTGCCAGCCTGGCGTTCCTCATTGGCCCTGAAGGCGGCCTGACAGACGCCGAAGTGGAACTGTCCCACAGCGCCGGTTTCCTCCCCGCACGCCTGGGGCCGCGGGTGCTGCGTACCGAAACCGCACCGGTGGTGGCCCTGGCCGTGGCCCAGCAACTGTGGGGCGACTTCTAACCCCTCCTGGTGGTGGCTATTGCACCGGATCGCTGGTGGGTTGGGCGATGATCGCTTTGAGTTCACTGGTCATGGGGAATTCCAGGTTCAGGCCCTTGGGCGGAATCGGCTGCTGGAACCAGCGCTGGTAAATGCCGTTGATCTCCCCGGAGCGGTACAGGTCCGCCAGGGCGCCATTGACCAGGGCCAGGAACTGCGGGTCATCCTTGCGCACCATGCAGCTGTAGATCTCCCGCGACTGTTCTTCCCCCACCACCACCCAGTTGTGCGGATCCCGGGCCTTGGCCCGCTCGCCGTACAGCAACGCATCGTCCATGTAGAACGCCGCCGCACGCCCCGACTGGAGCATCTGGAAGGCCTCGCCGTGGTCCTTGGCGCTGATCACGAACATGTCGATCTTGTGCTCGACGTTGTAGCTCTTGAGAAAGCGCTCGTTGGTGGTCCCCGCCGTGGTCACCACGTTCTTGCCCCGCAGGTCGGCGAAGCTCTTGATCCCGCTGTCCTTGGCGGTCAGCAACTGGCCTTTGACGTAGATGAAACCGTAGGAAAACGCCACCTGCTTCTGCCGCTCGGCCGTCACCCCGGTGGAACCGCACTCCAGGTCCACGGTGCCGTTCTGCACCAGGGGAATGCGGGTCTGCGAGGTCACCAGGTTGTATTTCACCTTCAGGTTGGGCAGGTGCAACTGCTGCTGGATGCGCTCCACCACCTTGCTCGCCAGCTCCACGGAATAACCCATGGGCTTGCCGCTGTTATCCCCCACGTAGGAAAAGGGCACCGAGGCATCGCGATAACCCAAGGTAATACTGGCGCTGTTGGCGATCTTCGCCAGGGTGCCCTGCAGAGGCGCTTCATTGGCCTGGGACATGGCGCTGAACAGCAGCCCCAAGGTGCAGCCGAGCAACGTGATCTTATGCATTGTTATTCTCCGTTGTGGGTAAGGGCAGTTAGCGGCGGGCCGCGATGATGCTGATTTCGACAAGGATCTGCGGGCGCGCCAGGGCCGCCTGCAAGGTGGTGCGCGCCGGCGCCTGGCCGGGGGACAGCCAGGCCGACCAGACTTCGTTCATCACCGCGAAATCGGCCTGGATGTCCTTGAGGTAGATCGTCGCGCTGAGCAGGTGCTCCTTGTCGCTGCCGGCCTCGGCCAGCAAGGCGTCGATCTTCTCCAGCACCTCGCGGGTCTGGCCGCCGATATCGCTGCTGGCCCCCGGCACCTGCCCGGAAAGAAACACCAGTCCGGCAAAGCTCACCGCGCCACTCAGGCGCTCGTTGCTGTGGATACGCTGGATACTCATCTGAAGACTCCTTTTAACGTTCAGGCAACGCGGGGCGCCAGGCCCTGCATGTCGATACTGGTGCAACGCTGGCCGATCAGTTCGCCCAGCAATTGGCCGCTGCCACAGGCCAGGGTGAACCCCAGCGCGCCGTGGCCAAGGTTGAGCCACAGGTTGCGGTAGGCGGTGGCCCCGATCAGCGGCACGCCGCTGGGGGTAGCCGGACGCATGCCGGCCCATTCCACGGCTGCCTGATAGTCACCGGCCTCGGCGAAGGTCTGGGCCGCCTGACGGCGCATCAGGGCCAGGCGGCCGGGGTCTGGCGCCGGGTCGAAACCGACGATGTCGACCATGGCCGCCACCCGCAGTTGCTGGCCGATACGCGCATAGACGATCTTGCGGTTGTAGTCGGTGATGCTGATGTCCGGCGCCCGGTGCTGCGGGCCGATGGGCACGCTGAGGCTGTAGCCCTTGAGCGGATACAGCGGCAGTTGGAGCCCGGGCAGGCGCAGTTCGGCGCTGCGGTGCCCGGCCGCCAGCACCAGTTGGTCCACCGGCAACACGCGCTCCCCCAGGTCGATGGCCTGGACCTTATCCCCCCCATGGTGAATGCCCCGCACCCGCTGGCCCAGTAGGATTTCGCAGCGCCCGGAAGCGCGCAGCCGCGTGGCCAGTTGCTGGCAGAAGGCGTGGCAGTCGGCCACTTCTTCATCCGGGGTATAGATACCGCCGACGAAGGGCGTATCCCCCAGGGCCGGTTCCAAGGCCGTGCATTCGGCAGCGCAAAGCACCTGTTGCTGGCCGCTGTCCGCCAGGTTGTGGCGGGCGTGCTCGAAGCTTTTTTGCTCGCGGAAAGTCACCAGCTTGCCGTTGCGCCGCCAGTCGAAGCCTTGTAGGCCATCCTCTTCGCGCCAGCTTTGCAGGGTGCTCTGGCTGAGCAGCGCCAGGCGCAGCAGGTGCGCGCCATTGCGCCGGTTCACCGAGTGCCGGCAAGCACCGAGGAACCCCGCCAGCCAGCGCCACTGCGCCGGGTCCAGGCGTGGCCGCAGCTTGAGCGGAGAGTCGCCCTTGAGCATCCAGCCCAGGGCCTGCCAGGGCACCCCGGCATCGGCCAGAGGCGCCACATAGCGATAGGACAACTGCCCGCCGTTGGCGAAACTGGTCTGGCTGCCCAGGGACTCCTGAGCCTCCACCAGGGTCACCTCAAAGCCCTGGCGGACCAGGGCGTAGGCACTGGCCAAGCCGATGACGCCCCCTCCAATGATGCAAACCCGCTGACTCATGACTGCCCCTGGCCTGTTGGTCGATGGCCCAAGGTTAGGGGCAGGTGACAGGCGCCGGACAATGAATAAAGATGGACCTCCCATAAACAAAGGTTATGGACTGCCCCATGCGCCTTCGTCATATCGAGATTTTCCAGGCCATCCGCCAGACCGGCTCCATCAGCGGCGCAGCGCAGTTGCTGCATGTCTCCCAGCCGGCAGTGACCAAGGTTTTGCAGCACGCCGAACTGCAGCTGGGTTTCCCGTTGTTCCTGCGGGTGCGGGGCAAGTTGCAGCCAACCCCGGAAGCCCTGGAGCTGGAGCGCGAAGTGGACAAGGTTAGCGAGAGCCTGCAAGGGGTACGGCGCCTGGCCCAGAACCTGCGCCGGGCGCCGGGCCACAGCCTGCGCATCGGCGCCACACCGGCCCTGGCCCTGGCCTTGCTGCCGCCCGCCATCAGTGAATGGACCCGCCTTTACCCGGACAGCCTGTGCGAACTGTCCAGCGCCCATAGCCGCGAGCTGGTACAGAACCTGCTGATGCGCGAAATCGACCTGGCGCTGACCCTGCAACCCCCGGATCACCCGGGCCTGAGCGCCCAACCCCTGGCCCAGGGTGTGCTGGTGGCCCTGGCGCCGCTGGGCTTCTGGCCCGAGCACAGCCGCGGCCAGCCCCTGGCGCTGCAGGAGCTGGCGGACGCGCCACTGATTGGCCTGAGCAGCGCCGACCCGTTGTCGGCCCGGCTCGACAGCTACCTCAAGTCGGTGGAGCCGCCGCCGCGGGTGAGCATTGCCGTGCAGACCTATTCCCTGGCCCGGGCCATGGTCGAGTCCGGCGCCGGTCTGGCCCTGATCGACCCCTTCACCGCCCTGGGCGCCTCAACGGCCAACACCGCCATCCGCCCCTTGAGCCCACCGCTGCCGATCACCCTGTACGCCGTGACCCGCGCCGCAGAACCGCCGCCCCACACCCTGGCCAGCCTGCTGGAAATCTTCGCCCGCCAGGCCCAGGCCCAGCTCGACCGCCCCTTGTAGGAGCTGGCTTGCCAGCGAAAACGCCCGCCAGCACGGTGCTAATCCAGAGAACCCGCTGCGCCGGCCAGCCGGCCGCTACAGGACGTAGAACAGGATCGCGACGAAATGCAGCAGGCTGCCGGCGATCACGAACAGGTGCCAGATGCCGTGGGCATGACGCAGGCGGCTGTCGAGGGCAAAGAAGATGATGCCCACGGTGTACAGCACCCCGCCCGTGGCCAGCCAGGCGAAGCCGGCTGGCCCCAGGGCCGCCAGCAGCGGCTTGACCGCCACCAGGACGATCCAGCCCATCACCGCGTAGATCACGATGGAGAGAATCCGCGCCTCGGAGCGCGGCTTGATCTCCTGGAGGATGCCGATCAGCGCCAGCCCCCAGACGATGCCGAACAGGGTCCAGCCCCAGGGCCCGCGCAGGGTCACCAGGCAGAACGGCGTGTAACTGCCGGCAATCAGCAGGTAGATCGAAAAATGATCAACCTTCTGCATGATGTTCTTCGCCCGTCCGCGCACGCTGTGGTAGACCGTGGACACGCTGTAGAGCACCAGCAAGGTGAAGGAATAGATCGCCACGCTGACGATCTTCCACGGGCTGCCATCCAGGCTGGCCAACACCACCAGCCAGATGCCGCCGATAAACGCCGCGATTGCCCCCAGCAGGTGGGTCCAGGCGTTGAATCTTTCTCCGTGATACATCAGTCGCTCACCCTTGAAACATTGAAAAAACACGCAAGGCTCAGGCCTGCAGCTTGAAAGCGCAATATGTCTATTGGGGCGCGGCCGAGAAAAAACCAGCGGCCACGTCCTGACCGATCGGGCATCATCAGCCCCTCCTCAGCAGAGTCCGGACCATGCTCATCGACGAAGAGTTGACCCTGAAAAAGCTCGAAGTGTTTCTGGCCTTCATGCGCACCGGCAACCTGGCCCGCGCCGCCGCCGAGTTGCAGACCAGCAATGTCAGCGTGCACCGGGCCATTCACTCCCTGGAAAATGCCCTGCGCTGCCCGCTGTTCAAGCATGAAGGGCGCAACCTGACGCCCCTGGAAAGCGCCTTCGTCCTGGAGGAACGGGCACAGAAGCTGGTGCAGGACGTGGTCGAGAGCGTGCGCCTGACCCGCGAAGCGGCGGGCTTTTCAGCAGAACGCTTCAAGCTCGGCGCACTTTACTCGCTGACGGTGAAAACCGTGCCGCAGCTGATCATGGGCCTCAAGCTGCGCCGCAGCGAGCTGAACATCGACCTGATCCTGGGCTCCAACATCGACTTGCTGTACAAGCTCAAGAACATGGAAGTGGACGCCATCCTGATTTCCCTGGACGACAGCGCCCATGACCCGGACTGCGAGCAACTGCCGTTGTTTTCCGATGACATTTTTCTCGCCACCCCCGCCGATTCGCCCTTTGCCCAGCAGAGCGAAGTGGACCTGGCCGACGTGCGCGACGCCACCTTCATCACCCTGACCCAGGGCTTTGCCACCCATCAGGACGGGGTGCGAGTGTTCAAGCAGGCGGGGTTCGAACCCAAGGTGGCGATGCAGGTCAACGACATCTTCACCCTGCTGAGCATGGTCAGCTCCGGGGTCGGTTATGCGTTGCTGCCGGGGAGGATCGCGGCGGTGTATGAGAACCGCGTGAAACTGATACCGCTGCAGGCGCGCTACCGCCTGCAGCAGCATATCGGCGTGGTGTTTCTCAAAGCCAAGGAGCGCGACCCGAACCTGTTGGCGCTGCTGGCCGAATGCCGGATGTACGCCAACCGCCAAACCCCCTAGAAGCCGGCCGGCCCGGCCTTTTGTAGGAGCTGGCTTGCCAGCGAGGGCGTGCGCAAGAACAGCGCATGCCTCACGGGCCTCTTCGCCGGCAAGCCGGCTCCTGCAGGGGTTAGCCCACCAGGCCGCGGACGATGAAGAACAGCAGCGATGGCCCCAGCAGGCAGCCCAGCCCGGTGTGGAAGGTGGCGGTCAGGGCGCCGTAGGGCACCAGCCGCCGGTCCGTGGCTGCCAGCCCCGCGGTCACGCCGCTGACGGTGCCGGCCAGGCCACCGAAGACCATCGCCGAACGCGGATTGTCCAGGCCCATCCAGCGCGCGGCCATGGGCGTACCCACCATCACCAGGATCGCCTTGATCAGGCCCGTTGCAATCGACAGGGCCACCACGTCGGAGCTGGCACCAATGGCTGCGCCGGTCACCGGGCCGACGATATAAGTCACCGCGCCGGCACCAATGGTGGTCATGCTCACCGCATCGCGATAGCCGAAGGCCCAGGCGATGCTCGCGCCGACAATGAACGGCAGTACCGTACCCAGCAGCAGCGCCACGGCACCGATCATCCCGGCCTTGCGCGCCTCGGTGGCTTGTACTTCAAAGGCCGTGGCGACGATGGCGAAGTCCCGCAGCATGGCGCCCCCCATCAGGCCGATGCCGGAAAACAGGGCCAGGTCCGCCAGGCCCTTCTGACCACCGGTCAGGGTGCCGCCAACCCAGGCCAGGACCAGGCCGATGACAATGGCAATGGCCGATCCGTGTACCCGGCCGAACGTCAGGCGCTTGGACAGCAGCACCGAGACCCACATGATCACTCCGACGAAGGCGAAGGCGGTGACCAGACCGTTGTGCTCCAGGCCTTTCTCGATCAGATCCCACATCTCAGCGCCCTCCTGCCGGTGCGGCTTTCACACCCGGCTCCAGCGGCTCGGCCGGCAGTGGCTCGCCCTTGTGGGTGCGGCTGATGAGGGCGATGGTGCAACCGCAGAGCACCACCGAACCGATGGCCGCCAGCACCGCCACCGGGCCGCCGTGCAGCGCCGTCACCACGTTCTGCTGGGCGGCCATGGCCACCACTACCGGAATGTACATGGCGCCCCAGAAACCCACGCCCATCTCGCAATCCTTGGTCATGCCGCCGTGCCTGTGCATCCACAAACGGGCGCAGATCAGCAGGATCATGGCGATGCCGACTCCGCCGACATTGGATTTCACCCCCAGCAACACGCCGAGCATGTCGCCGATAATCACACCCGCCAGCGTACAGATCGCCAGCAATGCCACACCGTAGATAATCATTGTCGTAGTCCTCAAAGTGCATCGTCGAAGTTGTTGTTCTTGTGCTTCGTCAGCCTGAGTCGGTGCTCTATCGGTCGCGGCTTCCCTCCTCATTCAACAGGGCTTGCAGGGTGTCCAGGCGCGCGCCGTCGAAGGCGATCACCGTCCCCTGGGCAAACACCCGGCGGGCCAGCCCGGTCAATACCGCGCCGGGAGGCAATTCGATCTGCAGGCGCACCCCGCGCTCGTAGGCGCTTTGCACCGTGCCGCGCCAGTCGACGACGCGGCACATGTTGAAGGCCAGGTCGTCGCGCAACGCTTCCACGGAGCGCATCGGCCGCGCTCGGCTGCCACTGAGGTAGCCCAGCTTCGGAAGTTGCAGGGGTACCTCGGCAAAGGCGGCAGCCAGGGCCTGGGCCGGTTGTTCCAGCAGTGGGCAATGGGACGGCACGCTGACCGCCAGGCGCTTGGCCACGCCGACCCCGCAACCCCGGGCCAACTCGGCCACGGCATGCATCGCGGCATCGCTGCCGGCGATCACCACCTGGTTGTCGGCGTTGATATTGGCCAGGTACACCGGCCTCTGCGGGCTGTGGACCTGGGCCAGCAGCCCTTCCACCGCCGCCAGTTCCAGGCCGATCAATGCGGTCATGCCATAGCCCTGTGGATAAGCCTGCTGCATCAACTCACCCCGCAGGCTCACCAGGCGCAAGGCGTCGGCAAACTCCAGGGCCCCGGCCACCACCGCCGCCGGATAGGCGCCGATGGACAGGCCCGCCACGTAGTTCACCCGAGTATCGGGCTGCAACAGAGTGCGCGCCGCCGCCACGCCGGCGATCAGCAGGCACAGCTGCACCGCCCGGGTGCTGGCCAGGGCTTGGGGTGAATCCAGCGTCAGTACGTCCTGCCCCAACACATCGCTGGCCTCTTGCAGGCAGGCCCGCGCTTGCGGGCTTTGCGGCAGATGCTGGAGCATCCCCGGCTGCTGCGCGCCCTGGCCCGGAAACACCAGCAGGCTGCTCATGCCGCCTGCTCCTGAGGGTTCCAGGGGTCGCTGACCAGGCGCGCGCCACTGGCGCTCTTGAGCAGAACCCGGGCAGCCGGCCCGGCCCATTCGCGCAGGGCCAGGGCGCCGCCGGGCACCTGCAATTGCATATCCACCTGGCAACCGGCGCCGTCCAGCAGCGCCAGCAATTCACGGGCCCGGGCCCGTGGCAGAAGCTCCGGGGTACGCAGGATCAGGTCCAGGTCGCTGTGCTGATGCAAGGCCGCCACGCCGCTGGCCAGCTCGAAACCGGCACTGCCACTCACGCCCCAGATCCACTCCAGGGCATCCAGCTCATCGCGCAAATGCTGCAACGCCTGCAACGCCGGCCATGGGCGCTGGGGCGGTACATGACACAGCTGCTCGGGGCGCACCCCGCGCTGCACGGCTTGCAGATCCAGCAGCGCCGGATAGCGCTGTTCCCGGGAAACACCACGCAAACCCACCGCAACCTGCCCCGGTGCAGTCAGGGCCCGGCGCACCACCACCGGCTGCCCGGCCTCCAGCACCGCATGGGCCCAGGCCGGCGCATCGCCCGGCAACTGCGCCGGGGTCATGCCCCACAGCAGATCGTGGGGCAGCCAGGGGCCGCACCCGCTCACCACTGCTCCCGCAGCAACTGCCGGACTCGGCTCGACGCCGCCCGGTTCACCGCGCCCAGACGGCTGCCGAGGTCGACGCCCTTGGCCCGCACATCGGCAATCGCCGCCAACAGGCATTGATCGACCCGGGCCAGATCCTCCGCCGTCGGTTGTTCGATCTGCCGCACCGACAGGGTTTCCCACAGCAGGCCCAGGCCCGCGTAGCTGTCGATGTCATAGGCCATGGGCGGCACACTGGCGGCCAGGGCTTCCAGTTCCTCGACGCTGCGCAGGGTCACCCGCGCCGCCGAGGCCTTGCCCATGGCGTGCACCATCACCCCCGGGTCACGCAGGGCGATCAAGCGGTTGGCCTGATACCCATGGGCCAGAAAGGCCCCGGACATGGCCTTGCCCACCAGCAGGGCAATCACCGGGTGCCCGGCCAGGCGGGCCCGGGCATAGCTGTCGGCGGCGCCCGCCAGGGCCTGATGAATGCCCAGCGCCTCTTCGCGCCGGCCATAGGCCTGGCTCGGCACATCGACAATGGCGATCAGCGCCCGCTTGTGCTCCTGGTCCTGATCGGCGCGGATCACCTCATCCACTGCCTTGGCCAGCCCCCAGCCTTCCAGCAGGCCGACCTCGCCCTGGCGGGCGCGGGGAAAACGGTTGTCGGGGTCAGGCACTACCGCAATGAAGCGCGCCGGCTGCCCGTCCAACTGGCCGTCGGCAACCTTCAAGGAAGGTGGCAGGCCGCTCACGGGGGTCGCATCGCCACTCAAGGCGTCGAACCAGTTCAGGCCCCGCAGGGAACTAGCAGTCATGGGCGGTCTCCTTGATACAGGTCGCGAACGGTCGCCGCATCGATTTGCGGCGTCGTGTCCAGGCGGGACAGACGTTGCAGGTACAGCTCGGCCTCGCGGCTGCGTTGCCGCGACGGCAAGCCCAGGGCCAGCAGCTCACGGACCTGGGCCTGGATCAGTGCCACGTCGTCAGCCACGTAGCGGTCCACCAGGCCACTGGCGAAACGCTGCTCGCCGCCGGTCAGGCTCCAGATGAAAGGCCGGTCCCGGGAGTCGTATTCCTCAAGGCCCGCTTCCTGCTCGATCACCTGCGGGCCGTTGAGCCCCAGGCGCGCTTCCTGGGTGACCAGCAGATAACTGCACAAACCGGCGGCAATCGACATGCCGCCAAAGCAGCCGACGCTGCCGGCCACCACGCCGACCACCGGCTGGTACTGGCGCAGGTCGACAATCGCCGCATGAATGTCGGCAATCGCCGCCAGCCCGAGGTTGGCTTCCTGCAGGCGCACGCCGCCGGTTTCCAGCAGCAACACGGCGCGGGTCGGGATGCCGTTGCGGTTGTCCTCGGCGGCCAGCTCCAGGGCGCCGGCAATCTTCGCCCCGCCCACTTCACCGAGGCTGCCGCCCTGGAAAGCGCCTTCGATGGCAGCAATCACCACCGGCGAACCCGCGATGCTGCCCTTGGCGATCACCACCCCGTCATCAGCCTGGGGCACTACGCCCTGACGCTCCAGCCAGGGCGACATGACCCGCTGGAACGGGTCCAGCAACTCACGAAAGCTGCCGGCATCCAGGAGTGCCCGGGCCCGCTGCCGAGCACCCAGCTCGACGAAGCTGTGCTTGTTCAACAAGCGTGCGCTGTCAGTCATGGCCGATCTCCTCGAAGCCCTGTTCCAGGCGCAGGCGCACCACCCCGGGGGTGGCGCCGAAATCATGGATGTCGATCAACAGCGCCGGCGGCGTCTGGCCGTCGAACATGCGCTCGAACAGGTGCTGCCAGCGCGATGCGCTGCCGTTTACCGAGGTCTGTACCTGGATGCTCAATTTGCCGGGCTGCCCCGGCTCCAGCAGCACTTCCAAGTCGCCGGAGCCGACACAGCCCACCAGGGCGCGGCCACGGCCGGGCTGGCCGGCGGGGAATTCAAAGGACAAGGTTTCCATCAGTTCGCTCCCTGGTTAACAGCATCGCCGGATTCGATCCGGTCCAGCAGCAGGCTGGCCGCCAGCAAGTCGGCAGCGCCGCCGGGCGAGGCATTCAAGGTCAGTAGTTGCAGATCCAGTTCATGCAGGCGACGACGCCCGGCCAGGGTGGCGCTGCCACCAGCATCGAGCACCGCCCGGGCCCCCTGCTGCATGGCCTGCAGGCCAAGCTCACCGGCGCGATAGAGCACGCAGGTGTCCGCCAGCCGGCTCATGATCGCCAGCAAGGCATCGAGCCGGGCATTCTGTTCGCCATGGCCCTGGGCGCGGCTGCGCTTGAGCTGCGGCAGCCCCAGTTGCAGCACGGCGGGAAAGCCTTGCTGGGCTTCTTCGCGGGCACCGCGCACGCCGTAGCGCAGCGCCACCTGGGCGCCATGGCTCAAGGGGCGTGGTGCATAACGGTCTTCGAGCAAGGCCAGGCGCGCGGCCCGCAGCGCGACACTGCCGGCACTCGTGGCTTGAGGTTCCAGCGCGGCGGCGGCCACCAGCAGCCCCAGGGCCCAGATCGCCCCGCGATGGGTGTTCACCCCGCCGGTGGTGGCGAGCATGGCCTGCTCGCCTTCTCGGCCAATGCGCCCCAGGGCTTCACGCAGGGGCAGGCCCACTTCCCCGAGCAGCAGGGCAGCGTCGGCCATTTCCTTGAAGGCCGGCCACAGCGACAGCGCCGAGGCATGCATCAGGCCCAGGTGCAGGTCGGTGTGGGCGCCATTGCCACGGCGGTCCACCAGGGCCGGCTTGGGCGACAGGTCGGCCTCGTCGATCAGCGCGTCCACCGCCAGGTCCGCCAGGCGCTCGGCCAGGCTCGGGGTGGGTGATTGCAGGTTGAATGCGTGCATTACCAGCTCCTGAACTTGGCGGGCGGGTTGTACAGGCCACCGGACCACTCCACCAGGTCGGCCACGCTTTTCGCCGCCAGCAGCTCGCGGCTGGCGTCGGTGCGGCGGATGCCCAGGTCTTCCGGCAGGGCAATCAGGCCTTCACGGCGCATGCGCGCGGTGTCCTTGGGGTTGTGGCGCAAGCCGATGGCGGTAACCCCGGCCACGGCGGCGATCATCGCCTGGCGCTCTTCCAGGGAACGGGCCTTGTACAGGTAGGCGATGCCTTCCTCGGTCAGCAGGTGGGTGACGTCGTCGCCGTAGATCATGATCGGCGCCAGGGGCATGCCGCTCTTGCGCGCCACGTCCACCGCGTCGAGGGTTTCGACGAAGGTCGGTTTGCCGCCTTCCTGGAAGGTTTCCACCATCTGCACCACCAGCTTCTTGCCGCGTTCGAGCATGGCCTGGGGTGCATCGCTCTGATCCTGGCGCATATCGAGCCAGGCCGGGGTGCCGTGGCGGCGCCCGCGGGGGTCGTGACCCATGTTCGGCGCCCCGCCGAAACCGGCCAGGCGGCCACGGGTCACGGTGGAGGAATGGCCGTCGCCATCCACCTGCAAGGTGGCGCCGATAAACAGGTCCACCGCGTACTGCCCGGCCAGCTGGCAGAACATCCGGTTGGAACGCAGGGAACCGTCGCGACCGGTGAAGAACACGTCCGGACGCGCGGCGATGTAGTTTTCCATGCCCAGTTCGGTGCCGAAGCAATGCACGCTGTCCACCCAGCCACTTTCAATGGCCGGAATCAGGGTTGGGTGAGGATTGAGGGTCCAGTTGCGGCAGATCTTGCCCTTGAGCCCCAGGGATTGGCCGTAGGTGGGCAGGATCAGCTCGATGGCCGCGGTGTTGAAACCGATGCCATGGTTCAGCGACTGCACGTTGTGTTTTTCGTAGATGCCGCGAATCGCCATCATCGCCATCAGCACGTGCACCGGCTTGATATGGCGCGGGTCACGGGTGAACAGCGGCTCGATATAGAACGGCTTGTCGGCCACCACCACGAAATCCACCCAGGACGCGGGAATGTCGACCCGGGGCAGCTCGCTGACATCGTCCACCAGCTGGTTGACCTGGACGATGACAATGCCGTCGCTGAAGGCCGCCGGCTCGATCAGCGCGGGCGTGTCCTCGGTACTGGGGCCGGTGTAGATGTTGCCGGCGCGGTCGGCCATGAACCCGGCAGAGAGCACCACATTGGGGATCAGGTCCACCACCAGCCGCGCATAGAGTTCGATGTAGGTATGGATGGCGCCGATTTCCAGCAGCCCGTCTTCCAGCAACTGGCTGATGCGCAGGCTCTGGGTGCCGGCAAAGGAAAAGTCCAGCTTGCGGGCGATGCCGCGCTCGAACAGGTCCAGGTGCTCGGAACGGCCGACGCTGGGCATGATCATGTGCAGGTCATGCAGCCTGGCCGGGTCGGCCTTGGCCAGGGAGCGGGAGAGAAAGTCCGCCTGTTTCTGGTTGTTGCCTTCCAGCACCACCCGGTCGCCGGGCAGGATCAGCGCTTCCAGGGCCGCGACGATCTTGTCGGTCGGCAACACCACGCCATCGGCGATGGCCCGCACCTGCTCGAGGCGCCGCTGCTTTTCGCTGCGCCGCCGCGACCAGCGCGCGTCGGGGGAAATTATTGTTGTCATGCTCACTCCACGGGTTCGCTGTCGTGGCAGTCACCTTAGGAGTGAAAACGGGGGACATCAATCAAGCGCGGCGTTAGATCGTTACGCTCAGCGTAATGATTTGGGAGCCATGGCACTCTCATGCTCTCTCGGTACACAATGCCCGCCGTACCAGCCCATGAGCGGCCTGGGCAGACCAAGATGAGAGTCAGCATGGACACACCGATTCGCTCGAACCAGGCGCTGCTGGAGCAGCTCAAGCATGGCCTGAAGCCCGACTACCTGATGTTCTGGGGGCACCAGCCCACCCGGGACGGACGCATCTCCCAGAGCTGTTTCAGCCAGTGGTTCGACGCAGGTCTGGAACTCGATGGCATTCAGTACCCCAGCGCCGAGCATTTCATGATGGCCGGCAAGGCCCTGCTGTTCGGCGACCAGGAAACCCACGAGCGGATCCTCAAGGCCGTGACGCCCGCCGACGTGAAGCAACTGGGTCGCGAGGTGCGCGGCTTCGATGACGCCCGCTGGACCGAAGCACGCCTGGATATCGTGGTGCAGGGCAACCTGGCCAAGTTCAGCCAACATCAGGCGCTGGGGGAATACCTGCTGTCCACAGGCGACCAGGTACTGGTGGAAGCCAGCCCGGTGGACCGGATCTGGGGCATCGGCCTGGCCGCCGAGGATGCCAGGGCCAGCCAGCCGGAACAGTGGCGCGGCCTGAATCTGCTGGGCTATGCGCTGATGGAGGTGCGGGACAGGTTGCGCATTGGCTGAGGGGCTGCCTTCGCTGGCAAGCCAGCTCCTACCGGCGGTGTTGTGTAGCGGCCGGCTTGCCGGCCAAGAGGCCTAGAGCCCCGCCACCAGCAGCTCTTCCAGGGCCAGCAGGTCCGGCACCTTGGCCACCTGCTCGGCCACCTGCACCGCGGCCTTTTCCAGCGCAGCCAGGGGCACGTCGACATAGCTCAACTGGCTGTCGAGCTTGCAGGAGCGGGGAATGCCCTGCACCAGCAGGGCCATGAACTTCAGCTCCGGGCGACCGCCCAGGGCATTGAGCACGACGATCCGCGCCCGCTCGCCAATCACGGTCCTGCCACCGCAGGCCGACTCGAAGCTGATCAGCGGAATCCGCCGCTCGCGCCACAGCACCCGGCCCAGGTACCAGGGCGGTGAATCCAGGTCGAAGGTGCCCTGCTGATAGTCGATCAACTCGGCCACGGCCACGTTGGGCAGGATCAGGGTACGGTCGGCCAGGGGCAGCAGCAGCCCGGTGAGAGTGCTGGCGCGGTGATCAAGCATGGGTCTTGCTCCACAGGGCGATGCTTTCCAGCAGCACCGACTCTTGATAGGGCTTGCCGAGGTAGTCGTTGACGCCGATGGCCATGGCCCGGTCGCGGTGTTTCTGGCCGGTGCGGGAGGTGATCATGATGATCGGCAGGTGTTGCAGGCGCGGGTCGTTGCGTACCTGGATCGCTACCTCGAAGCCATCCATGCGCGGCATTTCGATGTCCAGCAGCATCAGGTCCGGGGTGTGCTCGGCCAGCAGCGCCATGGCGTCGACCCCATCCTTGGCGGTGAGCACATTCATGCCGTGGCGCTCCAGCAGGCGGCTGGTGACCTTGCGCACCGTGACCGAGTCGTCCACCACCAGCACCAGCATCGGCCGCGGCGGTTGCACCTCGCTGGCCGGCTCGTCGCCCGCCAGGCGCGGCAGCGGTGCCTGGGCCTGCAAGGCGCGGATATGCGCCAGCAAATCGAGAATCAGCACCACCCGACCATCGCCGAGAATCGTCGCCCCGGACAGCCCCTGGACCGCGGCGAACTGCGGCCCCAGGCTCTTGACCACGATTTCCCGGGTACCGGCGGTGGCATCCACCTGCACCGCGATGCGCTGCTCGTTGCAGTGCACCAGCAGCACCGGCAGCGGCTGCACCTGGCCCAGCAGCTTCGGCCGAGGCACGGTGTGCAGCAGCTCCCCCAGGTAGCACAGCTGATAAGACTGGCCGGCGTACTCATAGCGCGGTGGGTCGAGCTGGTAGTAGCCGTCCAGCTCTGCGGGCAGCACCCGGACAATGCCCTCCACGGTATTCAGCGGAATCGCGTACTGCTCGTCGGCGCACTGCACCATCAGCGCGCGGTTGACCGACACGGTGAACGGCAGGCGAATGCGAAAATGCACGCCCTGGCCGGCAACCGAGTCGATGCTCATGCTGCCGCCTAACTGGCGCACCTCTTCATGGACCACGTCCATGCCCACCCCGCGCCCGGAAATCTGGGTGATCTTCTCGGCAGTGGAAAACCCCGGCTGCATGATGAATTGCAGCACTTCGCGGTCGCTGAGCTGCGCCTCGGGGTCCAGCAGGCCGCGCTTGATGGCTTTTTTGCGCACGGCTTCCAGGGGCACCCCGGCGCCGTCGTCGCGCATGTCGAAAATCATGTCGCCGCCCTCGCGGGACAGGTCCAGGCTGATCCGCCCCTGTGCCGGCTTGCCCGCCGCAAGGCGCGCCTCGGCCGATTCCAGGCCGTGGTCCACGGCGTTGCGCAGCATGTGTTCCAGGGGCGCGACCATGCGTTCGAGAACGTTGCGGTCCATTTCCCCTTCGGCGTTGCCGACCACGAACTCCACGTCCTTGCCCAGCTCTTCGGCCACCTGGCGGACGATGCGCTTGAGCCTGGGCACCATGCGCTCGAACGGCACCATGCGCGTGCGCATCAGGCCTTCCTGCAATTCGGTGTTGATCCGGCCCTGCTGCTGCAACAGGTTCTCGGCGTCGTGGTTGCGCCGGTCCAGGGTTTCCTTGAGGTCCAGCAGGTCCGAAGCCGATTCGAACAGGGCCCGGGACAGCTGCTGCAACTGCGAGTGGCGGTCCATTTCCAGGGGGTCGAACTCTTCGTAGCCCAGGCGCTCGGCCTCCACCTGCTGGCGGCTGAGAATCCGCCCCTGGGTTTCGGTGTCCAGGCGGCGCAACTGGTCGCGCATGCGCTCGATGGTGGTTTCCATCTCGCCCAATGCCGTGCGCGCATCGTTGACTTGTTGTTCGATACGGCCACGGAAGATCGAGGTTTCCCCGGCCAGGTTCACCAGGTCGTCCAGCAGCTCTGCCGAGACCTTGACCATGTCCCCCGCCACTGCCGCTTCCGCCGCGGGCGCAGCGGGCTCGGGCTTGGTGCTGGGCAGTGCAGCTTCTGCGGCAACGCCGGTCGCTACCCGCGGATGGCTCAGGTCGTGGATCGCATCGATGAGCTTCTGGGCCGGCTCGATGGGCTGGCCGGCACGGGCCGCATCGAGCATCTGGGCCAGGCGGTCGTGGCTCTTCTGCAACAGGGTGAACAGCACCGGGCTGGGTTGCAGCAGGCCGGCGGACAGGCCTTCGAAGAGAAATTCCAGTTCATGGGCCAGATCGCCGATGGGGGCGATTTCCACCATGCGCGCACCGCCCTTGAGGGTGTGCAGGTCGCGCAGCAGGGTTTCCACTTCCTGGCGACCCTGGGGCTCGGCCTGCCAGCGGGCCAGGGCCGCGGCAGAGCTGTCGATGATGTCGAAACCTTCTTCGAGGAAGATTTCCAGCAGCTCCGGGTCCTGGGCCGCACGGTCTTCCTCGACCGTGCCCTGGGCCACTTCGCCGGTGCCGGCGGCCTGCTGCCGGTACGACCGCACAGCCTCGATCTGCGCCCGGGATTCGTCCAGGGGATGCTGCCCCTGCAACTGTTCCAGCAGCAGTGCCAGTTGCTCGTGGCTGCTGCGCAACAGCAGGCCCAGGTGCTGGCTGTGGCTGTAGCGCCGGTCCACCAGCCCCTCGTACAGCGACTCCAGCTCCTGGGCCAGTTCCGCCACCGGTGCCACTTCGGCCATCCGTGCGCCGCCCTTGAGGGTGTGCAGGTCTCGCTGCAGGGAAGACAGCGGCGCGCCATTGTCCGGGTCGGCCAGCCAGCGCTGCAGGGCCTGGTCGGCGCTTTCGAGGATATCCACCGCTTCTTCGAGGAAGATCTCGACAATTTCGTCGTCCGCCTGCAACGGGGCCTCGGCCTGCTCCAGGCGAGCCGTGGCCGCGCCCAGTTCGCTGATGCTCAGGGCGCGGCTGCCATCGCTCTTGATCAGGCCCGTGGCAGAAGGGTCCAGACCTTCATCCAGCAGCTCGCGCAAGGCCTGCACCCGTTCCGGGCGCGGGCTGACTTCCTGGCCTGCGGCCAGCTCGTCGAGCATGTTGATCAAGGCATCATGGGCGCTTTCGGCTTCGTGGAAGAAACGCTCGCTGACGGCCAGGCTGCTCTCTTCCACCGCGCCATAGAGATCGAGCAAGGCTTCGCACAGCTCGTCCACCGGGTGCAGGTCGGCCAGGTGCGCGCCCTCGCCCAGGGTGGTCAACTCATCCAGCAGGGCGCTGAGTTCCTGACGCTCGCCCGGGTGCTGCTGCCAACGGCGCAGCAGGCTTTCGGCATCCAGCAGGATGTCCATGCCCTGGGCCAGGAAGTTGTTGATCAACTGCGGGTCGCGCTTGGCCCGGGGCGCGCTGTCCGGGGCGCTGAGCAGGGTTTCCAGGCGCTCCCCCAGCAGGGCCAGGGCGCGCCCCACCAGGGAGCGGGCGCCATCGATAGGCGCCAGCGGGTCGCTGTCCAGCTGCCGCAGGCCCCGGCGCAGCAGGCCTTCGGCTTCCAGCAGCAGCTCCACCTCGTCCAGGTCCAGGGGGATCAAGTGCGCCCGGTATTCCCGGGCCAATTGGTCCAGAGGGCCGGCCAGCTCGGCAATCGGCAGCACTCCGGCCATGGAGGCGCTGCCCTTGAGGGTGTGCAGGGCCCGTTGCAGTTCGTCGCTGGCCTGCAGCGGTACGTGTTCGGCGGCCTGCTCGAGAAAGCGGTTGATGCTGTCCAGGTGGGTCTGGGCCTCGGTGCGGAAGATCTCCAGCAACTGCGGGTCCAAGGCCTCGGCCGGCACTGGCGCCGAGCCTTGCGCGCCATTGGCCAGGGCATGGGCCCGGGCGGCCAGGCGGTCGACATCGTCGCGCTGGCGCTGGGCCTGCTGGGCGAACTCGGCGATCAGTTCCGGCAACAGTTGCAGGGTGTCGGCCACCAGTTGCCGGGCTTCGACACCGGGCTCCACGCTGTGCTCCAGCACCCGGTTGAGAAGGTTTTCCACCGCCCAGGCCAGCTCCCCCAGCACCAGCGCGCGCACCATGCGCCCGCTGCCCTTGAGGGTGTGGAAGGCCCGGCGCAGTTCGCTCAGGGCAGATGTGCCATGGGGGTCCGCGGCCCAGCGCGGCAGGTACTCGCGCAGCATCTCCAGCACTTCCTCGGTTTCTTCGAGGAAGACTTCCCGCAGTTCATCGTCCACCGGCTCCTCGTCCCCTGGCGGCGGCAACAGGCTGCCCGGGGTAATCAGGGCCGGCGGGTTGAGGGCCGAGACCGGCACCGCCAGGACATCCGCCAGGGACTGCGCCACCCGGGGATCGTCCAGCTCTTGCAGGTCCTGCATCACCAGGGCTTCGCTGGGGCTCAAGGGCTGATCGAGCAACGGCACCTGCTCCACCGGCACATAACCCAGGGCGAGCAGGCCCTGCTGGGCCACATCGAGGATCTTCTCCCCCGGCGCCTCGTGGTCCTCGCTCAGGCGTTCCAGGTAATACTCCAGGCTGGTGAGCACATCCGCCAGGTGGTCCAGTTGCTGCCAGTCGGGCCGGGAACGGGCCGCCAGCAGGTGTTCGACGACAAACTGCTGGCAGGCCTGCATCAGCCCCGCCGCGCGGGGCAGCGGGATCATCGCCAGGGCGCCGCGCACCTGGGTCAGCAGCTCGGGCAGCGCCTGCAGGTGTTCGGCGTCCCAGTCGGCCTCGATGCACTCGGCGATCAGGTCCTTGGCCTGGTGCAGGCAAACCCGCGCCTCCTGGATCACCAACTGGTGGATCTGGGTCAGGTCGGTGGTGGGCAGGCGGCTTTCCTCACGGCTTTCGGGCTCCACGGTGCCGGCCATGCCGGCCAGGGTCGCTTCCACGTACAGCAGGGCCCCCGCCACATCCATCAGCACCGCGTCGTCCGGCGCGCGCTGGCCCTGGGCCAGGCTCTGGACCACCGCCAACTGATCGATGATGACCTTGCGCGGCTGGCCGAAGCCCAGCACTGCCAGGGTGTCGGCGATCTGCCGCAGGGGCGACAGCAGCCCTTCGAGGTCATCGGTGTGCTGGCGGTCGCTGCGCACGAACAGGTCGAGGCGTTCCTTGACCCGCACCAGGCCATCGCACACCGCAGTCAGCACCGAGCGCATGGCATCCCGGTCGGGGCCGGCCAGGCGGGCCCGCTCCTCGTCCACCACTGCGCTGTCGGGCAAGGCGTCATCCAGTCCGTAACGTTCTTTCATGGTCAGCATCAATGGGGTGGGATGGCGCGCCTTGGCGATATAGAACAGCAGGCTCTTGAGCAATTCATCGGGGGCCGGCCGGTTGATCCCGGCCATGCCCTGTTCCAGCAGGCGCTTGAGCTCCTTGTCGGCATCCTTGAGCAGGCTGCGCACCGCCGGGCTGTTGGCGATCTCGTCGTGGCGCATGCCTTCCACCAGGGCCGAGGCGATATGCCACAAGGGCGCCAGCGGGGCGTCCTGGCACAAGGCTTCCAGGCGTTCGAAGACCTTGGCCATGTAGCCCAGGCTCTGCTCGTCATCCTGCTCGCGCAGCAGGTCCACCAGGGCGGTCTGCAACATGTGTCGCAGCTTGCGCAACTGGTTGGGCAATTCCAGGGGTTCCAAAGCCGCCAGGGCCTTGTCGCTCAGGGGCGGCAGGCTGGGCAGCTGCGGGCTGAACAAGCTGGTTTCCGAGAGCAGGCTCTCGCCCCGGGCACTGCGCAGGTCGTTGAGCAGCGGCAGCACCACCAGCGGCAAGTCGCGCCGCGCGCTCTGCACCCGGTCCAGGTACTGGGGCAACTGGCCGATGGCCTGGCGCAGCAGGCGCAGGGCTTCGTCGCGCTGGGCCACGCGCCCCTGCTGCAGGGCCAGGGCGAGCTTTTCCATTTCTTCAGCCAGCAGCGCGGCGCCGTAGAACTCCACCATCTGCAGGCTGCCATGGACCAGGTGAATGCCTTCCAGGCACTGGTCGATGGCCTCCAGGGCCTGGGGATCGTCCGCCAGATGCTCCAGCGCCTGATGCGCCTGCTTCAGGGTCTCGGCAATTTCGCCCTTGACCCACTCCAGGGCTACATAGTCGTGCCGATCAACCATAACCACTCCAGTCAAAGCCTTGTGTCAGCGGTTGTCATTCGGGGCCGGGCCCCGGGTGGCCGGCAGGGTGAAGCCGGACACCGAGCGGCGCAGCTGGCTGGCCATCTTCGCCAGATTGCCGATGCTCTCGGCGGTGGCGGTGGAACCGGACGAAGTCTGCGAGGTGATCTGCTGGATCACGTTCATGGTCAGGGAAATCTGCCCGGCCGAAGAGGTCTGCTGCTGGGCCGCGTTGGAGATGCTCTGGATCAGCGCCGCCAGGGTCTTGGACACGCCTTCGATCTCTTCCAGGGCCACCCCGGCGTCCTGGGCCAGGCGCGCGCCGCGCACCACTTCGGTGGTGGTCTGCTCCATGGAGATCACCGCCTCGTTGGTGTCGGTCTGGATCGCCCGCACCAGGGTCTCGATCTGCCGCGTGGCTGCCGAGGAACGCTCCGCCAGCCGCTGCACCTCGTCGGCCACCACGGCAAAGCCGCGCCCGGCGTCACCGGCCATGGAGGCCTGGATCGCCGCGTTGAGGGCGAGGATGTTGGTCTGGTCGGCAATGTCGTCGATCAGGCTGACGATATCGCCGATCTCCTGGGAAGACTCGCCCAGACGCTTGATCCGCTTGGCGGTGTCCTGGATCTGCTCACGAATGTTGTCCATGCCGTGAATGGTGTTGTGCACCACCTCGTTGCCCTTGTTGGCGATTTCCACCGAGCGCTCGGCCACCGCCGAGGATTCGGCGGCGTTGGCCGATACCTGGTCGATGGACTGGGCCATTTCGTTGATCGCCGTGGAGGCTTCGGAAATCTGCTGGGCCTGATGCTCCGAGGCTTCGGCCAGTTGCATGGCGGTGGCCTGGGTTTCCTGCACTGCGCCGGCCACCTGGCCGGCGGTGAGGTTGATGGTGGCCACCAGGTCACGCAGCTGGTCGACGGAATAATTGATGGAGTCGGCAATGGTGCCGGTGAAGTCCTCGGTCACCGAAGCGGTGACCGTGAGGTCGCCGTCGGCCAGGTCCTCGATCTCGTCCAGCAAACGCATGATCGCGTTCTGATTGCGCTCGTTCTTCTCTGCGGTCTCGCGTAACTGGCGGTTGGTCTCGCGCACCATCACCAGGCCGATGAGGATGATCGAGGCCAGGGCCAGCAGGCCCAGGACGTAGCCGCCGATGGTGTCCAGCTTGCGGCTGCCGGCCAGGTTCTCGAAGCCGCTGGCCAGCAGCGAAGCTTCGTCCAGCAGGGTCTGGGACAGGCTGAAGATGTTGCTCGCCGACTCGCGGACCTGGAACAGCTCGGGGGAGGTTTCGAGGATCTCGTCCACGGAGCCGGAGACGAACTCGAACAATTCGGAAATCTCCGCCAGCCGCCCCCGGGCATCCGGGTCTTCCACCTGGCTGATCTTCAGCCCCGGGTTGCCCTGCAACATGCCGTTGAGCACCTGGCCGAAGCGCGCGGCATCGCGACCGAAGGCATCGGCGGCCTGGACCGCGTTTTCGTCGCCGGCCAGCACCGTGTTGACCGCGCCGAGAATCCGCTCGGCCAGCAGCGACTGGCGCTGGGCCATGGCCACCTGGGCCGCCGGGGCGCCACGCTGGAGCAGGATCTCGACGACCTTTTCATACTCCACCTGCAATTGCGGCACGGTTTCCGCCAGGGTTGCCGCCACCTGGTGCAGGGACAGCACCGTCTGCTCGCTGGCGAGAATCGCGTCGGTGTTTTTCAGCAGTTTTTCCCAGTCCAGTTGCACCGCGCGCATTTCCTGGCGCAAGGCCACCGGGGCCCCGGGCAGCCCGGTGTCGGGGTCACCCTTTTTCAGGTAGCCCCAGCGCCGGGCGAAATCGTTGCGCGCATCCCCCAGCAGCTTGAACGCCGCAGCCTTGCCCGCCGCCGCTTCGGTGGCGTTCTTGGCAATGCGCTGGGACAGCACCCGCAGCTCGCCGGCATGGCCGATGTACTGTTTGTCGTAGGTGGCCTGGGTATTGAGGTAAGCGAAGTTGGCGAACAACAGCATGATGAACACGATCAGTGCGATGAACAGCACGATGATCTGCGAGCGACTGCGGGAGCCTTCCAGGGGCTTGCCGGTTTTGGCTTTGGTCATCGATCAGGCCTGTGGCGAGCGGGCGGTCCCGCATTCGAGTGCCCGGGGCGCGCGCAACGCCGGGGCAGCATGGGTTGATCCAGGGAAACACGCGCTTCCCGTGGCACGGCCAACGGGTTGCCCAGGCGCCGGGGCGCCCTTCACGCTGCCACCTCCAGGAACCCCGGCGAACGGGCCAGGGCGAAGGGGCTGAAGACCTGCCAGACCTGATCGCGGCGGAACTGGCCCTGCAGGTAGGGGTTGACCGCGGCGTCGGCAAAGTCGGTGATGCCGGGCTCCAGGCTGTCCTGGGCAAAGTGCTGCAGGCCGGCCACCTCGTCCACCAGCAGGCCGGCGAACAGCTCCTTGTACTCCACCACCAGCACCCGTCGCTGCTTGCGCAGGGGCGACAGCTCATGGCCGAAGAAACCGCACAGGTCCATGATCGGCAGCAGCCGCCCGCGCAGGTTGGCGACGCCCTTGACCCAGGGCTTGACCCCGGGCAGCAGGGTGTAGCGCGGCTCGTGCAGGACTTCGCTGATCTCGCCCATGGCGGCCACGTACCAATGCTCGCCCAGGCGAAAGCCGATGCCGCTCCAGCTGTGCTGGCGGGTTTCCTGGGACGGCAGGTCGGCGGCCAGCAAGCGGCAGCGCTGGTCGATCTCCAGCAGCAGCTCGAAGGCGGTCTGGGATTGGCTCATGGCGCGGCTGTCAGCCGGCCAGGACGTTGTTCAGGGTCTTGATCAGGGTCTCTTCGTCCACCGGTTTGGTCAGGTAGTCCTTGGCGCCCTGGCGGGTGCCCCAGACCTTGTCGGTTTCCTGATCCTTGGTGGTGATGATGATCACCGGGATATGGCTGGTCTCGGCATCCTTGGTCAACTGGCGGGTCGCCTGGAAACCGTTGAGGCCGGGCATGACGATGTCCATCAGCACCGCGTCGGGCTTTTCTTCCCGGGCCAGGGCCACGCCGTCGGCACCGTTCTCGGCCTTGAGCACTTCATGGCCGTGCTTTTCCAGCATGCCGGTGAGTTTGTACATTTCAGTCGGCGAGTCATCGACGATCAGAATACGAGCCATGGTCTTCCCCATACGGTATAGGCGCGCGGCCTGCTGGCCGGGCGTCGCTGTGCGTGTCTACTGTGGCGCAAGCGCGACAAAGTCCGGGACATGGGCCTTGATCGCGCTCAGCAGTTCTTCCTTGCTGAAGGGTTTGGTCAAAAACTGGTCGGAGCCGACGATGCGCCCCTTGGCCTTGTCGAACAGGCCATCCTTGGAAGACAGCATGATCACCGGGATGGACTTGAACGCGCTGTTGTTCTTCACCAGCGCACAGGTCTGATAGCCGTCGAGCCGCGGCATCATGATGTCGACGAAGATGATGCCGGGGTGATGGTCGACGATCTTCGACAGGCCTTCGAAGCCGTCCACTGCGGTGATGACCTCGCAACCGACGTTCTTCAGCAGCATTTCGGCCGTGCGGCGAATCGTCTTCGAATCGTCGATCACCATCACCTTCAAGGCGTTGGAATGCTGTTCCATATCTGCTCTGCCATCGCCCCAGCGAATGATTTGGTCCGGTACCGCCGGGCAATGGGTGAAACCCTTGAACTTCAAGGCTTGGGCCCGGCCTGCGAGCCTTTTTAGCACACTCTCCCCCCTGCAATCTATGGACCACGCCAGGCAGTGGTTTTTCCTTGACCCAGGCCCCTGTCAGCGCCACTCTGACGCCACTTTTTTTGCCTCGCTCCCACTCATTTTCTTAAAGGAATCCACCCATGAGCGTTCGCGTCGGGATTGTCATGGACCCTATCGCCAGCATCTCCTACAAGAAGGACAGCTCGCTGGCCATGCTGCTGGCCGCCCAGGAGCGCGGCTGGACCCTCTTCTATATGGAGCAGCGCGACCTGTACCAGGGCGACGGCGTGGCCCGGGCCCGCATGCGCCCGCTGCAGGTGTTCGCCAACCCGCAGAAGTGGTTCGAGCTGGACGCCGAGATCGACTGCCCGCTGAGCGATCTGGACGTGATCCTGATGCGCAAGGACCCGCCCTTCGACATGGAGTTCGTCTACTCCACCTACCTGCTGGAACAGGCCGAAAGCGCTGGCGTGCTGGTGGTCAACAAGCCCCAGAGCCTGCGTGACTGCAACGAAAAGCTGTTTGCCACGCTGTTCCCCCAGTGCACCCCGCCCACCGTGGTCAGCCGCCGCGCCGACGTGCTGCGCGAGTTCGCGGCCCAGCATGGCGATGTGATCCTCAAGCCCCTGGATGGCATGGGCGGCACCTCGATCTTCCGCCACCGCGCGGGTGATCCGAACCTGTCGGTGATCCTGGAAACCCTGACCGTGCTCGGCAGCCAGCAGATCATGGCCCAGGCCTACCTGCCGGCAATCAAGGACGGTGACAAGCGCATCCTGATGATCGACGGCGAACCGGTGGATTACTGCCTGGCGCGCATCCCCGCCGCCGGTGAAACCCGCGGCAACCTGGCGGCCGGCGGTCGTGGCGAAGCCCGCCCGCTGAGCGACAAGGACCGCTGGATCGCCGCCCAGGTCGGCCCGACCCTGCGGGCCAAGGGCCTGCTGTTCGTCGGCCTCGACGTGATCGGCGAACACCTGACGGAAATCAACGTCACCAGCCCCACCTGCATCCGTGAAATCGACAACGCCTTCGGCACCAACATCGGCGCGATGCTGATGGATGCCATCGATCAGAAGCTCAAGGCCAAGTGATGTAGAACAACCAAGCACAAACCAACATTGCGTTATCATGCGCCGCCTGTGAAACCGTGATGTTGGTTGTGTGATGCCTCCTGTGATGTCGAACTGCCGATGAGCCTCCCGTCCGATCTGCCCCCCGAGCTTGCCCATAGCGGCGTGCGTGCGGCCGATCGCCTGGGTTTTACCCTGTTCCTGGCGGCGCTCCTGCACCTGGCACTGATCCTCGGCCTGGGCTTTTCCTTCGCCGAGCCCAAGGCTATCAGCAAGACCCTGGAAATCACCCTGGCCACCTTCAAGAGCGAGACCAAGCCGAAGAAGGCCGACTTCCTCGCCCAGGACAACCAGCAGGGCAGCGGCACCCTGGACAAGAAGGCCATTCCGAAAACCACCGAAGTCGCACCGTTCCAGGACAACTCGGTGAAGAAGGTCACGCCGCCGCCCTCGGTCAAGCCCGAGGTCAAGGACACCGCGCCCAAGGCCGCCGTGGCCACCACCGCGCCCAAGCCGAAAAAGACCGTCACCCAGCGTGAAGAGGTCAAGAAAGACCCGACGCCCAAGGCCCCCACTCCGACGTTCGACAGCTCGCAACTGTCCAGCGAGATTTCCAGCCTGGAAGCCGAGCTGGCCAACGAACAGCAGTTGTATGCCAAACGCCCGCGCATCCACCGCCTCAGCGCCGCCTCTACCATGCGCGACAAGGGCGCCTGGTATAAGGACGAATGGCGCAAGAAGGTCGAGCGCATCGGCAACCTCAACTACCCCGAGGAAGCCCGGCGCAAGCAGATCTACGGCAACTTGCGGCTGATGGTCTCGATCAACCGTGACGGCTCGCTGTATGAAGTGCTGGTGCTGGAGTCCTCCGGGCAACCGCTGCTGGACCAGGCGGCCCAGCGCATCGTGCGCCTGGCGGCGCCGTTCGCCCCCTTTACCGGCGACCTGTCGGACATCGATCGCCTGGAAATCATCCGCACCTGGCGCTTCGCCCGGGGCGACAAGCTTTCCAGCAACTGATCGGCCGGCAATCGGCCGCGTGACAGCGCCATGGCCGCACATCGCCAGCTTGTCAGCCGGGCCCGCCACCGCCACACTAGCGCTCATGAAAAATGTCAGCCCAAGCTATCTCAAGCATCATTTCCTGATCGCCATGCCCCATATGGCCGACCCGAACTTTGCGCAGACCTTGACCTACATCGTCGAGCACAACGCCAGTGGCGCCATGGGCCTGGTGGTCAACCGCCCCCAGGACCTGAACCTGGCCGATATCCTCGAACAATTGCGCCCTGACCAAGAGCCGTCCCTGCTGTGCCAGCACGTGCCCATTTTCAGCGGTGGCCCGGTGCAGACCGATCGCGGCTTCGTCCTGCACCCCAACGGCCCGGTCTACCAGGCCACGGTGGAACTCGAGGGGCTGTCCCTGTCCACGTCCCAGGACGTGCTGTTCGCCATCGCCGATGGCGTGGGCCCGGCCAAGAGCCTGATCGCCCTGGGCTATGCCGGCTGGGAAGCCGGGCAGCTGGAAGCCGAACTGGCGGACAACGCCTGGCTGACCTGCCCCTTCGACGCCGACATCCTGTTCAACACCAGCAGCGAACTGCGCCTGGAAGCCGCCGCCCGGCACCTGGGGGTCAACCTCAGCCTGCTCACCAGCCAGGCGGGCCACGCCTGATGGCCCTGCGACTGATCCTCGGCTTCGACTACGGCACCAAGCAGATCGGCGTTGCCGTGGGCCAGGCCATCACCGGCCAGGCCCGGGAGCTGTGCACCCTCAAGGCGCAGAACGGGGTGCCCGACTGGAACCAGGTGGAAGCCCTGATCAAGGAATGGAAGCCCGACGCCGTGGTGGTGGGCCTGCCCCTGAACATGGACGGCAGCCCCAGCGACATGTGCGTGCGCGCCGAAAAGTTCGCCCGACGCCTGAACGGCCGCTTCAATGTGCCCTTCTATACCCACGACGAACGCCTGACCACCTTCGAGGCCAAGGGTGAACGCCTGGCCCGGGGCGGCCAGAAAGGCAGTTACCGCGACAACCCGGTGGACGCCATCGCCGCCGCCCTGCTGCTGCAAGGCTGGCTCGATGAAAACGCCGGCCTGTTGAACACCTGAGACCACATCCTGAAGATGCGCGGCCCCGGGGCTGCGCGCCTCCTGGCCCAACACCAGCCGTAAGTTCCCGCGCCCAGCTGCCCGGCAGCAGGCGCGAGCCCACGAAGGAGCCACCATGAGCCTGCCCAATCCCGCCGCCCTGATCAGCCAGATGGCCGCTGATCTCAACGCCCACCTGGCCCAGCGCGCCATCAGCGAGCCACGCTTCATCGGTATCCGTACCGGTGGCGTCTGGGTGGCCCAGGCCCTGCTGGAAGCCCTGGGCAGCGATTCGCTCCTGGGTACCCTGGACGTGTCCTTCTACCGCGACGACTTCAGCCAGAACGGCCTGCACCCGCAGGTGCGTCCTTCGGAGCTGCCGTTCGAGATCGAAGGCCAGCACCTGGTGCTGATCGACGACGTGCTGATGAGCGGCCGGACCATCCGCGCCGCCCTCAACGAACTGTTCGACTACGGCCGGCCGGCCAGCGTGACCCTGGTCTGCCTGCTGGACCTGAACGCCGCTGAACTGCCGATCCGTCCGAATGTGGTGGGCGCGACCCTGTCGCTGGCCGCCCACGAGCGGGTAAAATTGTCCGGTCCTGCGCCGCTTCAACTCGAGCTCCAAGACCTCGCCCTCTAACTCGCCCTTTTAAGAGTCCATTGCGATGACGCCTCTAGACGCCAAGCGCCCGCTGCAGCTCAACGATCAGGGCCAGCTGCGCCACTTCCTGTCCCTCGACGGCCTGAACCGCGAGCTGCTGACGGAAATCCTCGACACCGCCGACTCGTTCCTCGAAGTCGGCGCCCGGGCGGTGAAGAAAGTCCCGCTGCTGCGCGGCAAGACCGTGTGCAATGTGTTCTTCGAGAACTCCACCCGAACCCGCACTACCTTCGAACTGGCGGCCCAGCGGCTGTCGGCGGACGTGATCACCCTGAATGTCTCGACCTCTTCGGCGAGCAAGGGTGAAACCCTGCTGGACACCCTGCGCAACCTGGAAGCCATGGCCGCCGACATGTTCGTGGTGCGCCACGGCGACTCCGGCGCCGCGCACTTCATCGCCGAACACGTGTGCCCGCAAGTGGCGATCATCAACGGCGGCGACGGCCGTCACGCCCACCCGACCCAGGGCATGCTCGACATGCTGACCATTCGCCGGCACAAGGGCGGCTTCGAGAACCTCTCGGTAGCCATCGTCGGCGACATCCTGCACTCGCGAGTGGCGCGTTCGAACATGCTGGCGCTGAAAACCCTCGGCTGCCCGGACATCCGCGTGATCGCGCCGAAAACCCTGCTGCCCATCGGCATCGAGCAGTACGGGGTCAAGGTCTACACCGACATGACCGAAGGCCTGAAGGACGTGGACGTGGTGATCATGCTGCGCCTGCAGCGTGAACGCATGCAGGGCGGCCTGCTGCCCAGCGAAGGCGAGTTCTACCGCCTGTTCGGCCTGACCACCGCGCGCCTGGCCGGGGCCAAGCCCGACGCCATCGTCATGCACCCGGGTCCGATCAACCGCGGCGTGGAGATCGAATCGGCGGTAGCCGACGGCCCGCACTCGGTGATCCTCAACCAGGTGACCTACGGCATTGCAGTGCGCATGGCGGTACTGTCCATGGCCATGAGCGGGCAGACCGCCCAGCGACAATTCGAGCAGGAGAACGCCCAGTGAAGCTCAGCATTCTCGGCGCCCGCGTCATCGATCCAAGCAGCGGCCTGGATCAAACCACCGATCTGCACCTGGAAGCCGGCAAGATCGTCGCCATCGGCGCCGCGCCTGGCGGCTTCAATGCCGTTACCACCATCGACGCCAAGGGCCTGGTGGCCGCACCCGGCCTGGTGGACCTGAGCGTCGCCCTGCGCGAGCCGGGCTACAGCCGCAAGGGCAGCATTGCCAGCGAAACCCGCGCCGCAGCCGCCGGCGGTGTCACCAGCCTGTGCTGCCCGCCGCGCACCAAGCCAGTACTGGACACCTCGGCGGTGGCCGAACTGATCCTCGACCGCGCCCGCGAGGCCGGCAACAGCAAAGTGTTCCCCATTGGCGCCTTGAGCAAGGGCCTGGAAGGCGAGCAGCTTGCGGAGCTGATCGCATTGCGTGACGCCGGTTGCGTGGCCTTCGGCAACGGCCTGGAAGGTTTCCGCAGCACCCGCACCCTGTGCCGCGCCCTGGAATACGCCGCCACCTTCGACCTGACGGTGATCTTCCACTCCCAGGACCGCGACCTGGCCGAAGGCGGCCTGGCCCACGAAGGCGCCACCGCCAGCTTCCTCGGCCTGCCGGGTATCCCGGAAAGCGCGGAGACCGTGGCCCTGGCCCGGGACCTGCTGCTGGTGGAACAGAGCGGCGTGCGCGCCCACTTCAGCCAGCTGACCAGCGCCCGCGGCGTGGAGCTGATCGCCCAGGCCCAGGCCCGCGGCCTGCCGGTCACCGCCGATGTGGCGCTGTACCAGCTGATCCTGACCGACGAGGCGCTGATCGACTTCTCCAGCCTGTACCACGTGCAGCCGCCGCTGCGCTCGCGGGCCGACCGCGATGCCCTGCGCGAAGCGGTGAAGTCCGGGGTGGTGCAAGCCATTTCCAGCCATCACCAGCCCCATGAGCGGGACGCCAAGCTGGCGCCGTTCGGCGCCACCGAGCCGGGCATCAGCAGCGTCGAGCTGTTGCTGCCCCTGGCCCTGACCCTGGTGCAGGACGGCCTGCTGGACCTGCCGACCCTGCTGGCACGCCTGAGTGCCGGCCCCGCCGCGGCCTTGCGCCTGCCGGCAGGCAAGCTGGCAGCCGGTGGTGCGGCGGACCTGGTGCTGTTCGACCCGGCCAGTTCCACCGTGGCCGGCGAGCGCTGGCTGTCCAAGGGCGAAAACTGCCCGTTCCTCGGCCATAGCCTGCCGGGCGCGGTGCGCTACACCCTGGTGGACGGGCATATCAGCTATCAGGGCTGATCGCCTGGCAAACACCCTGTAGCCGCTGCCGCAGGCTGCGAACGGCGCCGAAGGAGCCGCCGCTCCTGATGGCGCCCTGCGGCAGTGGCTACAGGCTGCGCCATCACCGCCTGCGCCGATGACGGGATCAACGGCGCTTGGCGTTCTCCAGCGATACCTGATCGTTCAGGGTCCAGAAGTCGTACAGCACCCCCAGGAAGAACAGGCCGCCGGTGAACAGGTAGATCACCCCGCTCAGCCATTTGCCCTGGTACATGCGGTGCACGCCGAAAACCCCGAGGAAGGTCAGCAGAATCCAGGCCACGCTGTATTCCACCGGACCTGCGGTAAAGCGAAGGTCCGCTTCCCGGTCCATGGACGGGATCAGGAACAAGTCGATCAGCCAGCCAATGCCCAGCAGACCGAAGGTGAAGAACCAGATAGTCCCGGTCACCGGCTTGCCGTAATAGAAGCGGTGGGCCCCGGTAAAACCGAAAATCCACAACAGGTAACCGATCACCTTGCTGTGGGTGTCATGGGTGGATGCATCCTGACGATAGGTGTTCATTAAGTGCCTCTTTGAAGGTGATAGATAAATATTCTTAAAAACTTTGTGACTTTTTTACAGGCATTCGACGTGCGGGCAATGTTACCTTCTGTTCCGCCAAAGCCTTGTACTGCCTGACTTCTGACGGTTTTCTGCGTCAAGTTGCCACCTCTTTGCCGAAGTTGACCCCAAGGTTGAATCGACAAACGGCCACGGAAGTGACCTGAAAGCTGTTATAAAGTTGCGCGCTAACCAATAAGAGCCTTGCCTAATGCGTCCATTTTTCAAGACATGGCTAACCATTTGCCTATTAATGCCACTGGCCGCCCACGCCACCAACCGTGAGCAACGACTTCCCAACGTTAATGGCTACACCCCGAAACCGCACGTTTCGACGGTCACCGCCAAGAACAAGAGCACCATCAAGCACCCCACCCGCCTGAGCAAGGCCGACAGCAAGCTGGTGGCCAACAACGCCGGCCGGCCGAGCACCACGGTTCTCAGCCGCGCGGTCAATGTCCTCGGTACACCCTATCGTTGGGGCGGCAGCAGCCCAAGCAAAGGCTTCGACTGCAGCGGCCTGGTGCGCTACGCCTTCAACGATGTCGCCGCCGTGGACCTGCCACGCACCTCCAACGCCATGGCCAGCGGCCACGGGCAGAAGGTCGAGCGCAAGGACCTGAAGCCGGGCGACCTGCTGTTCTTCAACATCAAGAGCCGCAAGGTCAACCACGTCGCCATCTACCTGGGCGAAGACCGCTTCATCCACGCCCCGCGGCGCGGCAAGGCAGTGACCATCGATACCCTGAAGAAGCCCTACTGGCAGAGCCACTACGTGGTTGCCAAGCGGGTCTTGCCCAAGGAGCACGCGCCCCTGCGGGTCGTGCAACGCTGATACCCCGCTTCGCCGGCAAGCCGGCTCCTGCACCCACCTGTAGGAGCCGGCTTGCCGGCGAATGCATTTCCAGCCCCGTCAAAAGCTCTCCGGCATCCGCGCCTGCTCCCGCGCCTGATCGCGGCTGATCAACCCCTGCCCGAGCAATGCCTTGAGGCTCATGTCCAGGGTGCGCATGCCCTGGGCGCCGCCCGTCTGGATCGCCGAATACATCTGCGCCACCTTGTCCTCGCGGATCAGGTTACGGATCGCCGGGCTGCCCAGCATGATCTCGTGCGCCGCTACCCGGCCACCGCCCACCTTCTTCACCAGCACTTGCGCGACCACTGCCTGCAGCGACTCGGCCAGCATCGAGCGCACCAGGGCCTTTTCCTCCCCCGGAAACACGTCCACCAGCCGGTCGATGGTCTTGGCCGCCGACGAGGTGTGCAGGGTGGCCAGTACCAGGTGCCCGGTTTCCGCGGCGGTCAGGGCCAGGCGGATGGTTTCCAGGTCCCGCAGTTCGCCCAGCAGGATCACGTCGGGATCTTCTCGCAGCGCCGCACGCAAGGCCGTGGCGAAGCTCCGGGTATCGCGCTGCACTTCGCGCTGGTGCACCAGGCAGTTCTTCTGCGGATGCACGAATTCGATAGGGTCTTCGATGGTCAGGATGTGCTGCTGGCGGTGCTGGTTCAGGTGATCGATCATCGCCGCCAGTGTGGTGGACTTGCCGCTGCCGGTGGGCCCGGTCACCAGCACCAGCCCGCGGGGCGCCTCGGTAATCTGCCGAAACACTTCCCCCAGCCCCAGCTCCTCCAGGCTCTGTACCCGCGCGGGAATCAGGCGCAGCACCGCACCGACGCCCCGGGCGTGCCGGAAGGCATTGACCCGAAATCGCGCCACACCCGGCAGTTCATAGGCGAAATCCAGGTCATTGCAGGCGGCGAATGCCTGGCGCTGAGCTTCGCTCATCAGTTCATGGATCAGCGCCTGCACCTGTGGCCCTTCCAGGGCCGGGCCCGGCAGCGGGCGAATATCGCCATCGATGCGCAACATCGGCGCCAGCCCGGCGGACAGATGCAGGTCCGAAGCGCCCCGGGAAGCGCTCAAGCGCAAGAGTTCGGTGATGTCCATAGTGCCCCCCAATTCCAGTAGAATGCCGCGAGCTTCAGACCCGCCCGCGCCTGGCAGATTCAATGGCCAGGCCGCGGACGATGCCCGACGCGACCCTTGAGCGTGGCTCGGGCCGGCGGAGAATCGAGGTCTGGTGGATTCACGCGGCAGCCGGTGGCCAGGGCCGCCGGTACTTTTGAGACGAAATCGAATGTCCACGATAGCAGACAACATTGCCCAGGTAGCCGAGCGCATCCGCAACGCCTGCCAGGCCGTACAGCGCGACCCGCACAGCGTCCAGCTGCTGGCCGTGAGCAAGACCAAGCCCGCCGCCGCCCTGCGCGAGGCCCATGCAGCCGGCCTGCGGGATTTCGGCGAGAACTACCTGCAGGAAGCCCTGGGCAAACAGCAGGAACTGGCCGACCTGCCCTTGAGTTGGCACTTCATCGGCCCCATTCAGTCGAACAAGACTCGTGCCATTGCCGAGCATTTTGACTGGGTGCACTCCGTGGATCGCTTGAAAATCGCCCAACGCCTGTCCGAACAACGCCCGGCCGAGTTGCCGCCACTGAACATCTGCATCCAGGTGAACGTCAGTGGCGAAGCCAGCAAGTCCGGCTGCGCCCCGGCCGACCTGCCGGCCCTGGCCAGCGCCATCGGTGCCTTGCCACGCCTGCAACTGCGGGGGTTGATGGCGATTCCCGAGCCTACCGAGGACCGCACTGCCCAGGACGCCGCCTTCGCCGCGGTACAACGCCTGAACAACGACCTGCGGGACAGCCTCAAGCTGCCCCTGGATACCCTTTCCATGGGCATGAGCCACGACCTCGAAGCGGCCATTGCCCAAGGCGCCACCTGGGTGCGGATCGGTACCGCGCTGTTTGGTGCCCGCGACTACAGTCAGTCCTGATGCGACTGACCCCGACCTCTTGTAAGGACCTGTCATGAACACGACTCGTATCGCTTTTATCGGTGCCGGCAACATGGCGGCCAGTCTCATCGGCGGCCTGCGGGCCAAAGGCCTGGAGGCCTCGCAGATCCGCGCCAGCGACCCGGGCGAGCAGACCCGAGCGAAAGTCGCGGCCGAACATGGCATCCAGGTATTTGCCGATAACGCCGAGGCCATCGAAGGCGTCGACGTGATCGTCCTGGCGGTCAAGCCCCAGGCCATGAAAGCCGTGTGCCAAGCCCTGCGCCCGAGCCTGAAGCCGCAACAGCTGGTGGTGTCCATCGCCGCCGGCATCACCTGTTCGAGCATGAACAGCTGGCTCGACGCCCAGCCCATCGTGCGCTGCATGCCCAACACCCCGGCACTGCTGCGCCAGGGTGTCAGCGGCCTGTACGCCACCGCCGAAGTCAGCGCCCAGCAACGCCAGCAGGCCGAGGAACTGCTGTCCGCCGTGGGTATCGCCCTGTGGCTGGACCAGGAGCAGCAACTGGACGCAGTGACTGCCGTCTCCGGCAGTGGCCCGGCGTATTTCTTCCTGCTGATCGAAGCCATGACCGCCGCCGGCGAGAAGCTCGGCCTGCCCCGGGAAACCGCCGCCCAGCTGACTCTGCAGACCGCCCTGGGCGCCGCCCACATGGCGGTCTCCAGTGACGTTGACGCCGCCGAGCTGCGCCGCCGCGTGACTTCACCGGCAGGCACCACGGAAGCGGCCATCAAGTCGTTCCAGGCCGGTGGCTTTGAAGCCCTGGTGGAAAAAGCATTGGGTGCCGCTGCGCACCGCTCGGCCGAAATGGCCGAACAACTGGGCCAATAAGGAGCCAATGATGATTGGATTGAACACCGCTGCGGTGTATGTGCTGCAAACCCTGGGCAGCCTGTACCTGCTGATCGTGCTGATGCGTTTCGTCCTGCAACTGGTGCGCGCCAACTTCTACAACCCGCTGTGCCAGTTCATCGTGCGGGCCACCCAGCCGCTGCTCAAGCCGATGCGCCGGGTCATCCCGAGCATCGGCGGCCTGGACATGTCCTCGCTGCTCCTGGCGATCCTGGTGCAACTGGCCCTGATGGCCCTGACCCTGCTGCTGACCTACGGCACCACCGGCAACCCGCTGCAACTGCTGATCTGGTCGATCATCGGCGTCACCGCGCTGTTCCTGAAGATCTTCTTCTTCGCCCTGATCATCAGCGTGATCCTGTCCTGGGTCGCCCCTGGCAGCCACAACCCCGGCGCCGAACTGGTGAACCAGATCTGCGAACCCGCCCTGGCCCCGTTCCGTCGCATCCTGCCGAGCATGGGCGGCCTGGATATCTCGCCGATCCTGGCATTCATGGTGCTCAAGCTGCTGGACATGCTGGTGATCAATAACCTGGCGGCCATGACCATGATGCCGGACATCCTGCGCCTGCTGATCTGACCCGGGCGGCCTGCATGAGTTATTACCGCTGGGATGGTGACGATCTGATCCTCGATTGCCACCTGCAACCCAAGGCCAGCAGCGACGAGTTCGCTGGCCTGCACGGCGAGCGGTTGAAGATCCGCCTCACCGCGCCACCGGTGGAAGGCAAGGCCAATGCGCACCTGATGGCGTTCCTGGCCAAGGCCTTTGGCATTCCCAAGAGCAACGTCAGCCTGGTCAGCGGCGAGCTGAACCGGCAGAAGCGGGTGCGCCTGCAAGCGCCGAAGAAGCTGCCGGACCTGCCGGGGCTGGCTCGCCCCGCCTGATTCGCCGGCAAGCCGGCTCCTGCGCGCCATGTTCACTGCAGGAGCTGGCTTGCCAGCGAACCTTCCACGTCATTTCCCGCAACGAAACACAGCCCCGGGCTTTGCTTGCCGCTGGGGGCAGCGGTCTTTAGACTTACGCCTCATTTAAATGAGAGCAGGGTCGATGCCAACTGCCTTTCCCCCCGATTCTGTTGGTCTGGTCACGCCACAAATAGCGCACTTCAGCGAACCCCTGGCCCTGGCCTGCGGGCGCGCGCTGCCGGCCTACGACCTGATCTACGAAACCTACGGTCAGCTCAACGCCAGCGCCAGCAACGCGGTGCTGATCTGCCACGCCCTGTCCGGCCATCATCACGCCGCCGGCTACCACAGCGTCGACGACCGCAAGCCCGGTTGGTGGGACAGCTGCATCGGCCCGGGCAAGCCGATCGACACCAACAGGTTCTTCGTGGTCAGCCTCAATAACCTCGGCGGTTGCAACGGCTCCACCGGCCCCAGCAGCCTCAACCCGGACACCGGCAAGCCGTTCGGCGCCGACTTCCCGGTGCTTACCGTGGAAGACTGGGTACACAGCCAGGCGCGCCTGGCGGATCGCCTGGGCATCGACCAGTGGGCTGCAGTGATCGGCGGCAGCCTCGGCGGCATGCAGGCCCTGCAATGGACCATCACCTACCCGGACCGTGTACGGCACTGCCTGGCCATCGCCTCGGCGCCCAAGCTCTCGGCGCAGAACATCGCCTTCAACGAAGTGGCGCGCCAGGCGATCCTCACCGACCCGGAATTCCACGGCGGCTCGTTCCAGGAACAGGGGGTGATCCCCAAGCGCGGGCTGATGCTGGCGCGAATGGTGGGCCATATCACTTACCTGTCCGATGACTCCATGGGCGAGAAATTCGGCCGTGGGCTCAAGAGCGAGAAGCTCAACTACGACTTCCACAGCGTCGAGTTCCAGGTGGAAAGCTACCTGCGCTACCAGGGCGAGGAGTTCTCCGGGCGTTTCGATGCCAACACCTACCTGCTGATGACCAAGGCCCTGGACTACTTCGACCCGGCGGCCAACTGCGACGACGACCTGGCCAAGACCTTCGCCCATGCCACCGCCAAGTTCTGCGTGATGTCCTTCACCACCGACTGGCGCTTCTCCCCGGCCCGCTCCCGGGAACTGGTGGATGCATTGATGGCCGCGCGCAAGGACGTCTGCTACCTGGAGATCGACGCACCGCAGGGGCATGACGCCTTCCTGATCCCGATCCCGCGCTACCTGCAGGCGTTCAGCCACTACATGAACCGCATTATCTTGTGAGGACACGATGAGAGCCGATCTGGAAATCATCCAGGAATGGATCCCCGCCGGCAGCCGCGTCCTCGACCTGGGCTGCGGTAACGGCGAGCTGCTGAGCTGGCTGCAGGAGCACAAGCAGGTCACCGGCTATGGCCTGGAAAACGACCCGGACAACATCGCCGAGTGCGTGGCCAAGGGCATCAACGTGATCGAGCAGGACCTGGACAAGGGCCTGGGCAACTTTGCCAGCAACAGCTTCGACATCGTGGTCATGACCCAGGCCCTGCAAGCCGTGCACTACCCGGACAAGATCCTCGACGAAATGCTCCGGGTCGGCCGCCAGTGCATCATCACCTTCCCCAATTTCGGTCACTGGCGCTGCCGCTGGTACCTGGCCAGCAAGGGGCGGATGCCGGTCTCGGAGTTCCTCCCGTACACCTGGTACAACACGCCGAACATCCACTTCTGCACCTTCGAGGACTTCGAAGAACTGTGCCGCGAGCGGCAAGCCCGGGTGATCAACCGCCTTGCCGTCGATCAACAACACCGCCACGGGTGGGCCAGTAAGCTATGGCCTAATCTCTTAGGAGAGATCGGCATCTACCGCGTCAGCAGTCCCGGCCTGCAGGATCACAAGGTCGCGGTATAAACCACGTTGCATCGAGGAGAACCATCATGGGACGTCTGGTTACATTTCTACTGGCTGCCTGCCTGAGCGTCAGCGCCCTGGCGGCGGACCCGATCAAGGGCGAGCGCCAGGAAGTCTTTGGCGACATCACCGTGCACTACAACACCTTCAACTCCACCTACCTGCAGCCTGATATCGCCAGGGCGGCGGAGCTGATCCGCAGCAAGAACCAGGGCGTGATCAACGTGTCCCTGATCAAGGACGGCAAACCGCTGGTCGGCCAGGTCAGCGGAACGGTCAAGGACCTGACCAGCAAGAGCATCCCCCTGAAGTTCCGCCAGATCACCGAACAGGGCGCGATCTACTACATCGCCCAGTTCCCGGTGGAACAGCAGGAAAACCGTACGTTCACCATCAATGTGCAGACTGGCGGTGACACCAACAGCTTCAGCTTCAACCAAGAGCTATTCCCGGGCGAATAATGAACCTCACGCAACTCGTACTGGCCAGCCATAACGCCGGCAAACTCAAAGAACTCCAGGCCATGCTCGGCGCTTCGGTGCAATTGCGCTCGATCGGCGAGTTCAGCAGCGTCGAGCCGGAAGAAACCGGCCTGTCGTTCGTCGAAAACGCCATCCTCAAGGCGCGCAATGCCGCACGCATTTCCGGCTTGCCGGCACTGGCCGACGACTCCGGCCTGGCAGTGGACTTCCTCGGTGGCGCCCCGGGCATCTACTCGGCCCGCTACGCCGACGGCCAGGGCGACGCGGCGAACAACGCCAAGCTGCTCGAAGCCCTCAAGGATGTCCCGCAAGCCGAGCGCGGTGCGCAGTTCGTCTGCGTCCTGGCACTGGTACGGCACGCCGACGATCCGCTGCCGATCCTCTGCGAAGGCCTGTGGCACGGGCGTATCCTTACCGCCGCCAGCGGCGAGCACGGCTTCGGCTACGACCCGCTGTTCTGGGTGCCGGAACGCAACTGCTCCAGCGCCGAACTGGGCCCCGAGGAGAAAAACCAGCTCAGCCACCGCGCCCGCGCCATGGCCATTCTGCGGCAACGCCTGGGCCTGAAATGAGCCACGAGCCCTCCGCGTCGCCGCTGATTCTCGGCGGCGCGCATACGCCCCGGGCGGCGCTGCCCCAGTTGCCGCCCCTGGCGCTGTACATCCACATCCCGTGGTGTGTACGCAAATGCCCCTACTGCGACTTCAACTCCCACGCGGCCAGCCCGACGCTACCGGAAGAGGAGTACGTCGACGCCCTGCTGGCCGACCTCGACCAGGACCTGCACGCCGTGCACGGTCGCGAGCTGAGCTCGATCTTCTTCGGCGGCGGCACCCCGAGCCTGTTCAGCGCCCAGGCCCTGGGTCGGCTGCTCAAGGGCGTGGAACAGCGCATCCGGTTTGCCCCCGACATCGAAATCACCCTGGAAGCCAACCCCGGGACCTTCGAGCAGGAAAAATTCACCGCCTACCGCGCCCTGGGCATCAATCGCCTGTCCATCGGCATCCAGAGTTTCCAGGAACAGAAGCTCAAGGCCCTGGGCCGCATCCACAACGGCGATGAAGCGATTCGCGCCGCTGGCATGGCGCGCCAGGCCGGGTTCGACAACTTCAACCTGGACCTGATGCACGGCCTGCCGGACCAGTCCCTGGACGATGCCCTGGGCGACCTGCGCCAGGCCATTGCGATGAAGCCGACCCACCTGTCCTGGTACCAGCTGACCCTGGAGCCCAACACGGTGTTCTGGAACCAGCCACCGGTACTGCCGGAAGACGACACCCTGTGGGACATCCAGGAAGCCGGACAGGCCCTGCTGGCCGAACACGGCTATGCCCAGTACGAAGTCTCGGCCTACGCCCAGCCCGGGCGCGCGGCGCGGCACAACCTGAACTACTGGAGCTTTGGCGACTTCATCGGGATCGGCGCCGGTGCCCACGGCAAACTCAGCCATCCGGACGGGCGCATCCTGCGCACCTGGAAGACCCGCCTGCCCAAGGACTACCTGAACCCGGCCAAGCAGTTCAAGGCGGGCGAGAAGGCCCTGGGCAACGAAGAGCTGCCGTTCGAGTTCCTGATGAACGCCCTGCGCCTCACCGATGGCGTGGACGCTGCGCTGTTCGCCCAACGCACCGGCCTGGACCTGGGCAGCCTCGCCGAAGGCCGGCGCCAGGCCGAACAAAGCGGCTTGTTGCAGGTCGAACCGTCACGCCTGGCGGCCACGGCCCGCGGGCAACTTTTTCTCAATGACCTGCTGCAATACTTTCTGATCTAAGGAAATTACATGGATCTGGTACTCGACCTGCTTGCCACCGTGTCCCGCTGGAGTCGCAGCAACCTCTCGGAAATCGCCCTGGCACTGGTGGGCTGCCTGCTGGTGCTGTTCGGCGCGGACATCAAGGGCTGGGTCGAACAGCGCCTGGGCGGCATCGCCGGCGCCCTGCGGGTGCCGCTGATGGCCCTGCTGTGCATGGTGGGCAGCGGCCTGGCGCTGATCTACGCCACACCCTGGATCGTCCGCGGCCTGAGCCAGTTCAACAACTACAGCCTGGCGCCAGTGCTGTTGGTGGTGCTGGTGCTGATTGGCGTGGTCGCTGATCGTCGTTAATTCGCAGGGCCCCTTCGCCGGCAAGCCGGCTCCTACACCAAGCCGGCGAACGCAATCCAACGGCCGCCCCCGTTATCAAGGAAGAACATGAGCAAGAAAGTCATCGAGGACACCAGCAAGTTCCTCAGCTATGTGCTGCGCCACGAGCCCCAGGCCATCGGCCTGGAACTGGACAGCGAAGGCTGGGGCGATATCGACGCGCTGATCAGCGGTGCGGCCAAGAACGGCCGGCAACTGAGCCGGGAACTGATCGAGCTGGTGGTCGAAGGCAACGACAAGAAGCGCTTCGCCCTCTCGGCTGACAGCCGGCGGATTCGTGCCGTTCAGGGGCATTCCAACAAGGCCGTGCAATTGCAGCTTGAGGCAAAGCAACCGCCCGCCGTGCTCTTCCACGGCACCGCCACGCGCTTCATGGATTCGATCAACGAAAAGGGGCTGATCCCGGGTTCACGGCACCACGTGCACCTGTCCCAGGAAATCGACACCGCGCGGGCCGTGGGCCAGCGCTATGGCAAGGTGGTGATCCTGCAGATCGACGCCCAGGCCATGCAGGCCCAGGGCTTCACCTTTTATCAGGCAGAGAATGGGGTGTGGCTGACCGAACAGGTGCCGGTCGGCTTCATCAAAGCCCTGTAGGAGCCAGCTGGCTGGCGAAGGCGACCTTGAAGGCCTCTTCGCTGGCAAGCGGAACGCCGCCCGGCAGCTCCTACAGCAGCGTGTCCGCGGGGCTCAGGCGAGCTTTTCGAACTTCAAATCCCACACGCCGTGGCCCAGGCGCTCGCCGCGACGCTCGAACTTGGTGATCGGGCGTTCGGCCGGGCGCGGTACACACTTGCCGTCTTCGGCCAGGTTGCGATAACCCGGGGCGACGTTCATCACCTCCAGCATATATTCGGCATAGGGCTCCCAGTCGGTGGCCATGTGCAGAATGCCGCCAACCTTGAGCTTGCTGCGCACCAGCTCGGCGAAGGAAGCCTGGACGATGCGGCGCTTGTGGTGCCGGCTCTTGTGCCACGGATCGGGGAAGAACAGCATCAGCCGGTCCAGGCTGTTGTCGGCGATGCAGCGGTTGAGCACCTCGATGGCATCGCAATCGTAGACCCGCAGGTTGGTCAGGCCCTGGGTCAGCACGCCATTGAGCAGCGCGCCGACACCCGGGCGGTGAACCTCAACGCCGATGAAATCCTGCTCCGGGGCCGCTGCGGCCATTTCCAGCAGCGAGTGGCCCATGCCGAAGCCGATTTCCAGGGAGCGCGGTGCCGAACGGCCGAACACCTGGTCGTAATCCACCGGGGCGTCGGCCAGGGGCAGCACGTACAGCGGCGCGCCCTGGTCCAGGCCGCGCTGCTGGCCCTCGGTCATGCGCCCGGCGCGCATCACGAAACTCTTGATGCGGCGGTGTTGGCGCTCGTCGCCGGCTTCCGGCTGGATTGGCGTGTCGTTTGATTCAGTCATCAATGGCTCTTACTTGATCAGACCATCCAGCGGCGAAGAGGCGCTGGCATAGAGTTTCTTCGGCATGCGACCGGCGAGGTACGCCAGGCGGCCCGCGACAATTGCGTGTTTCATGGCTTCGGCCATCATCACCGGCTGCTGCGCGTGGGCGATGGCCGAGTTCATCAGCACCGCCTCACACCCCAGTTCCATGGCGATGGTGGCGTCGGAAGCGGTACCGACACCGGCATCCACCAGTACCGGAACCTTGGCTTCTTCAAGGATGATCTGCAGGTTGTACGGGTTGCAGATTCCCAGCCCGGTGCCAATCAGCCCGGCCAGCGGCATGACCGCGATGCAGCCCATTTCCGCCAGCTGGCGGGCGATGATCGGGTCGTCGCTGGTGTAGACCATCACGTCGAAACCTTCCTTGACCAGCACTTCGGCGGCCTTGAGGGTTTCCAGCACGTTGGGGAACAGGGTCTTCTGGTCGGCCAGGACTTCCAGCTTCACCAGGTTGTGGCCATCGAGCAGCTCACGGGCCAGGCGGCAGGTGCGCACGGCCTCGACCGCGTCATAGCAGCCGGCGGTGTTGGGCAGGATGGTGTAGCGATCCGGCGGCAGGATATCCAGCAGGTTCGGTTCGCCCGGGTTCTGGCCGATATTGGTCCGGCGCACGGCAACGGTCACGATCTCGGCACCCGAGGCCTCGATGGCCAGGCGGGTTTCTTCCATGTCGCGGTACTTACCGGTGCCTACCAGCAAACGCGACTGGTACGTCCGACCGGCCAGGACGAAAGGCTTGTCACTACGAACGTTGCTCATCGGAAATCCTCTGTTGGGGTGAGGTTCTTGCAGAATTCTTTATCAGGCCCGGGGCTCTGGTGACCCTCGATCCGGGGCCGGTGAAAGCATGTCGTCCATGAAAGGGCCCGGAATCGGGCCAGGGCGCTGCGCAGATGAGCAGCAGCGCGGTTGAAGCCGGTGACTAGCCGCCGCCGATGGCGTGGACCACTTCAACCTGGTCACCTTCGTTGAGGGCGGTTTCGGCGTGCTGGCTGCGCGGAACGATATCCAGGTTGAGTTCCACCGCGATCCGCCGTCCGGTGAGTTCCAGATGGCTCAGCAGGGCCGCAACGGTCGAGCCGTCGGGCAGTTCAAAGGATTCACCGTTCAACTGAATGCGCATGCCAAGGCCGCCATCATTTTTAGGGGCCAGCATTCTAGCCCGATCATGACCTAAAGGTCAGCTACAAGCGTCAGCCGGCAACTTGCAGGCGCCAGGCGGCAAGCCCCAGCAGGAACCAGCCGACCAGGAAGGCCACACCGCCGAAGGGGGTGATGATCCCCAGCTTGCTGGTGCCAGTCAGGGTCAGCAGGTACAGGCTACCGGAGAACAGCAGGATGCCCAGGGTGAAGGCAGCGCCGGCCCAGGTCACCAGCCGCCCGGGAATATGAGCCGCCAGCAAGGCGACGCCGAACAACGCCAGGGCATGCACCAGTTGATAGGTAACACCTGTATGAAAAATAGCCAGGTAGTCCGTGCTCAGGCGGTTTTTAAGACCGTGGGCGGCGAAAGCGCCAAGGGCAACCCCGGTGAAACCGAAGAAGGCGGCCAGCATCAGGAAGCCACGCAACATGAGGAACTCCAGTCAGATTCAGCACAAAGGGTCTGTATAATGGCGCGCTCAACGGGTTCGGCCAAGCCATCTCTATGCTGCGTTATCTGTTTCGTCGTCTTGTAAAAGCCTTGATGTGGTTCATGGTCGGCAGCGTCCTGCTGGTGCTGCTGTTGCGTTTCGTACCGCCACCGGGCACCGCCCTGATGGTAGAGCGCAAGATCGAGTCCTGGGTCGACAACGACCCCATCGACCTGCAGCGCACCTGGAAGCCTTGGGATGAAATCTCCGACAACCTCAAGGTGGCGGTGATCGCCGGCGAGGATCAGAAATTCCCCGAGCACTGGGGCTTCGATATCGATGCAATCCAGGCAGCGTTGATCCACAACGAAAGGGGCGGCTCGATCCGTGGCGCCAGTACCCTGAGCCAGCAAGTGTCGAAAAACCTGTTCCTGTGGTCCGGCCGCAGCTACCTGCGCAAGGGACTGGAAGCCTGGTTCACCGCGCTGATCGAGGTGTTCTGGCCCAAGCAGCGGATTCTTGAGGTCTACCTCAACAGTGTCGAATGGGATGAAGGGGTGTTCGGGGCAGAAGCCGCGGCGCGCCATCACTTCGGCGTCAGCGCGGCCAATCTGTCACGCCAGCAAGCCAGCCTGCTAGCCGCTGTCCTGCCCAATCCAAGGGTGTGGAGCGCAGCACGTCCCAGCACTTATGTGATGCAGCGGGCGGGCTGGGTTCGGCGGCAGATGAGCCAGTTGGGTGGAGCCGATTACTTGAATCGGCTGAACGAGTCGCGCAGGGCGCCTTGGGCGGAGTAACCCGGATTTGGCTTTGCGCCGGTTCTTCTTGAGCATGTTCGAGATGGGTGCTGGGCTGGGGATTCGCCGGCAAGCCGGCTCCTACGCCAACCGCACAAACAAAAACGCCCCGAGGTAATCGGGGCGTTTTGCATGACGCTTCAGGCTTAAGCGGCGATGGACAGTTTCAGCTTGTTCATCGCGCTTTTTTCCAGCTGGCGAATCCGCTCGGCCGAAACGTTGTACTTCTGCGCCAGGTCATGCAGCGTGGCTTTCTCTTCGGCCAGCCAGCGCTGGTAGAGGATGTCACGGCTGCGTTCGTCCAGCACTTCCAGGGCTTCGTGCAGGTTGCTGGTGGAGTTGTCGCTCCAGTCGGCATCCTCAAGTTGCAGCGCCGGGTCGTAGCGGTGGTCTTCCAGGTAGTTGGCTGGCGACTGGAAGGCGCTGTCGTCGTCCGCTTCCGCAGCCGGATCGAACGCCATGTCCTGGCCGGTCAGCCGGCTTTCCATTTCCCGCACTTCACGAGGCTCCACGCCCAGGCTTTCCGCCACGCGGTGAACTTCTTCGTTGTTCAGCCAGGCCAGACGCTTCTTCTGGCTGCGCAGGTTGAAGAACAGCTTGCGCTGCGCCTTGGTGGTAGCAACCTTCACAATCCGCCAGTTACGCAGGATGAACTCGTGAATTTCCGCCTTGATCCAGTGCACGGCAAAGGACACCAGGCGCACACCCATCTCAGGGTTGAAGCGCTTCACGGCTTTCATCAGGCCAACGTTGCCTTCCTGGATCAGGTCAGCCTGGGCCAACCCGTAGCCGGAATAGCTACGGGCGATATGTACGACAAAACGCAGGTGGGCGAGCACCATCTGCCGAGCCGCCTCAAGATCCTGCTCATAGTAGAGACTCTCGGCCAGTTCACGCTCCTGCTCGGGTGTCAGCAATGGAATGCTGTTCACCGTGTGCACATAAGCCTCCAGGTTTGCGCCTGGAACCAATGCGTAAGCAGGTTGCAAAGAAGTGGTCATACGAAAAAACCTCCGACTCACATAACTCGTGCCGTTCAGCACTGCGAAAATTGACCGGAAACCGCGAAACAAGTTCCCAAAAATGCTGAAAGGTCAATACAAGCAAAAAGATATTACTTCGGTGCCAGTTCCCTCAGGTGACGGGCCACCGCAATCCACGCACCGATATAACCCAACAGCACCGCCCCTAGCAAGAGCGACAGACCATCGGCAACCGGCACCCCCGCGAGGGCAAAATCGCTGCCATACAAGCCAGCCAGACCGATTACCGCATCGTTCAGCCAGTTCAGGCCAAACGCCAATACACCCCAGGACAGGATCCCCGCGCCGAAACCATACAGCGCCCCCATATAGAGGAAGGGCCGACGAACATAACTGTCCGTGCCGCCGACGAGTTTAATCACTTCTATCTCGGTGCGGCGGTTTTCAATATGAAGACGAATGGTATTGCCTATCACCAAAAGTAATGCAGAAACCAGCAGCACCGTCAGGCCGAAGACAAAGCGGTCCCCCAGCTTGAGGATCGCCGCCAGCCGCTCGACCCATACCAGGTCCAGTTGCGCCAGTTGCACCTTGGGCATTTCCGACAACCGCTGGCGCAGGGCTTCCAGGGTCGCCTTATCCACTTCGTTCGGTGTGACCAGCACTACACCCGGCAGCGGGTTATGGGGCAGTTCGCGCAAGGCCTCGCCCAGCCCGGACTGCTGCTGGAACTCCTCCAGGGCCTTTTCCTTGCTGATGAACTCGGCATCCGCCACACCGGGCAGGCCCTTGATCTCTTCACTGAGCTTCTCGCCCTCGGTAGCAGAAGCCCCCAGATCCAGGTACAGCGAGATCTGCGCCGCGCGCTGCCAGGAACCGCCCAGGCGCTCGACATTATTGAGCAACAGCGACAAGCCCATGGGCAGGCTCAAGGCCACGGCCATCACCAGGCAGGTAAAGAAGCTGCCGATGGGCTGTTTGCCCAGGCGCCGCAGGCTGTCCAGCAGGCTGGCGCGATGGCTTTCGATCCAGGCGTGCAGCAGGGTGCCGAAATCCGGGCCGTCGTCCTCGTCACGCTTTTTCTTCGGCGGTGGTGCTTCGGACGCCTTGGGCGCTACGCGCTCCGCCACTTTAGGGGTACGTGTAGCACTCATACGCCGGCCTCCCCGTCGCCGATCAAGCGTCCGCGTTGCAAGGTCAGCATGCGGTGGCGCATGCGGGCGATCAGTGCCAGGTCGTGGCTGGCGATCAGCACGCTGGTGCCCAGGCGGTTGATGTCTTCGAACACGCCCATGATTTCCGCCGCAAGACGCGGGTCGAGGTTACCGGTGGGTTCGTCCGCCAGCAGCAGAGCCGGGCGGTGGACGATGGCCCGGGCGATGCCCACGCGCTGCTGCTGACCGGTGGACAGGTCGCCGGGGTACAGATCGGTCTTGTCCGACAGCGCTACGCGCTCCAGGGCCGAGTCCACCCGCTTGGCGATTTCCGCCTTGGACAGGCCGAGGATCTGCAGCGGCAGGGCGACGTTGTTGAATACGGTGCGGTCGAACAGCAACTGGTGGTTCTGGAACACCACGCCGATCTGCCGCCGCAGGAACGGGATCTGCGCATTGCTGATCTGCCCCAGGTCCTGCCCGGCCAGCAGCAGCTTGCCGGTGGTGGGACGCTCCATGGCCAGCAGCAGGCGCAGCAAGGTGCTCTTACCGGCGCCGGAATGGCCGGTGACAAACAGGAATTCGCCGCGACGCACGCGAAAGCTCAGCTCATGCAGGCCAACGTGACCGTTGGGGTAGCGCTTACCGACCTGTTCGAAACGAATCATGAACGCTCCCGCTCGGCAAACAGTGCCTGGACAAAGGGTTCGGCTTCAAAGGTACGCAAGTCGTCGATGCCTTCACCGACGCCGATATAACGGATCGGCAGGCCGAACTGCTTGGCCAGGGCGAAGATCACTCCCCCCTTGGCGGTACCGTCGAGCTTGGTCAGGGCCAGGCCGGACAACTGCACCGTCTGGTTGAACTGCTTGGCCTGGTTGATGGCGTTCTGGCCGGTAGCGGCGTCCAGCACCAGCAGCACCTCATGGGGCGCGTCGGCATCGAGCTTGCCGATGACCCGACGGACTTTCTTCAGCTCTTCCATCAGGTTGTCTTTGGTGTGCAGGCGCCCCGCCGTGTCGGCGATCAGCACGTCAATGCCACGGGCCTTGGCCGCTTGCACCGCATCGAAGATCACCGAGGCCGAATCGGCACCGGTGTGCTGGGCGATGACCGGGATCTTGTTGCGCTCGCCCCAGACTTGCAACTGCTCCACTGCCGCGGCGCGGAAGGTGTCGCCAGCGGCCAGCATGACTTTCTTGCCTTCCAACTGCAGCTTCTTCGCCAGCTTGCCGATGGTGGTGGTCTTGCCGGCGCCGTTGACGCCCACCACCAGGATCACGAACGGCTTGTTCTGGGCGACGATCTGCAGTGGTTGTTCCACCGGCTTGAGCATGCTGGTGAGTTCGGCCTGCAGCGAGGCATACAGCGCATCGGAGTCGGTGAGCTGCTTGCGTGCCACCTTCTGGGTCAGGTTCTGGATGATCACCGAAGTCGCCTCGACCCCGACGTCTGCGGTCAGCAGGCGGGTTTCCAGGTCTTCCAGCAATTCGTCATCGATGGCCTTCTTGCCGAGGAACAGGCTGGCCATGCCTTCGCCAATGCTGGCGCTGGTCTTGGACAGGCCCTGCTTGAGGCGAGCGAAGAAGCCGATCTTGCTCTCTTCGGCGGGACGGGCGGGCTCGGTCACAGGCTCGGGCTCTGCCGCCGCCACAACCGGCTCGGCTACAGGAGCAGGAGCAGGAGCAGGAGCAGGAGCAGGAGCAACAGGTTCAGGGGCGACAAATACCGGGGCAACCGGGGCTTGCACCTCGACCACGGGGGCCGGGGTAACCACCGGGGCTTCGACCACCGGCTCAGGGTGCACGGCAACAGCCGGAATCGGCGGAGCCACATGCTCGGCCTGGGCGTCTTCCACCAGGGCCACGGGTTCTTCCGCCACCGGCAGGGTCAACCAGGGCTTGTGCTCGGCGCTTGGCGCCAGCGGCAGGTCGGGCGCCGCGGGGGCCGCCGGTTCAGGCGCGATGTGCGGTTGCAGCACCGGCTCGGCCATTGGCAGCACCACCGGCTCGGCCGGGGCTACGCTGGCGGCAGGTTCGATGACCGGGGTCGGTGCCGGCTCGGCAGGCACTTGCGGCTGTTCGACGACGGGTTCCTGCGGCTTTTTGCGCAGCCATCCGAACAGGCCTTTCTTCTCGCCAGCCGCGGCTGGGGTCTTTTTGTCGTCGTTGGAACCAAACATGGAGACGGCTATCTCAAGGTAGCGATGCGCCACTGGGCGCCTCGGTAAATAAATATTCGATGCAGAACAGACTGTGTTTCATCCAGCTTGTTCACGCGCAACATGTTGTCGAAATGCCCAAAAGCACTTCAAGGAGCGATTTTACTAAAGGACTGGAACGGCAAAATCGGCGAAAAGTCGAAGTCTAGCTGGTAAATCAGGGCTTCTTGCCGGTAACTCATACAACCTGCTCAAGTACATGCTGATCCGCGAAGACCTGATAGGCGTGGCCGCCAGTAAAACGGATCAGTATCCTAGCACCTCCTCGCCCGCACAGGCTAAGACCAAGCGGGCAGCCCAACAGGTTTAAAAACGAATGAATGCTCTAGCCCGCCGCGCCGCAGGCCTGCTGCTCAGCACAGTTTGTCTGCCCCTTGCAGCCCTGGCTGCCGACCCTCAACCCACCCATGAATTCACCCTCGACAACGGCCTCAAGGTCGTGGTCCGCGAAGATCATCGCGCGCCGGTGGTGGTGTCCCAGGTCTGGTACAAGGTCGGCTCCAGCTACGAAACCCCGGGCCAGACCGGTTTGTCCCACGCCCTGGAACACATGATGTTCAAGGGCAGCGAGAAAGTCGGCCCCGGCGAGGCCTCCCTGATCCTGCGGGACCTGGGCGCCGAAGAGAACGCCTTCACCAGCGACGACTTCACGGCCTATTACCAGGTCCTGGCCCGCGACCGCCTGGGCGTGGCCCTGGAGCTGGAAGCCGACCGCATGGCCAGCCTGCGCCTGCCGGCCGACGAGTTCAGCCGCGAAATCGAGGTCATCAAGGAAGAGCGCCGCCTGCGCACCGACGACAAGCCGATGTCCAAGGCCTACGAGCGCTTCAAGGCCATGGCCTACCCGGCCAGCGGCTACCACACGCCGACCATCGGCTGGATGGCCGACCTGAACCGGATGAAGGTCGAGGAACTGCGCCACTGGTACCAGGCCTGGTACGTGCCGAACAATGCCACCCTGGTGGTAGTCGGCGACGTCACCCCGGACGAGGTGAAAACCCTGGCCCAACGCTACTTCGGCGCGATCCCCAAGCGTGACGTGCCACCGGCGAAGATCCCCATGGAGCTGGCCGAGCCCGGCGAGCGCCTGATCACCTTGCACGTCAAGACCCAACTGCCGAGCCTGATGCTGGCCTTCAACGTGCCGAGCATCGCCACCGCCGAAGACAAACGCGCGGTGAACGCCCTGCGCCTGGCTGCGGCCCTGCTGGACGGCGGCTACAGCGCCCGCATCCCGACCCAGCTGGAGCGCGGCGAAGAGCTGCTGTCCGGCGGCTCCACCAGCTACGACGCCTACACCCGGGGCGACAGCCTGTTCATGCTTTCGGCCACCCCCAACAGCCAGAAGAAGAAAACCATCGCCCAGGCCGAAGCCGGGCTGTGGCGCCTGCTGGACCAGTTGAAGACCACCCCGCCATCCGCCGAGGAACTGGAGCGGGTGCGAGCCCAGGTGATCGCCGGGCTGGTCTACGAACGTGACTCCATCACCAGCCAGGCCACCGCCATCGGCCAGCTGGAAACCGTCGGCCTGTCGTGGAAGCTGATGGACACCGAGCTTGCGGAACTGCAAAGCGTGACCCCGGAAGACATCCAGAAGGCCGCCCGCACCTATTTCACCCGGGAACGTATGAGCGTGGCCCATGTACTGCCTGAGGAGTCCGCTCATGATTAAGCGCCAGAAAGCTTCACCGGTCCTGCTGGGGCTGGCCCTGGTGGCCCTGCTCACCGCCGGCGGCCTGTACCTGTCGAACTCCGGCCAGACCAACGCCAGCCAGGCCCTGGACAACGCCAAGAGCAGCCAGAAACTGCAGTCTTTGGCCGAGCTGGACGGCAAGGCCCCCAGCCATCGCAACCTGGACGTGCAGACCTGGAACACCGCCGAAGGCGCCAAGGTACTGTTCGTCGAAGCCCGCGAGCTGCCGATGTTCGACCTGCGCCTGATCTTCGCCGCCGGCAGCAGCCAGGACGGCAACGCGCCGGGCGTGGCCCTGCTGACCAACGCCATGCTCAACGAAGGCGTGGCCGGCAAGGATGTAGGCGCCATCGCCCAGGGCTTCGAAGGCCTGGGTGCGGATTTCGGCAACGGCGCCTACAAGGACATGGCCGTGGCCTCGCTGCGCAGCCTGAGCGCTGTGGATAAGCGCGAACCGGCGCTGAAGCTGTTCGCCGAAGTGGTGGGCAAGCCGACCTTCCCCGCCGACTCCCTGGCGCGGATCAAGAACCAGATGCTCGCCGGCTTCGAATACCAGAAGCAGAACCCCGGCAAGCTGGCCAGCCTGGATCTGATGAAGCGCCTGTATGGCACCCACCCTTACGCCCATGCCAGCGACGGCGATGCCAAGAGCATCCCGCCGATCACCCTGGCCCAGCTCAAGGCTTTCCACGCCAAGGCCTACGCTGCCGGCAACGTGGTGATCGCCCTGGTCGGCGACCTGTCCCGCAGCGATGCCGAGGCGATTGCCGCACAGGTCTCCGCCGCCCTGCCAAAAGGCCCGGCGCTGGCGAAGATCGAGCAACCTGCCGAACCCAAGGCCAGCATCGGCCATATCGAGTTCCCGTCGAGCCAGACCAGCCTGATGCTGGCGCAACTGGGCATCGACCGTGACGACCCGGACTACGCCGCTGTCTCCCTGGGCAACCAGATTCTCGGCGGTGGCGGTTTCGGCACCCGGCTGATGAGCGAAGTGCGCGAGAAGCGCGGCCTGACCTACGGCGTCTACTCGGGTTTCACCCCGATGCAGGCCCGCGGCCCGTTCATGATCAACCTGCAGACCCGCGCGGAAATGAGCGAAGGCACCCTGAAGCTGGTGCAGGACGTGTTCGCCGAGTACCTGAAGAAAGGCCCGACCCAGAAAGAACTGGACGACGCCAAGCGTGAACTGGCTGGCAGCTTCCCGCTGTCCACCGCCAGCAACGCCGATATCGTCGGCCAGCTGGGCGCCATGGGTTTCTACAACCTGCCGTTGAGCTACCTGGAAGACTTCATGCGTCAATCCCAGGAGCTGACGGTGGAGCAGGTCAAGGCCGCCATGAACAAGCACCTGAATGTCGACAAGATGGTCATCGTCAGCGCCGGCCCCACCGTCGCGCAAAAGCCGTTGCCGCCCCCCACTGACAAACCCGCCGAGCAGCCGCTCGGGGTTCCGGAGCATTAATGGCCCGTCCAGCCCGTCCCAGCAAGAAACCCGTCCACAACCAGCACAATGGCGTGGGCCAGTTGCGCATCATTGGCGGCGAATGGCGCAGCCGCAAGCTGAGCTTCCCCGACCTGCCGGGGCTACGGCCGACCCCGGACCGAGTGCGTGAAACCCTGTTCAACTGGTTGGCGCCCTATGTGGCCGGGGCCAAGGTCATCGACCTGTTCGCCGGCAGCGGCGCGGTGTTTCTCGAAGCCCTGTCCCGTGGCGCCGCCACGGGCCTGGCCCTGGACAGCAGCAGCGTGGCCATTTCCAGCCTGCGCGAGCACCTGGGGACCCTGCGTTGCACCGTCGGCCAGGCCCAGACCGCCGACGCCCTGCGCTACCTGGAAACCCAGCCGGCCACGCCGTTCGACCTGGCCTTCCTCGACCCGCCGTTCAACCAGAACCTGCTGCCCGCCGCCTGCGCCCTGCTGGAAGAGCGCGGCTGGCTGGCGGACGACGCCTGGATCTACACCGAAAGCGAAACCGCGCCATCGACCCTGGGGCTGCCCGGAAGCTGGCGCCTGCACCGAGAACAAAAATCCGGGCAGGTGTATTACTCGTTGTGGCAACGTATGGCAGACAACGTCGCCTAGAACCTGATCACGACCTCGCGAGCAACGCTCAGGCCCGAGCCGCACAGCAGATCGTAGACAGGCTCTCAAGCCGACCGGAACAAGGTACGCAGCCCGCCCGGGCTGCGCGCCGCTGCATCGAGACCCTCCCCGTGCCCGACTCGCCTGATCGCTTCACCCCCGCCTTCGGCCTTGGCAACCCGCACCTGCAGACCCTGTGGGGCCCGCTGTGGCGCCCGACCACTCACCTTGAGCGCCAGCGCGAACGCTTGTGGCTGGACGACGGCGACTTTCTCGACCTGGACTGGCACGGCCCCCATAGCGCCGACGCGCCCCTGGTGCTGGTGCTGCATGGTTTGACCGGTTCCTCCAACTCGCCTTACGTGGCCGGCCTGCAGCAGGCCCTGGCAACCCGGGGCTGGGCCAGCGCGGCGCTGAACTGGCGCGGCTGTTCCGGCGAGCCCAACCTGCTGCCCCGCAGCTACCACTCCGGGGCCAGCGAAGACCTGGCTGCAGCCATCGCTCACCTGCGGGCCAAGCGCCCCCAGGCGCCGCTCTATTCGGTGGGCTACTCCCTGGGGGGCAATGTGCTGCTCAAATACCTAGGGGAAAGCGGCAGCGACAGCCCATTGCAAGGCGCCACGGCGGTGTCGGTGCCGTTTCGCCTGGACCAGTGCGCCGATCGCATAGGCCAGGGTTTTTCCAAGGTCTACCAGGCGCACTTCATGCGCGAGATGCTGGCCTACATCAAGGACAAGCAGCGCCAGTTCCAGCACGACGGCCGCCACGAAGGCCTGGCCACCCTGGCGCAACTGGGGCCGCTGACCAAGATGCGCACCTTCTGGGACTTCGACGGCCGGGTCACCGCGCCGCTGCACGGCTTTGCCGATGCCCAGGACTATTACCGCCGCGCCTCCAGCCGCTATTTCCTGGGGCAAATCCGCACCCCGACCCTGATCATCCAGGCCGCGGACGACCCCTTCGTATTCCGTCACAGCCTACCCGAAGCCAGCGAGCTATCCGCCAGCACCCAGTTCGAGCTGCAGGCCAAGGGTGGCCATGTGGGTTTTGTCGACGGCAGCCTGAAACACCCCGGCTATTACCTGGAGCGGCGGATCCCGCAGTGGTTGGCTGGCCTGGATCGCCATGGATAAGCCAGCCCGGGAATCGATCCGCTTCTGGCAGAGTGCGCCCCTGGCCGGGGTCGAGTTGCTGGCCGCGCGTTACATCGAGCAGCGTTTCGTGCCCCATGTGCATGAGGGCTATGTGATCGGCATGATCATGGCCGGTGCCCAGCGCTACCGCTATCGCGGAGCAGAGCATTTGGCGGGCAGCGGCACCCTGGTGCTGATCAACCCGGACGAGCTGCACACCGGGGCCAAGGGCGTGGAAGACGGCTGGCTGTACCGCGCCTTCTACCCGGAGAACCAGCAGATATTCGGCCTGCTGGATGAACTGGAACTGCCCAGCGGCAGCCTGCCGGCCTTCGGCGCCACCTTGTACCGCGATCCGGACCTGGTACAGGGTTTTGCCCACCTGCACCACCTGCTGGAAAGCCCGGCCACGGCCCTGCAACAACAGACCCAATGGCGAGAAATGCTGCTGTTGCTGTTGCAACGGCACGCCGGAGTGCGGGCACCAGGTGAACCCGGGCAGGAACACCGGGCCATCGTCCAGGCCAAGGAGTTGCTGCGCTCGCAGTTGGCGGCGCCGCCTTCACTGGAGGAACTGGCAGCAGCGGTGAACCTGTCACCGTTCCATTTCGCCCGGGTGTTTCGCCGGGCTACGGGGATTCCGCCCCACACCTGGTTGATGCAACAGCGCATCGCCAAGGCCCGGGCCTTGCTGCGTGATGGCTGCCTGCCCCTGGAAGTGGCGACACAACTGGGGTTTGCCGACCAGAGTCACCTCAGTCGGCAGTTCAAGCAGGTGTATGGGGTAGCGCCGGCGGCTTATCGCAGTGCCGTTCTGCAGTAGGGCGGTGCGGCTTTCGCGAGCAAGCTCGCTCCTACAGGTTCGCGGGGGCCTGCGGGCCGTAGGAGCTGGCTTGCCAGCGAAGGGGCCACGGGTAAAGGCCGTCAGTCACCGGTGGCGACAGGCCGCTGCGCATCGGTGATCCACTCGCTCCACGAACCGGCATACAGCCGCCCCAGGGGGTAGCCGGCCAGGCTCAGGGCGAACAGGTTGTGGCAGGCGGTGACGCCAGAACCGCAATAGGCCACCAGTTGCTGCGGGTCACGCCCGGCCAGTTTCTGCGCGAAACGCTGCTTGAGCTGATCGGCCGGTAGAAAGCGCCCATCCTCCCCCAGGTTGTCGGTGAACGCCGCGCATTGCGCCCCGGGAATATGCCCGGCCACCGGGTCGATGGGTTCCACTTCGCCACGAAAGCGCGGCAGGCCACGGGCATCCAGCAGGGTCAGGTCCGCCTGGCCCAGGCGCTTGCCCAGGTGCTCGGCATCCAGCAGCAGGCTGTGGTCAGGGTGCCCGACGAACTGCCCCGGCGCGTTTTCCGGGGCATCCAGGCTCAGCGGCAAGCCAGCGGCGTGCCAGGCTTTCAGGCCGCCATCGAGAATGAAAACGCCATCACGCTTGCCCAGCCAGGCCAGCAACCACCAGGCACGAGCGGCGTAGGCACCGGGGCCGTCGTCGTAGAGCACGATCTCGCTGTCGTTATCGATGCCCCAGGCCTGCAGGCGCGCCACCAACTGCGCGGGCTCCGGCAACGGATGCCGACCGGTCACGCCCTTGATCACCGGCGCGCTCAGATCCCGGTTCAGGTCCGCGAAATGCGCCCCGGCGATATGCCCGTCGGCGTAACTGCGCTGGCCGTAATCCGGGTCTTCCAGAGCAAAGCGACAATCCAGAATCACCAGGCCGGGCTGCTGTTTCTTCTGGTCCAGGGCAAGCGGGCTGATCAACTGCGCGAGGGGCATGGCGGGCTCCTGTGAATAAGTTGGAGGTTGATCCTACTGCACTTCTTCCAGGGCTTGGGCCAAGGGCACATAAAACTCTTCGAACAGGCCGTTGACCGCTTCCCGGGCCTGGTCGGTGACGAAACCGGCCTCCAGCACCAGCACCTGGTACACCCCGCGCTTGATGGCTTCTTCGCTCAGGTGCGTGGAGTTTTCCCGGGTCGTGCACAGAAAGCGCACCCAGGAGGTGAGGATGATCCAGGCATTGAGGGTCAGGGATTCGATCTGCACCTTGTCCATGGCGACGATCCCGGCGTCGACGAAACGCCCGTAGATGGCCATGCCCTGGATCAGGCAGCGCTGGGAAAAGCGTCGGTAGCGCGCAGCCAGCTCGGGGTCGCTGTCCAGCAGGTGCTCCAGGTCGCGGTGCAGGAAGCGATAGCGCCACATGGCCGCCAGCAGAGCCTGCAGGTAGTAGCGCTTGTCTTGCACGGTGACCGCGCGCCCGGGGGGCGGTCGAAGGAAGCTGTCCACCAGGCTTTCGTACTCGGCAAACAGCACGGCGATGATCGCCTGCTTGTTGGGGAAGTGGTAGTACAGGTTGCCCGGGGAAATCTCCATGTGCGCCGCAATATGGTTGGTGCTGACGTTACGCTCGCCCTGCTGGTTGAAGAGTTCGAGGCTGAACTGGACGATGCGTTCGCGGGTTTTTATGCGTGGGGCCATGGGCGTGGGCTTTAATCAGAAGGCTGGCGTGCATCTTACGTTCTATCCCCCCGGGGATAAATCGCCACCGGCGCAGGAGGGCAATTGACATTTTAGAGCATAAGCTCTAAAAAACTAGCCACCTTACAAAGACGGAGCCCGTCCATGTCTGCCGAAATCGCTTACCTGCAGGATTCCCTTCAGCAACAGGACGAGCTGCTTGAGCTGTTCGAAGCCCAGCGCCGGGCCTTTGCCGCCAACCCGATGCCCCCCGCAGCGCAACGCCAGCAATGGCTGAAGGCACTGCAGGAGCTGCTTAACAACGAGCGCCAGGCCCTGATCGATGCCATCAGCCAGGACTTCAGCAACCGCAGCGCCGACGAAACCCTGCTGGCCGAGCTGATGCCCAGCCTGCACGGCATCCACTACGCCAGCAAACACCTGAAGAAATGGATGAAGCCGTCCCGCCGCGCCGTGGGCCTGGCCTTCCAGCCGGCCTCGGCCAAGGTGGTCTACCAGCCCCTGGGGGTGGTCGGGATCATAGTGCCGTGGAACTACCCGCTGTACCTGTGCATGGGCCCGCTGGTGGGGGCGCTGGCCGCCGGCAACCGAGTGATGCTCAAGCTCAGTGAGTCCACCCCCGCCACCGGGCAACTGCTCAAGCAACTGCTGGCCCGGGTCTTCCCCGAGGACCTAGTGTGCGTGGTGCTGGGCGAGGCCGAGGTGGGCATGGCGTTTTCCAAGCTGCGCTTCGACCACCTGCTGTTCACCGGCGCCACCAGCATCGGCAAGCACGTGATGCGCGCCGCCGCGGAAAACCTGACCCCGGTGACCCTGGAACTGGGCGGCAAATCCCCGGCCATCGTCTCCAGCACCGTGCCCCTCAAGGACGCGGCCGAACGCATCGCCTTCGGCAAGACCCTCAACGCCGGGCAGACCTGCGTCGCCCCGGACTACGTACTGGTGCCGGAAGAGCGCGTCGGCGCCTTTGTCGAAGCCTATCGCCAGGTGGTACGCGGTTTCTTCCCGACCCTGGCGGACAACCCCGACTACACCGCCATCATCAACCAGCGCCAGCTGGCGCGGCTCAACGGTTACCTGAGCGACGCCACCAGCAAGGGCGCGCAGCTGGTGCCACTGTTCGAGCAGAGCCAGGAACGACGCCTGGGCCACAGCCTGCTGCTCAATGTCAGCGATGACATGACCGTGATGCAGGACGAGATCTTCGGCCCGATCCTGCCCATCGTGCCCTACCGGACCCTGGACCAGGCCTTCGCCTATATCACCCAGCGTCCGCGCCCGCTGGCGCTGTACTACTTCGGCTACGACAAGGCCGAGCAGCAACGGGTGCTCAACGAAACCCACTCCGGCGGCGTGTGCCTCAACGACACCCTGCTGCATGTGGCCCAGGACGACCTGCCGTTCGGCGGCATCGGCCCTTCCGGCATGGGCCACTACCACGGGCATGAAGGCTTCCTGACCTTCAGCAAGGCCAAGGGGGTGTTCATCAAGCAGCGGTTCAACGCCGCCCGCCTGATCTACCCGCCGTATGGCAAATCGATCCAGAAGCTCATCCAGAAGCTGTTCATTCGTTAACCAGTACAACGCCGGGTAATAACAACAATGACCCCTAGCCTGTCTGAAACACCCGCGCTGTCACGGCGCGGCCTGCTGAAAATCGGCCTCTGCGCCAGCGCTTTCCTGGCTACTGCCGGGCTCGGCGCCAGCCTCAGCGGTTGCTCCGCCAGCACGCCCGCCAGCGGTTTCACCATGCTGCGCAGCAATGACCTGCCGTTCCTGCGGGCGCTGATCCCGGTGATGCTCGAAGGCGCCGTACCAGCGGACAAGATGCCCGCCGCCATCGAAGGCACCCTGGCCAATCTGGACAACGCCCTCAATCACCTGTCGACCGAGATGTTCAAGCTCACCCAGCAGCTGTTCGATGTACTGGGCATGGCGGTCACCCGCGGCCCGCTGACGGGGATCTGGGGCAGTTGGGAAAACGCCAACGCGGATGACATCCGCAATTTCCTCAGCCGCTGGGAAAACAGCTTCCTGGCCTTGCTGCGCATGGGCCATGCCTCGTTGCTGCAACTGGTGATGATGGCTTGGTACACCCGGCCCGAGTCCTGGGCCCATTGCGGTTATCCCGGGCCACCGAAGGTCTGACCGGCCTTTGTAGCCGCTGCCACAGGTTGCGAACGAGCGGGACGCTCGCGGGGCACTGGGGGTTCGGCTGCAGATCGTCAAACAAGGCCCTGGGGGCCTTTTCGCAGCTTCGCAGGCTCAGCAGCGGCTACAGTGGATGCGCGCCGAGCCATCAATAATAAGAGAGCACCCGATATGCCTGTACCTGATCTGTTCCGCGAAGGCCTGAATCGTGGCTGGAAAACCTACAACGGCTCGCAGTTGGAGCAGGACCTGACCCTGGAAGCCGATGTCGCCATCATCGGCAGCGGCGCCGGGGGCGGCACCACTGCCGAGATCCTCAGCGCCGCCGGCTACAAGGTGCTGCTGATCGAAGAAGGCCCGCTCAAGACCAGCGACGACTTCAAGATGCTCGAAGACCAGGCCTACACCAGCCTCTATCAGGAAGGCATCGGGCGCATGAGCAAGGATGGCGCCATCACCATCCTCCAGGGCCGCGCCGTGGGCGGCACTACCTTGATCAACTGGACGTCGAGCTTCCGTACGCCTGACCCGACCCTGGAGCACTGGGCCCGTGAGCACGGGGTGGTGGGCCACAGCTCGGCCGAAATGGCGCCCTGGTTCGAGAAAATGGAACAGCGCCTGGGCGTCGCGCCCTGGGTCATGCCGCCCAACGCCAACAACGACGTGATCCGCAAGGGCTGCGAAGCCCTGGGCTACAGCTGGCACGTAATTCCGCGCAACGTGCGCGGCTGCTGGAACCTGGGCTACTGCGGCCTGGGCTGCCCGACCAACGCCAAGCAGTCGATGCTGGTGACCACCATTCCGGCGACCCTGGAGAAAGGTGGCGAGCTGCTGTACCTAGCCCGGGCGGAGCGCCTGCAGATCAAGGACGACAAGGTCACCAGCCTGCAATGCCAGGCCATGGACGCCCGCTGCGTGGCCCCCACGGGGCGCACCATCACGGTCAAGGCCAAGCATTACGTGCTGGCCGGTGGCGGCATCAACAGCCCGGCCCTGCTGTTGCGTTCCGATGCGCCGGACCCGCATTCGCGCCTGGGCAAACGCACCTTCCTGCACCTGGTCAACTTCTCCGCCGGGCAGTTCGACGAGGTGATCAACCCGTTCTACGGCGCGCCGCAGTCGATCTATTCCGACCACTTCCAGTGGCAGGACGGCACCACCGGCAAGATGTCCTACAAACTTGAAGTGCCGCCCCTGCAACCGGCCCTGGCCAGCACCCTGCTGGGCGGGTTCGGGCCGCAGAGCGGGCTGTCCATGGAGCAACTGCCCCACACCCACGCCATGCTTGCCCTGCTGCGGGACGGTTTTCACCCTGACAGCACCGGCGGCAACGTCGAACTGCGGGGTGACGGTACCCCGGTCCTCGACTATCAGGTTTCACCCTACGCCTGGGACGGCCTGCGCCGGGCCTTCCACAGCATGGCGGAGATCCAGTTCGCCGGCGGCGCCAAGGCGGTCAAGCCGCTGCACAGCGATGCACGCTTCGCCAAGAGCCTCGACGAAGTGCGGGCGCAGATCGACGGCCTGGACCTGGCCCTGTACCGCACCCGCCTGGGCAGTGCCCACGTGATGGGCGGTTGCGCCATGGGCGAAGATCCGAAAACCGCGGTCACCGACAGCCTCGGGCGCCACCATCAACTGCACAACCTGTCGGTCCACGACGGCTCGCTGTTTCCCACCAGCATCGGCGCCAACCCGCAGCTGTCGGTCTATGGGCTCACAGCGCAATTGGCCAGCGCCTTGGCGGAGCGCCTGAAATCAGTGTGAAAAAGCGGGATATTCTCGTCGTCTATAGTGCTTTCTTCCCTAAAAGGCGACTTGGCCGACCGGGAAGGCTGCGATACCATCCGACTCCCCAACGGATTCCCGCCAGGACGACGCGATGAACCGAGTGTTGTACCCAGGTACCTTCGACCCTATTACCAAGGGCCATGGCGATCTGGTCGAACGCGCCTCGCGCCTGTTCGACCATGTGATCATCGCCGTTGCCGCCAGCCCCAAGAAAAACCCGCTGTTCCCCCTGGAACAGCGCGTGGAACTGGCGCGCGAGGTGACCAAGCATCTGCCCAACGTTGAAGTCGTCGGCTTCTCCACCCTGCTGGCGCATTTTGCCAAGGAGCAGAACGCCAATGTCTTCCTGCGCGGCCTGCGGGCGGTTTCGGACTTCGAATACGAATTCCAGCTGGCCAACATGAACCGCCAGTTGGCCCCGGACGTGGAAAGCCTGTTTCTCACTCCGTCGGAGCGCTACTCGTTCATTTCCTCGACCCTGGTCCGTGAAATCGCTGCCCTGGGCGGTGATATCACCAAGTTCGTACACCCGGCGGTCGCCGAGGCGCTGACCCTGCGCTTCAAGAAATAAGCCGCGCGGCCCCGCACCGGGGCCCTCGCCTGACGTCAGCCATCGCGCCCGCGTGCACTGTGGGCGTCAATACGGCACAATTGCGCGCATTCGTTTTTACATGCCCGGGCCTGCCGCCCAGGCCGGAGTACCCCATGTCCCTGATCATCACCGACGATTGCATCAACTGCGACGTCTGCGAACCCGAGTGCCCTAACGCGGCGATTTCCCAAGGCGAAGAGATCTACGTCATCGATCCGAACCTGTGCACCCAGTGCGTCGGCCACTACGACGAGCCGCAGTGCCAGCAGGTGTGCCCGGTGGATTGCATTCCGCTGGACGAAGCCCGCCCGGAAACCGAAGAAGAGTTGATGGCCAAGTACCGGAAGATCACCGGCAAGGCTTGAGTGATATGGCGCCCTTTCGGCTCCCACAAACACCTGTAGGAGCCGGCTTGCCGGCGAAGCTTCTCAGCTCTGGCAACGCGGGCAATAGACACTGGCCCGCTGGCCCAGCTTGATTTCCCGCAGCCCGGTGCCGCAGACCTTGCAGTTCTCCCCGCCACGCCCGTAGACGAACAGTTCCTGCTGGAAGTAGCCCGGCTGGCCATCGCCACCGATAAAGTCGCGCAAGGTGGTGCCGCCGCGCTCGATGGCGGCCGCCAGGATGCGTTTGATCTCGATCGCCAGCTTCAGGTAGCGTGCCCGGGAAATCCCCTTGGCTTCGCGGCGCGGGTCGATGCCCGCGGCGAACAGCGCCTCGGTCGCATAGATATTGCCCACCCCCACCACCACCGCGTTGTCCATGATGAACGGCTTGACCGCCATGGAACGTCCGCGGGACAGCTGATACAGGCGCTCGCCGTCGAACAGGTCGGTCAGCGGCTCGGGCCCCAGGCGCACCAGCAATTCGTGATTCAGCGGGTCGTGGCTCCAGAGCATGGCGCCAAAGCGCCGCGGATCGGTGTAGCGCAGGGCCAGGCCGGACTCCAGCTCGATATCCACATGTTCGTGCTTGGCCGCCGGCAGCCCGACCTCCACCAGACGCAGGTTGCCGGACATTCCCAGGTGGCTGATCAGGGTGCCGACTTCGGCATTGATCAAAAGGTATTTGGCCCGCCGCTCCACCAGCACAATGCGCTGCCCGGACAGGCGCACGTCCAGATCTTCGGGGATCGGCCAGCGCAAGCGCCGGTCACGGACGATGACCCGGCTGACTTTCTGGCCTTCCAGATGCGGCGCGATTCCGCGCCGGGTGGTTTCGACTTCCGGTAATTCAGGCATATGCGCCCCTGGTACTCATCGCGAAATGAACGATCAGTGCGCGCCCAGCTCGCGCACGGTTTCCTTGAGGTTCTCGAAGTCGTAGTCCGACAGGCCGACGTAATCGAGAATCAGGTGGCCGATGCTGTTCCACTCGTGGTCTTCCACCTGATTGCCCAGCACCCGGTAGGACGCGCAGATGTGCTCGGCCATCTTGAGGATCGCCAGCAGGTTCTTCAGTTGGCTGTTGCGCGAGGATTCGTCGCTGAAGATCGCCAGGGCGTTGTGGTGGTTGGCAATGGCGTTGGTCACGTGCTCCGGCAGGCGCCAGGACTTGGCCGTGTAGTAGCCGACCACCGCGTGGTTGGTATTGAAGGCACGGTTTTCCGTGTCCACCACCCGCTGCTCCGGGCCGGCGCTGCCGTAGGCCTCTTCCAGCACAGTCATGTAGTCGGGGAAGCGCTTGAGCATCAGCGGCACGCCGCAGTCATGGAACAGGCCCAGGGCATAGGCCTCGTCCACGGCCTGGGAGCCGGTGCGCTTGGCCAGGGTCAGGCAGGTCATGGCCACATCCTGGGCGGTGTCCCAGAAGCGGTTGAGGGTGACGATGGTTTCATCGCTCATCTCGCCCTTGATCGACTGCGCATTGATCAGGTTGATGATCGAACGGCTACCCAGGAGATTCACCGCCCGCTGGATCGAAGCAATCTTGTTGCTCAGCCCGTAATACGGTGAATTGACGATCTTCAGCAACGCGCCGGACAGGCCCGGGTCCTGGGAGATCAGCTTAGCGATCACCTCCAGATCGGGATCGGGCATGTACTGCTCCATCTGCAAATCCACCATGATTTGCGGTTGGGGCGGCACGCTGATGCCTTGCAGGGCCTGTTGAATCTGTTCGGCTGATAGCTCTTGGGACATAAGTACACGCTCTGGGTGAGCCGGGGATTCTAACCTCTAACACGGGAATGTTGGGCGACCGGACAGGAACTTTACCCAATGGTTGCGGCAAAGGGCTCCCGCCGCAGGTCCATTGGCCATCGCTTGCGCCCCGCGACGGGGTATAATCGCGCCCTTTTTTCCGGAGCGACGTCATGTCCCTGCCAAGCCTGCGCCTCAAAGCCAACGCCGATCGCCGCCTGCGCGCCGGCCACCTGTGGGTCTACAGCAACGAAATCGATGTAGCCGCCACCCCTCTGCACGGCTTCAAGGCAGGCGACCAGGCAGTGCTGGAAGCCGCCGGCGGCAAGCCCCTGGGCGTGGTCGCCATGAGCCCGAACAACCTGATCTGCGCCCGCCTGCTGTCGCGCGATGCCAAGCTGGCCCTGGATAAGTCGCTGCTGGTGCACCGCCTGAACGTGGCCCTGTCCCTGCGCGAGCGCCTGTTCGACAAACCGTTCTACCGCCTGGTGTACGGCGACTCCGACCTGCTGCCGGGCCTGGTGGTCGATCGTTTCGGCGACATCCTGGTGGTACAGATCGCCTCCGCGACCATGGAAACCCACAAGGACGACATCATTGCCGCCCTGACCCAGGTGCTCAAGCCCAGCGGCATCCTGTTCAAGAACGACTCCGCCGCCCGTGACGCCGAAGGCCTGGGACGCTACGTCGAAACCGTGTTCGGCCTGGTGCCGGAGTGGGCCGCCCTGGAAGAGAACGGCGTGAAGTTCGAAGCCCCGGTGATCCAGGGCCAGAAAACCGGCTGGTTCTACGACCACCGCATGAACCGTGCCCGCCTGGCGCCTTATGCCAAGGGCAAGCGCGTGCTGGACCTGTACAGCTACATCGGCGGTTGGGGCGTGCAGGCCGCGGCTTTCGGCGCCAGCGAAGTGTTCTGCGTCGACGCCTCGGCCTTCGCCCTCGACGGCGTGGAGCGCAACGCCGCGCTGAACGGCTTTGCCGAGAAAATGACCTGCATCGAAGGCGACGTCTTCGAAGCCCTGAAGGAACTCAAGGCCAGCGAAGAGCGCTTCGACGTGATCGTTGCCGACCCGCCCGCCTTCATCAAGCGCAAGAAAGACCTGAAGAACGGCGAAGGCGCCTACCGCCGCCTTAACGAGCAAGCCATGCGCCTGCTCAACAAGGACGGCATCCTGGTCAGCGCTTCGTGCTCGATGCACCTGCCCGAGGACGACCTGCAGAACATCCTCCTGACCAGCGCCCGCCACCTGGACCGCAACATCCAGCTGCTGGAGCGCGGCGGCCAGGGCCCGGACCACCCGGTGCACCCGGCCATTCCGGAAACCCGCTACATCAAGAGCATCACCTGCCGCCTGCTGCCCAACAGCTGAGCCACTGCCTGCCCAGGGACGCCACAGCATCCCTGGGCAACCGCTCGAGCGCCTCGCTCCCCTCTCGCTTCTCCCCTCTCGCCGCCCGGGCCATTGGATAACCCAGGGAAACCCGCGCTTATATACCTATGATCCATCAAAGTAACTAGCCAATATCCTACAGTGCTCTAGGCAATCACTTACCTAATAACTACTTGATTCCTCTCTATTGCTGTCTACTCTTCGGAAGTCGCTTAGGAAGCGACATTCATTCAAATCGTTTAGGAGCAATAACAATGAAAGCTATCTCCCTCGAATCGAAAAAGATCGCCAACCTGGCTTGCCTCGCAGCGGCTAAATCCCGCTAAGTAATTGATGAACTGGGGAGTGCCGGCTACCCAGCTTCATCTTTGGTCAAGTTCAGAGTTTTAAAAGAACATGCAAATAAACCCGAACTTTTTCATACTTGCCCGCCCGCCCTTCACTGTTATCTGGAACTATAAAGATCACACTCAGTTCGAACTGGACTCGATCTATTCCACACGCCTCATACAACTTGTCGAAGACCCTTCGCAGTATGACCACAAGAATGAAATAGATAGTGCATTCGCCGCCGCCGGGCTCCTGTCCAACGAGACTTTCGAGCCACTTGAATGGGGCTGGGATGAACTGTCGCGGATCTTCCACATCGGCACCAAGAACCTGCCCTTCGAGCAAGTGCCCCAGGATATTCATGAGTGGTCCGCCCAATACCTCGAGCATTGCGATCAGGTACTGGACACCCCGGCCCCCTCAGCCCGCTTTGCCGAAACCTCCCACAATGGTCTGATCCGCCTGCCCGCGCCGGTACTGGAAACCGCTAGCTCCCTGAACCAGGTGCTGCTGCAGCGCAAGACTTCACGCTCCTTTTCCCAGCAGGCCGTGGCCCTGGAAGAGCTCAGCACCCTGCTCTACCTGTCCCTGGGCTACCTCAAGGAACGGGAAGCCGACACGGACGAGACCGTCCCCGAAGCCCTGCGGCCAAGGCGCAGCAGCCCTTCCGGCGGTGGCCTGAACGCCTGCGAGGGTTATGTCTATGCCGCCAGGGTCCGCGGCCTGGAGCCGGGCCTCTATTACTACCACCCGGAGCTGCACGCCTTGCGGCCCGTGCACCCGCTTCCCGAAGAACCCCTGGGCCTGCTGCTGGCTGGCCAGCACTTCGTCAACGAACTGCCCCTGGGCCTGTTCCTGACCTGCCGCTTCGACAAGCTGTGGTGGAAATACGAACACTCCCGGGCCTACCGCATGGCCTATGTCGAGGCCGGGCATATCTCGCAAACCTTCCAGCTCGCGGCCACTGCCCTGGGCCTGGACACCTGGCTGACGGGAGCCCTGAGCGACGAGCGCGTGGAGCAATTGCTGGGGCTGCAGGACGCCGCGGAACAGCCGCTGTTCTTTGTCGGCTGCGGCCAAGGTGATGGCCAGGTGCAATGCAAGGAACTCAAGGCCCTGATCGAACAGCGGGAGCGCGAACAGTAATGCACCCCGCCGCATCGTCCAAAGAGGCCCAGGCAGGCCGGCGTCCCTACTCCCTCGGCGACTGGGACAACCGCTCCGCGGTGCGCTCGCGCAAGAGCAGCTACCAGCTACCGCCCCACAGCGAGCTCGAACAGGAACTGCAGACCCGTGACTGGTTTCCGCCGGCCTTCATCCCCTACTTCGCCGACCCGGCCATCCAGCACGCCGGGAGGACGGTACAGCAGCGCCTGGCGGCCAACCACCTGGTGTACTTCCTGCACTACACGACGATCCTGGAGCACAAGATCGTCAACCGCTCGGTGGAAACCCTGATCCACGGGGAACTGGCGATCGAGCTGCCGGAGACGATGAAAATCGCGGCCCTGCAGTTGTATACCGACGAGGGCTATCACGCCCTGTTCTCCTTCAAGCTGGCGGAGCAGGTGGCGAATGGTTACGCCATGCCAGCCTGGCAGCCACTGCCCAGGCGCATCCGCCTGATGCACGACCTGCTGGCCCGCTGCGCCGATTCTCAACGGCCCCTGGTCTGGTTCCTGCTGGGTTTCGTCTCCGAAACCATCATTGCCAAGGAGTTGCTGAGCATCACCGGTGATGGGCTGGTGTCCACGGTCTACCAGATGTTCAGGGAGCACCTGGAAGACGAGGCCCGGCACAGTCGTTATTTCAGCGAAGTGTTCGACTATGTCTGGGCACGACTGTCGCCGCAGCAGCAGGTTTTTTCCGCCAGCCAACTGATCGATATCATTTTCATCTTCGCTGCCGTGGACCAGGAGTGGCTGAGCGCAAGCCTGAACGAGGCCGGCATTCCCCTCGCCGCGGCACATGCCGCCATCCACAGCCTGATTCAGCCGAGTGCAGAAGTGCTGCGCGCCCGCTCGATCGCCGGCGCCACCCTGCAAGCCATGAAGCGCGCAGGTTTCTTCGAGCACGATGACAACCGCCGACTCTTCACCCAGACAGGACTGATCGATGCCTGAAATCAGGGATGACTCTGCCTCCACGACCAGGAAGGTCGGCGCCATTGTCTTGCTCATGGCCATGGTCATGCTCGGGGTGTTCCCGATCGACGTGCTCTTGCCTTCTTTTCCTGCACTGTCCCAACACTTTGCTACCAGCGCCGCCGACATCGCCCTGTCCGTCAGCCTGTTCGCCATCGGCATCTCGATCTCCCAATTGCTGATCGGCCCGCTGTCGGATGCCCTGGGCCGCAAGACCCTGCTGCTGGCCGGCATGGCCGTATCGGTCGGCGGCGCTCTGGGCTGCGTCTGGGCCAGGGACTACAACTGGTTTCTGGTGTTTCGCGTGGTCCAGGCACTGGGCTGTGGCTGCTTCGTGCTGTCCCAGGCGCTGGTCCAGGACCTGTTCGTCGGCCAGGAGCGCGACCGCCTGCGGATCCTCATGGTCACCGCCAGCGGCCTGTGCATTTCCCTCTCGCCCCTGGCCGGGACCCTGCTGCAAAGCCTGATGGGCTGGCCAGGCAGCTTCTATGTGTTCAGCGCGATTGCCGTCCTGGTGTTTCTCAAGGCGCTGGCCACCCTGGAAAACCCGCCGATCGTCAGGAGCGGCCCGCGCACCGGCATCCTCCAGGCCTACCGACGGGTCTGCAGCAACTTCAGTTTCGTCGCCTACTGGCTGATCTCGGCCATCGTCTTCGCTTGCCACTTCTCGTTCATCGTGGTGTCGCCGCTGATCTTCCTGGAGCAACTGCAGCTCAGCAACTACGAGTTTTCCCTGACCCTGCTGCTCTACGGCGCGGCCTACGTGATTGGCGGGGTGGTAGCCGGGGTGCTCAACAAATACCTGGAGCCCGGCACCCAGATCATTACCGGGTTGTGCCTGATCTTCCTCGCCGGGCTGGTCATGCTGCTGTTGGCCAGCCAGTTCGGCCTGTCCATCAGCACGGTGCTGGTGCCGATGATCATCTGCACCGCCGGCACCACCATCACCCGGCCCGCCGCCACGTCCAGGGCCATGGAACTGTTCCCGGACAATGCCGGCGCCTCGGCCTCGGCCGGCAACACGCTGATTTTCGTCATGGGCGGGCTGATCAGCGCCGTGATCAACCTCAGCGCCAGCGACCTGCAGACCACCCTGGCCCTGAGTTTCATCGCCCTGAGCAGCGTCGGCCTGCTGGTCAACCAGCGCATCAGCCGCCGCGCCCGGAACCTGCGCCTGGCCTGAAGCCCGGATGCCCGGGTCCTGGTGGCCATCAGGCGGTTGTGGCAGCTCCCTCGCTGAAACGGGCCAGCCCGCGGCCAGTCAGGCACAGGCCAAGGGAGAAGGCCAGGGTCGGGCCGGCAAAGAACAGCAGGGACATCCACCCACTCTTGAAAGGGTCGAGATGACGGTAAGCAAGCCACAGCTCGAACAGCTTCAGCACCAGCCAGGGCCATGGCAAGGCCAGCACCAGCCAGAACACATTGCCCAGCAGGCGCCGGCCCAATCGTGCCCGCCCTTGCACCCGGCTCACCACGGCCACGGCGACCAGCAGCCCGGCCGCCACGCAGTACTCCATCCGCGGGCTGGAGGGTAGCTCGTCATACAGCCGTACCAGCCCCGCCGCCCCCAGGCCCAGCAGCAACATGAGCCCCCAGGTGCGCCACTGGCGCTGCTGCCCGGCCAGCATTTGCAACCCCCCGCCGCCCACCAGTAGCGCAGCGCCCGTTGCGACGATGCCCAGGCCGGACCAATCGCTGTACAACAACAGCCACATCAGCAGCAGCCCCTGCAGCAGGCCGACGCCCAGGCAGAACTTGAAGGATTGCAGAGTCGCGGACATTCCAGCTCCATTGGAAGGTAATCGAAGGGCGGCGAGTCTAAACCAGGATGGCAGCGTCCGGTGATATCCAGGCAATCAATGCCACAGAGCGGCCCCGGCATTCCTTCCTGACGCCAGCGGTGTAGAATCGGCGAATTCATCGCCAGTCATCCCCCGGCGGGTTTATGAGCTCAGGCTGAGGCGCGCGGCGATCCCGCGGCGTCATCGGCAGCTTTCGGACACACGGCCATTTCTGAGTGTTCCCGAGGTCAATAGAAGCTCACTCCCCATTTGTTACCTGATTAGCCGCCCGGAGTGCTCCATGCCTGATTACCGCTCGAAAACATCCACCCATGGCCGCAACATGGCCGGTGCTCGCGCCCTGTGGCGCGCCACGGGGATGAAAGATGCCGACTTCAAGAAGCCGATCATCGCCATTGCCAACTCCTTCACCCAGTTCGTCCCGGGGCACGTGCACCTGAAGGACCTGGGCCAACTGGTGGCTCGCGAGATCGAACGCGCCGGTGGCGTGGCCAAGGAATTCAACACCATCGCCGTGGACGACGGCATCGCCATGGGCCATGACGGCATGCTGTATTCCCTGCCGAGCCGCGAGATCATCGCCGACTCCGTGGAGTACATGGTCAACGCCCACTGTGCCGACGCCATCGTGTGCATTTCCAACTGCGACAAGATCACCCCCGGCATGCTGATGGCCGCCCTGCGCCTGAACATCCCGGTGATCTTCGTTTCCGGCGGCCCGATGGAAGCCGGCAAGACCAAGCTCGCCAGCCACGGCCTGGACCTGGTGGACGCCATGGTCATCGCCGCCGACTCCAGCGCTTCTGACGAGAAGGTTGCCGAGTACGAGCGCAGCGCCTGCCCGACCTGCGGTTCGTGCTCCGGCATGTTCACCGCCAACTCCATGAACTGCCTGACCGAAGCCCTGGGGCTCGCCCTGCCGGGCAACGGTTCGACCCTGGCCACCCACAGCGATCGCGAAGAGCTGTTCCTGCGGGCCGGGCGCACCATCGTCGAGCTGTGCCAGCGCTACTACGGCGACAACGACGAGTCGGTCCTGCCGCGCAACATCGCCAACTTCAAGGCGTTCGAGAACGCCATGACCCTGGATATCGCCATGGGCGGTTCCACCAACACCATCCTGCACCTGCTGGCCGCCGCCCAGGAAGCCGAGATCGACTTCGACCTGCGGGACATCGATCGCCTGTCGCGCCACGTGCCGCAGCTGTGCAAAGTGGCGCCGAACATCCAGAAGTACCACATGGAAGACGTGCACCGCGCCGGCGGCATCTTCAGCATCCTCGGCGAACTGGCCCGTGGCGGCCTGCTGCACACCGACCTGCCCACCGTGCACAGCAAGAGCATGGCCGAAGGCATCGCCCAGTGGGACATCACCCAGACCAGCGACGAAGCCGTGCATCACTTCTTCAAGGCCGGCCCGGCAGGCATCCCGACCCAGACGGCGTTCAGCCAGTCGACCCGTTGGGACAGCCTCGACGATGACCGTGAAAACGGCTGCATCCGCAGTGTCGAGCATGCCTACTCGAAAGAAGGCGGCCTGGCCGTGCTCTACGGCAACATCGCCCTGGACGGCTGCGTGGTGAAGACCGCCGGTGTCGACGAGTCGATCCATGTCTTCGAAGGCAACGCCAAGATCTTCGAGAGCCAGGACAGCGCGGTGCGCGGCATCCTCGCCGACGAGGTGAAGGAAGGCGACATCGTGATCATCCGTTACGAAGGCCCGAAAGGCGGCCCGGGCATGCAGGAAATGCTCTATCCGACCTCCTACCTGAAGTCCAAGGGCCTGGGCAAAGCCTGCGCCCTGCTCACCGACGGCCGCTTCTCCGGCGGCACCTCGGGGCTGTCCATCGGCCACGCCTCGCCTGAAGCGGCAGCCGGCGGCGCCATCGGCCTGGTGCAGGACGGCGACAAGGTACTGATCGACATTCCCAACCGCTCGATCAACCTGTTGGTCAGCGACGAGGAACTGGCGGCCCGCCGTGTCGAGCAGGACAAGAAAGGCTGGAAACCGGTGGAAGCACGCCCGCGCAAGGTGACCACCGCGCTGAAGGCCTACGCCCTGCTGGCCACCAGCGCCGACAAGGGTGCGGTGCGCAACAAGGCCATGCTCGACGGCCTGTGATCGTAGCCCGCCAATGAAAATGCCCCGCCAAGTGCGGGGCATTTTTTTTGACCTTGCCGGCGCTTGCGCTGGCAGCCTGGCCCCGTAGAAGCCGGCTTGCCGGCGAAGGCAGCGTTGAACCTTGCATCGCCCTCGACCGCGCCTTCGCTGGCAAGCCAGCTCCTACAGCAGCATTCAAGGTGGTGGCGCCGCCGCTGAAGCGGCGCCGGGAGCTCAAGGCATGCGTTCGCCCAATTGCCCGCGCAGGAAGCGATACAAGCCATCGGCGCTCTTGCGATAACCATCGGCGGTCAGGTGGATCAGGTCGTTGCGGGCCAGGTCGCTGCCCTGCCATTTGCTGATGGAGCAGTCCCCCCCCATGAACGCCTGCCAGTCCCAGAACAGGGTGCGACTGTTCTTCGCCACGTCCTTCTGGATCTGGATGATCTGCCGCAACGGCTGGGGCTGGGAGGCCGCGCAACTGCCAGCATTGCGACGCTTGATGGAATCCGGCGGCCCCACCAGCAAAATCACGGTCTTGGGCAGGTTCTTGCGCAACAGCGCGACCTTCTCCTGCAACTGGCTGCGGTACAGCTGCAGATCCAGGTCGTCGTCGAAGGCTTCGTTGGTGCCGTAGGCCAGCACCACCATGTCCGGGCGCAGGGCCTTGAGGGCTTCCAGCCAGCCGGGCTGCCACTTGTCCAGCACGTCCAGGCGCGCGCCGTTGATCCCCAGGGCGGAATAGATCACCCCGGCACTCTTCTGCCCGAGGATGTTCCAGCCGCCCAGGGCCAGGCCCTGGTTATTGGCCACGTTCAGGTCCAGGGGCAGGGTCAGGTTGTTGAACGGCGGGCTGAAGCGCCATTGCCCCCCCGTAGCGGCCAGCATGCGGCTGCTTTTGTTGAGGTTGTCCCGGGCGGTCAGGGTGCTGTTGCTGGACGCCTGGTACAGCGCGGAAATCCGGTACTGCTGGTTGCTCGGCTGGCGTTCGGCGATATGCACCCGCGCGCCTGGGGTCAGGGGCAGCGACAGGTAGCCGCCCAGGGGAAACTGGTTGCTCTGCTGGTTGCGTGCCGATACCAGGGACCACTGGCGCTTGGCGGCACCGAGAATCACCCGCTCATAGCGGGTGCCGGGCACTGGCGTGGCTGCCACGAAACCGATGCCGCCATCGCCGTATTGCGCCTGCAGCAGGCGCCGCACCTCACCGCTGAACAGGTCGGCGGCGGTGTGGGAGTCGCCCAGTTGCACAATGGTGATGGGGGTGCGGTTGGAAGTGCTGAATTTGCGTGCCAGCAGCGCCAGGTTCGGGTCGGTCCCGGTGGTCAGGACTTTTTTCGCCGTCATCCCGGACTTGGCCAGCGCCGAAGCGGGAGTGGCCTGGACCTCGGTGGTCGGGCTGCAACTGCTCAGCAAGGTGATGCCCAGCAACAGCGCAATGCCTTGCAGTCGCCCCATAGTCAGTGCTCCGTCAATTGTTGGCTGGGAAAGTTGATCAGCGAGATCACACGCTCAGCGATCAGCTTCTGCCCAGTAGTGGTGAAATGGATACCGTCGTCGACCCGGGTCTTGACCTTCTTGCCATCGCCGGTGGTGCGGTAATAGGAGAATTCGTCGCTCTGGTAACCGAGAATCTCGTTGGCCGAGACGTAGTGCTGGTGGTACTGCTCGATCTGGCCCTTGTACAGCTGGCTCAGGTAGGCCATGGCTGTAGACAGCTTGGGCTTCTCCATGTTCGGCGGCCCGACCCAGATCACCTGCACATTATGCGCCTGGGCGGTGTCGAGGATCGAATCGATGCGCTGGCGATAGGCTTCTTCCCAGTCCGGGGTCTTGAAGCGCAGGAACGGCTTGCCCTTGACCACCGGCATGTCCCAGGGGTCGTTGGGGCCGAGGAAAATCACCATCAGGCGAATGTTGGGGTTGCTGGCCAGGGTGCTTTCAACCGTCTTGGGCCAGTTGAAGAAGCTCGGGTAGGCAAGGCCGGTGCTCTGCTTGCTGAGGTTCAGGCTCTTGACGTTGTAGCGTTTGCGCAAGGTGTTGGCCATGTGTGGCGCCACGCCCTGCATCAGGGAATCACCGACGAAGAACACTTCATCCCCGGTGGCCAGGCTGGCCATCAGCGGCGTGGTTGCCCCCGGCTCGACCTTGGGCGGATGGCTGACCACCGGGGCCACGGCCACCGGCTGCGGGTGCACTGCAGCCGGCGCCTGCGGAGCGGGATGCACGGGGGCCGGATGCACCGGCGCAGCATGGGCGGTCGCAACCGGCGCAGGTACGGGCGCAGGCTCCTCGGCCAGCGTCGGCAAAGGAGGCAGCTCTTGCTCCGCGGCGGCCTCGGCCACCATCACCTGGCCGGTAAAGCTGCCGACAAAGGCCACCCGGGCATTTTCCAGGGCCTGGTTGAGTTGCGCGCCAAAGCGCCACTGCGGGTTCTGCGACAACCCGGGGACCTCGCAGTCGTCGTGGTACTTCTGCTGGCAGTAGAGGCGGATCGACTGCTGGTTGAACCACACCAGCAGCAGGCTGGTGACCACCAGGGCGTAGAAGACCTTGGCCGCGCTACCGAGGCTGATCGACAAGGGCGAACGGTTAGAAACTGGCATAGATGAACCCCGGCACGCCCGACGGAGAGGCGAAGATGACCACGCAGATAAACAGCCCCAGCGGCACTGGATAGAACAGCCACGGCAAACCGGTGGCAGCATCGAACAGGCGGCGCAGCAGCGCCACGATCCGTGGGTAGAAGGCCACGAACAGAAGGCAGCCCAGCAGGCTGGCGCCGCCGCCGAGCAGGCCGCCCAAGGACAGCTCGCCCAGGCCCTTGAGCATGTCCATGGCATCGGACAGGGTCGCGCAGCGGAAGAAGATCCAGGCGAACGCCACATAGTGGAAGGTCAGCAGCCGCGCCATGAGGTCGGCGCCGATCCAGCTCGGCCCCCGGGCCAGCAGCGGGCTGCACAGCTTGTACAGGGCCAGGCCGATACCGTGCAGCGCGCCCCAGATGATGAAGTTGGCGCTGGCGCCGTGCCACAGGCCGGAAATCAGCATCGCCAGCAGCATGTTCAGGTTGCCGCGCCACACCGGGCCACGGTTGCCCCCCAGGGGGATGTACACATAGTCCCGGATGAAGGTCGACAGGCTGATGTGCCAGCGGCCCCAGAATTCCTTGAGGTTGCGCGCCGCGTAGGGGTAGTTGAAGTTCTGCGGCAGGCGGAAGCCCAGCAGCAGGGCGATGCCCGTCACCAGGTCGGTGTAGCCGCTGAAGTTGAAGTAGATCAGGAACGAATAACCGTAGACCGCACGCAGGATCTGCTCGGCAGAATAGGCCACCGGGCTGTCGAATACCGGGTCGACCCATTCGTTGGCCAGCCAGGAACTGAGGAAGAACAGCTTGACCACCGCCACCGCGATCAGGCCCAGGGCGCGCTGCGGCTCCAGCACCTGGCGCAACTGCGGCGGGTTGATCTGCGCCAGCATGGGAATCGCCCGGTTCACCGGACCGGCGATCAGGCTGGGGAAGAAGGCCAGGTACAGCGCCAGGTCGAAGGGCGAGCCCGGGGTCAGCTCACGGCGGTTGATCGACACCAGGTAACTGACCGAGTGGAAGGCATAGAACGACAGCCCCACCGGCAGCAGAACCTCCAGCAGCGGCAGCGACACCTCGACACCGAACTGGGCGAAGGCGTTCTGCACCGTACTGGTGAAGAAATCCTGGTACTTGAACAGGTAGAACGCCCCGAGCACCAGCAGCAGCATCAGTCCGTTGACCCAGCCGCGCCCGGGGTAACGCTGGCTCAACAGGCCGAGCAGGTACACCAGGGCCGTGTAGCCCAGCAGGATGTAGAGGAAGTTCAGGCTGAAGCTGGCAAGGATCGCGTAACTGGCGACCAGCAGCAGGACGTTCTGCAAGCGCAGGCTGAAGCCCAGGCCCCAGTACAGAACGAAGAACAGGATGAAGCAGAGGCCGAATTCGATCGAGAGATAGCTCACAACGTAGTCCATTACGTGCAGTCGGGGACAAACCCGGCACAAGGGAGAGCAGGCGGGGGGATGGGAAACGGACGCGATTATGGCAGAGGGGGTTTGGCAGTCACAAGTTGAAACATTCTCCGCCTATAGCGGACGCCGGCTCCGCATCGAACGACAGACACCCCTTGCAGGAGCTGGCTTGCCAGCGAAGGCGTCCGCGAGGGCGACGCCCGGCCCAAAGGCCTCTTCGCCGGCAAGCCGGCTCCTACAGAGGGGCGGTGTAGCGGGCAGGCTTACTGGATGTCTTCGGGCTTGACGATCACCCAGTTCTTGTCGGCGGTCACCGGCAACCCTTCCTTGGCCTGGGCCGCGGCGTGCTTGGCGATCATGCCGTTGAGCTGGGTCATGTACTTGTCCTTGCGGTTGATCCACAGGTGGATGCCGCCCTTGGCCACGTCAACATCGTGGAACAGCATGTAGCCGTCGCTGGTGGGGGTGTCGCCGCCCACCAGCACCGGTTTCTTCCACTCGTCGATGTAGGTCAGGATCGCCGCATGCTTGCCCGCCATCCAGGTGGCCGGGGTCCACAGGTAGGGGGTCAGTTCAAGGCCGAGGTTGGCCTTCTCGTCATATTTGCCTTCGCTGATCTGCTTGCGCGCGGTGGCCAGGGCGCCAGTCTTGCGATCCTTGAGCAGGGTGGTCACGCCGATGACGTTCTGCGGCTTGACGTTGTAGCCGTACTTGGGATCGGCGGCGACCATGCGCACCAGCTCTTCGGAGGCGGCGGTCATCACATAGACCTCGATACCGTTCTCCATCAGCTTGTTGTACAGCTCGGCCTGGCCGGTGAAGACCTTGGGCGGGTTGACCTCGATGGTCTTGACCACATCACCGTCGTAATAGGTGCTCGGCACCGGCTTGCCGGAAGCCATCAGCTCATCGACATAGCCCTTGAGCTCCTTGAGGGTAAAGCCGGAGAACACCTGGGCGACCCAGGGGTAGCAGACCATGTCGTCGATTTCACAGAGGCGGTAGTAGTAGCTGAACAGGCTTTCCTTGTGCTCGGCGGTGTCCTTGAACGGGATCAGCTTGAGCGACGGGTCAAGCGTGTCGCGGGTAATCAGGCCCTTGTTTTCCATGAAGGGCAGCAGGGATTCTTCCAGGTCGTAGCGGTAACTGGTGTTGTCCATGTCGAACACCGCGTAGTTACCCTTGTTGGCATTGGCCGCGATCATCGCGTCCAGCTGCTTGGCCTGTTCCGCGGGCCAGTGCTTCAACTCGGTGGCCAGGGCCTGGCCGGCAAGGCCCAGGCAGAGTGCGACTGCGAGCAATTTCGGAGCGAGTTTCATCGGCGGTTTTCTCCCTGAGTGAAAGCCTTCGACGCTAACAAATCCCTGTGACAGTTCTCGTCTCCACGCGACCGCTTGCGTCCCGTAAGCGCCAGCCACATGCGCCTGAACGTCAATCGCTTATTCCAAAAACGACAGTTGCCATGCGATATCGTTATTAATTCAATAGATTTCAAGCTGTTAGGCTTGCCGGTTCGCAATCGCCCTGAGCCGCGATTGGCACAAGCCTTATCGGAGCCCCAATGAATCTGCCGCTGTTCCTCAACCTGCTGGTGTTCCTGGCCTTGCTGCTGGGCCTGGCACAAACCCGCCATACCACCTGGAGCCTGGCCAAGAAAGTCCTGCTGGCCCTGGTGCTGGGCGTGGTCTTCGGCATCGCCCTGCACAGCCTCTACGGCGCCGGCAACCCGGTGCTCAAGGCCTCCATCGCCTGGTTCGACCTGGTGGGCAACGGCTACGTGCAATTGCTGCAGATGATCGTCATCCCCCTGGTGTTCGCCTCGATCCTCAGCGCCGTGGCCCGCCTGCACAATGCTTCGTCCCTGGGCAAGATCAGCTTCCTGACCATCGGCACCCTGCTGTTTACCACTGCCATTGCCGCGCTGGTGGGCATCGGCCTGACCAACCTGTTCGGCCTGACCGCCGAAGGGCTGGTGGCCGGCACCCAGGAGATGGCCCGCCTGCAAGTGATCCAGAGCGACTACGCAGGCAAGGTGGCCGACCTCAACGTGCCGCAGCTGCTGCTGTCGTTCATCCCGCAGAACCCCTTCGCCGACCTGGCCCGGGCCAAGCCGACCTCGATCATCAGCGTGGTGATCTTCGCCGCCTTCCTCGGCGTCGCGGCGCTGCAGCTGCTCAAGGACGATGCCGACAAGGGCCAGAAAGTGCTCAACGCCATCGACACCCTGCAAGCCTGGGTGATGCGCCTGGTGCGCCTGGTGATGAAGCTCACGCCCTACGGTGTGCTGGCGCTGATGACCAAGGTGGTGGCCGGCTCCAACCTGCAGGACATCATCAAGCTGGGCAGTTTCGTGGTGGTGTCCTACATCGGCCTGGGGCTGATGTTCGTGGTCCACGGCCTGCTGGTGGCACTGGCCGGGATCAACCCGCTGCGCTTCTTCCGCAAGGTCTGGCCAGTGCTGACCTTCGCCTTCACCAGCCGCTCCAGCGCCGCCAGCATTCCCCTGAGCATCGAGGCCCAGACCCGGCGCCTGGGCATTCCCCAGTCCATCGCCAGCTTTGCCGCCTCGTTCGGCGCCACCATCGGCCAGAACGGCTGCGCCGGCCTGTACCCGGCCATGCTGGCGGTGATGGTTGCCCCGACCGTGGGCATCAACCCGCTGGACCCGCTGTGGATCGCCACCCTGGTGGCCATCGTCACCCTGAGTTCCGCCGGCGTTGCAGGTGTGGGCGGCGGCGCAACCTTCGCCGCGCTGATCGTGCTGCCGGCCATGGGCCTGCCGGTGTCTCTGGTGGCGCTGCTGATTTCCGTGGAGCCGCTGATCGACATGGGCCGCACCGCGCTCAACGTCAGCGGTTCGATGACCGCAGGCGCGATCACCAGCCAGGTGATGCAGCAGACCGACAAGGCGCTGCTGGACGCCGATGAGCACGAAGAACTGGCTCAGGCCTGATTGATCTCTTCGCCGGCCCGCCGGTTCCTTCGGGAGCCCGGCTGGCTGGCGGAGCGCTCAGCGCTTCTCCCACACCTCGAAGCTGTACGCCGGCTTGTCCCCTTCCGCCGGGTTCGGCACCTCTGACACCCGCTTCCACTGTTGCTCATCGAATTCCGGAAACCAGGCATCGCCTTCCGGGCTCAAGGCTACCCGCGTCAGGTACAGGCGATCCGCCTGCTCCAGCCCCTGGCTGTAAAGCTGTGCGCCACCGATCAGCATCAGCTCGTTGGCGCCCTGCTCCAGTGCCCACTCCTCGGCCCGGGCCACTGCCGCCTCCAGGGAGGGGTAGACCTCGGCACCTTCGAGCATCAGGCCGGTCTGACGACTGACCACGATATTCAACCGCCCCGGCAACGGCCGGCCGAGAGAGTCCCAGGTCTTGCGCCCCATGATGATGGGCTTGCCCAGGGTAGTGGCCTTGAAGAATTTGAAATCCCCCGGCAAATGCCAGGGCATGCTGTTGTCGACGCCGATCACGCGGTTTTGTGCGAGGGCCGCGATCAGGCTGAGAGGGAGAGATTTTTTCATGCCGGCGAGGATACCAGAGGACCAGGACCTGGCAACGTACCCCGATCCGCGCTGCAGCAGTTATGCTCAGCGCACTTTTGAGCGATGGAATGACGCGTGACTGCACTGACTCCCCTGCAACGCCTGTGGCTGACCGAAACCGTGCGCCTGCGCGAGGAACACGCCGGCCCGCTGGAAGATCAGGAAGCCAATCGCCTGGCCCGCAACCAGGGCGGCGACCTGGCGACCCGGATCCAGAACCGCGCCCTGTGGCTGGCCCAGCGTGACGGCCTGCACAGCGCCCTGCTGCACTGGCACCAGGGCGCACGCATGGCCCTGCTGGCGCTCTCGGTTCTGGCGGTGATCAGCGGTGCCGGCCTGGCCTTCAGCGCCCTGGGCAGCACCCAGCAACCGGTGAACGTGTTCTGGGCCCTGGGCAGCCTGCTGGGAATCAACCTGATCCTGCTGCTGAGCTGGCTGGCAGGCCTGCTGTTCGCCGGCGAGCACGGCGCCAGCCTGGGCCGCCTGTGGCTGTGGCTCAGCGAGAAATTCTCCCGCGATGCCAAGGCCGCGCAGTTGCCGCCGGCCCTGCTGCTGTTGCTGCAACGGCGCAAGCTCAACCGCTGGGCCCTGGGCAGCCTGATCAACGGCCTGTGGTGCCTGGCCCTGTTCAGCGCCGTGGTCATGTTGCTGTTGCTGCTGACCACCCACCGCTACAGTTTTGTCTGGGAAAGCACCCTGCTGGGCAGCGATGCCTTCGTGGCCATTACCAACACCTTGAGTGCCCTGCCCCGTGGCCTGGGCTTTGGCGCGCCGAGCGTGGCGAGCATCCAGGCCAGCACCCGGGATGTCTACAACACCGAACTGATCCGCCAGTCCTGGGCCATCTGGCTGGTGGTGCTGGTGACGATCTACGGCGTGCTGCCGCGCCTGCTGCTGATGCTGTTCTGCCGCTGGCGCTGGAAACACGGGCAGGCGCGCCTGCAACTGGACCTCAACCTGCCGGGCTACGCCCAATTGCGTGAGCGCCTGATGCCCAGCAGCGAGCGCCTGGGGGTCAACGATGCGGCCCCCGAGCAGTTGCACCGGGTCGAAGGCGGCGTCAGTGCCCAGGACAGCAGCGGCGCCCTGCTGGTGGCCATCGAACTGGACAACCAGCGCCCCTGGCCGCCGCAACTGCCGGAGAGCGTCAAGGACGCCGGCATCCTCGACAGTCGCGAGTCGCGCAGCCGCCTGCTGGAGCAGATGAGCCGTTTCCCCCCGGCGCGCCTGGTGATCGCCTGCGACCCGCGGCGCTCGCCGGACCGCGGCAGCCTGGGGCTGATCGCCGAACTGGCGCGCAACGCCAGCGCCACCCGGGTCTGGCTGCTGCAAGCCCCGCCCGGCCAGGCCCTGGACGCCGATCGCCTGGGCGACTGGCACAGCGCCCTGCACCAGCTGCAGCTGCCCTTCGCCGATTGCGCCCCCCTCGACTGGCTGGAGAACGGTCATGACTGATACCCGCCACAAGCCACTGAAACTCGCCGTGGTCGGCCACACCAACGTCGGCAAGACCTCGCTGTTGCGCACCCTGACCCGGGACGTGGGTTTTGGCGAGGTCTCCCATCGCCCCAGCACCACCCGGCACGTGGAAGGCGCCCGCCTTTCGGTGGATGGCCAAGCCCTGCTGGAGCTCTACGACACCCCTGGCCTGGAAGATGCCATCGCCCTGCTGGATTACCTGGAGCGCCTGGAGCGCCCGGGCGAACGCCTGGACGGCCCGGCGCGGATGGCGCGGTTTCTCGACGGTAGCGAGGCTCGCCAGCGCTTCGAACAGGAAGCCAAGGTCCTGCGCCAGCTGCTGGCCTCGGACGCCGGCCTGTATGTGATCGACGCCCGCGAGCCGGTGCTGGCCAAGTACCGCGATGAGCTTGAAGTGCTCACCGGTTGCGGCAAGCCGCTGCTGCCAGTGCTGAATTTCGTCAGCAGCGCCGAGCAGCGCGAAGGCGACTGGCGCGATGCCCTGGCCCGCCTGGGGCTGCATGCCCTGGTGCGCTTCGACAGCGTGGCGCCACCGGAGGACGGCGAACGGCGCCTGTATGAAAGCCTGGCGCTGCTGTTGGAGCACGCACGCCCGGCCCTGCAACGCTTGATCGACGACCAAGAGGCCCAGCGCCTGGCCCGCCAGCACAGCGCCGCGCGGCTGATTGCCGAGCTGCTGGTGGACTGCGCCGCCTGCCGCCGCAGCGTAGCCAGCGACGCCCAACAGGAACAACAGGCCATAGGCGAACTGCGCCAGGCCATCCGCCAGCGCGAGCAGCGCTGCGTCGAGGCCTTGCTCAAGCTCTACGCCTTCCGCCCCGAGGATGCGTCGGCCAGCGACCTGCCGCTACTGGACGGGCGCTGGGGCGACGACCTGTTCAACCCGGAAACCCTCAAGCAACTGGGGGTGCGGGTGGGCAGCGGCATCGCCGCCGGAGCCGCGGCCGGCGCAGGGGTGGATTTGCTGGTGGGTGGTTTGACCCTGGGGGCCGCGGCGCTGGCCGGGGCTATTGCCGGCGGCGCCCTGCAAACCGCCCGCAGCTATGGCAGCCGCCTGCTGGGCAAACTCAAGGGCCAGCGCGAGCTGACCGTGGACGACAGCGTGCTGCGCCTGCTGGCCCTGCGTCAGCGCCAGCTGGTACAGGCCCTGAACCTGCGCGGGCATGCGGCCATGGACAGCATTCGCCTGGCCACGCCGGAGGACAAGAGCTGGCGCGAAGGCAAGTTGCCAGAGGCCCTGAACAAGGCCCGGGCGCACCCGCAGTGGTCATCGCTCAACCCGCAGAAACGCCTGAGCCAGGCCGAGCGCCAGGAGCAGATCGAGGGGCTGGCTCAACATCTGCTGTAGCCGCTGCCGAGCCCGCGAGGCTGCGCAAAGGGCCGCAGGACCTTCAACAACCCCAAAAGCGGCGCCTCCTTCGGAGCCGTTCGCAGCCTACGGCAGCGGCTACAAAAACCAAGCCTGTACCCGCTAAAGCAATGCCAGCGCCTTGTCCTTGAGCACCTGCAAATCCATCACCGGCACCCACATTTCCTTGGCCTGCTCGTCCCAGTGGCGCATGCGCAAACTCACCGCCCACAACGGGTCGAGTTCGAAGGCTGCCGCCTCTGCCGCGCTCATCACCCCACCCTGGTATTCCAGGGTGCGCCGGCTGGCTTCGCTCAGCCGCTGGTAATAACCGGGGTCCTTGAAGGTCAGGTAGCGCTTGGCCTGGACGTGGTATTCCACCAGCCGCGCCAGGCGTTCGCTGAAACCCGCCCGGCGCAGGTAGTCCGCCCCCAGGCGCTCATGGCTGACCACGCCGAAGCCGCCCATGTTCTCGGCATCCTGCTGGCAGATATGCCCGATGTCGTGGAAGAACGCCGCCAGCACCACCTCGTCGTCATAACCTTCCGCCAGGGCCAACTGCGCGGCCTGGGACATGTGCTCGATCTGCGACACCGGCTCGCCGATGTAGTCGCAGTCGCCGAAACGCTCGTACAGGCCGAAGACCTCGTCGACCACCTGCTGTCGCCGCTCCATCACGCCTCCTCCAGCAGTCGGGCGATATTGCCCTCGGCCATGGCCGGGCCAACGCTCATGCCGACCCCGGTGTGCATCAGGGCCACATGGACCCCGGGGGCCGCCTCCAGGAAGGAGAACGGCGCCGGGCCGCGAGCGCCGTAGACACCCTGCCAGCGCTCCACCACCCGGACCCTGCAACCCAAGGTCTGCTCGGCCAGTTCGAGCAGCCAGTTGTCCACCTGTTCAGCATTGAACGGTGAAGGATCGCTACCGTAATCGTGGGAATCACCGATGATCAGTTCACCGTAGGGAGTCGGGCTGATCAACAGGTGGATACCATGCTCGTGCAGATGGGGTGCCTCGCGCAGAATCTGCGCTTGCACCGCGGCGGCTTCCGGCAGGTCGGCGAAGGCCCCGTAGTGCACGCAACTCAGACCGGTCAGCAAGGCATGTTGCAGGTTGAGATTGGCCTCGGGCCGCGCCCGGAGCATCTGCAAGCGGCAGATCTGCGGCTGCAAGGCAGCGATCTGATCCGCCAGCAGGGTCTGATAATCGTGCCCCGAACACAGCACGATCCGCGGCGCGTGGAAGTTGCCGGCGGTGCTGCGCAACTGGCCCGGCTGGATATCCCGCACCAGGGTCGAGAAGTGAAACTGCACCCCCAGGTCCCGGCGCAGGTAGTCGATCAACTGCGGGATCGCTTCACGGGAATACAGCTGCTGGTCGTCCAGGCCGTGCAAGGCCGCCCGGTGATGGCGGAACTGGCCGCCGTACAGATCATTCAGCGCCGCGCCCTGGAGCAGCTCGACGCGGTAGCTGTGCTCCAGCGCACGCCCGGCGCAGAAGGCTTCGAGCAACTGCTCCTCGGCTTCGCTGCGGGCGAACAGGAAAGAGCCGTTGCGCTTGAGTTGCAGGCCCGCCAACTGTTGCCAGTCGGCCCAGATCTCGCGGCTGGCCCTGGCCAGCTCCAGCATGGTGCCCGGCGGCTGGCCGGTGACCAGGGCCTGGCCGAAGTTGCGCACCGAAGCGCCCAGGGGCGTGGCGCTGCGCTCGAAAACGTGCACCCGCAGACCGCGTTTGGCGGCGGCATAGGCATGGGACAGGCCCAGGATGCCGGCGCCGACGATCAGCAGATCGCTGTGATTGGTCATGAGTTGTTTCCTGGATGGGGAGCGCCTTCGCCGGCAAGCCGGCGAAGGCGATTGATCGGCTACTGCTTGGCAACCTTTTCCGACTTGCCGTCATAGCGCTTGCGCCATTCGGCGAGGATCTCGTCGCGGTTCTTCGAGGCCCAGGCAAAGTCGTTCTTGATCAGGCGCTGCTCGTAGTCGGCCGGCAGTTCGGTCTGCGGCTTGGCGATGCCCGGCTGGGCCAGCACGGCGAAGTTTTCCTTGTACAGCTCCATGGCCTCAGGGCTGGCGGAGAAGTCGGCGAGTTTCTTCGCCGCCTCTTCATGAGGCGTGCCCTTGATCACCGCGGTGGCTTCGATTTCCCAGCCCAGGCCTTCCTTCGGCAGGACAATGTCCAGCGGCGCGCCCTGGCGCTTGAGCTGCACGGCCGGGTACTCGAAGGAGATGCCAATCGGGAATTCACCGGCGGCGGCCAGCTTGCAGGGCTTGGAACCGGAGTGGACGTACTGGCCGATGTTCTGGTGCAGCTCATCCATGTACTGCCAGCCCTGCTTCTCGCCGAAGGTCTGCAGCCAGGCACTGACGTCGAGGAAGCCGGTGCCCGAGGAGGCCGGGTTGGGCATGACGATCTTGCCCTTGTACTCGGGCTTGGTCAGGTCCTGCCAGCTCACCGGCTTGGTCAGGCCCTGCTTTTCGGCCTCCACGGTGTTGAAGCAGATGGTGGCGGCCCAGACGTCCATGCCGACCCAGGCCGGTGGGTTGGCGGCGTCGCGGTAGTTCGGGCCGATCTTGCCCAGATCCTTGGGCGCATAGCTTTGCAGCATGCCCTGCTGGTCGAGGATCGCCAGGCTGGACGCGGCCAGGCCCCAGACCGCATCGGCCTGCGGGCGGGCTTTTTCCGCCAGCAGCTTGGCGGTGATGATCCCGGTGGAATCACGTACCCACTTGATCTCCACGTCCGGATTGGCCTTTTCGAAGGCTTGCTTGTAGGACTTCAGTTGCTCGGCTTCAAGGGCCGTGTAGACCGTCAGCTCGGTTTTCGCAGCAAAGGCGTTCAGGCTGACAGCAGAGAGGACGGCAGCGGCAAGAGCCAGGGGCTTGAACATGGTGCGGTTCCTTAGTGAGTGCAGATCAGAGTGGGGGTGGGTGAAGCGCATCAGTGGCCCGGCGTGCCCTGGCGCCAGGCCTGGGAACGGCGCAGCAGGCCGCGCGAAGCCCAGGCCAGGAGCAGCGAGACGCCGGCGGAGGTGAACAGGATCAGGGTCGACATCGCCGCGGCGCCGCCGACGTTGCCGGCGTCGTCCATGTTCAGCACGGCGACGGCGGCAAGGATGGTGTCCGGGCTGTAGAGGAAGATGGCCGCCGACACCGTGGTCATGGCCGAAACGAACAGGTAGCGCACGATATCCAGCAGCGCCGGCAGGCAGATCGGCACGGTAACCCGCAGGTAGTGCCGGTACAGCGGCGCCTTGAGCGACAGCGCGGCGGCCTCGAACTCGGCATCCAGCTGGCGCAGGGCGGTGGTGGCGGTCATCTGCGCGGTGGTCAGGTAGTGGGCGATGGTGCACACCACCAGCAGGGTCATGGTGCCGTAGAACACATGCAGCGGGTTGCCATTGAGGTTGAAGAAGAAGACGTAGCCCAGGCCCAGCACCAGCCCGGGCACCGCCATGGGCACGAAACTGAGCATGCGCAGCGCCAGGTTCAAGCCGCGCTGGCCGTTGGTCTTCTCCATCAGGTAGGCGCCGGTAAAGATCACCACGCTGCCGATCAGCGCCGTGCACAGGGCCATGGTCAGGCTGTTGCGGTAGGCCAGCCAGCCACCGCCGGCGGTGTCGTTGAACTGGTAGTGGTTCAGCGACAGCGACAGGTTGTAGGGCCAGAATTTCACCAGCGACGAAAACACCGCCATGCCGAACACCAGCAGCAGGGCCGCGCAGATCAGCAGCACAATGGCCAGGTAGCAGCCATCGCGCAGTGGCGACGGCGCAGGCTTGAATACCTGGGCACGGCCGCTCATGGAGTCGCCATGGCGCCGGCGCAGCCAGGCGTCGACACCGAAGCTGAACAGGGCCGGCAACAGCAGGACCATGCCGATCAACGCGCCGCGGCCGAACTGCTGCTGCCCCACCACCGCCTTGTAGGCTTCCAGGGCCAGCACCTGATAGTCGCCACCCACTACCACCGGCACACCAAAGTCGGTGATGGTCAGGGTGAACACCAGGCAGAAGGCGGCGAACACCGCCTGCCGGGTCGCCGGCCAGGTGATGCTGCGAAAGGCCTTGGCGGGGCTGGCGCCCATGCTCGACGCGGCGTCGAACAGCCGCGCGTCCGCCAGGGACAGCGCCGAGAGCAGGATCATCAGGGCGTGGGGAAAGGTGTAGATGACCTCGCCGAGGACGATGCCCCAGAAGCCGTAGATGTTCTCGGCGAACAGGCCACGCAGCATCCCCTGATTGCCAAACAGATAGACCAGGGCAATGCCCGGGAGCATCGACGGCGCCATCAGCGGCAACAGCGACAGGCCGCGCCAGATGCCCTTGCCGGGAATCAGCGTGCGTTGCAGGGCGTAGGCGAACAGGTAGGCCAGGGGCACGACGATGGCGGCCACGCTGAGGGAGACTTTCAGGCTGTTGCCCAGCAACCAGTGGAAGTTTTCGCTGGCCACCAGCTCGCGAGCCGCCAGCCAGCCTCCGCCCTGCCCGGCCTCGGCGCTGAAGCCGCGCCAGAAGATCGCCAACAGGGGCAACAGCACCGCTACACCCAGCAGGACCAGGAGCAGGACCTTGCCGCCGACGACAAAAATGCGGTCGCCGATCTCGGCACGAGAAGCCTGGCGCGCCCGCTTGGCAGGTAGCGGCAGGGACATTTGCGCAGTCATCTTAGGCAAACACCTGGAGGCTGCGCGGCGGCAAGGCGACCCAGATATCCTGGGCCCCCAGGCGCGGCATGGCTTCCGGTGCCAGCTCGGCCAGCAGCGCATGCCCCGGCAGTTGATTGAGTTCGAAGCTCATGCGGCAGCGATTGCCGAGGAAGGTGATCTCGCGGACCTTGGCCGGGAACAGGTTTTCCTCGTGCACCGGCGGATTCACGCTGATGGCTTCCGGACGGCAGAACAGCCGGCCCGAGGCGGTCTTGGCCGAGCCGTCGGCCAGGCGCACATTCATGCCGCCAACCTGGGCATGGCTGTCGCTGTTGCGGCTGAAGGGTAGCCAGTTGCCCTGGCCGACGAATTCGGCGACGAACGGCGTGGCCGGACGGTCGTAGATTTCCTGGGGCGTGGCGTACTGCTCGACCTTGCCGTTATTCATCACGGCAATGCGGTCGGCCATCAGCATGGCTTCGTCCTGGTTGTGGGTAACCATCAGGGTGGTGATCCCCAGACGCCGCTGCAGCTGGCGCAGCTCGGTGCACAGGTGCTCGCGGACCCGGGCGTCCAGCGCCGACATCGGCTCGTCCAGCAGCAGCAACGACGGCGCCGGTGCCAGGGCACGGGCCAGGGCCACGCGCTGCTGCTGGCCGCCGGACAGCTGGCCGGGGTACTTCTTCTCGCTGCCGGTCAGCCCCACCAGTTCCAGCATCTGCGCCACGCGCTTGCGCGCTTCTTCGCGGCCACTGCCGGACAGGCCGTAGGCGATGTTGGCTTCTACCGTGAGGTTGGGGAACAGCGCGTAGGACTGGAACAGGATCCCGTAGTCCCGGGCCTGGGGCGCCAGCAGCGACACGTCCCGATCCCCGAGGTACAACTCGCCCTGGTCCTGGCGTTCCAGGCCGGCGATGCAGCGCAGCAAGGTGGTCTTGCCGCAGCCGGACGGCCCCAGCAGGCACACCAGCTCACCGGCAGCGACGTCCAGGGACACGTTATCCAGCGCGGTGAAGGCACCGAAGCGCTTGTGGATACCGCGCACTTTCATCGGCGCACCGGGGTTGCTCAGGGCAGTTGCAGCGGAGTTGTTCATGGACGCACCTCATCTAGCAGATAAGGCAAATCCTAGAGTTGCAATGCGTCGGTCATATGGCAGTAAGGCAAAAACGACCGATAGTGGTATTCAGGGATTTGGGTTCACGTGTAAATCATGTGCTCGCGAAGGCATCGGCATGGCCGATGCAGATCTTTCAGGCGGGAGCCATTTCCTGGGCCAGGCCGAGAAAGGCGGCGGGCAGGCGCGCGTTCTTGCGCTCCTTGAGGCAATACAGGTACTCGGCGATCTGCGGCGCGTTTTCGATGGTCAGTACCCGCAGTTGCGGGTCGTGGGGCACTTCCTGGCGGGCAATGATGCTGATGCCGATATTGCGCAGCACCGCCTCGCGGATCGATTCACGGCTGCCGATCTCCAGCAGCGGACCAAAACTGACGTTGGCGTTCTTCAGCAGACCTTCGGTGAGGCTGCGGGTGGTGGAGCCGGGTTCGCGCATCAGCAGCGTATGCCCGGCCAGGGCATTGAGGGGCACGTGATCCAGCGCCGCCAGGGGGTGATTGCGATGCACCGCCAGCACCAGCGGATCGCTGCCCAGCACCCGGCGGACCAACCGCGAATCCTCCAGCAGTTGCGAGGAAGCGGCCACATCCACCCGGTAGTCTTCCAGCGCCTCCAGGACCTGCTGGGAGTTGCCGATTTCCACCGAGACCTCCACCTGGGGCAGGCGCTGGCGGAAAGTCTTCACCAGATCGAGGATGTAGTACGGCGCGGTGGCGGCGATGCGCAGCGTGCCCTGCACCTGCCCGCAGTTGCGCAGGAAGAATTCGATGTCCGACTCTTTCTGCAGCAGCTCCTTGACCATCGGCAGCAAGCGCGCGCCCTCATCGCTCAGGCTCAGGCGGCGACCGCCTCGGTAGAACAGCTCCACCGCGTACTGGCTCTCCAGGTTGCGGACCTGGGTAGTCACCGTGGGCTGGCTGAGGCCGAGCTTCTTCGCCGCCAGGGTGATGCTGCCCAGGCGGGCGACCATGTAAAAAGCCTTCAGCTCGGCACTCAGCACAGGGTTCTCTCGTTGCTTATTTGCGCAGCAGGCGCAGACCGTTGAACACCACCAACAGGCTCACGCCCATGTCGGCGAATACTGCCATCCACATGGTGGCCAGCCCGGCAAAGGTTACCCCAAGAAAGATCGCCTTGATGACCAGGGCCAGGACGATATTTTGCTTGAGCACCACCGAGGTCTGGCGCGACAGGCGGATAAACGCCGGGATCTTGCGCAGATCATCGTCCATCAGGGCCACATCCGCGGTCTCGATGGCGGTGTCGGTGCCCGCCGCAGCCATGGCGAAACCGATTTCGGCACGGGCCAGGGCCGGGGCGTCGTTGATCCCGTCGCCCACCATGCCCACCCGGTGGCCCTGGGCGTACAGGTCTTCGATGGCCTGCAGCTTGTCGGTGGGCAGCAGGTCGCCCCGGGCCTGGTCGATACCCACCTGGGCCGCAATGGCCTGGGCGGTATGCGGGTTGTCACCGGTAAGCATCAGGGTCTTGATCCCCAGCTCATGCAATTGCTGGATGGCTTCGCGGCTGGATTCCTTCACCGTATCGGCCACGGCGAACAGCGCCAGCGGGCCATTGCGGTCCAGCAGCAGGACCACGGTCTTGCCCTGCTTCTCCAGGGCGAAGAGTTTTTCTTCCAAAGCCGGGGAGCACAGGCCCAGCTCTTCCACCAGACGATGGTTGCCCAGGTGGTACAGCTCGCCGTTGATCTCGCCGCGTACGCCTCGGCCGGTCAGGGCCTCGAAGTTATCCACAGGGTGCATGGCCAACTGCTTATCCACAGCCGCCTGGGCAATGGCCAGGGACACCGGGTGGTCGGAACGCCCTGCCAGGCTTGCGGCCAGGGCCGGGGCGGTGTCCTGGGCCAGCGGGTCCAGGGACAGGAAGTCGGTCTGCACCGGCTTGCCGTGGGTGATGGTGCCGGTCTTGTCCAGGGCTAGGTAGTCGAGCTTGTAGCCGCCCTCCAGGTAGACCCCGCCCTTGACCAGGATGCCCTTGCGCGCGGCAGCCGCCAGGCCGCTGACAATGCTCACCGGGGTGGAGATCACCAGGGCGCAGGGGCAAGCCACTACCAGCAGCACCAGGGCGCGGTAGATCCAGTCGAACCAGACGCCGCCCATGAATAGCGGCGGAATCAGCGCCACCGCCAGGGCGAAGGCGAATACCGCCGGGGTGTAGATTTTCGAGAAGCTGTCAACGAAGCGCTGGGTCGGAGCCCGGGCGCCCTGGGCCTGTTCCACAGCGTGGATGATCCGCGCCAGGGTCGAGTTGTTGGCGGCGGCAGTCACTCGGTATTCCAGGGAGCCGGCCTGGTTGATGGTGCCGGCGAAAACCTTGTCGCCCACAGTCTTTTCCACCGGCAGGCTTTCACCGGTGATCGGCGCCTGGTCGATGGTGGAGTTGCCGGACACGACCTCGCCGTCGAGGCCGATGCGCTCGCCGGGACGCACCCGCACCAGTGCGCCCAGTTCGACGTTTTTCGCTTCCTGTTCGCTCCAGTTGCCGTCTGCCTGCTGCACCGTGACCCGTTCCGGGGTCATCTGCATCAGGCCGCTGATGGCGTTGCGCGCCCGATCCAGGGAACGGGCCTCGATCAATTCCGCCACGGTGAACAGGAACATCACCATCGCCGCTTCCGGCCATTGGCCGATCAGCACGGCGCCGGTCACGGCGATGCTCATCAGGGCATTGATGTTGAGGTTGCGGTTCTTCAGGGCGATCCAGCCCTTCTTGTAGGTGGTCAGGCCACCACTGAGGATCGACACCAGGGCCACCAGGGCAATCACCCAGTCGGGCGCGGCATTGGTGAAATGGATGACCTCGGCAGCCAGCGCGCCGATACCGGACAGGGCCAGCGGCCACCAGGGCTTCTTCACGGGCGCTGCGGCAGGCGCGGCTTGGTCACCCTCCTGTTCCAGGGGTTCGGCGTGCATGCCCAGTGACTTGACCGCCTCGATGATAGGCGCGGTGCTCGGCAGGTCGTGGGTCACCCCCAGCACGCGGTTCATCAGGTTGAACTCCAGCGCCTGGACCCCGGCCAGCTTGCCCAGCTTGTTCTGGATCAGGGTCTGTTCGGTGGGGCAGTCCATGGCCTCGATGCGAAAGCTGCTCAAGCGCGCGCCGGCGGTCGGGGTCTCGCTCAGGGTGACCCTGGAAGGCGCCAGGTCGGCGGAACCGCAGCAGGATGCGCCGTGGGCGGCATGATCGTGTGCCTTGACCGGCTGCAACTTGCCCGCGGGCGCATGGGAATGGCTGTGGCCATGGCTGTGATCGTGATCGTGATCGTGATCGTGATCAGCCTGGGGCTGCTGATCCGCGGTTTTGCGCGGGCTGTGGAGAGAATCGCTCATTAGGGTCCCTTCCGAATTAAGGTGCTTGTTGCCAAGTGAACACCCTGTAGCCACTATAGGGTCAAGCACCCATTCGGAGACGACGGCAATGAAGATTGGCGAACTGGCGAAACTCACCGACTGTCAGGTCGAGACCATCCGTTACTACGAGCGCGAAGGGCTGCTGCCTGAACCGGCCCGCAGTGAAGGCAACTATCGCCTCTACACCCAGGCCCACACCGAGCGCCTGACCTTTATCCGCAATTGCCGCAGCCTGGACATGACCCTCGAGGAGATCCGCAGCCTGCTCAACCTGCGCGACAGCCCCCAGGACCAGTGCGCCAGCGTCAACGCCCTGATCGACGAGCATATCCATCACGTCAAGGCGCGCATTGACGGCTTGCTGGCCCTGCAGGAACAACTGCTGGACCTGCGCCAGCGCTGCAGCGAGGGCCCGGACCTTGAGCACTGCGGAATTCTCCAGCGCCTGGAAGTCAGCGGCTCGGTGGCCCCCAATGAGAGCGAGCCCTCCCATGTCGGGCGCAGCCACGGGCACTGAACCCCTGGCGCGGTTTCAGGCGCCGCGCCGAACGCTGGCCGTCAGCCGCAGATAAGCCCCTTCGAGGATTGCCAGTAGCCGCTGGTCCAGTTGCTGCCAGGCCAGCCCCTGGCGCACCAGCCAGGCGCTGAGCCCCCCCACCAGGCAGCCACCCAGAATGTCGAAAGGGAAATGCACGCCCAGGTAGACCCGTGCCCAACTCACCAGGATCGCCAGGCCCAGCATCACCAGCCCGGTCTTGCGTAGGCTGGCCAGGATCAGCGCGAAAGCCATGGCAAACATGCCACTGGCGTGGTCGCTGGGGAAGGATGCCCCGGGCGCGTGGGCGAGGAAGTTCTGCCCCAGGCCGATCATGAACGGCCGCGGATGGAACCACAGCTCACGGATCAGCAGGTTGCAGACCAGGGCCAGGACAATGCTCAGGCCGGCGAGCAATACGATCATGCGCTGGCGGCGCTCGCCGAAAACCCAGAACACCACCAGCAGCAGCGGCACGCTGAGTACCACCCATTGCGCGAGGAAAACCGCCAGTGCACGCATCGGCATGGACGCCCCTGCACTGGCGTTCATGGCCAGGAACAGGCTGTGATTGAGTTCTTCCATTCGGGGCTCACGTTGAATGTCACAAGGACCACACCCCGCACCTGGCAGGGCCGCTACTCAGAGCGTAGCTGGCCGCCGGGCACAGCCATGCCCGGAACGGCTCCGGGCACAGGTCGATAAGGGCAACAGGATCAATCGACAAGGGCCGCGCGGCCCTTGCTGCAGTAGCTGGATGCTCAGACCGCCATCGGCGCCGTCATGGGCGCGTGGTGCTCATAGCCTTCCAGGGAGAAGTCGCTCGGTTCGATCAGCTCCAGCCACTCCGGCTGGTAGACGCCGGTCTTGGCGAACTCCGGCACACGCTCGGAAATCACCAGCTTGGGCATCGGGAACGGCTCGCGCTTGAGCTGTTCGTTGAGCATGTCCAGATGGTTTTCATAGACGTGGGCATCACCGATGAAATAGGTGAACCAGCGCGGCGTGTAGCCGGTCAGGCGGCCGATCAGGCTCAGCAGCGCAGCACCCTCGGTGAGGTTGAACGGCGTGCCCAGGCCCAGGTCGTTGGAGCGGATGTAGAGGGTCAGGGAGATTTCCCGGGTCTCGACATTGGGGTGGAACTGGTAAAGCAGGTGGCACGGCGGCAAGGCCATTTCATCCAGCTGGGCGCAGTTCCAGCCGTGGAACAGGATCCGCCGGCTGCCCGGGTCGTTGATGATGGTGTCGACGCACTGGCGCACCTGGTCGATGGCCTTGTACAGCACCACGTAGCCCTGGCCGTCTTCCTCGCCCGCGGCGATCTGCCGGTAGCCCTGGCTCAGCGCCAGGTCGATGGCCGCCTGGTTGCTGGTCTTGATCTGTTTGTAGGCCGGCCACTTGCGCCACTGCACGCCGTAGATCTCGCCCAGGTCGTCGTCGCCCTGGCGGAACGGGTTGGCCAGCCACTGGGCGTTTTCGTTGGCGTTCTGGTCCCAGACCTTGCAGCCCAGCGCACGAAACTCGGCGGCGTTGTTCACCCCGCGCAGGAAGCCGACCATCTCGCCGATGGCCGACTTGAAGGCCATCTTGCGGGTGGTGATGGCCGGGAAACCTTCCTTGAGGTCGTAGCGCAGCATGGCCCCGGGGAAGCTGATGGTGTTCACACCGGTGCGGTTGGCCTGCTTGGTGCCGTTGTTGATGACGTGGGCCACCAGATCAAGATATTGCTTCATGAATTACCTGCATCCTTGAACCCGGGGCACGCCCCGGGGTTCGAATTTATTGCGCCGCGCTCTTGGCCGGAGCGCGATGATAAGCCAGCCAGATCAACCCCAGGCCACCGAGAATCATCGGCACGCACAGGACCTGACCCATGGTCAGCCAGTTCCAGGCCAGGTAGCCCAGCTGGGCGTCCGGCACCCGGACGAACTCGACGATGAAACGGAAGATCCCGTAGAACAGGGCGAACATACCGGAAACCGCCATGGTCGGCCGGGGTTTGCGCGAGAACAGCCAGAGGATCAGGAACAGCGCCACGCCTTCCAGGGCGAACTGATACAGCTGCGAGGGATGGCGCGGCAATTGCGCCGGATCGCTGAACGGCGGGAACACCATGGCCCAGGGCAGATCGGTGGGCTTGCCCCACAATTCAGCGTTGATGAAGTTGCCGATGCGCCCGGCGCCCAGGCCGATCGGCACCATCGGCGCGACGAAATCCATCAGCTCGAAGAAGGTCTTGTTGTTGCGCTTGCCGAACCACCAGGCCGCCAGCATCACACCGATGAAACCACCGTGGAACGACATGCCGCCCTTCCACACTTCGAAGATCAGCGTCGGGTTGGCCAAATAGGCGCTCAGGTCGTAGAACAGCACATAACCCAGGCGACCACCGACTATCACCCCCATGGACATCCAGAACACCATGTCCGAGAGCTTCTCCTTGCTCCAGGTCGGATCGAAACGGTTCAGGCGGCGCGACGCCAGCAACCAGGCACCGCCAATGCCGATCAGGTACATCAGGCCGTACCAGTGGATTTTCAGCGGGCCGATGGCCAGGGCCACCGGATCAATCTGCGGGTAAGGCAGCATTGCGACTCCTCGTAAGGGTTAGAACTTCAGATTCCCGGGGCAAACTGCCAGCCCAGGATTAAGCCAGGATTGCGTCACCACTCAGAACAGGAAGCTGAGCCCCACGCAGAACAGTAGCGCGGCGAACATGCGTTTCAACAGGCGTGGCGACAGTTTGTGGGCCAGGCGCGCGCCGATGCGGGCAAACACCATGCTGGTCAGGGCAATGCCCAACAGGGCCGGCAAATAAACGAAACCGAGACTATGGGCCGGGAGCAGCGGATCATGCCAGCCCAGAATCATGAAACTTAAGGCACTGGCCAGGGCAATGGGCAAACCGCAGGCCGATGAGGTGGCCACCGCCTGCTGCATGGGCACGCTGCGCCAGGTGAGAAAAGGCACGGTGAGGGAGCCACCGCCAATGCCGAAGATCGCCGAGGCCCAGCCGATCACACCGCCGGCGGCCGTCAGGCCCAGCTTGCCGGGCACTTGGCGGCTGGCCTTGGGCTTGAGCTCCAGGGTCATCTGCAGGGCCACCACGAGGGCAAACACACCGATGATTTTCTGCAGGTGCGGGCCGGAGATCGCCTCGGCGGTCAGTGCGCCGAAACCGGCGCCCAGGAGGATACCCACGGTCATCCAGGCGAAGATCGGCCAGCGCACAGCGCCACGCCGATGGTGCTCGCGCACCGCATTGACCGAGGTAAAGATGATGCTGGCCAGGGAGGTGCCGACCGCCAGGTGGGTCAGCACCGAGACATCGAAGCCTTGCAGGGTGAAGCTGAACACCAGCACCGGGACTATGATGATCCCGCCGCCCACGCCGAACAGCCCGGCCAGCACGCCCGCACAGGCGCCCAGCAGCAGATAGAGCAGAAATTCCATGGGAGCATCCGAAAAATAGATCGGCATGGTAACGGAAGCGCCGCCCCGGACTCCACTGGATGGCGATGGATACCCGCCGGATCTGTGCGTAAAGTGGGCAAAAACACACAGGGGGCCACCTTAATGTGCTTGATCGTTTTCGCCTGGCGGCCGGGTCATGCTCAGCCACTGATCGTCGCGGCCAACCGTGATGAATTCTACGCGCGGCCGAGCCTGCCCCTGGGGCAGTGGCCGGAACTGCCGCAGATCCACGCCGGTCGCGACCTGGAAGCCGGCGGCACCTGGCTCGGGGTCGGCGCCGAGGGCCGCTTTGCCGCCCTGACCAATATCCGCAACCCGCACCAGCCTCCGGCGCGGCGCTCGCGGGGTGAACTGGTGGCGCGCTTTCTCGCCGGCGACATGCCCCTGGATGATTATTTGCGCGATGTAGTCGGGCGCTCGGTGGAGTACGCCGGGTTCAACCTGCTGCTGGGCAATGCCGAGCAGCTGTGGCACTACAACGCTCGGGACCCGCAGCCGCAACGGCTGGAGCCTGGGGTCTACGGCCTTTCCAATGCCGGGCTGGATACGCCCTGGCCCAAGCTGCTCAAGGCCAGGGCGGCGTTGCAGGAGGTGTTGCATGATCCACAGCCCCAGGCACTGCTGGCGCTGTTGAGCGACCCGCAGACAGCGCCCTTCGCCGACCTGCCGGACACCGGCGTGGGCTTGGCCACCGAAAGCCTGCTGTCCAGCGTGTTCATCGCCAGCCCCAGCTACGGCACACGAGCCAGCACGGCACTGATCGTCCACGCCGATGGCTCGCGGCATCTGCTGGAGCGTAGCTTCGGCCCCTATGGCGGGCATCTGGGAGAGGTCGAACTGAAGGTCTGAAGCGTTCCCCGGCACGCCGGCTCCCACGAACGCTTCTGTAGGAGCCGGCTTGCCGGCGAAGAAAACAACCCGGTTACAGGGTCTTGCTCGAAGCCGGATTGATCATCCGCGCCAGCCCGAGTTTCTTCAGCGCCAGTTGCAGCGAACTGTGGATAACTTGCGGGTTGTCGATGGTCATCATTTCCGCCAGCAGTTCCTTGGCCTTGGTCATGCTGACCTGACGCAGCATCCACTTCACCTTCGGCAGGTTGGTGGCGTTCATCGACAGGCTGTCGAAGCCCATCGCCATCAGCAGCACTGCCGCCGCCGGATCACCGGCCATCTCGCCGCAGATGCTCACTGGCTTGCCTTCGGCATGGGCATCACGCACCACGTTCTGCAGCGCTTGCAGCACCGCCGGGTGCAGGTAGTCGTAGAGATCGGCCACCCGTGGGTTGTTGCGGTCCACCGCCAGCAGGTACTGGGTCAGGTCGTTGGAGCCCACCGAGAGGAAATCCACCTGGCGCGCCAGTTCCTTGGTCTGGTACACCGCGGCGGGGATTTCGATCATCACCCCCACTGGCGGCATCGGTACGTCAGTGCCTTCATCGCGCACTTCGCCCCAGGCCCGGTGGATCAGGTGCAAGGCTTCTTCCAGCTCGTGGATGCCGGAAATCATCGGCAGCAGGATGCGCAAATTGTTCAGGCCTTCGCTGGCCTTGAGCATCGCCCGGGCCTGTACCAGGAAGATCTCCGGGTGGTCGAGGGTCACGCGGATCCCGCGCCAGCCAAGGAAGGGGTTGTCTTCCTTGATCGGGAAGTACGACAGCGACTTGTCGCCGCCGATGTCCAGGCTGCGCATGGTCACCGGTTGCGGGTGGAAGGCCGCCAGCTGTTCGCGATAGATCGCCAGCTGTTCCTTCTCGCTGGGGAAGCGCTGGTTGATCATGAACGGCACTTCGGTGCGATACAGGCCCACGCCTTCGGCCCCGCGCTTCTGCGCCCGGGCTACATCGGCCAGCAGGCCGGTGTTGACCCACAGCGGCATGCGATGGCCATCGGGGGTGATGCAGGGCAGGTCGCGCAGGGCATCCAGGCCCTGGGCCAGTTGCCGTTCTTCTTCCACCACATCGGCGAACTGCTTGCGCAGCACGTCGCTGGGGTTGGTGTAGACCTCGCCGTGGTAGCCGTCGACGATCATCTGGATGCCGTCGACCTTGGAGTACGGCAGGTCCACCAGGCCCATCACCGTCGGGATGCCCATGGCCCGGGCCAGGATCGCCACGTGGGAGTTGCCCGAACCCAGCACCGAGACCAGGCCCACCAGCTTGCCTTCCGGCACCTCGCCGAGCATGGCCGGGGTCAGTTCCTCACTGACCAGGATGGTGTTGTCGGGATAGACCAGGGTCTGCTGGCGCTCTTCCTGCAGGTAGGCCAGGAGCCGGCGGCCCAGGTCCTTGACGTCCGAGGCCCGCTCGCGCAGGTAGGCATCGTCCATCAGTTCGAAACGGTTGACGTGATCGGTGACCACCTGGCGCAACGCGCCCTGGGCCCATTGCCCGGTCTTGATCACGGCCTTCACTTCACTGCCCAGGGAGGCGTCGTCGAGCATCATCAGGTAGACGTCGAACAGCGCGCGCTCTTCAGGGCGCAATTGAGTGGCGAGCTTTTCCGACAGCGCGCGCATATCGGCCCGCACCCCTTCCAGGGCGCTCTTGAACAGGGCCAGTTCGGCGTCGATGTCGGTGACGTGCTTGTCCGGCACCACATCCAGGTCGGCCGGCGGCAGCATCACCACCGCGCTGCCCACCGCCGCGCCGGGCGAGCCCGGTACGCCAACGAACTTGGCTTCCTGAATGCCCTTGCCCTGGCGACCCAGGCCACGGATCGAACCGGTGGCCTCGGCATGGGCGATAACCCCGGCCAGTTGGGCGCTCATGGTCACCAGGAAGGCTTCTTCGCCTTCGTCGAACTGGCGCCGCTCCTTTTGCTGGATAACCAGCACGCCCACCACCCGGCGGTGGTGAATGATCGGCGCACCGAGGAACGAGGCGTAACGCTCCTCACCGGTTTCGGCGAAGTAGCGATAGCGCGGGTGGTCGGCGGCGTTTTCCAGGTTGAGGGGTTCTTCGCGAGTGCCCACCAGGCCTACCAGGCCTTCGTTGGGCGCCATGCTGACCTTGCCGATGGATCGCTTGTTCAAGCCCTCGGTGGCCATCAGGACGAAACGGTTGGTTTCCGGGTCCAGCAGATAGACCGAGCAGACCTGGCTGCCCATGGCCTCTTTGACGCGCAATACAATAATCCCCAACGCCGCCTTGAGATCCTTGGCGGAGTTAACTTCCTGGACGATCTTGCGCAGCGTATTGAGCATGGCTCGGGGTCGAACTCCGTCGTCAGTCGCGCACTAGCAGGCGCGGGGCAAGCTCTTTGAGAGCGCGGCGATACACTTCGCGCTTGAATGTCACCACCTGGCCCAACGGATACCAATAACTGACCCAGCGCCAGCCATCGAATTCCGGTTTACCGGTCAAATCCATCCGCACCCGCTGCTCGTTGGAGATCAGGCGCAGGAGAAACCATTTCTGCTTCTGGCCGATGCACAGCGGTTGGCTGTGGGTCCGGACCAGACGCTGCGGCAAACGATAGCGCAACCAGCCCCGGGTGCAGGCGAGAATTTGCACATCTTCGCGCTCCAGCCCCACTTCTTCGTTCAGCTCGCGATACAAGGCGTCTTCCGGCGTCTCATCGGGGTTGATTCCCCCTTGAGGAAACTGCCAGGCATCTTGATTGATACGGCGAGCCCATAGCACCTGTCCGGCATCATTGGTCAGAATGATCCCGACATTGGGGCGGAAACCATCGGGGTCGATCACGGCTACAACCTCGCAAACGCATGTCGCCGCATTGTTCCACAAAGCTTGGGAATGCAGCAACGAGGCTGCTTACCTTATGTGCACTCTTGTGAAAAGACCGTATTCTGGGCACCTTTTTCCGCGACTTTTCAGCGAGTAACTGCAATGCGCCTGGCTTTATTCGACTTGGACAACACGCTTTTGGGCGGCGACAGCGACCACGCCTGGGGCGACTATCTGTGCGAGCGGGGCTTCCTCGACGCCGTCGCCTACAAGACCCGCAACGACGAGTTCTATCAGGATTACCTGGCCGGCAAGCTCGACAATGCCGCCTACCTGAACTTCTGCCTGGAAATCCTCGGCCGCACCGACATGGCCGTGCTCGAAGAGTGGCACCGCGACTTCATGCGCGACTGCATCGAGCCGATCCTCCTGCCCAAGGCCCAGGCCCTGCTGGACAAGCATCGCGCTGCCGGCGACAAGCTGGTGATCATCACCGCGACCAACCGTTTCGTGACCGCGCCGATCGCCGAACGCCTGGGCGTGGAAACCCTGATCGCCACCGAATGCGAAATGCAGGATGGCCGCTACACCGGGCGCAGTACCGATGTGCCGTGTTTCCGTGAAGGCAAGGTCACCCGCCTCAACCGCTGGCTGGAAGAGACCGGCCACAGCCTGGAAGACAGCTACTTCTACAGCGATTCGATGAACGACCTGCCCCTGCTGGAGCAAGTGACCACCGCCGTGGCCGTTGACCCGGACCCGAACCTGCGGGCCGAGGCCGAGAAACGTGGCTGGCAGGTCATCAGCCTGCGCGACTAGACAGCTCGCCGGCGAGCCGGCTGTAGGCGCTGGCTTGCCAGCGAAAAAAACCTACGCCGGCTTGGCCACCATCAGATAGAAAATCGCCATGAAGGCCAGGAACGCCGGCCAGCCCAGGGCGAACCACCAGCGCATATAAAGGGTTGCCCGCAGCGGCATCGGCGTCCCGTCCTGCAGGGCCTGCTCGGCCATCTTGTGCACTCGGATCTGCAACCAGACCACCGGCAGCCAGCACAGCCCCGCCACCACATACAGGCCCAGGCTCCACATCAGCCACGCCTGCTGCAGCGACCAGCCTGCCAGGTGCACCAGCCCCAGCCCGCTCAACGGCTGAAATACCGCCGTGGTGGCGGTAAAGGCCCAGTCGGCGAACACCAGGTGCTTGAAGGTCACGGCAATCACTTCCACCCGGCCACTGCGCCAGGCCCGCAGGGCGTAATAGGCCGACCCCGCGCCGAGGCCGAACAGCACGGTGGAGGACAGGATATGCAGGGTTTTCAACAGCAGGTAAGCGCTCATTGGCGGGGTTCGGTCCACAGCAGCCATAGGGTCGCCACCATCAGCACCAGGTTCTTGGCGACGGCGGCATAAGGGTCAAACCAGAAGTGCGGCAGGATCAGGCTGATGATCAGGGTGTAGCCGAGCATCAGCCCCAACTGCGCCTGCAAGGCCCGCCGGCGCCAGCGCCGCAGCAGCAGGCCGACACCCAGCAGCGCATCACAGAGTGAACCGCCGATCACCGCCAGGGCCGCCCAGATGCCCTGCACGCCAGCCTCGGCCATGATCCGCAGGCCCCAGTCGTAACCCGGGCCAATGCACACCAGCGCGGTACCCAGCCAGATCAGCACCATCACTGCCAGCAACAGCGGGCGCAGGGCCAGTTGGGTGCTTTGCGCCGCCTGCGGCCAGTCCTGCAAGCGGGCCGCCAGCGGCGCCGCGTGATACCCGCAGACCGAGGCCAGCACCTGCGGATCCGCCAGGTTGTCGTGGCGGGCCATGGCCAGGCTCTGCCGGTTCAAGGCTCGCCAGCCCAGGCGATCGCCAGCAGCAGCCACCAGCCGCAGCAAGACCGCTGGCAGCTTGAAGTAGCGCGCCGGGCCCCAGCCCTGGGCCGACCGCAGGTGATCGAGCAGTTGCGCCATGGTCATGCGTTCCGGGCCGACCAGGGGCAGAACCATGGATTCCTGCGGCCACTGCCTGAGCAGCGCCAGCACCGCGGCACTCAAGTCCTCTATATGCAAGGGCTGCATCTGCGCCTTGGCGGACAGCAAAGGAATCAGCGGCCAGGGCGACAGCCTCGTCAGCCAGCCGCTGCTGGCACCGCCAGCGCCGAGCACCAGCGAGGGCCGCAGCACCACCGCCGGTACCCCCAACTGCAGCAGGTAATCATCCGCCGCCGCCTTGCTGGCAAGGAACGGCACCTGGGGCAGGATCCCGGCCCCCAATGCGGAAATCTGCAGTACCCGCACGCCCCGGGCCGCCGCCAGATCGAACAGCGCGCGGGTACCCAGGTCCTGGGTCAGGCTCAACGCCCGCGCATCAGTGCTCAACAGCCCCGCGGCGTTGATCAGCAGGTCGGTGTCGGCAGGCAGGGCAAAGGGCTGGGGCTCGCGGCCCAGGCAATCGAGATCCAGCTGGCGCCACTCCACCCCGGGCAACCCCTGGGGCTGCGGGCGACGGCTGGTGGCAATCAACTGATGGCCGGCAGCGTGCAATGCCGCCAGCAGATGACGGCCGACAAACCCTGTGGCCCCCACCAGAACGACCTTCATGGCAATCCTTGAGAGTTAGACCGGCTTGGCGCCCATAAGACCGGCAATGGTCACGAAACATGCGGCGCTGAACACCGCCAGCACCAGGGTGAACGCCAGGCCGCTGGCAACCTTGGCCACCCGCAGGCGGTTGAGGCGCACCATCAGCCACAGCCAGGCCAGGGCCCCCAGGGTGTAGAGCACACTGGAACCCAGGACCCAGGTCTGCCCTAGCGGCCAACCCACCAGATGCACCAGCCACCAACCGCTGAACGGCAATGTCAGCATGCCCAGCGCCAGCAACAGCCAGCCGAACAGGCCCGGACGGTGCAGCACCCGGCTATAAACCGTGGCATCCCCCTGGCGGCGCAGGCGCCAGACCCAGATCGCCAGCCCCAGCGCACTGCCCAATAGCAGCACGGTGGCCAGTACATGAAGCGTCTTCAGCGTGGTCAGTGTTTCCATGTTTTCGCTTCCTTAAGGCTCCGATCCTCAGCGTAGTCGTTCAGCCGAGGAACAGCTGGTAGGCCAGGTTGTCGCTTTCATCCCAGTACGGATAGCCGATCTGCTCCAGCGCCGCGGGCACCAGGTGACGTTCATCGGCCGGCACTTGCAGGCCGGCGACTACCCGGCCATCCGCCGCACCATGGTTGCGGTAGTGGAACATCGAGATATTCCAGCGCCCGCCCAGCTTGTTGAGGAAGTTGAACAGCGCCCCCGGACGCTCCGGAAATTCGAAACGCAGCACCACTTCGTCGCTGACCTTCTCGGCATGGCCGCCGACCATGTAGCGGATGTGCAGCTTGGCCAGTTCGTTATCGGTCAGGTCGATCACTGGAAAGCCCTGCTCGGTCAGGCTGGCGATCAGGGCGCTGCGCGGATCGTTTTCCGGGTGGGTCTGCACGCCAACGAAGATGTGCGCCTCGCTGCCGGTGTTGTAGCGGTAGTTGAATTCGGTGATCTGGCGCTTGCCCACCGCCTCGCAGAAGGCCTTGAAGCTGCCGGGCTTCTCGGGGATGGTCACGGCGATGATGGCTTCGCGGCCTTCGCCCAGTTCGGCGCGCTCGGCCACGTGGCGCAGGCGGTCGAAGTTGACGTTGGCTCCGGAGTCGATGGCCACCAGGGTCTGCCCGCTGATACCGCGCTGCTCGACGTACTTCTTGATCCCGGCAACGCCCAGGGCGCCGGCAGGTTCGGTGATCGAGCGGGTATCGTCGTAGATATCCTTGATTGCCGCACAGATCTCGTCGGTACTGACGGTAATCACTTCATCCACATAATCCTTGCAGATGTCGAAGGTGTGCTGGCCAATCTGCGCCACCGCCACGCCGTCGGCGAAGATCCCCACGGTCGGCAGCACCACGCGCTCACCGGCAGCCATGGCCGCCTGCAGGCAGTTGGAGTCGTCCGGCTCGACGCCGATGACCTTGATCTCCGGGCGCAGGTATTTCACATAGGCCGCGATGCCGGCGATCAGGCCGCCGCCGCCGACCGGAACGAAGATCGCATCCAGCGGGCCGGGGTGCTGGCGCAGAATCTCCATGGCCACCGTGCCCTGCCCGGCAATGGTGTGCGGATCATCGTAGGGATGGATGTAGACGTAGCCCTTCTCGTCCACCAGCTTCAGGGAGTAGGCCAGCGCTTCAGGGAAGGTATCGCCGTGCAGCACCACCTTGCCGCCACGGGAGCGCACGCCCTCGACCTTGATCTCGGGGGTGGTCTTGGGCATCACGATAGTAGCCTTGACCCCCAGCACCTTGGCCGCCAGGGCCAGGCCCTGGGCGTGGTTACCCGCCGACGCAGTGACCACGCCGCGGGCGCGCTCGGCATCGCTGAGCTGGGTCAGCTTGTTGTAGGCGCCACGGATCTTGAACGAGAACACCGGCTGCAAGTCTTCACGCTTGAGCCAGATCTGATTGCCCAGCCGCTCGGAAAGCTGGCGGGCAGTCTGCAATGGGGTTTCTACGGCAACGTCATAAACGCGCGAGGTGAGGATCTTCTTGACGTACTGTTCGAGCATCGGAAAGCATCACTGAGCGGGTTGGGCAGGGCCAGGGAGTCTAACCCAGCGTTTGCCCGGGCGACCACACGAATACAGAGGTTTTAGCCGCCCCCTCGCCTTCTCTGAAGCCCGGCCGATTAGCCAAACGGGCAATGACCTGATCTGCCGCGGCGCCTATAATGCCGGCCTTTGTGCCCCCCTTGCCCGCTTCGGAGCCCGCATGACCCAGGATCAACTCAAACAGGCCGTTGCCCAGGCCGCCGTCGACCTTATCCTCCCGAAACTCGATGACAAGAGCATCGTCGGGGTCGGCACCGGCTCCACCGCCAACTGCTTCATCGACGCCCTGGCCCTGCACAAGGGCGCCTTCGACGGCGCCGTGGCCAGCTCCGAAGCCACCGCCGCGCGCCTCAAGGGCCACGGGATTCCGGTCTACGAGCTCAACACCGTGAGCGACCTGGAGTTCTACATCGACGGCGCCGACGAAAGCGACGAGCACCTGAACCTGATCAAGGGCGGCGGCGCCGCCCTGACTCGGGAAAAGATCGTCGCCGCCGTGGCCAAGACGTTCATCTGCATCGCCGACGCCAGCAAGCTGGTGCCGGTGCTGGGCAACTTCCCGCTGCCCGTGGAAGTGATCCCCATGGCCCGCAGCCACGTGGCCCGTGAACTGGTGAAACTGGGCGGCGACCCGGTGTACCGCGAAGGCGTGATCACCGACAACGGCAACATCATCCTCGATGTGCACAACATGCAGATCACCAATCCGGTGGAACTGGAAAGCCAGATCAATGCCATTGTCGGCGTGGTCACCAATGGCCTGTTCGCTGCACGCCCCGCTGATGTGCTGCTGCTGGGTACCGCCGAAGGGGTGAAGACCCTCAAGGCCTGAGCCTGCCCCGCGGATAGGAGCCGGCGGGCGGGCGAAGGCGGTTTTGAAGGCCTCTTCGCTGGCAAGCCGGCTCCTACATCGGTTTCTTGAAGACGTAGAACAGGTTCGGTTCGCTCACCAGGTACAGGGTGCCGGCGTCATCCATGGCCATCCCTTCCGCCTGAGGCACCGCCTTGCTCAGGCCCTGGCGCCACTTGCCCAGGGCCAGGGTACTCAGCGGGCGACCCTCGACATCCAGCTCCACCACCAGCCGCGACTCGTCCGACAGTGCCAGCAGGTGGCCACTGCGCTCGTCGTATTGCAGGCTGGAGAGATCACGCACGAACAGACCGGCATCGCGCTTGGGGTTGTTCACCACATGCATCCCGTAGGACTGCCCCGGATCTTGATGGGGGAAGCCCTGCACTTCATAGATCAGCATCGGGTCGCGCTCCTTGGCGACGAACAGGCGCTTGCCCTGGGAGTCGTAGGCCAGCCCCTCGAAGCCTTTGTTGCCGGCAAGGTGCACGCCCAGGGTGATCTGCTCGGCTTCTGCCGCATCCACCGCCGTGGTTTCATCGTCCAGCTGGATCTTGATCAGCCGGTGCTGGCGCTCGTCGCTGATCACATAGGTATTGGCACTGATGAACTCCACCGCTTCCGGATCGCCAAAGCCCACCAGAGCGATGCGGCGCAGGATCTGCCCGTCCAGGGATAGCTCGATCAGTTCGGAATTCTTGTTAGTCACGGTGAACAGGCTATTGCGCAGCGGATCGTAGGTCAGCGCCGAGACCTCATCCAGGCCCTCGATGGGCTGCGCCTCCAGCACGACCCGGTAATCGCCCAGCCCCAGGGATTGGGGGGCCGCCACCTGCCAGTAGGATTGCCAGTCGAACCAGGCGCGCTGCCACAACCTGTGGTTATGGACAAACACCGCCAGCAGCACGGCCATCAGGCAGAGGATCAGGTAAAGGGGTTGCAGGCGGGTGAGGCGATACATGGCGGGCAGGCTCGAAATCAGGACAGGCTGATGAAATATCACAGCCGCCTGAATTAAAGCTTAATGCCCTGAATGGCCCAGCTCGAGTGCCAGGCTAGGGCTCACTGCTTTTCGAAGCGATAGAACAGGTTGGGCTCGCTGACCATGTAGAGGTTGCCGGCCTCATCCATGGCCACCCCTTCGGCCCGGGGAATGGTTTTTTCCAGGCCATTGAAGCCACCGAGCAGGGCCATGAAGCTGACCTGTTCGCCCTGCTCGTCCAGCTCCAGCAGCAGATGGGAATCAGCCGATAGCACCAGGGTATGGCCGGTGCGCGGGTCGATGCCCAGGGCCGAAAGGTTGCGCAAGTCGAGTTCGTCGCTGGCCAGCTTCTGCTTGTTGCCCTTGAGTACCTGGCTACCGTCGCTGCTCCAGGTAAACAACGCCGGCGGGCGCTCCTCCCCCAACAGCAACTGTTGCTTGCGCGGGTTCCAGGCAATGGCTTCGAACGCCTTGTTCTGGTCTGCCGAAGGGCCCAGGTCGTATTTGGGGAAGTCCGCGACATTCAGTGATCGGGTATTGGCATCGACCTTGACGATCACCAGCGAATGCTCGCGCTCATCGACAATCGCCAGCAGGCCATTCTCCAGGACCGCAACCCCTTCCGGGTTGCTCCAGCCCACCAGAGGCATCTTGCGCAGGACGTCGCCTTGCAGCGACAGCTCCACCAGGAATGGGTTTTTGCCCATTACCGAAAACAAGGTCTTGGTCTGGGGGTTATAGGAAAGATCGGAGGCTTCGTCCCGCTCCATGCCTGGCAGGACCTTGGCGTCGATCACTGCCCGGTAGCTGGGCAGCCAGATACTGGAGCTGCGTTCGGCGGTACTGACAAAACCTTCCTGAACCCAGAGAGCCCCACGATCATCCCAATGCATGAGGCTGGCTACGCCATAGCAGATCACGCCCGCCAACAGCAGCCAGGAATACCAGCGCATGCGCAATCGCAAGCGGCGGATGAGACGAGGTTTAGGTAGAGGGTGGGCGTCCATCACACAGATTCCAGAAACGCGGCCAAAGGTAGTAGCACAGGGATTTCAGATCCGCGAACCATAAGCTTCGGAATTATCCGGGATAAAATGTGAAAAAACGGTTAAAGCCGCTGATCTCTCTGCGCCGGGCCCAGGATTACCGGGCCCAGCGCAGAAAGATTGGGATCAACGGACGCTGCTGGTGAAACGGCTGGCACCGGGAAGCTCCAGCACCAGCTCATCGCCGACATTCAGCGGCCCAACCCCGACCGGCGTGCCCGTGAGGATCACATCGCCGGCCTGCAGGGAGAAACAACCGGCCATGTACTGGATCATCGGCACTATGGGGTTGAGCATGATGGCGCTGTTGCCGTCCTGGCGTACTTCACCGTTGATGGTCAGGCGGATGCCGATGTCGGTCAGGTCGGCGAAGGTACTGCCCACCACAAAGGGCGCGATCACCGCCGCGCCGTCGAACGACTTGGCGATTTCCCAGGGCAGGCCCTTGGCTTTGAGTTCGGCCTGCTTGTCCCGCAGGGTCAGGTCCAGTGCCGGGGCAAAGCCGGAAATGGCATCCAGCACTTCTTCGCGGCTGGGTTTGGTGGAGAGCGGCTTGCCGATCAACACCGCGATTTCCGCTTCGTAGTGCACCGAACCACGCTCGGTGGGAATCGCGAACCCACCTTCCAGGGGCACCACACAACTGCCCGGCTTGATAAACAACAGGGGTTCGGTAGGTACCGGGTTGTCCAGCTCCTTGGCGTGCTCGGCGTAGTTGCGACCGATGCACACCACCTTGCCCACCGGAAAATGGATCCGGGTACCGTCGACATACTGGTGCTGATAGCTCATTACCGACTCCTGCTTGTGTGCGTTATCTGGACACTACCCGACCTCAGATCGCGAAGATCTTGCCCGGGTTCATGATGCCGTTCGGGTCGAACGCGGCCTTGACCGCCTTCATGTACTCGATCTCCACCGGCGAGCGGCTGTAGGTCAGGTAATCACGCTTGGTCATGCCCACGCCGTGTTCCGCGGAAATCGAGCCGTTGTACTTCTCGACCGTCTCGAACACCCACTTGTTGACCGTCGCGCACTTGGCAAAGAACTCGTCCTTGCTCAGGTTGTCCGGCTTGAGGATGTTCAGGTGCAGGTTGCCGTCGCCGATGTGGCCGAACCAGACGATTTCGAAGTCCGGGTAGTGCTTGCCGACGATGGCGTCGATTTCCTGAAGGAAGGCCGGGACTTTCGACACAGTGACCGAAATGTCGTTCTTGTATGGCGTCCAGTGGGAAATGGTCTCGGAAATGTATTCGCGCAGCTTCCACAGGTTGTGCAACTGGGTTTCGCTCTGGCTCATCACGCCGTCCAGCACCCAGCCCTGCTCGACACAGTGCTCGAAGGTTTCCAGGGCGTGGTTGGCCACTTCCTCGGTGGTGGCTTCGAACTCCAGCAGCGCATAGAACGGGCAGTCGGACTCGAACGGTGCCGGTACGTCGCCACGGGCCAGGACCTTGGCCAGGGCCTTGTCGGAGAAGAACTCGAAGGCCGTCAGATCCAGCTTGCCCTGGAAGGCGTGCAACACGGGCATGATCGAGTCGAAATCAGGGGTGCCCAGGACCATCGCCGTGAGGTTCTTCGGGGCCCGGTCCAGGCGCATGGTGGCCTCGACCACGAAGCCCAGGGTGCCCTCGGCGCCGATGAACAGCTGGCGCAAGTCATAGCCGGTGGCGTTCTTGATCAGGTCCTTGTTCAGCTCCAGCAGGTCGCCCTTGCCGGTGACCACCTTCATGCCAGCCACCCAATTGCGGGTCATGCCGTAGCGAATCACCTTGATTCCGCCGGCATTGGTACCGATATTGCCGCCAATCTGGCTGGAACCTGCAGAAGCGAAATCCACCGGGTAGTACAGGCCGTTTTCCTGCGCCAGGTTCTGCAACTGCTCGGTGACCACGCCCGGCTGGCACACCGCGGTGCGGTCGGTCAGGTTCAGGTCGAGGATCTGGTTCATATAGTCGAAGGACACCACCACCTCGCCGTTGGCTGCCACCGCTGCCGCCGAAAGCCCGGTGCGACCGCCCGAAGGCACCAGCGCAACCTTGTGCTGATTGGCCCAGCGCACAATGGCCTGGACCTGCTCGATGGTTTTCGGAAACACAATGGCTGTCGGGGCCGGGGCGAAATGCTTGGTCCAATCCTTGCCATAAGCATTCAGGGAGTCAGCGTCGGTCAGCACCTTGCCAGGCTCAACCAGGGTCTTCAGCTCATCAATCAGGGCAGGATTGGTCATCGACAGAACTCTCGAACAATTCATGGTCATCCTGAGAACGCTTCACGTCGCAGGAATGAGTGTTTAGCGGGGCGCGTATGCTAGCATACCGCCCCCGCAGGAGAGTGCCCAAGGGCCTTTCTGCGGTGTCGGCCCAGTGCCGCCCAGGTCAGCTCAAGCTGTCCACTTCCCTGCCATTTTTCTCCGGGACACAGGTTTACGCAGATGAGCAAGACTTCTCTCGATAAGAGCAAGATCAAGTTCCTTCTCCTCGAAGGCGTCCACCAATCCGCTGTCGACGTCCTCAAGGCCGCCGGCTACACCAGCATCGAGTACCTCACCGGTTCTCTGCCGGAAGCCCAGCTCAAGGAAAAGATCGCCGATGCACACTTCATCGGCATTCGCTCCCGCACTCAACTGACCGAAGAGATCTTCGACCACGCGAAGAAACTGGTCGCAGTGGGCTGCTTCTGCATCGGCACCAACCAGGTTGACCTGTCCGCCGCTCGTGAGCGCGGCATCGCGGTGTTCAACGCGCCGTACTCCAACACCCGTTCGGTTGCCGAGCTGGTGCTGGCCGAGGCCATCCTGCTGCTGCGCGGCATCCCCGAGAAAAACGCTTCCTGCCACCGTGGCGGCTGGATCAAGAGCGCGGCCAACTCCTTCGAAATCCGTGGCAAGAAGCTGGGTATCGTCGGCTACGGCTCCATTGGTACGCAGTTGTCGGTCCTGGCCGAAGGCTTAGGGATGCAGGTGTTTTTCTACGACACCGTGACCAAGCTGCCACTGGGCAACGCCACCCAGGTGGGCAACCTGCACGAACTGCTGGGCATGTCCGACATCGTCACCCTGCACGTGCCGGAAACCGCGGCCACCCAGTGGATGATCGGCGAGAAGGAAATCCGCGCCATCAAGAAGGGCGGCATCCTGATCAACGCCGCCCGCGGCACCGTGGTCGAGCTGGACGCCCTGGCGGACGCGATCAAGGACAAGCACCTGATCGGCGCGGCCATCGACGTATTCCCGGTGGAGCCGCGCTCCAACGACGAAGAGTTCGAAAGCCCGCTGCGCGGCCTGGACAACGTGATCCTGACCCCGCACATCGGCGGTTCCACCGCTGAAGCCCAGGCCAACATCGGCCTGGAAGTGGCAGAAAAACTGGTCAAGTACAGCGACAACGGTACCTCGGTGTCCTCGGTCAACTTCCCTGAAGTGGCGCTGCCGGCCCACCCGGGCAAGCACCGTCTGCTGCACATCCACGAGAACATTCCGGGCGTGATGAGCGAGATCAACAAGGTCTTCGCCGAAAACGGCATCAACATCTCCGGCCAGTTCCTGCAGACCAACGAGAAGGTCGGCTACGTGGTGATCGACGTCGACGCCGAGTACTCGGACCTGGCGCAAGAGAAGCTGCAGCACATCAACGGCACCATCCGTTGCCGCGTGCTGTTCTAAGCCTCGACCGCGGCACAAAAAAGGGAGCCCTCTGGGCTCCCTTTTTTATCGTGTTTACGATTATTTCACTGTTACTGTGATTTTCTTGGAGACGATCACCGGGTTGAAAGGCACGTGGTTCTTGTCCCCCAGTTCCAGTTGCAGGGTGTGCTTGCCGGGTGCCAGGGTTACTTCGGTTTCGGTCTGGGCCTTGCCGAAGTGCAGGTGGTTGGCGTCCATCGGGATCGGCAGGTTCTCGGCAGGCAACTGATCGACATCGATCAGCAGGTGATGGTGGCCGGTGTTGGCGGTCTGATCGCCCGCCGGAGCCAGGGCGATGCCTTCAACGCCGAACTTGACCTTGAAGGTCTTGTCCACGGTGGCCCCGTCGGCCGGGGAAACGATAGTCACCTTGGCGCCGGCAGGTGCCTCGGTACGCGGAATTTCCGCTGCACCGGCCAGCATCGAGGTTCCCAGCAACAGACCGGCCAAAGCAGCACGCGACATAAAAATTTTCATTATCTTCTCCAGTTTTTCCGCAAATCTTTTACGGTTATGACAACTTCGTGGCAATTCGTTGTCGAAGGCACTCAACACCTTAGCAAAGCGAGCCTGAACGGCGCATCGCTCATATAAATTCAAGGAGTGACCATGCGTTTCCTGCCTGGCCTGTTACTTTTGCTGCCCCTTGCGAGCACTTGCGCTCAAGCCGAACTGATGGACGATATCAATGACCGCGGCGAGCTGCGCATCGCCCTGGAAGCCGATACACCGCCCTTCAATTTCAAGGACGACGGCAAACTCACCGGTTTCGAGGTGGAGTTGGGGCAACTGCTGGCCAGTGAACTGGACGTACGCGCGGACTTCGTGGTGACCGAGGCCGCCGAACTGCTCCCGGGAGTGGAAAGCGGCAAGTTCGACGTGGCGATCAACCACATAGCAATGACCCCGGAACTCAAGGATCGTTTCGATTTCAGCGAACCCTACAGCTATTCCAGTGCGCAGTTGATTGTGCGCAAGGAAGAGCAGCGTCCGCTGTTTTCCCTGCAGGCCCTGCGCGGCCAGGCGCTGGGGGTGGCCCAGGGCAGCCAGTTCGTCGATCAGGCGCGGACTGTGGAAGGGATCAACCTGCGCAGCTACGCCGATGCCCAGCAGCCGATCAAGGACGTGGCGGACAAGCAGATCGACGCTGCCATCAGCGATCGCCTGCTGATTCCCTACGCCATTCGCGACAGCCGCCTGCCGGTGAAAGAAGGCGCCAAGGTCGGACCGACCCTGAGCCTGGCGATCCCCTTCCAGAAAGGTAACCCGGCGTTTCGCGCGAGCCTGGACAGCGCCTTGCAGCGGATCAAGGCCGACGGGCGCCTGATGGCCCTGTCGGAGAAATGGTTCGGCATGGACGCGAGCAAACCGCCGAAGGCCGAAGCCGGGCAGTAAACGACACAAGCTGCCTGGATTGACCTGTAGCCGCAGCCTGCGAACGGCCCGAAGGGACGCAGGGGCTCCATGGCTGCTAGAGGTCGGCGGGAAATCGTCAAGCAAGGCCCTTAGGGCCTTTTCGCAGCCTCGCTAAAGCTCGGCAGCAGCTACGAGGACAATGCGGCCAGGGCGCTGGCGGCCTCGGGCAGTTGCAGCTCGCTGAAGACTTGCACCCCGTGCTGCTTGAGCAACGCGGCGGTGACGCCCTCCCCCGAAACCTTGACCCCGCTGAAGCTGCCGTCATAGGTCAGCAGGTTGCCGCAGGATGGGCTGTGGGCCTTGAGCACGGCAACGCGGATCCGGTGCTTTTCCACCAGTTCCAGGGCCTGGCGGGCGCCAGCCAGGAACTGGGCGCTGACATCTTCACCTTCGCAGGTCATCACCGGTGCCCGCCCCTCGAGCACATCGACACCCTGCCCGCCGGGGATCTCCGCCGGCGCCCGTGGCGTGGGCAAACCCCCAGCAACCTCCGGACACAAGGCAACCACTCGTCCCTCTTGCTGCCAGGCGGCCAGTTGATCGAACGGGCCGCTGGCACCGCCGTCGTAGCGTACGCGGTGGCCCAACAGGCAGCGGCTGACCAGGATCTTGTGCATATTCAGAACGGCTCGTTACCACGGCGCCGGAACCAGCCGGTCAGGGACAGGCGTTCCCGGGTCGCGGGCATGACTTCATGGGGGACTTCGCCGGAAAGAAACACCACCAGCCGCCCCCCGACAGGGACTACATCGTATTGCCCCCGGTCATTGAGGTACATGCGCAATTGCCCGCCCTGCTCGGGCAGCCACTCCTCATTGAGGTAGACCACCGCCGAGACCATGCGCCGGTCGTCATCGCGAAAGCGATCCACGTGGCGCTTGTAGAAGGCTCCCGGCGGGTACATCGCGAAATGGCATTCGAAATCTTCAAGCCCCAGGAACAGGCCTCGGTTCAGAGCCTCGCGCAGGCTGTCCATCAGTTCCAGGTAGCTATCGCAGGCCTGGGCCTGACCGGGTTCGAGCCACTGGATATGGTCGCCGCGAATACCCTCGCGGATCTCCTGGGCCGGCCCGCGTCCTACCGCCGCCGGCGCCAGTTCACCTTCAGCCGCACGTTTACGGCACTCAGCCGCCAGTTCGAGGGTCAGAGCCTCGGACAGGAAGACATTTTGCTGCGACCAGCCACAGGCGGCCAGGTCGTCGACAATGTTCAACAACAGCGGATGATCAGAGGGTATTTGCATGGCGCGCATAGTATCCAGCCTCAGAAAAATCTGACAGAGCCGCAGAGCGGAGGATGAAGCATTTTTTTCAATGGGCTTACACATCATCGGTTTGCCGAGGGATGCTGATACGAATTCTCGACAACCACCCTCTTGCCCCGGAGAATAGTCGCCTGCTGACAGGAGTCCTTATGCGCCGTTTGCTTTTCTCACTGTTGATCTTCTGCGCCTTGCCTGCCTGGGCAGACAGCCACGACCAGTTGTACCAGGTCGCCGGTTGGGCGCAACAGCGCGCGCATTTCAACGATGCTCTCAGCGCCGCCCAGCAGCGCTACCAGAGCAGCCTGCCGCCGGCGGTCTATCAAGCCCTGGTGGACAACAGCAACCAGCGCTTCGCACCCCAGGCCGTGGACCGTCGCGCCGAGGCCCAACTGCGGCAGAACCTGGCGGACCCCGCACCGGCCCTGGCCTTCTTCCAGTCGCCCCTGGGCCGCAAGATCGTCGCCGCCGAACTGCTGGCGACACGCCGCGACCAGCTGGCCAAGAACGCCCAGGGCCTGCCGAAGATGCAGGCCAGCGACAACCGCCAATTGATCATCGGCCACCTGGCCCAGGCCCTGCCGGCCCGGGAAGCGGGCGCAGAGGTGAGCCTGGCGATTGCCGGTGTCGCCGCCGACAGCCTGAGCCAGATGATTCCCGGCCTGCTGGGCGGCGGCCAGGCCCAGGGCATGCTCAACGGCCAGCGCCAGCGGCTGATGCAGCAGATCGGCAACGACCTGAACAACACCTTGCTGTACGTCTATCGGGATCTGTCCGACACGGAGCTGGAAGAGTTCGCCACCTTCGCCGAATCCAGCGAAGGCAAGGCCTACTACCAGGCCGCCCTGGCAGCGATTCGCGCCGGCCTGGCGGTCGGCCAGAGCACTTCCAGCCTCGCCCCCTGACCCGGCAACTCGCCTGTGACCGCTGCCGAGCCCGCAGGCCCTTGCCTGGCACTCGCCTGACGAGCCTGCAGTAGCCTGGGGTCTTGCGTCCCTTAGGGCCGTTCGCAGCCTGCGGCAGCGGCTGCACCAATCTCTAGAGGTGCTGGGTCAGAAAGGCGAAGTACTGATCGCGATACAACGGGATTTCATTGGCCAGGTGGTGCCGCGCATCGGGCAGCATCAACAGCTCGGGCGCGGCGAACTTGCCGCGAATCACCTGCAGATTGTGCTGCCAGTCCACGGTCATGTCCGCATCCCCCTGAACGATCAACGGCTGCCTGGAACTGCGGGGCGCCGCCTCCAGGCGCTTGATCCAGCGCGACAGCGCTCCCACCCAGGCCGTCGGCAAGCGTTGCGGCTGCAACGGGTCGACCTGCAGGAACGCGAGGAAATCCGGGTCGTTGGAGTTTTCGCTGAAGCGCCGGGCAATGCCGGTGACGAAGGGCCGCAGCGCGTAATAACTGAGCATCGACCAGCCCCAGGCCCGCGGCCGCACCAGAGGCGAGAGCAGCATCACCTGCCCCTGGGCCGGGCTCTCGGCGCCCTGGTTGAGCAGGTGGTCCATGATGATCGCGCCGCCGGTGCTTTGCCCGAACAGGTGCCAGGGCTCGGGGAGCTCCAGAGACCGGGCCTCGGCGAACAGGCCTTGCAGCACCCGCTGGTACACCGCGAAATCATCGATACTGGCCCGCTCGCCACTGGAAAGACCGTGCCCGGGCAGGTCGCAGGAAATCACCACGAAACGCCGTTGCAGCGCCCACTCGATCACATGCCGGTACAAGCCCATGTGATCGTAGAAGCCGTGGAACAGAAACAGCGTGGCCCGTGGCTGCTCCGGCCACCAGACCTGGCTCACCACGTCGTAGCCGTCCACCTGGAAACGCCCCAGGCGGCTGCGCGGCACCAGCGCCCGCCCGGCGAAATCCAGCCCATAGAAGCGCTGGTAGGCCTGCCCCTCCACCGACAAAGGCTGCCCGGCGACCAGAGGTTGCAGGCTGGCACGCAGGTGGTCGGGGTCGAAAGTGGCGGGCATAGAGAATTCCAAAGCGGGGGTACCGGCGACAAAACGGGCTTTCTGGGCCTGCGATATTCATCTGTCGCGGCAAGCATGGCAAGCTACGCGACCTTCGAGGACCGATCTTAATGCGCCAGTCTTACCGCACGCCCCTGCTTGCCAGCCTGCTCGTCCTGATCTGCGCCGTGGTGCTGTGGAACGCCTACGAATGGTTCCAGGGCCGCTATCTGCGGGCGTTCAGCGAGCACACCGCGATGTTCTCCGGCGACCCGTTGCAACTGCCCGCCGAACTGGCCGGCCCCGGGGCGATCCGCCTGGTGCATTTCTGGGACCCGGCCTGCCCCTGCAATGTCGGTAACCAGCAGCACCTGGCCGAGCTGATCGAAACCTATGGCCCGCGGGGCGTGGAGTTCTATGCCGTACAGAAGCCCGGCAGCCACGGCCAGCTACCCGCCACCCTGAGCCGCCTGAAGCACCTCGACAGCCTGCCCGGAGCGGAACAGATCCCCGCCAGCCCGGCAGTGGCGATCTGGGACCGCAACGGCAAGCTGGCCTACTTCGGCCCCTACAGCGAAGGCCTGACCTGCAATTCCAGCAACAGCTTCATCGAGCCCATCCTCCAGGCCCTTGAGGACAATCGCCCGGTCAGCGCCACCCACACCCTGGCCATCGGCTGCTACTGCCCCTGGCCGGCCGAACAAGGCATTCGCGACTAATCAAGGACTGCCTCCTGCGCGGGGCCCCTGACTTGTGCTAAATCTCTGCAGCTCTCCCAAGGCGGCATTGAATACAACAACAGCAAGGAGCCCGCATGAAACGCAGCCTGACCGTCGTCGCCGTACTGATCCTCGCCCTGCTGGCAGGGCTTGCCGGCTACCTGTACAGCAAGCAGCCGACGCGTCAGGGCCAGGTCGAGCTCAATGGCCTGCAAGGCTCGGTCACCGTGCGTTACGACGAACGCGGGGTGCCGCACATTCGCGCCGAAAACGAAGCCGACCTGTACCGCGCCCTGGGCTACGTGCACGCCCAGGACCGGCTGTTCCAGATGGAAGTGCTGCGGCGCCTGTCCCGGGGCGAGCTGGCAGAGGTGCTGGGGCCCAAGCTGGTGGACACCGACAAACTGTTCCGCAGCCTGCGGATTCGCGAACGGGCCGACAGCTATATCGCCGGGCTCGACCATCAGTCACCCGCCTGGAAGGCCCTGGAAGCCTATCTGGACGGCATCAACCAGTATCAGGACAGCCACGCCAGCCCCATCGAGTTCGACGTCCTGGGTATCCGCAAGCGGCCTTTCACCGCAGAAGACACCGTCAGCGTCGCCGGTTTCATGGCCTACAGCTTTGCCATGGCCTTTCGCACCGAGCCGCTGCTGACCTACATCCGCGACGAGCTGGGCAATGACTACCTGAAGGTGTTCGACCTCGACTGGCAGCCCAAGGGCGTGCTGGCCAAGGGCAAGACCCCACCTTCAGCGCCACTGGCCGCCGTCGACTGGCAGGGCCTGGGCCGAATCGCCCGCCTGAGCCAGCAAGCCCTGGAAGAAGCCGGGCTGCCGCAATTCGAGGGCAGCAATGCCTGGGTGGTTTCCGGCTCGCGGACCAAGAGCGGCCGCGCGCTGCTGGCCGGCGACCCGCATATCCGCTACTCGCTGCCGTCGGTGTGGTACGAGGCCCAGCTCTCGGCCCCTGGCTTTGAACTCTACGGTCATCACCAGGCCCTGGTGCCCTTCGCCTTCCTCGGCCACAACCTGGACTTCGGCTGGAGCCTGACCATGTTCCAGAACGATGACCTCGACCTGATCGCCGAAAAGGTCAACCCGGAGAACCCCAATCAGGTCTGGTTCCACGACAAGTGGGTGGACCTGATCACCAGCGAGCAGCAGATCGCCGTCAAGGGCCAGGCCCCGGTGACCCTGACCCTGCGCCAGTCGCCCCACGGCCCGATCATCAACGACATGCTCGGCACCACTGTGGGCAAGGCGCCGATCGCCATGTGGTGGGGTTTCCTGGAAACCCCGAACCCGATTCTCGACGGTTTCTACCAGCTCAACCGCGCAGACACCCTGGCCAAGGTCCGCGCTGCGGCCGCCAAGGTCCATGCACCGGGCCTGAACATCGTCTGGGCCAACGCCAAGGGCGACATCGGCTGGTGGGCGGCGGCGCTCCTGCCCAAGCGCCCGGCGGGGGCCAAGCCGGCCTTCATCCTCGATGGCAGCACCAGCCTGGCGGACAAGGAAGGCTTCTACCCCTTCAGCGCCAACCCCCAGGAAGAGAACCCGGCCCGGGGCTATATCGTCTCGGCCAACTTCCAGCCGGTATCCCCCACCGGCATGGAGATCCCCGGCTACTACAACCTGGCCGACCGTGGTCAGCAACTGGATCGGCAGCTCAGCGACAAGAGCCAGAAATGGGACCTGGAGAACACCCAGAAACTGCAGTTGGGCACCACCACCGCCTACGGGCCGCGCCTGCTGGCGCCGCTGTTGCCGGTGTTGCGTGAAGTGGTCAGCGACCCCGAGGAACTGAAGCTGGTGGAGCAACTGGCGAAATGGCAGGGCGACTATCCGCTGGAATCCACCAGCGCGACGCTATTCAACCAGTTCCTGTTCAACCTGGCCGATGCCACTTTCCATGAAAAACTCGGCGACGCCTATTTCGACGCCCTGATCCAGGCCCGGGTGGTGGACGCCGCCCTGCCCCGGCTGGCGGCGGACCCCGACTCGCCCTGGTGGGACAACCGCACCACGCCCCAGCGCGAAAGCCGCGCCGACACGGTCAAGCTGGCCTGGCGCGCCAGTATCGACCACCTGCGCCTGACCCTGGGCGCCAACCCGGCGCAATGGCGCTGGGGCCAGGCCCACACGCTGACCCACGGCCACCCGCTGGGCATGCAGAAGCCCCTGGACCGACTGTTCAACGTCGGCCCCCTGGACGCCCCCGGTAGCCACGAGGTGCCGAACAACCTCACCGCCAAGATCGGCCCGGCGCCCTGGTCAGTGGTCTACGGGCCCTCGACCCGGCGCATCATCGACTTCGCCGACCCGGCCCACAGCCTGACCATCAACCCGGTGGGCCAGAGTGGCGTGCTGTTCGACAAGCATTACGACGATCAGGCCGAAGCCTATATCGAAGGGGTCTACCAGCAGGCGCACTTCAGCGACGAGGAAGTCACCGCCAACACCCGCAGCACCCTGAAGCTGCTGCCGGCACGCCCCCGGGTCCCCGCGCCTTGACCAGCGGCGGGTGTAGAAGCGAGCTGGCCAGCGAAGAGGCCCGCAAGCCCTGCACTCCGCTGAAGGACGCCTTCGCCGGCAAGCCGGCTCCTACAAGGGTACGGTGCTGAAGTTCAGGCGGAACTGTTGCGGGGTCAGCCCCAGGCGCCGGTTGAACACGCTGCGCATGTGCTGGGCATCGCGAAAACCGCAGGCGTAGGCCACGGCCTTGAGCGGCGCCGCGCTGCGTTCGAGCATCCCCCGCGCCGCATCCATCCGCGCGCCTTCGACAAATTCCGCCGGAGTCACCCCCGCTTCTCGAACGAACACTCGGGCAAAATTGCGCGGGCTCATGTTCACCGCCCGGGCCAGCTCGGCAATGCTCAGGTCCGCCTGCAACCGGTCCTGCACATGCTGCTGGACCCGAGCCACGGTGGAGGTGGTCTCGGCCTGGGGCAACAGAAACGGGCTGAACTGCGACTGCCCCCCCGTGCGCTGGGTGAACACCACCAGACGCTTGGCCACGCTCAGGGCCACCCCCGCACCATGATCCTGGGCCAGTAGGTACAGCGACAGGTCGATGCCGGCGGTGACGCCCGCCGAAGTGAACAGCCTGCCGTCCTGGACGTACAGTCGATCAGCCTCGACCCGGGTGCCAGGGCACAGCGCAGCCAGCGCCGGTGCATCGCTCCAGTGGGTGGTCACCGTGCGCCCTTCCAGCAACCCGGCCCGGGCCAGGATGAACGCGCCGTTGCAGATCGAGCCGAAGCCCTTGGCCCGGGCGCAGGCCTCCCGCAGCCAGGCGTAGAAGGCCGGGCTGAACTGGCTGCCAGGCACCTGCGGGCCGCCCGCCACCAGCAACAGGTCAAAGGGCTCCAGGGCCTGGGTGAAGGAACAATGGGCCTGCAACAGCAGGCCATTGGAACAGGCCTGCGCCCCAGCCTCGACGCCAATCACCCGCAAGCGGTAATGATCCTCGGCCGGCAGAAACCGGTTGGCTTCGCAAAACACATCCATGGGCCCGGTGACATCGAGGGCCTGGACACCCGGAAAAACCAGCACGGCAACGCTTCTACCCATGGCGCAAACAGCCCTCAATGACCCGCGCCCGGCAACCCCGAGCGGCGGGCAATTGTCGCAAGCAAAGCTCGGGGGAACATAGCACTGGCAGGAAATGCACGCAGGTTGGCCGGGATCGCAGCCCCGGTGCGATTGTGGGCCGAAAGGGCCGGTAACAGACTGAAGGCTCCAGCGCCAGCACGGCGCCCGCCACGAGGAACGCCCCATGAGCTCCACCATCGCCGGGATCCGGATACCCGACAGCGCCCTGGCCCGGGCCACCACCGAGTACATCCGCGATGTCGAATCCGACCTGCTTTATCACCACTCGCGCCGGGTGTTCCTGTTCGGCGCCCTGAGCGGCGAACGCCGGCAGCTGGCTTACGACCCGCAGTTGCTCTACGTCGGCGCCATGTTCCACGACCTGGGGTTGGTGGAGGGCCTGCGCAGCGCCGACCAGCGCTTCGAAGTCGACGGCGCCAACGCCGCACGCGACTTTCTCCAGCCCTACGGCCTCAGCGCCGACGATATCGAGCAGGTCTGGCTGTCCATCGCCTTGCACACCACCCCAGGCATCCCCCAGCACCTGCGCCCTACCGTGGCCCTGGTCACCGCCGGGGTCGAGATGGATGTGCTGGGCATCGACTACGCCGCGTTCCCCGCGGCCCAGCGTGAAGCCGTGGTCCACGCCCACCCGCGCGGTGAAGGCTTCAAGGAATGCATCATCTGCGCCTTCGCCGACGGCCTGCACCATCGCCCGCAAACCACCTTCGGCAACGTCAAGACCGACGTCCTGGCCGACCAGCAGCCAGGGTTCAAGGCGTTGAATTTCGTCGAGGTGATTCGCCGTTCACCCTGGCAATCCTGACCCACCACCTCCGTTGCAGGAGCTGGCTGGCCAGCGAAGAGACCCGCAAGCCCAATCCCCTTCTGAAGGACGCTTGCCCCGGCAAGGGCCAATAAAAAACCTCGCTCCCGGAAACCGGGGCGAGGTTTTTTGATGACACAACCGCAACTCAGGCGGTTTCCGGCGCCTGGGCCCGACGCACGTCCGGCTGTTTCCAGGAGTCGGCAGCGCTTTCCTCGATGGCCTGCTGGATCGCCCGCTTGCGGGCTTCTTCGGCGCGCCGGCTGAAGAACCAGACCAGGAAGGTCACCAGAGACACCGCCAGCAGGATCAGGCTGGCCACGGCGTTGATCTCCGGCTTCACCCCCAGGCGCACCGCCGAGAACACTTCCATCGGCAAGGTGGTGGAACCCGGGCCGGAGACGAAGCTGGCCAGTACAAGGTCATCCAGGGACAGGGCGAAGGACATCATGCCGCCCGCTGCCAGCGAAGGCGCGATCATCGGGATGGTGATCAGGAAGAACACCTTCCACGGCCGCGCGCCCAGGTCCATGGCCGCCTCTTCGATGGACAGGTCCAGCTCACGCAGGCGGGCCGACACCACCACTGCCACATAGGCGGCGCAGAACGTGGTGTGGGCGATCCAGATGGTGACGATGCCGCGCTCCTGAGGCCAGCCGACCGCCTGGGCCATGGCCACGAACAGCAGCAGCAAGGAAAGACCGGTGATCACTTCCGGCATCACCAGCGGCGCGGTGACCAGGCCACCGAACAGGGTACGGCCCTTGAAGCGGGTGATCCGGGTCAGCACGAACGCCGCCAGGGTGCCCAGTGCCACCGCCGCTACAGCGGTGTAGCAGGCGATTTCCAGGGAGCGCATCACCGAGCCCATCAGTTGCTGGTTATCCAGCAGGCCGATGTACCACTTGATTGACCAGCCGCCCCACACCGTCACCAGCTTGGAGGCGTTGAACGAGTAGATCACCAGGATCAGCATCGGCAGGTAGATGAACAACAGGCCGAGCACCAGCATCAGGCTGGAGAAACTGAAGCGCTTCATTCCTTGCCCTCCATTTCCTTGGCCTGACTGCGGTTGAACAGGATGATCGGCACAATCAGGATCGCCAGCATCACCACCGCCAGGGCGGAAGCCACCGGCCAGTCACGGTTGTTGAAGAACTCTTGCCACAGCACCTTGCCGATCATCAGGGTTTCCGGACCGCCCAGCAGTTCCGGAATCACGAACTCACCCACCACCGGGATGAACACCAGCATGCAGCCGGCGATGATGCCGTTCTTGGACAGCGGCACGGTGATTTTCCAGAAGCTGTTGAAGGTACTCGAACCCAGGTCGGCCGCGGCCTCCAGCAGGCTGGTGTCGTGTTTCACCAGGTTCGCGTACAGCGGCAGGATCATGAACGGCAGGTAGGAATAGACCACCCCGATATACACCGCGATGTTGGTGTTGAGGATCTGCAGCGGCTCGTTGATCCAGCCCATGGACATCAGGAAGCCATTGAGCAGGCCGTTATTGCTGAGGATGCCCATCCAGGCATAGACGCGGATCAGGATCGCGGTCCAGGTCGGCATCATGATCAGCAGCACCAGCACCGTCTGCAATTCCTTGCGGGCACTGGCGATGGCGTAGGCCATCGGGTAGCCGATCAGCAGGCAGAGGATGGTGCTGAAGAACGCCATCTTCAGCGAGCCGAGGTAGGCGGCGATATAGAGTTCGTCGTCGCCGAGCATCGCGTAGTTGCCCAGGTTCAGCAGCAACTGCAGCTTCTGGTCGACGTAGCTGTAGATCTCGGTGTACGGCGGAATGGCCACGTCCGCTTCGGCGAAGCTGATCTTCAGGACGATGAAGAACGGCAGCATGAAGAACAGGAACAGCCAGATGAACGGAACCCCGATGACCAGCTGACGGCCACCGGGAATTATTCGATTGAGTCGGCGCTTGAGCTTTCGCATGTTCATGAGCGCAGTACCACGCCGCTGTCGTCTTCCCACCAGACGTAGACCTGGTCACCCCAGGTCGGCCGCGCACCACGGCGCTCGGCGTTGGCGACGAAGGATTGCACCAGTTTGCCGCTCGGCAGCTCGACGTAGAACACCGAGTGGCCGCCCAGGTAGGCAATGTCGTGGACCTTGCCGCTGGACCAGTTGTACTCGCAGGTCGGCATCTCGGCAGTCACCAGGAGCTTTTCCGGGCGGATCGCGTAGGTCACCGATTTGTCCTGCACCGAAGTGCTGATGCCGTGGCCGACATAGATGCTGCGGTCCAGGTCCTTGCAGGTGATCAGGGCGTGGCCCTCGGCATCGTCCACCACTTCACCCTCGAAGATGTTGACGTTGCCGATGAATTCGCAGACCAGGCGGCTGACCGGGGTCTCGTAGATGTCGATCGGGCTGCCGATCTGGGCGATCCAGCCCAGGTGCATGATGGCGATGCGTTCGGCCATGGTCATGGCCTCTTCCTGGTCGTGGGTCACCATTACGCAGGTCACGCCCACGCGCTCGATGATCTCCACCAGTTCCAGTTGCATCTGCGAGCGCAGCTTCTTGTCCAGGGCGCCCATGGGCTCGTCCAGCAAGAGCAGCTTGGGACGCTTGGCCAGGGAACGGGCCAGGGCCACGCGCTGGCGCTGGCCGCCGGAGAGCTGGTGCGGCTTGCGCTTGGCGTACTGGCTCATCTGCACCAGCTTGAGCATCTCTGCCACCCGGGCGTCGATCTCGGCGGCAGGAATCTTGTCCTGCTTGAGGCCGAAGGCGATGTTTTGCGCCACGGTCATGTGGGGGAACAGGGCGTAGGACTGGAACATCATGTTGATCGGCCGCTCGTAGGGCGGCATGTCGGTGATGTCTACACCATCGAGGAAGATTCGCCCCTCCGTTGGCCGTTCGAAACCGGCCAGCATCCGCAGCAAGGTGGACTTGCCTGAACCCGAACCGCCGAGCAGGGCGAAAATCTCGCCCTTCTTGATTTCCAGGGACACATCGTCCACGGCAACCGTCTCGTCGAACTTCTTCGTGACCCGGTCGATTTTGACCAGCACCTGCTTAGGTGTCTGGTCGCCCTCGAGGGCTTTCTTATAGGCGCCGGAGGCAACTGCCATTTGCGAAACTCCCAACAAAATTTGCAGCCCGCCCCATGCGGGCGGACCTTGGATAGTTTGAGCCTGTGGAACTATTTACCCGTCTTGACCTTGGTCCAGCTGCGGGTCATCAAGCGTTGGATATTGGGTGGCAACTCGGTGGACACGTAGGTCTTGTCGAGCACTTCCTGCGGTGGGTAGACCGCTTCGTCGGTGCGGATGGACTGCTCCATCAGCTTGTCCGACCCGGGGTTGGGGTTGGCATAACCGACATAGTCACTGACCTGAGCGATCACTTCAGGTTGCAGCAAATAGTTGATGAAGGCGTGGGCCTGCTTGACGTTGGTCGAATCCTTGGGGATCGCCAGCATGTCGAACCACAGGGCACCGCCCTCCTTCGGAATCGCATAGGCGATGTTCACACCCTTGCCGGCATCGGCGGCCCGGGCCTTGGCCTGGAACACATCGCCGGAAAACCCGATGGCCACGCAGATATTGCCGTTGGCCAGGTCCGAGATGTACTTGGACGAATGGAAGTAGGTCACGTAGGGGCGTACCGCCAGCAGCGTGGCCTCGGCCTTCTTGTAGTCCTGGGGGTTGGTGCTGTTGGCGTTCAGGCCCAGGTAGTTGAGGACCGTGGGCATCATCTCGTCGGCGGAGTCGAGGAAGGCCACGCCGCAGCTGTTGAGCTTCTTGATGTTCTCCGGCTCGAACAGCACGCTCCAGGAATCGATCTTGTCCACGCCCAGGGCGGCCTTGACCTTGTCGACGTTGTAGCCGATGCCGTTGGTCCCCCACAGGTACGGCACCGCGTACTGGTTGCCCGGATCGTTCATTTCCAGACGCTTGAGCAGTACCGGATCAAGGTTCGAATAGTGGGTCAGCAGGCTCTTGTCGAGCTTCTGGAAAGCCCCGGCCTTGATCTGCTTGCCCAGGAAGTGGTTGGACGGCACGACCACGTCATAACCGGTACGGCCGGCCAGCAACTTGCCTTCCAGGGTTTCATTGGAATCGAATACGTCATACACCGGCTTGATACCGGTGGCCTTTTCAAACTCGGCCAGGGTGTTCTGACCGATGTAATCGGACCAGTTATAAATATGCACGGTCGGTGCAGCCTGCGCGCCAGCCACCAGCGTCAGGCCGGCGGCGGCCAGCATGGCTTTGCGAAATAAAGAAATAGGCAAGTGGAGGTCCTCTTAAATAGTTGGGCCCAAGTTGCCCCGCGCTACCTGACAGCCTCCAAGCTGCCCAGCAACAAAACCGGCGCGCAACTTACCCTCGATAAACCAATCCAGCAAAACTTTCTGTCATTTAATTGTTTCCTGTTGCCGCCCTCGCCACGACGACGGCAACAGGGAGTGCTGCAAATCGGCTTATTTACCGGATTTGATCTTGGTCCAGCTGCGGGTCAGGATGCGCTGGGTCGCGGCCGGCAGGTCGGCGATCGCGTACAGCTTGGCCTGCACCTCAGCTGGCGGGTAGACGCCCGGGTCGCTGGTGATGTCTTTATCGACCAATGGGGTTGCAGCCGCGTTACCGTTGGGGAAACGCACGGCGTTGGTGATTTCGGCCATGACTTCAGGCTTTTGCAGGAAGGTCATGAACTTGTAGGCGCCTTCGACGTTTTCCGCGTCTTTGGGGATGGCCACCATGTCATAGAAGCTGCCAGCACCCTCTTTGGGGATGTTGTAGCTGACCTTGACCTTGTCACCGGCTTCGGCGGCACGAGCCTTGGCCTGGTAGATGTCGCCCGAGTAACCCACGGCGACGCAGATGTTGCCATTGGCCAGGTCGGAGATGTACTTGGAGGAGTGGAAGTAGGCGATCGAAGGACGGATCTTGAGGAACAGCGCTTCGGCTTCAGCCAGTTGCTTCTTGTCCTGGCTGTCGGTCGGGTAGCCCAGGTAGTGCAGCGCCACCGGAATCATCTCGGTTGGCGAATCGAGGAAGCTGACGCCGCAGGCCTTCAGCTTCTCAGCGTTCTCAGGCTTGAACAGCAGGTCCCAGGAGTTGGTCGGTGCATCGGCACCCAGCGCGGCCTTGACCTTCTCGGCGTTGAAGCCGATACCGATCGAGCCCCACATGTAAGGGAAGGCATGCTTGTTGCCCGGGTCGCTCACCGAAACCGCCTTGAGCAGCGATTCGTTGAGGTTCTTCCAGTTCGGCAACTTGGAGCGGTCCAGTTCCTGGTAGACACCGGCCTTGATCTGCTTGGCCAGGAAGTTGTTGGAAGGCACCACAACGTCATAACCGGACTTGCCGGCGAGCAACTTGGCTTCCAGGGTTTCATTGCTGTCGAACACGTCGTAGACAACCTTGATGCCCGACTCGGCTTCAAACTTCTTGATAGTGTCCGGCGCGATGTAATCGGACCAGTTGTAAACGTGCAGCACTTTATCGTCCGCTTGTGCCGCCGCCGCCATCACGCCCATCAGGGACATGGCGAGGAGGGTCTTGCCAGCTAACTTCATACCTAATGCCTTCATGCGTAATGCTCCAATTATTCTTTTTAACCACTCGCTCAGCGGCCAATATCCGGGCAACCAAAACGGCGGGTAGTCTGGCAAGATCCAAGGCCGGCTTTCAAGAAAAGACCAGGCTTTTACATCTGCTTTGAACGCAGTGCCCGCAAGCACCGCGCTCAAAGCCTAGCACTCAGCCCTCGAGCACACTCAAGGTCAGGTCCAGACACTTGCGCGCCTTGGCCACCAGCTCGTCGATCTCCGCCTCGCTGATCACCAGGGGCGGCGCAATGATCATGGTGTCACCCACCGCGCGCATGATCAGGCCGTTGTCGAAGCAGAACTGCCGGCAGATCATGCCCACGCCTCGGCCTTCGTAACGCGCCCGGGTGGCCTTGTCCTTGACCAGTTCGATGGCCCCCAGCAGCCCTACCCCGCGAACCTCGCCCACCAGCGGGTGGTCGCTCAACTCGCGCAGACGTTTCTGCAAATACGGTGCCGCTTTTTCATGGGCGCGCTGGATAATTTTCTCTTCGCGCATGATGCGGATGTTTTCCAGGGCCACGGCAGCGGCCACCGGGTGCCCGGAATAGGTGAAACCGTGGTTGAAGTCGCCGCCCTCGTTGAGCACCGCCACCACTTCGTCGCGCACGATCAGCCCACCCATGGGGATGTAGCCGGAGGTCAGGCCCTTGGCGATGGTCATCATGTCCGGCTTGAGGTCGTAGAAATCGCTACCGAACCACTCACCGGTGCGCCCGAAGCCACAGATCACTTCATCGGCAACGAACAGGATGTCGTACTTGGCAAGGATTTCCTTGATCCGCGGCCAGTAGCTGTCCGGCGGCACAATCACGCCACCGGCGCCCTGGATCGGTTCGGCGATAAAGGCCCCGACATTGTCCACGCCCAGTTCGAGGATCTTCTCTTCGAGCTGGTTGGCGGCCCAGATACCGAACTCTTCGGGGCTCATGTCGCCGCCTTCGGCGAACCAGTAAGGCTGCGGGATGTGGACGATACCCGGGATCGGCAAGTCGCCCTGCTCGTGCATGTAGGTCATGCCGCCGAGGCTGGCACCGGCCACAGTGGAACCGTGGTAGCCATTGACCCGGCTGATGATGGTTTTCTTGTTCGGCTGGCCCTTGATCGCCCAGTAGTGGCGGACCATGCGCAGCATGGTGTCGTTGCCTTCGGAGCCGGAACCGGTGAAGAACACGTGGTTCATGCCTTCTGGCGCGATATCGGCGATCGCCTTGGACAGCTCCAGCACCGGTGGGTGGGCGGTCTGGAAGAACAGGTTGTAATAGGGCAGTTCGCGCATTTGCTTGCTGGCGGCTTCCGCCAGTTCGTCACGGCCATAGCCGATGGCTACGCACCACAGGCCGGCCATGCCGTCGAGAATCTGATTGCCTTCACTGTCCCAGAGGTACACACCCTTGGCATGGGTGATGATCCGCGGGCCCTTTTCCTTCAGTTGCTTGAAGTCACTGAACGGTGCCAGGTGGTGATCACTGCTGAGGGTTTGCCACTCGCGGGTTTGCGGGTTTTTATGAGTCATCAATCTCTCCTTAGTGTCAGTGAAGGCGCCACTGGCGGGCAGTGGCGCCCGGCGGATCAGACGGCGAACAACAGGAACTCCCGCTCCCACGAACTGATCACGCGCTTGAAGTTTTCGTGCTCGGCCCGCTTCACCGCGACATAGCCGGTGATGAACTTCTGGCCCAGGTACTTCTCGATGGTCTTGCTGTTTTCCATACGCTCCAGCGCGTCTTCGATGGTCAGTGGCAGGCGCAGGTTGCGGCGCTCGTAGCCACGGCCCACCACGGGCGCGCTCGGGTTGTGGCCTTCGACCATGCCGATGTAGCCACACAGCAGGCTGGCGGCGATGGCCAGGTACGGGTTGGCGTCGGCGCCCGGCAGGCGGTTTTCCACGCGACGGTTCTGTGGCCCGGCATCCGGCACCCGCAGGCCCACGGTGCGGTTCTCTTCGCCCCACTCGACGTTCACCGGCGCCGAGGTATCGGGCAGGAAACGACGGAACGAGTTGACGTTGGGGGCGAACAGCGGCAGCAGCTCGGGAATGAACTTCTGCAAACCACCGATGTGGTTGAGGAACAGCTGGCTCATGGTCCCGTCTTCATTGGAGAAGACGTTCTTGCCGGTGTTGATGTCGATGATGCTCTGGTGCAGGTGCATGGCGCTGCCGGGCTCGCCGGTCATGGGCTTGGCCATGAAGGTGGCGGCCACGTCGTGCTTGAGCGCGGCTTCGCGCATGGTGCGCTTGAACACCAGGATCTGGTCGGCCAGGGACAGGGCATCGCCGTGACGGAAGTTGATCTCCATCTGCGCCGTGCCGTCCTCGTGGATCAGCGTGTCCAGGTCCAGCTCCTGCAGTTCGCACCAGTCATAGACGTCTTCGAACAGCGGGTCGAATTCGTTCGCAGCTTCAATGGAGAACGACTGGCGCCCGGTCTCCGGGCGGCCGGAGCGGCCGATCGGCGGCTGCAACGGGTAGTCCGGATCGTCGCTGCGCTTGGTCAGGTAGAACTCCATTTCCGGCGCCACGATGGGCTGCCAGCCGTGGTCGGCGTAGAGTTTCAGGACCTTCTTCAGGACGTTGCGCGGCGACAGCTCGATGGGGTTGCCCTGCTTGTCGTAGGTGTCATGGATCACCTGGGCAGTAGGCTCGATGGCCCAGGGCACAAGGTACACCGCGTTCTGGTCCGGGCGGCAGACCATGTCGATGTCGGCCGGGTCCAGCAGTTCGTAATAGATGTCGTCTTCGACATAGTCGCCGGTCACGGTCTGCAGTAGCACGCTCTCGGGCAGGCGCATGCCTTTTTCGGCAATGAACTTGTTGGTCGGCGAGATCTTGCCCCGGGTGATCCCGGTCAAATCGCCGATCATGCATTCGACTTCTGTGATCTTGTGGTCTTTCAACCAATCGGTGAGCTGGTCGAGGTTGTTACTCATAAATGCCTCTAGGCTGAGTTTCCTGACTCTCTATTAAGTCAGGCCTTGTGTGACGCTTCGGCGTCGCGTTGTCTTGCCCGCTTGCGGCAGGCATCACCAAAAGCCTGGAAGATGGCCAGGTAGTGAGGGTTGCAGCTTACCTGCCATTCGGGGTGCCATTGCACCCCCAGTGCAAAAGCCTTGCTGGCTTCTACCGAGACCGCCTCTACCAACCCGTCGGGAGCCAGCGCCTCGACCCGCAGCCCCGGGGCCAGACGCTCGACGCCCTGGGCATGGATCGAGTTGACTTGAATCCGCTCCGGCAGGCCCAGCCCCGCCAGAACACCACCGGCCTTGATATGCAGGTCATGGGCGGGCGCGTACCAGGCGTCCAGGGGCTGGCCGGGCTGTTCGGCGTGCCGGTGGTCCATGAAAGGCTGCACCTGCTGCACGTTCTGATGCAGGCTGCCGCCCAGGGCCACGTTCATTTCCTGGAAGCCGCGGCAGATGCCCAGCACCGGAACGCCACTTGCGACGGCGGCGCTCAGCAGCGGCAGGGTGGCAGCATCCCGTGCAGAATCATGAGCAGTGCCCGGCGCGCTGGCAGGACCCTGGTAATGGAAAGGTTCGATATTGGAGGGAGAGCCGGTAAAGAGAATGCCGTCCAGACCGTCCAGAATATCGGACGGGGAAAGCAGTTCCGCCATGGACGGGATAATCACCGGCACGCCCTGGGCTGCGCTGGCTACTGCGTGGACATACTCGTCGCCACTGATGTGATAAGCATGCAGACCGATCTGCCTGGAGCAGGCGGTGACGCCGATTAACGGCAGGCGAGACATGAAACACCCCGGTATTATTGCTGTTATGGGTTTGATTCGAGCTTAGCCTTGTTCATTTTTTTACACAACACCCCCGTAAAAAATACAACACGGCCCGCTCAAGCCTGCGGTACCCAAGGCGGCCGAGCCCCAAAAAACGCCCTGTTTTGCCCCAAAAGAGCCTTGCCAGCCCTTTATTAGGGCATAAAAGGCCTTACTTGACTTCGGCATGCCGTTCGGGTTGACTGAAACCAGAAAAGATCAATGATTGATATTTTTAACAACAAAGGTGTTGCATCATGTCGGTACCCCCGCGTGCCGTTCAGCTCAACGAAGCGAACGCGTTCCTTAAGGAACATCCTGAGGTTCTGTACGTTGACCTTCTGATTGCGGATATGAATGGTGTGGTGCGCGGCAAGCGCATCGAACGCACCAGCCTCCACAAGGTTTACGAGAAAGGCATCAACCTGCCGGCCTCCCTGTTTGCCCTGGATATCAATGGCTCTACGGTGGAAAGCACCGGCCTGGGTCTGGACATCGGCGACGCCGACCGGATCTGCTATCCAATCCCCGATACCCTGTGCAACGAGCCCTGGCAGAAGCGCCCTACCGCGCAATTGCTGATGACCATGCACGAACTCGAAGGCGACCCCTTCTTTGCCGATCCACGGGAAGTCCTGCGCCAGGTGGTGACCAAGTTCGACGAACTGGGCCTGACCATCTGCGCCGCTTTCGAGCTGGAGTTCTACCTGATCGACCAGGAGAACGTGAACGGCCGGCCACAGCCACCACGCTCGCCGATTTCCGGCAAGCGCCCGCACTCCACCCAGGTCTACCTGATCGACGACCTCGACGAATACGTCGACTGCCTCCAGGACATCCTGGAAGGTGCCAAGGAACAAGGCATCCCGGCCGACGCCATCGTCAAGGAAAGTGCCCCGGCACAATTCGAAGTCAACCTGCACCACGTGGCCGACCCGATCAAGGCCTGCGACTACGCGGTCCTGCTCAAGCGCCTGATCAAGAACATCGCCTACGACCATGAGATGGACACCACCTTCATGGCCAAGCCTTACCCGGGCCAGGCGGGCAATGGTCTGCACGTTCACATTTCGGTTCTGGACAAAGATGGCAAGAACATCTTCGCCAGCGAGGATCCCGAGCAGAACGCCGCACTGCGTCACGCGATCGGCGGTGTGCTCGAGACCCTACCGGCGCAGATGGCCTTCCTCTGCCCGAACGTCAACTCCTATCGCCGTTTCGGCGCGCAGTTCTATGTGCCGAACTCGCCGAGCTGGGGCCTGGACAACCGTACCGTGGCCATTCGCGTCCCCACCGGCTCGGCCGATGCAGTGCGCATCGAACACCGGGTCGCCGGCGCCGACGCCAACCCCTATCTGCTGATGGCTTCGGTCCTGGCGGGCGTGCACCACGGCCTGACCAACAAGATCGAGCCGGGGGCGCCTACCGAAGGCAACTCCTACGAGCAGAACGAGCAGAGCCTGCCGAACAACCTGCGTGATGCCCTGCGCGAGTTGGACGACAGCGAAGTCATGGCCAAGTACATCGATCCGAAATACATCGATATCTTCGTCGCCTGCAAGGAAAGTGAGCTGGAGGAGTTCGAACACTCCATCTCCGACCTCGAGTACAACTGGTACCTGCACACCGTGTAAGCGCCAGCTGCATTGAAGAACGCCGCCGGGTTCATCCCGGCGGCGTTTTTTTTATGCCCGTGATTCGGATGCGCCCAGGCTGCGGCTACAGGGACAACGGCCCACTCGCGTACAATGCCCGCTGCCCTGTAGGAGAGACTGATGACGCGCACCGCCCCGCTTCGCAAACCCCGTGCACGCAGCCAGGCCCGGATCGACTCCATACTCGACGCCGCACGGACCCTGCTGGCGGCCGAGGGCGTGGCCAGCCTGTCGATCTACAGCGTGGCCGACAAGGCGCAGATCCCGCCATCCTCGGTCTATCACTTCTTCGCCAGCGTCCCGGCCCTGCTGGAAGCCCTTACCGCCGATGTCCACGCGGCGTTCCGCGCCTGCCTGCTGGAACCTATCGACCATGAGCGGCTCAGCAGCTGGCGCGACCTGTCACGCCTGGTGGAGCAACGCATGCTCGACATCTACGGCGAGGACGCGGCGGCCCGCCAACTGATCCTCGCCCAGCACGGCCTGACCGAAGTCACCCAGGCCGACCGCCAGCACGACATCGAGCTGGGGGACCTGATGCACAAGCTGTTCGATCATCATTTCGAGTTGCCGACGCTACCCGTCGATGTCGACGTGTTCGCCCTGGCCATGGAGCTGGGAGATCGGGTGTATGCCCGCTCCGTGCAGCAGCACGGGCAGATCACTCCGCGCATGGCCGAGGAAGGCATGCGCGTCTTCGATGCCTACCTGGGCCTGTACCTGCCGCCCTACCTGGCCAAGCGCCCCACCCCGCCCTGAACGCCGGTTCAGGCCTGACGCAGCAGCAACCGGTCGATGCTGTGGTCCGCCGACTTGTGGATGATCAGGTTGGCTCGCTCCCGAGTCGGCAGGATGTTTTCAACCAGGTTCTTCAGGTTGACCCTGTCCCAGGTATCGGAGGCCACTGACAGCGCCTCGGAATCGGACAGGCCCTTGTACTTGTTGAAGTAGGAATCCCCCGACTGGAAGGCCGTGTTCTTCAGGTAGACGAACCGCTCCAGGTACCAGGTCTTGATGGTCGCTTCGGGAGCGTCGACATAGATCGAGAAGTCGATGAAATCCAGGGCGTTCAGGCCCTCGCCCTGCTCCCCCTGCAACACATTCAAGCCTTCCAGGATGATGATGTCCGGCGCCTCCACCGACTGCGCCTCATCGGCCAGGATGTCGTAGCGCACATGGGAATAGATGGGAATCCGCGCCGCTTCGCCCCGGCGGCACACCGCCTGGAGAAAATCCAAGAACAGCGGCTCGTCATAGGACTCTGGAAAGCCCTTGCGGTGCAGGATGTTTTTTTCCTGCAGGGTGGCCAGCGGGAACAGGAACGAATCCGTGGTCACCAGGTGCACATTGGGCTTGCCCGGCCAATAGGCCAGCAGCGCCGCCAGGACCCGGGCAAAACTGCTCTTGCCCACCGCCACGCTGCCGGAAACACCGATCACGTAGGGGGCCTTGAAACCTGTCTGCGGCACCTTCAGCGATTGCACCTGCGCCGCATGCAAATGCAGCAGGCGCGACAGCGGCAGGAGGATCTGCCGCACTTCTTCGGACGCCATGGGCTGGGTCGGACTGGTCAGCGTCTCCATCTCGGATGGCGCAAGACTCATCGGCTCACCGGCCCGCAGAGCGGCCCAATGGTCGCGATCGAACTCCAGATACCCCACATTTGGACCCTGCTCTGTTGTCATGTTTACTGTTCAGGTCTTGCCGAAAGCAGGGAAAGTATCAAATCTGACCGGTATTTACAGCGCCCATGAAAAAGCCCCGAAGGGCTCGCACCGTTCGGGGCCGTGATCGGGCGCCGTTCACAACTTGGCGATCGATACCTCGGTGGACTTCACAAAGGCGATCACTTCGCTGCCAATCGACAGCTCCAGCTCTTTCACCGAGCGGGTGGTGATCACCGAAGTGACAATGCCGGAAGCGGTCTGCACGTCGATTTCCGACAGCACGTCGCCTTCGACGATTTCCTTGATGGTGCCCTTGAACTGGTTGCGTACGTTGATGGCCTTGATGGTCATGGTGTTTCTCCTGGGGTCGAAATGAGCGGCTGTTTTAAAGTGCCCAGCGCAGTTGCGTGGGCAAGGGTGAAACGGGTTCCGGTTCCGGCGGCGAGCCGGGCAATGACAGCACGCGGTTGAGGACTTCGGTCTCCAGCGCCGCCAGGCGATGGGAACCCCGTACCCGCGGGCGGGGCAGCTCGACGTGCAGGTCGAGACCGACCTCGCCGTCTTCGATCAGGATCACCCGATCGGCGATCGCCACCGCTTCGCTGACATCGTGGGTGACCAGCAGCACGGTGAAGCCATGCTGCTGCCACAGGCGTTCGATCAACTGCTGCATCTCGATCCGCGTCAGGGCATCCAGCGCCCCCAGCGGCTCGTCCAGCAGCAACAGCCGCGGCTGGTGGATCAGGGCACGGGCCAGGGCCACGCGCTGCTTCTGCCCACCGGACAGGGCCGCCGGCCATTCCTGGGCGCGATCCGCCAGGCCCACGGCTTCCAGAGCCTGCAGGGCTTGGGGGCGCCAGTTGCCCTTGAGCCCGAGCCCGACGTTATCGATGACCTTTTTCCAGGGCAGCAGGCGCGCCTCCTGGAACATCAACCGGGTGTCTTCAATGGCAGCGCTCAAGGGCGCGGAACCGGCCAACAGTTCGCCAGCACTTGGCTGGTCGAGACCGGCCAGCAGGCGCAGCAAGGTACTTTTGCCGCAGCCGCTGCGCCCCACCACCGCCACGAACTGGCCGGCGGGAATGTGCAGGTCGATTTCCCGCAGCACCTGCCGCGAGCCGAAGGTCTTTTGCAGTTTGCGCACCGCCAGGGGAATGCCCTGCAGCAGCCGCGGAGGTTGTTGAGCCGTCATTGGGCACCGCCTTTGGCGACCTGGTAGGCCGGATGCCAGCGCAGCCAGACCCGCTCCAGGCCACGCGCGGCCAGGTCCGCCAGCTTGCCGAGCACCGCGTACAGAACGATCGCCAGCACCACCACGTCGGTCTGCAGGAACTCCCGGGCGTTCATTGCCAGGTAGCCGATGCCGGAGCTGGCGGAAATGGTTTCGGCGACGATCAGGGTCAGCCACATGAAGCCCAGGGCAAAGCGCACCCCCACCAGGATCGAAGGCAGGGCGCCGGGCAGGATCACCTGGCGGAACAGGGCGAAGCCGGACAGGCCGTAGCTGCGCGCCATCTCCACCAGTGCCGGGTCGACGTTGCGGATGCCGTGGTAGGTGTTGAGGTAGATCGGGAACAGCGTGCCCAGGGCCACCAGGAAAATCTTCGCCGACTCATCGATGCCGAACCACAGGATCACCAGGGGAATCAGCGCCAGGTGCGGCACATTGCGGATCATCTGTACCGAGCTGTCCAGCAGCCGCTCACCCCATTTCGACAGGCCGGTGATAAAGCCCAGCGCCAGGCCGATGCCGCCACCAATGACAAAACCCAGGCCGGCGCGCCAGCCGCTGATGGCCAGGTGGGTCCAGATATCGCCACTGCGTACCAGGCTGACCCCAGCCTCGATCACCGCGCTGGGGGCCGGCAGGATGCGGGTCGACAGCCAGCCCGCCGACACCGACAGTTGCCACACCGCCAACAACAGCAGCGGCAGGCCCCAGGGCGCCAGACGCTGCACTATGCGTTGTCCGTTCATGGCCGCACCTCAGCTCTGGGACACGGCTTTGGGAATGATGTCGTTGGCGACCATCTCCCCGAACGGGCTGACGTAACCCGCCGCCTCAGGCAGTTTGGGACGTTCGATGTCCAGGTGCGGGAACAGCAGTTCGGCCACCCGGTAGGCCTCTTCCAGGTGCGGATAGCCGGAGAAGATGAAGGTGTCGATACCCAGGTCCGCATACTCCTGCATGCGGGCCGCCACGGTCGGGCCGTCGCCCACCAGGGCCGTACCGGCACCGCCGCGCACCAGGCCGACCCCGGCCCAGAGGTTGGGGCTGACTTCCAACTGGTCGCGGCGGCCGCCATGCAAGGCGGCCATGCGCTGCTGGCCTACGGAATCGAAGCGCGCCAGGGACGCCTGGGCCCGGGCGATGGTGTCGTCGTCCAGATGGGAAATCAGCCGCTCGGCAGCCTGCCAGGCCTCGGCGTTGGTTTCCCGCACAATCACATGCAGGCGGATGCCGAAGCGTACGGTGCGCCCGAGTTTGGCGGCCTTGTCCCGCACCTGTTGGATCTTCTCGGCTACTGCGGCCGGCGGCTCGCCCCAGGTCAGGACCATCTCCACCTGCTCGGCGGCCAGGTCCTGGGCCGCTTCCGAGGAGCCACCAAAGTACAGCGGCGGACGGGGTTGCTGCAGCGGCGGATAGAGCAGCTTGGCGCCCTTCACGCTGATGTGCTGGCCGTCGTAGTCCACGGTTTCACCTTCCAGCACCCGGCGCCAGATACGGGTGAACTCCACCGAAGCCTGGTAGCGCTCCTCATGGTCGAGGAACAGGCCGTCGCCGGCCAGTTCGTCCGGATCCCCCCCGGTCACCAGGTTGAACAGCGCCCGGCCGCCGGACAACCGGTCCAGGGTCGCTGCCTGGCGCGCCGCTACCGTCGGGGAGATGATCCCCGGGCGCAGGGCCACGAGGAACTTCAGACGCTGGGTCACCGGGATCAGCGACGCCGCCACCAGCCAGGAGTCCTCGCAGGAGCGTCCGGTGGGGATCAGCACGCCGCCGAACCCCAGGCGATCGGCAGCCTGGGCGATCTGCTGCAGGTAAGCATGATCGACGGCTCGAGCGCCTTCGGCGGTGCCAAGGTAATGGCCGTCGCCGTGGGTAGGCAGGAACCAGAAGATATTGAGGCTCATGGAGTTGTCTCCTAAGGGGTCGAATTACGGCGCTTTGGCCACGGCGGCGGTGGGCGTCCAGATCACGTCTTTGATGCTCAACGGCTTGGGAATCAGCTTGAGCTGGTAGAAGCTGTCGGCGATTTTCTGCTGCGCGGCGATCACTTCCGGGGTCAGGAAGCCCGCGCCATAGCCCTGGCGCTTAACTGAAGTGAGGGTGATGTCGGCCGGCAGGCCCAAAAGCGGTGCCACCTGTTGGGTGACCTCCTGCGGATTGCCCTTGGACCACTCGCCCACCGCCCGTACTTCTTCCACCAGGGCGGTAATCACCTCGGGATGCTGTTGCGCGTAGGGTTTGGTGGCCAGGTAGAACTGGTGGTTGTCGACGATGCCCGAGCCGTCACGCAGGGTACGAGCCTGTAGCTGCTGCTCGGCGGCTGCCTGGTAAGGGTCCCAGATGGCCCAGGCATCGACGCTGCCCCGCTCGAATGCGGCGCGGGCATCAGCCGGCGGCAGGAACACGGTCTGGATATCACTGTATTTCAGGCCGGCGTCTTCCAGAGCGCGGACCAGCAGGTAATGGACGTTGGAGCCCTTGTTCAGCACCACCTTCTTGCCCTTGAGGTCCTGCACCGACTGGATCGGCGAACCCTTGGGCACCAGGATCGCTTCGCTATGGGGGGCCGGCGGCTCGTAGGCCACATACAGCAGGTCGGCACCGGCGGCCTGGGCAAAGACTGGCGGGGTCTCGCCGGTCACGCCGAAGTCGATGGACCCGACATTGAGGCCCTCCAGCAACTGTGGGCCTCCGGGAAATTCAGTCCATTGCACCTCGACGCCCTGCTGCGCCAGGCGCTTCTCCAGGGAACCCTTGGCCTTGAGCAGCACCAGGGTGCCGTACTTCTGATAACCGATCCGCAAGGTCTCGGCCTGAGCTTGAACAATGGCGCCGAAGGACACAGCCGCAGCAAACAGAGCGACCAGACCGCGACGCAAAATGACAGGGCGCATGGCGCTCTCCTTTTTGCTATGGGGTTGTGGCTGCACCTGCTTGCCCGTTGGCGGGCGAGTAAGGCGAGTATTTCAATCGGGGGTGAGGCTCAAATGCTCCAGCGAGCACTCAACAGGCGTTCATTGAGCAGATGCGGATCCAGCGGTTTGGGGCGACGGGCCATGGCGCTGTGGAACTGCTCGAGCGCTTCTTTCAAGCGTTGCTCCAGGGCCTCGGCCAATTGCGGCTGGGCGCTGCCCTCGCCGTAGGCGATCTGGCTGTCCTCGGCAAAGATGCCCTGGAGCATCTCCTGGGCCTTGAGGGCCGAAAGCACCGGCTTCAATGCGTAATCCACCGCCAGCATGTGGGCAATACTGCCGCCGGTAGCCATGGGCAGCACCACCTTGTGGCTCAGGGCCCGCTCGGGCAGCAGGTCGAGCAGGGTTTTCAGGGCCCCGGAAAACGACGCTTTGTACACCGGCGTCGCAATCAGCAAGCCGTCGGCCTGTTCGATCTGTTGCAGCAGGTCGATGACCTTGGGGCTGTCGAAGCGCGCGTGGAGCAGATCCTCGGCCGGGAAGTCCCGTACCTGGTAGCTGACCACTTCCACGCCTTGCTGCTGTAACCAGCGCTTGGCCAACTCCAGCAGCACCCCGGAACGGGAGCGTTGGCTGGGACTGCCACCGAGAGAGACCACCAGCATGCAGAGAATTCCTTGAACGAAGAAAGCGATTCGCGGGATGCGATCTCGCCGAATTGGAGAGACCTTAACAGCCTATTTTTATATCCATAAATCTTATTTATTCATTTGTTTATTCCTTAAAAATATATAAGAAAGTATTTTCCGCAGGCAAAAAAATAGGCCGTCGGAACGGCCTTAAAACCCCTGCTTTATGGATCTGTTGCTCCTGCGTGCTTCGTAGGAGCGGGCTTGCCCGCGAAAGGGTCCGCGAAACTTGCGCCGGCCTCACGACCGCCTTTGTCGGCAAGCGAGCTCCTACAGCGGTTGGTGTATCAGCGGTTGGGTTGCGGCGTCAGGCGCAGATAGGGCTTCACTGCGCGATAGCCCTTGGGAAAGCGACGCTTGATCTCTTCCTCGTCCTTGAGCGAAGGCACGATCACCACTTCGTCACCGTCCTGCCAGTTGGCCGGGGTGGCCACCTTGTAGTTGTCGGTGAGTTGCAGCGAATCGATTACCCGCAGGATTTCGTGGAAGTTGCGCCCGGTGCTGGCCGGGTAGGTGATGGTCAGGCGAATCTTCTTGTTCGGGTCGATGACGAACAGCGAGCGTACGGTCAGGGTGTCGTTGGCATTGGGGTGGATCAGGTCATAGAGGTCCGAGACCTTGCGATCGGCATCCGCCAGGATCGGGAAGTTGACCCGGGTGTCCTGGGTCTCGTTGATGTCTTCGATCCACTTGTGATGGGAGTCCACCGGGTCCACCGAGAGGGCAATGGCCTTCACCCCGCGTTGAGCGAATTCGTCCTTGAGCTTGGCGGTAAAGCCCAACTCGGTGGTGCACACCGGCGTGAAGTCCGCCGGATGGGAAAACAGCACGCCCCAGCTATCGCCCAGCCACTCGTGGAAACGAATCTTGCCGGCACTGGAATCCTGTTCGAAGTCGGGGGCGATGTCGCCCAGTCTGAGGCTCATGGGTGCTGCTCCTGTGAGTGCGTGATGAAGCTACTCTGCCTGCACGGGAGACTATTTAAAAAGAATATATATCGATTTATTAATAACTGAATTGAATATTAAAAATCTCTTCACTGGACTCGCGGACAAGCGAAGACCACCCTTCTCAACAAGGTTCGAGAAGGCCTTGAGTAGCTGTAAAAAGAGGGGGATTCAGGAAGGGCTCACGGGGGTGGGCCTGACTTGAAACAACACCTCGCCCGGCATTGCGCCGGGCGAGGCTTTATCACGCTATTACAGCAGCGGGATCGAATAGCTGACGATCAGGCGGTTTTCGTCCTGGGAACGAGTCGAAGCCAGGTCGGTACGCCACATAGCGTTTTTCCAGGCAAAGCCGAGGTTTTTCAGCGGGCCTTCCGGAATAACGTAAGCAACAGTCAGGTCACGTTCCCACTCAGTCTTGTCGCCGACGGTGGTCTCGATGTTGTTGCCGCGCAGGTAGATCACGTTAGCGGTCAGGCCTGGTACACCAACCTTGGCGAAATCATAGCCGTAACGCGCCTGCCAGGTACGCTCGCCAGCACGGGCGAACTTCTGGATTTGCATGTCGGTGATGGTGCTGTTGGAGGAGCCGTCACCCTGGTTCAGCCAAGGGAAGTCGCTGTCGCCGTTTGTGTACTGATAGCCACCGCCGAAGGTGTGCCCTTCAACCGAGTAAAGGGCCAGGTAGCTGTACAGGTTGTTGTCGACCTTGCCCTTGGTGATGTTGCCGCCGTAGTAGCCTGGGGAGAAGTAAGTGGCGGTATCACCGTTGGCACCGTTGTCACGGCTGCGGTAGTAACGCAGGTCACTTTTCAGGACGCCCGGGCCGATAGCCCAGTTGTGCACCAGACCCAGGAAGTTCTGGGTGTAGAAGTCTTTCAGCTCGCCGTAGTAGTAGGAAGCGGTCAGATCCTTGGTGATCTTGTAGTCCGCACCGGCGAAGTAGAACTTGTTGGTGAACTCACCTTTGCTGTAGTTGGAACCAGCGTTGGCGTTAGCGATCGACAGACCTTCGTTGTTGCTCGAGTTACGGCCTTTGGCGTGCTCGATCTGACCTGCGGTCAGGGTCAGGTCCTTGATCTCGTTCGAAGTGATCTGGCCACCCTGGAAGGTTTGTGGCAGCAGACGACCATCGTTGGTCTTGATAACCGGGTTGTTCGGCTGGAGGGTACCGATCTTCAGTTCGGTCTGGGAGATCTTGACCTTGCCGGTCAGGCCCAGGCTGGCGAAGTCAGGAACTGCACGGTTGCCGTCGCTTGGAAAGATGGTGCCACCGGAAGCACTCCCGCTGGAGTTACCACTCTTGGCAGGGCTGGAATCCAGACGAACGCCGTACAGGCCAATAGCGTCAACACCGAACTGAACGGTACCTTGGGTGTAACCCGAGATGAAACGCAGATCGAAGCCTTGGCCCCATTCTTCGTTCTTGTTCGCGCCAGGACCGTCACGGTTATCAGTATTGATATAGAAGTTGCGCAAGCCCAGGGTGGCCTTGCTGTCTTCGATGAAACCGGCGGCGCCTGCCTGCTGCGCCAAAACCCCTACGGCCACAGCCAGGGCCAAGGTGGACTTGTTCATGTTTCGCTCCTCTCGTTTCTAATTCTTGTGGTTCCTGGCCCCGGATCGAACGCCCGGGTGCCACAGATGCGCGATTAGCGCCAGACCGTGACTGATAAGTCAATCGTAACGACCTGTGTCTACGACCATGGTCTAATCGCAGTGATTTGGTCCATGCAGGGTAATGAATTACTCATAAACCCAAAAAGAATTGTTTAATTCTTTTTCATACCTTTCAGGAATAAAGCTCGCCATTATCAGACGACGAATCGCAGCGTAGACGCTCGCAAGCTTATTTCTGAAAAATATTCCCCTGACTCAGCCCCCCAAGATCCCCTGCGTGTACAAACGCAAAACGTCATTCAGGATCAAAAAAGCGACGCAATCATGGCTAAGAGCCTATCCTCCCGTCAATTTGTTACAGTTTTTGTATCGAAATGAAATTTTTCTGACATGTGCAACTGGCCGCCACGGTTCGATCAATTGATCGGGCCGTGGCGGCCAGTTGCGCAAAGAGGCGGGTTCAGAGGGCTTTTTCGAAGATCTTCGAATTGCGCTGGTAGTTGTACAGCGAGGCCCGGGCCGATGGCAGGCGCTCGACACTGCTGGGCACGAAACCCCGCTCGCGGAACCAGTGAGCGGTACGAGTGGTGAGGACGAACAGCGTCTTCAAGCCCTGGGCCCGAGCGCGGGTCTCGATCCTTTCCAGCAACTCGTCACCACGCTTGCCATGGCGGTACTCGGGGTTCACCGCCAGGCACGCCAGCTCACCGGCATCGGAATCGGCAATCTGGTACAGGGCCGCGCAGGCGATGATCATGCCCTCGCGCTCCACCACACTGAACTGCTCGATCTCGCGCTCCAGCACCTCGCGGGAACGCCGCACGAGGATGCCCTGCTCTTCCAGCGGGCTGATCAGCTCCAGCAAGCCGCCCACGTCCTCGATCGCCGCCTCGCGCACCCGCTCGAACTGTTCCTGGGCCACCAGGGTGCCGCCGCCGTCGCGGGTGAAGAGTTCGGTTAGCAAGGCGCCGTCCTCGGCGTAGCTGACGATATGGCTGCGTCCGACTCCGCCGCGGCACGCCTCGGCGGCGGCATCCAGCAGCTCGGCCTGATAGTTGCCCCCCAGGCGCTGCAAATGCGCCGGCACCTGTTGCGGGCGCAATTCGCGCACCAGCTTGCCGTTTTCATCCAGCAGGCCTGGGTCGGCGCCGAACAGCAGTAGTTTGTCGGCCCCAAGGTCGATGGCGGCGCGAGTGGCCACGTCTTCGCAGGCCAGGTTGAAGGTTTCCCCGGTGGGGGAATAACCCAGGGGCGAGAGCAGGACGATCGAGCGCTCGTCCAGCAGGCGATTGATGCCCTTGCGATCGACCCGGCGCACTTCGCCGGTGTGGTGATAGTCGACGCCCTCCAGCACGCCGATCGGACGGGCAGTCACCAGGTTGCCGCTGGCCACCCGCAACCGCGAGCCCTGCATCGGTGAAGAGGCCATGTCCATGGACAGGCGCGCCTCGATAGCGATGCGCAACTGGCCCACGGCATCGATCACGCACTCCAGGGTTGCCGCGTCGGTGATCCTAAGGCCGTGATGGTAATGGGGCGTCAGGCCACGGGCCGCCAGGCGGGCTTCGATCTGTGGGCGCGAGCCGTGCACCAGCACCAGGCGCACCCCCAAGCTGTGGAGCAGCACCAGGTCGTGGACGATATTGCCGAAGTTGGGGTGTTCAACGCCGTCGCCGGGCAGCATGACCACGAAGGTGCAGTCGCGGTGGGCATTGATATAGGGAGACGCGTGGCGAAGCCAATTGACGTATTCGGGCATGAACCTGAGCCTGTAAATAAAAAGCAGCCTATGAAAGGACGAAACGGAAAACTCACAGCGGGCTGATGGTTATCGTCGGAACAGGCTTGGCAACACGCTTACTCTCCTCATGGGTACGGACAAGGCCACCGGCAATTTACTGAAATTGGGCCGGCGTCAGGCAGTAATGTTCAATCAATTCACGTAATAGATGCACGGTAGGCTGCAAGCGTGACATTTCGAGGTACTCCCCCGGCTGGTGGGCACAGGCGATATCACCCGGGCCGAGCACCAGGGTCTCGCAGCCAAGGCGCTGAAGATAAGGTGCTTCGGTGCCAAACGCTACTGCTTCGGCACGATGCCCGGTCAACCGCTCTGCCACTCGCACCAACTCGGCATCCTCGGGCTGCTCGAAAGGCGGGACCGCGGGGAACAGCGGCGCATAGTCGATCTTCACTTCATGGCGTTCGGCAATCGGCTTGAGCTTCTGCCGGATGGCCTCGCGCAGCACATCCGGATCCATGCCCGGCAGGGGCCGCAGGTCGAACTCCAGGGAACACTGGCCACAGATGCGGTTGGGGTTGTCGCCGCCATGGATGCAGCCGAAGTTCAGGGTCGGTTGCGGGACGCTGAACTGCGCATTGCGGTACTCGCGCTGCCACAGCAACCGCAGGCCCCGCAGCTCGCCAATGGCATCGTGCATGGCTTCCAGGGCACTGCGACCCAGGCTCGGGTCCGACGAATGACCGCTGCGGCCGAGGATATCGATGCGCTCCATCATCACCCCCTTGTGCAGGCGGATCGGCTTGAGCCCCGTAGGCTCGCCGATGACCGCCGCGCGCCCCAGGGGCCGGCCGGCTTGCGCCAAGGCCCGCGCCCCGGCCATGGAGCTTTCTTCGTCGCAAGTGGCGAGGACCAGCAGCGGCTGCTTGAAAGGCTGATCCAGCAGGGGCCGCACTGCCTCGATGATCAGGGCGAAGAAACCCTTCATGTCGCAACTGCCCAGGCCGACCCAGCGGCCGTCGACTTCGGTCAGCTTCAAGGGGTCGGTCTGCCACAGCGCGCTGTCATAGGGCACGGTGTCGCTGTGCCCAGCCAGTACCAGGCCGCCAGGGCCACTGCCGAAACTGGCCAGCAGGTTGAACTTGCCGGGGCTGACCTGCTGGATATCACAGACAAAACCCAGGTCGCCGAGCCAACCGGCCAGCAGGTCGATCACCGCACGGTTGGATTGATCCAGTGCTGCTTGAGTGCAGCTCACCGATGGCGCGGCGATCAGCGCGGCAAACTGATCCTTCATGGACGGCAGGGGCATGAGCTGTCTCCGGGAATCCCAATGTGAGGCCCATCATAGAGGCATCCCGCAAGCGGAAGGAACCGCCGCGGCACCTGCGGGCGCCTTGTCCTGTACACTGCACGGCCTTGGCAGCCAACTCTTCCCCGGCTGCGCTCCCGATCCTGGATTTTCCGGCCATGCAGAAAGAAACCGAAATCAAACTCCGCGTCAGCCGCGAAACCCTCGCCGCCCTGCGCGAGCACCCGCTACTGAAAAAACGCAACAAAAGTGGCTGGGAACGCCGTGAACTGATGAATCAGTACTTCGACACCCCAGAACGCGACCTGGCCCGGGCCAAAGTCGCCCTGCGCCTGCGTCGCGACGGTGACGCGGTGATCCAGACCCTGAAGACCAGCGGCCAGAGCGTCGCCGGCCTGTCCGAACGCAACGAGTACGACTGGCAACTGGCCAAGGCCAAGCTGGACGTGAAAAAGCTCGAAGGCCAATGCTGGCCCGAAGCCCTGGCCGAACTGGACAAGAAGACCCTCAAGCCATTGTTCACCACGGATTTCGTCCGCGAGCGCGCGGAAATCGCCTGGGGCCGCGGCAAGGCCAAGGTGGTGATCGAAGCCGCCCTGGACTTGGGCCAAGTCATCGCCGGCAAGCAAAAGGAAGAAATCTGCGAGCTGGAACTGGAGCTGCGTGAAGGCGAACCGGCTGCCCTGCTGGAGTTGGCAGCGGAGCTGGCCCTGACCCTGCCGCTGATGCCCTGCGACATCAGCAAGGCCGAGCGCGGCTATCGCCTGTTCGACGCCGGCAGCTACTCCCTGAGCCTGCCCGCGCCGCAATTGAGCGCCGAGACGCCCCTGGACGAAGCTTTCGCCGCTCTGGCCTGGCACCTGCTGGGCAGCAGCCAGCGCCTGGCCGAGCAGTACCGCTTCAATGGCCACTGGCGCCTGCTGCAGGACTGGGTGGACAACCTTGCCGAGCTGCGAGCCCTGGCCAGCAGCCTGGGCCAGGCCGCACCGCGCCAGTCCACCGCTGAATTGCGCAGTGCCCTGGACGCCCTGCTGGAAGACTGGCGTCCGCTGGTACAGGCCGGCCTTGATGACGAAGACGTGCGCAAGGCCGCGCCGGAGCAGTTCATCGAAGAGTTGCAGGACGTGCGCTGGGGCCTGTTCTCGCTGAATACCTCGCGCTGGCTGCTGGCCCGGGCCTGGGCCGCTGACCGCAACACCCGGGGCAACCGCCAGGGCGCCGCACAGCTGGGCAGCTGGTTGCCACGCCTGCTGGCCGAGGAAGCCACCTCCCTGCAACTGCCGCGCTATCAGCAGCAACCGGAAGACCTGGCCGAGCAGTTGCCGCGCATTGAACGCATCCAGGCCTGGTTGCACCACGCCCGCTCCGCGCTGGAGATCCCGGAGCTGGACCGTCTCTATGGCGAGTTGAACAAACTGGCCCAGCTGGCCAACGAGCCGATCACCGACGAAGCCCTCGACGCCCGCAAGCAGCAGGCCATCGCGGTGTTCCAGAACCGTGCCTGGAAAACCCTCCTGCGCCTGTAACCCCGCCCCTCAGCGCATGACCGGCAGGCTGGTGGTGGACTTGATCTCCGACAGGGCAACGATCGAGTTCACCTCCTGGATACCCGGCACCATGGACAGCTTCTCGAAGAAGAAGCGTTCATAGGCTTCGATATCCGCGGTCACGATCCGCAGCAGAAAGTCCACCGCGCCCATCAGCACATAGCACTCCAGCACTTCCGGAAAGCCGCGGATCGCCTCGGTGAACTCGGTGAAGTTGGAGCGCCCGTGAGCGTTGAGCTTGATCTCGGCGAAGATCTGCGTGTTGAGGCCGATCTTCTTGCGGTCCAGCAGGGTCACCTGGCCGCGGATCACCCCCTCCTCCTTCATCCGCTGGATCCGTCGCCAGCATGGCGACTGGGACAACCCCACCTGCTCGGCGATCTGCGCACTGGAAAGCGAGGCGTCCTCTTGCAGCAGCGCGAGGATGCGGCGGTCATAGGCGTCCAGGTCGCTATGCATAATAAATACCCATAAACATTAAAAATTGAATTGAACAATTCATATTCAAGCAAATAAACCCAATCTTAGATAAGAAATACCCGAAACCGAATGTAAAAATTTCTCCACTGACCTGGAGACCGCCATGCCCCCTTTCGAGCCAGCCCCCCGCGCCGATGCCTGGAACCTCAACAATGCTCACTGTCGCGTGCACTACCGGATAGTGGCCGACGCCGAGGCCGATGTGCTGTGCCGCATCCTCAACCACTTCGCCCTGCAGTTCCTGGTGCCGCAGCGGGTGTCGATGCAGCAGCAGGACGCCACGCTGTATATGGAGGTGGAACTCGACGACCTGAGCTGGCATCGGGCCCAGGTGATCGGCGCAAAGCTGCGCAACCTGATCAGTGTCTGTGACGTGGAGCTGGAGCTGGCGGAACCTTCGCGCCTGCAGGCCGCGGGTTGATCCCGGCAAAACCCTGCAACCCTTGGCAAGCATTCCCTTGAGGCCCCGGGGACTATTCTTGGCTGTTCGTGGTCAGAGACCCACATCTGGACAACAGCCCCAAGGAATCGCCCATGAGCGCCGCGCACCTTCCCCAGGACCGCTGGCTGGACCTCAGCGAACTGCTGCGTGAATTGCTGGCCCAGGGCCGCATCAGCCAGGATGCCGCCGAGCAGGCCATGAGCGTCCGGCATCAGGCAGCCGGTAACCTGCTGCATCCCCTGGAAGTGATCGCCGGCCAGCAATTGCCCGACCTGCAGCACCCCGGCGCACATCTGGACCTGGACAGCCTCACGGCCTGGCTGGCCCGGCAAGCCGGTCAGCCTTACCTGCGTATCGACCCCCTGCGCATCGACGTGGCCAGCATCACGCCGTTGATGTCCTTCGCCTTCGCCCAGCGGCACAAGATCCTTGCCGTGGCCGTGGATGGGCAGAGCGTTACCGTGGCCAGCGCCCAACCTTACGTCAGTGCCTGGGAAGCAGACCTGGCCCATGTTCTCAAGCGCACGGTGCGACGGGTGGTGGCCAGCCCGCTGGACATCCAGCGCCTGACCCTGGAGTTCTATCGCCTGGCCAAGTCGGTCAGCGGCGCCAGCAGCGAACAGAAAGCCAGTGGCCTGGGCAACTTCGAGCAACTGCTGAAACTGGGGGCCAGCGACCAGGAGCCGGATGCCGACGATGCGCACATCGTCAATATCGTCGACTGGCTGTTCCAGTACGCCTTTCAGCAAAGGGCCAGCGACATCCATATCGAACCCCGCCGCGAGCACGGCACCCTGCGCTTTCGCATCGATGGCGTATTGCACAACGTCTACCAGTTCCCGCCCCAGGTCACCCTGGCCATCGTCAGCCGCCTCAAGAGCCTGGGGCGCATGAACGTCGCGGAAAAGCGCAAGCCCCAGGATGGCAGGGTCAAGACGCGCACCCCCGACGGCAGCGAAATCGAGTTGCGGCTCTCGACCCTGCCCACGGCGTTCGGTGAAAAGCTGGTGATGCGCATCTTCGATCCCCAGGTCCTGCTCAAGGATTTCGACCAGTTGGGCTTTGGCACCGATGACCTGAGCCGCTGGCAAGCCATGACCACCCAGGCCCACGGCATCATCCTGGTCACCGGGCCCACCGGCTCGGGCAAGACCAGCACCCTCTACACCACCCTGAAGAAGCTCGCGACCCCCGAGGTCAACCTGTGCACCATCGAGGACCCGATCGAGATGATCGAACCGGCGTTCAACCAGATGCAGGTCCAGCACAATATCGACCTGAGTTTTTCCAGCGGCGTGCGTGCACTGATGCGCCAGGACCCCGACATCATCATGATCGGCGAGATCCGTGACCTTGAGACTGCGGAAATGGCCATCCAGGCCGCACTTACCGGGCACCTGGTGCTGTCTACCCTGCACACCAACGACGCCCCCGGCGCCATCAGCCGGCTGCTGGAACTGGGCGTGCCCCATTACCTGATCAAGGCCACCCTGATCGGGGTCATGGCCCAGCGCCTGCTGCGCACCCTCTGCCCGTACTGCAAGGTTCCCGCCCAGCTGACGGAGGATGACTGGGAAAGCCTGACCGGAACCCGGCACCTGCCACCCGCTGCCGGCGGCCAGCGCGCGGTGGGCTGCGCCGAATGCCGGGGTACCGGTTACCACGGGCGCACCGGGGTCTACGAAATCATGCCCTTGGGTTCCCCCCTCAAGGCCCTGATCCATCGCGACCTGGATCTTGCCCGCCTGCACCACCAGGCCTGTGCCGACGGCATGCGCAGCCTGCGCCTGGCTGCCGCGCACAAGGTTGCCCAAGGCCTGACCAGCCTTGAGGAAGTGCTACGGGTCACGCCCGGCAACCAGCCCCCATAGCGGCACAGGAGGCGAACCCCAGGCGCTGGACTACGCTTGAGTCACCGCCGAGAAAAGCAGGGAGCCCGGTATGAACATTCGTCAAAACATGCTCGCCACCGGGGTTGTCAGCCTCCTGGCCATTGCCCTGGTGGCCGGGCTGGGTTTATGGGGCCAGTCACGCCTGGCGCGGGCACTGGTGGACAACGAGCTCAACGCCAGCGCCCTGCGCAACCACCTGGAGGCCGACATGATGCACGACGCCCTGCGGGCCGATGTGCTGGAGGCCCTGAGCAGCCAGCCCGGCGATGCCGCCGCTGGCGAAGAGGTCCGCAATAGCCTGCGCGAACACGGCGACTGGTTCCGCAAGGCCCTGGCGGAAAACGCCAAGTTGCCCCTGGCACCGGAAATCCGCAACGCCATCACCGAGCTGCAGCCGGTGCTGGAAAACTACATTCATGCCGCCGAGAACATCGCCGGGCAGGCCCTCAAGGACCCACAGGCCGCGCGCCTGCAAATGCCGGAGTTCTCCCAGCGCTTCAGCGAAGTGGAGAGCCGCAACGCCGCCCTCAGCAGCCAGATCGAAGCCAGCACCGCCCAAACCCGCGAACTCAGTGAAAGTGCAGTCCGCCAGGCCGCCTGGTGGCTGATCGGCGGCAGCCTGCTGGCCGCCCTGGCACTGGCTCTGTTGACCCGGCAGCTGCTCACCCGGGTGCTCAAACCCCTGGAAAAATCCGTGGCCACCGCCCGAGCCATTGCCCAGGGCAACCTGACCACGCCTATCAGCGTCGACAGGCATGACGAGGCCGGCCAACTGCAACAGGCCCTTGGAGAAATGCAAGACAACCTGCGGCAGATGATCACCACCATCCGCCATGAAAGCGAAGAGTTGCGCGGCCGCTCCCACAGCCTCAGCGACACGTCGCTGAGCATTGCCGACGGCGCCAGCGAACAGGCCGACGGCGCCACCAACATGGCCGCCGCCATGGAGCAGATGATCAGCAATATCGCCCAGGTGGCCGAACACGCGCGCAATGCCCAGGGCATTGCCGCCCAGTCCGAATCCCTGGCCGGTAGCGGCGGCCAGGTAATCCTCGGGGTCGTGGACGGCATGAGCCATATTGCCGAGGCGGTGAACCAGTCTTCCCGCAGCATCACCGCCCTGGGCCAGTCCTCGGAAGAGATCCACTCGATCATCCAGGTGATCAATGGCATCGCCGAGCAGACCAACCTGCTGGCCCTGAACGCCGCCATCGAAGCCGCCCGGGCCGGGGAAGCCGGCCGGGGGTTCGCCGTGGTGGCTGACGAAGTGCGCAATCTGGCAGCCCGCACCGCACAGTCCACCCGGGAAATCACCGGCATGATCGAACGCATCCGGGAAACCACCGAACAAGCCGTGAACAGCATGCAAACCGGGGTCAGCCGGGTCAACGACGGGGTCCAGATGGCCCAGCAGGCGGGCACCTCGATCAATGAGATCCGCCAGGGCGCTCAGCGCTCGGCGGTGATGGTGGAGGAGATTTCCCTCACCATCGGCGAGCAGTCCAAGGCCAGTAGCGAAGTGGCGCAACGGGTGGAGATGATCAGCCTGGTAGCCCGGCGCAACAGCCAGGCCATGCGTGAGCTGACCCAGACCGTGGAGCAGATGGAAAACTCCGTGGCCACCTTGCAGACCTCGGTCACCCGCTTCCAACTGTGAGGCCACGGGCACGCCGGTGATGTGTGTCCTGATGATGCAAGGGCCACGGTATCTCTGCGCGCGACCGGGCGCCGCCGTACACTCGCCCCCTGTGCCCCTTGATCACATCTGAGCAGGAGAATGTTATGCAGATCGGAAGCGTGTTGTTACTTTTCGTCGGCCTCGCCGTGGCCATCGTCTTCATGGGTTTCAAGGTCGTGCCCCAAGGCTACCAATGGACCGTGGAACGCTTCGGCCGCTACACCAACACCCTGAAGCCGGGGTTGAACATCATCATTCCGGTGATGGATCGCATCGGGCGCAAGATCAACGTGATGGAAAGCGTGCTGGATATCCCACCCCAGGAAGTCATCACCGCCGATAACGCCACGGTGCAGATCGACGCCGTGTGTTTCTTCCAGGTGGTCAACACCGCCCAGGCCGCCTATGAGGTCAACAACCTCGAGCACGCCATCCGCAACCTGCTGCAAACCAATATCCGTACGGTACTCGGCTCCATGGAACTGGACGCCATGCTCAGCCAACGTGACGGCATCAACGAGAAACTCCTGCGAACCGTCGATGAGGCCACCGCCCCCTGGGGGATCAAGATCACCCGGATCGAAATCAAGGACATCAGCCCACCCGCCGACCTGATGGCGGCCATGTCCGGGCAGATGAAGGCCGAGCGGGTCAAGCGTGCGCAGATCCTCGAAGCCGAAGGCCTGCGGGCCGCCGCCATCCTTACCGCAGAAGGCAAGAAGCAGGCACAGATTCTTGAAGCCGAGGGCGAACGCCAGGCGGCATTCCTCGAATCCGAAGCCCGGGAGCGTCAGGCCGAAGCCGAGGCCCGGGCGACCCAAGTGGTGTCCGAGGCGATTGCTACCGGCAACGTCCAGGCGATCAACTACTTCGTCGCGCAGAAATACATCGATGCCCTGGGCAAACTGGCGTCGGCCAACAACAGCAAGGTGATCCTGATGCCGCTGGAGGCCAGCCAGGTCATCGGCGCCGTGGGCGGCATCGGCGAGATCGTCAAGGCCACGTTCGACAGCAAGAAGGTCTGAGGCAGGCTTCATGTTGGCATTTGTGCAAGCTCTATCGTTCTGGGACTGGCTGGCCCTTGGCACCATCCTGCTGATCTTCGAAGTATTCGGGGCCGGCGGCTACCTGCTGTGGATCGGCCTCGCAGCCGCCACAGTCGGGGTCCTGACCTTTCTCATTCCCGGCCTCTCATGGGAGGTGCAGTTCCTCCTGTTCGGCCTGCTGTCGGTGCTCACCGCACTGTATTGGTGGCGCCGCCAGCGCAGCGTGGTACGCCCCAGCGATCAGCCGAACCTCAACCTGCGGGGCCAGGAGCTGATCGGCAAGACCTTTGTGGTGCACCAGGCGATTGTCGACGGCCGCGGGCGGATCAAGGTGGCCGACGGCGTGTGGATCGCCAAGGGGGCCGACGCCCCCGTGGGCGCCCGGGTGCGGGTGGTGGGCCAGGAAGGCGCAATCCTGTTGGTCGAAAACCTTGACTGATGAGTCACGGAACTCCGCGGGGTTATCTAGAATCAAACGATGCAGATACCCCCTTTCGGAGTCACCCATCATGCGTCTGAAAATTGCTGTCGCCACCCTTGCCCTGCTGTCTCTTCCCGTTGGTTCGGCAATGGCCGACACCTTCTGGCGTAACGTCATTTCCTCCGGGGCCACCACCGGCTCCACCTACCTGACCTTCAAGGACCACAAGTTGATCGTCGCCGCCCAGGATGACGCCGGCAGCTTCGTTGCCAGCGATGGCAGCATTCGCGGCCCGTACCTGGAAGCCGCCATGCAGAAAGTCCGCGCCGACAACCCCGGCCTCAAGGCCACCGACATGGAACTGGCCAACGCCATCCTGGCGAAGAACGCTGTCGCTCAGGAGTAACCGTCGCCCAAGGGATGGCCGACAGCAAACGCCGACCCCAGGGTCGGCGTTTTTGTGTGCCCGATCAGCCGGCTAGACCCCAGGTGTGCGGGACACTGCAGCCAGGCCGGCCAGGGCATAACTCATCATGTGCTCGATCAACGCCGGTGGATCCAGCTCCAGGCCGGGCAACACGTTGCGCGCCAGCGGCTGATGGGCGATCAGCAGGAACAGGCAGGGCGCAAAAACGCTGACGGCGCTGCGCAGGGTAACCGGGTCCTCAGGCGATAGATCCATGATCTGGCCGAGGATGGTGCGCACGATCTTCGCCTTGGGAAACGCCTGCTCCTCCAGGATCGCCGGCAGCACCGCGGAGGGTGACAACAGTTCGCGGGTCAGGACTTTCAGCGCCCAGCCCTCACGCTGGTTGCCCAGCCCCTCGATGAGCACGGTGATGATCGCCCGCAGCTTGTCCTCGGGGCTGCCCTGGCTTTCACTCAGGCTGATCATGGTCTCGATCCGAACCAGGCGGTCGTGGGCCTCGCGCAGCACCGCCCGATACAGGCCGTCCTTGTTCTCGAAGTGGTAGTTGACCGAGGCGTTGTTGGCCCTGGAGTTCTCGCAGATCTGCTTGCTGGTGGTGTTGGCGTACCCCAGCTCAGCAAAAAGCTGGCCGGCCGTTTCCAGGATCTGTTGGCGGGTAGCCTGGCCATCCTGACGCGGCGTACGGGCCGCAGTTGGCTGCGGGGAAGCGGAAACGGCCATAGGCGCTCTCACTAAGTTAAATTCAAATTTGACTTTTGTTTATGGACTGCTTAGCTACAAAGCGCCAGTTTCTCGTTCAATTCCGTTAAGGGTTGCAGCGAAATGGCGGCTATCTGTCAATTCACGCCAAAGGATATCAGCATGGAAGCGCGCAACATGACTCCCTTCACCTACTTCTCACTGCCCATGCAGAAGCTGTTCCTACGCAATCAGGCGGCGGTCAGGAACAAGCCCTACGCCAAGTATTTCCGGTCGGAAATGCGCGTGCCGCTGTCCGCCGTCCGCAAGATTCAGCAAGGCCCCATGGCCCTGGAAGACACCCTGACCCCGAGCATCGAGGACATCAATCGCCTGCTCGAACCGGACTTTGTCAGCGAGGAATCCGGTTACGCCCTGCTACCGGGCCCGATGGCCTACGTGCAAAGCCGCAAGTTCTTCCCCGGCTGCACCGCGCAGATGTTCAAGTGGTGGTTCATCTGGCACCCCGCGGAATCGGAGCGCTACACCCTGTGGTTCCCCTATGCCCATGTCAGCAACCCATGCGTGCACCACCAACGCCTGTGCGATGAGTCCCTGAGTTTTGAGGAACGGCTGTATGGCAACACCTTCTGCGCGTCGGAATATGTCGGCGATCGCCTGATGCACCTGCATATCGACTTCCAGCAGCCGGCCAGCCTGGGCCTGAACACCGATCTGTATCGCGAAGCGAAGATCGACGGCAGTGTCAGCGCCCTGATGAGCCTGGCGGATCATCCTGAGGTGCCGGTGTCGTTGATGGTGCATCTGTTCAAGGAAGTACCGGACGGCATGTACCTGACCAGCCGTTACTGGGTCGGGGCGCACCCGTCGATGGCCCGCTTTCCTGGGGCAGAAAAGGCTGCATCGCTGCTGAAGGAAAATGGCTTTGGCGAGGCCGAACTGGAGACCCTGGCCTACGAGTTCGCGGTGCACGACATGTGCGAGTTCAATCATCTGGCCAGCTTCCTGCCGGACCTGTATCGAGAGTTCGGCACCCCCGCGGCCTGAAACAACAGCCATTAAGCCCGAGAAACTCCAGGGCTTAATGGCTCGAAAGGATCAACGTTGCGTACCAGGACAAACACCGTTGATCAGCAGAGAAGTGAACTCCTCGATGTCCTGTTCCACCGTCAGTTGCTCAGTCAACAGCCGATACCAGCAAAAGCCGAAGATCATATCCAGCAGTAATTCACGGTTGGTGTCCTTGGGCAGCTCGCCGTTGCTGATGGCATTTTCCACCAGTTTTTTCGGCATTTCCCTTCTGCGCTCCATGAACTGATCCTTGAGCTGGGTCAAGGTTGCGGGATCCAGTTGCGCTTCTGCGATCACACAGCGAAAGGCCTCGCCACAAATAGTCTCCCTCCAGACTTTCCAGAGATTTCGCAGCAAAAAGTCGAGATCTGCCTTGAACGAGCCGAGATCAGGAAATTTTCTGACTTGTTCGCTCTCGTTTTCATAAACCTCGGCGATCAACGCCGCCTTGTTCGTCCACCAGCGATAGATAGTTGGCTTGCTGGCCCCCGCCCGACGGGCGACGGACTCGATACTGAGCCCGGAATAGCCGCATTCCTTAAGGATTTCGATGGTGGAAGTGAGAATGGCCTTATGAGTATGGGGACTTCGCAAAGAGCCGATGGAGCTGCGAGAGGGGGTACGAGCCACAATAAAAAATCTCCAGGCAGGGCGCTTGACAAACGCAACGCAGGGTATAGGATTCCCTCGAATCGAAATGAAACGGTCCGTTTCGTTTCATTCTTGAAAGAATCATGAATTTCTTACACCGATCTATCTAGTTTTTAAAATATCGCGTAAGGGTTGAGCAGCTCAGGCCTTGTAACTTGGAGTTCCTCGAATTCGAGGCTTCGGCCCTTTTCCCTTAAGAGATTAGATCGTCTGAAATTATTACTAAACGAAACGTTCCGTATCATAGCACAGTGAGGTGAATAAAAACAGCTTTCGAGTGGGTTTTCCCCTATTTGGAGTCTGCTGTTAAACCGCTCTGGCCTGCAGGTTTCACCAGGTGTGGCCAGGAGAAAGGCAGCAAAACTGTTTTCCGTATGTTTCAAGGGTGCTTCTGAGCAGGCACGACCCAGTTTTCTGAAAAGAATGGAATCAAGAGGAAAATGAACGTGAAAAAGATAGGTATTGTCAGCTATGGCGCGGGTATTCCGGTATGCCGCCTGAAAGTCCAGGAAGTGATCAACGTCTGGAAAAACACCGACCTCAAGCTGGTGGAGGAAAACCTCGGCGTCACGGAAAGAGCCGTGCTGCAACCGGATGAAGATGTCATCACCCTCGGGGTGCTGGCGGCGCAACGGGCCCTGGATAAAGTCCCCGGTCATCAGATCGAAGCCCTGTACCTGGGCACCTGCACCAACCCCTATGACTCACGGGCCTCGGCTTCGATCATCCTGGAAATGCTCGGCAGCGGCTACGACGCCTATTGCGCCGACGTGCAGTTCGCCGGCAAGTCCGGAACTTCTGCCCTGCAGATCTGCCAGGCGCTGGTGGCTTCCGGCATGACGGGCAGCGCCCTGGCCATCGGCGCCGACACCATCAACCGCAACACCGCGCCGGGCGACCTGACCGAATCCTATGCCGGGGCCGGAGCCGCTGCGCTGCTGATCGGCAGCCAGGATGTCATCGCCGAATTCGACGCCAGCTTCTCCTGCGCCGCCGATGTCGCCGACAACATCCGCCCCCAGGGTGATCGCTACATTCGTTCGGGCATGGGCCTGGGCTCGGACAAGAACAGCATCGGCCTGGAAGACCAGACCCGCCGCGCCGCCGAAGGCCTGATGGCCAAGCTGCACACCAGCCCCGCCGACTATGACTATGTGGTGTTCCAGCAAAACCTGGTGTCCACGCCCTACTCCCTGGCCAAGCACCTGGGCTTCAACCCCAAGCAGGTGGAACCGGGCATCTATGCCGGCAACGTTGGCGATGCCGGATCGGCCAGCCCGCTGCTCGGCCTGATCAACGTACTGGACCGGGCACGCCCGGGGCAGAAAATTCTTCTGGTGTCCTACGGTTTCGGCGCCGGCAGCGACGCCATCGCCCTGACCGTCACCGACGCCATCGAGCAGTACCAGAAGCACAACAAGCCTCTGCGCGAACTGCTGGAATCCAAGATCTACGTCGACTACGGCACGTCCATCAAGTACGAGTTCAAGTACCTGCGGGCTGACTACGCCCTGACCGCCTATCTCTGATTACGCCTGTCTACGCAAGGAGCATGCACATGTGCGCACGTCGTGTTGCAATCGTTTCGGCCGCCTATACGCCGAAACCCGGAAGTTCACGAGTTCGGCAGACGTTCAAGGAAATGATCGTCGAGTCCGCCTACAAGGCTCTCAAGGACGCCAAGATGCACCCCCGGGAAATCCAGGCCGTGGCCTATGGTTATCACGGTGAAGGCATTTCCGAATATGGCGGCCTGGGCCCGACCATTTCCGACGCCCTGGGCATCAGCCCGGCGCCGACCTTCATGAGCACCGCCAACTGCACCAGCAGCTCGGTGTCGTTCCAGATGGGCCACCAGATGGTGGCGTCCGGGGAGTACGACATCGTCCTGTGCGGCGGCTTCGAGAAGATGACCGATCACTTCAACTACGCCGAATACATCGGCTCCAGCACTGAATGTGAATACGATTATTTCCTCGGCATTTCCCACACCGATGCCTTCGCCCTGGCCACCGCCGAGTACTTCCAGAAGTTCGGCTATGCCGGTCGCGAGGCCGACGTACTGGCCACCTTCGGCCGGCAGATGCGCATCTACGCACAGAACACCCCCACCGCCACTCGTTATGGCCAGCCGATTCCTTCCCTGGAAGCGTTGAAGAACAGCGAGGCCTGCGGCTCAATGCTGGCCTGGGGCGAAGCCAGTGGCTGCGCGATCCTGGTGGCCGAACACCTGGCCCACAAGTACACCGATAAACCGGTGTTCGTATGCGGTTGCGCCTATACCGGGGTCTCCCACTATTTCGGCACGCGCTTTCACAACCCGACCCTGCATCATCCGGGCCTGCCCAAGGATGTGGGCATGGCGGTTTCGGCCAACTCCATCGCCTGTGCGGAAATCGCCTACAAGAAAGCCGGGATCACCGCCAAGGACATCGACGTGGCCCAGGTCTACGACCTGCTCGGCGCCGGGCTGATCCAGATGGAGTCCATGGGCATCTGTGGCAAGGGCCAGGCCGGCGACTTCGTGCTCGAAGGCGGCATCGCCCTGGATGGCCAGCTGCCGCTCAATACCGACGGCGGCAACATCGGCCGCGGCCATGCCTCCGGCTGCGACGGCATCCTGCACATCACCGAGCTGTTCCGGCAGCTGAGGGGTGAATCCGACAACCAGGTCAAGGGCGCGCGCATCGGCGTGTCGCAGAACCTTGGCGGTTACGCGGCGCACAACTCAGTGATTGTCCTCTCGAACGACTAAGGAGCCCGGACCATGTCCATGTACCCAGAACAGATCCACAGAATGACCACCGCCAGCATGCTTCGCGAATGGCGCGAGCATGGCGGCAAGTACCGCCTCGAAGGCAGCCAGTGCGAAGAATGCAACGAAATCTTCTTCCCCCGGCGCACCGTCTGCGGCGCTTGCAACTCCCTGAGTGTGAAGCCGTATCGCTGCGCGCGCAGTGGCAAGATCGAGGTCATGGCCCCGGCCGAGAACCCGATCCTGGCCGCCATGGGCTATGGCGAAACCGTGCCGCGCATCATGGCCATGGTGCGCCTGGACGACGGCCTGGTGATCGCTTCGGAAATCGTCGATGTGTGCGATCAGCAACAGCTGAAAGTCGGTGCGCCGGTGCGCATGGTGATCCGCAAGCATGTGCGCGAAAGCAACCTGGCCTGGCAATACGCTTATAAGTTCGTACTCGATATATAAGTTGTTATTCAAGGTGCCTTTATATAAGGCACCCTGAAGTTAGCCATTAAAATAAAATCCAACTTAAAAGTTACATCAACGGCAACTTCACGCCCCGAAGTTGCCTTAAGGCCCTGATTTCCTTTAGGGCCTACAGATTCCTGTGCCTATAAACGGGGACTATCCCCACCCCTTAACTTGTTGGCTTACTTAAAGCCAAGGACCCATCATGTCTACACTTTGCCTTCCACACGTCATGTTTCCGCAACACAAGATCACCCAGCAACAGATGGTCGATCACCTGGAAAACCTGCACGCCGACCATCCACGCATGGCCCTGGCCAAGCGCATGATCGCCAACACCGAAGTCAACGAGCGCCACCTGGTGTTGCCGATCGACGAACTGGCAGTGCACACCGGTTTCACCCACCGCAGCATCGTCTACGAGCGTGAAGCCCGGCAGATGTCGTCGGCCGCGGCGCGCCAGGCCATCGAGAATGCCGGGCTGCAGATCAGCGACATTCGCATGGTGATCGTCACTTCCTGCACTGGCTTCATGATGCCGTCGCTGACCGCGCACCTGATCAACGACCTGGCCCTGCCAACCTCCACCGTGCAGTTGCCGATCGCCCAGCTGGGCTGCGTGGCCGGTGCCGCGGCCATCAACCGCGCCAACGACTTCGCCCGGCTCGATGCCCGCAACCACGTACTGATCGTGTCCCTGGAATTCTCCTCGCTGTGCTACCAGCCGGACGACACCAAGCTGCACGCCTTCATCTCCGCGGCGCTGTTCGGCGATGCGGTATCCGCCTGCGTGCTGCGCGCCGATGACCAGGCCGGCGGCTTCAAGATCAAGAAGACCGAGTCGTACTTCCTGCCCAAGAGCGAGCACTACATCAAGTACGACGTGAAGGACACCGGCTTTCACTTCACCCTCGACAAGGCGGTGATGAACTCCATCAAGGACGTGGCACCGGTCATGGAGCGGCTGAACTACGAGAGCTTCGAACAGAACTGTGCGCACAACGACTTCTTCATCTTCCACACCGGTGGTCGCAAGATCCTCGACGAGCTGGTGATGCACCTGGACCTGGCATCCAACCGGGTCTCGCAATCGCGCAGCAGCCTGTCGGAAGCCGGCAACATTGCCAGCGTGGTGGTGTTCGACGTGCTCAAGCGGCAGTTCGATTCCAACCTCAATCGCGGCGACATCGGCCTGCTGGCGGCCTTCGGCCCGGGGTTCACCGCGGAAATGGCGGTGGGCGAGTGGACCGCCTGATGTGACTGCCTGTGCCTGTCCCACCTGACGTTGCCGGGCTGCAGGGCAACGTCGGGTGGCCTCCCACGGCGCTTGCGCCGGGTTCATGGTTTCACAAGGAAGCTGAGCGATGAACACTGGAATGCCAACCACGGCTGCCAACAGCCGTTACGAAAGATCCATGGTGCTGTTGCTGTCACTGAGTTTCGGGCTGGTGGGGCTGGATCGCTTCATCATCCTGCCGCTGTTTCCGGTGATCATGCACGACCTGCAACTGGACTATCAGGACCTGGGCTACCTGTCCGCCGCGCTGGCCTTCACCTGGGGGCTGTCCGCCCTGGGCATGGGCAGCGTGATCGAGCGCCTGGGCACCCGCCGCGTGCTGGTGACCTCGATTGCCGTGCTTTCGCTACTGTCCGGTTTTTCCGCGCTGGCCACCGGCGTGCTGGGGCTGGTGATTCTGCGCGGGCTGATGGGCATCTGCGAGGGTGCCTTCACCCCCACCAGCATCATTGTCACCAATGAAGTCTCGCGCCCCGACCGGCGCGGGCTGAACCTGGGTATCCAGCAGGCGCTGTTCCCGATTCTCGGCCTCTGCCTGGGGCCGCTGATCGCCGCTTACCTCCTGCAAATCACTGGCTCGTGGCGTGCGGTGTTCGCCATCATTTCCCTGCCGGGCCTGCTGCTGGCCGGCTACCTGTGGAAAATCTACCGACCGCTGCCGGCGCCCCAGGCCGACCGCACCGCAGGCACCTGGCTGGCGGCTTTCAAGAGCGGCAACGTGAGCCTGAACATCCTGATCATGTTCTGCATACTCACCTGCCAGTTCGTCCTCTGCGCCATGCTGCCCAGCTACCTGACCGACCATATGCACCTGGAAACCCTGTCCATGGCCTTCGTCATCTCGGCCATCGGCGTGGGCGGCTTCATCGGCCAATTGATCATCCCCGGCATGTCCGACCGTCTCGGGCGCAAGCCGGTGGTGTCGGTGTGCTTCATGACCAGCAGCACCCTGGTGGGCCTGCTGATCGTCAGCCCGCCCCTTCCCTGGCTGCTGTTCCTGCTGCTGTTCCTGCTGTCGTTCTTCAACTTCAGCCTGATCTGCATGACAGTCGGCCCGCTGACCAGCGAATCGGTCACCCCGGCCCTGCTGCCGACGGCGACCGGAATCGTGGTGGGGTTCGGCGAGATTCTGGGTGGCGGGTTGTCACCGGCCGTGGCCGGGTTCGCCGCCAGCCATTTCGGCCTGCCATCGATCCTGTACGTGGCCCTGAGCGGCAGCCTGGCCGGCTTGCTGCTGTCATTCCTGCTCAAGGAACAAGCCCTCGAACCGCGCCGTTCGCGCGTGCGCGAAGCGCTGCCCATCCTCCCCGCCCCCTTGCCCCTGAAGGACTAGAGAATCATGGACGATTACCTGCTGTTGCTGGATGTCTGCCACAAGGACCAGCGCGCCATCGGGCTGTTCGACTTTCACAATGGCCGCAGCGTGCGGGCCTATTCCGAACACGGCGGGCTGTACGAGACCCTGCTGTTCTGCAGCCGTCGCCATCTGGGCTGGAGCGAACACCTGCGCAGCCTCGCGCCCCACCCGCAACTGCCCGCGGACGGCCCCCAGCAAGGCCCGTTGCGCCCACCGCTCAAGCCTCGGGACAACCTGCTGGTGCAGGTCAGCGAAGTCACCCTGAACACTCCGCACACCCGCCAGGGCTGGTTCTACAAGGGCAATGGCAGCCTGCTGAAGACCGACGGCGAGCCGCTGATGATTCCGTACCACGCCCAGAGCATTTCCAGCCAGCCCGGGGTGGTGTGCGTGTACCTGGTGGACCCCTTCGGCCAGTTGCGCTTTGTCGGCTTCAGCCTCGGCCACGACATTCACGACCCGTTGCTGAGCCATCAGGACGCCAGTTCCTGCGCGCAATCGCGGTTGCGCCAGTGCGCCATCGCCCCGGCGCTGATCCTCGGCGAACTGCAGAACAGCCTGTCACTCAATGTCCGGGTCGAACGCCAGGGCACGCCGTTGCCGCAGCGCAGCTATCGCCTCGACCAGCAGAACTGGTGGGCTATTCGCAAATACTCCCAGGCCTTCCTCGAACAGCACGAACAGTTCCTGCAACCGGGCATGGTCCACTATGTGTTCCACAGCGCCAGCCGGCGCGAGAGCGACCTGCAGTTGCAGCACGGTGACTGGCTGGACCTGGACTGCCCGGAGCTGGAACTGGGCCTGAGCAACCAGGTGATCGAGGAAGAGTTGCTGCACCTCTATCCCCTGGAAACCCAACCTGCCCGTGCCAGTAGCCATGGCAGCCAGCCGGCGCGGACGCGCCACCACTACTGAGGCCCGTTCAGCGGTAGTCCGCCAGCGGCACGCAGGCGCAGAACAGGTTGCGGTCGCCATAGACGTTGTCCACCCGGTTCACCGCCGGCCAGTACTTGTGGGCCCGGGTATGGGCGGTGGGCAGCACCGCCTGTTCGATACTGTAGGAGCGCTCCCAGACTCCGGTGATATCCGCCAGGGTATGGGGAGCGCCCTTGAGCGGGTTGTCCTCGGCCGGCCAGTTGCCCTCCTGCACCTGGGCGATCTCGGCGCGGATGCTCAGCATGGCTTCGATAAAACGGTCGAGCTCGGCCTTGGATTCGCTTTCCGTGGGCTCCACCATCAGGGTGCCCGGCACCGGGAAGGACATGGTCGGGGCATGGAAGCCGTAGTCCATCAAGCGCTTGGCCACGTCTTCCTCGCTGATCCCGGTCTGGGCCTTGAGCGGGCGCAGATCTAGGATGCATTCGTGGGCCACCCGGCCGTTGCGGCCGCTGTAGAGCACCGGGAAGGCACCGCTCAATTGCTCGGCCAGATAGTTGGCCGCAAGGATCGCCACCTCGCTGGCATCCGCCAGCTGCGGCCCCATCAGGGCGATGTACATCCAGCTGATGGGCAGGATACTCGCACTGCCCCAGGGCGCTGCGCTGACGGCGCCGTTCTCCGGTAACGGCCCGTCGATGGGCACCACCGGGTGGTTGGCGACAAACGGCGCCAGGTGCGCGCGCACGCCAATCGGTCCCATGCCCGGGCCACCGCCGCCATGGGGAATGCAGAAAGTCTTGTGCAGGTTCATGTGCGAGACATCGGCGCCAATGTCCGCCGGCCGGGCCAGGCCTACCTGGGCGTTGAGGTTGGCGCCGTCCATGTACACCTGGCCGCCGTGGCTGTGGATAACTTCGCAGATCTGGCTGATGCCCTCTTCGTACACGCCGTGGGTCGAAGGGTAGGTAGCCATCAGGCACGACAGGCGCTCGCCGGCCGCCTGGGCCTTGGCCTTCAAGTCTTCCAGGTCGACGTTGCCGGCCTCGTCGCACTCGACGATCACCACCTGCATCCCGGCCATCTGCGCCGAGGCCGGGTTGGTGCCGTGGGCCGACGCTGGGATCAGGCAGACATGCCGGCCGCCTTGCCGGCGGCTCTCGTGGTAGCGACGAATCGCCAGCAGCCCGGCGTACTCGCCCTGGGCCCCGGAGTTGGGCTGCATGCAGATGGCGTCGAAACCAGTGATGGCGCACAGCCAACGCTCCAGCTCCGCGATCAGCAGGCCATAGCCGGCAGCCTGCTCCCGGGGTGCGAAGGGATGCAGGTTGGCGAACTCCGGCCAGGTGATGGGGATCATCTCGCTGCTGGCATTGAGCTTCATGGTGCAGGAGCCCAGGGGAATCATCGACTGGTTGAGCGCCAGGTCCTTGTTCTCCAGCTGCTTGAGGTAGCGCAACATTTCGGTTTCGCTGTGATGGGCACTGAACACCGGGTGGGTCAGGTAGCGCGTGCGTCGCAGCAGCGGGTCGGGAATCCCCGACTCCAGCGCCTCGGCGTCCAGGCTGCTGACATCCAGCCCGTGGTCGGCACCCAGGAACACGTCGAACAAACGGGCCACGGTGCTTTCGTCACAGGTTTCATCCAGGCTCAGCCCCAGCCGGCCACGGCCGAGAATCCGCAGGTTGATCTGCTGCGCCCTGGCGCTTTCGATGATCGCCGTCTGGCTGCCGCCGACCTCCAGGGTCAGGGTGTCGAAGAAGTGCCGATTGACCCTGGCAATGCCGTGGCGCTCCAGGCCGACCGCGAGGATGCAAGTCAGCCGGTGTACCCGCTGGGCAATGCGCTTGAGCCCGGCCGGGCCGTGATAGACGGCGTAGAAACCCGCGATATTGGCCAGCAGCACCTGGGCGGTGCAGATGTTCGAGTTGGCCTTCTCGCGGCGAATATGCTGCTCGCGAGTCTGCAAGGCCATGCGCAGGGCCACCTGGCCGCGGGCATCCTTGGACACACCGATGATGCGCCCGGGCATCGCGCGCTTGTACTCGTCGCGGCAGGCGAAAAACGCCGCATGGGGGCCGCCGTAGCCCATGGGCACGCCGAAGCGCTGGGACGAACCGAGCACCACGTCGGCCCCCAGTTCGCCCGGCGGGGTCAGCAACAACAGGCTGAGCAGGTCGGCCGCGACACAGGCCAGGGCCTGCTGGGCGTGCAACTGGTCAATCAGCGGCCGCAGGTCGCGGATCTCGCCATGGGTGTCCGGGTACTGCAGCAACGCGCCGAACACCTGGTGCCCGGACAATTCGTCGACCCCGCCGACCACCAGCTCGAAACCGAAGCCTTCGGCCCGGGTGCGGACCACGGAAATGGTTTGCGGGTGGCAGTGTTCATCGACAAAGAACAGGTTGCTCGAAGACTTGCTCACGCGCTTGGCCAGGGCCATGGCTTCGGCGGCGGCGGTGGCTTCGTCCAGCAACGAGGCGTTGGCCAGGTCCAGGCCGGTGAGGTCGATGGTCATCTGCTGGAAATTCAACAAGGCTTCGAGCCGGCCCTGGGCGATTTCCGGCTGGTAGGGGGTATAGGCGGTGTACCAGCCGGGGTTCTCCAGCACGTTGCGCAGGATCACCGTCGGCGTCAGGGTGGCGTGGTAACCCATGCCGATCAGGCTGGTCCAGACCTGGTTCTGCCCGGCATAACCCTTGAGCCTGGCCAGGGCGGCCGCTTCGTCCAGGGCCGGCGGCAGGTCCAGTGCGCGGTTGAAGCGGATTCCCGGCGGCACCGTCTGCTCGATCAGTTCGGCCCGGCTGCCCAGCCCGAGGCTGGCGAGCATCGCTTGCTGCTCCTCGGCGTCGGGCCCCAGGTGCCGGTTGAGAAAAGCGTTGGGCTCGCGTAACTGGCTCAAAGATAGCAACTGGGACATGACCGGCTCTCTCCGATAAACGGCGCTCAGCGTCGCTGCAACAGGGTGCCAAGCAGCATAGCAGTCGATTTCCCGCGTCGATGCTCTGGCGTCCCGGGGCAATCGGTACCATCATGCTCGACGTCAACGCGCCAGCCCCGGCGCATCGCAACCTGTGCCCCTATCGTCCGCTTATCGGGTGTCCCATCGTCATGAGCCAACTGCCTTTCCTGCCGTTCTCCAAACCCACCATCGATGAACCCACCATCGCCGCTGTCGGCGAAGTCCTGCGTTCGGGCTGGATCACCAGCGGCCCCAAGGTCCAGGCCTTCGAAGCCCAGCTCTCGGAGTTTTTCGGCGGGCGCACGGTACGCACCTTCAACTCCGGCACCTGCACCATGGAGATCGCCTTGCGCATTGCCGGCATCGGTGCCGGTGATGAAGTCATCACCACGCCGATTTCCTGGGTGGCCACCGCCAACGTCATCCTCGAAGTCGGGGCCACGCCGGTGTTCGCCGATATCGACCCGGTCACCCGCAATATCGACCTGGCCCAGGTCGAAGCCGCCATTACCCCACGCACCAAGGCCATTATCCCGGTGTACCTGGCCGGGCTGCCGGTGGACATGAGCCGCCTCTACGCCCTGGCCAACAAGCACGGCCTGCGGGTAGTGGAAGATGCCGCCCAGGCCCTGGGCTCCAGTTGGAACGGCCAGCGCATCGGTGCCGGTGGCGACTTCGTGTCCTTCAGCTTCCAGGCCAACAAGAACGTCACTTCGTCCGAGGGCGGCTGCCTGGTGCTCAACACACCAGAAGAGGTGCGCCTGGCCGAGAAGTATCGCCTGCAAGGCGTGACCCGCAACGGCTTCGACGGCCTGGATGTGGATGTGCTTGGCGGCAAGTTCAACATGACCGACGTGGCGGCCGCCATCGGCCTGGGGCAGTTCGCCCATATCGAGGCGATCACCACCCATCGCCGTGAGTTGGCCCGGCACTACTTCGAATGCTTTGGCAGCGATTTCGAAGCCCGCTATGGCGCCCAGCTACCGCCGGCGGACTTCACCAACAGCAACTGGCACCTGTTCCAGCTGGTACTGCCAGAGCGCAAGGATGGCAAGCCGGCCCGCGCCACCTTCATGGAGCAGATGCAGGAACGCGGGATTGGCATCGGCTATCACTACCCGCCGATTCACTTGCTGAGCCTGTACCGCGAGCGCGGCTTCAAGGAGGGGATGTTCCCGGTAGCGGAACGGGTCGGTCGGCTGATCGTCTCGTTGCCGATGTTCACCGCCATGAGCAAGGCCGACGTGGAACGCGCGGTGGCGACGGTGAAAGAGGTGTTGCAGGCTTAAGAGCCTTCGCCAGCAAGCCCGCCCTGCGCAAACAGGGCGGACGTGCCGGCGAGAACGGCTTACTCGCCGATGGCGGCCTTGTAGCCGGCGGCGTCCAGCAGCTTGTCCAGATCGCCCGGGTTGCTTGGCTTGAGCTTGAAGATCCAGGCACCGTACGGATCGCTGTTGAGCAGCTCGGGGCTGGCGCTCAGCTCTTCGTTGACCGCAATCACTTCACCGGCCACCGGCGCATAGATGTCGGAAGCGGCTTTCACCGACTCCACCACACCGGCCTGGTCCCCTGCGCCAAACACGTTGCCGACTTCAGTCAGCTCGACGAAAACCACGTCGCCCAGGGCTTCCTGAGCGTGGTCGCTAATACCTACGGTCACGCTGCCGTCGGCTTCCAGGCGGGCCCATTCGTGACTGTCGGCAAAACGCAGGTGGGCAGGGATATCGCTCATGTTCTGTGTCCTCAAGAAGAAGTGTCAGCGGCGCAATGCCTGCTGGAAATAGTTAGATCAGGGTTTTGCCGTGGCGCACGAAGGTGGGTTTGACCACCCGGACCGGGTACCACTTGCCGCGGATTTCCACTTCGGCACGGTCGGCGGTGGCCATCGGCACCCGCGCCAGTGCGATCGACTTGCTCAGCGTAGGGGAGAAACTACCACTGGTGATCTCACCTTCGCCAACATCGGCGATACGAACCACCTGATGAGCGCGTAAAACCCCGCGTTCTTCGAGCACCAGGCCCACCAGTTTCTGCTTCACCCCGGCCGCCCGTTCGGCTTCCAGGGCACTGCGACCGATGAACTGGCGTGACGCCGGTTCCCAGGCAATGCTCCAGGCCATGTTCGCCGCCAGGGGCGAGACATCCTGATGGATGTCCTGGCCATAGAGGTTCATGCCGGCCTCCAGGCGCAGGGTGTCCCGGGCGCCCAGACCGATGGGCGAGATCCCCGCCCCCACCAGGTCGTTGAAGAAGGCCGGGGCCTGGTCGGCAGGGAGGACGATCTCCAGACCGTCCTCGCCGGTGTAGCCGGTCCGGGCAATGAACCAGTCGCCGTCAAAGCCGGCTTCGAATGGCTTGAGCTGCTGGATCAGGGTGCCGCGGGACTGGGTCACCAGCTCGGCAATCTTGTGCCGCGCCTGAGGGCCCTGGATCGCCAGCATCGCCAGCTCCGGGCGCTCGTGCAGCTGCACCTGGAAATCCCCCAGCTGCGCCTGCATCCAGGCCAGGTCCTGATCACGGGTGGCGGCATTGAGCGCCAGGCGATAAGCGTCTTCGAGGCGATAGACGATCATGTCGTCAACGATGCCGCCCCGTTCATTGAGCATGGTGCTGTACAGAGCCTGGCCGGGGTTGTGCAGGCGTTCGACATCATTGGCCAGCAACCGCTGGAGCCAGGCCTTGGCCTGGGTACCGCTGACATCGATCACGGTCATGTGGGATACATCGAACACACCGCAATCACGTCGCACCTGATGGTGCTCCTCGACCTGCGAGCCGTAATGCAAGGGCATATCCCAACCGCCAAAATCGACCATTTTCGCGCCGAGGGCGAGATGCAGGTCATACAGAGGCGTACGCTGTCCCATGGGTTTCTCCTTCCGGGCGTGGCGAGGGTGCGGACTGGCGCTGTTGGTGTGAAAGCCTTGAAATAGATGGCTTTCAGCCGATTTCAGCGTCCCGGCCAAACAACAGGCCGCACCGAATGCCGCGCATTGTAGCTGCAAGGTGCAAGGCTGGCACCTAACCGATTCGATGGGCCGAGCGGCGGATCAGGCCAATCACCGGCAGCAGGCCCACCAGCACCAGGGTCAGTGCCGGCAGCGAGGCCCGGGCCCACTCCCCTTCACTGGTCATCTCGAAGATCCGCACCGCCAGCGTGTCCCAGCCAAACGGGCGCATCAGCAAGGTGGCGGGCATTTCCTTGAGCACATCGACGAACACCAGCAAGGCGGCACTCAAGGTCCCGGGCAGCAACAACGGCAGATACACTTTGAAAAACAGTCGCGGGCCAGCGACCCCCAGGCTGCGCGCCGCTTCGGGGAGCGACGGGCGGATCCGCTCCAGGCTGTTTTCCAGCGGCCCGTAGGCCACGGCGATAAAACGCACCAGATAGGCCAGCAGCAAGGCGGACAGGCTGCCCAGCAGCAGCGGCTTGCCGGCCCCGCCCAACCAGCCGGACAGCGGGATCACCAGCTCGCGATCCAGGTAACTGAAGGCCAGCATGATCGATACCGCCAGTACCGAGCCGGGCAAGGCGTAGCCCAGGTTGGCCAGGCTGACCCCGGCGCGGATGCCCCGGGTCGGCGCCAGGCGTCGGGCAAAGGCCAGGAGCAGAGCCACACTGACAGTGATCAGCGCCGCCATGCCGCCCAGGTACAGGGTGTGGATGATCAAGCCGGCATACCGCTCATCCAGGTCGAAGCGCCCGCGCTGCCAGAACCACGCCAGCAACTGCAGCAGCGGAATCACGAAGGCACAGGCGAATACCAGCAGGCACCAGCCCGTGGCCGCCAACGCCTTGAGCCCGCGCAAGTGGTACAGCGCCTTGCCCCGGGGCCGCTCGTTACCGGTACGGCTGGCGCCACGGGCGCGGCGCTCGCCGTACAGCACCAGCATCACCGCCAGCAGCAGCAGGCTGGCCAGCTGGGCGGCGCTGGAAAGGCTGAAGAAGCCGTACCAGGTCTTGTAGATAGCGGTGGTGAAGGTATCGAAGTTGAACACCGACACCGCACCGAAATCCGCCAGGGTTTCCATCAGCGCCAGGGCCACCCCGGCGCCGATGGCCGGCCGCGCCATGGGCAGCGCCACCCGCCAGAACGCCTGCCAGGGCGATTGCCCGAGGACCCGCGCTGCCTCCATCAACCCCTTGCCCTGGGCCAGGAAGGCGTTGCGCGCCAGCAGGTAGACATAGGGATAGAACACCAGCACCAGCACCAGGATCACCCCACCGGTGGAACGTACCCGCGGCAGTCGCAGGCCGCTGCCGAACCATTCCCGCAGCAGGCTTTGCACCGGCCCGGAAAAATCCAGCAGGCCGACAAAGACGAAAGCCAGCACATAGGCCGGGATCGCAAAGGGCAGCATCAAGGCCCAGTCCAGCCAGCGCCGTCCGGGAAACTCGCAGAGACTGGTGAGCCAGGCCAGGCTCACGCCCAGCAGCGTGACGCCAACGCCCACCCCAAACACCAGGGTCAGGGTATTGCCCAACAGCCGCGGCATTTGCGTGTCCCACAGGTGGGACCAGATCTGCTGGTCGACGGCCTGCCAGGACAATAGCAGCACGCTCAGCGGCAAAAGGACCAGGGCCGCTACGGCAAAGACCAGGGGATACCAGCGACGTTGAGCGGGATGGGCCACAAAAAACTCTCGGGCAGGTGGAACAGACAAAAATACTTGCGCAAAACGCGTGGGGCCAGGGAGCGGCACCCGCTGGACGCCATGGCCGCCCCAACGGCTGCAACCACGTTACGCCAGTTGAATCACGTATTCAGGGCTGGCCACCGCTGCGCGGTGGAACGGGAGCCAGCTCCCTCGCCACAAAAGCCCAGCCGCTAAAGAAAACGCCCCGCAAAAGCGGGGCGCAGTATAACGGCAGGCTCAGTTCCAGCCAGCGCGGTCCATCAGGCGAATGGCTTCGGCCTGGCGCTTGCCGGCGATTTCAACCGGCAGGGTGTCGGCTACGAACTTGCCCCAGCTGGCCACTTCCGCGGAAGGCGCTACCGCCGGGTTGGCCGGGAACTCCTGGTTGACGTCGGCAAAGATCTTCTGCGCCTCAGGCGTGGTCATCCATTCCACCAGGGCCTTGGCTGCTTCCGGGTGCGGTGCGTGTTTGGTCAGGCCGATGCCCGACAGGTTGACGTGCACCCCGCGATCGCCCTGGTTCGGCCAGAACAGCTTCACCGCCAGGTTCGGTTTCTGCTTGTGCAGGCGGCCGTAGTAGTAGGTGTTGACGATGCCGACGTCGCATTGCCCCGCGTTGATCGCCTCGAGCACCGCGATGTCGTCGGAGAACACATCGGTAGACAGGTTGTTGACCCAGCCCTTGATGATCTCTTCGGTCTTCTCGGCACCGTGGGTCTCGATCAGCGTGGCGGTCAGCGACTGGTTGTAGACCTTCTTCGCCGTGCGCAGGCACAGGCGGCCTTCCCACTGCTTGTCCGCCAGGGCTTCATAGGTGGTCAGTTCTGAAGGTTTGACCCGGTCGGTGGAGTAGGCCAGGGTCCGCGCCCGCAGGCTCAGGCCGGTCCAGGCGTGGTTGGAGGAGCGATATTGCAGGGGAATGTTGCTGTCGATGACCTTGGAGGTGAACGGCTGCAGGATGCCCATCTGCTCGGCCTGCCAGAGGTTGCCGGCATCCACGGTGAGCAGCAGGTCGGCGGTGGCGTTCTCGCCCTCGGCCTTGATCCGCTGCATCAGCGGCGCTTCCTTGTCGGTGATGAACTTGATCTTCACCCCGGTCTTCTGGGTGTAGGCATCGAACACCGGCTTGATCAGCTCATCGATACGCGAGGAGTAGACCACGACTTCATCGGCGGCGTAGGCGGTGCCACCGATGAGTGTGAGGGCCAGGGCGGTCAGTAGACGCTTCGGTGCCAACATGGGAGCGGTCTCTCGATTTCAAAGTGAGGCGAAATGATAAGGACTCCCATTTGCCATCTCAACCGAACCCGGCGCTGAGGAGTTACCAGATGTTGCGTAGGCTCGTCCTCGCGACGCTTGGCCAGCAAGCCGGCGCCTAGGCTCTGGCCAGTTCCGGCAAGTCGCCGCTCAGGCCCAGGGCCTGGCGCACGAACAGGGCCTTGGCCTCGGGCATCTGGTCGATCACCTTGAGGCCGGTGTTGCGCAGCCAGCGCATGGGCAACGGGTCGGCCTGGAACAGCCGCTCGAAGCCCTCCATGGCCGCCATCAGCGCCAGGTTGTGGGGCATGCGCCGGCGCTCGAAGCGGCTCAGCACCTTGACCTCGGCCAGGCGCTCACCGCGGCTGGCCGCTTGCAGCAGCACTTCGGCCAGCACGGCAGCATCGAGGAAGCCCAGGTTGACCCCCTGCCCCGCCAACGGGTGGATGGTGTGGGCGGCGTCGCCGATCAGCGCCAGGCCTTCGGCCACGTAGCGCTTGGCATGGCGTTGGCGCAACGGCACGCAGAGCCGCGGGTCGGCGCTGATCACCGAACCCAGGCGGCCTTCGAAGGCGCGCTCCAGTTCGGCGCAGAAGCTCTCGTCGTCCAGCGCCATCAGGCGCTCGGCCTCACTCGGGGTGGTCGACCAGACGATCGAACACCAATCATGCTGCCCGTCCCGTACCAGGGGCAGGAAGGCCAGCGGGCCGGTATCGGTGAAGCGCTGCCAGGCGGTCAATTGGTGAGGCTGGCTGCTGCGCACGCTGGTGACGATGGCGTGATGCAGGTAATCCCACTCGCGAGTGGTACAACCGGTAAGCCGGCGCACGGCCGAGTTGGCGCCATCGGCAGCGATCACCAGCGGCGCACGCAATTGCCGGCCATCCGCCAGGGTCAGCAGCCAGTCGTCGCCGGAGCGGCGCATCTGCTCCAGACGGGCATTGGCCAGCAGGCCGATATCGCATTCATGCAGGCGTTCGAGCAAGGCGTCCTGAACCACCCGGTTCTCGACGATATGACCCAGCACCTCGGCATGCACGCTGGACGCCGAGAAGTGGATCTGCCCGGTGCCGCTGCCGTCCCAGACCTGCATGTCGCAGTAGGGGCTGCTACGGCGCCGGGCAATGCCGTCCCAGGCGCCCAGGCGCTCCAGGATGCGCTGGCTGGCCGCCGACAAGGCACTGACCCGAGGCTCGAACGGCGCCTGGTCATCGAAGGGTTTGACACTCAGGGAACCGCCATCGAGCAGCAGCACTTCCAGGCCGCTGCCCTGCAACGCCAACGCCAAGGCACTGCCGACCATTCCGGCTCCGACAATCAGCACATCTGCGCGCATTTCCATGCTTTAGGCCTGTCTCACTGGCGGCTTGAGCCGCACATAAAGGGTTTTATCGACCCGCGCCACCAGGGTGCCGGAGCCGTCATGAATCTCTACCTGCCACTGCGGCAGGTACTTCTCGCCCGTTGCGGTCTGCTGGCGAACATCGTCGAGCAGCGCCTGGTCGATACTGAGCCGGGCAAACACCGGCCCTCTGCCCGGGGCGATGAAATCGATGGTCGCGGCCTTGTCCCAGACGATGTAGTCGGGGCCCAGGTTCTCCATCAGCATCAGCATGAAGAACGGGTCCACCATGGAATACAGGCTGCCGCCGAACTGGGTGCCGACATAGTTGCGGTTGTACCAGCCCAGGCCCATGCAGACCTGGACGTCACGGAAATCCGCACTGATGTGCCGAACCCGCACGCCAGCCCCGAGGTAGGGCGGGTACAGGTTCAACACCCAGCGCAACAGGCGGGCCTTGCCGAACCGCCGGGTCAGCCAGTCACGCATCCGGGCGAGTGCCCAGGCCCATGGCCTGGCGAGCGAACCAGCGTTTGGCCGGTGGCAGCAGGTCCAGGCCAAGCAGGCCCAGGTTGCGCCCCACGGACAGCAGCGGCAGTTTGCTGCCGAACAGCCGGGTGACCTGATCGGAGAAGCCCACGGTCAGGTTCTGGTCCAGGCGCTGACGTTCGCGGTAGGCCTGCAGCACGGCAAAATCCCCCGGCAGCGCTTCGCTGGCCAACAAGGCGTCCGCCAGGGCCTGGGCATCGCGCAGTGAAAGGTTGAAGCCCTGGCCGGCGATCGGATGCAGGCTGTGGGCCGCATTGCCCAGCACCACCAGGTGCGGGCGCACCTGTTCCTCGGCTTCCACCAGGGACAGCGGGTAGAGATGGCGGGCGCCGACTTGTTTCAGGGTTCCCAGGCGGTAACCGAACACGCCCTGCAATTCACTGAGGAAGCTGCGCTCGTCCAGGTCGGCCAGACGCTGTGCATCCATGCCCTGGCGGGTCCAGATCAGTGCACAGCGATTATCCGGCAGCGGCAGCAAGGCCATTGGGCCATCATCGGTGAAGCGCTCGAAGGCCATGCCGTTGTGGGCTTCGCTGGGGGTGATGTTGGCAATCAGCGCACTCTGGTTATAGGGGCGGTTCTTGACCCCGATGCCCAGTTGTTCGCGCAGGCCGGAGCGGCCGCCGTCGGCCAGCACGGCGAGATCGCATTCCAGGGTGGTTTCGTCGTTCAGGGTCAGGCGATAGCCGCCTGCCAGGGGCTCCAGACGGGTGACTTCGGCCGGGCAGCGCCAGCTGATCACGTCCTTGTCCAGCCCTTGCCACAGGCATTGGCCGAGCCAGGCGTTTTCCACCACATAGCCCAGGGCCGGCACCCCTTCTTCCATGGCCGACAGGCGCGCGGTGGAGAACCGCCCACGGTCGGACACGTGAATCTGCTTGATCGGCTCGGCCCGCCGGGAGATCGCCTGCCACAGCCCCAGGCGCTGGTAGATCTGCCGGGCGCCAAAGGACAGGGCCGAGGAGCGGGCGTCGTAGCTGGGCTGGAAACTGTCGCCCGGGGCGAAGGGCTCGATCAGCACGATCTTCCAGCCCCGGGCCTTGGCCCCGGCCTGCAGCGCCAGGGCCAGGCTCGCGCCTACCAGACCGCCACCGATGATGGCCAGATTGACCCGGCTCATGACGCCTGGGTCCGCGCAGCGGCCATCAAGGCCTCGATCTCGGCCACGCTCTTGGGCACGCCACCTGTCAGAATTTCACAGCCCTGCTTGGTCACTACCACGTCGTCCTCGATGCGCACGCCGATGCCGCGCCACTTCTTCGCTACCTGCTGGTTGTCCGGGGATATGTAGATGCCCGGCTCCACGGTCAGCGCCATGCCGACCTCCAACACCCGCCACTCGCCGCCGACCCGGTACTCGCCGACGTCGTGTACATCCATGCCCAGCCAGTGTCCGGCACGGTGCATGTAGAACGTCTTGTAGGCCTCGCTGGCAATCAGCTGGTCCACATCGCCTTCCAGCAGGCCCAGTTGCACCAGGCCGGCGGTGATCACCTGGACCGTCGCCTCATGAGCCTGGTTCCAGTGCTTGTTCGGGGCGATCTGGGCAAACGCCGCTTCCTGGGAAGCCAGCACCAGTTCGTAGATCGCCTTCTGCTCCGGCGAAAACTTGCCGTTGACCGGCCAGGTGCGGGTGATATCGCTGGCATAGCAGTCGATCTCGCAACCGGCGTCGATCAGCACCAGGTCACCGTCCTTGAGCACGGCGTCATTCTGCTGGTAATGCAGGATGCAGCTGTTGCGGCCCGCCGCGACGATCGAGCCATAGGCCGGCATCTTCGCCCCGCCCTTGCGGAATTCGTAATCCAGCTCGGCTTCCAGGCTGAACTCATGCAACCCGGGACGGCTGGCCTGCATTGCGCGGATATGGGCCTGGGCGGAAATCCGTGCGGCCTCGCGCATCACCTTCACTTCTGCCGCCGATTTATACAGGCGCATGTCGTGCAGCAGATGATCCAGGGCAACGAATTCGTTCGGCGGCTGGGCGCCGAGGTGCGCTTTAGAGCGGATCACGTTGATCCAGTCCATCAGGTGACGGTCGAATTCGGGGTTGCTGCCCATGGCCGAGTAAACCCGGTCGCGGCCTTCGATCAGGCCCGGCAGGATGTCGTCGATATCGGTGATGGGAAATGCGTCATCGGCACCGTAGTCGCGAATCGCGCCCTCCTGGCCGGCCCGCAATCCGTCCCAGAGTTCGCGCTCCGGGTTGCGCTCGCGACAGAACAGCACGTACTCGCCGTGCTCCCGGCCGGGGATCAGCACGATCACCGCCTGGGGCTCGGGAAACCCGCTGAGGTACTGGAAATCGCTGTCCTGGCGGTAGACGTGCTCCACATCGCGATTGCGAATGGCCACGGCCGCCGCCGGCAGGATCGCGATGCTGTTGGGCTCCATCTGCGCCATGAGCGCCTTGCGGCGACGGCTGTATTCCGCTTTCGGGATATGAATCATGGGCGGACGCAGTTCCCTGTCAGTCAGTGCAGAGAAGGCTTGGCAGCCGGCGCAACAGTCTTGTTGGTCTCGGTGAATAGCAGCAGAGGCGCAACCCGCAGGTACTCCATCACTTCCATGTAGTCGCTTTCACCGTCATCGGATTCCTCCAGCGCGTCCTGGACCTGAGCAATGGCTGCAAGGTCCTGCAACACTTCCGTGGCCTCGACGCTAAGGGCACTGCTGTCGCGGGAGTTGAGGCCGAAACCGGCGAGGAAGCCCTGGCACCACTGGCCCAGGGCAGCGGCACGCTCGGCCAGGGGGGCGTCGTCGCTGGGCAGCAGCAGGACCACGGTCATGTCATCGCTGGTGAGCTCGCCCTTGACCATCTCCTGCAGGCCGATCAAGGCGCTGCGCACGTTGTCTTGCGGCTCGCCTTCGAGCAGTTCGGCGGCGTCCACCAGCCAGCCGTCGACTTCGAAGCCGGCGCCGGCGCAGCTGCGACCCAGCAACAGGCCGTGCAGCTCGGCAGGAGAAACAGGATGACCGCTGCTGCTGAGCAGGGTGGCGAAGGCGTTGTACGGGGAATTCTGAATGGGCATGGGCAGCTAGGCGCCAAGCGGCGCAATGTCTAGAATGAAGGCCTTGTATCGTAGGGCGTGTCATCATTCATTGCCAGCGCCGCGTTGTGCTTTGCGCCCCGTTACAGTGGCCCGCAGGGCCTCGGGCGACAGACAGATTGCCGACCGGACAACGCCAGATGCGCCACGACTGCTCAGGCCATTGAGGCGCTGCCCAGCCAGTTGCCACTCATCAGACCAACTTCAGTGGGACACAATGGAAGACACCGACCTGCACGCACTGATGGCCAGACTCGAACTGCTTATTACCCGGGTCGAGCAACTAAAGAGTCAAAACGCACTCTTATTAGCTCAGGAAAAGACCTGGCGCGAGGAACGCGCGCACCTCATTGAAAAAAACGAAATCGCCCGGCGTAAGGTCGAATCGATGATTTCGCGCCTCAAGGCCCTGGAGCAAGACTCATGAGTTCAAGCAATAGCGTTACCGTGCAGATCCTCGACAAAGAGTATTCGATCATCTGCCCCCAGGAAGAGCGCAGCAATCTGGTGAGCGCCGCCCGTTACCTGGACGGCAAGATGCGCGAGATCCGCAGCAGCGGCAAAGTCATCGGCGCCGATCGCATCGCGGTCATGGCCGCCCTGAACATCACCCACGACCTGCTGCACCGCCAGGAGCGTCCGGATGTGCAGGCCAGCGCCACCACCCGGGAACAGGTGAGGGATCTGCTGGAGCGTGTTGACCTGGTTCTGGCCACCGATTCGGACACAAGCAAAGCTGATTCCTGACAGCGGTTGCGGTATACTCCCGCTACTCCCTGGGGTGCTTGCCAGTTGGCGATGTCCCTGAGCCGATTCGCACTACCCTGGAAGTTGCACGTTGGGCTGGTGTGCATGTCCGCTAGACGGAAAGCCTTAAAGCCTGCTGCATCTTCCGCCTTGAACTTTCGGGTTCAAGGGCTAAGTCGACAGCGGTTCGCCTGGGGAGCCTGAATTGTCAGCCAATGCCAGTTATCCATGCTGGCATTGGTTTTTCCGGGTAGGCTGTTCTGCCAAATCCGACCTTCTCATAGCCTCTTTCATGACCGAACCTGCGCCGCTTTCCCGCCCGCAACTTCGCCGCATGCTGCGCAAGGCCCGTCGCGCCCTGAGCCCTGCCGAGCAACGCCAGGCAGCCCTTGGCCTGTACCGCCAACTGGCTCAGGACCCGGTGTTTCGTCGGGCACGGCACCTGTCCCTGTATCTGCCCACCGACGGTGAAATCGACCCGCGCCTGCTGCTGCGTGCCGCCCAGCGCCGGGGCAAGGCCACCTACCTGCCGGTGCTCAGCGCCTGGCCCCGGACCAAGATGGTTTTCCAGCGCGTCCTCCCGGGAGAAACGCTGCGGCCCAATCGTTTTCGCATTCTCGAGCCCCGGGTCAATTGCGCGCGGCAACGCAAGGTCTGGGCCCTGGACCTGGTGCTGCTGCCCCTGGTTGGCTTTGATGAAGAAGGTGGACGCCTGGGGATGGGTGGCGGCTTTTATGACCGCAGCCTGGCCTACCTTGCGCGGCGCCAGAACTGGCGCAAGCCGAAGCTGCTGGGGCTGGCCCATGAATGTCAGAAAGTCGGAAAGCTGGACCAGGCCAGTTGGGATGTACCCTTGCACGGTACGGTGACGGATCGGGGATGGTACTTCGCTCGATAGGTGCCGCGTTCGATCAGCGGCACCCGAGCGGGTTCAGCGCTTGAAAGGCTGCGGCTGCTGTTGTGCGATTTCGATGGGAGCATCGGTCTTGCTGGCCCATAAGCTCTGCGCATAACCGGTGGTCACAACGCCCAAACCGAACAAAATAACCAAAATCCATAGTAAATCCGGTTGGCGTTTCATCGATTGCCCCCCCTCAGGCAAATCACACACGCTCCAGGCATGGTTTCCATAACAGGCCATGCAGCAGCGTCAAGCTTAAAATCCCGGCATTCTGCGATAACGTGAACCGACACGCAAATGCTGACGTCAACCGACCGTCGGTTTGTCATAAAATTGCCCGACAACCTGCCCAATCACCCTTTGGAGGGTAAGAAAGATGGCCTATTGGCTGATGAAATCCGAGCCCGACGAACTCTCGATCCAGGGTTTGCAGCAACTCGGCCAAGCCCGTTGGGACGGGGTGCGCAATTACCAGGCGCGCAACTTCCTGCGCGCCATGGCGGTAGGCGACGAGTTCTTCTTCTACCACTCCAACTGCCCGGAACCGGGTATCGCCGGCATCGGCCGGATCATCAAGGCCGCCTACCCGGACCCCACCGCCCTGGAGCCGGACAGCGTCTACTTCGACCCCAAATCCAGTGCCGAAAAGAATGCCTGGAGCGCCATTGACGTGGCCCATGTGGAAACCTTCAACAAGGTGCTGCGCCTGGACTACCTCAAGCAGCAGGCAGCTCTCGCCGAAATGCCTCTTGTGCACAAAGGCAGCCGCCTGTCGGTCATGCCGGTCACCGCCGAACAATGGGCTGCCGTACTCGCCCTGCGCTGACCACCCAGCCCCCCTGGCGCCGGGAGTCGGATCTGTCCACGGCGCCAGCCCGAACGTTTTTTTGCCCCGATCATCATGCAGCCTGCAAACAATAGGTTTAGGCTTGGCCCTTTCATTTGACGGGCATCAAGCCGTAGAAAGCCTTGAGCCGTCAGACTTGGACGCTATTGCCGCAGGACGCAGAACACATGTCGACGAACCACCGTTCCTCCCGCCTTTTTGCTGTTTCCCTGTTGATTCTGTTAATCGCCGCCGGTGCTTTCGGCTACTGGAAATCCCTCCAGGATCGCCTGCCCGAAGGCCTGAGCATGGGCAACGGCCGGCTCGAAGCCACCGAAGTGCAGATCGCCAGCAAGATTCCCGGGCGCCTGGCGGAAGTGCGGGTCAACGAAGGCGACAAGGTGCTTCAAGGCCAGTTGCTGGCACGCATGGACACCCGCACCCTGGAAGCCCAGCGCAATCAGGCCGAGGCCGAAGTGCTGCGCGCCCGAGAGAACCTGTCCGCGGCCGAAGCCAATGTGCAGTTGCGCCAGAGCGAACTGCTGCTGGCCAATCAGGAACTCAGGCGCTCTCAGGAGCTGTTCAAGCGCGGCTTCGCCAGCCAGCAGATCATCGACCAGCAGCAGGCCCGCCTGAACACCGGCAACGCAGCAGTCCTGGCGGCCCAGGCCCAGGTCGCAGCGGTGAAGGCCGCCATCGGCGCCGCCCAGGCCCAGGTTGCCCAGCTCACCAGCGAAATCGACGACAGCAGCCTGCGGGCGCCCATCGACGGCATCATCCAACTGCGCCTGGCCGAACCCGGCGAAGTGCTGGGCGCCGGCGGCCGTGTGCTGCTGCTGATCGACCCCAATGACCAGTACATGAACCTCTACCTGCCGGCTTCGGTCACCGGCCGCCTGACCGTTGGCGACGAGTCGCGGATCCTCCTCGACGCCCTGCCCAACCAGCCCCTGCCGGCGAAGATCAGCTTCGTCGCGGCCAAGTCCCAATTCACCCCCAAAGAGGTGGAAACCCGGGACGAGCGCCAGAAGCTGGTGTTCCGGGTCAAGGTGCGCCTGACTCAACCCGCCGCCGTGCCCCAGGCCAAACCGGGCATGCCCGGCGCCGGTTATGTGCGCACCGCCCCCGTGGACTGGCCGGCCAACCTGCAATGAGCGCCCTGGCGCTGCAAGCGAACGGCATCAGCCATCGCTATGGTTCACAGCAGGCCCTGAGCGACATCAGCTTCAACCTGCCAGCGGGCACCCGCTGCGGCTTGATCGGCCCGGACGGTGCCGGCAAGTCGAGCCTTCTGGGGCTGATCGCCGGGGTCAAGAAACTTCAGCAGGGCGAGCTCGACGTGCTCGGCGGACCGATCTCGCAACGGCGCCACCGCAGCAGCCTCTATCCGCGCGTCGCCTTCATGCCCCAGGGCCTGGGGGGCAACCTGTATCCCGAGCTGTCCATCAGCGAGAACATCCGCTTCTTCGCCACCCTGTTCGGCCTGCCCAAGGATGAATGCGAACAGCGCATGCACAGCCTGTTGCTGGCCACCGACCTGCTGCGCTTCGCCGAACGCCCGGCGGGCAAGCTGTCCGGCGGGATGAAGCAGAAGCTTGGCCTGTGCTGTGCGCTGATCCACGAACCGGACCTGCTGATCCTCGACGAGCCCACCACCGGGGTCGCCCCCCTGTCGCGCCGGCGTTTCTGGGAATTGGTCGAAGACGTACGCCGGCAACGCCCGCAACTGACCCTGCTGGTGGCAACCGCCTACATGGAGGAGGCCGAACAGTTCGAACACTGCCTGATGCTCGACCAGGGCAAGTTGATCGCCCAGGGCCTGAGCCAGGAGCTGGCGCAGATCACCGCCAGCGGCAAGCTGGACGACGCCTTCACCCATTTCCAGGGCGACAGCGGTCATGACAACCAGCCCCTGGTGATTCCGCCGCGTTCCGGCGACAACCAGGACATCGCCATCGAGGCCCATGAGCTGACCCTGCGCTTCGGCGACTTCACCGCGGTCAACAAGGTCAGCTTCGCCATCGGCCGCGGGGAGATCTTCGGTTTCCTCGGCTCCAACGGCTGCGGCAAGACCACCACCATGAAGGTCCTCACCGGGCTGATGCCCGCCAGCGAGGGCAGCGCCAAGCTGTTGGGCAACCCGGTGGACGCCAAGGACCTGGCCACCCGCAAGCGGGTCGGTTTCATGTCCCAGAGCTTTTCCCTGTATGGCGAGCTCAGCGTGCGCCAGAACCTGGAACTGCACGCCCGCCTGTTCGACCTGCCGAAAGCCGAAAGCGGCCCGCGCATCGAGGAACTGATCCAGCGCTTCGACCTCGGGGCGATTGCCGAGCAGCAGTCCGGCGCCTTGCCTCTGGGCCTGCGCCAGCGCCTGTCGCTGGCAGTGGCAGTGCTGCACCGCCCGGAAGTGCTGATCCTCGACGAGCCCACTTCCGGGGTCGACCCGGCGGCCCGAGACGACTTCTGGCGCCTGCTGATCGAGCTGTCCCGGGAACAGGGAGTGACCATCTTCCTGTCCACGCACTTCATGAACGAGGCCCAGCGCTGCGACCGCATTTCGCTGATGCACGCCGGCAAGGTACTGGCCTGCGACACCCCGGCGGCGCTGCAGCAACAGTTTTCCGGCGACACCCTGGAGGCCGCCTTCGTCCGCTGCCTGGAAGAGGCCCAGGGCACGCCGGACACACCTGCGCCATCACCGGAGGCGGCTACCCCCACCGCTGCCGGCACCCTAGCCGCCCCGCGTTCGGGCCTGAGCCTGGCGCGCCTGCTGGCGGTGGCCAGCCGCGAGGGCAAGGAACTGCTGCGGGACAAAGTGCGCCTGGGCTTCGCCCTGCTGGGGGCGATCTTCATGATGGTGATCTTCGGCTATGGCATTTCCCTGGACGTGGAGAAACTGGCCTTCGCCGTCTACGACCAGGATCAGACGCCACAGAGCCGTGCCTACCTGGAAGCCTTCCGCAGCTCACGCTACTTCGAGGAGAAACCGACCATCCGCAGCTCCGCCGAACTGCATCGGCGCCTGCAACGCTCGGAGATCAAGCTGGCCCTGGAGATTCCTCCCGGCTTTGGCCGTGACCTCTATGCCGGACGCCAGCCCGCGGTGGCGGCCTGGCTGGATGGCGGCATGCCGTTTCGTGCGGAAACCAGCCGCAACTATGTCGAGGCCGTGCACCAGGCCAACCTCGAGCTGCTGGCGGAACAAAGCAGCCCGGCCCTCAGCACCAGGCCGGCGGCCAAGCTGGAAACGCGCTTTCGCTACAACCAGGACGTGGTCAGCGTGAATGCCATCGGCCCCGGGGTCATGGCGCTGATCCTGGCGTTCATTCCGGCGATGCTCACGGCCCTGGGCATCGTCCGCGAAAAGGAGCTGGGCTCGATCACCAACTTCTACGCCACGCCCCTGACCCGCCTGGAGTTCCTCCTTGGCAAACAGGCGCCCTACCTGGCCGTCAGCCTGATCAACCTGGCCCTGCTGGTGGCCATGAACCGCTGGCTGTTCGGCGTGCCCTTCAAGGGCAGCGGCCTGACCCTGGCCCTGGGCGGCGTGCTCTATGTGCTGGCCACCACCAGCATGGGGCTGCTGATCTCGGCGTTCACCCGCACTCAGATCGCAGCGATTCTGGGCACCATGATCATCACCAGCCTGCCCACCATCCAGTTTTCCGGGCTGATCGTGCCGCGCTCGTCCCTGGAAGGCTCGGCGGCGGTCATGGGCCAGCTGTTTCCCGCCGGTTACTTCCTCGACATCGCCGTCGGCACCTTCACCAAGGCCCTGGACCTGCGCGAACTCTGGCCCCAGTGCCTGGCCCTGTTGGGCTTTTTCCTTGGTTTCACCGGGCTCAGCCTGGTCATGCTGAAAAAGCAGGAGGTTTGATGAATCGTCTCGCCCATATCCTGCGCCTGGGCTTGAAGGAGCTCACCAGCCTGCGCCACGACAGCGTGCTGCTGCTGTTCTTGATGTATGCCTTCACCGTGGCCATCTACCTGCCCGCCGCCGGCTCGGTGATCGGCGTGCACAACGCCAGCGTGGCCCTGGTGGACGAAGATCACAGCGCCCTCTCCCGGCAACTGGCCGAAGCGCTGCAACCCCCCGAGTTCCAGGTCCCGGTGCCGCTGCCCTATGACCAGCTGGACTCGGTGATGGACAGCGGCCAGTACACCTTTGTGATCAATGTCCCGGCCAACTTCCAGAGCGACTTGCTGGCCGGGCGCCAGCCTGCGGTACAGGTCAACGTCGATGCCACCGCCATGAGCCAGGCCTTCATGGGCGCCGGCTACATCGGCCGGATCTTCCAGCGCGAGCTGCTCACCTACGCCAACCAGGCGGACGCCACCAGCAAGGCCCCGACACTGCTGACCACCCGCGCCCTGTTCAACACCAACCTGGAGGGCGGCTGGTTCCTGGCGGTGATCCAGATCGTCAACAACATCACCATCCTGGCCATCGTACTCACCGGCACCGCGCTGCTGCGCGAACGCGAGCACGGCACTCTCGATCACCTGCTGGTGCTGCCGCTGACAGCGCTGGAGATCATGCTGGCCAAGGTCTGGAGCAACATGCTGGTGGTGGTGCTGTGCACCTGGGTATCGCTGGAGGTGATAGTCAAGGGTGTGCTGGGGGTGCCGCTGGCGGGGTCCATGGCGCTGTTCCTGATGGTTACTGCGCTCTATCTGTTCGCCAGTACCGCCCTGGGGATCTTCCTCGCCACCCTGGCCCGCTCGACCCCGCAGTTCGGCCTGCTGGCGATTCCGGTGATCATCCCGATGCTGCTGCTGTCCGGCGGCAGTACGCCGCTGGACAGCATGCCGCAGTGGCTGCAGTGGGTGATGCAGGGTTCGCCGTCGACGCACTTCGTCAGCCTCAGCGCGGCGATCCTGTTCCGCGATGCGGGAGTCAGTGTGGTCTGGCCCGACCTGCTGGCCCTGGCGACCATCGGCCTGGTGTTCTTCGCCATCGCCCTGGCGCGCTTTCGCAAGAGCCTGGCTTCATGACCCACACCACGTAGGAGCCGGTTTGCCGGCGAAGGGCCGCAGGGACGCCTTCGCTGGCAAGCCAGCTCCTACGCCTGTAGCGGGGGCAGGCTTACTGAATGATCAGGTTGTTGAACAGCAGGTCTTCCACCACCGGCTTGCCGGTTTCGTCGTTCATGACTTGCTGCACCTGCTTGAGGGCTTCCTGGCGCAGCTTTTCCTTGGCTTCGACGTTATTCATGGTGTCGCTGGTCTGCTGGGCGAACAGCGCCACCAACTGGTTGCGTATCAGCGGCTCGTTGGCCTTGACCGCCTGGGCCGAGGCGTCGCCGATTACTCGCAGGGCCACGTCGGCCTTGTAGACCTTGAGTTTAGGGCCGCCGTCCAGGCCGTAGTTGCCCACGAAGGGTGGGTTCAGGCTGATGTAGCTGACTTTCGGTGCTTCACCTTCTTTGGCCTCTTCGGCCATCGCTGCCATGGGCAGGGAGAGGGCCAGCAGCAACATGATCCACGCTTTCACAATTCGCTCCTTAATCCGGTTTGCGGCCTAGCATAAAGGCCCGCCCGCCTGAGCCCAAGCACAAGCTTATGGCTGGTCATCAGGACCGGGCATGCTCGTTGACCGCCTGATTCACACTCCTACACTTATCGGCCACCACTCCCAAAGGAATAGCCCTGATGAAAGCCGTGCTGTGCAAAGCCTTCGGTCCTGCCGAAACGCTGGTGCTGGAAGAGGTCGCAAGCCCCGTGCCGAAGAAGAACGAGATCCTGCTGCAGGTGCATGCCGCAGGCGTCAACTTCCCGGACACCCTGATCATCGAGGGCAAGTACCAGTTCAAGCCGCCATTCCCCTTCTCCCCGGGGGGCGAAGCGGCCGGCGTGGTCAGCGCAGTGGGCGAGAAGGTCGGCCACCTCAAGGCCGGTGACCGGGTCATGGCCCTGACCGGCTGGGGCAGCTTCGCCGAGCAGGTGGCCGTCCCCGGTTACAACGTGCTGCCGATTCCCGCCGCCATGGACTTCAATACAGCCGCCGCCTTCAGCATGACCTACGGCACCTCGATGCACGCCCTCAAGCAGCGCGGCAACCTGCAGCCCGGTGAAACCTTGCTGGTGCTTGGTGCCTCGGGCGGGGTCGGGCTGGCCGCCGTGGAAATCGGCAAGGCCATGGGCGCCCGGGTGATTGCCGCTGCCAGCAGCGCGGAAAAGCTCGCCGTGGCCAAGGCTGCCGGTGCCGATGAGCTGATCAACTACAGCGAAAGCAGCCTGAAGGACGAGATCAAGCGTCTGACCGGCGGCAATGGCGCGGATGTGATCTACGACCCGGTGGGCGGCGACCTGTTCGACCAGGCCATCCGCTCCATCGCCTGGAACGGCCGGCTGCTGGTGGTGGGGTTCGCCAGCGGGCGCATCCCCGAGCTACCGGTGAACCTGGCCCTGCTCAAGGGTGCAGCGGTGGTGGGTGTGTTCTGGGGCTCCTTCGCCCAGCGCCAGCCCCAGGACAATGCGGCGAACTTCCAGCAACTGTTCGGCTGGTTCGCCGAGGGCAAGCTCAAGCCGCTGGTCTCCCAGGTCTATCCGCTGACGGAGGCTGCGCGAGCCATCGATGATCTCGGCCAGCGCAGAGCGGTGGGCAAGGTCGTGGTGCAGGTGCGCTAAGACCGGCAACAGGGCCTCAATGGGCGTCCGCCCCCTTGCAGCGCTTGAGCCGCGCCTCCAGGTTGCGATCTGGCATGGCGTGGCTGCGCAGGGCCTGGACCGTCTGTTCGACATAATCGCGGGTGGTGCCATACCGCCCGCAAGCGCTTTCGAACACCTGGTTCAGGACATCGTCCGGCAGATTGCCGGCATAGCTGGGCAGGTGTCGCTCCAGCACAAAGCCCAGGGCCTGAACCTGGCTGCCATCCTCAAGGCGGCAGTTGAGCCAGTGCGGGCGATAGGAGGGATAAGGCATTTCACGCTGCCACAGGGCGTACAGCGAGGCGTCCAGTTGCTCTTCCGGCAGCCGATAGGCGAAGCCGCTGCAGGAGCCGCCACGATCCAGGCCGAACACCAGCCCCGGCAGCTCCGGCGTGCCGCGATGCTCGTGGGACCACAGGTACAGGCCGCGATGATAACCATGCACCCTGCCCCGCTTGCGTTCGACCGCCGAGCATTCCGGCCGCCAGATCAGTGAACCGTAGGCGAACAGCCACACCGGCCCACCCTTGTGCCGGGCCATGGTGGATTGCATGGAACTGCGAAGTTGGTCGTGCGTCAGCTGCGGGCCCAGATCGAGCCGCGGAGGGTAAGCCAGATTCAGATAACTGGATTCAAGGGCTGTCATGGCGAATAGCGTTCGGCTCCCCGCGTAAAAGAAGTTACTTAATAGAACGCTTGGCAGTAACTGCAAGACACATGAGTTTCAAGGCAAGTTAAGTGCCACTAAGCAGTGGCACTTAAGTTGGAGGCTTATATATAACCTACCGGCATTTATTTAATTAGATAAATACCGATAAGCTATATACAGAGTTATAACGCGCCGCGCAGGCCCGATGCAGTCAGGGCCGCGGGGCGTAGGCAAACACGTCGGCGCGCATTTGGTGGGCATCCATCCCGGCACTCACCAGCGCATCCAGGGTGGCGTAGATCATCGCCGGCGAGCCGCTGGCGTAAACGTGTACCGCCGACAGGTCGGTAATGTCCTCGCACACCGCTTCATGCAGCATGCCGCAGCGCCCCTCCCAGCCACACAGGTCGCTGACCACCTTGTGCAGGTAGAGGTTGGGCAGTTGCTGCCACTCGTCCCAGTGTTCCAGCTGGTAGAAATCTTCCGGCCGGCGCACGCCCCAATACAGGTGCACCGGATGCTTGAAGCCGGCGGCCCGACAATGCTCGATCAGGCTGTGCATCTGCGCCATGCCGGTACCGGCGGCGATCAGCACCAGCGGCCCATCCGGCAACTCGGCCAGGTGGGTGTCGCCAAAAGGCAACTGCACCCGAGCCATGCGGTTGCGCTGCAGTTGCTCCATCAGGCTTTGCGCACTGTTCTCGCGCACCAGCACATGCAATTCCAGATCTCGCCCGCTGTGAGGCGCCGATGCCAGGGAAAAGGCCGACTTCTCACCGTTGTCCCGCTCCAGCATCAGGTACTGCCCGGCGTGATAGCGCGGCGGCTTGCCGGCCGGTGCCCGCAGCCTGACCCGCCAGACATCGCCGCCGACCTCCAGGCATTCAGTAAGCTGACACGACAGGCTGCGCACCGGCAATTCTCCCAGCGCAAGGACGCCATCCCACAGCACGATGCAGTCTTCCAGCGGCTCTGCAATGCAAGTGTAGAACTCGCCGTGATCACGCACGTCGCCAGCTTGCTGCACGCTGCCCTCCACCAGCAGCGCCGCACAGACATGACAGTTGCCATTGCGGCAGCTCTGCGGGCATTCATAGCCCAGGCGCCGCGCCGCATCGAGAATCCGCTCGCCGGGCAGCGTCTCAAGCACGGCTCCGGAGGGCTGCAAGGTTACACGCATCAATCTATTCCTAACTGATTCCAGATGGCATCGATCCGGCGGGTGACCGCCTCATCCTTGACGATGACCCGGCCCCACTCTCGGGTGGTTTCTCCAGGCCACTTGTGAGTCGCATCGAGCCCCATCTTCGAACCCAGGCCAGACACCGGCGAGGCGAAGTCGAGGTAGTCGATCGGGGTGTTGTCGATCATCACCGTGTCGCGCTTGGGGTCCATGCGCGTGGTGATGGCCCAGATCACATCGTTCCAGTCCCGGGCATTGATATCGTCGTCGGTGACGATAACGAACTTGGTGTACATGAACTGTCGCAAAAACGACCAGACACCCAGCATGACCCGCTTGGCGTGGCCCGGGTACTGCTTCTTCATGGTCACCACCGCCATGCGGTAGGAACAGCCTTCAGGCGGCAGGTAGAAGTCGGTGATTTCCGGAAACTGCTTCTGCAGGATCGGCACGAAGACTTCGTTCAGCGCGACGCCGAGGATCGCCGGCTCATCGGGCGGCCGGCCGGTGTAGGTGCTGTGGTAGATCGGCTTGATGCGGTGGGTGATGCGCTCCACGGTGAACACCGGGAAGCTGTCGACCTCGTTGTAGTAGCCGGTGTGGTCGCCGTACGGGCCTTCATCGGCCATCTCGCCGGGATGGATCACCCCTTCAAGGATGATTTCAGCCGTGGCCGGAACCTGCAGGTCGTTACCACGGCACTTCACCAGCTCAGTGCGGTTGCCCCGCAGCAGACCGGCGAAGGCGTATTCGGAAAGGCTGTCCGGCACCGGGGTCACGGCGCCGAGAATGGTCGCCGGGTCCGCGCCCAGCGCCACCGACACCGGGAACGGCTGGCCCGGGTGCTTCTCGCACCACTCGCGGTAATCCAGCGCGCCGCCGCGGTGGCTCAGCCAGCGCATGATCACCTTGTTGCGGCCGATCACCTGCTGACGATAGATACCCAGGTTCTGCCGGTCCTTGTTCGGGCCCTTGGTCACGGTCAGGCCCCAAGTGATCAGCGGGCCGACATCGCCCGGCCAGCAGGTCTGCACCGGCAGCATGCCAAGGTCGACGTCGTCGCCTTCGATCACCACTTCCTGGCACACCGCATCCTTGACCACCTTGGGCGCCATGGAAATGATCTTGCGGAAGATCGGCAGCTTGGACCAGGCGTCCTTGAGCCCCTTGGGCGGCTCCGGCTCCTTGAGGAACGCCAGCAGCTTGCCGATCTCGCGCAGTTCGCTGACCGCTTCGGCGCCCATGCCCAGGGCCACGCGCTCGGGGGTGCCGAACAGGTTGCCGAGCACGGGGATGTCATAACCGGTGGGGTTTTCAAACAGCAGGGCCGGGCCTTTGGCACGCAAGGTGCGATCGCAGACCTCGGTCATTTCCAGCACTGGGGACACCGGAACCTGGATGCGCTTGAGTTCCGAGCGCTGTTCCAGGCCGCTGATAAAGTCGCGCAAGTCGCGATACTGCATGCGTGAGCCTCGTTTTCGCCGTGGCATTCGGGGCAGGCAGTTTAGCGCCGAACCCACAGGTTCAGAATAGAGAATGTCAGATAGCAAAAAGCCGGGTTTCCCCGGCTCTTGCTGGCCTGATCGATTTACTTGCGTTTCATCGACAGGAAGAACTCATCGTTGGTCTTGGTCTGTTTCAACTTGTCGACCAGGAATTCGATGGCAGCGACTTCATCCATGGGATGCAGCAGCTTGCGCAGGATCCACATGCGCTGCAGCTCGTCGTCGGCGGTCAGCAACTCTTCGCGGCGGGTGCCGGAACGGTTGATGTTGATGGCCGGGAAAACGCGCTTTTCAGCGATCTTGCGGTCCAGGGGCAGTTCCATGTTGCCGGTACCCTTGAACTCTTCGTAGATCACTTCATCCATCTTCGAGCCGGTTTCAACCAGCGCGGTGGCGATGATGGTCAGCGAGCCGCCTTCCTCGATATTCCGCGCGGCGCCGAAGAAACGCTTCGGTTTCTCCAGGGCGTGGGCATCGACACCACCGGTCAGGACCTTGCCTGAACTCGGGATCACGGTGTTGTAGGCACGGGCCAGACGGGTGATGGAGTCCAGCAGGATCACCACGTCCTTCTTGTGTTCGACCAGGCGCTTGGCCTTCTCGATCACCATCTCGGCCACTTGCACGTGGCGGGTTGGCGGCTCGTCGAAGGTGGAGGCGACCACTTCGCCGCGCACAGTGCGCTGCATTTCGGTCACTTCTTCCGGACGCTCGTCGATCAGCAGCACGATCAGATGAACTTCAGGGTTGTTGCGCGTGATGTTCGACGCGATGTTCTGCAGCATGATGGTCTTGCCCGCCTTTGGCGGAGCAACGATCAGACCACGCTGGCCTTTACCGATCGGGGCGCACAGATCGATCACACGACCGGTCAGGTCTTCGGTGGAACCGTTGCCGGCTTCCATCTTCATGCGCACGGTCGGGAACAGCGGCGTCAGGTTTTCGAACAGAATCTTGTTCTTGGCGTTCTCTGGGCGGTCGTAGTTGATGGTATCGACCTTGAGCAGCGCGAAGTAACGCTCGCCTTCCTTGGGAGGGCGGATCTTGCCAACGATGGTGTCACCGGTGCGCAAGTTGAAGCGACGGATCTGGCTTGGCGAGACGTAGATATCGTCCGGGCCAGCGAGATAGGAGGCGTCAGCAGAGCGAAGGAAGCCGAAGCCGTCCTGGAGGATCTCCAGCACGCCATCACCGGAGATTTCCTCACCGCTTTTCGCGTGCTTTTTCAGCAGGGAGAAAATCACGTCCTGCTTGCGCGAACGGGCCATATTTTCTATGCCCATCTGTTCGGCCAATTCGAGCAGTTCGGTAATCGGCTTTTGCTTGAGTTCAGTCAGATTCATATAGGAATGACGTAATCATTTATAGAGGGGGGAAATTAAGCTTTTGGCTTAATGAGGCCGCGCCGCAGAGAAGGCGACAGGATCGCGTACTAATTCGAAAAGGAGAGCGTCGGCGACGGCTTGCAGGGGGCAATGGAGAAACCAGTGCGGGGCCGAATGTAACACCTGAGTTTCGGAGCGTCTAGCCCTCAATTACGAAAAAGCCCCGCATTTTGCGGGGCTTTTCCAGGGCACTGAAAATCGACGCTTAGATGTTGGCGTCGAGGAAGGCAGCCAGTTGCGACTTCGACAGTGCGCCAACCTTGGTAGCTTCGACGTTGCCGTTCTTGAACAGCATCAGGGTCGGGATACCACGCACGCCATGCTTGGCCGGGGTTTCCTGGTTCTCGTCGATGTTCAGCTTGGCAACGGTCAGCTTGCCCTTGTAGGTTTCAGCAATTTCGTCCAGAACCGGAGCGATCATTTTGCATGGGCCACACCACTCGGCCCAGTAGTCGACCAGTACAGCGCCTTCGGCTTTGAGTACGTCGGCCTCGAAGCTGGCGTCGCTGACGTGTTTGATAAGATCGCTGCTCATGGAATTCTCCAGGTTGTAAGCAAAAAAACGTGGCCCATCATATCTGCCCTTCCCGCGTTCAGGAAGCCGGAGATGATTGACTCTAACTATGGTGCCCCACGAGTTTGGGTATAGCTCAGCTGGGGACGTTGCGCGGGTTGCACAGGCCATTCGGCAACCCCGGCCGGCACCACGCACCTGTTGCAGCAGGGTCTTTGCCTGGCTGCCAAGGAGCGGCTCGCCCGATTGAACGGGATCTTTACTGGCCAGGGAACCGCCGGCCCACCGCCCCGGCGCAGGCTTTTATGCGTTGAATCAACGCATTGGACACTGCGCGTTGGCGCGAGCCGTTGATCGTGGCAGGATGGCGAGGTTATCGACCGAGACCCCCAACCATGCCCCAATCCCAAGCCAAGAATCTGTCCCTGATCGCCGCGATCGATCTGGGCTCCAACAGCTTTCACATGGTCGTGGCCAAGGCCCGGAACGGTGAAATCCGCATTCTCGAGCGGCTCGGAGAAAAGGTTCAACTGGCCGCCGGCATCGACGAAGAACGCCAGCTCAACGAAGAATCCATGCAGCGCGGTCTCGACTGCCTCAAGCGCTTCGCCCAACTGATCAACGGCATGCCCCAGGGCACGGTGCGCATCGTCGGCACCAACGCCCTGCGCGAAGCCCGCAACCGCGGCGAGTTCATTCGCCGCGCCGAGGAAATCCTCGGCCACCCGGTGGAAGTCATCTCCGGCCGTGAAGAAGCCCGCCTGATCTACCTCGGGGTGTCCCACACCCTCGCCGACACCCCGGGCAAGCGCCTGGTGGCCGACATCGGCGGCGGCAGTACCGAATTCATCATCGGCCAGCGCTTCGAACCCCTGCTGCGCGAAAGCCTGCAGATGGGCTGCGTAAGCTTCACCCAGCGCTATTTCCGCGATGGCAAGATCACCCCTGCCCGCTATGCCCAGGCCTACACCGCCGCACGCCTGGAGATCATGAGCATCGAACATGCCCTGCATCGCCTGACCTGGGACGAAGCCATCGGCTCGTCCGGAACCATTCGTGCCATTGGCCTGGCCCTCAAGGCTGGCGGCCAGGGTAGCGGCGAGGTCAACGCCGAAGGGCTGGCCTGGCTCAAGCGCAAGCTGTTCAAGCTCGGCGACGCCGAGAAGATCGACTTCGAAGGCATCAAGCCCGACCGCCGGGCGATCTTCCCCGCCGGCCTGGCAATTCTCGAAGCGATCTTCGATGCCCTGGAACTGCAACGCATGGATCACTGCGAAGGCGCTCTGCGTGAAGGCGTGCTCTACGATCTGCTGGGCCGCCATCATCACGAAGACGTCCGCGAACGCACCCTCAGCTCGCTGATGGAGCGCTACCACGTCGACCTGGAACAAGCCTCGCGCGTTGAAGGCAAGGCCCTGCGCGCCTTCGACCAGGTGGCCGCGGACTGGGACCTGGAAGACGGCATCTGGCGCGAACTGCTGGGCTGGGCGGCCAAGGTCCATGAAGTGGGGCTGGACATTGCCCACTATCACTACCACAAGCACGGTGCCTACCTGATCGAGCACTCGGACCTGGCGGGTTTCTCCCGGGAAGACCAGCAGATGCTGGCTCTCCTGGTGCGCGGCCACCGCCGCAACATCCCCAAGGAAAAATTCGCCGAGTTCGGCGACGACGGCATCAAGCTGATCCGGCTGTGCGTGCTGCTGCGTTTCGCCATCCTCTTCCATCACATCCGTGGCACCCAGCAAATGCCTCAGGTGAGCCTCAGCGCCCTGGGCGATCAGCTGGACGTGGAGTTCCCGGAAAACTGGCTGGATGAAAACCAGCTGACCCAGGCCGACTTCGCCCTGGAAGCCGAATGGCTGACCCGGGTGGGCATCGTGCTCAACGTCAACTGATCCTGCCACGGAGCTGCAGGAGCCGGCTTGCCGGCGAAAAGGCCGCTACCCCTTGCATCGCCCTCAGGGGCGCCTTCGCTGGCAAGCCAGCGCCTACAGTTCTTGCAAGCCGCACAAAAAAGGCCAGCCCGGTGATCGGGCTGGCCTTTTTATTATCGGCGACGCCTGACGCGCTTAGCGCACCGGCAGTACCGGGCTGCCAAGGCGCTCCAGCAGGGTTGCCTGCGCACTGCGCGGGTTCTGGTTGCCGGTCGGCGTATTGCGGATATAGCGGCCGTCGGACTGCAGGCTCCAGCTGTGGGTGTTGTCGGTGAGATAGCTCTCCAACTCTTTCTTGACCCGCAGAATCAGCTTCTTGCCTTCCACCGGGAAGCAGGTCTCGACCCGCTTGTCGAGGTTGCGCTCCATCCAGTCGGCGCTGGAAAGGAACATCTGTTCCTCGCCGCCATTGAGGAAGTAGAACACCCGGGTGTGCTCCAGGAAGCGGCCGATGATCGAGCGCACGTGGATGTTGTGCGAGACCCCGGCAATGCCCGGACGCAGGCAGCACATGCCACGCACCACCAGGTCGATGCGCACGCCCGACTGGCTGGCCTTGTACAGCGCGCGAATGATCTTCGGATCGGTCAATGAGTTGAACTTGGCGATGATGTGCGCCGGTTTGCCGTCCAGGGCGAACTGAGTCTCCCGGGCGATCATGTCGAGCATGCCCTTCTTCAGGGTGAACGGCGCATGCAGCAACTTCTTCATGCGCAGGGTCTTGCCCATGCCGATCAGCTGGCTGAACAGCTTGCCCACGTCCTCGCACAAGGCATCGTCAGAGGTCAGCAGACTGTAGTCGGTGTACAGACGGGCGTTGGCCGCGTGGTAGTTGCCGGTGCCCAGGTGCGCATAACGCACGATCTCGCCGGCTTCGCGACGCAGGATCAGCATCATCTTGGCGTGGGTCTTGAACCCCACCACGCCGTAGATCACCACCGCACCGGCCGCCTGCAGACGGCTGGCCATCTGCAGGTTGGACTCTTCGTCAAACCGCGCACGCAATTCGATCACCGCGGTGACCTCCTTGCCGTTGCGCGCCGCGTCCACCAGGGCGTCGACGATCTCCGAGTTGGCACCACTGCGGTACAGGGTCTGGCGCACTGCCAGCACATGCGGGTCCTTGGCAGCCTGGCGCAGCAGGTCGACCACCGGGGTGAAGGATTCGAACGGGTGCAGCAGCAGGATGTCCTGCTTGCTGATGACGCTGAAGATGTTCTCGCTGTTCTGCAGCAGCTTGGGGATCTGCGGGGTGAACGGGGTGTATTGCAGCTCCGGGTGGCTGTCCAGGCCGGTGATGCTGAACAGCCGCGTCAGGTTCACCGGGCCGTTGACCTGGTACAGCTCGGTCTCGTGCAGGTTGAACTGCTTGAGCAGGTAGTCCGACAGGTGCTTGGGGCAGGTGTCGGCCACTTCCAGGCGCACCGCGTCACCGTAGCGACGGGAGAACAGCTCGCCGCGCAGCGCACGGGCCAGGTCTTCGACGTCCTCGGTGTCCACTGCCAGGTCGGCGTTTCGGGTCAGGCGGAACTGATAGCAGCCTTTTACCTTCATGCCCTGGAACAGGTCATCGGCGTGGGCGTGGATCATCGACGAGAGGAACACATAGTTGTCGCCAGGGCCGCCGACTTCTTCGGGCACCTTGATGATCCGCGGCAGCAGGCGCGGCGCGGGGATGATCGCCAGACCCGAATCGCGCCCGAAGGCGTCGATGCCCTCCAGCTCGACGATGAAGTTCAGGCTCTTGTTCACCAGCAATGGGAAAGGGTGCGTCGGGTCCAGGCCGATGGGGGTGATGATCGGCGCGATCTCGTCGCGGAAATAGCGGCGAACCCAGGTCTTGAGCTTGGTGGTCCAGTAGCGGCGACGGATGAAGCGGATCTGATGTTTTTCCAGTTCCGGCAACAGGATGTCGTTGAGGATCGCGTACTGGCGGTCGACATGCCCGTGCACCAGTTCGCTGATGCGCGCCAGCGCCTGGTGCGGCTGCAGACCGTCGGCACCGGCCTGTTCGCGAGCGAAGGTGATCTGCTTCTTCAGGCCCGCCACGCGGATCTCGAAGAACTCGTCCAGGTTGCTGGAGAAGATCAGCAGGAACTTCAGGCGCTCCAGCAACGGATAGGACTCATCCAGTGCCTGCTCCAGCACGCGGATGTTGAATTGCAGCTGCGACAGCTCGCGGTGGATGTACAGGCTGCTGTCATCCAGGTTGGGAATGACGATGGCCGGTGCCGGTTGCGTCTCGGCCACCGCGACCGGGGCCACTGGCTCCAGTTCCGGCGGGGTCTCCACCACTTGCTCGACCACCGGCTGAGCTTCTTTTACGGCAACTTCTGAGAGTCCTTCAGTATTCATCGCGTGTTCCTGGGAGGGCTATTTTTGCTCTCGTAACAATTGAGCAGCACGAACGGCAAAGTAAGTCAGGATGCCATCGGCACCTGCACGTTTAAAAGCGGTCAGGGATTCAAGAATAACCCCCTCACCCAACCAACCATTCTGGATTGCTGCCATGTGCATGGCGTATTCGCCGCTGACCTGATAGACAAAGGTCGGCACCTTGAATTCATCTTTGACCCGCCAGAGGATGTCCAGGTACGGCATGCCCGGCTTGACCATGACCATGTCCGCGCCTTCGGCGAGGTCCGCCGCCACTTCATGCAGGGCTTCCTGGCCGTTGGCCGGGTCCATCTGGTACGAGGCCTTGTCGGCCTTGCCCAGGTTCAACGCCGAGCCCACCGCATCGCGGAAGGGGCCGTAGTAGGCGCTGGCGTACTTGGCCGAGTAAGCCATGATGCGCACGTTGGCATGCCCAGCCAGTTCCAGGGCCTCGCGGATCGCCTGGACCCGCCCGTCCATCATGTCCGACGGTGCCACCACCTGGGCGCCGGCCTCGGCATGGGACAGGGCCTGGCGCACCAGGGCGTCGACGGTGATGTCGTTCTGCACATAACCCTGTTCGTCGAGGATGCCGTCCTGGCCATGGGTAGTGAACGGATCAAGGGCAACGTCGGTGATCACCCCCAGAGCCGGAAAGCGTTCGCGCAGGGCGCGGGTGGCACGCTGGGCGATGCCGTCGGGGTTCCAGGCCTCGGCCGCATCCAGGGACTTGAGCGCCCCGGGCGTCACCGGAAACAGTGCCAGTGCCGGAATTCCCAGTTCGACCCAGTTCGCCGCCTCTTCCAGCAGCAGGTCGATGGTCAGGCGCTCGACCCCGGGCATCGAAGCCACCGCCTCGCGGCGATTCTCACCCTCGAGCACGAACACCGGCAGGATCAGGTCATCCACGCTCAGGCGGTTTTCCCGCACCAGACGGCGGGAAAAGTCATCGCGACGGTTGCGCCGCAGACGAGTGGCTGGAAACAGGCGGTTGGCGGGGGTAAAGCTCACGGCGGACTCCAGGGCTCGCGCTGGCGGACGAGCGGGACAGTTATAAGCGGGCATTATGACGAACAGATGACAGTTGTGCTCAAGCTGTTGACCGGCAGCAACACTCATTGTCATTGGCCGGATTGTTCACGTCGAGACACATTTCGATACTTTCCCGAACGTCGTCGAAGGGGTAGGCTGCGCGTTCATTTCGCCAGCATCCAGACAATGCTCCAACAATTTCTTCAGGATTTCGGCTACTTCGCCCTCTTTCTCGGCACGTTTTTCGAAGGCGAAACCATTCTGGTTCTTGCCGGATTTCTCGCGTTCCGCGGATACATGGATATCAACCTGGTGATGGTGGTTGCCTTCTTCGGCAGCTACGCCGGTGACCAGCTGTGGTACTTCCTGGGGCGCAAGCATGGCCGCAAGCTGCTGGCGCGCAAACCGCGCTGGCAAATGATGGGTGACCGGGCGCTGGAGCATATCCGCAAGCACCCGGATATCTGGGTACTGAGCTTTCGCTTCGTCTACGGGCTGCGCACCGTGATGCCGGTGGCCATCGGCCTGTCCGGCTATCCGCCGGGCCGCTACCTGCTGCTCAACGGTATCGGCGCAGCGATCTGGGCCATAGCCCTGGCCCAGGCGGCCTACCATTTCGGCGCAGTCATGGAAGGCATGCTCGGCAGCATCAAGAAGTACGAGCTGTGGGTGCTGGGCGCCCTGCTGGTCCTGGGCTTCGGCCTGTGGCTGCGCCGGCGCTTCAAGAACGCACGCCTGGCCAAGCAGATCTACGAAGCCGAACAGGCCTCCGCCCGGGAACCTAAGACGCCAGCCGAGTAACACGCGAGCCGCAGCCATACAGCCCGCAGACACTCAGCAGGCTGTAGCTGCCCAGCGCCACCCAGGCCAGGGGGCTGGCCGGCCACAGACCGACCAGCGGCGCCAGCCATACCAGGGGCAGATTCAGCAGCAGCCGCGCCCCTTCCAGTTTCAGGCTCCAGGGCCGATCCTCCAGAGCCGCGCCCAGTACGAACAGACCCAAGGCCATCGCGCCCCAGCCCAGCAAAAGTGCCTGGACCGACAGGCTGCTCTGGGCATTCATCAGGTAACTGCCCAGGGCTACATACACCGCGAACTGCAGCACCACGTACACCTGACGCCGCACATCCAGGGCCACCTCGAATTTGCGAAACTGGCTCAGCTCCGTCTTGGCCAGGGGATAACGGGCCTGCACATCCGCCGGGCGCCAGCCGGTGCGCATGAACCAGATCCGCAGCTTGTCCCGCACATGCTCGGTGCGCCGGGCATCATTCCAGAGCTGGGCATAGAACTGCAGATTGGCCCACAGCGGGTTCCAACTGGCCAGCGGGGTCGTCACGCCGAACACCACGGGCTCGTTGTCGTCCTCTTCCTGGTAGGTGCCGAACAGCCGGTCCCAGAGAATGAACACCCCGCCGTAGTTGCGATCCATATAAAGAGCGTTCTGCGCGTGATGGGCCCGGTGATTGGAGGGGGTCACGAAGAACCATTCATACCAGCCCAGCTTGCCGATGTGCCGGGTATGCACCCAGAACTGATACAGCAGATTGAGGGCTGCCACCGTGACGAACACCACCAGCGGCACCCCGAGTACCGCCAGGGGCAGGTAGAAGATCCAGCTCAACAGGAAGCCGGTGCTGGTCTGGCGCAGAGCCGTGGAGAGGTTGTAGTCCTCGCTCTGGTGGTGCACCGAGTGAGCGGCCCAGAGGATATTGCGTTCATGACCGCAGCGATGCAGCCAGTAGTAGCAGAAGTCGTACAGGACAAAGGCCCCGATCCATACCCAGAGGCTGTGCGCCGGCAGCTCGAACAGCCCCCAGTGCTGGAGGGCGAAGGTATAAGTGACCAGGCCCAGCCCCTTGGTCAGCAGGCCCGTGGTGGTGGACAACACGCCGGTGCTGATGCTATTGACCGCATCGGCAACCCGGTAGTTATTCACTCCCCGCCAGCGATCGGCCAACAATTCAGCAACAATCAACACAAAGAAAAACGGCACCGCATAGAGGATGAGGTTCATGGCGCGACCCGATCGATATCGATAACCAAGATTAGGTCCGACGACTCCATCCCCCTATGGCCAGGTGTGACAAACAGGCGGACATTTAGCGCCATGAATCTGGAGAAAAACCCATGAGCAAAAAAGTTGCAGTGATCCTTTCCGGTTGCGGCGTGTTCGACGGCGCCGAAATCCACGAAAGCGTGATCACCCTGCTGCGCCTCGACCAACGCGGCGCCCAGGTGCAGTGCTTCGCCCCGAACATCCCCCAGATGCATGTGCTCAACCACCTGACCGGCGAAACCATGGCCGAGAGCCGCAACGTGCTGGTGGAATCGGCGCGCATCGCCCGGGGTGAGGTCAAGGACCTGCGCGAAGCCCGCGTCGAAGACTTCGATGCGCTGATCATTCCCGGTGGCTTCGGGGCGGCCAAGAACCTCTCCAGCTTCGCCACCGAAGGCGCTGCCTGCACAGTCCAGGCCGACGTCCTGGCCCTGGCCGAAGCCTTTGCCGAAGCCGGCAAGCCGGTGGGCCTGATGTGCATCGCCCCGGCCATGGCCGCGAAGATCTACGGCCCCGGCGTGACCTGCACCATCGGCAACGATGCCGACACCGCAGCCGCCCTGGGCAAGATGGGCGCCACCCACGCCGAATGCGCAGTGGGCGAGATCATCGAAGACAAGGCGCGCAAACTGGTGAGCACCCCCGCCTACATGCTGGCGAAATCCATCAGCGAAGCGGCCTCGGGCATCAACAAACTGGTGGACCGGGTGCTGGAGCTGACCCACGAAGGCGACAAGTGAGCCTCTAGCGAGCGCCCCTCAGGCCTGGCGCGCCAAGCGCGTCAGGATGCGGTCCAGGGCGTTGGCGAAGGCCTGTTTTTCCCGGTCGCCATAGGGCGCTTGCCCACCACTGACCTGCCCCTGTTCACGCAGGTCGGTAAACAGGTTGCGCACCGCCAGGCGCTCGCCCATGTTCTGTGCGTCGAACTCCTTGCCCCGCGGGTCCAGGGCCGCCACGCCCTTTTTCACCAGGCGGTCGGCCAGCGGCACGTCACTGCAGATCACCAGTTCACCGGGCACTGCGTGCTCCACCAGGTAATCGTCGGCGGCATCCGGGCCGCTGGGCACCACGATCAGCCTGACGCAGGCGAAGGCCGGCTTGATCTGCGCCTGTCCGGCCACCAGCACCACTTCGAACTGGCGCTTCAGGGCGAAGCGCACTACTTGATCCTTGGCCGCCTTGGGGCAGGCATCGGCATCGATCCAGACACGCATTGAATGTTCTCCCTCCAGAATGCAGAACGGGCAAGCCGCCCCTTCAGGAGCGGGCTTGCCCGCAATCAACTACGCCGGCTCAGGAAGCCTGCACGCGGCGCTTCTCACTCATGCGGCTGCGGCTGTAGAGCACCACGATCGCCAGGATCGCCACCGCCTGGGCACCCAGCGAGTAGGCGTCGGCATGAATACCCAGCCAGTCGAAGTCGAAGAACGGCACTGGCCGCGTACCGAAGATACCCGCTTCCTGCAACGCCTTGACGCCGTGCCCGGCGAACACCACCGACAAGGCGCAGAGCAGTGCCGCGTTGATGCCGAAGAACAGCGCCAGGGGCAACTTGGCCGAGCCCCGCAGGATCACCCAGGCCAGCCCCACCAGCAGCACCAGGGCGGTGGCGCCACCGGCCAGTACCGCGTTGTGCCCGGCAGGGCCGGCCTGCAGCCACAGGGTTTCGTAGAACAGAATCACTTCGAACAGCTCGCGATAGACCGAGAAGAACGCCAGCACCGCAAAGCCGAAACGCCCGCCGCCGCCCACCAGGCTGCTCTTGATGTAGTCCTGCCAGGCCGCCGCATGCCGGCGGTCATGCATCCACACCCCGAGCCACAGCACCATGACACTGGCGAACAGCGCGGTGGCGCCTTCGAGCAGTTCACGCTGGGAACCGCTGACATCGATCACGTAGGCCGCCAAGGCCCAGGTACCCAGGCCGGCCAGCAAGGCCAGGCCCCAGCCGACGTTGACACTGCGCACCGCCGATTGCTGGCCGGTGTTACGCAGGAAGGCGAGGATGGCCGCCAGCACCAGGATCGCTTCCAGGCCTTCGCGCAGCAGGATCAGCAGGCCGGAAATAAAGCTCAGAGACCAGCTCAGGCTGTCGCCGCCCAGAAGCTCGGCGGACTCCTTGAGTTTGGCCTTGGCCGCGTCCAGACGCTGTTCGGCCTGGGCCACCGGCAAACCGTCCTGCAACGACTGCCGGTAGGCCATCAGGGCCTTTTCGGTGTCTTTGCGGACGTTGGCATCGACGTTGTCCAGGGAGCTTTCTACCAGCTCGAAACCTTCCAGGTACGCCGCTACCGACAGATCGTAGGCCTGTTCGTGATCACCGCTGCGATAGGCCGCCAGGCTCTTGTCCAGGGTCGATGCGGTGTAGTCCAGCAACTGCGCCGGCCCCCGCTTGACCTGAGGCGGCTGGGCACGCTGGGCACGGAAAGTCGCGGCTGCCTGCGGGCCCTGGGCGGCCAGTACTTCACCCGGTGTCTGCCGGGCCAGGTCGGCCAGATTGAAGCTCTGCTCGCCCTTGGCGGCCGCAGGGTCGGCGCTGAAACTGGCGATGTAGGTGGCCAGGTCCCAACGCTGGCGATCATCCAGTTGATCAGCGAAGGACGGCATGTCGGTGCCTTCCACGCCCAACCCCAGGGTGTTGTAGATGGCATACAGGCTCAGGCGGTCGAGACGTTCGACATCCCGCAGGTTGGCCGGTGGTGGGGTCATGCCCACGCCCGCCGGACCATCGCCGGCGCCCTGCTCGCCATGGCACACCGAGCAGTGCTGGGCGTACAACGGCGCGCCACGGGTCGGATCCGGGGTGATGATCGGCGCCTGGCTAACCTCATAGGCTACCGCCAGCCGAGCCCCCATCTGCCGCGCCTGGCGAGCTACCTGATTGCCATCGACGCGGTCATCCACCGCTTTGCGCAGGCTGACAACGCCTTGCTCCAGTTCAGCCTTTTCCGGTTTGGCCGGCAGATCGGCGATCAACCCCTGCAGGACGCCGAGAAACTCCACCTGCTCACGGTACTCGGACTCGTCAATGACCTTGCCCCCCTCGACCGTGGCGGGATAGTCCGCGCCAATGTAATCCAGCAGATGCAGGGCCTTGGGCGCGCCGTCGACGGTATCGGCCAGCAGGTTGAAGCTGAAAAGCGCCAGCACCGGCAACACTAGCAACGCCAGTAAACGGGAAGGGGCAATCATGAATAAATCTCAAAGGGAAATAAGAAGTAACATATTGTTCCCTCCCAACGAGTTTCACTCAAGGCTTATCAGCCCCGCTGAAACATCTTCGCTCACAGGCCACCAGCCTCACGCCCAGCTAGCACCCGCTCCCCTGCGTGCGCAAAGTGTCCAAGCCCCTGGGCGAAGACGTCACCCGGCAGTTGGGTCGTGACAGCTGCGAGCAACCGCGCCAAGCGCCGATGCGCAACAACCAGCCGCCGGACACGGCGCCAGTGACCCTGCGCTAAACCGCACGCAAACGAAAAAGGCGACCCGGTGGGTCGCCTTTTCTTGTTCCTGCAAACCTAGGCCGCCGCTTTGCGGATAGTTGCCAGAAAACCCGCAGCGCCGAGGAACAGGCCGGCGAAGGTGCGGTTCATCCGCCGCTGCTGGACCGGGGTGCGCAACAGGCGCAGGACCTTGGACGCCAGCCCCGTATAGCCGGCCATGACGATCAGGTCGACCACGATCATGGTGGCGCCGAGAATCAGGTACTGCTTGACCAGGGGGGCATGGGGATCGATGAACTGCGGCAACACCGCCAGCATGAACACCAGCGCCTTGGGGTTGCTGATGTTTACCAGGAAACCGCGAAACACCAGGGCCAGGGGCTTGCCGATGGGGCGAATGGCGGCGTCATCACTGAGGTCGCTGGGCAGCGCGCGCCACTGCTTGACCGCCAGGTACACCAGGTAGGCGACACCGAACCACTTGATGGCATAGAAGGCCGTGGCAGAGGCCGCGAGAATGGCCCCGACACCGGCCGCGACAATGGCAATCTGCATGGCCAGGCCCAGTTGCAGCCCCAGGGCGTTCCAGTAGCCGCGCCAGAAACCGTATTGCAGGCCGCAGGACATCGACGCAATGGCGCCGGCGCCCGGGGAAAGACTGATTACCCAACTGGCGGCAAAGAACGCCAGCCATGTCTCAAGCACCATCGCACACCTCGGATCGAATTGGTCGTGACTGCCTAAGCTAATCCTCCGCTTGGCGGCTGACCATATTTTTTTCGCCCAAAGGTGATGCAACGGCTACAGAGGAAGGGGTTACTTTTCGCCGCTGCCCACGGGCAGCACATCAGTGCCACGCCAGCGGCGCACCGAGCGCTGGAAGAACAGGCTGTTGGGCACCTGGACCATGGCGCTGCCGGTGCCGGCTTCCTCGGCTTCGATCAGGGTGGTGTACAGCAGGTTGATCGCCACGACCCGGCCCTTGACCCCAGGCTTGTCGACGGTGTCCACCAGCTCCACCACGTCACCCAGGCGGAACGGGCCAACCGTGAAGATCAGGATCGCGCAGAGCAGGTTGGAGAGCACGCTCCACATGGCGAAGAAGGCCACCGCCGCCACGGCGACGAAGCCTGAAAGGGCGGTCCACAGCACCGTGGCGGAAACCCCCAGGCGCTCCAGCACGAAGATCACCGCGCTGCCCATGATCAGCCAGCGCAGGCCGCCCCGCAGGGGCATCAGCAACTGCGGCGGGAACGGGTAGCGCTCGCCCAGGCGGGTCAGGCCACGAGCCACGAAGCGCTGGGCCAGGTAGCCCGCCAGGAGGATCAGCAGGATCTGCACGCCAATCCACAACGGGCCGATCCACTGGGCCGGCAACGGTAATTGCAGCGCCTCCATCAGGACAGCGCCTCCAGCTCGGCCTGCATGCTTTCCAGCAGTTCCAGGGCCTCCATCCAGGCTTCTTCCAGCTCGGACTCACGGGTCTTGAGCTTGGCCTGCTCGGCCAGCAGATCCCGCAACTCATCCTTGCGCGCAGCCTCGTACAAACCGCTGTCGCCCAGGCTGGCCTCGATCTTGGCCAGGCGCTCATGCACCTTGCCCAACTCGGCTTCCAGCTTGTCGGCCTCGCGCTTGTGCGGTGCCAGTTGCTGACGCAACGCCGCGGCGGCCTGGCGCTGGGCCTTCTTGTCGGTCTTGTCCGGGTTCACCGGCGTGTTGCTGACCGGGGCATTGCGCTGGCGGTAATCCACCAGCCAACGGGTGTAGTCGTCCAGGTCGCCGTCGAACTCTTCGACCTTGCCATCGGCCACCAGGAAGAAGTTGTCGGTGGTGCTCTTGAGCAGATGGCGATCGTGGGAGACCACCAGCACCGCACCACTGAACTCTTGCAGGGCCATGGTCAGGGCCAGGCGCATCTCCAGGTCCAGGTGGTTGGTGGGTTCGTCGAGCAGCAGCAGGTTGGGCCGCTCCCAGGCGATCAGCGCCAGGGCCAAACGGGCTTTTTCACCGCCGGAGAAGTTCAGCACCGGCTCGTCGATCCGTGCGCCGCGGAAGTCGAAGCCGCCGAGGAAGTCGCGCAGGGTCTGCTCGCGCTCGGTGGGCGCCAGGCGCTGCAGATGCAGCAAGGGGCTGGCCTTGGAGTCCAGGGAATCGAGCTGATGCTGGGCGAAGTAACCGACAACGGTGTTCTCGCCCCGGGTCAGGCGCCCGGACAGCGGCTGGAGTTCGCCGGAGAGGTTCTTGATCAGGGTCGACTTGCCGGCGCCGTTGGGCCCCAGCAGGCCGATCCGCGCGCCCGGAGTCAGCTGCAGCTTGACCTTCTCCAGGACCGCACGCTCGCCATAGCCCAGGCGGGCATCGGAGAGGTCGATCAGCGGGCTGGAGATCTTCGTCGACTCACGGAAGGTGAAATCGAAGGGCGAATCGACGTGTGCCGCCGACAGCTCCTCCATGCGCTCCAGGGCCTTGATCCGGCTCTGTGCCTGCCGGGCCTTGGTGGCCTGGGCCTTGAAGCGGGCGATGTAGCTTTCCATGTGCGCGCGCTGCGCCTGCTGCTTCTCGTAGGCTTGCTGCTGCTGGGCCAGACGCTCGGCACGGGCGCGTTCGAAGGCGCTGTAGCCACCGCGATAGAGGGTGATCTTGCGCTGGTCGACGTGGGCCACGTGATCGACCACGGCATCGAGGAAGTCCCGGTCGTGAGAGATCAGGAGCAAGGTGCCGGGGTAACCCTTGAGCCACTCTTCGAGCCAGATGATGGCGTCGAGATCCAAGTGGTTGGTAGGTTCGTCGAGCAGCAGCAGGTCCGAGGGACACATCAGCGCCTGCGCCAGGTTCAGGCGCATCCGCCAGCCCCCGGAGAAGTCGCCGACCTGACGGTCCATCTGCTCGTTGGTGAAACCCAGGCCAGCCAGCAGCTTGCGCGCCCGCGCGTCGGCGGTGTAACCGTCGGCGCTGTCCAGCTCGGCATGCAAGCGCGCTTGCGCGGCGCCGTCCTGGGCCGCTTCTGCAGCGGCCAGGTCACGCTGCACCTGGCGCAGGCGCAAGTCGCCGTCGAGCACATAGTCCACCGCCAGGCGCTCGAGGGTATCGACCTCCTGGCGCATGTGGGCGATGCGCCAGTCGGCCGGCAGGAAGCAGTCACCCGAGTCCGGGTGCAGCTCACCGCGCAGCAAGGCAAAGAGGCTGGATTTGCCGGCGCCGTTGGCACCGATCAGGCCGGCTTTCTGGCCGGCGTGCAGGGTTAGCTCGGCGTCTTCTAGCAGACGTTGCGGGCCACGCTGTAAAGTCAGGTTCTGAAGTCGAATCATAATGGCGGCGGAGTCTACCAGCTTCGTTAGCAACTGGCGCGAGTAGCAATATGTCCCCTGACCTGTGGAGCTTTGCCCTGAAGACTTACGCCCTGCCCGGTGTGCAGGAGGCCTGCCTGCAGCTGCAGGATGGCGGGGCCAATGTCTGTCTGCTGCTCTGTGGCGCCTGGCTTGGCCAAAGGGGGGTCGACTGCGATAAGCAGCGCCTGCAAGCGCTCGAAGAGTTGGCTGCGCCCTGGTATCAGGAGGTGGTCGAACCCCTGCGCAAACTGCGGATTGAGTGGCGAGCCGCCGCGGCCAGCGACGTGCAACTGAGCACCTTGCGCGAACAACTCAAGGCCCTGGAACTGGATGCCGAACGGCAGTTGCTGCTGCGTCTGCAGGAAGGGGCACGAAAGTGGCCCGAAGCTCAGGCCCGGAGCCTGAATGACTGGCTGGAAGGACTGGCGGCCGAAGCCGCCGTCCGGAACCGCAATGCGCTGCAGGTACTGCGCATCGCGGTGGCCGGCGCTTAGGAAGCGCTGGAAGGGTTGCTGGCTGGAGCCGACGCAGGAACAGCGGGTGCACTTGCAGCTGGTGCCGGCGAGGCAGCCGGAGCAGGAGTTGCAGGCTTGGCCGCTGCGGGCGCGGGAGCTGCAGGTTTGGCAACTGGAGCAGTTGGCTTGGCTACAGCAGGCTTGGCGGCTGCGGGCTTGGCAGCAGGCTTTTTCGCGGCCGGCTTGGCAGCGGGTTTTGCTGCGGGTTTGGCGGCGGCAGGCTTGGCGGCAGGCTTTGCCGCCGATGCCGCGGCTGGCTTGGCAGCTGCAGGTTTGCTCGCGGGTTTGGCCGGAGCTTTTGTAGCGGCGGGTTTCGCTGCTGGTTTAGCGGCCGGTTTGGCGGCAGCCGGTTTAGCCGCAGCGGTCTTGGTGGCAGCAGGTTTCGCTGCTGGCTTGGCGGCTACGGGCTTGGCGGCAGGTTTAGCAGCTGGCTTGGCCGCAGCGGCTTTGGTCGCAGGCTTCGCAGCGGGCTTGGCGGCTGGCTTGGCAGCTACCGGTTTGGCAGCCGCCGCTTTGCCGGCAACAGGCTTGGCCGCTGGTTTGGCAGCAGGCTTGGCGGCTGCGGTTTTGGCCGCGGCGGGCTTGGCTGCACTGGCAGCAACAGGTTTTTTCGCCGCCGGCTTGGCAACAGGTTTGGCCGGTGCCTTGGCAGCAGGCTTGGCCGGTGCCTTGGCAGCAGGCTTGGCCGCTGGTTTTTTAGCTGCTACCGCTGCCGGCTTGGCATCACGAGAGCTCAATGCCTTGCCTACCGCTTCCTTCACACGACCCACGCCTTGAGCCAGTTTCAGGCTCTCCTGGGCATCGCGCTTGAGTTGCAGAATGTAGCTGCGGGTTTGTGCCTGACGCTCTTTCAGGGCGTCCAGCAAATCTTCGAGTTCCTTGACCGCGGTCTTCGCCTTGGCTTGTGCCTTGGCCTTGCCGGCCGCCGCAGCGTCCTGCAGTTTGGTGCGCGATTTGTGCAGTTTTTCCTGCGCCTTGCCCCGTTGTTTTTCCAGCTTGGCGAGCAGTTTTTCAGCATCAGCCAAGGCTTGGGAACAAGCGTTTTCCAAATGTTCGAGCAAGCTGCCCGACAGCTGTTGGAGCAAATGCAACGGAGTATTTACAGGCTTCTTATTGGCCGACATGGTTTACCTCCTGGCTGACGTGAGTTGCGGCTCATACTAGACCTCTGCTGCTACCGCCGCTAGGGCATGTTGACAGTATCGAAAGCCTGGCGTTGCAGCCGAACGAAAATGTTCTTCGCCCCCATCGAAGTTGCTCACCAACGAGCGCTTTGTCGCTGGCATAATCCACCGCAACTCAGGCCGGAGAGTGCCCATGTCGCGTTACCTGTTTTTATCCTTGAGCCTGTTCTTGCCACTGGCTCAGGCGGCTGCCGAAGCACCATCCAACAACGCTCACGATCTTGCCTACAGCCTGGGGGCAAGCCTCGGTGAACGCCTGCGCGATGAGGTGCCCGACCTGCAGATCCAGGCCCTGGTCGAAGGCTTGAGGGCCGCCTATCAAGGCAAGCCTCTGGCGCTGAAAAGCGAACGCATCGAACAGATCCTTGCCGAGCACGACGCACAGATCAGCGAACAGTCGGCCAAGTCTCAGACAGAGATCGCGCTGAAAAACGAACAGCGCTTTCTCGATGAAGAAAAGGCCAAGCCCGGGGTCCGCCAACTGGCAGACGGCATCCTGCTGACCGAGTTGAGCCCTGGCAGCGGCAACAAGGCCAGCCCCAACGGCTCGGTCCAGGTGCGCTACACCGGGCGCCTGCCAGACGGCACCGTGTTCGATCAGACCCAGCAGCCGCAATGGTTCCGCCTCGACAGCGTGATCGCCGGCTGGCGTAGCGCACTGTCGCAGATGCCCACCGGAGCCCGGTGGCGCCTGGTAATCCCGTCGAACCAGGCCTATGGCACCGAAGGCGCCGGGGACCTGATCGCGCCCTACACCCCACTGGTGTTCGACATCGAATTGCTCGGTGTCGCTGGCTGAAGCGCCACAACGAAAAACGGCACGCCGAGGCGTGCCGTTTTTCCTGGTAGGTTCCTGTTCTCAGGCCTGAGCCACAGCTTCCTGCTTGTGGGCGTTGTGCAGCACTTCGATCAGGCAGTCTTCCAGCTCGAAGCGTTCGTGCAGCAGGCCACCGAGTTCCTTGAACTTCTGCGCCACGCACTGGCCGGCGTCGCACAGGTCATTGAACGCCAGGAGCTTTTCGGTGATCACGTCGATGCGTGGGTAGAGGGTGTCGGCCAACTCCAGCCCGCGCTTGTCGCCAAACGCCTTGGCTTCGCTGGTCAGCTGTTCGTAGATTTCAAAATGGCCGGCGGAGACGTAGTCCACCAGGATCCCGCAGAATTCCTGCAGCGGCTTCTTGCTCTCACTCAGTGCCTCGGGCTCCGCGCCCAGCGCATCATAGGCTCGAACCAGTTCGTGACGCTCCTGCAACCAGCGGTCGATCAGCAGATGCACTCCACCCCAGCGTTCCTGAGCATTCTGACAACTTTCGAGCATGGTGATCTCTCTTCCCTTATGGGTCATGCCGCTTGCCCGCCGCTCCTTTCTGGAGACTCTGGATCCGGTCAGGCACAACAGCATCGAGCAACATAATTCCAGTGACAGGTGCGGGCCAGATTATGCCCGCTCGACTACAGCATCAAGGTACGCAGGAGATAAAGTTCATACAAGCGTTTAATCCCCGCCCTCCTGCCAAACACTGACTCAGGGCAACGCCACGGCCTTGCGCGCGCCCCGTAGCTGACGCCACAGGCGGTAGCCGCTAAAGATCAGCATGATCACGAAAAACAGCAGGCTCCACTCCGGCAAGCTCATGTCCAGCAGGGTCCAGGTGACCTCAGCGCAATCGGAGGTGCCCATGAAAGTCAGCTTCAACGCCTGCCACCAGGACAACTGGCGGAGCATGAAGGACATGTCCGGCAGGCAGGCCAGCAACTGTTCGGAAGGAATGTTCTGCAACAGCACATGGCGTCCCGCAGTGACCACCCCCAGCAGGCCCAACAGCAGGTTGAGCCCCCAGTAGACCGCCCGCCCCACGCGCCCTGGCCCCTGGATCACGGCCAACAGATTGACCCCACCCAATGCCAGCAACAGCAGGCGCTGCACGCCCCACAGCGAACAGGACTCGAGGCCGCCACCCGTTTGCAGGTTGAACGCCGCCCACGAGGCCAAGGCCCCCACCAGGAACACCAGGGAGAACAGCAAGCGGGAGCCGGCCAGCGACATGAGATATCCGTAACGGGAGAAACAGGCAGCCACGGTAGAGAAAGCGCTCGCTGCTTTCAAGAAGCGCTATGTCGCAACCGATCGACAACAGCGCCGCAGGTACAGCAGCAAAAGGGCCGGTTGCCTGAAACAGGCAACCGGCCCCGGGACACCTCAGGCCCGCACCGGGACCGGCAGCGGTGAGGCCAGTAGGCGCTCATCAAGCATGCCCAGACCTTCCTGGAACAGTTGGTTACTGCGCTCGGTATCCCCCAGCTGTGCCAGCAGGCGCGCCAGTTCCGCACAGGCTTCGGGATTGCGTTGCAAGCGCAGGCTGCTTTCCAGATAGTCCCGGGCCTTGCCCCACAAGCTGTTCTGCAGGCACAGGCGGCCCAGGGTCAGCAGCAGGCTCGGATCGTCCGCATGCTCTTTCAGCCAGTGCTCGGCGGTCTGCAACTGGCGCGACGGATCGCTGCCACGCACCAGGCCATAGAGCCGTGCCAGGTGGCTTTCGTACTTGCGCTTGATTGCCGTGCGCAGGGCCTCTTCCGCCTCGGCCCCCGCGCCCAGTTGACGCAGTTGTTCGGCATAGGCCAGCACCAACTGCGGTTCCTGGCGCTGTGCCGAGGTCAACTGTTGCCAGGCACGATTGAGAGATTGCAGGCCGGCCACCTCATCCTCTTCACGACGCGCGGCCAGGGACAGGTTTTCACCCCAGGCCCGACGCTCCAGTTCCTGCAGTTCGCTGGCCGGCAGCGCCTTGTCCTTGCGCAACTCGGGCAACAGACGGATCAGGGCCGACCAGTCGCCACGCTGCTGATGCAGGCGCTGCAACTGGCGCAGCACCTGGACACTATGGGGATGGCGCTCATGCATGGCCTGCAGGGTGCTCAGGGCTCCCTCGGTATCGCCGCGATCCGTCTGCAGTTGGGCGTGGCTCAGGGCCACGGCCAGCTCTGCCTGGGGCTGGCGGGTCAGCGCCCGCTCCAGCAATCGGTCGCATTCTTCATAGTGGCCCTGCTCGTTGGCCGCCCGGGCAGCGCCGAGGTAGTAGAGCAGCGGCTGGCGCTCGGCCTCGGCGGCACGCTGCAGGTGCTTCTGCGCGCTGGCCCAGCGCCCTTCGGCGAGGTCCATCTGACCCTGCTCGATGGCGATCTGCACCCGGCGGCTGCGATTGCGCCGTGACCAGGGATTGACCACACCACCGGACACCATCACCAGCTCGATCAGCAGCTTGATGCCCCATACCACCAGCCAGACCAGCGCCACCAGGGCCAGGGTTGCCCACAGGCTCGATTCGTAACGGAAGTTGCTGTAGGCGATCAGTACGTACCCGGGATGCTCGGCAATGGCCAGACCCAGCAGGCCGATGGCCGCAATGACCAGCAGGACGATCACATAGGTACGCTTCATGGGCTCGTCTCCTGGGCGTTGTTCGCCGCAGGTTTGGCCAGAGGCTTGACCGACTCCTCGACATTCAGGTTACGCCGCTCCAGGTAGGCCTGGACCGTACTCAAGGTCTTGGCCAGGTCCGGGGTGACGACCGTCACCGGCTGCTTGCTCAGCTCGGCCAGGCGCTCGAGCATGATCTTGCTTTGCGGGTTGTCCTGATTGAAGTTGCCGGTGAGCACGTCGCGGGCTTCGGTCAACGCCTGGGTATAGACCGCGGCCTGGCCGTTCAGGGCAGCCCACTGCGCCTGCTCCAGCGCCAGGCTCAGGGCCAGGCGCACTTGGGTCAGGCCCTGACCGGCCAGCAAGGGGCGGATGTTCTTGTCGGCGTTGAAGTCAATGCGGAAATAGCGCGAGATCTGATCCCACCACTGGGCCCAGCGGCTGGCGCCGTCACCATCGGCTGTCAGGCCGAGCAGCGATTCACCGCGGTCCTTGTACTCCGGAGCCACGGCGCTCAGTTCCAGCACCTGGTCACGCAAAGCCCCCAGTTGCAGGAACAGCCCGGTGCGGTCCGGCTGCTCGGTGCTGCGCAGGGCCGCCAGGCTCTTGGCCAACTGCTCGCGGGCTGCGAAGGCTCCCGGATCGTTTTGTTCCCGCAGGATATCGTCGGCGCCCTGGACCAGGGCCCTAGCGCTGCTGATGTCCTGCAGCGCCGAAAGACGCAGGCTGGCCAGGCGCAACAGGTGCTCGGCTTCCGCCAGGCGCCAGTCCTTGCGGCTGGCGCCCAGTACGGTTTCCAGGCGCTGGTTCAGGCGCTGCTGGTCACCCTGCAACTGGGCCACCAGACGCCGCCGGTCTTCCAGCTCATCGGCCGCGGGCAGTTGTTCCAGGCGTTCGCTCAAGCGCTGTTCGCTGAGCTTGAGACTCTGGGCCTGATCCCCCAGGGCCTGCAACTGACTGAACTGCTGCTGGTTATTGGCTTGCAGGTGGCGCACCTGCCAGATCCCCCAGCCACCAACGGCGACGCCCGCCGCCCCCAGCAGCAGGGCCAGAATTGCCAACCCGTTGCCACGACGCTCAACGGTTGGTTTCGTGGGTTCAGCAGGTGTCTCGGGCACCGGCTGGGCTTCATCTTTAGGCAAGGCTGTTTCGCTCACGTATCCATCCTTTGCGTTTAGAGAACGGGCACGGGTTGCTCCCGTAACGCCGTTAGCAAAGCCGCGGCACTGGCGCCGCGACAATCCACAACTTTTTCCGCCCCTGCGGCGTGCGCCATGTCGGCGACCCGGGGGCTTGGAACAAACAACGGCATCTTCGCCAGTTGCGGCCAGGCGGGCCCCGCCAGCTGCCGCAAGTGGCTGAAACCTTGTCCACTGCTGACCACCAGCCCGTTCAAGCGTTCCACTTCAATCCGCTGGAGCAACGCGCCTTCGGCGTAGTGCGGCAGGCAGCGGCGGTAGAGTTCCAGATAATCGACACTAGCACCTAGGGCGCGCAAGCGCTCAGAGAGCAGCTCGCGCCCACCCTCCCCGCGCACGATCAACACCCGTGGATCAGGCCGGCGGATAGCCTCGCGCAATTGGGGAAGTTCAAGCAAGGCTTCACTGTCATCGCCCTGCTGGGGATAGGCCACTGGCAAGCCGGCATCCGCAAGGATCTGCGCGGTAGCGGCGCCTACGGTGAACCAGGCCTGGTCTGGTGGTTGCGGCCAATACTGGCGCAACAGCTCCAGGCCAAGATGCGCCGCCGGCTTGCTGACCACAATCACCGCACAGTACTGGTCGAATGCCAGCAGGGTAGCCCGCTGCGAGTCACTGACCGGCAACGCCTGGATTTCCAGCAATGGCAGGCTGCTGCTCAAGATCTCGGACTGCGCCAGGATCGCCGCCAGCGCGGCGCAGTCCTCGGCCGGCCGGGTCAGCAGCAGGCGCCAGCCAGTCACTCCTCGCCCGCCTCGCCGTAGACCGCGCGCAGAATGTCATCGGCACCCTGGGCCAGCAGGGCATCCGCCACTTGCACACCCAGCTCGGCGGCCGATGCGCGAGGGCCACGAGCTTCGGCGCTGAGCAGCAGGCCGCCGCTAGGCTCGCCCACCAGGCCACGCAGCCAGATCTGCTCGCCTTCCAGCACCGCATAGCAGGCAATCGGCACCTGGCAACCACCGTTGAGGTGCTTGTTCAGTGCGCGCTCGGCGGTTACCCGGCTGGCCGTGTCGGCGTGATGCAGGGGGGCCAGCAAGGCGTGGATTTCAATGTCGGCACTGCGGCACTCGATGCCGACGGCGCCCTGGCCACCGGCGGGCAGGCTGTCGTCGACACTGATGGAGGAGCTGATGCGATCCTCGAATCCGAGGCGGATCAAGCCAGCGGCCGCGAGGATGATGGCGTCGTATTCGCCAGCGTCCAGCTTGGCCAGACGGGTATTGACGTTGCCCCGCAGAAAACGGATCTGCAGGTCGGGGCGACGGGTCAGTAACTGAGCCTGACGGCGCAGGCTGGAGGTGCCCACCACGCTTCCTTCAGGCAACTCGTCGAGGCTGGCGTAGGTGTTGGAAACAAAGGCATCACGCGGATCTTCGCGCTCGCAGATGCAGAACAGACCCAGGCCTTCCGGGAAGTCCATGGGCACATCTTTCATCGAGTGCACGGCGATATCGGCCTGGTTTTCCAGCAGCGCGGTTTCCAGTTCCTTGACGAACAGACCCTTGCCACCGATTTTCGACAAGGGCGAGTCCAATAGTTTGTCGCCGCGGCTGACCATGGGCACCAGGGTCACGACAAGACCCGGATGGGCCTCTTGCAGACGGGCTTTGACGTATTCGGCCTGCCACAAGGCCAGAGCACTTTTGCGGGTAGCGATGCGGATTTCGCGAGAGGACATGGATCAATCCGTACTGAATAGATACGGCAGATAATAACAGCTCAACCAAATCAGCTTTGACTTGTATCAGAAACCTAGCCTCCTCCCGACGCCAGGCTTCACCCATTGCAGGGGTCAAACCCTGGCCTAGAGCTGTTGCATCATCTTGCGCACGCCCGCCACATGCCGCCGGCTGACAATCAGCGCATCGCCATTGAGGCCCTTGAGATACAACTGGAAGTGCCCCAACGGTGTGCGCTGCAGACGCTCGATACGCTCGCGGGCCACCAGCGCATTGCGGTGGATACGCACAAAGCGGTCGCCGAATTCATCTTCCAGAGCCTTCAGGGGCTCATCCAGAAGCACCTCGCCGCCCTCGTGGCGCAGGGTCACGTATTTATGGTCGGCGATGAAATACACCACCTGGGCCAGGGGGATGAGCTCGATGCCTTTGCGCGTACGGGCGCTGATATGGCTGCGCGGGCCGTTACCGCTTTCGGCCGCGGGCCGGGTCAGTGCCGCCAGTTGTACACGGTTGGGCTTCTCGGCCTTTTTCAAGGCCTCCAGCAACAGCTCGGAGCGCACTGGCTTGACCAGGTGGACGACGCCGCTGGCATCGAAGGCCTCCAGGGCGAATTCGTCCGGCGCAGCGCAGAACACCAGCGCCGGAGGCGTCTCGCGCTCGCACAGCTTGCCGGCGACCTGCAGACCGTCCAGCCCTGGCATGCGGACGTCGAGCAAGACGATATCCGGCTTCAGGCTGTCGATCAGGCTCAACGCCTCTTCGCCATTGGTGGCGCTAGGCTCCAGGACACTGTATCCCTCGAGCTCACTGACCATCCGGCTCAGGCGCTCGCGGGCTAGGGGTTCGTCATCAACGATCAGGACATTCATATTGCGCTGGATTCCTGCGTGAGTCTCGCACAAGGATAGCGTAGACAGGTGGAGTGACGTCCGTCACCGCGATCCACGCTAAGACTAGTGCGAAGGCCAAAAAGTGCCGCAAGTCGGGCACCAATATTTGCCCGTGCCTGCCCGATACCGCTCAAGGTCGGCTGATGCGCGACGACGTCGCAGGGAATGCTGGTATTCAACACAAAGCCCCCCTCGTGATTGTGGTCGCCGCCCACCCTGCCCGCACCCGTCTCGTTTGGTGGACGGATTGCCTGGCCCTGCGCGGTGTGAACTTGCTGGAGGGGGCCACTGCGAACACGCGAGGGGTGTTACGCAATTGTGCCGGTCCTCCTGTCCAACTGTAGACGGTTGCCAAGACGATATTGCTCAATCGATAAATATCGTTTGACCGATATCACCTTCCGCACTCAAGGCGCTCACCTCGCAGGAAGCACCTTCGACTGCGCCGACCTCAGTCTCTGCGCCCCCGAGGCCGGCGACAAGCCGCCCAGGTGTCCGGCGCAGAAAAAAGCTGCCGACCAGCGCCAGCGACAGCCCGGGCAACCCTGTTATTATCGGCGCCTGTTTTTCACGCCATCTTCCTTCAGCAGATCACGAGCGAATTCATGAGCACTGACAAGACCAATCAGTCCTGGGGCGGCCGCTTCAGTGAACCCGTCGACGCCTTCGTCGCCCGCTTCACCGCCTCTGTCACTTTCGACCAGCGCCTGTATCGCCATGACATCATGGGCTCGATCGCCCACGCCACGATGCTGGCCAAGGTCGGCGTGCTCACCGACGCCGAGCGTGACAGCATCATCGACGGCCTGAAGACCATCCAGGGCGAGATCGAGGCCGGCAGTTTCGACTGGCGCGTGGACCTCGAAGACGTGCACATGAACATCGAAGCGCGCCTGACCGACCGCATCGGCATCACCGGCAAGAAACTGCACACCGGCCGCAGCCGCAACGACCAGGTGGCCACCGACATCCGCCTGTGGCTGCGGGACGAGATCGACCTGATCCTCGGTGAAATCACCCGCCTGCAAAAAGGCCTGCTGGAGCTGGCCGAGCGTGAAGCCGAGAGCATCATGCCGGGCTTCACCCACTTGCAGACCGCCCAACCGGTGACCTTCGGCCACCACATGCTGGCCTGGTTCGAGATGCTCAGCCGTGACTACGAGCGCCTGGTGGACTGCCGCAAGCGCACCAACCGCATGCCCCTGGGCAGCGCCGCGCTGGCCGGCACCACCTACCCGATCGACCGCGAGCTGACCTGCCAGTTGCTGGGCTTCGAAGCCGTGGGCGGCAACTCCCTGGACAGCGTTTCGGACCGGGACTTCGCCATTGAATTCTGCGCCGCCGCCAGCGTGGCGATGATGCACCTGTCGCGGTTTTCCGAAGAGCTGGTGCTGTGGACCAGCGCGCAATTCCAGTTTATCGACCTGCCGGACCGCTTCTGCACCGGCAGCTCGATCATGCCGCAAAAGAAAAACCCCGACGTGCCGGAACTGGTACGGGGCAAGAGCGGCCGGGTATTCGGCGCGCTGATGGGCCTATTGACCCTGATGAAAGGCCAGCCCCTGGCCTACAACAAGGACAACCAGGAAGACAAGGAACCACTGTTCGACGCCGCCGATACCCTGCGCGATTCGCTGCGGGCCTTCGCCGACATGATCCCGGCCATCAAGCCCAAGCACGCCATCATGCGCGAGGCGGCCCTGCGCGGTTTTTCCACCGCCACCGATCTGGCGGACTACCTGGTGCGCCGTGGCCTGCCGTTCCGCGACTGTCACGAAATCGTCGGCCATGCGGTGAAGTACGGCGTGGAAACCGGCAAGGACCTGGCGGAAATGAGCCTGGAAGAGCTGCGCAAGTTCAGCGACCAGATCGAACAGGACGTGTTCGCCGTGCTGACCCTGGAAGGCTCGGTGAATGCCCGTAACCACATCGGCGGCACCGCACCGGCCCAGGTCCGGGCGGCAGTGGTCCGCGGCCAGGCCCTGCTGGCCAGCCGCTAAGCCCTTGCGAGCCTGCCCGCGCCGGCATCCTCTGCCGGTGCGAGCAGGCTCCTAGCGCCCTGACCTTCTGGCGGCCATCAGTGCCGCCTTGTCAGCGGCGATGCGCCGAGCGGCGGGGGTCTGCTCCAGGCGCTCGAGCAAGGCCCGGGCCTCGGGCATCTCGGCCAAAAAATCGATTCCGAACAACTTGTCCCCGACTATCAGGGCAAGGTTCACGCTGTACTGAAAATACAGGTCCGCCACACTCAGGCTGGCGCCCGCTACATAGGGGGCGAACCGGGCATGCCGGCGCAATGCGGCAAAGCCTTGTAGCAATTCGATCCCGGCCTTCTCCTTGATCGCCTCGGGCAGGGTCGCGCCGAAGAACGCTTCGGGGAAACAGGCCCGGGCCGGCAGCTCTATGTACAGTTCGATCTCCTTGGCCAGTGCCAGCACCTGGGCACGTTCGAACGCGTCCTTCGGCAGCAGCGCCGGCGCCGGCCGCACCTGCTCCAGGTAATCGAGAATCGCACTGGTTTCGCTGATGAAGCCCTGCTCCACCTCCAGCACCGGAACCTTGCCCCGAGGGCTGATAGCCAGCGCCTCGGGGCTCTGGCCGGCGTAGAACAGCACCTCTTCGAAAGGCAGCCCCTTCTCCAGCAAGGCCAGCTTGACCATGTTGTAGTAGTTGCTGATGGCGAACCCATAGAGCTTGAACATCCCGTAGCCTCCAGGCCGTGCAGGGGTTGGCAGGGTTTTTTATAGAAGGTTAATCCCACTCTGGCCAGCAGCATCGAGCCGCTGAATACGAGTAAACTGGCGACCTTTCCTTGAGGAGCCTGCCATGAGCGAGCCAACCGATATCGACACCGACGAAGAAGAGTTCGCCGAAAATACCCTGATCGAAGCGATCGAGAACCAGATCGAAAGCGACAACCCACCAGCGGCCAAGGCCACGTTCAACAAGCTCACCCTGGTGGGCTACGAGCGCGAGGAAATCCTCAATCTGATGGCCCATGTACTGGCGATCGAGATCGACGCCATCCTCGAACAGGACCGCGCCTTCGACACCCAATGGTACGAAGCCGCCCTTCGCGCCCTGCCGGAACTGCCTCCCGAAAAGCAGTGACACCGCGCTGCCGGAGCGCAGGCTCCGGCACTCTTTCCCGCCCGTGCCTCGCGCCCCGACTACACTGCCACCACCCTGCGGCCAAATACCGCTGCACCCGGGGATAAAACTCCTCAGCGAACGCTGGACACGCCGCCTTTCTGCGTTCACCTTAAGAACGCTGACCTCTAATTCCTAGAAAGTCTGGAGTCCTTATGTCGTATACCCCTGAGTTGGTTGCCGAACTGGAAATCCTTGCACTCTTCAACCTGGACAACTCCCAGGAAGGCCTGAAAATCCATCAGACCGCCGCCCCTTCTGCCATCGCCGCCGCCCAACGCCTGTTTGACAAGGAACTGATCACCCAACCCGATGGAGGCTATCTGACCAGCCTCGGGCGGGACGCCGCTGAACATGCCCAGGGCCTGCTGACCATCCTGAACGTCAAAGAAGTCGCCTGAACAACCTGCATCGGCCTGCGGGGTTCCCGTCTGTCGGATTCCGTAGGCGCCTCCTTCTGAATACGCTAGAAATCTGGCGTCAAAAAATAAAATCAGTTTAAGGCTGAGCCCTGTCTGACGGTAAACTGCTCGCCGTCTTCAATACCGCCACGTTCGAGCTCCGCTTGAAATGCCCCATACCCATGAAATCCGTCCCGATCTGGATGAAGGAATCGATCGCAAGGTTCTCAGCCAACTGCGTGCGCGTTTCCTGAAGCTCAATGAAGGGCGCATGGCCCGGGCAATGGAAGGACTGTCGACACGCCAGCAGTTGGTCCTCAACCTGTTGCCGCTGTTCTTTCACGTCAATCACCCGTTGTTGCCCGGTTATGTATCCGGAGCCACCCCGGCGGGGCTTTCCTGCTACGAACCCGACCCCCAGGCCCTGGCCGAAGCCCAGCGCCTGACCCGATCGTTTTCCTACAAGCCGCGCCACGGCAACCCGCCACGGCCGATTCATGGCCTGTTTCTCATGGGCAGCCTGGGGACCCTGGCCCAGGCAGACCAGAGCGACATGGACGTGTGGGTGTGCCATGCGCCGGATCTGGGCGAAAACGAGCTGGCCGAGTTGCAGAAGAAGTGCCAATTGCTGGAGACCTGGGCGGCCGGCCAGGGTGCTGAAGCTCATTTTTTCCTGATCGACCCCAACCGCTTTGTCCGCGGGGAGCGGGACACTCAGCTGAGTTCGGACGACTGCGGCACCACCCAGCACTACCTGCTGCTGGACGAGTTCTACCGCACCGCGATCTGGCTGGCCGGGCGCACGCCGTTGTGGTGGCTGGTACCGGTGTACGAAGAACGCCGTTACGAACAGTACATCGACACCCTGCTGTCCAAGCGCTTTGTCCCCGCCGAGGAAAACCTCGACCTGGGCCACATGGCACGCATTCCGCCCGGCGAGTTCATCGGCGCCGGGCTGTGGCAACTGTTCAAGGGCATCGAGTCGCCCTACAAGTCCGTACTCAAGCTGCTGCTGATCGAGGTCTATGCCAGCGAGCATCCCAAGGTCCAGTGCCTGAGCCTGCGCTTCAAGCAGGCGGTGTTTGCCAACCGCCTGGACCTGGATGAGCTGGACCCCTACATCGTGGTCTACCGGCGCATCGAGGAATACCTCAAGGCTCGCGGCGAGCCGGAGCGCCTGGAGCTGGTACGACGCAGCCTGTACCTCAAGGTCAACCGCAAGCTTACCGTCGGCAACGCCACCCGCAGCCCGAACTGGCAGCGCGCTCTACTGGAGCGCCTGGCCAGTGAATGGGGCTGGGACCAACGCCAACTGGCCTTGCTGGACAGCCGCAGCCAGTGGAAGGTGCGCCAGGTCAGCAGCGAGCGCCGGGCCCTGGTCAACGAGCTCAACTACAGCTATCGCTTCCTGACCCAGTTCGCCCGCACCGAGCAGGCCGCCAGCCTGATCAACAAGCGTGACCTGAATGTCCTGGGCCGGCGCCTGTACGCGGCCTTCGAGCGCAAGGCCGGGAAGATCGAGTTCATCAACCCCGGCATCGCCCCGGACCTGGCTGAAGACACCCTGACCCTGGTGCAGTCACCGAACAAGAAGGAACCCGGACAGAACCATTGGGGGCTGTACAACGGCAGCCTGACCGCCCTGGAGTGGGAGCATTTCGCCCCGATCAAGCGCAGTCGCGAGCTGCTGGAGCTGCTTACCTGGTGCCATCGCAACGGCGTGATCGACAGCAGTACCCGCCTGGCCCTGCACCCGGGCAGCAGCGACCTGAGCGAATTCGAACTGTTCAACCTGCTGGGCAGCCTGCAGCAGACCGTGCCACTGCCTTTGACGACGGTCAGCGAGGAACAGTTGCTGCACGCCGCCGTGCCCGGCGAAGTGCTGATCCTGGTGAACGTCGGGGTCGACCCCCTCAAGCACCACCGCGACCTGAACATTCTGATGACCACCGAGCGCACCGACTCCCTGAGCTATGCCGGGGTACGCGAGAATCTGGTGTTGACCCTGGATCAGGTCACCCTCAATAGCTGGAACGAGGTAATGGTCGGCCGCTACGACGCCGAGCATGCGCTGCTCGACTGCCTGCGGGACTACCTGAACAATCTGCCGGGCGGCACGCAGCCGCGGCTGCGGGTACGCTGCTTCTGTCACAACCGCGCGCAATTCATTGCCCGCCGGGTGGAAGAACTGTTCGAAACCGCGCACAACCTGTTGCTCAGCCAGCTCAACTACCGCTACCTGATCCAGGTGCAGCAGCACTACCACGTGCTTGAACTGGTGCCCGGGCAGGTTCGGCACCGGGCCATGGCAACCCCTGCCGCATTGCTGGAGTACCTGGGGCAGGAGCAGAGCCGCTACAGCCCACTGCACCTTGACCCGATGGCCCTGGAAGACCACGACCTGGCGCTGATCCTGCCCATGGGCCAACCGGACTGCATCCAGGTGTTCTATCGGATCATCGACGAGTACGCGGAGATTTACGTGCTCGATGAGTACAACGCGCTGTGGCAGCAGACCCTGCCCTATCACGACGAACACAGCCTGCTGGTGCCCCTGCAGCGCTTCCTGCAGTCGATTCTCTACCGCCGCGAGGCGCTGCTGCCGATGGACAGCAACCAGCCCGAGAAACCTTTGGACACACTCTACTTGCAGATTCTGCCCTCAGGCACGGGCCGCGCACGTCGGGTAGAGCCGCGGCCAGCCCCACCGACGCCGGTGGACAAAGCCTTCTATGACGTACAGGCGATCATCGGCAAGGCCGCACCGGGCCAGGTGCAGGTCTCGCTGTACTGCAATCAACGGGAGTTTTCCGATCTGGAATATGGCGATCAACTGTTCGCCGCGGTGGCCCAGGAAATCGTCGGGCAGCGCCATGAAACAGAGCGCTATCGCTGCTACATCACTGACCTGGATCTTTCAGGGCTGCTCGGTGACGTGCAAAGCCCGAGCATCCTGTATCTGCGCTACAAGGCCAGCCTGGAGCGCGCACTGAACGACGCGCTCGAGCAGGTCTAGCCAAGGATCAGAGGTGGTAGTCGCCTGCGGCTTCCGGCTGGTATTCAACTTCCAGCAGGGTCAGCTTCAAGGTCTTGCCACCCGGAGCCGGCCAGTCGATGTACTGGCCTACCTGCAGGCCCAGCAGAGCGCTGCCCACCGGTGCCAGGATGGAAATCTTGCCTTCGTCGGCGTTGGCGTCCTGTGGATACACCAGGGTCAGGTGGTAGTCCTTGCCGCTGCTTTCTTCACGGCAGTGCACACGCGAATTCATGGTTACGACACCGGCCGGTACTTCATCGTGACCCACCAGCGTTTCGGCACGATCCAACTCGGTTTGCAGTGCAATGACACCTGGCAGCGAGTCGTCCAGACTGTCGATCAGGCGCTCCAGACGTTGCACGTCAAGGCGGGTAAGGATGATGGATGGTGCAGTACTCATGATCCTGGCTGACTCCTATTTTTTCTGCACAAAAAAGCAAAACCCCGCCAAATAAGACGGGGTTCTCACCGGCCTCGATGTAGCGAGGCGAGGCTGGACACTATCACAGCACACTGAATAAACAAACCGTACGAGTACGAAGCTAAATCTCGCCTGCCGCCGCACTCTGTTTGCGCTGCAGCGCCTGGGCGCAGATCACTCGCCGGCGCTGATCATCGGCCGAACGCCATTCACGGATGTCCTCCACATGGCGAAAACAGCCGCGACAGACCTTCTCCTCATCGAGGCGACAAAGGCTGATGCACGGTGAACTCACCGCCGGGCTGACGTTGCTGTAGAGCGGTTTGGGCGGTCGGGCCGGGGCGGGCTGGGTCACGGTATCAGAGCCCTTCGAACTCAAGCTTGATGTCGGCCTGCTCCAGGACAATGCGTTCCAGCATTTCCCCCAACTGCTCTTCGCTCTTGTCGCACATCCAGCGCTCGCTTTCCTCGTCGTAGTCGAAGTGGAAACCACCCGAACGCGCGGCCAGCCAGAGTTGGCGCAAAGGCTCCTGGCGACTGAAGATCACCTGGCTGCCGTTGTCGAACTTGACGGTGAGCACCCCGGCCGAGCTTTCCAGGTCGATGTCCAGGTCGCTCTCATCGAAAATATCCTCCAGCGTCTGCTGGGTGGCATCCACCAGGTCGTGAAAACGGGCTTCGGTCAAACTCATTGCGGGAACCTCGAAAAGTGTCTACTCACGCTCAAGCGCCGCAAGATACGGGCGCTCCCCGGCGAATGCAAAGGATACCGAACGAGGAAATAAATGCGACGCCCATTGCACGACCGCCCGACCAAAGCCACCGGCCGGGCCTTGGCAAAGGCCCGCTGGACGGGAGTTACGCTGCATAGGCAAGCTGCCGGGTGGCCGGTATACTCGGGCGCAATTTACGCATTCTCAAGGATTTCGCCATGAAGCGCCTGATCTCTTCCCTTGCTGCGCTCGTCGCGGTTGCTTGCCTCGTTACCGCCTGCGGCCAGAAAGGCCCGCTGTACCTGCCTGATGACAGCAAATCCCCTGAAGAGCAGGCGAAGTCGCAATCGCAGTCGCACAAGCACGACACCTACTAAGGGCAAACCATGGACGCTTTTAACTACCGCGACGGGGAGCTGTTCGCGGAAGGCGTAGCCCTGTCCGCCATTGCCGAACGTTTCGGTACGCCCACCTACGTCTATTCCCGTGCGCACATCGAAGCCCAGTACCAGGCCTATGCCCAGGCCCTGGCCGGCATGCCGCACCTGGTCTGCTTCGCGGTAAAAGCCAACTCCAACCTGGGCGTACTGAATGTCCTGGCGCGCCTGGGCGCCGGTTTCGATATCGTCTCCCGGGGCGAGCTGGAGCGGGTCCTGGCTGCGGGCGGGCAAGCCGACAAGATTGTCTTCTCCGGTGTTGGCAAGACCCGTGACGACATGCGTCGTGCCCTGGAAGTCGGCGTCCACTGCTTCAACGTCGAGTCCGCCGAAGAGCTGGAGCGCCTGCAGCTGGTAGCGACCGAGCTGGGCGTTCGTGCACCGGTCTCGCTGCGGGTCAATCCGGACGTGGATGCCGGTACCCACCCCTATATCTCCACCGGGCTCAAGGAAAACAAGTTCGGTATCGACATTGCCACCGCCGAGGACGTGTACATCCGCGCCGCGCAGCTGCCGAACCTGGAAATCGTCGGTGTCGACTGCCATATCGGCTCGCAACTGACCACCCTGGAACCCTTCATCGACGCCCTCGACCGCCTGCTGGACCTGGTGGACCGCCTCGGTGAATGCGGCATCTACCTGCGCCACATCGATCTGGGTGGCGGCCTGGGCGTGCGCTATCGCGACGAAGAGCCACCGCTGGCCGCCGACTACGTCAAGGCCATGCGCGAGCGCCTGGACGGTCGCGACCTGGCCCTGGTATTCGAACCGGGCCGCTTCATCGTGGCCAACGCCGGCGTCCTGCTGACCCGGGTCGAATACCTCAAGCACACCGAACACAAGGATTTCGCCATCGTCGACGGCGCCATGAACGACCTGATCCGCCCGGCGCTGTACCAGGCCTGGATGGATGTCAGCGCCGTGCGCCCGCGAGATACCGAACCCCGTACCTACGACATCGTCGGCCCGATCTGTGAAACTGGCGACTTCCTCGCCAAGGAACGCACCCTGGCCCTGGCCGAGGGTGACCTGCTGGCGGTGCATTCCGCTGGTGCCTATGGTTTCGTCATGAGCTCGAACTACAACACCCGCGGCCGTGCCGCAGAAGTACTGGTCGATGGTGACCAGGCTGTTGAAGTACGTCGCCGCGAGACGGTAGCCGAGTTATTCGCTGGCGAAAGCCTGCTGCCGGAGTAAGACCATGCTGCTGCGTTTTACCAAGATGCACGGCCTGGGCAATGACTTCATGGTTCTCGACCTGGTCAGCCAGCACGCGCATATTCTGCCCAAGCACGCCAAACAATGGGGTGATCGCAATACCGGGATCGGCTTCGATCAGTTGCTGATCGTCGAGGCCCCGAGCAACCCGGATGTGGATTTCCGCTACCGGATCTTCAACTCCGACGGCTCCGAAGTGGAACAGTGCGGCAATGGTGCACGCTGCTTTGCCCGCTTCGTGCTGGACAAGCGCCTGACCACCAAGCGCCAGATCCGCGTCGAGACCAAGAGCGGCGTGATCGAGCTGGATATCCGCAACGACGGCCAGATCAGCGTCAACATGGGCGCGCCGCGCCTGGTACCGGCGGACATTCCGTTCCAGGCGCCGGCCCAGGCCGACAGCTACACCCTGGACGTCGATGGCCGCCAGGTGCAGTTGGCCGCGGTGTCCATGGGCAACCCCCACGCCGTGTTGCGGGTGGATGACATCAACAGCGCGCCGGTGCACGAGCTGGGTCCGAAGATCGAACACCACCCGCGCTTCCCGGCGCGGGTCAACGTCGGTTTTCTCCAGGTCCTGGACCGCCAGCGCGCGCAACTGCGGGTCTGGGAACGCGGCGCCGGGGAAACCCAGGCCTGCGGCACCGGCGCCTGCGCTGCTGCTGTGGCCGCGATCAGCCAGGGGTGGATGGATTCGCCCCTATTGATCGACCTGCCGGGCGGGCGCCTGTCCATTGAATGGGCAGGCCCTGGCCAACCGGTGATGATGACCGGCCCGGCAGTGCGCGTATACGAAGGACAGGTGCGTCTTTAAGTGAGCGAAATCCATGACTGATCAGCCGCAGGTTCCTGCCGAAACGCCCGACCAATCACTGTCCGAAAACTTGGAGGCGGCAGCCGTCGCCGCCTACCTGGAGGCCCATCCGGACTTCTTCGTCGACCACGATGAACTGCTCCCGGCCTTGCGCATTCCCCATCAGCGCGGCGACACCGTATCGCTGGTGGAGCGGCAGATGAAGATCCTGCGCGAGCGCAACATCGAGATGCGCCATCGCCTGTCGCAGCTGATGGACGTGGCCCGGGACAACGACCGGCTGTTCGACAAGACCCGCCGCCTGATCCTCGCGCTGATGGACGCCACCAGCCTGGAAGAAGTGGTGATGAGCGTCGAAGACAGCCTGCGCCAGGATTTCCAGGTGCCCTTCGTCAGCCTGATCCTGTTCAGCGACAGCGCCATGCCGGTGGGTCGCTGGGTCTCCGCCGCCGAAGCCCAGGGCGCCATTGGCGGCCTGTTATCCGAAGGCAAGAGCGTCAGCGGCAGCCTGCGCGAACACGAGCTGGATTTCCTTTTCGGCGAAGAGCAGCGCAAGCAGATCGGTTCTGCCGCTGTGGTGGCCCTGGCACATCAGGGCATGCATGGCGTACTCGCGATAGCCAGCCGTGATCCGCAGCACTACAAGAGCTCGGTGGGCACCCTGTTCCTCAACTACATCGCCGAAGTCACCGGCCGCGTTCTGCCGCGCTTCACCCACTCGCTGCGCTCGGTACGCTGACCATGCAACAACAGCTGGACGCCTACTGCGCGCATCTGCGCAGTGAGCGCCAGGTGTCGCCCCACACCCTGCAAGCCTACCGGCGCGACCTCGAGAAGGTGCTGGGGTTCTGCGAGAAAATGCAGGTGCGCAGCTGGACCGACCTGGACATCCAGGGCCTGCGCAGCCTGATTGCCCGCCTGCACCAGCAGGGCCAGTCGTCCCGCAGCCTGGCGCGCCTGCTGTCAGCGGTACGCGGGCTCTACCACTACCTGAACCGCGAAGGCTTGTGCACTCACGACCCGGCCAACGGCCTGGCGCCGCCCAAGGGCGAACGACGCCTGCCCAAGACCCTGGACACCGACCGCACCCTGCAGTTGCTCGATGGCGCCGTTGAAGACGACTTCCTGGCCCACCGCGACCAGGCGATTCTCGAACTTTTCTACTCCTGCGGCCTGCGCCTTTCCGAACTGACCAGCCTCAACCTCGATCAGCTGGACCTGGCGGACGGCCTGGTGCAGGTCCATGGCAAGGGCAGCAAGACCCGGGTCCTGCCGGTGGGCAAGAAGGCTCGGTCAGCCCTCGAGCAATGGCTCCCCCTGCGCGCCCTGAGCAACCCGCCTGATGGTGCCCTGTTCGTCAGCCAGAAGGGCCGGCGCCTGGGGCCGCGGGCCATCCAGCTGCGGGTCAAGGCCGCCGGCGAGCGCGAACTGGGGCAGAACCTGCACCCGCACATGCTGCGCCATTCCTTTGCCAGCCATTTGCTGGAATCCTCCCAGGACCTGCGCGCCGTGCAGGAGCTGCTGGGGCATTCGGACATCAAGACCACGCAGATCTACACCCACCTGGACTTCCAGCACCTGGCGGCGGTCTACGACAGCGCCCACCCACGGGCCAAACGCAACAAAGGCGGTGAGTAATGACCATCAAGCTGATCACCTTCGACCTCGACGACACCCTGTGGGATACCGCCCCGGTCATCGTCAGTGCCGAAGCCACCCTGCGCCAGTGGCTGACCGAACACGCACCGAATCTCGGAGGCGTGCCGGTGGAGCATCTGTGGGCCATTCGCGAGCGGGTGCTGCTCGCCCAGCCGAACCTCAAGCACAGGATCAGCGCCCTGCGCCGCCAGGTGCTGTTTCATGCCCTGGAACAAGCCGGGTATGACCATGCCCAGGCCAACCAGTTGGCCGACCAGAGTTTTGAAGTTTTCCTGCATGCCCGGCATCAGCTGGAGATCTTTCCAGAAGTCCAGCCGACCCTGGAAGCCCTGGCCAATCACTTCGCCCTTGGCGTGGTCACCAACGGCAACGCCGACGTGCGCCGCCTGGGCCTGGCGGACTATTTCAAGTTCGCGCTGTGCGCCGAGGACATCGGCATCGCCAAGCCCGACGCCCGGCTGTTCCACGAAGCCTTGCAGCGTGGCGAAGCGACTGCCGACACCGCCGTGCATATCGGCGACCACCCGGGGGATGACATTGCCGGCGCACAGCAGGCAGGGCTGCGTGCGATCTGGTTCAATCCCAACGGCAAGACCTGGGAAGCCGAACACGCGCCAGACGCCGAGATCCGCAGCCTGATTGAACTACCCGGGCTGCTTGCCCGCTGGCATCGCGGCGCCTGAACCGGCGCTTTCGCGAGCAAGCTCGCTCCTACAGCAAGCGCCGGCGCTCGGGGCCGTTTCCAAGAAGGGTGCCCATGAAAAAGCCCGCAGCGACGGCGGGCTTTTTCAGCAAGCAAGGTGCAAGGCTCAGATAGGCCGGCTGCCGTACTTGTTATCAGGCTTCTTGGGCGGATCGGCGACCACGTTGGCCTCGACTTCCTGCACTTTGCCGCCACGGGCCAGGAACTCTTCCATGGCACGCGCCAGTGCATCACGCTCCTTGTTCTTGGCTTCTACACTCGGCAGCTCGTCTACCGAGACGGCAGCCTTGGCCTTGCCTTTGGCGGTTGGAGCAGGAACATCACTGCCATCGTCTTCCGCCACATCGTCGGCAGCCGCTTCAAGACCTTCTTCGGTTTCGTCTTCGTCACCTACTTCGAGGTCGTCGTTTTCCAGATCATCGTCGCTCATGTTCTACCTCATGACTTGCGAAAAGCAGATTAGTTATAGCCCAGCTGTGCCGACTGTCGAAGGCCGCTGGAAAAAAATCAACGTCCACTGATACTCAGCGGCTTATGCCTTATCACCGTGCAAGGTGGCAAGGACTTTGCGAGCACCGCCATGATCGCGATGCTCGCCCAGATAAACGCCTTGCCAGATGCCCAACGCCAGACGCCCCGCCGCTACCGGCAAAGTCAGCTGACAGCCTAGCAAACTGGCCTTGAAGTGCGCCGGCAGGTCATCCGCGCCTTCGTCGTTATGTTCGTACCCGGCCATGCCTTGAGGCACCAGGGTGTTGAAGTAACGCTCGAAGTCACGCCGTACCGCCGGATCGGCGTTCTCGTTGATGGTCAACGAGGCCGAAGTATGTTGCAGCCACAGATGCAGCAGACCAACCCGACATGCCTTCAACTCAGGCAGGCCGGCGAGCAACTCGTCCGTCACCAGATGAAAGCCCCGGGGCCTGGCCCGCAGGGTAATCAGGGTCTGTTGCCACATACCGATCTCCACGCTTCGGCGCGCATTCTAGCGCGCTCAGGGAAAAAACAAAGCGCCGAATAATCCTGCTTTAGTGTAAGCATTTGCCCTGCCGGAAATCGTCACGGCAAACACGCCAATGCTTGTCAGAAAATCCTTTCAGCCTTTCTCAATGACAAACATCAGGCAAAAAAATGCCCGGCCGGAGCCGGGCTTTTTTTTCTTGCGCGATTACAGGTTGTAACCACGCTCGTTGTGTTGTGCCAGATCGAGGCCGACCGCCTCTTCTTCCTCGCTCACCCGCAGCCCCATGACCGCGTCCAGAACCTTGAGGATGATGAAGGTGACGATCGCGGTGTAAATCACCGTGAAACCCACGCCCTTGGCCTGGATCCAGACCTGAGCGGCAACATCGGTCACGGTGCCGAAGCCACCCAGGGACGGAGCAGCGAACACACCGGTGAGGATCGCACCGAGAATACCGCCGATGCCGTGCACGCCAAAGGCGTCCAGGGAATCGTCATATCCCAGCTTGCGCTTGAGGCTGGTGGCGCAGAAGAAGCACACCACACCGGCCGCCAGACCGATGATCAGGGCGCCCATCGGGCCAACGGTACCGGCAGCCGGAGTGATTGCCACCAGGCCTGCGACCACACCCGAAGCGATGCCCAGCGCGCTAGGCTTGCCGTGGGTGATCCACTCGGCAAACATCCAGCCCAGGGCGGCGGCGGCCGTCGCGATCTGCGTGACCAGCATGGCCATGCCGGCGGTGCCGTTGGCGGCAGCGGCGGAACCGGCGTTGAAGCCGAACCAGCCGATCCACAGCATGGCTGCGCCCATCAGGGTGTAACCCAGGTTGTGTGGCGCCATCGGCGTGGTCGGGAAACCCTTGCGCTTGCCCAGCACCAGGCAGGCCACCAGGCCCGCGATACCGGCGTTGATGTGCACTACGGTGCCGCCGGCGAAGTCCAGCACGCCCCAGTCGCCCAGCAGCGAGCCCGGACCGCTCCAGACCATATGGGCGATCGGCGCATACACCAGGGTGAACCACACGCCCATGAAGATCAGCATGGCGGAGAATTTCATCCGCTCGGCGAAGGCACCGACGATCAGCGCTGGAGTGATGATGGCGAAGGTCATCTGGAAGGTGACGAACACCGCTTCAGGGAACAGCGCAGCCGGGCCGGTCAGGCTGGCCGGGGTGATGCCCGCCAGGAAGGCCTTGGAGAAACCGCCCACGAAGGAATTGAGGTTGACCACGCCGGCTTCCATCCCGGTGGTGTCGAACGCCATGCTGTAGCCGTAGATGAACCACAGGACAGTGATCAGGCCGGTAATGGCGAAGCACTGCATCATTACCGAAAGAATGTTTTTCGACCGCACCATGCCGCCGTAGAACAGCGCCAGGCCAGGAATGGTCATGAACAGCACCAGGGCTGTGGAGGTCAGCATCCAGGCGGTATCGCCGGAGTTGAGGACTGGAGCCGCCGCTTCGTCTGCCGCCATGGCCAGGCCTGGCATTACGAGGGACAAAAGGGCTCCTAGCCCTGCGAATTTACGCAGAGTCATATTGTTTTCTCCTGGGGCGTTGGGTTTGGCGGCTTAGATTGCGTCGGTATCGGTTTCGCCGGTACGGATGCGAATAGCCTGTTCCAGATTGACCACGAAGATCTTGCCGTCACCGATCTTGCCGGTGTTGGCGGCCTTGGTTATCGCCTCGATAACCCGGTCAAGATCCTTGTCGTCAATGGCGACATCGATCTTCACCTTGGGCAGGAAATCCACCACGTACTCCGCACCGCGATACAGCTCGGTGTGACCCTTCTGCCGGCCGAAGCCTTTGACTTCAGTGACGGTAATGCCCTGCACGCCGATCTCGGACAGCGACTCGCGCACGTCGTCCAACTTGAACGGCTTGATGATGGCAGTGACTAGCTTCATGAAACTCTCTCCCGAATTGGTGGACTTGCCCCAGGAAAACAAACCCGACTCAAGTCTAAGCGCAGTGCCTGGCTTTGTAACGCACCGTCGGCCTTCCTCAGCCCGACCGACGCCAGCTAACCGCTGTCTGACGAAACACTCCCCGCTCCGCCTGCCGCACTGCATTCGTCACAGCGACTGCATCAGTGCATGGGTCACCAGGGTCTAAGCAGAAAGCTTGCCAGCTCGGGAAAAATCAGTGATTTCAGTCCCTTGCCCCGAGCCGGCAGGGAATGCGGGAAAACGGCACCCGGGATACGCACAAAAACGGTGCGCTGGCGCCCGGCCAGATGCGCGAAAAACGTGCAACCCGGGGCCACCTGGAGCGTCGTTGCTGCGTGATACACTGCGGGCCGACTGCAATTCAGGACTCTCCCATGCTCGCGCCCAAAGACCTTCTCGACGCCCTGAGCGGCCACGCCTCGCGGTTGCTCAGCGGTGAAACACCCCTGCCCCGCAATGAAATCGAAAGCCAGCTCAAGGCCCTGCTACAAAGCGGCTTCAGCAAGCTGGACCTGGTCAGCCGGGAAGAATTCGACAGCCAGATGGTGGTCCTGGCCCGCACTCGCGCGCGCCTGGAAAGCCTCGAAGCCAAGGTGGCGGAGCTGGAAGCCCGGCTGAACCCGGCAGCGCAATGATCTGAATCCGGGTTCGCCGGCAGGCCGGCTCCTACAGACCTGTCCTGTAGGAACTGGCTTGCCGGCGAAGGCTCGTGCACCGACGACATATCCTGTGCCCATTCGGGCGCTCCTCTGGCCTGCCCCCTCATCTATCCTTGCAGCACCGCAGGACGCGGTTCCCGCTGTCGCAAGGAAGCTCTCCCCATGTCCCTGGCAATCATCCACAGCCGTGCCCAGGTCGGCGTCCAGGCTCCGGCTGTCAGTGTTGAAGTGCACCTGGCCAACGGCTTGCCGAGCCTGACCCTGGTGGGCCTGCCGGAAGCCGCGGTCAAGGAAAGCAAGGACCGGGTGCGCAGTGCAATCCTCAATGCCGGGTTCAACTTTCCGGCCCGGCGCATCACCCTCAACCTGGCGCCGGCGGACCTGCCCAAGGACGGCGGACGCTTCGATCTGGCCATCGCCCTGGGCATCCTTGCCGCCAGCGTGCAGGTACCGGCCCTGGCCCTGGACAACATCGAATGCCTGGGGGAGCTGGCACTCTCCGGCGCGGTGCGCCCGGTACGCGGCGTACTGCCCGCCGCACTGGCGGCACGCGACGCCGGGCATACCCTGCTGGTGCCCCGGGCCAATGCCGAAGAAGCCTGCCTGGCCAGCGGCCTAAAGGTGATCGCGGTGGATCATCTGCTGGAGGCCGTTGCCCATTTCAACGGCCACGCGCCGATTGCGCCCTATGTCAGCGACGGCCTGGTGCAGAGCCACTTCCCCTACCCCGATCTCAGCGAAGTGCAAGGCCAGCTCGCCGCCAAGCGCGCCCTGCTGATCGCCGCGGCGGGCGCCCACAACCTGTTGTTCAGCGGCCCGCCAGGCACCGGCAAGACCCTGTTGGCCAGCCGCTTGCCCGGCCTGCTGCCACCGTTGCAGGAAGATGAAGCCCTGGAAGTCGCGGCGATCCAGTCGGTGGCCAGCCACAAGCCCCTGCGCTACTGGCCACAGCGGCCGTTTCGCCAGCCCCACCATTCGGCTTCGGGTGCGGCACTGGTCGGAGGCGGCTCGAAACCCCAGCCCGGGGAAATCACCCTGGCCCATCACGGCGTGCTGTTTCTCGATGAACTGCCGGAGTTCGACCGCAAGGTCCTGGAAGTGCTGCGCGAGCCCATGGAGTCCGGGCAGATCGTCATTGCCCGAGCCCGGGACCGGGTGCAGTTCCCGGCACGCTTCCAATTGGTGGCAGCGATGAACCCCTGCCCCTGTGGATATCTTGGCGAGCCCAGCGGACGCTGCCGTTGCACACCCGAGCAGATCCAGCGCTATCGCAACAAGTTATCCGGGCCGCTGCTGGATCGCATCGACCTGCACCTGACCGTGGCCCGCGAAGCCACCGCCCTCAACCCCGAGCCGCAACCGGGCAATGACAGCGCCGCAGCCGCCACCAGGGTTGCCGGGGCTCGCGAGCTGCAACGCGAGCGCCAGGGCTGCGCCAACGCCTTTCTCGACCTGCCCGGCCTGCGTCGCCACTGCAAATTATCCACCACCGACGAGCGCTGGCTGGAAGCGGCCTGCGAACGCCTGGGCCTGTCGTTGCGGGCCGCTCACCGTTTGCTCAAGGTGGCGCGTACCCTGGCGGACCTGGAACAGGCCGCGCGAATCAGCCGCGAGCACCTGGCCGAAGCCCTGCATTACCGGCCCAGCGCCGATTGAAGGTTCATTCCCGGGACAGGTCTACCAAGGGTGTTGACCGCACTTCGGTCTGACGCCCATCCTGGATCTGGCTGACACGGCTCAGGGCTTTATCCACCGCGGCTTTATCGGCCAACAGGCTGTAGCGAATCTGGAATTGCCGCTGCTCCTTGGCGCCAATGCTCGGCACTAGATGCAACGGGCGCTGGTAACGGCGGTTGTAGGAAAAGCTGGTGCCCGGTTCCAAACCCGTCACATAACCCTGGCCCTGGGTGTCGGTGTTTTTCCACAGGGAAAACACCGGCAGTTGTCGAGTGTTGAAGCCCAGGGAAACACCCAGGCTCCCGGCCTTGTTATGCAACACCGCCAGGGTCTCGCCCTGAGCGTCGGCGTAGGGCACGAGGTTGTACACGGTTTCGTCGTAGTCGCGGGTCGGGCCGCGATAGGTCTGCCAGTCCGCCAGGTCGGCCCGGGCCTTGTCATTGAACGGCGAAACCTGCTTCACCGGCGCGGCGAACTTCGCCCCCTGCTCCAGGAACGGCGTACTGAAGTTACTGTGGTAGAGCGCCTGGTATTCCTTGGGGTAGTCGCCGTTGTTGGTCAGGGTGTCGTTGAGCGCAAACCGGGTGCTGCCGGGTTCGGTCACCAGTTCGGTGGCGACGCTGAAATCCACTTTCTTGAACGCCTGCTCCTTGAGCTCGCCCCGCAGGTGAATGGCATGCGGCGGTTGCTCGTCGATATGCAGCGTGACCTTGCTCGCCGGGATGTTGGCCGCGCGGCCGTGCAGGGTCAGCAGCTCGCCATTATCCAGGCCCGGGTGCCCGACCCACTCATAGCCACAGCGGGCCACCAGTTCGTTGAAGCCCTCCAGCCAGCCCAGGCCGCCGCGGCCGTTAAGCTCGATGAAGGCCGGGTTGACCACCTCCTTGACCGGCGAATCCCAGCCCAGGCGCACATCGCCCACCGAAGCCTGCAACACGTTCATGCCCCGGGTCGGCACCACCGAGAGCTGCATCACGCCGTTGTCGATGTCGACGATGCTCACCCCCTCCTGGCGTCCGCCATGCAGGGTGCGCAGGGTCACGGAAAACGGCCGCTCGGTCTTGACCCCCAACTGTTCACTGGTCAGGTGCAGGTTGCGGGGAGCCTTGTCGGTATCGAGCAATACATAGTCCCAGGCCATGGCGTGGGAGGTGGCGGCCAGCGCGCCAAGGGTGACCAGCAGTTTCAGCGGAGTCATGCAGGAGTGCCTTTTTTGGAGTTGTGCGGTTTTTATAGCCCTGAAGAATCGTTTCAGCAAGGCCAAAAACCCCAACTAGCCGGACAAACTCCACTCCGCTGGCCGTTTCCTGTCAGCCCTCGAATCCCAGCAGCAGGCCAGCCACTTCCATGACTTCCTGCAACGCCGACTGGGCAGCTTCGGGGGAAGCCCGCAGCAACAGGTCATCGGCGTAACCCATGGTCTGGGCGAACAGTTGCCTTGCCGCGCGCTCGGGGCTGGCGCAGCGGAACACCCCCGTGCGGACCCCATCGGCAATGATCGCCGCCAGCATGTCCCGCCACTGGCCGTTGATCCTCAGGTAGGCCTGCGCCAGCTCGGCGTCATGCATGGCTTCGTCCCAGGCATCGAGCCACAGCGCCCAGCCGGCTTCGGCGGAATCGGGCAGGCAGTCACGGAGAAACCCCAGCAAGGCGTCCATGGGCGCGGCACCGCGCAGGGGCTGGCCCACCGCCTCCAGCTGGTCATCGGCAAACCGCACGAAGGCTTCGCGGCGCAGCCCCTTCCAGTCACTGAAGTAGTGATAGACGTGGCTGCGAGACAGCCCCGCATGCTCGGCCAGGTCACGGGTGGAAACCTCGGCGAAACCCTTGCTGCGGAATAATTCCAGGGCCGCCTGGATGATCTGGTCTTTACGGTCGTTACGCGACATGTGCAATCAGGCCTCTTGGCGCCAGGATGGACGGCGCTTGCATTTTGAGCGTTCGCTCAAAGATAATTGAGCAGTCGCTCAATATTAACCGTTATCACTCTTGTGGTGCACTCATGTCCGCCGTCACCCCACTCATCGTCGTGGATCCAACCCAGAAAATCGGCCAGCAGACCGCCAGCCAGACCCTCAAGGCCATTGCCCGGGCCTATCCGGGCAAGCTGTTCGTCACCTTGTCCCTGGTGGCCCTGGAAAACGCCCTGCTGCTGGCCTACCCGCTGTTCGCCGGCTTCGCCGTGGATTCGATCCTGCGGGGCGACGCTGCCCATGCGCTGATCTATGCCCTGGTGGTGCTGGGCTTCTGGGTAGTGGGCGCGGCGCGGCGCGCGGTGGACACCCGTACCTTCACCCGCATCTACGCGGACCTGGCGGTGCCGGTAATTCTCAACCAGCGCCTGCAACAGCAGGACACCTCCACCGCCGCGGCGCGGGTGGTGCTGGCCCGGGAGTTCGTCGACTTCTTCGAAAAGCACGTGCCGACCATCGCCACGGCCCTGGTGTCGATCGTCGGGGCGGCAGTGATGCTGCTGGTGATCGAACCCTGGATCGGCCTCGCCTGCCTCACGGCGCTGTTGCTGTGCATGACCCTGCTGCCACGTTTTGCCCGGCGCAACCAGCAACTGCACGAACGCCTGAATAACCGGCTGGAAAAGGAAATCGGCCTGGTGGCCAGGGTCGGCGCGGTCTCGCTGCAGCGTCACTATCGCCTGCTGTCGCGGCTGCGCATCGGGCTCTCGGATCGGGAAGCCGCGGCCTATCTGTTCCTTGGCGCTGTGGCAGCGGTGCTGTTCGTCATTGCCATCAGCCAGTTGGCGCTGTCGCCCGAGATCAAGGCCGGCCATGTGTATGCGGTGATGACCTACCTGTGGACCTTTGTCAGCAGCGTCGATGAAGCACCGACCATGGTCGATCAACTGGCGCGCCTGCGGGACATCGGCAAGCGCGTGGACCCGGGGCTCGGTGAACCGACCGAACCCCGGTGAAGCTCAGAACGGCCGGATGCGATAGCCGCCGGAGTTCTGCTCGGCGAACTTGTAGTAGGCCGAGAGGTTGACCTTCTCGCTGATGTGCTGGGCGAACGACACCCCGTCATCGCCCCAGACCCGGCCCACATGGCTGTAGGCAAAGGCCTGGGCCGCCCACTTCTTGTCGCCCTTGGACATGTTGTTCATGGCCACGTAGCCGGACGACTGGCCGGACATGCCACTGACCTTGCCGCTGACATCGTTCTGGCCATTGGTCACCGGCGAGATGAACACCTTGGCGCTGGAAGTCCGGGCCTCGGCGTACTGCGAGAGCTTCTGGTTTTCCGAGTGGTTGAGCACCAGCAGGACCTTGCCCTGAAGCTGGCTGGCGGTGGGCCAGGACTTGCCCTTGAGGTTGCCCTGCAAGGCGCCCGCGCTGCTGCCGATGTGCGTGGCCAGGTCCTGGGGGGTATAGAGCTTGCCCTGGAAGACCCGGCTCACCAGCTCATCGAAATCCTTGGGCGTGCGCCCCGAGCTTTCCTTCGACCAGCCCTGCTTCTTGTCGAGGATCACCGTGATGGGAAAGTGCCCGGGGTGGTTGTCGCTCCAGTTCTTGACGTCGTTGAGGCAGGCTTCGAGATCGTTCTTGCCGGTGCCATCGCCCGTGCAATTGTTGTCGTTGCCGGACTGGAACAGGGTGCCGGGGTTGTGCCGCACGAACCAGTGCCGGGGCGAGCCGCCGGTCACCGCATCGCGCTGGTCCCAGAAGTCCAGTTCCAGGGTGCGCACACTGTCGAGCACGCTGCTGAAGGTGCTTGCGTATTGCTTCTCGTAGCAGTTGTGACAGGCCACCTGGGCGATGCCGTTGAACGGGGTATTCCAGGTAGCCGGGGCGATGAACGCCGGGCTTTCCTGGCTGAACGCCGCCGGGCTGAGCAAGAGTGCCGACAGCGCCAGGGCGCGGGGGACGAAACGGGAAAGATGAGTCATGCCAGCTCCTGCTGAAAGGGAGGTCCTTGGGGCAAACCACTGCTCATCTGTTTTAGTCGAATCAAGCCTCATTGCAACTTTCGCCCCCCAACCAGGATTGAGGGGCGAGGCGCCAGCCGTCAGCGGAAGCGATCGACTTCCTGGCGCAGGTCCGCGGCCAGGGTTTCCAGCTCACGGGCAGTGACCGCCAGGTTGGACACCACTTCACGCTGCTCGCTGTTGGCCTGGGCAATGCTCTGCAGATTGCTGCTGAGTACCGTGGCGGTGCTGCTCTGCTCCTGGGTCGCGGTGGTGATGGCGGCAAACTGCTCGCCGGCGCTGCGGCTCTGCTCGTCGATCAGGGCCAGGGCCGAGGCCACGTCGGCGTTGCGCGACAGGCCTTCCTGCATCAGGCGGTTGCCCTGCTCCATGGTCTGGATGGCGTGGCCGGTTTCCTGCTGGATGCTGTTGATCATCTGGGAGATTTCATCCGTGGCTTCACGGGTACGCGAGGCCAGGTTGCGTACCTCATCCGCCACCACGGCAAAACCGCGGCCCTGCTCACCGGCCCGGGCGGCCTCGATAGCGGCATTCAGGGCCAGCAGGTTGGTCTGGTCGGCAATCGCGGTGATCACTCCGACAATTCCGCCGATCTCCTGGGAGCGCTGGCCCAGGGTGTTGATCACCGTGGCCGTGCTGTTGAGGGCTCCGGCGATCTGTTCCAGGGAAGACGAGGCCTCTTGCATGGAGGTGCGGCCAATATGGGTCTGCTGGGCGTTTTCCTGGGCCAGGCGCTGGGTACTGCCCATGTTGTCGGCGATGTTCAGCGAGGTGGCGCTGAACTCCTCCACCGCCCCGGCCATGCTGGTGATCTCGCCGGACTGCTGCTCCATGCCTTCATATGCACCGCTGGACAAGCCGGACAGCACCTGTGCCCGGCCGTTGACCTCGGCGGCAGAGCGGCGGATGTGCTCGACCATGGTCGACAGGGCTTCGCCCATCTGGTTGAAGCTGCGGGCCAACTGGCCGATTTCGTCATGGCTGGCAACGTTCAGCCGTGCGCTCAGGTCACCGCCGCCCAGGGCCTGGGCCTGGCGCACCAGGTCGCTCAGCGGTGCCAGCTTGCTGCGCAGCAGCCAGACCGTAGCGCCCACCGCCAGCAGCATGGCCAGCAGGCTGCCGATCACCAGCCGAATACCAACGCTCCAGGTCACCGCGCGGATCTCTGCCTTGGGCATGCTCGCCACCACCGACCAGGGGCCACCCTCGAACGGCACTGCCAGGCTGTAGAAGTCTTCGCCCTGATCACTCCAGAAACGCCCCTTGCCCGGCTCCTTGGCCGCTTGCGCCATGACCTGCGCCGCCTGCTCCGGCGCCTGCACGCCGGCCGGTGGCACCAGCCACTTGTTCTGCTCGTCGAGCAGGGCCAGGGAGCCGCTCTGGCCGATGCGGAAGCGCTTGAGGTTGGCGAACTGGGCATTTTGCGCATCGGTGTAATCGAAGCCGACAAACAGCACCGCGATGACCTTGCCGCTGCGGTCCAGCACCGGGGTGTACTGGGTCATGTAGAAGCGTTCGAAGAGCAAGGCCCGGCCCACATAACCCTGACCCGCCATGAGTTTCTGATAGGCCGGGTGGGCATGGTCGAGCAAGGTGCCGATGGCACGGCTGCCATCCTGCTTGCTCAGGGAGGTACTGACCCGCACGAAGTCATCGCCACTGCGCACGAACAAGGTCGCCACACCGGCGGTCATCTGCTTGAACTGGTCGACTTCGGCGAAGTTGTTGTTCAGCACCACATCCCCCAGGTGCAATCCCGGGGTCTGCACCCCGGCCACGCTCACCGGTTGTTCCGGATGCAGGCTCAGGCCGCTGCTGAAGCGGTTTTCGAACAGGCCGCTGAGGCGCTGGGTGCTCTCGCGCAGGCTACCGTGGAACGTGTTGAGCTGATCGGCCAGCAGGCGGGCTTCACTGGCCAGGTGTTCCTCTCGGGTGTCGAGGTTCGCCGAGTCCAGCGAACGCAAGGCGAACAGGGTGCTGCCGCTGATCACCAGGGCGAGTATCAAGGCAAGGGCGAGCCCTAGCTGAGAGGCTATGCGGGCACGGGGTTGGGACATGATGGCTCCTTGCCGAGAAGGCGGATCATCCTGATCGGTCAGCACCCTCGGCAGTCATAATTCTAAGATTTTTAATCAGTTAGGACCTTCCTGAACGCTGGTTCCATAACCCATGGATTCGGCGGCACGAGCCAATACTTGAGCGCTTTGCAGGGATATTTGCACGCCCCGCCAGCCGGGTACTGCAACGTTTCAGCCCAGGCGCTCTACGGCGGGCAGTTGCATGGCCTGGACCTCGCCCTGAAGGAAGTCGCTGAGGCGCCGCAAACGCTCGCCTCCGGGCCGGGTCCTGGGCCACACCAGATAGTAGTTCAGGCCACTGGCCACCGCTGTCGGCCAGGGCAGGCTCAAGCGACCCTGGGCCACATCCTCGGCAACCATCAGCAAGTCCCCCATGGACACGCCATAACCCCGCGCAGCGGCAATCATCCCCAGCTCCAGGGTGTCGAACACCTGCCCGCCCTTGAGGGACACCTGGTCGGTCAGGCCCATGTGCTCCAGCCAACTGCGCCAGTCGCGGCGGTCCGGGGTCGGGTGCAACAGCTCGGTGGCGGCCAGGCGCGCCACGTCCCAAGGCTGATCATTGAGCAGGTTCGGCGCGCCCACCGGAATCAGCAGTTCGGGAAACAGGTAGCTGGCCTCCCAGTCCGGGGGGAAGTGGCCATTGCTCAGCAGCACCGCGCAGTCGAAGGGCTCCTGGTTGAAGTCCACCGAGTCCACGTCCATCCAGGCACTGGTGAGCTGCACCTCATTGCCCGGCTGCAAATGGCGGAAGCGGCTGAGTCGCGCCAACAGCCAGCGCATGGTCAGGGTCGAGGGCGCCTTCATGCGCAGGATGTCATCTTCGGCACGCAGGGTATTGCAGGCCCGTTCCAGGGCACCGAAGCCCTCGCGTATCCCCGGCAGCAGCAAGCGCGCCGCCTCGGTCAGTTGCAAGTTGCGCCCGCTGCGCTGGAACAGCCGGCAAGCGAAGTGATCCTCCAGGGTCCGGATATGCCGGCTGACCGCGCTCTGGGTGATCGACAGCTCTTCGGCTGCCCGGGTGAACGAGCTGTGCCGGGCCGCTGCCTCGAAGGCGCGCAGGGCATACAGCGGAGGAAGACGACGGGACATGCAGGCACTCCAGAAGGTGACAGGGCCACGCTACCAGAAAGTGCTTCGCATGAGTTTTAATCATGCCAGCAATCGTTTTTATCCCTTTGTGCTATGGGCCAAGAGCGCCGAGAATCAGCGCTCTCCCGGACTTTCCCCTGATCGAGCCTGATGACCATGCAGCATCCAGCACGTACCGAACTCTGGGCCATCCTGCGGCTGGCGGGGCCGCTGATCGCCTCGCAGCTGGCGCACATGCTGATGGTCCTCACCGACACCCTGATGATGGCCCGCCTGAGCCCCGAGGCCCTGGCCGGCGGCGGCCTGGGTGCGGCCAGCTACTCCTTCGTATCAATCTTCTGCATCGGCGTGATTGCCGCGGTGGGCACGCTGGTAGCGATCCGCCAGGGCGCTGGCGACATCGAGGGCGCCGCGCGTCTGACCCAGGCCGGGCTCTGGCTGGCCTGGCTGATGGCCCTGGTGGCCGGCCTGCTGCTGTGGAACCTCAAGCCGCTGCTGTTGCTGTTCGGCCAGACCGAAAGCAACGTCCACGCCGCCGGCCAGTTCCTGCTGATCCTGCCGTTCGCCCTGCCCGGCTACCTGAGTTTCATGGCCCTGCGCGGCTTCACCAGCGCCATCGGCCGGGCCACGCCGGTGATGGTCATCAGCCTGGGCGGCACCGTGGCCAACTTCCTCCTCAACTACGCGCTGATCACCGGCATGTTCGGCCTGCCGAAGCTCGGCCTGGTGGGCATTGGCCTGGTGACCGCCATCGTCGCCAACTGCATGGCCGTGGCCCTGGCCTGGCACATCAAGCGCCACCCGGCCTACGCCTCCTACCCTCTGCGCCAGGGCCTGTCCCGGCTGAACACCCATTACCTGCGGGAACTGTGGCGCCTGGGCCTGCCCATCGGCGGCACCTACGCGGTGGAAGTCGGGCTGTTTGCCTTCGCCGCCCTGTGCATGGGCACCATGGGCAGCACGCAACTGGCAGCGCACCAGATCGCCCTGCAGATCGTCTCGGTGGCGTTCATGGTGCCGGCGGGGATTTCCTACGCCATCACCATGCGCATCGGCCAGCATTACGGCGCCGGGCAATTGCTCGATGCACGATTGGCCGGGCGCGTGGGCATCGCCTTTGGCGCGGTGGCGATGCTGGGGTTCGCCATGATCTTCTGGCTGCTGCCCAACCAACTGATCGGGCTGTTCCTCGACCACAACGACCCGGCCTTCGCCGAGGTGATCCGGCTGGCCGTGAGCCTGCTGGCGGTGGCCGCCTGGTTCGAGCTGTTCGACGGCACCCAGACCATTGCCATGGGCGCGATCCGGGGCCTCAAGGATGCCAAGACTACCTTCCTGGTGGGTCTGGGCTGCTACTGGCTGATTGGCGCACCTTCGGCCTGGCTGATGGCCTTCACCCTGGGCTGGGGGCCGACCGGTGTCTGGTGGGGCCTGGCCCTGGGGCTGGCGTGTGCGGCCATCAGCCTGACCCTGGCATTCGAGTGGCGAATGCGCCGCATGATCCGGCGTGAGCCGCCCGTGCCGGCCATGACTCTCCAGGCCGGCCAGGCGGATTGAGCCCGAACCGACGCCGGTTTAAACCGTCCCTTCCTGCAGCGCCTGCTGGCTGCTGCCGAAGGTCAGATAGTCCATCAGTTCCGCCAGGGGCAGCGGCTTGCTGATCAGATAGCCCTGGGCCTGGTCGCAACCAAAGCCCCGCAGCAAGGCCAGCTGTTCCGCCGTCTCCACGCCTTCGGCCACCACATTCAGGTTCAGGTTATGGGCCAGGTTGATCATGGCGTGGACCAGCTTGCGGTTCTCTTCGCGCTGCTCCATGCCGCCGACAAAGCTCTTGTCCACCTTGAGCAGGGTAATGGGCAGGCTGTTGAGGTGGACGAAGGAAGAGAAGCCGGTACCGAAATCGTCCAGGGAGAAACGCACTCCCAGGCGACCCAGGGCATCCATGGTCTGCTTCACCAGGTCACTGCGGCGCATCACTGCGGTCTCGGTCAATTCGAATTCCAGCCACTGGGCCTCGACTCCGCGTTCGGCAATCAGGCGGCTCAGGGTCGAAAGCAGTTGGCTGTCCTGGAACTGGCGGAACGACAGGTTCACCGCCATGTGCAACGGCGGCAGGCCGCGTTCGCGCAGGGCCTGCATGTCCCGCAGGGCTCGGGAAATCACCCAGTAGCCCAGGGGCACGATCAGCCCGCTCTGCTCGGCCAGGGGCACGAACTCGCTGGGCGGCAACAGGCCGCGCTCGCCATGGCGCCAGCGCACCAGGGCTTCAAGGCCCACGATCTTGCCGTCATGCAGGTTCAGCCGGGGCTGGTAGTGCAGCTCCAGTTCGTCGCGGCGCAGGGCCCGGCGCAGTTCGCTTTCCAGGTCGGCCAGGCTGCGAGCGTTGCGATTGATCCGCTCGTTGAAGATATGAAAGGTACAGCCCTGGGTGCTCTTGGCCTGTTGCATGGCGATGTGTGCATGCCACATCAGCGGGTCGGCGCCGGCATTGGCCCGGGCATGGGCAATCCCCAGGCTGCAGCCGATCAGCAGGCTTTCGCCATCGACCCAATAGGGCTCGGCCATGGCTTCGGTGATGCGCTCGGCCATCCACTCGGCCCGCTGTGGGGCGCGGCGGGTATCGATGAGCAAGGCAAACTCATCACTGCCCAGGCGGGCCAGTTGATCGCCGGCCTCAAGCTGGCTTTTCAGGCGCGAGACCACCTGCAGGATCAGCCGGTCGCCGGCCTGGTGGCCCAGGGCGTCGTTGGCGTGGCGGAAATTGTCCAGGTCGAGATGGCCCAGGGCCAGGCCACGGCCTTCGTTTTCCGCCAGGCGCGCGGCCAGCAAGGTCTGGAACCCCTGGCGGTTGGCGATGCCGGTCAGGGGGTCCTGCTCTGCCAGGCGCTGCAGGGTGTTTTCCAGCAGGCCGCGCTCACGTACATGGCGCAGGCAACGGCGCAGGGCATCGGTACTCAGGCAGGAACTCACCAACCAGTCGCTGACGCCTACAGGGGCTACGGGCGGTTCCTGGTCCAGCAGCAACACGGTGGGCAGGCTGCAACGCCCGGGGCCGGGCTGCAAATGAGGAAGGGTCAACAGGACCGCGTTGCGGTCGTCTTCAAACAAACGGCTGACAGACTCCCAGCTGGGAGCACTGATCAATACCACCGAGTCTCCCAACGGAGCGACACACTCGCGCAACAACGCTGTCCACACCGGCTCTTCAGCCAGTAGCAGCAAACGCAAGGGTTCGACAGGCTTAGACAAGCTAGCTCCCTAGACTCTGCAAATTAAGTTGGCGGCGGGCATTATGGCGCGCAAATAAACAATAACAATTGATATTGATTATCATACGCAATTTCTTGTGCCGCTCTAACTCGAACATTAGACGCATATTCAGCGCGCATCCTGAGGGAAAGTATCAAAACCGGCAAATTTAGATCGCGTTGTGCGTCACAAGTCGGACAGAGGCAGCAGAATCCGTCCAGCCTGTTAAAATGCCCGCCCTTTTCGTAACCGATCCCTTTTTACCGTCATGTCCCGACTCAATCCCCGGCAGCAAGAAGCCGTGAACTATGTCGGCGGCCCTCTTTTGGTGCTCGCCGGCGCAGGCTCCGGCAAGACCAGCGTGATCACCCGCAAGATCGCGCACCTGATCCAGAATTGCGGCATCCGCGCCCAGTACATTGTCGCCATGACCTTTACCAACAAGGCCGCGCGGGAAATGAAGGAGCGGGTCGGCACCCTGCTGCGCAGTGGCGAAGGCCGTGGCCTGACGGTCTCGACCTTCCACAACCTGGGCCTGAACATCATCCGCAAGGAACATGTGCGGCTGGGCTACAAGCCGGGCTTCTCGATCTTTGACGAGACCGACGTCAAGGCCCTGATGACCGACATCATGCAGAAGGAGTATTCCGGGGACGACGGCGTCGACGAGATCAAGAACATGATCGGCTCGTGGAAGAACGACCTGATCCTGCCCGCCGAGGCCCTGGAAAACGCCCGCAACCCCAAGGAACAGACCGCCGCCATCGTCTACACCCACTACCAGCGCACGCTCAAGGCGTTCAACGCAGTGGACTTCGACGACCTGATCCTGCTGCCGGTGAAGCTGTTCGAAGAGCACGCCGACATCCTGGAGAAATGGCAGAACAAGGTGCGCTACCTGCTGGTGGACGAATACCAGGACACCAACGCCAGCCAGTACCTGCTGGTGAAGATGCTGATCGGCAAGCGCAACCAGTTCACCGTGGTGGGCGACGATGACCAGTCGATCTACGCCTGGCGCGGCGCACGCCCGGAAAACCTGATGCTGCTCAAGGACGACTACCCGTCCCTGAAAGTGGTGATGCTGGAGCAGAACTACCGCTCCACCAGCCGTATCCTGCGCTGCGCCAACGTGCTGATCTCCAACAACCCCCACGAATTCGAAAAGCAGCTGTGGAGCGAGATGGGCCACGGCGACGAGATCCGCGTGATCCGCTGCCGCAACGAAGATGCCGAGGCCGAACGGGTGGCCATGGAGATCCTTAGCCTGCACCTGCGCACCGACCGCCCCTACAGCGACTTCGCCATTCTTTACCGGGGTAACTACCAGGCCAAGCTGATCGAACTGAAGCTGCAGCACCACCAGGTGCCCTATCGCCTGTCCGGCGGTAACAGCTTCTTCGGACGCCAGGAAGTAAAGGATCTGATGGCCTACTTCCGCCTGATCGTGAACCCGGATGACGACAACGCCTTCCTCCGGGTGATCAACGTGCCGCGCCGGGAAATCGGCTCCACGACCCTGGAAAAACTCGGCAACTACGCCACCGAACGCAAGATCTCGATGTACGCCGCCACCGACGAGATCGGCCTGGGCGAACATCTGGACAGCCGTTTCACCGACCGCCTGGCGCGCTTCAAGCGCTTCATGGACCGGGTCCGCGAACAGTGCGCCGGCGAAGACCCGATTTCCGCCCTGCGCAGCATGGTCATGGACATCGACTACGAGAACTGGCTGCGCACCAACAGCTCCAGCGACAAGGCGGCGGACTACCGGATGGGCAACGTCTGGTTCCTGATCGAGGCCTTGAAGAACACCCTGGAAAAAGACGAAGACGGCGAGATGACCGTCGAAGACGCCATCGGCAAGCTGGTCCTGCGCGACATGCTGGAACGTCAGCAGGAAGAGGAAGACGGCGCCGAGGGCGTGCAGATGATGACCTTGCATGCCTCCAAGGGTCTGGAATTTCCCTACGTGTTCATCATGGGCATGGAAGAGGAAATCCTCCCGCACCGCTCCAGTATCGAAGCCGATACCATCGAGGAAGAACGGCGCCTGGCCTATGTGGGCATTACCCGCGCGCGTCAGACCCTGGCCTTTACCTTTGCGGCCAAGCGCAAGCAGTACGGTGAAATCATCGACTGCGCGCCAAGCCGCTTCCTCGATGAGCTGCCCCCGGACGATCTGGCCTGGGAAGGCAACGACGACACCCCGACCGAAGTGAAGGCCGTTCGCGGCAATAGCGCCTTGGCGGATATACGCGCGATGTTAAAGCGTTAAAATCGACTATTTTTTAACAGACCTTTGGCCCAGACGTGGCCAGTAGAGGAAGCTCCGTGGAAGCACTGCACAAGAAAATTCGCGAAGAAGGCATCGTGCTTTCCGATCAAGTACTGAAGGTCGACGCCTTTCTGAACCATCAGATCGACCCGCAGTTGATGAAGTTGATCGGCGACGAATTCGCCACGCTGTTCAAGGATTCGGGCATCACCAAGATCGTCACCATCGAAGCCTCAGGGATAGCCCCGGCGATCATGACCGGTCTGAACCTGGGCGTGCCGGTGATCTTCGCCCGCAAGCACCAGTCCCTGACCCTGACCGAGAACCTGCTGTCGGCCACCGTGTACTCCTTCACCAAGCAGGTGGAAAGCACCGTCGCCATTTCCCCGCGGCACCTGACCAGCAGCGACCGCGTGCTGATCATCGACGACTTCCTGGCCAACGGTAAGGCGTCCCAGGCACTGATCTCGATCATCAAGCAGGCCGGCGCCACCGTGGCCGGCCTGGGCATCGTCATCGAGAAGTCGTTCCAGGGCGGCCGTGCCGAACTGGACTCCCAGGGCTACCGCGTGGAATCCCTGGCCCGGGTCAAATCCCTGGCCGGCGGCGTGGTCACCTTCATCGAGTAACCCCGCCCGCCAGAGCAACAGACTTGTGTAGGAACTGGCTTGCCAGCGAAGACGCCCTTGAGAGCAGCGCAAGACTTGAAGGCCCATTCGCCGGCAAGCCGTCTCCTACGACAAGTTGGGGGCCGTGGCCTGCAGACCCGCCAGCAGGAACCGCTGGTACAGGTCTTCACGCAGGCCTTCGGGTTTCTCCAGCCCCATGCGTTCCAAGTGCTCGGCAAACGCCGCGGGCTCCGGTGCGTCGAGTGCCGCCTTGCCCAGCTCGAGGATCTCGCTGAGCTTGAACTTGCTCTTGAGCCAGTTCAGCGCCCGCAGCAGATCGCGCTCCTGGGCGCTGAAATCACTGCCCAGCGGATACTCCGGGAACAGGTGGCGATGACGCGCCTGAATGTTCTGCAAACGCTGTGGGCTGTTGTCGGCAAAACGCGGCTCCAGACGAAAGTCCTTCGCCAGCTTGCCGGCTTTCTGTGCCTGCTCGATCAATCCGGCCTGGAAGCGTGAATCGCTGATATTGAGCAACGCCTCGATCACCTTGGCGTCCGTCTTGCCCCGCAGATCGGCGATGCCGTACTCGGTGATCACGATGTCCCGCAGGTGCCGGGGGATGGTGCAGTGGCCGTATTCCCAGACAATGTTGGAACTCACCTCCCCCGCCGACTCACGCCAGCTGCGCAGGATCAGCACCGAGCGGGCATCCGCCAGGGCATGGCCCTGCGCGACGAAGTTGTATTGCCCGCCCACCCCGCTCAGCACGCGCCCGCCCTGCAACTGGTCGGACACCGCCGCCCCCATCAGGGTCATGGTGAAGGCGCTGTTGATAAAGCGCGCATCCCGGCGTTGCAGACGCTTGAGCTCCTCATGGCCATACAGCTCGTTGATGTAGCTGATGGCGGTCATGTTGAACTGCGCCAGCCTGCTCTTGGGCAGCTCCCGCAGGCGCTGATAGAAGCTGCGCGGGCCAAGGAAGAAACCGCCATGGATCGAGACCCCGCCGACAGCCGAATCCGGATCCAGGGTGCCGGCATTGGCTTGCTCTTGCAGCGCCACGGTCGGGTACACCTTGCGCCGCACGATGCCCGCGTCGGCCAGGGCCAGCAGGCCGTTGACGAACATTTCGCTGCAGCCGTAGAGCCCTTGGGCAAAGGGCTCGACACCCCCTTCGCGATCGATCAGCGGCTGCCAGTAATCCACCTGCAGGTCTGCCAGCAGTGCGCGGTAGCCCTCGTTGTCCGCCTGCCGTGCGAGCAAGGCCGCGGTCAGCGCATCGCCCATGGAGCCAATGCCGATCTGCAGGGTGCCGCCGTCGCGCACCAAGGTGCTGGCGTGCAGGCCTATGCAATGGTCCTGGATGCCCACGGGCATGTTCGGCGTGGAGAACAACGTACTGCGTTCCTCTTCGTCGATCAGCAGGTCGAGGTCCGCGGCATCGATTTCCGAGTCACCCGGCATATAGGGCAGGTCGCTGTGGACCTGGCCGAGGATCAGGATGGTTTCCCCCTGCGCCCGGCGCTTGGCAATCATCGGCAACATGTCGAGGGTGATGTCCGGGTTGCAGCTCAGGCTCAGGCGTCCCGGGTCTTGCGGGTCCCTGGCCAGCAGTTGCGCCACCAGGTTCAGACCGGCTGCGTTGATGTCCCGGGCGGCATGGCTGTAGTTGCTGCTGACGTAGTCCTGCTGCGCCGGGGCACTGTGCAGGAGGCTGCCGGGCTGCATGAAGAACTGCTCGACGCGAATGTTCGCCGGCAGGCTGTCGCGATGCAGGTCAGCGAGAAAATCCAGCTCCGGGTAGTCACCGAATACCCGTTCGACGAAGGGTTCGAGAAAGCGCTTCTGCAAACCGTCGCCCAGGGCCGGCCGGCCCAGGCTCAAAGCGGTGTAGATGGTCAGCTGGCGTTCCGGCATCCCGGCGATGCGCCGGTACAGGGCATTGGCGAAACGATTGGGTTTACCCAGCCCCAGGGGCATGCCCATGTGAATGTGTTGCGGCAAACGCGCGAGCACTTCATCCACCGCATGCTCGATAGAACAGGATTGCAGCATCTGACCCTCCGGGGACCGTCCATGAGTTGAGGTTGGACCGAGCTTGCCGGGAGTTTGCTGCATTGACCAGTACACAGGGCAAATTACGCCCACAAAAAAGCCGCTCGTAAGCGGCTTTTTCGCTGAAGATGGCGGCTTATTTCAGGCCGGACATCTTCTGGATTGCACCTTTGAGCTCGTCATCGGAGCAATCGGCGCAAGTGCCTTTAGGCGGCATTGCGTTGATCCCGGTGATGGCCTTGGCCAGGATGCCGTCGAGGCCGCCCTGGTGATCGGCGCGCTCTTTCCAGGCTGCGGTGTCACCGATTTTCGGTGCGCCCAACAGGCCGGTGCCGTGGCAAGCGTTGCAGTGCTTGGCGATCACGTCATCCGGGGATTTCGCGCCACCGCCACCGCCCGCAGAGGCGGCCACTTCCATACCCTTGCATTCCTGCCCCTGGACGCAGACCTGGCCGACAGGCTCAAGACGCTTGGCAATATCATCATTAGTCGCAGCTTGAGCGCTGACTGCCCAAAGGGCCAATACGGTTGCTGGTGCGGCCAGCATTTTCATAATTAGGTTCACGCGTACACCCTCAATGGTGGCTAGTCACGCCTGCGGCCACGGTTTCGCAGGCGGGCGAAAGTATAACGGTTAGCCCGCCACACTGAAACAACCCCAAAGTCGAAGGGGTCTTATTCGCGGCAAAATGTCGCTGGGGGCCTCTCTGCAAGCCTTGCAGGACGCCTCTTGATCTAGAAGTTCGCCGGAGTGGCTGCGCTGATTAGTCGCGCCGGAACATCGAACGGATTACGGAAACGGTGCGGCTTCGTACTCTCAAAGTAGTAGCTATCGCCGGCTTCGAGGACAAATGTTTCAAGCCCTACCACCAGTTCCAGGCGCCCCTCGAGGAGAATCCCGGTTTCCTCGCCGTCGTGGGTGAGCATCTCTTCACCGGTATCGGCACCCGGCGGGTAGATCTCGTTGAGGAAGGCAATGGCGCGGCTCGGATGAGCCCGACCCACCAGCTTCATGGTCACCGCACCATCGGAGATGTCGATCAGTTCGTGGGCCTTGTAGACGATCTGAGAAGGCGTTTCCTGGAGGATTTCCTCGGAAAAGAACTCCACCATGGACATGGGAATGCCGCCCAGCACCTTGCGCAGCGAGCTGATCGAGGGGCTGACGCTGTTCTTTTCGATCATTGAAATGGTGCTATTGGTGACGCCCGCACGCTTGGCGAGTTCACGCTGGGAAAGACCTTTCAGTTTACGGATGGATTGTAGTCGTTCACCGACGTCCAATGCGGCAGCCTCCTAGGCGGGAATCAGGCGTTGTTGTAATTGAGCGTTATCATGGCGACAGCGTTCAGTATTTACAACACTTGCTCCCGATTCCCCCCGGGAAGGCGACTTTCGGTACAGCCCACGGAATCTCAGCCTTCGCAGTACACCAACGGTACCCGGCGCAGGTTGCAGAACAGCTGATAAGGGATGGTATCGGCGGCCTGCGCAACATCGCTGGCGAGGATGTTCTTGCCCCACAACTCCACGGTCGAACCAAGACCGGCCTGGGGCACGTCCGTCAGGTCGACACACAGCATGTCCATGGACACCCGGCCCAGCAGGCGGCTGCGCTGGCCGGCCACCAGTACCGGCGTACCAGTAGGCGCATGGCGCGGATAACCGTCGGCATACCCCATGGCCACCACGCCGATGCGCATTGGCCTGTCGGTGATGAACCTGGCGCCGTAGCCCACCGGCTCGCCGGCCGGCAGTTCACGCACGCAGATCACCTTGGACTCCAGGGTCATTACCGGCTGCAAGCGCGCGGCCACCGAGTTGTTTTCTTCGAACGGCGTCGAACCGTAGAGCATGATGCCCGGGCGCACCCAATCGCTGGGTACGCTGGGCCAGCCCATGACCGCCGGCGAATTGCGCAGGCTGATTTCCGCTCCGAGGCCCTGGCGAGCCGCTTCGAATACCGCCACCTGCTCGCTGCTACGCGGGCAGTCCAGTTCATCGGCGCGGGCAAAGTGGCTCATCAGCACGATCTTCTCGACCTTGCCGCTGGCCTGCAGGCGCTGATACGCCGCCTGGTAATCCTTGGGATGCAGGCCGACCCGATGCATGCCCGAGTCCAGCTTGAGCCAGACCGTCAGTGGCTTGGCCACGGCCGCCTGCTCGATGGCTTCGAGTTGCCACAGCGAATGCACCACGCACCAGAAATCATGCTCGACGATCAGCGCCAGCTCGGATGCTTCGAAAAAACCTTCCAGCAGCAGCACCGGCGCACGAATGCCCGCGGCGCGCAGCTCCAGGGCTTCTTCGATGCAGGCCACGGCGAAACCGTCGGCCTCGCCTTCCAGTGCCTGGGCGCAGCGCACCGCGCCATGGCCGTAGGCATCGGCCTTGATCACCGCGAGAGCACGAACTCCCGAAATTTCACGGGCCAGTTGGTAGTTGTGACGCAGGGCTTGGAGATCGATCAGGGCACGGGCAGGGCGCATGGCGGCAGACTTCTAGGCGGTCATGGGGAATAAAAAACCGGTGCTGGATAACGGCGAGCCGCCACCGGCACCGGGAGAGGGATCTTGTCGCTTAAGGCAGAGCGGCCACTACGGACAGCTCGACCAGGATTTCCGGTTCGCACAGCTTGGCTTCGACCGTGGCCCGGGCCGGCGCCACGCCTTTTGGCAGCCACTGGTCCCAGACACTGTTCATGCCAGCGAAGTGGGCATCGATGTCCTTCAGGTAGATGGTCACCGACAGCAGCTTGCTCTTGTCGGTACCGGCCAGATCCAGCAGGCGTTCGATGTTGGCCAGGGTCTCGCGGGTCTGCTGTTCGATCCCGGCCTGCATGTCATCACCGACTTGCCCGGACAGATACACCGTACCGCCGTGGACAACAATCTGGCTCATGCGCTCATTGGTGAGCTGGCGCTGGATTGACATGTTTAGCTGACTCCTGAGGGTTACCGTAACGGGAAATATCGAGGCCTTCGGCGCTGATCTGCGGCTTTTTCTTGGCCATCAGGTCCGCCAGCAGGCGACCGGACCCGCAAGCCATGGTCCAGCCGAGCGTACCGTGGCCAGTGTTCAAGAACAGGTTGCGGAACGGCGTGGCGCCCACAATCGGCGTGCCATCCGGGGTAGTGGGACGCAGCCCGGTCCAGAAACTGGCCTGGGACAGGTCGCCGCCCTGAGGATAGAGATCGTTGACGATCATCTCCAGCGTTTCACGCCGGCGCGGATTGAGCGAGAGGTCAAAACCGGCTATCTCAGCCATGCCGCCGACCCGGATCCGGTTGTCGAAACGGGTGATCGCGACCTTGTAGGTTTCGTCGAGGATGGTGGAAGTCGGGGCCATGGCCGGGTTGGTGATCGGCACGGTCAGGGAGTAACCCTTGAGCGGGTACACCGGCGCCTTGATGCCCAGCGGCTTGAGCAATTGCGGCGAGTAGCTGCCCAGGGCCAGCACGTAGCGGTCGGCGGTTTCCAGCTTGCCGTCGATCCACACGCCGTTGATCCGGTCACCGGCAAAGTCGATGCGCTGGATGTCCTGGCCGAAGCGGAATTCCACACCCAGCTTGCTGGCCATTTCCGCCAGGCGCGTGGTGAAGATCTGGCAGTCGCCAGTCTGGTCGTTGGGCAGGCGCAGGGCACCGGCGAGGATGTCAGTGACGTTGGCCAGGGCCGGCTCGACCCGGGCGATGCCTTCGCGGTCCAGCAGTTCGAACGGCACGCCGGATTCCTTGAGCACGGCGATGTCTTTCGCCGCACCGTCCAGCTGCGCCTGGGTGCGGAACAGCTGGGTAGTGCCCAGGCTGCGGCCTTCGTAGGCAATGCCGGTTTCCGCTCGCAACTCGTCGAGGCAGTCACGGCTGTATTCGGACAGGCGCACCATGCGTTCCTTGTTCACCGCATAGCGGCTGGCGGTGCAGTTGCGCAGCATCTGTGCCATCCACAGGTACTGGTCGATGTCGGCCGTGGCCTTGATCGCCAGTGGCGCGTGGCGCTGCAGCAGCCATTTGATGGCTTTGAGCGGTACACCCGGAGCGGCCCAGGGCGACGCATAGCCAGGCGAGACCTGGCCGGCGTTGGCGAAGCTGGTTTCCATGGCGGCGGCCGGCTGACGGTCCACTACGGTCACTTCAAATCCGGCTCGAGCCAGATAATAGGCACTGGTGGTTCCGATAACGCCACTGCCCAAGACCAGAACGCGCATTTTCATATCCTCATCGCGGCTTGACCGCTGACGTTTGTTATTCAGAGCAAAGATGGGCGCAGTGTAAGAAACATTGAGCAGTGATTTTCACTATATAACCGCCTATATTTGGCGAGAATTCTCGGCGATATTGCTTTTCACGGAGGGGCATCCCCTATGCGCACCAACCATCAGACCCGTCGGGCCCTGGACAAGATCGATCGCAATATCTTGCGGATACTCCAGGCCGACGGACGCATTTCCTTCACCGAGCTGGGGGAGCGAGTGGGCCTCTCCACCACCCCCTGCACCGAGCGCGTGCGCCGCCTGGAGCGCGAAGGGATCATCATGGGCTACAACGCGCGGCTCAATCCGCAGCACCTCAAGGGCAGCCTGCTGGTGTTCGTCGAGATCAGCCTGGACTACAAGTCCGGCGATACCTTCGAGGAGTTTCGCCGGGCGGTGCTGAAGCTGCCCCACGTGCTGGAGTGCCACCTGGTGTCCGGCGACTTCGACTATCTGGTCAAGGCGCGGATCTCGGAAATGGCGTCCTACCGCAAGTTGCTGGGGGACATCCTGCTCAAGCTGCCCCACGTGCGCGAGTCCAAGAGCTACATCGTCATGGAAGAGGTGAAGGAGAGCCTGAGCCTGCCGATTCCGGATTGAAGCGAGAGGGTGCAGCCTTCGCCGGCAAGCCGGGGTGCTCGGGGCTAGACCAGGACCTGGCGAGTGCTGGCCATGTAGTCGTGGATCTGTTTTTCGACCCGGGGGTGGATCATCTCCACCGGGCGCCGGCCGTTGGGGCAAGGCAGGCTCGGCGTGGTGCCGAACAGGCGGCAGATCAGCGGACGCTCGTCATACACGGTGCAACCGTTGGGTCCCAGGTGCACGCAGTTGAGCTCGTCCATGGCAGCTTCCTGCTCGGCAGCGGTCTTGCGCGGCAGGCGGGACATTTCCTCCGGCGAGGTGGTCACCGGGCCGCAGCAGTCGTGGCAGCCGGGAACGCACTCGAAAGAGGGAATCTGCTGACGCAGGCTGCGGACGATTTGACGGTTACAGCTCATGAAAAAGACTACCGGGGCATGAATAGCCGTGAATTCTGCCCTAAATGCCTGGCGGCAGACAGGACCGGGCGTCCTGCGGTTGCCCCGGCGCAAAGGCCCGACTTATGCTCCGCGCATTTTTACCGACACCATCATCAGGACGCATCCCATGCCCGCCAGCCTTCAGCACGCCGCTTCCTACTATGCCGCCAGCAGCCTGCCGCAACCTGACTACCCAGCGTTGGCGGGCGATCTGACAGCCGATGTGTGCGTGGTCGGGGGCGGTTTTTCCGGGCTCAACACCGCGCTGGAACTGGCCGAGCGTGGCCTCAGCGTGGTCCTGCTGGAGGCGCACAAGATCGGCTGGGGCGCCAGCGGGCGCAATGGCGGGCAGTTGATTCGCGGCGTCGGCCACGGCCTCGACCAGTTCACCAAGGTGATAGGCAAGGACGGAGTGCGGCAGATGAAGCTCATGGGGCTGGAGGCGGTGGAGATCGTCCGCCAACGCATCGAGCGTTTCCAGATCCCTTGCGACCTGACCTGGGGCTACTGCGACCTGGCCAACAAGCCGGCCGACCTTGCCGGCTTCGCCGAAGACGCCGAGGAACTGCGCAGCCTGGGCTATCGCCACCAGACCCGGCTGCTGCAGGCCGATGAAATGCACAGCGTGGTGGGTTCCAAGCGCTATGTTGGCGGCTTGATCGACATGGGTTCGGGCCACCTGCACCCGCTGAACCTGGCCCTGGGCGAAGCCCGGGCGGCGCAGCAACTGGGGGTGCAACTGTTCGAGCACTCTGCGGTGACCCGCATCGACTACGGCCCCGAGGTCAAGGTCCACAGCAGTCGCGGCACCGTCCGGGCCAAGACCCTGGTGCTGGGCTGCAACGCCTACCTCAACGATCTCAATCCGGAATTGGGGGGCAAGGTGCTTCCGGCCGGCAGCTACATCATCGCCACCGAACCCTTGAGCCCGGCCCTGGCCCAGGAACTGCTGCCGCAGAACATGGCGGTCTGCGACCAGCGCGTGGCCCTGGACTACTACCGCCTTTCGGCTGACCGGCGCCTGCTGTTCGGGGGTGCCTGTCATTATTCGGGGCGTGACCCCAAGGACATCGCCGCCTACATGCGGCCGAAGATGCTGGAAGTGTTCCCGCAACTGGCCGCAGTGAAGATCGACTACCAGTGGGGCGGCATGATCGGCATCGGCGCCAACCGCCTGCCGCAGATCGGCCGGCTCAAGGACCAGCCCAATGTGTATTACGCCCAGGCCTATTCGGGCCACGGCCTGAATGCCACGCACCTGGCGGGCAAGCTGCTGGGCGAGGCCATCAGCGGCCAGCACGGCGGCGGTTTCGACCTCTTCGCCAAGGTGCCGCACATCACCTTCCCGGGCGGCAAGCATCTGCGCTCGCCGCTGCTGGCCCTGGGCATGCTCTGGCACCGCTTGAAGGAACTGCTCTGACCCTCCCCGTGGCTGCGCGGCGTCGGCCTACAGCCGCCAGAACGGCTTGAGACCTTCGGCCCGCGCCTCTTCCCGGCTCAGGCCGACATCGCGCAACTGCTCGGCAGTCAGCTCCAGCAACGACTTACGCGTGCGCAGCCGATGCCAGTACAGACCCAGCGGGCTCAGCCCGGGCGGTGCAGAACGTGGCAGGCGTGCCGCCAGTGCCTGCTCCTGCTCTGCCTGCAGCTCCTGACTCCGTAACGACAGACGCACATCGCTCAAGCCGTTCATCTGTATTGCTCCTGTTTGCTCAAAGTTGCCATGAGCCAATAGGATGCTTGGTGCGCAAAAACCATTACAGACTCAATACAGCGGTATTAACTCCATACAGTTTTGCCAAAAATCCTGCTGAATCCTGTATTTTTGCCCCATCTGTACCGGTCCTCGCGCCCCCCACTACGAGCCAATGCCATGACCCTCTACGTCAACCTCGCCGAACTCCTGGGCACCCGCATTGAGCAGGGCTTCTACCGCCCCGGCGATCGGCTGCCCTCAGTGCGCGCCCTGAGCGTCGAGCACGGGGTCAGCCTGAGCACCGTGCAGCAGGCCTACCGCCTGCTGGAAGACAACGGCCTGGCGATGCCCAAGCCCAAGTCCGGCTACTTCGTGCCGCCCAGCCGCGAACTGCCCGCCCTGCCCGCCGTTGGCCGCCCGGCCCAGCGACCGGTAGAGATCTCGCAGTGGGACCAGGTGCTGGAACTGATTCGCGCCGTGCCGCGCAAGGACGTGGTGCAACTGGGCCGGGGCATGCCGGACATCACCACACCCACCCTCAAGCCTCTGCTTCGGGCCCTGGCCCGCCTCAGCCGGCGCCAGGACATGCCAGGCCTGCACTACGACAACATCTACGGCGTGCTGGAGCTGCGCGAGCAGGTCGCGCGGCTGATGCTGGATTCCGGCTGCCAGCTGGGGGCCGGCGACCTGGTGATCACCACTGGCTGCCACGAGGCGCTGTCCACCAGCATTCGCGCCATCTGCGAACCGGGGGATATCGTCGCCGTGGACTCGCCGAGCTTCCACGGCGCCATGCAGACCCTCAAGGGCCTGGGCATGAAGGCCCTGGAGATCCCCACCGACCCCATTACCGGAATCAGCCTGGAAGCCCTGGAACTGGCTTTGGAACAGTGGCCGATCAAGGCCATACAGTTGACGCCCAACTGCAACAACCCCCTGGGCTACATCATGCCGGAGCCGCGCAAGCGGGCACTGCTGACCCTGGCCCAGCGCTTCGACGTGGCGATCATCGAGGACGATGTGTATGGCGAACTGGCCTACACCTACCCGCGCCCGCGCACCATCAAGTCCTTCGACGATGATGGCCGGGTGCTGCTGTGCAGCTCGTTCTCGAAAACCCTGGCCCCAGGCCTGCGCATCGGCTGGGTGGCGCCCGGCCGCTACCTGGAACGTGTACTGCACATGAAATACATCAGCACCGGCTCCACGGCCCCGCAGCCCCAGGTAGCCATCGCCGAGTTTCTCAAGAGCGGCCACTTCGAGCCGCATCTGCGCAAGATGCGCACCCAGTACCAGCGCAATCGTGACCTGATGCTCGATTGGGTCAGCCGCTACTTCCCCGCCGGCACTCGCGCCAGCCGGCCACAGGGCAGTTTCATGCTGTGGATCGAACTCCCCGAGGGCTTTGATGCTCTGAAGCTCAACCGAGTGCTGCTCGAGCAAGGGGTGCAGATTGCCGTGGGCAGCATCTTTTCCGCCTCGGGCAAGTACCGCAATTGCCTGCGGATGAACTACGCTGCCAAGCCAACCGCGCAGATCGAAGACGCGGTACGCAAGGTCGGCGCTGCAGCCATCAAGCTGCTCAGTGATACCTCGGACTGACCCCGACCCGAAGCAGGAAGCCAGCCGTCCCATGCCAACCCGTGCCGTGATGCGAGATGACCTGACTTGAACCCTATACAGGCCTTCACCTGGCTTCTGCTGCTGAGCCTCGGGCTGGGCGGCTGCGCTACCCGCGAGGTGCCGTACCAACCCAGCCAGGCCCTGCCCGCCCGTGATTCGGGCTTTGCCCAGTCGATCCGGGCCCAGGCCGCGCCCTACCAGGGGCGTTCCGGCTTTCGCCTGCTACCCAACAGCACCGAAGCGTTCATGGCCCGCGCCGAGCTGATCCGCAACACGCAAAGCAGCCTCGACCTGCAGTACTACATCGTCCACGACGGCATCAGCACCCGCATGCTGGTGGACGAGCTGCTCAAGGCCGCCGACCGTGGCGTGCGGGTACGCATCCTGCTGGACGACACCACCAGCGACGGCCTGGACCAGATCATCGCCACCCTGGCCGCCCATCCGCAGATCCAGATCCGCCTGTTCAACCCTCTGCACCTGGGCCGCAGCACCGGCCTGACCCGGGCCATGGGCCGCCTGTTCAACCTGTCGCAGCAGCATCGGCGGATGCACAACAAGCTCTGGCTGGCAGACAACAGCGTGGCCATCGTCGGCGGGCGCAACCTGGGGGATGAATACTTCGACGCCCAGCCCAACCTGAATTTCACCGACATCGACATGTTCAGCGTGGGTCCGGTGGCCGAGCAACTGGGCCACAGCTTCGACCAGTACTGGAACAGCGCCCTGAGCCGCCCCATCGGCGAGTTCCTGTCCAGCACACCTTCCACCAAGGCGCTGGACAACACCCGGCTGCGCCTCGAGGAATCCTTGCAGGACAGCCGCCGGCAGAACCAGGCGCTGTACCGGCAGTTAATGACCTACCAGACCCAGCCGCGCATGGACATCTGGCGCAAGGAACTGATCTGGGCCTGGAACCAGGCCCTGTGGGACGCTCCGGCCAAGGTCCTGGCCAAGGGTGACCCCGATCCGCACCTGCTGCTCACCACCCAGCTGGCACCGGAACTGAGCGGGGTCGGCAAGGAGCTGATCATGATCTCGGCCTACTTCGTTCCGGGGCAGCCTGGGCTGGTGTACCTGACCGGGCGCGCGGACGCCGGAGTCTCGGTGAGCCTGTTGACCAACTCCCTGGAAGCCACCGACGTGCCAGTGGTGCATGGCGGCTATGCGCCCTATCGCAAGGCATTGCTGGAACATGGAGTGAAGCTCTACGAACTGCGCCGACAACCCGGCGAGCGCGGTGGCAGCGGGCCGCACCTGTTCCACAGCGGCTCCTACAAGGGCTCCGACTCCAGCCTGCACAGCAAGGCGATGATCTTCGACCGACGAAAGAGCTTCATCGGCTCGTTCAACTTCGACCCCCGTTCGGTGCTGTGGAACACCGAGGTCGGGGTGCTGGTGGACAGCCCCGAGCTGGCTGAACATGTCCGCGCCCTGGCCCTGCAGGGGATGGCGCCGGCCCTGAGCTACCAGGTCAAGCTGCTGGACGGCAAGCTGGTCTGGGTGACCGAGGACCAGGGCCAGTTGCACAGCCTGGGCCATGAACCCGGCAACTGGTGGCGCCGCTTCAATGCCTGGCTGAGCACCCGCATCGGCCTGGAACGCATGCTCTGAGTGGCTACAACGCAGCCTGGGCTTCGCCAAAGGCCCCCTGGCGCAGCAGCAGGACAAGCAAGCCAAAAGCCCCGGCCGCCACCAGCAGCAACATGGCGTGGCCGCTCACCCACTGGCTGCCGGCCCCTGCCACCAGCGGCCCGATCAGGCAGCCAATGCCCCAGAGCTGCGCCACATGGGCATTGGCCCGCACCAGTGCATCATCGCGGTAACGCTCCCCGATCAGGATCAGCGACAAGGTGAACAAGCCCCCGGCGCTGGCCCCGAACAACACCCACAGTGGCCAGATCAGCACGGTGCCCAGCAACAGCGGAATGGCCAGGCTGGAACACAGCAGGATCACCGCGCAGCCGGTGAACAGGCCGCGCCGGGAAATCCGATCCGCCAGGGCGCCAATCGGCAGTTGCAAAAGTGCATCCCCCACCACCACGGTGCTGACCATGGCCAGGGCAATGTCTTCGGTGAACCCCTGGCTCAGGCAATACACCGGCAGCAGGGTCAGAATCAGCGCCTCGAAAGTAGCGAACAATGCAACTGCCCAGGCAATCGCCGGCAACTTCTGACAGAAGTGCCACAGGTCAAACAGGGTCACGCTGCACGACTCGGTGCTCGGCGCCCCGCTGCGCCCCAGCAGCAGGAGCGGTGATACCACCAGCAAACCCACCGCGGTCCAGAAGCCGTAATCATGCTCAGTACCCAGCACGCCCAACAGCAGGGGCCCGGCCAGCTGGCTCAAGGCATAGCTTGCGCCATACAGCGCCACCAGCCGGCCACGCCACTGCTCCACCACCAGTTGATTGATCCAGCTTTCCCCCAGAATGAAGATGATGGTCAGGACCACTCCCAGTATCAGGCGCAGCACCAACCACAACGGATAGCTGGGCAGCAGCGCCAGCAAGGCAATGGAGATCGCCCCGCCCCACAGGCACAGGCGCATCAGGCTGGCGGTGCCGAAGCGCGCCGCCAGGCGGCTGGAGATCTTCGCCCCGAGCAACACGCCAATGGCCGGCATCGCCGCCACCACGCCAATTGCAAAAGGCCCGTAGCCCCAGCTTTCGAGACGAAACGACACCAGGGGCATGGTCACGCCCAGGGCCAGGCCGACACTCAAGACTGCGGCCAAAACGGCGAAATAGGTCGCCCAACGCATTTCCACGCTCCTGTGGATCATTGTTTCGCAAGGCACAGACAACACAGCCGGACTCCCCTTGCGGAAAGTCCGGCTGCGCTATGGATCGACATCAGGCGGGGCACTGCCCCGCCTCAAACGACAAGACTCAGAGCTTGATCCAGGTGGCTTTCAGCTCGGTGTACTTGTCGAACGCATGCAGCGACTTGTCGCGACCGTTGCCCGACTGCTTGAAGCCGCCGAACGGCGCGGTCATGTCGCCGCCGTCGTATTGGTTGACCCAGACGCTGCCGGCACGCAGGGCCTTGGCGGTCTGGTGGGCCTTGGAAATGTTGGCGGTCCACACCGCAGCTGCCAGGCCGTAAGGCGTGTCGTTGGCAATCTGGATCGCCTCTTCCACGCTGTCGAAGGCGATCACCGACAGTACAGGGCCGAAGATCTCTTCCTGGGCGATTTTCATCGCGTTGCTGACACCATCAAAAATGGTCGGCTCGACGTAGGTGCCACCGGTTTCTTCCAGGGTGCGCTTGCCACCGGCCACCAGCTTGGCGCCATCGGCATGCCCGGCTTCGATGTAGGACAGCACGGTGTTCATCTGCTGGGTGTCCACCAGGGCACCGACATTGGTGGCCGGATCCAGCGGGTTGCCCGGCTTCCAGCCCTTGAGGGCCTCGATCACCAGCGGCAGGAATTTGTCCTTGATGGAGCGCTCCACCAGCAGGCGCGAGCCGGCGGTGCAGACTTCGCCCTGGTTGAAGGCAATGGCGCTGGCGGCGGATTCGGCGGCGGCCTGCAGGTCCGGAGCATCGGCGAACACGATGTTCGGGCTCTTGCCGCCGGCTTCCAGCCACACGCGCTTCATGTTGGATTCGCCGGAGTAGACCAGCAACTGCTTGGCGATCTTGGTGGAGCCGGTGAACACCAGGGTGTCCACGTCCATGTGCAGGGCCAGGGCCTTGCCGACGGTGTGGCCGTAGCCTGGCAGTACGTTGAACACGCCCGCCGGAATCCCGGCTTCCACTGCCAGGGCAGCGATGCGGATGGCGGTCAGCGGGGATTTTTCCGAAGGCTTGAGGATCACCGAGTTACCGGTGGACAGGGCCGGGCCCAGTTTCCAGCAAGCCATCATCAGGGGGAAGTTCCACGGCACGATGGCCGCGACCACGCCTACCGGCTCACGGGTGACCAGGCCCAACTGGTCGTGAGGGGTGGCAGCGACTTCATCGTAGATCTTGTCGATGGCCTCGCCGCTCCAGCTCAGGGCCTGGGCGGCGCCGGGAACGTCGATATCCAGGGAGTCGCTGATGGGCTTGCCCATGTCCAGGGTTTCCAGGAGCGCGAGTTCTTCAGCGTGCTGCTTCAACAGGCCGGCAAAGCGGATCATCACCGACTTGCGCTTGGCCGGCGCCAAGCGCGACCAGGCGCCGGAGTTGAAGGTGGCGCGGGCGTTTTCCACGGCGCGCTGGGCATCGGCGGCATCGCAGCTGGCGATGGTCGCCAGTACGCGACCGTCTACCGGGCTGATGCATTCGAAGGTGTCGCTGGAAGCCGATGCGGTGTATTCGCCGTTGATGTAGGCACGACCTTCGATTTTCAGGTCGCGGGCACGTTGTTCCCAGTCGGCACGAGTCAGGGTGGTCATACGAGTGTCCTCCTCTTATTTGTATACAAGCGCCATGCGAACTACGCCGGCACTGCTGAAGAATTCTGCCCGGCCAGCCTGTTTTCGGCCAAAGGCACCCGCCACCCTAAACCAGCGACACCTGTACTTTCAATATATTTGACAAAGCCCGGGCAAACGCCATTGCTATGTGCATTTTAATAAACATAGACTTTGGCCTTCATAGCCACTCGCGCCGCAATCACGGGGGAATACAACAATGAGCATCCACAACGTCGTCGACTTCAGCCAGGCCACCACCGAGGGCGAACGCTACCGCCCCGCTGCGGAAAAAATCCTCAAGGGCGACCCCGAGCAGGCGGTGTTCAACCATTACGCCAGCCCGTGCGGCCAGCTCAATGCCGGGATCTGGGAAGGCGCCGTAGGCCAGTGGACGGTGAACTTCACCGAGCACGAATACTGCGAGATCCTCCAGGGCGTATCGGTACTGCGTGATCACGACGGCAATGCCAAGACTCTGCGAGTCGGCGACCGCTTCGTGATCCCGGCCGGCTTCAAGGGCACCTGGGAAGTGCTGGAGCCCTGCCGCAAGGTCTATGTGGCCTTCGAACAGAAAGCCTGAATCCCGGGCACAAAAAAACCCGCTTGAAGGCGGGTTTTTTTGTCAGAAGAAAAATCAATTACTTGATTTTGCCTTCCTTGTAGATCACGTGCTTGCGAACAACCGGATCATATTTCTTGATCTCGATTTTGTCCGGAGTAGTACGCTTGTTCTTGTCGGTAGTGTAGAAGTGACCAGTACCGGCGCTCGAGATCAAACGAATCAATTCACGCATGATTAGCTCCCTTAAACCTTGCCGCCATCGCGACGGATTTCGGCCAGCACGACATCAATGCCGCGCTTGTCGATGATACGCATGCCTTTGGCAGATACGCGCAGACGCACAAAACGTTTCTCGGACTCAACCCAGAAGCGGTGATGCTGCAGGTTCGGCAGGAAACGACGACGGGTTTTGTTGTTTGCGTGGGAAATGTTATTCCCAGTCACCGGACCCTTACCGGTAACTTGACAGACTCTAGACATGCCTCAGCCCTCTAAAACCACATGCCCAACCCGGCATGGGTTGGCCGCTTAATCTCTCAGTCATTTGGCGCCAGGCGCCGCGTTTCTTTAGGGTCTTACCGGCTACACCTACAAGCGAAGGAACCGGGCCCCTAGAAAAGAGCGCTGCTTTATACCAGAAAGACCCCAGAGCAACAACAACCGCTGTGCCCAGGATGACGAAAAGTCCTGATTTTCTTGCGCCGGACGCCTGCGGCAAAGGCTACCGCAGAAATCTACCGCTCGTCGCAGAATATATTTCTCCCGATACCCCAGGCACAAAACCGCCATTGGGCGCGGTCATGCCTGCGGAAAATCACGCCTGGAACCCCGGCCGAGCCCGAGGTTTCGTCACTCGATACAAAAGGGATAGTCATTTTACAAAGAGCCCACTAGGGTAAGGCATTTCCAGACTGCACTCGCAGATGGGCTTTCGATCTGCACAAGGAACCCGACCATGCGTCTTGCCGCCCTCCCGCTCCTGCTCGCCCCTCTCCTGAGCCCCCTGGCCCAGGCTGCCGCGCTGAGCGTCTGCACCGAAGCCAGCCCGGAGGGCTTCGACGTGGTGCAGTACAACTCACTGACCACCACCAACGCATCCGCCGACGTGCTGATGAACCGCCTGGTGGAGTTCGACGCTGATAGCGGCAAGGTAGTCCCCAGCCTTGCCGACAGCTGGGAGGTCTCTGCCGACGGCCTGACCTACGTGTTCAAACTGCACCCCAAGGTCAAGTTCCACCGCACCGAGTATTTCAACCCCAGCCGCGAGCTGACCGCCGAAGACGTCAAGTTCAGCTTCGAGCGCATGCTCGATCCGGCCCATCCGTGGCACAAGATCGCCCAGAGCGGCTTTCCCCACGCCCAATCCCTGCAGTTGCCCAGCCTGATCAAGAAGATCGATGCCCTGGACCCGTTGACCGTACGCTTTACCCTGGACCACGCCGATTCGACCTTCCTCGCCACCCTGAGCATGGGCTTCGCCTCGATCTACTCGGCGGAGTACGCCGAGCAACTGCTCAAGGCCGGCACCCCGGAGAAGCTCAACAGCCAGCCGATCGGCAGCGGCCCATTCATCTTCGGGCGCTTCCAGAAAGACGCCTCGATCCGCTACAAGGCCAACCGCGACTACTTTGCCGGCAAGCCTGCGGTCGATTCGCTGATCTTTGCCATCACCCCGGACGCCAACGTGCGCCTGCAGAAGCTGCGCCGCAACGAGTGCCAGATCGCGCTGTCGCCCAAGCCCCTGGATGTCCAGGCCGCCAGCGAGGATCCGGCACTGAAGGTCGAGCACACCGCAGCCTTCATGACCGCCTTCGTCGCCATCAACAGCCAGCACCCACCCCTGGACAAACCCGAGGTACGCCAGGCAATCAACCTGGCCTTCGACAAGGGCAGCTACCTCAAGGCGGTCTTTGAAGGCACCGCCGAAGCCGCCAACGGCCCTTACCCGCCCAATACCTGGAGCTACGCCAAGGACCTGCCCGGGTACGCCCACGACCCGGAAAAGGCTCGCCAACTGCTGGCCAAGGCTGGCCTGAAGAACGGCTTCCAGACCACCATCTGGACCCGCCCTTCTGGCAGCCTGCTCAACCCCAACCCCAGCCTGGGCGCACAGTTGCTGCAATCGGACCTGGCCCAAGTGGGGATCCAGGCGGAAATCCGCGTGATCGAATGGGGTGAACTGATCCGCCGCGCCAAGGCCGGCGAGCACGACCTGCTGTTCATGGGCTGGGCTGGCGACAACGGCGACCCGGATAACTTCCTCTCGCCACAGTTCACCTGCGCCGCCGTCAAGTCCGGCACCAACTTCGCCCGCTACTGCGACCAGAACCTGGACAAGCTGATCACGGCCGGCAAGACCACCAGCGAACAGGGTGTGCGCAGCAAGCTGTACCAACAGGCCCAGACCCAGATCCAGCAGCAGGCGCTGTGGCTGCCCCTGGCACACCCGACCGCTTTCGCCCTGACTCGCAAGCAGGTCGAGGGCTACCAGGTGAGCCCCTTCGGGCGCCAGGACTATTCGAAAGTCAGCATCAAGTGAACTGCCGGCCGGCTTCAAGGCCCACCCAGGCCTTGAAGCCGGCTGCATTCAGATCCAGCCGTACTCGGCCATCGACAGCGGGTCGCCCTCCCCCACGATGAAGTGGTCCAGCACCCGCACATCGATCAACTCCAGTGCCTCCTGCAAACGTCGGGTCACTACCCGGTCGGCCGGGCTGGGCTCGCAAATGCCTGACGGATGGTTGTGGCAGAGGATCACCGCCGCTGCATTGTGCGCCAAGGCGCGCTTGATCACCTGCCGCGGGTACACCGTGGTGCTGTCGATGGAGCCCTGAAACAGCACTTCGAAGGTCAGTACACGATGCCGCGTGTCGAGAAACAGGCAACCGAACACTTCATGGGGCTCGTGGCGCAGCATCGACTTCAGGTAATCGCGCACCACCAGCGGGTTCTCCAACGCGGACTGGCGATGCAGTTTCTCCGCCAGATGCCGGCGGGCCATTTCCAGCACCGCCTGCAACAAGGCGTACTTGGCCGGGCCCAGCCCCAGTTGGCGGGTAAAGGTCAGTTGATCGGCCTCCAGCAGCCTGCGCAGGCTGCCAAAGCGCCGCAACAGATGCCGCGCCAGGTCCACCGCGCTTTTACCGGCCACCCCGGTGCGCAGGAAAATAGCCAGTAGCTCGGCGTCGGAAAGGCTGATGGCGCCCTGCTCCAGAAGCCGTTCCCGCGGACGCTCCGCCGCGGGCCAGTCACGAATACTCATCACACCTCCCTGTGCATGGCGCCGCTGTTCGACAGCGGGCGCTGTGCTATCTTAGCCCCCTCTTTTTTGCGTGGTATTTCACCTGGGGAGGGGGCATGCCACGCAGCAATCACTGAACGGAAAGACAGGCCTATGCAGCGGCTGTATCGGAAACGCATCGTGCTCGGCGTCGGCGGCGGCATTGCCGCCTACAAGAGCGCGGAGCTGGTTCGCCGACTCCTCGACCAGGGCGCCGAAGTGCGCGTGGTCATGACCCGGGGCGGCAGTGAATTCATTACCCCGCTGACCATGCAAGCGCTCTCCGGGCACCCGGTCCACCTCGACCTGCTGGACCCGGCTGCCGAAGCCGCCATGGGCCATATCGAGCTGGCCAAGTGGGCCGACCTGGTGCTGATCGCGCCAGCCACCGCGGACCTGATTGCCCGCCTGGCCCAGGGCATTGCCGACGATCTGCTGACCACCCTGGTGCTGGCCACCGATGCCATCGTCGCCATCGCCCCGGCGATGAATCAGGCCATGTGGCGCGACCCTGCCACCCAAGCCAACACCCAACTGCTGCAAAGCCGTGGCCTGAAGGTCTTCGGCCCGGCTTCCGGCAGCCAGGCCTGTGGCGATGTCGGCCTGGGCCGCATGCTGGAGGCCAACGACCTGGCCCAGTGCGCCGCCGATTGCTTCCAGCATCTGGCGCTGACCGGCAAGCACCTGCTGATTACCGCCGGGCCGACCCAGGAAAACATCGATCCGGTGCGCTACATCACCAACCATAGCTCAGGAAAAATGGGCTTCGCCCTGGCCGAGGCCGCGGTTGAAGCCGGTGCCCGGGTGACCCTGATCACCGGGCCGGTACACCTGCCAACCCCCGATAGAGTCACGCGGATCGACGTTGTCAGCGCCCGGGACATGCTCGCGGCCTGTGAATCGGCGATCCCATGCGACGTTTTCATCGCCTCTGCGGCGGTCGCGGACTACCGACCGGAAGTCGTCGCCCCACAGAAATTAAAGAAAGACCCTACGAAAGGTGACGGCCTGTTGCTGCAGATGGTGCGCAACCCGGACATCCTGGCCACCATTGCCAGCCGTCCGGATCGGCCTTTCAGTGTCGGTTTCGCCGCAGAAACCGAAAACTTGCTCGACTACGCTGCACGCAAATTGAAGGACAAGAACCTCGACCTGATCGTCGCCAACGACGTTGCCAACCCGAGCATTGGCTTCAACAGCGAGGAAAACGCCTGCAGCGTGATTGACCGGGAGTTGCACGCAACTCTCTTCGCCCAGACCAGCAAGGGCAAGATTGCCCGCCAGCTGATCTCTTTTATCGCCGAACGGCTGAACCAGGTTTAACTCGCATGCACGCTTTACAAGCCAAGATCCTCGACCCACGCATCGGCAACGAATTCCCTCTGCCGCAGTACGCCACGCCGGGCTCCGCCGGCCTCGACCTGCGAGCCATGCTCAAGGAAGACACCCTTCTGGAGCCAGGCCAGACGCTGCTGATCCCTACCGGGCTGTCGGTCTACATTGGCGATCCGGGCCTGGCAGCGCTGATCCTGCCGCGCTCCGGCCTGGGCCATAAGCACGGCATCGTGCTGGGCAACCTGGTGGGCCTGATCGACTCGGACTACCAGGGCGAACTGATGGTGTCCTGCTGGAACCGTGGCCAGACCGCCTTCAACATCGTCGTCGGCGAGCGCATCGCCCAACTGGTGCTGGTGCCTGTGGTCCAGGCGCATTTCGAAGTGGTCGAAGCCTTTGATGAAAGCCAGCGCGGCGCAGGTGGCTTCGGCCACTCCGGCAGCCACTGATCTGCCTCTCGGAGTGGGCAGCCTGCCTGCTCCGCCCCCTTGCGAGAGCAATCAAGGACCGAGGACCAGCATTTTTTTGCAGGGCGCCTGGCCCCCGCCAGGCCGGGCTGCTGACCGGTTCCGGAGGGGACGGAGCCCGTCAGATGGCACTTTCGCAGTACGAACTCTATGCTGAAAACGCCGTCATACCCTTCAGTTTGAGCCTGCCGGCCTGTCCTCCCACGGCCGTACTGCACCCCTTCAGATGGAGCACCCTCAGTGATGAGCAACGCAGCTAAAGTCGCCCCGAAATTCCCCGACAGCATCTTCCGCGCCTACGACATCCGCGGCGTTGTACCGCAAACCCTGACCGCTGAAACCGCCTACTGGATCGGCCGCGCCATCGGCTCCCAGAGCCTGGCCCAGGGTGAACCGAACGTCTCCGTGGGCCGCGATGGCCGCCTGTCCGGGCCGGAACTGGTGGCGCAACTGATCCAGGGCCTGCACGACAGCGGCTGCCACGTCAGCGACGTCGGCCTGGTGCCGACCCCAGCCCTGTATTACGCGGCCAACGTACTGGCCGGCAAGTCCGGCGTAATGCTCACCGGCAGCCACAACCCCTCGAACTACAACGGTTTCAAGATCGTCATCGCCGGCGACACCCTGGCCAATGAACAGATCCAGGCCCTGCACGAGCGCCTCAAGAGCAACAACCTGAGCAGCGCTCAGGGCAGCGTCACCCAGGTCGACATCCTGCCGCGCTACGCCGAGGAGATCATCCGTGACGTCAAGCTGGCCCGCCGCCTGAAAGTCGTGGTGGATTGCGGCAACGGCGCCGCCGGGGTGATTGCCCCACAATTGATCGAAGCCCTGAACTGCGAAGTGATCCCGCTGTTCTGCGAAGTGGACGGCAACTTCCCCAACCACCACCCGGATCCAGGCAAGCCCGAGAACCTCGAGGACCTGATTGCCAAGGTCAAGGAAACCGGCGCCGACCTGGGCCTGGCCTTCGACGGCGACGGCGATCGTGTCGGTGTGGTGACCAACACCGGCAGCATCGTCTTCCCCGACCGCCTGCTGATGCTGTTCGCCAAGGACGTGGTGGCGCGCAACCCGGATGCGGAGATCATCTTCGACGTCAAATGTACCCGACGCCTGATTCCGCTGATCAAGGAATATGGCGGTCGCCCGCTAATGTGGAAGACCGGTCACTCGTTGATCAAAAAGAAAATGAAACAGACCGGCGCTCTGCTGGCCGGCGAAATGAGCGGCCATGTGTTCTTCAAGGAACGCTGGTTCGGCTTCGACGACGGCATTTATAGCGCCGCACGGTTGCTGGAGATCCTCAGCAAGGAAAAATCCACCGCGGAAGAGCTGTTCGCCACCTTCCCGAACGATATTTCTACGCCGGAAATCAATATCCATGTGACCGAAGAGAGCAAATTCAGCATCATTGACGCCCTGCACGACGCGCAGTGGGGTGCAGGCGCCGACCTGACCACCATTGACGGGGTGCGGGTCGACTATGCCAAGGGCTGGGGCCTGGTTCGCGCCTCCAACACCACCCCTGTGCTGGTGCTGCGCTTCGAGGCTGATGATGCAGCCGAACTGCAGCGCATCAAGGATGTGTTCCACACCCAGCTGAAACGTGTTGCACCTGATCTCCAACTACCGTTTTGATTGTTTGAAGCACCGGAGCCCTGAATGACCATCGAACGCGATGCCGCCGCCAATACCGCCAAGGTCCTATCCGAAGCGCTGCCTTATATTCGCCGCTATGTCGGCAAGACCCTGGTGATCAAGTACGGCGGCAACGCTATGGAAAGCGAGGAGCTGAAAACCGGCTTCGCCCGCGACATCGTGCTGATGAAGGCTGTCGGGATCAACCCGGTGGTGGTGCACGGTGGCGGCCCGCAGATCGGTGACCTGCTCAAGCGCCTTTCCATTGAAAGCCACTTCGTCGATGGCATGCGCGTGACCGATGCGCAAACCATGGACGTGGTGGAGATGGTCCTCGGTGGCCAGGTCAACAAGGACATCGTCAACCTGATCAACCGTCACGGCGGCAGCGCCATCGGCCTGACCGGCAAGGATGCCGAGCTGATCCGGGCGAAAAAACTTACAGTGACCCGCCAGACGCCGGAAATGACCACCCCGGAAATCATCGATATCGGCCATGTGGGCGAAGTGGTCGGGATCAACACCGACCTGCTGAACCTGCTGGTCAAGGGTGATTTCATCCCGGTGATTGCACCGATCGGGGTCGGCGCCAACGGCGAGTCCTACAACATCAACGCCGATCTGGTGGCTGGCAAGGTGGCCGAAGCATTGAAAGCCGAAAAGCTGATGCTGCTGACCAACATCGCCGGCCTGATGGACAAGTCGGGCAAGGTCCTCACCGGCCTGAGCACCCAGCAGGTCGACGAGCTGATCGCCGACGGCACCATCTACGGCGGCATGCTGCCGAAAATCCGCTGCGCGCTGGAAGCCGTGCAAGGCGGGGTCGGCAGTTCGCTGATCATCGACGGTCGCGTGCCCAACGCGATCCTGCTGGAGATCTTCACCGATACGGGTGTCGGCACCCTGATCAGCAACCGCAAGCGTCCTTAAGCACCAGGCACAAAAAAGCCCCCGCCCGGGATCCCGGGCGGGGGCTTTTTTATCGACGCAATCTTTGTGGGAGCGGGCTTGCCGGCGAAGGCACTCACGCGGGCAACTCAAGGCCCAAAGGCCTCTTCACCGGCAAGCCGGCTCCTACAGGTCAGATTCCGTACTGCGCGCGGTAGGCTTCCACCGCCGGCAGATGCTGCTTGAGCGCCGGATCATCCGCCAGGAACTGCAGGACCTGGGTCAGGGAGACAATGCTCACCACCGGAATGCCGAAGTCACGCTCGACCTCCTGGATCGCCGACAACTCGCCGTTGCCGCGTTCCTGACGGTTCAAGGCGATCAGCACCCCGGCCGCCTTGGCGCCGTCCTGGGACTCGATGATCTGCATCACTTCGCGGATCGCCGTGCCGGCGGTGATCACGTCGTCGATGATCAGCACATCGCCGGTCAAGGGAGCCCCCACCAGGCTGCCGCCTTCGCCGTGAGCCTTGGCTTCCTTGCGGTTGAAGCACCAGGGCAGATCGCGCTGGTGATGCTCGGCAAGCGCCACCGCAGTGGCCGCCGCCAGAGGAATGCCTTTATAGGCCGGGCCAAACAGCACATCGAAGGGAATGCCGCTTTCGACGATCGCCGCGGCGTAGAAACGCCCCAGCTGGGCCAGCGCCGAACCGCTGTTGAACAGGCCGGCATTGAAGAAGTAAGGGCTGGTGCGCCCGGACTTCAGGGTGAACTCACCGAAGCGCAAAACCCCGCGATCGATGGCAAAACGAATGAAATCGCGCTGATACGCCTGCATGAAAAAACCCCAGATACCACGGATTTAGCTAATTAGGTAGAGCTCGGGTATCATACACGCACGTGATTTTTGGGGCCATTTATGCGGATCATCAGTGTGAACGTCAATGGTATTCAGGCTGCAGTGGAGCGTGGTTTGCTCAGTTGGCTGCAGGCACAGAATGCCGACGTCATCTGCCTGCAGGACACCCGCGCCTCTGCCTTTGAACTGGACGACCCAGCCTTCCAACTGGATGGCTACTTCCTTTATGCCTGCGATGCCGAAGTCCCTGCCCAAGGCGGTGTGGCTTTGTATTCGCGGTTGCAGCCGAAGGCGGTCATCAGCGGCCTCGGCTTCGAGACAGCCGATCGTTACGGGCGCTACCTGCAAGCCGATTTCGACAAGGTCAGCATCGCGACCTTGCTGCTTCCATCAGGGCAGAACGGCGATGAAGACTTGAACCAGAAGTTCAAGCTAATGGACGATTTCGCCCGTTATCTGGATAAACAGCGGCGCAAACGTCGCGAGTACATTTATTGTGGCTCGCTGTACGTGGCGCAACAGAAGCTGGATATCAAGAACTGGCGCGACAGCCAGCAATCTCCGGGCTTCCTGGCACCTGAGCGTGCCTGGATGGACGAGATCATTGGCAACATGGGTTATGTCGACGCATTGCGTGAAGTCAGCCGTGAAGGCGACCAGTACAGCTGGTGGCCGGACAACGAACAGGCCGAGATGCTGAACCTGGGCTGGCGTTTCGACTACCAGTTGCTGACTCCCGGCCTGCGTCGCTTTGTCCGCAGCGCTCGCCTGCCGCGCCAGCCACGCTTCTCGCAGCACGCACCGCTGATCGTGGACTATGACTGGACGCTGACCATCTAAGCGTCCTTTCACCGCCACAAAAAAGCCGACATCGCTGTCGGCTTTTTTGTGCTTGCTCGAGCTACTTGATCAGGCGCCAGGTGAAGGGGTAGCGATAAGGCACCCCTTCGCCAGCCTTGACTCCGCCGATGATGGTCAGCACCAGGGCTCCGATCGCCAGCAGGCCGAACATGAAGAACCCGATCACCACGATCATCAACAGGAAGCACACCGCCGACGCAATGGCGACGGTCAGCTGGAAGTTCAGTGCTTCCTTGCCCTGGGCATCGATAAAGGGATCGGTTTCGCGCTTCATCTGCCAGAGAATCAACGGTCCGATCAGTGTGCCGAAAGGAACCCAGATCCCCAGCAAGGCGGACAGGTGACAAAACATCGCCCATTGCCGGACTTCGTGACTCGGCGTAGGCAGCGGCAGTTGTTCATCACTCATGGTGCTCTCCTTGCTGAAGACCTGCGCCCATCAATCGGCGAGCGCGGCTTGCTGCAGTTGGAAAATCTCGTTCATGCCTTGCTGGGCCAGGGCCAGCATCGCATTCAGTTCAGCCGGCTGGAACGGCGCACCTTCGGCAGTGCCCTGCACTTCGATGAAACCACCGGTGCTGGTCATCACAACGTTGAGGTCGGTTTCGGCAGCCGAGTCTTCCAGATAATCCAGGTCCAGGACCGGTTCGCCCTGGTACATGCCGACGGATACCGCGGCAATCATCTGCTTCAGCGGATCGCCGCCTTTCAGGCCACCGCGCTTCTTGATCACTTTCAAGGCGTCGACCAGGGCCACCATGGCGCCAGTGATCGATGCGGTACGAGTACCGCCGTCGGCCTGGATCACGTCGCAATCGACATACAGGGTGACGTCGCCCAGCTTGGACATGTCCAGTGCGGCGCGCAGCGAACGGCCGATCAGGCGCTGGATCTCCAGGGTCCGACCGCCCTGCTTGCCACGGCTGGCTTCGCGCTGGTTACGCTCGCCGGTAGCCCGCGGCAGCATGCCGTACTCGGCAGTCAGCCAACCCTGGCCCTGGCCCTTGAGGAAGCGCGGCACACCGTTCTCGACGCTGACCGTGCAGATCACTTTGGTATCACCGAACTCGACCAGTACAGATCCCTCGGCGTGTTTGGTGTAGTTGCGGGTGATGCGGATCGAGCGGAGCTGATCGGCGGCGCGACCACTTGGACGTTTCATAGGGGAACACCTGTACGGGGACGGAAAACTGCCGAGCATTATAAAGCCCGCAACCGCGCCAGGGCACGCCTAAAAAGGTCAAAGGAGCATTTACACCGCGGATGAGTCCTGTTGCGACGAGCTGCAATGCATTGGCAGCGCCAGGGTTTGGGGGCTCCGACCGCACTGCGCTACAATCCTGCGCCTTCGCAGCCTGTCGGCTTCAATTCATCTTTATCAGGCCCGCCCAACCCCCTCACGGTTGGTGCCGGCGCTGAATCGGAGGTACCTCCATGGTGCACAGCATGACCGCCTTCGCCCGGGCAGAACGGGCAGGCACTCAGGGCACCCTGAGCTGGGAACTGCGCTCGGTCAACAGCCGTTACCTGGAGCCGCACCTGCGTTTGCCGGAAGCCTTTCGCGACCTTGAAGGCGCGGTCCGCGAAGCCCTGCGCCAGGGCCTGTCCCGCGGCAAGGTCGAGTGCACCTTGCGCTTCATCGAGGAAACCGCCGGCAAACCGCTGCAGGTGGATCGCGAGCGCGCCGCGCAACTGGTCGCTGCCGCCGAGTCCGTCGCCAGCCTGATCAAGCAGCCGGCCGCGCTCAACCCGCTGGAAGTCCTGGCCTGGCCGGGCGTACTGGTGGCCGACGCCACTGACCCGCAAGCCTTGAACAGTGACGCCCTGGCCCTGTTCAACCAGGGCTTGAAGGAACTGAAGAATGGCCGCGAACGGGAAGGCGCCGAACTGGCCAGGCTGATCGACGAACGCCTGTCCTCCATCGAGGAAGACGTGGCGACCCTGCGTGAACTGGTCCCGCAGATGCTCGCGACCCAGCGCCAGAAGATCCTCGACCGCTTCGCCGACATGCAGGCTGAGCTGGATCCGACCCGTCTCGAACAGGAGATGGTGCTGCTGGCACAGAAAAGCGACGTCGCCGAAGAACTGGACCGCCTGAGCACCCACATCATTGAAGTACGTCGCGTGCTCAAGTCCGGCGGCGCGGCCGGGCGGCGCCTGGACTTCCTGATGCAGGAACTCAACCGCGAAGCCAACACACTGGGCTCCAAGGCCTTCGACCCGCGCAGCACCCAAGCTGCGGTCAACCTCAAGGTGTTGATCGAGCAGATGCGCGAACAAGTGCAGAATATTGAGTAAGGCAACTGACATGACCCACAGCACCGGCACCCTGTACATCATTTCCGCGCCGTCGGGCGCGGGCAAGAGCAGCCTGGTCAAGGCCCTGACCGACGCCAAACCGGAGATTCGCGTCTCGGTCTCCCACACCACCCGTGCCATGCGCCCCGGTGAGGTGGACGGCGTGAACTATCACTTCGTCTCCCGCGAGACGTTCGTGAAGATGGGTGAGCACGGGGACTTCCTGGAGCGCGCCGAAGTGTTCGGCAACCTCTACGGAACCTCGCAAAGCCACCTGCAGCAAACCCTGGACGCAGGCCACGACCTGATTCTGGAAATCGACTGGCAAGGCGCGGAACAAGTACGCAAGCTGATGCCCCAGGCCCGTTCGATCTTCATCCTGCCACCGTCCTTGCAAGCCCTGCACCAGCGCCTGACCAACCGTGGGCAGGACAGTGACGAGGTCATCGACGGGCGGATGCGCGAGGCCGTCAGCGAAATGAGCCACTACGTCGACTACGACTATCTGATCATCAACGACGATTTCGCCCACGCGCTGGGCGACCTGAAGGCGATTTTCCGCGCCAATCAGCTGCAACAGAAACGCCAGCAGCAGCGTTTCGGCAAATTGCTGGCTGAACTCCTGGGTTAAAACAGCACTTCCCAAAACCGCTGCAAGCGCTTTACATTGGCACTTGCAGCGCGTTGAAGGGCTTGGTTAAAAAATCAGCGCTTCCCTTAACGCTGGTGATTTTTTAAACTGTTGAGTCCGCTCGCCCATCCGGGCAGCGCGCATATTGCATTTGCTACGAGGAAGACCATGGCCCGCGTAACCGTTGAAGACTGCCTAGAACACGTGGATAACCGCTTTGAGCTGGTCATGCTCTCTACCAAGCGTGCCCGTCAACTGGCCACCGGCGGCAAAGAGCCGAAAGTAGCATGGGAAAACGACAAGCCTACCGTTGTCGCCCTGCGCGAAATCGCTGAAGGCCTGATCGACTACGCAGCCATCGCCGAAGCCGAAATCGTTGAAGATGAGCCGCTTTTCGCTGCTTTCGAGGACGAGTCCAACGAGGCCGTCTGAGCCTATGCCTGGTCGACGTAGCACGGCGCGGGATCACAGCTTACGGCAGGAGACATCATGCCGAGCATAGACGCCCTCGCCGATCGCTTATCGACCTATCTCGGCACGGACCAGGTCAATCTGGTCCGCCGAGCGTATTTCTACGCCGAACAAGCCCATGACGGTCAACGCCGTCGCAGCGGCGAGGCGTACGTCACGCACCCACTCGCGGTAGCGAACATTCTTGCCGACATGCACATGGACCATCAGAGCCTGATGGCCGCGATGCTGCATGACGTCATCGAAGACACCGGCATCGCCAAGGAAGCGCTCAGCGCGCAGTTCGGCGAAACCGTGGCCGAATTGGTGGATGGGGTCAGCAAACTGACCCAGATGAACTTCGAAACCAAGGCCGAAGCCCAAGCGGAAAACTTCCAGAAGATGGCCATGGCCATGGCCCGCGACATTCGCGTGATCCTGGTCAAGTTGGCCGACCGCCTGCACAACATGCGCACCCTGGAAGTACTTTCCGGCGAAAAGCGTCGGCGGATCGCCAAGGAAACCCTGGAGATCTACGCCCCCATCGCCAACCGCCTGGGCATGCACGCCATCCGCATCGAATTCGAAGACCTGGGCTTCAAGGCGATGCACCCGATGCGTTCCGCGCGGATCTACCAGGCGGTCAAGCGCGCCCGGGGCAACCGCAAGGAAATCGTCAACAAGATCGAGGAATCCCTCAGCCACTGCCTGGCCATCGACGGCATCCAGGGCGAGGTCAGCGGTCGCCAGAAGCACCTGTACGGCATCTACAAGAAGATGCGCGGCAAGCGTCGGGCCTTCAACGAGATCATGGACGTCTATGCGTTCCGCATCATCGTCGACAAGGTAGACACCTGCTATCGCGTACTCGGCGCTGTACATAATTTGTACAAGCCACTGCCGGGACGCTTCAAGGACTACATCGCCATTCCCAAGGCCAACGGCTATCAGTCGCTGCATACCACGCTGTTCGGCATGCACGGAGTGCCAATCGAGATCCAGATTCGTACCCGGGAAATGGAAGAAATGGCCAATAACGGCATCGCCGCCCACTGGCTGTACAAATCCAGTGGCGACGAACAGCCCAAAGGCACTCACGCCCGCGCCCGCCAATGGGTCAAGGGCGTGCTGGAAATGCAGCAACGCGCCGGCAACTCCCTGGAATTCATCGAGAGCGTGAAGATCGACCTGTTCCCGGACGAGGTCTACGTGTTCACGCCCAAAGGCCGGATCATGGAGCTGCCCAAAGGCTCCACCGCGGTGGACTTCGCCTACGCGGTTCACACCGACGTCGGCAACAGCTGCATCGCCTGCCGGATCAATCGTCGCCTGGCGCCGCTGTCCGAACCCCTGCAAAGCGGTTCCACAGTGGAAATCGTCAGCGCCCCGGGCGCGCGCCCGAACCCGGCCTGGCTGAATTTCGTGGTCACCGGCAAGGCCCGCACCCATATCCGCCATGCTCTCAAGCTGCAGCGCCGCTCCGAGTCCATCAGCCTCGGCGAACGCTTGCTGAACAAGGTGCTCAACGGCTTCGACAGCTCCCTGGAAAAGGTCCCGGCCGAACGCATCCAGGCGATTCTCCAGGAATACCGCCTGGAACTGATCGAAGACCTGCTGGAAGACATCGGCCTGGGCAACCGCATGGCCTACGTTGTGGCGCGCCGCCTGCTGGGCGAAGGCGAACAGCTGCCAAGCCCGGAAGGCCCGCTGGCAATCCGCGGCACCGAAGGCCTGGTGCTGAGCTACGCCAAGTGCTGTACGCCGATCCCGGGCGATCCGATCGTCGGCCACCTGTCCGCCGGCAAGGGGATGGTGGTGCACCTGGACAACTGCCGCAATATCAGCGAAATCCGCCACAACCCGGAAAAGTGCATCCAGCTCTCCTGGGCCAAGGATGTCACCGGCGAATTCAACGTCGAACTGCGCGTAGAACTGGAACACCAACGCGGCCTGATCGCGCTGCTGGCCAGCAGCGTCAACGCCGCCGACGGCAACATCGAGAAAATCAGCATGGACGAACGCGATGGTCGCATCAGCGTGGTCCAACTGGTGGTCAGCGTGCACGACCGCGTACACCTGGCCCGCGTGATCAAGAAACTGCGCGCCCTGACCGGGGTCATCCGCATCACCCGCATGCGTGCGTAGCCCGTCCATTACAAGGAGTCATTCATGACCAAGACAGTTATCACCAGCGACAAGGCACCTGCTGCCATCGGCACCTACTCCCAGGCGATCAAGGCTGGCAACACCGTCTACATGTCCGGCCAGATCCCTCTGGACCCCAAGACCATGGAGCTGGTGGAAGGCTTCGAAGCCCAGACCGTCCAGGTGTTCGAAAACCTCAAGTCGGTAGCCGAGGCCGCTGGCGGTTCGTTCAAGGACATCGTCAAGCTGAACATCTTCCTCACCGACCTGAGCCACTTCGCCAAGGTCAACGAGATCATGGGCAAGTATTTCCAACAGCCTTACCCAGCCCGCGCCGCCATTGGCGTGGCCGCCCTGCCAAAGGGTGCACAGGTTGAAATGGATGCCATTCTGGTCATCGAGTAACACCCGCGGCGCAGCCCTCAAGGCTGCGCCGTTTTCGTTCTGAAAGGATTTCGTCATGCGCCAAGCGCTAGCTGTTTCGCTGCTCGCCGTACTGCTCGGCGGTTGTGCCAGCGACCCCGCCAAAAACGATGTGGGCGGCATCTGGATCAATCAGGTAGCGATCGACGCAGCCTCCAAGGGCGGCCCTTTGCGTGAAGCCCTCCAGGCCTACGGCCCGAACCTGGAATGGGAGCTCAATACCAAGGCTGGCCAGGCCCGCTACACCAACGGTTTCGAAACCGTCGAAGGCAAGATCATCGGCGACGGTTCCAGCACTGCAAAAGTCGAGTTCTATGGCAGCGCCGCCACCGACTTGAAGCGCAACGGCAAGCAACTGCTGCAAGTGGCCAACGACAATGAGCCCGAGCAGGTCTTCGACCGCCCCAAAGACCCCGCCCCCGAAGGCGCGCCGCTAGGCGCCAACTTCGAGCGCGCCTTGTACTCGGCGTACCTGGGTGGCAAGTGGAAGATCGTCAACGGACCGGGCCTGGGCAACGAAGTGCAGTTCCAGGCAAACGGCGCCGTCCAGGGCCTACCGGGCGCCGATCGCTACGCCTTGTGCCTGGCTGGCGACTGCGCCTCGATGAGCGGCGGCAACGATAGCATCTGGCTGCAGCTCAACGGCCAGGGCAACTCCTGGATCTTCGTGCGCAAGGATCAACAGCTGGAGATCTTCCAGGCGGTGAATACCGCCCTGGCGGATGAAGTGCCCTCGCTGACGCCGGGCAGCCAGCAGTGGTTGCTGGAAAAGCAGTAACTACCCTGTAGCCGCTGCCGCAGGCTGCGACAAGGTCCACCGGACCTTCGGCCTGTCGGCAGCGACGCCCTCGGGAAGCCGGTCGCAGCCTTCGACCGCGACCCCAAGCTGCTCGGGCAACTTAGCCCTGCGTCGTCAGAATCGCAGCATAACCTTCGCGATAACTCGGATAGCGCGGCACCCAGCCCAGCGCCCTGGCCCGGGCATTGCTGCAACGCTTGCTGCCGGTACGACGCACGCTGGCATCGTCCGCCCATTCGGTGACGCCCAGGTAATCGCGCAGCCAGTCGACGACCTCCGCCAGAGGCGCGGGCGCATCGTCCACGCCGATATAGCAATCATCCAGCGCCGTGCCACTGCGGTCCGCCTTGATCAGGAACGCCAGCAGGCCCGCGGCATCGTCCGCGTGAATACGGTTGCCGTACAACGGCGGCTCGATCGCCACGCGATAACCCCGGCGCACCTGGGTCAGCAGCCACTCGCGACCCGGGCCATAGATGCCGGTCAAGCGCACCACAGTGGCGGGAATACCGCTGCCCAGAGCCACCTGCTCGGCTTCCAGCATCATGCGTCCGGAGTAGGCCTGGGCCTCGGCCACGGAAGTCTCGTCCACCCACTCACCGTCCTTCTGCTCATAAACGCTGCTGCTGGAGACAAACAGCAAACGCTTGGGCGCCTGGCCGCGCTGCTTGAGCCAGCCCAGTACATGCTGCAGACCATCGACATAAGCCGCGCGATATCCGGCTTCGTCATGCTCGGTGGCCGCCGCGCAATACACCAGATAGTCCGGCGACTTCTGCGGCCATTGCCCGGGGCATTGCTCGCTGAACAGGTCACCTGCAATGCCCACCACCCCCTGTGGCAAGCGCGATACGTTGCGACGCAGGCCGTAAACCTGCCATTGCTCGGCCAGCAGTTGAGTCGCCAGGCGACTCCCGACATCACCGCAACCGGCGATCAATACAGAGGGGGAGGACATCAGAAAACTCCTTTGGGAAAGGTCAAGACTAGCCCTCGCACTGGACGAACGGCTAGCAATCAAGGAAAAAAAGATACTCTATTACTTCTGTTAACAAGAATTACTTGCAATAATAACCGCCCATTTTGTTCTCGGCCCTGCGAGGCCTAGAAGGACATTTCACCCTTTTCTCCTCTCAGGTCCGGCCAGCATGACAAGCAACCAACTCTCCGTCTCGCCAACCAAACGCCCAAGCCCGCTGCGCGCCATGAGCGCGGTTGCAGCGCTGTTGTGCAGCCTGCTGCTGGCACCGACCGCAGCCTTTGCCGACCAGCACGCCCCAGCCACCGCCGCAGCCCCTGCCGCGACCGCTCCAGCCGCTGAACATACGGCCACCGACCCGACCGCTCCAGCCGCAGCCCCAGTGGCCGGCGAGCCAGTCCAGGCCGAAGGCCAGCCCGCTATCGGCGAAGACGCTCCTGAAGTCCTGGAGGCCGACAACACCCTGGGCATGGCCCATGACCTGTCGCCGTGGGGCATGTACCAGAACGCCGACATCATCGTGAAACTGGTGATGATCGGCCTGGCTATCGCCTCGATCATCACCTGGACCATCTGGATCGCCAAAGGCTTCGAGCTGATGGGTGCCAAGCGCCGCCTGCGCAGTGAAATCGCTGCGCTGAAAAAGGCAACCACCCTCAAGGAAGCCAGCGCCACCGCCACCAAGGAGGGCACCCTGGCCAACCTGCTGGTGCACGACGCCCTGGAAGAGATGCGCCTCTCGGCCAACAGCCGCGAGAAGGAAGGCATCAAGGAGCGCGTCAGCTTCCGCCTGGAGCGCCTGGTAGCTGCCTGCGGCCGCAACATGAGCAGCGGCACCGGCGTGCTGGCCACCATCGGTTCCACCGCGCCGTTCGTCGGCCTGTTCGGCACCGTGTGGGGCATCATGAACAGCTTCATCGGCATCGCCAAAACCCAGACCACCAACCTTGCCGTGGTTGCCCCCGGTATCGCCGAAGCCCTGCTGGCCACCGCCCTGGGCCTGGTTGCCGCGATTCCCGCGGTGGTGATCTACAACGTCTTCGCTCGCTCCATCACCGGCTACAAGGCCCAGGTCACCGACGCCTCGGCCGAGGTCCTGCTGCTGGTCAGCCGCGACCTGGATCACCAGCCGAACGAGCGCTCCGCACAACCGCACATGGTGAAAGTGGGGTAATCAGCCATGGGCTTGCATTTGAAAGAAGGCGCAGGCGACGACCTGGCCGAAAACCACGAGATCAACGTCACGCCGTTCATCGACGTGATGCTGGTGCTGCTGATCATCTTCATGGTGGCCGCACCGCTGGCCACCGTGGACATCAAGGTCGACCTGCCCGCCTCCAGCGCCAAACCGGCGCCGCGGCCGGAAAAACCGGTGTTCCTCAGCGTCAAGGCCGACAAGCGCCTGTTCCTCGGCGAAGACGAAGTCAAGGCTGAAACCCTTGGCGCCATCCTCGACGCCCGGACCCAGGGCAAGAAAGACACGACCATCTTCTTCCAGGCCGACAAAGGTGTGGATTACGGCGACCTGATGAGTGTGATGGACACCCTGCGGGCGGCCGGCTACCTGAAAGTCGGCCTGGTCGGACTTGAGACGGCAGCCAAGAAATGATCACGACGCGCCAAAGACTGACGCGTTACAGCGGTAGCCTGGCGGTGGTGTTGGGCGTCCATGGGTTGGCGATCCTGCTCGCCCTCAACTGGTCCAAGCCACAGCCCATGCCCATTCCCCCCCAAGCCATGGTGGTGGAATTGGCACCTGCCCCTGTGCCGCCTCCACCGGCGCCGCCGAAAGTGGTGACCCCACCACAACCGCCGGCCCCCGTGGAAGAACTGCCGCTGCCGAAACTGGCCGAAGCGCCGAAGCCGACCATCTCGGTACCCAAGCCGGTGAAGCAGAAGCCCAAGCCGCAACCGCCAAAGCCGGTGGTCAAGCCTGAGCCGCCCAAGGAAAAGCCTTCCGAGGAAAAGCCCAGCGACGCCCCGGTCACACCGGCTCCGTCCAAGCAGCCCGCTCCTGCGACCCCTGGCCCGTCACCGGCCCAGGCCGCCGCCAAGGCTAACTGGCAGGGGGAATTGCAGGCGCACCTGGCCAAGTACAAGCGCTATCCGAGCGAGGCTCAGCGTCGAGGCAAGGAAGGCACCAACTCCCTGCGCTTCGTCGTCGATGCCGAAGGCAAGGTGCTGTCCTATGAGCTGGTAGGCAGATCGGGCAATGCCGATCTGGACCGGGCCACCCTGGACATGATCCGTCGTGCCCAGCCGCTGCCCAAGCCACCGGCAGACATGCTCAACAACGGCAGCGTGGAAATCACCGCCTCGTACAACTACGAGATCGACCGCAGCCGCGGCCGCCGCTGATCCACCGCAAGGGCACCTTCAAGGTGCCCTTCGCGTTTGTGCCGCCTGGAGCAGGCATTGGCGGGTGTCGCATTCCACCCTCGGTCTGATAACGTGCGTCTATCGATTGCAGCCGTTATGCTTGGCCGCAACCTCACGGACGCCCGCTATGACTCTTACAGAATTGCGCTACATCGTTACCCTCGCCCAAGAGCAGCACTTCGGCCATGCCGCCGAGCGCTGCCATGTCAGCCAGCCCACCCTGTCGGTCGGCGTGAAAAAGCTTGAAGACGAACTCGGCGTGCTGATTTTCGAGCGCAGCAAGAGCGCCGTGCGCCTGACCCCGGTGGGCGAGACCATCGTCGCCCAGGCGCAAAAGGTCCTGGAGCAGGCCCAGGGCATCCGTGAACTGGCCCAGGCCGGCAAGAACCAGCTGACCGCACCGCTCAAGGTCGGGGCGATCTACACCGTCGGCCCCTACCTGTTCCCGCACCTGATTCCCCAGCTGCACCGGGTCGCCCCGCAGATGCCGCTGTATATAGAAGAGAACTTCACCCACGTACTGCGCGACAAACTGCGCAACGGCGAGCTGGACGCGATCATCATCGCCCTGCCGTTCAACGAGGCCGATGTCCTGACCCTGCCGCTGTACGACGAACCCTTCTATGTGCTGATGCCCAGCGGCCACCCCTGGACCAAGAAGGAAACCATCGACGCCAACCTGCTCAACGACAAGAGCCTGTTGCTGCTGGGCGAAGGCCACTGCTTCCGCGACCAGGTCCTGGAGGCCTGCCCGACCCTGACCAAGGGCAACGACGGCGCCAAGCACACCACCGTGGAATCCAGTTCCCTGGAAACCATCCGCCACATGGTCGCCTCCGGCCTGGGCATCTCGATCCTGCCGCTGTCGGCCGTGGACAGCCATCACTACGCCCCCGGGGTGATCGAAGTCCGCCCCCTGACCCCGCCCGTGCCGTTCCGCACCGTGGCCATCGCCTGGCGCGCCAGCTTCCCGCGGCCCAAGGCCATCGAGATCCTCGCCGACTCGATCCGCCTGTGCTCGGTGGCCAAGCCGCCCGCCGCGAGTTAAGCGCTCGCAATGACTGAGCTGTCGAAAGTGCCGGTCACGGCACTCAAGGGCGTCGGCGAATCCATGGCCGAGAAGCTGGCCAAGGTCGGCCTGGAAAACCTTCAGGACGTGCTGTTCCACCTGCCCCTGCGCTACCAGGACCGCACCCGCGTGGTGCCGATCGGCGCCCTGCGCCCCGGCCAGGATGCTGTGATCGAAGGCACCGTCAGTGGCGCCGATGTGGTCATGGGCAAGCGCCGCAGCCTGCTGGTGCGCTTGCAGGACGGCACCGGCGGCCTGAGCCTGCGCTTCTACCATTTCAGCAATGCGCAGAAGGACGGCCTGAAGCGCGGCACCCGTGTGCGCTGCTATGGCGAAGCCCGGCCCGGCGCCTCGGGCCTAGAGATCTACCACCCGGAATACCGTGCCATCAGCGGCGACGAGCCGCCGCCGGTGGACCAGACCCTGACACCGATCTACCCCCTGACCGAAGGCCTGACCCAGCAGCGCCTGCGCCTGCTGTGCCAACAGAGCCTGGCCCTGCTGGGCCCGCGCAGCCTGCCCGACTGGCTGCCGGAAGAGCTGGCCCGGGACTATCAGCTGGCGCCCCTGGACGATGCGATCCGCTACCTGCATCACCCGCCGGCGGACGCCGATGTCGACGAACTGGCCCTGGGGCACCACTGGGCCCAGCACCGCCTGGCGTTCGAGGAATTGCTGACCCACCAGCTGTCCCAGCAGCGTCTGCGCGACAGCCTGCGCTCACAGCGCGCTCCGGTGCTGCCATTGGCCAGGAAACTGCCGGTCAAGTACCTGAAGAACCTGGGCTTCGCTCCCACCGGCGCGCAACAGCGCGTGGGCAACGAGATCGCCTACGACCTGAGCCAGCCCGAGCCCATGCTGCGGCTGATCCAGGGCGACGTGGGCGCCGGCAAGACCGTGGTCGCCGCCCTGGCCGCCCTGCAGGCACTGGAGGCCGGCTACCAGGTGGCACTGATGGCGCCGACGGAAATCCTCGCCGAGCAGCACTTCATCACCTTCAAGCGCTGGCTCGAGCCCCTGGGCCTGGAAGTCGCCTGGCTGGCAGGCAAGCTCAAGGGCAAGGCCCGCAGCGCAGCCCTGGAACAGATTGCCGGTGGCGCACCGATGGTGGTGGGCACCCACGCGCTGTTCCAGGACGAAGTGCAGTTCAAGAACCTGGCCCTGGTGATCATCGACGAACAGCACCGCTTCGGCGTGCAGCAGCGCCTGGCCCTGCGCCAGAAAGGCGTGGGCGGCCGCCTGTGCCCGCACCAGTTGATCATGACCGCCACGCCGATCCCGCGAACGCTGGCCATGAGCGCCTACGCCGACCTGGACACCTCGATCCTCGACGAACTGCCTCCCGGTCGCACCCCGGTGAACACCGTGCTGGTGACCGACAGCCGGCGCATCGAAGTCATCGAGCGGGTACGCGCCGCCTGCGCGGAAGGGCGCCAGGCCTACTGGGTCTGCACCCTGATCGAAGAGTCCGAGGAGCTGACCTGCCAGGCCGCGGAAACCACCTTCGAAGACCTTTCCAGCGCCCTCGGCGAATTGCGCGTAGGGCTGATCCACGGCCGCATGAAGGCCCCCGAGAAAGCCGCGGTGATGGCCGAGTTCAAGGCCGGCAACCTGCAACTGCTGGTGGCCACCACGGTGATCGAGGTCGGGGTCGACGTACCCAATGCCAGCCTGATGATCATCGAAAACCCCGAACGCCTGGGCCTGGCCCAGTTGCACCAGCTGCGCGGCCGGGTCGGGCGCGGCAGCGCCGCCAGTCACTGCGTGCTGCTCTACCACCCACCGCTTTCACAGATCGGTCGCCAGCGCCTGGGCATCATGCGTGAAACCAACGACGGTTTCGTCATCGCCGAAAAGGACCTGGAGCTGCGCGGCCCCGGGGAAATGCTCGGCACCCGGCAGACCGGCCTCCTGCAATTCAAGGTCGCCGACCTGATGCGCGACGCCGACCTGCTGCCGGCGGTACGCGATGCCGCCCAGGCCCTGCTGGAGCGCTGGCCGGACCATGTCAGCCCGTTGCTGGAGCGCTGGCTGCGCCACGGACAGCAATACGGCCAAGTGTGAACCAACACTCAGTTAGTGAACCCTCGCCATAACCAAGCTGGTTATACTCGTCAAATTGTAGAAAAACGGATACCAGACCATGACAGAAGTTGCCCTCGACATTGCAACCCCACACGCTCCGTCTGTTATCCGGTTGCTGCTCGGCAAGCTGGCCATCAGCTACAACGAAGTGATCGACCAGCCGGGCCTGCCGGCTGCGCGCAAGGTCCAGGCGGTACTGCTGGACGACGCCGTCGGCGCGCTGATGGTGCTGTTCCCGCAGAGCCAGTTACTGGACCTCAACCGCCTGGCCGAACTCACCGGCCGCCGCCTGACCGCCGTTTCCACCGAACGCCTGGAGCGCATGCTCGGCAAGCACAGCCTGAGCCTGCTGCCCGGCCTGCCGGCGCTCACCAGCTCACCGTGCCTGTACGAAGAAAGCCTGCTGCGCGAGCCCTGCCTGCTGATCAACTCCGGCGAGCCCGGGGTACTGCTGGAGATCACCAGCGAAGCCTTCAAGAGCATGCTCAGCAAAGCCAGCGCCGGCAACTTCGGCGAGCCCCTGAGCAGCATTCGCCCCAACCTCGACCGCCCGGACGATGACCGCGAGGAGATCTCCCAGGCGATGCAGGCCTTCACCGCGCGGCGCATCCAGCAGCGCCTGGAAGCCACCATCGAGATCCCGCCCCTGGCGGAAACCGCACAGAAGATCATCAAGCTGCGGGTCGACCCCAACGCCACCATCGACGACATCACCGGTGTGGTGGAAACCGACCCGGCCCTGGCCGCCCAGGTGGTCAGCTGGGCCGCCTCGCCCTACTACGCCTCGCCCGGCAAGATCCGCTCGGTGGAAGACGCCATCGTCCGCGTGCTGGGCTTCGACCTGGTGATCAACCTGGCGCTGGGCCTGGCCCTGGGCAAGACCCTGAGCCTGCCCAAGGACCAGCCGCAGCACGCCACGCCTTACTGGCAGCAGTCGATCTACACCGCCGCGGTGATCGAGGGCCTGACCCGCGCCATGCCCCGTGCCCAGCGCCCGGAAGCCGGCCTGACCTACCTGGCCGGCCTGCTGCACAACTTCGGCTACCTGCTGCTGGCTCACGTGTTCCCGCCGCACTTCTCGCTGATCTGCCGGCATTTGGAGGTCAACCCGCACCTGTGCCACAGCTATGTCGAACAGCACCTGCTGGGTATCAGCCGCGAACAGATCGGCGCCTGGCTGATGCGCTACTGGGACATGCCGGAAGAGCTGTGCACCGCCCTGCGCTTCCAGCACGACCCGAGCTACGACGGCGCCTATGCCGAGTACCCGAACCTGGTGTGCCTGGCCGTGCGCCTGCTGCGCAGCCGGGGCATCGGCTCCGGGCCCCACGAGGATATCCCCGACGCCCTGCTGGAACGCCTGGGCCTGACCCGGGACAAGGCGGACGACGTGGTGAGCAAGGTGCTGGAAGCCGAAGTACTGCTGCGGGAACTGGCTTCGCAGTTCAGCCAGGCCTGAGCCCATTCGCCGGCCCGCCCGCTCCTGCAGGAGGCGGCTTGCCGGCGAAGTTTCCCGGTCAAGCCTTGGGCTTGGCCTTTTTCGGTTTCAGGTACTTGGTCAGCCCCTGGAACCAGATCACCAGGGCCGGGTTGCCCTTGATCTGGATCGACTTGTCCTGAATACCGGTCATGAATGCCAACTGCTTGTTCTTCGCCTGCAGGGTGGCGAAGCCGTAGGCGGCATCCTTGAAGGCGATGGCGAATGCCGGCTCGGGATAGAACCCCGAACGGCTGGTGACGCGCTGGTCCTTGACGAAAAAATGCCGAGCAACCTTGCCGTCGAGCGTCTGCAGCTGGAACACCAGCTCCTTGTCACCCAACTGTTGCTGGAAAGCAGGATTGTTGCGGCTGGCTTTGCCCATCAACAGGCCAAGCACCCAGAGAAGAAAACGGAATTTCATGCACGGCGCCTCAGTGGAATTATTGGATGGCCGGCGCAGTTTAACCTGTAACTCGAAGAGCGCCAGCCGATCTGTTCGATTGCTCGGAGATCGGCTGGCGTTCAACGCTTATCGCGACATCTTGTCAGACAATCACCAACTCAGACGTTAGGGCAAGGCACCGGTGCCCAGTCACCCAGGTCCGGGTTCTTGCACATGCTGTTGACCTGGGTCTGGCCGGTGGTCGCGACCTTGTTGCTCTCGGCCTGCTTGATCTTGGCATCCTGGATCGACCTCTCGGTGCTCACCGCTTCCTGAGGCACGGTCGGCAGCTTGGGCTGCTTGACCTTCTGTGGCTGTTTTCTCTTGCCACCGGTGGTCACCGTGGTGGTATCGGCGGTGGCGACTTTCACCACGTCGGTACGCTGCACGCCCACTTGCTGTAGATCCTGCTCGTAGGCCTGGTTGTACTTGCTCAGGTCTTCGCTGGCACGGCCGTTCACCGCGGTGATCAGGTCGTTGGACTCTTTCAGGCCGCTGACGATTTCCGCCAGGCGCTTGCGCCCTTCCACGTCATTGATGGTGTTGGCCTTGCGGGAGCTGATCAGGCTGTCGAAGGCGCGCTGGTAGCAGGTCTGGGAAGCGCGGGCATAGGCCGTGCTGCGGTCGATGTCGGCCGCGCTCTTGTTGACGTCGGCAGCGTAGGAAGCGATGCGCTGGTTGTCGTCGGCGATCTGCTTCTGGCGCTCGGTGTAGTAACCGGCTGCGCCACCGGCCAGGGCACCGCCTGCGGCACCGATGGCGGCGTTGCGGCCACGGTGGTCGCCGTCACCGGTCAGGGCACCGAGCAAAGCGCCGCCGGCAGCGCCCAGGGCAGCACCGGTGACCACCGACTTGGTCATGTCCGAATCCGTGGCGCGCAGGTGCTGCACCGGCTCGTAGCAGCTCGGGTAGTACTCGACCTTGGTGGTCGAGGCGACCTTGGACACCGGAGAGGTCGCGCAACCGGTCAATACGGTGCTGAACCCGGCGGCAACCAACAGCAGGTGACGCTTGGACGTTGAAGCAAATGGGTTGCGGGAAAAAAGCATGTTCGTGATCTCGATTAAGTTTGACCAACTCGGCGCGACGCAATGTCGTCCGAGATCCTCCAGGCTCGACAGACAGCGGCCGGTCATGACTTCTGACCGGTCGATGCGAGCAGTTCCTTCAAAATCGTCGCCGGGTCGGCTCGCCGTTGCTGGCGATAATTCCCGACATGGCGAACGAATAACGTAGCGCGCGTCACCAGGCTCTTGCCGAGCACCGGCTTGCGATTGAGCTCTTCCTTGATTCGTTGAAATTGCGCCTGGATCACCGCGTCGGTGTAACGGGTGCCCGTGGCCAGGTTGTCGATGTAGATCGCCACCGCCCCGTCCAGCGCGCTGCGGCCGTTGTCGATGGCTTCGGCGAACAGCTTGGCGCTGGGCTCGTCCTTGGCATCGATGGCCTGCTGCTGGCTCTTCTTCAGGTTGGTCAGGCGGATGTTGTAGTTGTTGATGGTCTCGGCCACCAGGGCCGACGACTGGATCAGGTTGCCGGCCGCCTCCTCGCGCTGCTGGGCGATCAGCGAGACGTTGCGCTTGAGCTCTTCGTTGACCAGCCCCAGCTCCGCCTGCAGGCGCGGGTCGACGCTGGCGGCGATGATGGCGTCCAGGCGCTTGGTGGGGTCCTGGGCGTCGTCGATGGCATCGGTCAGGGACGCCAGGCGGCCTTCCTTCTGCCACTGGGCGAACAGCTCCTTGTAGCGCGAACGGGGCGCCGACAGCGCGCCGATGGCCACCCGGAAACCGGTGGTTTCGTTGCTCTGCTCAGTGCCGTCGGCGCCAAACAGCGGGTACTCGCGGCGCATCCCGGTGAACAGCGTGCCTTCGCCTTCCAGGTAGTTGCCGCCCTTGACCACGAAACCGCCGTAGGTGCCCTGGCGGCGCCCGGCGCGCACCAGCTGGAAGGACTCCTGGACCATCTCGGCGGCGTTGCCGATCACGTCGAACATGCCGATGGGGTTGGGCAGCTTGGTGCCGATGGGCATCAGGCGCGCGGCCTGGCCGGTGCCGCCGGCCACCTGGTTGAACACCGCCCAGTCCGCCAGCGGGCCGTCGTCTTCGCTGCCCTCCACGCGCCGCGGGAACAGGCGGCCTTCCAGCTCCTGGCGGCTGACCGCCTGGCCGCCGCGGGCGGCGTATTCCCACTCCACCTCGGTGGGCAGGCGCACAAAGCCCAGGCCACCGTCTTCCGAGGAACTGCCACGGCCGCTGACCGGCAGCAGGTCGCGGTGGTTCTTCATCAGCCAGGCGCTGTACACCGCGGCAAAGCGCTCGGCCTCGAAACGCGACAGCTTGACCTTGGGCAGGCGCCCCTGCAGGCCCTCCGGCGCCTCACAGGCCGGGGCCGGATCACCGCTGGCCAGGGACTGGGCCTGGGCCATGACCTGAGCGTACTGGCGGGCAGTGACCTCGTACTTGCCGATGAAATACAGCATTGGCTTGAGGGGCACCCCGGCGCCACTTTTCGGCAGCGCCGGGCCAATGGTCTTGCCCCAGGCGCCAGGCAGGTCCTTGAGGGTGAACTGGCCGTTGATGTAGTCCCGGCGATAGCCGGAAATGAACGACTGCTGGTAACCGCTCTCGCCCTCGCTGAAGGGGTAGCCGAGGTTCACCTCACGGTCGTCCAGGGTGCCCTGGGCCAGCACGTAGACGTAGCGGAACACCATCTCGCCGTCGCAGGGCAGCGGCAGGCTGACGTCGTCCGGCAACGGCTTGGGGTTGTCCATCTTGTTCGCCGGTTCTTCGGCCCACACGGCCCCGGCCAGGGTCATGGCCAGCACGGTGCTGATCAACTTATACATCGCGAATTCCTTCACAGGCTTCTATGCGCGACACCCGCCAGCCGCCCAGCGCGGCGGCCAGGGTACTGACGCCCAGCGTCGCCAACAGGGCCAGCCCGTAATGGGCCGGCAGCAGGTGGCTGGCGTATTCGCCGGGCGCCTGCATGAACAAATGATTCAGCCCGGCCTGGGCCAGGCCATACAGGGCGCCGCTCAACAGCGCGGCAAAACCGGCGCTGTACAGCGCCTGGGCCACCACGAACAGCAGCAGCGCACCGGTGGAAAACCCCAGCAGGCGCAACACTGACAGCTCCCGGCGCTTGCGCTCCACCGCCGCCAGGGCCCCGGCGAAGATCGCCGCGAAGGCACCCGCCAGGGCCAGCCCGGCGATCACCCAGAAGACGATGGCCAGGTTGCGGCTCAAGGACTGCACCTGGGCTATGGTCTGGGCCTGGGTCGACACCAGCAGGCCGCGCTCGGCGAAATACAGACGCAATGGCTCGACATCCCCCAGGTCGCGGGCATACAGGCGAAACGCCGGGTAAACCCGCTGCCCGGCAGTTGCCTGGGCATCGCCGAGCCAGCCCAGGGCCGCCACAGCGCGTCCGTCGCGGTAATCCTCGGCGGCCTCCAGCAGCGCCAGCGGGGCGAACAGCGCGTCCCGGGCAAAGGCCTCCAGCGGTAGAACGCCCTCCACCTGGACCCGGGTCCGCTGTACCTCGCTGCGCCCCGCCACCTGCCGGCCAAAGGTCGCCTGCAACCAGTCCCCCGGCTGCACCCCAAGCTTCTCGGCGGCGGTGCGGCTGAGCAGCACGCCACTCATGCCCCGGGGCGCCGGCAAGCGCCCGAGCAAGGGGTCGCCGGCCGCGGTGGGGAGCATTTCCACGGTCAGGCCGATATCCCCCGTGCCCCGGGACAGGTCCGCGGTGGCGGCGATCTGCCGGGTACGCGGCAAGGCAAAGGCCACGTCCGGACGCTGCCCCAACTGGGCGATGAAGTCGGCGCTGAAGCGCCCGCCGCCCAGGGGAATGATCTCGCGCACCGCCGGGTCCTTTTCCAGGCGCTCGGTGAGGCTGCTCACCAGCCCGAACTTGAGCCCGAACAGCACCAGCAAGGGGGCGATCACCGCCACCAGGGCCAGCACCGAACAGGCCGACAGCCAGCTGTCGGCCCGGTAGTCCTGCCAGGCCAGTGCCGCGGTCAGGGAGGCGCGCATCAGCAGGCCTCCCCAAGCGTGGCAGTGACTCCGCCATCGGCGTCGCGCTGGCAGGCGATGCGTCGTACCTGCAAGCCGTTGGCCCGGGCCAGGGGTTCGTCGTGGGTGGCGATCACACAGCACACCCCCTGGTCCCGCGACTGCTGCACCAGCAGTTGCATCACCCGCTGAGCGTTCAAGGGGTCCAGGGCCGCTGTCGGCTCGTCCGCCAGCAATACCTGAGGGTTGTGGGCCAGGGCCCGGGCGCAGCTGACCCGCTGGCGCTGGCCCACCGACAGCGCGGCGGGTTTCTTGTGCAGCTGGTCGGCGATCTCCAGGCGCTCGGCCAGGCGCCGGGGAATGCCCTCGTCCGCCAGCCCCAGCAACTGCCGGGGCAGGCTGATATTCGCGCGCACGTCGAGAAAGCCCAGCAGGCCGCCGGTCTGCAGCACATAACCCAGGTGCCGGCTGCGCAACTGCGCCAGCGCGCTGTGGCCGTCGCCGCGCCAGATCCCGGCAATGTCGATGGCATCCCTGGCCGGGGAGAACTCGAAGCGCGCCGCCGAATCCGGGGCCAGCACCAGCGCCAGCAGGTCCAGCAGCGTGCTCTTGCCGCAACCGCTGGGGCCGACCACCGCCAGTTGATCACCGGCACGCAGTTGCAGCCTGGGGATCACCAGGCTGTAGCGTTGGCGACCCTCGCCGCGGCTCTTGTGCACCTGCGCCAGATTGAGCATCACGGCAGGGTCGACAACGGAACGCGGTACAGGGCATCACCCGGCTCGGCATCACCGAAGCGCACCCAGTTGGCCAGGTCGTTATGGAAGGTTTCGTAGAGGCGGATCTTCGAATCCAGCTCGTCGATGAAGTCTTCCTGCTCGGCCACGCTCAGGGACAGCCACAGGTCCTGGGTCATGTTCAGCGACTTGCTGCGGTACGGCAGGCCTTCCAGGTATTCCCCCAGCACGCCGCCGTCGGCCAGGTTGCCGCCCTTGCGCAGGGCCGACGGGTCGCGGCTCATGTAGGCACTGGCGCTGGCGATTTCCTGGAAGAAATCCTTGGGCGAGGTCTGGGTCTTGCGCGCCGCGTCGACGATCAGTTTCAGCGACTGCTGCAAGTCGTTGAGTTGCAGCTTGGTGAGCATCACACAGACCTGGAACGCCGGCAGCGCCGGGTTGGTCAGGTCGCGGTCGGCGGTCCAGGCGCTGACCAGCTGGGGCGCCTGGCTGGCGGACTTGCGGCCGAGGAAATCCATGTGCATGGCGTAGCCGATGGCCGCCGACTTCTGCGCGATGCTCGGCGCCGCCGCCAGCACCGGGACTTCCTGGCTCTGGTTGCTGCGCACCTGATGCACCAGGTCGGCGAACACCGTGCCGATCTCGTCGACCCGCTCGCCAAACTTGCCCACATCGCCACCGGGCACCGGAATGTACAGGTCGCCGATCTTCGGGTTGGCGTCGGCGGTCAGCACCCGGTACTGGGTTTCCGCCTGGGCGTGGTTCTTCTTGCCGGCATCGGTACGCAGGTGCAGGGCGTAGATCTTGATCTGCTTGCCCAGGGCTGCCTGGCGCACTTCCGCCTCGTTCATCTGGGTGCGGCTGTAAGGGTCGTTCTTGCGCAGCGCCCCGGCATCGCTGACCAGCAGGATCAGGCGGCCGCCATAGCCCTTCCAGTCCATGCCCTCCACGGCCTGCATCACGCCGGCAAAGGCGTCTTCGTTGAACGAATGGCTGGAGACACTGGTGGCCTTGACCTGGCTCACCAGCTCCTGGAAGCGCTGGGGATCGCGACCCTGGTCCAGGGTCACCAGGGTCTTGGTCACGTACTCCAGGCCCGGGGTCTTGCTGGTGTTGTTGCGAAAGCCCACCAGGCCGAAGCTGACGCTGTCCAGCTCGCCGCGCTGGGCGATCTTGCTTTGCAGCTCGTGCACCACATCGCGCACCTGGTCGATGTAGGGCTGCATCGACACCGAGGTGTCCACCACCAGCACCACCGCAGTGCGGAAGGCATCGCCGGCCGCCGGCGGAGTATTGGCCGGCAGGCGCTTGCCGCTACTGTCACTGATGCTCTGCGGGCTGTTGCCCGGGTCGATGGAAGCCACATTGAGCAACTGCACCGGCTGGCCGTTGTCGTCGAAACTCTCCTTGGAATCGAAGATCGGCAGCAGGTAGAACTGGTCCTGTGGCACCGCGCTGGCGTTGGGTTCCAGGGCCAGCACCTGCTGTTCGTCCTGGGGGTTCTTCTGTGCCTTGAGCAGCAGGTTCTTGGCCGCCGCAGGGTCCGCCAACAAACGCTCCAGCTCGCTGGCCTGACGCACGAACATCACCGGTGCACGACCGGAACGCTCGGTGAATTTCAGCACCAGGCTCTGCTTCCAGTCGCTGACCTGTTCGGCCGGCAACCAGCCGGCGCTGCGACCGTCACTGGCGGCCCCCAGGCGCAGCCAGGAGCGGCCGTCGAGGTTCTTGCGCTGATACACGTAGAGCACCGAGAACGCCGGCACCGCCTGGCCCGGCGCAGCCCCAGGCTCGCTGGAGAAACTCGCCCCTGGCTTGCTCAGCACCCGCTGGAACAAGGTTTTCTTGCCCGGCATCAGCAGCGGTCGCTGGCCGCCGTCGACATCCGCGGCCACCGGCTGACTGGCCGGGGGCGCCACCACCGCAGGCGTGGTGCCGGCTGTCGAGGCGGTCTTGGGTTCTGGCGCCGGGCTGTCGCCCGACAGCCACCAATAACCGGCGCCCGCCACTGCCAGGGCCACCGCCACGGCGACCCCAGCCAGGGCCAGCACCGGGCCGCGCCGCTGTTCGGAAGGCCCGCTGCCGGCTGGCGGCAGATTGGCCGTGCGCGGCGGCGCGGGCGGCTCCTCGGGCGGCTCGCGGCGCGGCGCCGGTCGGGGCGCCTGCTGCGGGATCTCGATGGACACCGGGGTCAGCCCGGCCAGGTCGTTGCCCTGAGGTACAGGCTGCGACGCAGCCTGGGGTGGCAGCGGCAAGGGCTGGATCAGCGTCGCTTCCACCTCGGCGGTGGCGGCCGGCAGGTTGTCCAGGGCCGCCAGCAAGGCGGCGGCATCCGGGTAGCGCTCGGCCGGGTCCTTGGCCAGCAGCTTGCGCAGGATGTGCTGGTAGCGACCGTGGTGCAGCGGCAGCTCCGGCAGCGGCTCGGTCAGGTGGGCCAGGGCTGTGGACAGCGCGTCGGTGCCGTTGTAAGGCAGCTCGCCCACCAGGATTTCATACAGCACCACCCCCAGGGCATAGAGGTCGGCGCGGCCGTCGATGTCCTGGCCACGAGCCTGTTCGGGGCTCATGTAGCTCGGGGTGCCCACGGCAAAACCGGCCTGGGTGAACTGGGTGCGGTCGTCCAGGGACTTGGCGATGCCGAAGTCCGAGAGCACCGCGGTGCCGTCGGCGCGGAACAGGATGTTGGCCGGCTTCACATCGCGGTGTACCAGCCCCTGGGCATGGGCATAGCCCAGGGCCGAGGCGATCTGGCGGATATAGGTCAGGCCCTGCTCCGGGGTCAGCCCGGCGGCGATGCGCTCTTTCAGCGTGCCGTTGGGCAGGTACTCCATGGCCATGTAGTACAGCTCGCCGACATTGCCGATGTCGTGGATGGTCACGGTGTGCGGGTGCGACAGCCGCGCCAGGGTCTTGCCCTCGCGCAGGAAGCGCTCGCAGAAGCTCGGGTCGGCGGCCAGCGCCGCGGCCATCACCTTGAGTGCCACCTTGCGTTCCAGGGAACGCTGGGTCGCCAGGTACACGCTGGCCATGGCGCCTTCGCCAATTTCGCCCTGGATGTCAAAGCCGGGAATCAGAATGTCCATGGTCAGTGTCCTGCGGCCTTGATCACGATGGCGGTGATGTTGTCCGGAGCGCCCCGGGTCAGGCCCAGGTGGATCAGGCTGCGCACCACGTCATTGGGCTCGCTGTGGCTGAGCACGTCACGCAGCTCAAAGTCCTCGGCGGTCTTGTTCAGGCCGTCGCTGCACAGCAGGAAGGTGTCGCCGTCCTGCACCTGCAGGTCGACCTGGGACAGCTCCAGCTGGGCCTCGACGCCAATCGCCCGGGTCACGATGTTGGCCCGCGGGTGCACCCGCGCCTCGGCCTCGCTGAGCAGGCCGCTGTCCTGCAGGTCCTGGACGTAGCTGTGGTCCCGGGAAATGCCTTCCAGCTGTTCGTCCCGCAACCGGTACAGGCGGCTGTCGCCGGCCCACAGGCACACGGCCCGTGCCCCGCGTACCGCCAGCAGCACCACGGTGCTGCCCATCATGGTCACCCCACGGTTGGCGGTTTCCTCGCGCACCGCGGCGTTGACCGCGGCCAGGCCGTTGCGCAGCGCGGCGACATAGTCGTCCAGGCTGTCGGCGGCCGGAACCGCCCGCAGGCTGTCGACGATCAGGCTGCTGACATAGTCCCCGGCGGCGTGCCCGCCCATACCGTCGGCCACCAGCCACAGGCCGGTCTCCGGGGCTTCGAGCCAGGCGTCTTCATTGATTTTCCGCACCATGCCGACATGGCTGTAGCTGGCGGACTGGTAGGACAGTTGCGGCGCTGAACGCATTTAGACGGCACCCTCTTGTCCGAGCAAAAATTGCGCAAATTCACTGGCCGGCGGCAGGCCCTGGCAGCGCAACAGCATTGGGCTGATGTACTGCGAACCGCGCCCCCACCAGGCACTCGATCCCGCGCAGGCCTGGGCCGCGAGTACCGCGCCCCGGGCCTGTGGATCGCTGACGTAAAACCGCTGCAGGCCGGCGTAGTGGCTGCCTTCGATCCGGCTGGCCGGGCTTGGCGCGCCCAGGGCCTGCAAGCCCTCTTCCAGGGCTTCGAAACTGGCGCCCTCTTCCAGGGTCGCCAGCAACAACTCTTCCACCTGTTCGAACCACTGCTCCGGGCCGCCGACCAACGAAGCCAGGTCAGCCTCGGGCTCCAGCAGCGCAGCCACGGTCAGGGGGAAATAGCGCCCCACCCGGTCGATGCTCGGCATCACCACCCCGACCGCCGCCTGGGGCCCGCAGACCCCGGGGGCCAGGGCGAAGCGCCACAACGGGCTGATCAGGTAGGCGTTCAGCCACTGCTCACCCAGGGCGTTCTGGCTGGCCAGCAGCCCCGCCGCCAGCCAACTGTCCCAGGGGCCGATGAAACTCTGTGGCAGGCCACGGCTGACAAAATCGCCGCGGCTGGCCAACTTGCCGTACAGGCCGGGCGCCGTCATAGCCGCTCCGGCAGGCTGAAGCCACTGAGCACCCGGCTCTTGAACGGGTTGAAGGCGCTGCTGGCCCGCAGCTCGTAGGAAATGCTCGCACCGTCCACCCGTAGCCGCAGGTTGAAGCGGTCCGGCGAATTGGTGGCGGTCAGGTCCGACTGCTCCAGCAGGCGGAACCAGGCCCAGGGGCCATCCAGGGTGATCCCGGAACGCCCGGTGGCCGAAGGCGGCATGATCGACAGGCGCACCACGCCGATGCTCCCCGGGTTGGGCCATTGCATGGCCACCGGCCGGCTCGGGCCGTGGTCGTAGCTCAGTTGCTGGCCGTCCAGGTCGAGCAGGAACTGGCTGATATTGGCGTCCATCGCCACCGGCTTGAGTTCGAAACGCACGGCCGGCTGGGTACCGCCACTGGAGCGGAAGAAGGCGTCGCGAATGTTCGAAGCGCGCTGGAAGGTCTGCAGCACGCCTGGGGAAATCCCCAGCTTCTGCGCCGCACCCGGCTGCCAGCTCCAGGTGGTGGTCGAGGTGTTGACGTAGGGCTGCAGGTACTTGCGGAAGTAGTTGTCCATCACCCCGCCGGTGCCGAAGAACTGGCCGAAGTCTTCCAGGGTCGCGTCCCGGGAGCTGCCCGGCGACATCGGGTAACGGCCGCTCAGGGACTGGCGATAGACGTTCACCACTTCGCTGACCCAGGCCGCGTTCAGCTGGTTGCGCACCCCGCCCATCATGGTGTTGGTGGTGGAGCCCACCACCGACTTGACCAGCCCCTGGACCACCGGAGGCTGGCGCTCGGCGGTCAGGCTGACCCGCGCCGCAGCGGCGCTGGCCTGGTTCTTGGCCTCGCCCAGCAGCGCGTCGCCGCTGGCCCCGACCATGGCACTGACCTGCACGTACAGGGCGTTCATGTCCGCCAGCAGGCCGTCGATGGCCGCGGGCTCGCCCTCGCCCTTGCTCACCAGGCTGTTGAGTTCGGCGAAGTGCGCGCTCACCGGGTCTTCGCTGCTGGCCACGGCAGCCGGGTTGGCCGACTGTTCCTGGCCCAGCAGGGTACCCAGGCGTTGCTTGAGCTGGTCCACACCGCCCTCGACCTTCTGGCCCTGGGCCGCCAGCAGGCGTTCTTCCTGTTGCAGGTCGGTTTCCTTGGCCACGGCCACCAGCAGCTTCTTCAGCGGCGAAGTGGGCCCGGACAGAATCCGCAGCACGTCGGCGGCCTGGGCCACGCTGGTGATCGGCACGAAGTCGATGTCCGCCAGTAAGGCGTCCCACTGGCGCAGGTAATCCTGGAAGTACAGGCGGCGCACGTCGGCGGCAAGGCTGGCGACGTTCTGCTGGTCGGCCTGATCGCGACCCAGCACCCACTGTTCTTCCGCCAGGGTGCCTGCCTGGTTGAGGCTGGCCAGGAGGAAGCCCTGGCGGTAGCCCTTGGCGGTGAACAGCCCGCTCAGGGGCTCGCTCAACGGCTTGCCGCTCTTGCGGGTGAACACCAGCGCGGCGTCACGGCCACCGGCCTCGCTGAGGCGAAAGTCCGGCACGCCGTCCGGCAGCTTGGCGCGCTTGACCCGGTCATACACCCGCTGGGCCACCGGCAGCTGTTGCAGCTGGCGGCGCAGGTCGTCGATCAGGCGCTGGTCCAGGCGCGCGTTGGGCGGATGCTTCTCGAACAGCGCCTGCAGGTGGCCGGTCAGGGCCTGGCGTTGCTCGGGCGGCAGGTCGCGGGCCAGGGTGTGATCCCAGTCCAGGGTGATCCAGGCCTTGATGAAGTCCGGGTCGTAGTGCTCGCTGTCCGCCAGCATCAGGTAGGCCTTGAGCCCTTCGTAGAGGAAGTCCGAGTTGCCGCCGCTGTGCAGTTGCTCTTCGATGCGGGTCATCAACCGTGGGGCGAACACCGCCACCAGCAGCTTGCGATAGACGCTGGCGGACTCGGCTTCGAGCATGTCGCCCTGGTAAAGGCCCAGGCCTTCGGCCCAGCCCGGTGCGTCGCCGGCCAGGTGGCGGGTGGCGTTGAGCAGCGGCAGCACCGCCAGCACATCGCGCTGGGCCGGGCTGAGGTTCTGCACGTCCTGGCGCACCGGGCCGACGCGCTGGTCGACCTGGGCAATGTAGGCCTGGTTGGCCCTGTAGCTGATGATCCACAAGGTGCTGACCACCAGCACCAGGGCTACGGTGCCAGCCAGGGCGCCACGGGCGATCCATTTGCGCCGGCGCTCGACCTTGGGGTTGACCCCCACCAGCCCGCGCTCGGCAAAGGCCACGGCACTGAACAGCTTCTCGATGAAGTAGCTGCGCCCGGTGCCGGTCTGCCGCGCCAGGTGCTGGCGGTCCAGGTTCATGCTCTGGGCCATGGCGCCGATCAGGCGGTCGATCGGGCTGCCTTCCTGGGTGCCGCTGGTGAAGTACACCCCGCGCAGCAGTACCCGCTCTTCGAAGGCATTGGGCTTGAACACCCCTTCCAGGAAGCTCTGCAAGGATTCCTTGAGCGCTGCGAACTGCTGCGGAAAGCCGTAGATCAGGTCGCGCCGCGCCGGGTCGCGTTCCTGCTGCAGGCGTTCCACCAGGCGCTCGTTGAGCCGCTGCTCCAGGGCCGCCAGTTCCGCCGGCAGGTGGGCCAGGGGGCTGTCACCGCTCTTGCCGTCGTCCAGGGCGAAGGTCATGCCCCAGACCTGGGCCCGCTCTTCCTTGCTCAGGGAGTCGAAGAACTCCATGAAACCCGGCACCAGATCGAGCTTGGTGAGCATCAGGTAGATCGGGAAGCGCACTCCCAGCTGGGTGTACAACTCCTGGATCCGCAGGCGGATCGCTGCGGCGTGGGCAGCGCGCTCCGCTTCGCTGCCGAGCAGCAGGTCGGAGAGGCTGATGGCAACGAAGGCGCCATCGATCGGCCGCCGCGAGCGCTGGGTTTTCAGCAGGTCGAGAAAGCCCAGCCAGGCCGCCTTGTCCACCGTGGCGTGGCTGTCCTGAGTGGTGTAGCGGCCGGCGGTATCGAGCAGCACGGCCTGGTCGGTGAACCACCAGTCGCAGTTGCGGGTGCCGCCCACGCCGCGTACGGCACCGGCGCCCAACTGGGCGGCCAGGGGGAAATGCAGGCCGGAATTGACCAGTGCGGTGGTCTTGCCGGAACCCGGCGGACCGATGATCACGTACCACGGCAGCTCGTAGAGATTGCGTCGCTCGTCACCGCCGAGCTTGGCCTTCTTCAGCAGCGCCAGGGCTTCGTCCATGCGCTGGCGCAGGGCGGCCAGTTCCTCGGCAGTGGCCACGCTGTCCGGGTCCGGCGGGGTGTCGGCGGCCAGGCTCTGCAAGACCTTGGCCGCATTCCGACGGGCCTGGATGATGCAAAACACCCGGTAGCCGATCCATAGCGCGAAGATGAAAATGATCAGCGCCCAACGCCGGCCTTCCGGTACCAGGAACTCCAGCAACGGGCCAATGAACCAGATGATCAGGCTCAGGGCGATCAGCCCCAGCAGCGGGATCACCCAGCGAATCACAAAACTGAAAAACGCCTTCACTCGACCCCCTCCGCCAATACGCTGATTTCTACCCGACGATTACGTGCCCGCCCTTCGGCGGTGGCATTGGTTGCCAGTGGCTCGGTGTCGCTGCGGCCTTCGGCGCTGAAGCGCTCCGGCTGCCCGGTCTTCGCCGCGAGGATCTGCAACACCGATTCGGCGCGCGCCTGGGACAGCTTCCAGTTGGACGGGAAGCGCAAGGTGGCGATCGGTCGGTTGTCGCTGTGGCCGGTGATCCGTACCTGGCCCTTGACCTTGCGCACGGCGTCGGCGATGCGCAGCATCAGCGGCTGGTAGTCGTCGAGGATGCTGGCGCTGGCCGAGGCGAACAGCTCGTCGCCACGGATGGTCACCACCGAACGGTCGACGGCATCTTCCACCGCCACCCGCCCGGCCTTGATGTCCTCGGCGAGGAAGCCCGCCAGGCGCGGACGCTCGACAATCTTCGGCTGGATCACCGGGCGGTCCAGGGTCTGCACCGGGATCTCGCCCAGGGCATGGATGTTCTTGAACACCGGCTCGGCGTCCGCCGCCAGTTTCAGGCGCAGGCCGAACAGCAGCGCCAGGAGCAGGGCCACGCCGATGGCGATGCCGACCCAGGGCGGCATGAACTGGGCCAGCCGGTCACGGGCCACGGTGACCCCGCGCCAGTGTGGCGACAGCTCGCGCTCGTGCTCGCCACGGGCGCTGCGGATGGTGGCCGCGGTGCGCTCGCGCAGGGCCTCGAGCTGGCTGCGACCATCGATCATCACCCGGTAGCGGCCTTCGAAACCCAGGCACATGCACAGGTACAACAGCTCCAGCAGGTACAGGCGCTCGCGCGGGCTTTGCAGGCAGTGCTCCAGCAGCTGGAAGACCTTCTCGCCGCCCCAGGCCTCGTTGTGCACGGTGATCAGCAGGCTCTGCTTGCCCCAGTCGCTGGTGCTGCCCCAGGGCGTGCTCAGCACGGCTTCATCCAGGGCAGTACAGAGCGCATAGCGCGCCAGCAGCACGTCGTTGCGCGGCACGCCGGCGGCTTCCGCGCGCTCCTCGAACTGGCGCAGGTAGGCCAGCAGTTGCGCCCGCAGGCTGGCCGGCGCCGGGTGCGCCAGGGTGCTGCGCAGCCTTGTGAGCAAGGCCAGCAGTGGGCCCGCGGCGCTTTCCAGGGGGTTCAGGCCACGGGCCTGGCCGGCCGGCAGCGGCGCCGCCGGCATGGCCAACGACGGCGCGGGCGCAGCAGCTGGGCGCCCGGGCTCGGGAGCACGGCCACCGGGGCGCGGCATGAATTGGGTACGGTCGTTGGGCGGGGACGGCTGCCCTGGCGAATCGTCGAAAGGATGCATCGCGACTTATCCTCGAATGGCCCAGAAGGCCAGGTTCAAGCCCGGGAATTCTCCCGCGACGTGGAACGCGAAGCCGCCGGAGTGAACCAGTTGTTTCCAGTGCTCGCTGCCACGGTCCAGCTCGTAGTAGGTCGAGCCTGCGTGGTACGGCAGTTGCCGCGGCGCCACCGGCAGCGGCAGCAGGCCGATGCCCGGCAGCTGCAGGTTGACCAGGTCGCGGATGTGCTCCACCGAACCCACCTTGCTCTGCTGGGCGAAGCGCCCGCGCAGGGTTTCGCCCGGCACGTCGGCACGCACCACCAGGATGAAGCTGGCGTTCTCCAGCAGGGTGCGGTCGGCCAGCATCGCCACGTGTACGCCGTAGGCTTTCTCGACGATGGGGATCGGCGTTGCCTTGCTGTCGATCAGCATCGACAGCGCTTCACGCAGGGCCTGCATCACCGGGGCGAAACTCATGGCCAGCTCATCGTGCTGGTACTGCGGGTATTGCTCAGGGCGCCGGGCGCTGTGGGTGAAGGTCGAGAACTCGCCGGCCAGGCTCACCAGCTCGCTGAACAGGCGCTCGGGGTGCAGCGGGCTGATCTGGCTCAGGTGGTTGACCAGGGGCTGGGCGCGGTTCACCAGTTGCAGGAGCATGAAGTCGGCGATTTCCGAAGCGCCCCCCGCGCCCGATGCCACCACGCGCCCGGCCAGGGCTTCGCCGCGCTGGTGCAGCAGGCCCAGCAGCTCGCTGCGAAAGGCGCTCAACGGCTTGGACGCGGCCACGTCCAGCACCGGCGGAATGTAGCTGTCGTCCAGCACCAGAGCACGGTCGGCGCGTTTCTCCTTGACCCGCACCACGCCAATGGCGGCGTAGTCGCTGAGGCCGTCCTGGGCGGTGAGCAGGCGCAGGGCCCGAGAGCCCACGGCCACCGGCGCGCGGTTCTCGAACGGTGCGTTGTCGTCACGCACCTCGCGCACCTGGCTCAGGTAGCGGGCACCGCCCAGCTCTTCGCCCTCGTCCACGGTGTCCCGGGCGCCGGCGCGCTTGAGGGGCAGCGCCAGGTACACCAGGCCGTCACGCAGGTTGTCGTCGATGCACAACGGGCTGGGCGCCAGGTCGTCATGGGGAATGTTGAACGGCGTGCCGTCGGGCAGCAGGCCACGGGCGCTGACGATGGCCAGCTTGCCCTGGGCCAGCAGGCCCTGATCGATACGCAGCTCGGAGAACCCCCAGGCTCCCGTCGACAGCGGGCGGCTGCGGGCGTCGATGAGGTTTTCCAGGTAACGGTCATGCTGCTGGAAGTGCTGGGTTCCAATGAACATGCCTTCCGACCAGACCACGCGATTGTTCCAGGACATGGTTGCTCCGATTGCCTATTGGGCAGGGCTGGATGGGGATGCCACGAGCTCGGCGCTGACCGCGCGGACGTCGAGGACGATCTGATATTGGTTGCTCAGGCGCTGCGCGGTGTTGACCCCGACCCGCCACAGGGCCTGGTCCACTTCGCGATAGCCCACCAGCAGGCCGACCTGACGGGTGGCCGGGTCCAGGGTGCGCTTGAGGGTGAACTGGTCGCCGGGCTTGACCAGCACTTCATCCTGGTCGATCAGGTCCGGGCCGAGGGTAGCCGGCGCCCGCTCCGCCAGGGCGAAGTAGTCGGCGCGCATGAAGGTGGCCGGATTCTTCAGCTCGAAGATCCGTACCCGCACCGGCGTGCTCTGGCCATCAGGCCCGGGGTTGAGCCCGCTGACCGCCTGGAAATGCAGCTCCACAGTCGTGGCGCCGGGCGCTTCCTTGGCCGGTTCGCCGGGAGGTGGTGTGTCCTTGGCACAGGCCGCCAGTACCAGCATGGCAACCAATGTCAGCAATCGTTGAATCATCCTGCGTCCTCAATGACGTATCAGCTGTCCGTGTATCCGTGTTTTTCGGGTGTTCCAGGCGCGCTCAGGAACGGCGCAGCCGGTGGGTGTGTTCTTCATAGGCGCGGCTGAACTCACGACCGAAGAGGTCCTGGAAATCGTCCTGGGCCTCTTGGGAAATCTGTTTGTAGAGTGCAGTGAACTGCTGCCAGTTCTGCGCCTGGCGCGAGCCGCTGAACAGGTTGCCCAGGCCGCCGGGGCGAGCCATGCGAGCTTCCAGTTCAGTGGGCTCGAAGCGCCCCAGCAGGTGCTTGATGGCCGCTTCCACACCGGCCATGACCGCCAGCTGGTGGGCCCGCAGGTCATCGAAGCTGTCCTGCACGGCCTGATCCGGAGCCATGAATGCCTGGTTGCTGTGGCGCAGCAGCAGGAGCATGGCCTCGTCCACATTGGGGGCGAACTTCAGCGGGTTGTTTTCCACCGGGCGGATCATCGTCTGCTGCATGCGGAACTCGCCCTTGAGGCTGCTACGGGCACGCAATACATCGATCAGGCCCTCGACCATCAACCGGTAGCTGCGACCCAGGCTTTCCATCTGGGCCTGGGCCTGCTGCGGCTCGATACGCAGTTGATCGAGCCCGGCCCCGCGCAGGAAGGCCTGGAGCAGATCCCCCTGGGGGGCGACCGGGGCCGGCGCGGGCGTGACAACAGGAGCCAGCTCCACTTCGGAAACCACCGGTGCCACGGGCGCCTGGGCGATCGGCTGCGGCTGCGGCTGCGGCTGCGGCTGCGCGGGCTCTGCCGCGAACGAGGCCTGGTGGGCAATCGGCGCGGCAGCAACCACCGGCGGGGCAACCACGGGCGGCGCACTGGGCACTGGCGCAGGGCTTGCGGGCGTCGAGCCGAACAGGTCCCAGTCCTCCGGAATCACCGCCCCGCCCTGGGGCGCCGATGGCTCAGGCGGTGCCACGGGCTGGGGCACCGCGGTGGGGGTCGGCGGGCGAAAATCGTGCTGCTCGGCCGGCACGTGGTCCGGTTGGGTGGCCGGCGGGGTCGCGCTGGGGGCGAGAAAGTCGAACAGATCGGGAAAGGTGTCCTGGGCCGAGGCACCCTGGAAGTGCGCCACCGGGGCCATGGAAATCGGTTCGATGGGGGTCGGCGAAGCCGCCTGACGCCCCATCAGCGCCTCGAAACTATTGGAGCTGTCCCCGGAAAAGGGTTCAGCCCCCGGGCGGTTCAGACTGAAATCGATGCGCGCACTGATTTCATAATCGCCAATGCGAATAACCTCGCCATCTTCCAGAGGCTCGCTGCTACCCCGGCGCATACGAATACCGGCACGGACTAACTCCACACCATTAGTACTGTTATCGGTCAAATAATAACGGCCATCCTTGTATTGGATGACACAGTGCCGCGCGGAAACTAAGCGTTCGGGATCAGGAAGTACCCAGTCATTATCGGAACTGCGGCCAATTGCCATCATTCCCTGGTCCATTAGTTTTTCAGGGCATTGACCAGGGGTAATCTTGTGATAACTAGTGATAGTCAAACACAGCGACATCGCGCCTCCTTGCTGTACTTCCGCGTGCGAACCGGCGAAGGGAAAAAAGTTCCGTGAAAAAATGAAAAGTCCGCAAAAAATCCTTTAAACAGCGCCGTTCACAGCATGATCGCTTAACTTAAACTACACGCATGACAAAAGCTTTTCGTACCGCCCCGATCTGACTCGCCGGTCAAGGAGCTATAAGGCGACATAACACTGTCATGCGGGGCGAATAGCTTACCTTGACAAGGCACAACTACTACACCAAAAATGCACAACTTCTTGAACACGGATGATGGCTCACTAGTATCAACGAGTCCATATAAACCAAGAAATGTGCGCGAGTTCACAAACAAACTAGTGCATTAATTGCCTGACTGTCCTGCAGGCTGATAGGGAGATCAAACCAGGTGGATGTACCGATGTTGCTCGCCGCGGTTTCAGCAACTTCGCCTTGTGGCGAAGACCTGGAATATGACGCGGATTTCTTGCACTTGGAGCGGGCCGCACAGGGCCAGCCCGAGCGCAGCATGGGCGACTCGATCCTGCCGGCCGAGCCGCCGGACTGGCGCAGCATCCAGCAACAGAGCCTGGACCTGCTGGCGCGCAGCAAAGACCTGCGCATCACCCACTTCCTCCTGCAGAGCACCCTGGCCCTCGAAGGCCTGCCGGGCCTGGCCACCAGCCTCGAACTGATCGACGGCCTGCTCCGGGATTACTGGGCGGACCTGCATCCGCGCCTGGACGCCGACGACGACAACGACCCCACGGTGCGTATCAACGCCCTGGCCGGCCTAGCGTCCGACACCACCATCGGCCTGCTCCGCGAAGCCATCCTGACCCGTTCCCGGACCTTCGGCCCGGTGAGCCTGCGAGCCGCGCTGAACGCCGCCGGCCTGCAGCACTTTTCCGGCGAGAGCCTGGGCTCCGACCACCTGGCCGGCGCCCTGCAAGACAGCGACCCCGAGCACCTGGATGCGATTCGCAGCGCCTTGAGCGCAGCCCGCTCGGCGGCCGAAAGCATCGAGAAACAGGTCAGCGAACAAGTAGGCTCGGCCAGCGGTGTAGACCTCACGGCCCTCAAGCAACCCCTGCGCCTGGCGCTACAGGTGCTGGGCCAGCACGCCCCGCAAGGCGCGCAGAACGCGGTCGAGGAACACGCCGATGGGCCGTCCACCGAAGAGCCAGGTGCGCCCGCAGCGCCAGCCCCGGTACGGGTTTCCGGCGAGATCAGCAGCCGCGAAGACGTGCTGCGCAGCCTTGACCGGCTGCTGGCCTACTACAGCCGCCACGAGCCTTCGAGCCCGTTGCCGGTGCTGCTCAACCGGGCCAAGAACCTGGTCAACGCCGACTTCGCGGCCATCGTGCGCAATCTGATTCCCGACGGCATGTCCCAATTTGAAAACCTGCGCGGCCCTGAATCCGACTAACCCCGGAACAACCGAGCAGTATCGTCAGCGGCAACCACCGACCGACGCCAACACCGTCGCAGCAGCGACCAGGAGCACAACGTGGCGAAGCAAAGTTCTCAAAAGTTCATCGCGCGCAACCGCGCGCCCCGGGTGCAGATCGAGTACGACGTCGAACTCTACGGCGCCGAGAAAAAGGTCCAGCTGCCCTTCGTCATGGGCGTGATGGCCGACCTCGCCGGCAAGCCCGTGGAGCCCCTGGCGGCCGTGGCCGATCGCAAGTTCCTGGAAATCGACGTCGATAACTTCGACTCGCGCCTCAAGGCCATGCAGCCTCGGGTGGCCTTCCACGTGCCCAACGAACTGACCGGCGAAGGCAACCTGAGCCTGGACATCACCTTCGAGAGCATGGACGACTTCAGCCCGGCGGCCGTGGCGCGCAAGGTCGATTCGTTGAACCAGTTGCTGGAAGCCCGCACCCAGCTGGCCAACCTGCTGACCTACATGGACGGCAAGACCGGCGCCGAAGAAATCATCATGAAAGCCATCAAGGATCCGGCGTTGCTCCAGGCCCTGGCCAGTGCGCCAAAGCCTGCTGACTCCGAGCCGAACGCGTAAATCAGGACCAACGATCATGACCGAATTGATGCGTGACAATCAGGCGCAACCCGGCGCCACCGAGCAGGCCAGCGAATTCGCATCGCTGCTGCTGCAGGAATTCAAGCCCAAGACCGAGCGTGCTCGCGAAGCCGTGGAAACCGCGGTGCGGACCCTGGCCGAACAGGCCCTGGCGCAGACCGACCTGGTGTCCAACGACGCCATCAAGTCGATCGAGTCGATCATCGCCGCCATCGACGCCAAGCTCACCGCCCAGGTCAACCAGGTGATCCATCACCCGGAATTCCAGAAGCTGGAAAGCGCCTGGCGCGGCCTGCACTACCTGGTGAACAACACCGAGACCGACGAGCAGCTCAAGATCCGCGTGCTCAACATCTCCAAGCCGGAGCTGCACAAGACCCTGAAGAAATTCAAGGGCACGGCCTGGGACCAGAGCCCGCTCTTCAAGAAGATGTACGAAGAGGAATACGGCCAGTTCGGCGGCGAGCCCTACGGCTGCCTGGTGGGCGACTACTACTTCGACCAGTCGCCACCGGATGTCGAGCTGCTGGGCGAGCTGTCCAAGGTTTGCGCCGCCATGCACTCGCCGTTCATCGCCGCGGCTTCGCCGACCGTGATGGGCATGGGCTCGTGGCAGGAACTGTCGAACCCGCGCGACCTGACCAAGATCTTCACCACCCCGGAATACGCCGGCTGGCGCTCGCTGCGTGAATCGGAAGACTCGCGCTACATCGGCCTGACCATGCCGCGCTTCCTGGCGCGCCTGCCATACGGCGCCAAGACCGACCCGGTGGAAGCTTTCGCCTTCGAGGAAAACACCGACGGCGCCGACAGCTCCAAGTACACCTGGGCCAACGCCGCCTACGCCATGGCCGTGAACATCAACCGTTCGTTCAAGCATTTCGGCTGGTGCTCGCGGATCCGCGGCGTGGAGTCCGGTGGCGAGGTGGAAAACCTCCCGGCCCACACCTTCCCCACCGACGACGGTGGCGTGGACATGAAGTGCCCGACCGAGATCGCCATCTCCGACCGTCGTGAAGCGGAACTGGCGAAGAACGGCTTCATGCCACTGCTGCACAAGAAAAACACCGACTTCGCCGCCTTCATCGGCGCCCAGTCGCTGCAGAAGCCGGCCGAATACGACGACCCGGACGCCACCGCCAACGCCAACCTGGCCGCGCGCCTGCCGTACCTGTTCGCCACTTGCCGCTTCGCTCACTACTTGAAGTGCATCGTGCGCGACAAGATCGGCTCCTTCAAAGAGAAGGACGAGATGCAGCGCTGGCTGCAGGACTGGATCCTCAACTACGTCGACGGTGACCCGGCGCACTCCACCGAAACCACCAAGGCCCAGCACCCACTGGCCGCGGCAGAGGTGGTGGTCGAGGAAGTCGAAGGCAACCCCGGCTACTACAACTCGAAGTTCTTCCTGCGCCCGCACTACCAGCTCGAAGGGCTGACCGTGTCGTTGCGCCTGGTATCCAAACTGCCGTCCGCCAAGGGCGCCTAACCCATAACCGACTCAAACCTGCGGCCGCAGCCACAGGCCGCGCGAGGTCCCCAGGGCCTCGCGCAGCGGCGACAGAAGCTGAATCAACATCGTGGCAAGTGCCACACAGGGAGAAAACATGGCTGTTGATATTTTCATCAAGATCGGTGACATCAAGGGCGAGTCCATGGACAAAGCCCACAAGGACGAAATCGACGTGTTGAACTGGAGCTGGGGCATGTCCCAGTCCGGCAACATGCACGTTGGCGGTGGCGGCGGCGCGGGCAAGGTGAACATCCAGGACCTGTCGCTGACCAAGTACGTGGACAAGGCATCGCCGAACCTGATGATGCATTGCTCCAGCGGCAAGCACATCGACAAGGTGCGCCTGACCGTGCGCAAGGCCGGCGGCGAAAGCCAGGTCGAGTACATGATCATCGACCTGGAAGAAGTGCTGATCACTTCGCTGAGCACCGGCGGTTCGGGCAGCGATGACCGCCTGACCGAAAACATCACCCTGAACTTCGCTCAGGTGATGGTCGAGTACCAGCCGCAGAAAGCCGATGGCACCAAGGACGGCGGCCCGATCAAGTACGGCTGGAACATCCGCTCCAACACCAAGCGCTGATCCGCTTCGGTCGCCGCCCCGTGGCGGCGACCGGCCCGGCCTTCGCGTTGCGCCTGGCGCAACGCGAGGACGGTTGGCCAGGACCGCGTCCTCGTGAGTCTTTGGTTATGCCCCTTTTCGTGACGTCATGCCTGCGCAATCCGATCCTGGAGCGAACCCCTTGGTAACCGACATCGCCGCCCGCGATCGCTTGCAACCCTCCCTGCTGGATCGTCTGACCGACGATGAACCCGGCAACCTGAAAGAAAGCCCGGACAAACGCGTGCTGTCCCTGAGCCAGCTCAAGGCCTCGGTACTGCGCGACCTGGCATGGCTGCTCAACACCACTTCCCTGCTGGAAGCCGACGCCACCCTGCACACCCCCGCCGGTACTTCGGTGGTCAACTACGGCCTGCCGGCCCTGGCCGGGTACAGCGCTTCGAGCATCGATATCCCGGCCCTGGAGGCGCTGATCCACCAGGCCATCGCCACCTTTGAGCCGCGCATCCTGCGCAGCACCCTGCGGGTACGCGCACGCACCGCGCCCGGGGAAATGAACCACAACGCCCTGAGCTTCGAGATCGAAGGCGACCTCTGGGCCCAGCCGATGCCCCTGCGTCTGCTGCTGCAAACCGACATGGACCTGGAATCGGGCCACGTACGAGTGGTGCACGCCGACTCCCGGAGGCGCTCATGAACCCGCGCCTGCTGGAGCTGTACAACCAGGAACTGCACCACGTGCGCGAAAGCGCCGCGGAGTTCGCCAAGGAATTCCCGAAGATCGCCAGCCGCCTGACCCTGTCGGGCATGGACTGCGCCGACCCCTATGTCGAGCGCCTGCTGGAGGGCTTCGCCTACCTGACTGCCCGGGTGCAGCTCAAGCTCGACGCCGAGTACCCGACCTTCACCCACAACCTGCTGGAGATCGCCTACCCGCACTACCTGGCACCGACCCCGTCGATGACCGTGGTGCAGTTGCAGGCCGATCCCGACGAAGGTTCCCTGAGCAGCGGCTTCACCCTGGAGCGCGACACCAGCCTGCGCGCCGCCCTGGGCCGCGATACCCAGACCTGCTGCGAATACCGCACCGCGCACTCGGTGACCCTGTGGCCACTGCAAGTGGCCCAGGCCGAATACTTCGGCAACCCGTCGGCAGTGCTCGGGCGCCTGGCCGCCAGCGAGCCCAGGGCCAAAGCCGGGCTGCGCCTGACCCTGCGCACCGGCGCCGAACTGCCGTTCAACAGCCTGGCCCTGGACGAGTTGCCGCTGTACCTGAACGGCAATGACGAACAGCCGTTCCGCCTCTACGAACAACTGCTGGGCAACGTCTGCGCGGTGTTCGCCCGGGCCCCGGGCGGCGACTGGGTCGAGCGCCTGCCCCCGGACGCCCTGCGCTCGCGCGGTTTCAACGACCGCGACGCGGCGCTGCCGGTGGTGCCCCAGGCCTTCCAGGGCTACCGCCTGCTGCAGGAATACTTCGCCCTGCCCAACCGCTTCCTGTTCGTCGAATTCGCCCAGCTGGGGCGCGCGGTCCAGCGCTGCGCCGGCCAGGAGCTGGAGCTGATCGTGCTCTTCGAGCGCTTCGACCAGAGCCTGGAAGGCAGCGTCGGCACCGCTCAGTTCGTGCCCTTCTGCACCCCGGCGATCAACCTGTTTCCCAAGCGCCTGGACCGTATCCACCTGTCCGACCGGGTCAACGAGCACCATGTGATCGCCGACCGCACCCGACCGATGGATTTCGAGGTCCACTCGCTGACCGCCATCAGCGGCCACGGCACCGGCCCGGAACAGCCGTTCCTGCCGTTCTACGCCGTGCGCGATCCATCCCGCTACGGCCGCGACCAGTCCTACTACATCGTCCGGCGCGAGCCGCGGGTGCTGTCCAGCGACCAGCGTCGCAACGGCCCGCGCTCCACCTACATCGGCAGCGAATCCTTCGTCAGCCTGGTGGACAGCCAGCAGGCGCCCTATCGCCACGACCTGCGCCAGCTCGGGGTCAGCGCGCTGTGCACCAACCGCGACCTGCCACTGTTCATGAACACCGGCAACGGCAAGACCGACTTCACCCTGGCCGACAGCGCCCCGGTACAGGCCATCCGCTGCCTGGCGGGCCCGAGCCGGCCGCGCCCCAGCCATGCCCACGACGGCAAGGCCTGGCGCCTGATCAGCCAGCTGTCGCTGAACTACCTGTCCCTGAGCGAACAGGGCCAGGGCGCGGCGGCCCTGCGCGAACTGCTGCGGTTGTACGGCGACAGCAACGACGCGGCCCTGCAGTTGCAGATCGAGGGCCTGCGGGAAGTCAGCAGCAAGGCGGTGACCCGGCGCCTGCCGATGCCCGGGCCGATCGTCTTCGGCCGGGGCCTGGAGATCACCCTGGAGTTCGATGAAAACGCGTTCCGCGGCACCGGGGTGTTTCTGCTCGGCGCGGTATTCGAGCGCTTCCTGGCACGTTATGTGTCGATCAACAGTTTTACCGAGACGGTGATCCGTACCACCGAACGCGGCGAGATCATGCGATGGAAAGCCAAGCCCGGACGTCGTCCGACTCTTTGAATACGCTGACGGCGATGCACGCCGAGCCCTGGGAGTACGACTTCTTCCAGGCCCTGCGGCGTATCGAATGCCTGTCGCCGCAACTGCCGCGCTTCGGTCACTCCGTGCGCCTGGCGGACGATCCGCTGCGCCTGGGACAGCAGGCCGACTGCAGCTTCGCCCCGGCCACCCTGGCCTCGGTCACCCCCGGCAGCGACGGCGCCGCGACCCGCCTGGAGCAGTTCTTCTTCGGCCTCGGCGGGCCCAACGGGCCGCTGCCGCTGCACATCACCGAATACGTGCGCGAGCGCCAGCGCAACAACGCCGACAGCACCAGCAAGCGCTTTCTCGATGTGTTCCACCACCGCCTGCTGAGCCTGTTCTATCGGGCCTGGGCCGAAGCCCGGCCGACGGTGAGCCACGATCGCCCGGACGACGACTACTGGTCGGCGCGGCTGGCGGCGCTGTCGGGCCGGGGCATGCCCAGCCTGCTCAAGCAGGGTCTGATAGCCGACACCGCCAAGCTGCATTACAGCGGCCACCTGGCGGCCCAGACCCGCTACCCGGACGGCTTGCGGGCGATCATCAGCGAGTATTTCGGCCTGCCGGTGCAGATCGAGGAATATGTCGGCCAGTGGCTGGAGTTGCCCGAACGCAGCCGGGTCGGGGTGCAATCCCATCAGCTGGGGGTGGATTTCTGCCTGGGCAGCCACGTCTGGGACCGCCAGCACAAGTTCCGCATCCGCCTCGGCCCGATGAAACTGGACGATTACCTGGGGATGCTGCCCGACGGCCAGCAATTCCAGGAACTGGTGGCCTGGGCCGCCGAATACCTGGGCTTCGAGCTGGACTGGGACCTGAACCTGGTCCTGCTCAAGGACGAAGTACCCAAGCTGCAACTCAACGGCCGCCAGCGCCTGGGTTTCAACACCTGGCTCGGCCAACCCGGCAGCGATGCCAAGGATCTAATACTGGCCCGGCACTACGCCGACCTGGCCACTACCTCACGTACACCAAGGAGCACAGAGCATGGGTGAAATCAGTCGCGCGGCGCTGTTCGGCAAACTCAACAGCGTTGCCTACAAAGCCATCGAAGCCGCCACGGTCTTCTGCAAATTGCGGGGCAACCCCTATGTGGAACTGGCCCACTGGTTTCACCAGTTGCTGCAACTTACGGACTCGGACCTGCACCGCATCATCCGCCAGTTCAACCTGGAGCCGGCGCGCCTGGCCAAGGACCTGACCGAGGCCCTGGACCGCCTGCCCCGGGGCTCGACCTCGATCACCGACCTGTCGTCCCACGTCGAGGAGGCGGTGGAGCGCGGTTGGGTCTACGGCAGCCTGATGTTCGGCGAAAGCCAGGTGCGCACCGGCTACCTGGTGATCGGCATCCTCAAGACCCCGAGCCTGCGCCATGCATTGCTGGGGCTGTCCCGCGAGTTCGACAAGATCAAGGTCGAGACCCTGTGCGAGCGCTTTGACGAATACATCGGCGACTCGCCGGAAAACGCCCTGAGCGCCAGCGACGGCTTCAGTGCCGGTGCGGTGCCCGGCGAAGCCAGCGGCGCCATGGCCCCCAGCGCCCTGGGCAAGCAGGAAGCCCTCAAGCGCTTCACCGTCGACCTCACCGAACAGGCCCGCAGCGGCAAGCTCGACCCCATCGTCGGCCGTGACGAAGAGATCCGCCAACTGGTGGACATCCTCATGCGCCGCCGGCAGAACAACCCGATCCTCACCGGTGAAGCCGGGGTGGGCAAGACCGCGGTGGTGGAAGGTTTCGCCCTGCGCATCGTCGCCGGCGACGTGCCGCCGGCGCTCAAGGACGTTGAACTGCGCAGCCTCGACGTCGGCCTGCTGCAGGCCGGCGCCAGCATGAAGGGCGAGTTCGAACAGCGCCTGCGCCAGGTCATCGAGGACGTCCAGGCCTCGCCCAAGCCGATCATCCTGTTCATCGACGAAGCCCACACCCTGGTGGGCGCCGGTGGCGCCGCCGGCACCGGCGACGCGGCCAACCTGCTCAAGCCGGCCCTGGCCCGTGGCACCCTGCGCACCGTGGCCGCCACCACCTGGGCCGAGTACAAGAAGCACATCGAGAAAGACCCGGCCCTGACCCGGCGCTTCCAGGTGGTGCAAGTAGCCGAACCTTCGGAAGACAAGGCGCTGCTGATGATGCGCGGCGTGGCCTCGACCATGGAACAGCACCATCAGGTGCAGATCCTCGACGAAGCCCTGGAGGCCTCGGTCAAACTGTCCCATCGCTACATTCCCGCGCGCCAGTTGCCGGACAAATCCGTCAGCCTGCTGGATACCGCTTGCGCCCGCGTCGCCATCAGCCTGCACGCCGTGCCGGCCGAGGTGGACGATAGCCGCCGGCGCATCGAGGCCCTGGAAACCGAGCTGCAGATCATCGCCCGGGAACAGGCGATCGGCGTTGCCATTGGCAACCGCCAGGTCAACAGCGAGAACCTCCTGACTGCCGAGCGCGAGCGCCTGGCCGAGCTGGAAAGTCGCTGGGCACAAGAGAAGACCCTGGTGGACGAACTGCTGGCAACCCGCGCCCAATTGCGGGAAAACGTCGGCCTGGTGGACAGCGACGTCGGCGACGACAGCCGCGGCCTGCGGGAAAAACTGGTGGACCTGCAACAGCGCCTCAGCACCCTGCAAGGCGAGACCCCGCTGATCCTGCCGACCGTGGACTACCAGGCCGTGGCCTCGGTGGTCGCCGACTGGACCGGCATTCCAGTGGGGCGCATGGCCCGCAACGAGCTGGAAACCGTGCTCAACCTGGACCAGCACCTGAAGAAACGCATCATCGGCCAGGACCACGCCCTGCAGATGATCGCCAAGCGCATCCAGACCTCCCGCGCCGGCCTCGACAACCCGAACAAGCCGATCGGCGTGTTCATGCTGGCCGGCACTTCCGGGGTGGGCAAGACCGAAACCGCCCTGGCCCTGGCCGAAGCCATGTATGGCGGTGAGCAGAACGTCATCACCATCAACATGAGCGAGTTCCAGGAAGCCCACACCGTGTCCACCCTCAAGGGCGCCCCGCCGGGCTATGTCGGCTACGGCGAAGGTGGCGTGCTCACCGAAGCGGTACGGCGCAAGCCCTACAGCGTGGTGCTGCTGGACGAAGTGGAAAAGGCCCACCCGGACGTGCACGAGATCTTCTTCCAGGTATTCGACAAGGGCGTCATGGAAGACGGCGAAGGCCGCATGATCGACTTCAAGAACACCCTGATCCTGCTCACCACCAACGCCGGCACCGAGCTGATCGCCAACGTCTGCAAGAACCCGCAGGCGGTGCCCGAGCCGGAGGAAATCGCCAAGGCCCTGCGCCAGCCACTGCTGGAGATCTTCCCGCCGGCACTGCTGGGGCGCCTGGTGACCATTCCCTACTACCCGCTGAGCGACGAGATGCTCAAGGCCATCACCCGACTGCAACTGGGGCGGATCAAGAAGCGCGTGGAAAGCACCCACAAGGTGGATTTCGATTTCGACGACGAGGTCATCGACCTGATCGTCTCGCGCTGCACCGAGACCGAAAGCGGCGGGCGGATGATCGACGCCATCCTGACCAACAGCCTGCTGCCGGACATGAGCCGCGAGTTCCTCAACCGCATGCTCGAAGGCCGCGCCCTGGCCGGGGTGCGCATCAGCCAGCGCGACAACGAACTGCACTACGACTTCAGCGAGCCGGCCTGACCCCACGCCCTGCGCAGGAGCCGGCTTGCCAGCGAAGCGACCGCCACGGTGATGGACCTGGCGCCTTCGCGAGCACGCTCGCTCCTGCAGGGGGCTGACCTGGCACACCACGCATTCAACGAGACTGACGATGTTATTTCAGCAATCCACACGACTGGCACAGGTCAACTGCCCCCTGGGCCCGGACGTCCTGCTGCTCAAGAGCCTGGGCGGCGGCGAGGAGCTGGGGCGGCTGTTCGACTACCAGCTGCAACTGGCCTCCAGTGACGCCAACATCGACCTCAACCAGTTGCTGGGCAAGCCCATGGGCCTCAGCGTACAGCTGGACGGCGGCGGCCAGCGGTACTTCCACGGCATCGTCGCGCGCTGCAGCCAGAACATCGACACCGGCCAGTTCGCCAGCTACGAGGTGACGCTGCGCCCCTGGCTGTGGCTGCTGAGCCGCACCTCCGACTGCCGGATCTTCCAGAACCTGAGCATCCCGCAGATCATCAAGCAGGTGTTCCGCGACCTGGGCTTTTCCGATTTCGAAGACGCCCTGAGCCGCCCCTACCGGGAGTGGGAGTACTGCGTGCAGTACCGCGAGACCAGCTTCGATTTCGTCAGCCGGCTGATGGAACAGGAAGGTATCTACTACTTCTTCCGCCACGAGAAGGACCGCCACGTGGTGGTGCTGGCCGACGCCTATGGCGCTCACAGCAGCGTGCCCGGCTACGCCTCGGTGCCCTACTACCCGCGAGACGAGCAGCAGCGCGAGCGCGACCACATGTTCGACTGGCACCTGGCCCAGGAGGTGCAGCCCGGCTCGCTGGAGCTCAACGACTATGATTTCCAGCGCCCCAGCGCCCGGATCGACGTGCGCTCGGCCATGCCGCGGCCCCACAGCGCCGGCGACTACCCGCTCTACGACTACCCCGGCACCTACGTGCAGAGCAGCGACGGCGAGCACTATGCCCAGACCCGCATCGAGGCCCTGCAAAGCCTGCATGAGCGCATCGAGCTCAGCGGCAACGCCCGGGGGTTGGGGGTGGGCAACCTGTTCAGCCTCACCGGCTTCAGCCGCCAGGACCAGAACCGCGAATACCTGATCGTCAGCATCCGCTACTACCTGGTCCAGGAAAGCCTGGAGAGCGGCGCTGGCGGCGGTTCGGCGCAGTTCGAGAGCCACCTGACCTGCATCGACGCCCAGCAGAGCTTCCGCCCCCTGGCCACCACCCACAAGCCCATGGTCCAGGGCCCGCAGACCGCGCGAGTGGTGGGCCCGGCCGGGGAAGAGATCTGGACCGACCAGTACGGCCGGGTCAAGGTGCACTTCCACTGGGACCGCCACGACCAGTCCAACGAAAACAGCTCGTGCTGGATTCGCGTGTCCCAGGCCTGGGCCGGGAAGAACTGGGGCTCGATGCAGATCCCGCGCATCGGCCAGGAAGTCATCGTCAGCTTCTTGGAAGGCGATCCCGATCGCCCGATCATCACCGGCCGGGTCTACAACGCCGAACAGACCGTGCCCTACGACCTGCCCGCCAACGCCACCCAGAGCGGCATGAAGAGCCGTTCGAGCAAGGGCGGCAGCCCGGCCAACTTCAATGAAATCCGCATGGAAGACAAAAAGGGTGCGGAGCAGCTGTACATCCACGCCGAGCGCAACCAGGACATCGTGGTCGAGGTCAACGAAAGCCATTCGGTGGGCAACAACCGCAACAAGAGCATCGGCCACGACGAGTACGTGACCATCGGCAACAAGCGCACGCGCATCGTCCAGCACGTGGATGAGCTGACGGTGGGCGAGAAGAAGCTCGACAGCGTCGGCCAGAGCTATGTGATCGAGGTCGGCGAGCGCCTGCGCCTGGTATGCGGGGCCAGCATCCTGGAGCTCAACGCCAGCGGCCAGATCAACCTGTGCGGGGTCAACATCAGCGTGCATGCCTCGGCCGATGCCCAGATCAATACCGGTGGCGTGCTGCACCTGAACAACGGCGGCGGCCCGGGCACCACCACCGAGGGCCAGGGTGTGCAGGGCGCCATCAGCGCCAAGGCCAAAGCCCCCTTTTCCGCCCCCAAAGGCTAATGAACGGATGCCCATGCCATGACCTATCGCCTCAATGAATTGCAGTTCCAGCTGCCTGCCGGCGAACTGCAGGACGCCTCGATCAACATCCTCAAGTTCCCGGCCCTGGGCACTTCGCTGATCGTCAGCCGCAGCCTGCTGGGGGAAGGCGAAACCCTGGAGAGCAACCTGGCCAGCCAGCTGCAGCGGCTGGAGCAGCAAGTCCAGGACCTGCGCTGCCAGGCTCCGCAACCGGTGCAGCTGGGCCCGGCCCAGGACATCCAGGGCCTGGAGCTGCGCAGCCAGTTCAACAAGGGCAAAGAACAGGTGTTCCAGTTCCAGCTGGCCCTGGTGCTGCCCGGCACCCGACAGATGCTCGCCATGAGCTACGTCAAGGCACAGAAGCTCGGCGACGCGGAAGCCGCCCATTGGGCGCAGATCAAGAACACCCTGGTGCTGGGCTGAGGCAGGGCCATGTCTGACGCACTGTGGGCCGCCCGCCTGGGCGACGGGCTGGAACACACCTCGATGATGGCCGACATTCTCGGCGGCGTGCTGGAGGTGGCGGCCAACGTTGCCATCGGCGCCCTGGCGACCATGGCAGTAGCCGCGGCGGCAGGCATCACCGTGGCCACCGGCGGCCTCGGCGCCTGTGTGCTGGGGCTGGTGGTGGGCGTCGTCGTCGGTGTGGTCATGAGCAAGACCGGAGCCGACAAGGGCCTGAGCAATTTATGCGAGGGCATCGCCAACGCCCTGTTCCCGCCCTCGATCCAGGCCACCATCGCCAGCGGCTCGAAAAAGGTCCTGACCAACAACAAGCCGGCGGCCCGCGCGGCCGGCATCGCACCGCCGACACAGATCAGCGGCGACGGCGCCGAAGAAGGCGAAGCCACCGACACCCCGTCGGCAACGCCCGAGGAAGGGCCCGGTTTCCTCGACATGGCCAAGGAGTTTTTCTCGCAGATGTGGCGGCCCACCGTGGCCTCCCCGGCGCCAGGCTCCCAGACCAAGGAACTGGACCTGGTGACCTGCACCAAGCACCCGCCGATGCCGGTGCAGTATCTGGCTGAAGGCTCGGAAAAGGTCAGCATCGACGGCCAGCCGGCAGTACGCAGCGGCGACCGCAGCACCTGCGATGCCAAGGTAGTGTCGGCCGGGCCTATCTCCCCGAACGTGACCATCGGCGGTGGCTCGGTGGTGGTGCGCGAGATCCGTAGCGGCAAGACCCCGGGGGTGGGCCTGGCGGTGACCGTGCTGATGATGCTCAAGGGCGGCAAGGGCAAGTTCCTCAGCAACCTGCCGTGCATGCTGATGGCGGGGGTCAATTCCTTTGTCGTCAGCCAGGCCACCAATGCTTTGACCCAGGCCGTCGTCGCCTCGACCCACCCGGTGCATGCAGCCACCGGGGCCAAGGTGCTCGGAGCCGACGACGATCTGGATTTCACCCTGCCCGGGCTGATGCCCATCGAATGGCAACGCTTCTACAACAGCCGCGACGAACGTCGTGACGGCCTGCTCGGGGCCGGCTGGAGCTTGCCTTACGAGATCAGCGTCCAGATCGAGCCCCACCCCGAAGGTGGCGAGCGCCTGCTCTACATTGATGAGCAAGGACGCCGCATCGACATGGGCTCCATTGCCCTGGGTGCAGGAGCCTTCAGCCCCGGTGAAGGCTTGAGCGTGCGACGCAACGAGAACGGACAGTTGCTGATCGAAAGCGGCGACGGTATCTACCGTCTGTTCGAGCCGCTGCCGGGCGACTCCTCGCGGCTGCGCCTGAGCCAGCTGGGGGACCGCAACGACAACCGTCTGCACCTGGAGTACGACTCGTCCGGACGCCTCTGGCTGCTGCGTGACACCTTTGAACAGGCGCAGCTCGAACTGAGCTACAGCACGCTCTGGCCCGGTCGGATTGCCCAGGTCGAACGGCTGTACCCCGACCAGCAACGGGAAGTGCTGGTCAGCTACGACTACGATGCGGCAGGAGACCTGGCACAGGTGCGCGATAGCGAAGGCCAGGTACAGCGTCGCTTCGCTTATGACGCCGGCCACCGGATGACCGAACATCAATTGGCCACCGGGCTGCGCTGCTTCTATCAATGGACACAATTTGCCGACCAGCAGTGGCGAGTGACCCGTCACTGGACCGACGAAGGCGATAGCTATCAGTACGACTATGATCTGGAGGCGGGAATCACCCAGGTCACCGACAGCCTGCAACGCCTCAGCCGCCGCCGCTGGAACAGCCAGTTACAGATCGTCGAGTACACCGACAACCTCAACCAGACATGGGCCTTCGAGTGGAACGATGAGCGCCAACTGCTCAGCGCCACCGACCCCTTGGGAGGACGCTATGCCTACAGCTACGACGAAACCGGCAACCTGATAGCCGAGACCGATCCTCTGGGGCACAGCCATTCGACCTTGTGGCTGGAGCACTGGTCGCTGCCACAGACCCTGACCGATCCCGCCGGAGAAAGCTGGCACCTGCGCTACGATCCCCGGGGCAACTGTATCGCCGAAGTAGACCCGCTGGGCCAGGTGACCCAGTACCGCCATGACGCACACGGCCAGGTGGTAGAGATCATCGATGCCGCGGGAAGAAGCCGGAAGATGCGCTGGAACTCGTCCGGGCAACTGCTTGAACACCTGGACTGCTCGGGCTATCCAACCCGCTTCGAATACGATCGACGCGGCAACGTGAAAGCAATCATCGATGCCCTTGGCGAGCACACCCGGTTCCATTACGACTGCCAGGGACGGTTGCTGAGCAGCCAACTGGCCGATGGGCGCGCCGAGCATTTTCAACGCAGCAGCAACGGCCAGCTACAGGGCTACACCGACCCTTCCGGCTACACCACGCTCTACCAGTACAACCGGCGCGGGCAGATACGCCAGCGCATCGACGCTCACGGCCGACAGGTCCGGTTCGACTATGACGCGTACGGACGGCTGCTGGCGCTCACCAACGAGAACGGCGAAAGCTATCGCTTTGCGTGGGACGCCGGCAACCGCTTGAGCGAACAGCAGGACCTCGACGGCAGTGCCAAACGCTATGGCTATGACCTGCTGAACAACGTCGTCGAACTCCAGTCCCACCCCGCCCCTTATGGCACCGGGCTGAGTGCCGTGCCCGTGCAACCTATCGCGCCGATCATCCACCGGTTCGAGCGCGATGCCGTGGGGCGGCTGCTGGCCAAAATCACAGACGATGGCCGCAGCCAATACACCTACGACCCCTTGAACCAACTGACCGCCGCCAGCTTTACCGACAACCTCGGCAACCAGCAGGCACTGAGTTTCAGCTACGACGCCCTGGGCCAATTACTCGAAGAACACACCGTGGCCGGCAGCCTGATCCATCGATACGACGAACTGGGCAATTTGACTCAGACCCAGCTACCGGACAAGCGTTGGCTCAACCGGCTCTATTACGGCAGCGGCCATCTGCACCAGATCAATCTCGATGGCCAGGTAGTCAGCGACTTTCAACGTGACCGCCTGCACCGTGAGGTGCTGCGCACCCAGGGTCAGATCAGCACTCGCAGCGAATACGACCGTTGTGGCCGCCTGCGCGCACGCCTGCAGCATTCCAGCCTGCTGGCAAACACCTTGCCAACAGCCCCGGAGCGACACCTGGAGTACGACGATAGCGATAATCTGGTGGGCCTGGCCGAACGACATGCCACCGGGCAACATCGGCAACTGTTCCATTACGACGCGACCGGGCGAATCATTGCCAGCCAGGACGGCCTGCAGGGCCAGAAAGAAACCTTCGCCTATGACGCCGCCGCCAATTTGCTTGATGGCCCGAAGGCGGGCGCCGGGCTGGTGGTGCACAACAAATTGCTGACCTACCAGGACAAGCGCTACCGCTACGATGCCTTCGGGCGAATGATTGAAAAACGCAGTGGTCGGCGAGGCGTGCAACGTTTTGCCTACGACGCCGAACACCGGTTGATCGAAGTGCGCAATCAGACCTCCAGCGGCGAAACCCTGGTCAGGATGCGCTACGACGTCTTGGGTCGCCGCATCAGCAAGAGCGAGTACGACAGCCAGGGCAACCTTCTGGGTGAAACGCGATTCGTCTGGGATGGCCTGCGGCTGCTGCAGGAACAGCGTAATCAACAGACCAGCCTCTATGTCTATGAAGACCTGGGACATGCGCCCCTGGCGCGGGTCGACGGCCTCGGCGCGCAGCAGAAGATCCGCTACTACCACAACGACCTGAATGGCCTGCCTCAACAGCTTTGCGAGCCTGACGGCCATAGCGTCTGGCAGGCCCGCTATCAGGTCTGGGGCAATACTGTCGAAGAAATACGCGAGCCCTACTACATCGAGGAACAGAATCTCAGGTTCCAGGGCCAGTACCTGGACCGCGAGACTGGATTGCACTTCAACACGTTCCGTTTCTACGACCCGGATATCGGGCGCTTCACCACGCCGGACCCCATCGGCCTGGCCGGAGGCTTGAACCTTTATCAGTACGCTCCCAACCCAATCGGTTGGATCGATCCGCTGGGCTGGATCTGCAAATCGGCCTACAGCGGTAGAAGGGGCACTACAAAAGCCAAAGCTGACCTCGAGAGGAACGGTTTCACTGTGGTAGGTGAAGAATTGACCATGAAGGTCAAACACCCTGTCACCCAGAAGTCCTATCGCATCAGGGCAGATATCATCGCCAAGGACAAAGCCGGCAACTACCACGTGTTCGAAGTCAAAAATGGCAGCGGCAAACTGACCAAGAACCAACAGGGATCGGGAATGTTCGACATGAGCAATCCGGCCAATACGAACGGTGGCCTGGGCGGTGGCCTGATCAAACCGTCGGGCGCTACCCAAGGCCAGTTCGAAGTTGCGACCAAAACCGCCAGAGGTACCCAGTTCGGTGGCAATGGCGCACAGCATTCGGCCACCTTCTGGCTTCTTCGCTATTGAACGAGTAATCGAGAAATGAAAGCAGACACCAAGGAATTGCGCAGCAACTTTGAAAAGGCACTCCAGCTTTTTTTGAAGAGCGAGCTCTCGGGTTACCCCGGAGTAAAAGTCACCAAGAACAAAGTGGTGGTTGCACAGAAAGAATCGGGCGCCGTGGCGACCCTGCATTTCGAATACCTGGCCAACACCCGCGCCTACGAAATCCTCATCTTCGTCGAACACCCGGCCCTGCAGGCCGAGATCGACCAGATAAACCCGCCCTACCCGTCCAACCTGGCCAATCCGAAATTTATCTACAGCTTGTCGACGGTCAGTGAAAAAGCTGCCTGCCCGCTACTGCCCGTGACAGAGCAAGGTATTGAAAATACCTGCCAGGTGATTCTGCGCCAGCTCCAGGATGTTCACCTGCCTATTCTGTTCAACCTCTTCAACGTCAGCCCCGCGCTGGTGAGCGATGTCATAGACAGGCCAAAGTATTACTCCTATCCGGTCCCACTGATTTTCATCGCCTTGAAAACCAACAAAATCAAACCGGACGACGAAACGCTAGCGAAGATCATGAGCGAGCAGACCCTGGGCTACACCGGTCATCAGGACCTGAAAGAGTCGTTCAACAAGCAACTACTGGCAGCACTAAACTGAGCGCCTGTTGGAGGCCGGGTCAAATCGCCGAGCCGCGATTCTTGCCCGGCCTGATGATCAGCAACGCGTCCAGCTCGCGCTTTCTGGCGCGGCTGACGAACGCCAGCGCGGCCTGCAGATCCTGTTCGAACTGTTCGAAGGTCGCGCGCTCGATGGCGTAGTACTCCTCGTAGTCGACCACCCCAAGGCTCACCGGAAAGGTCAGGTAGTACTGGCCGGTGGATTCCTCGATGCCCATCGAGAACATCTCCTCGCGACTGACGAACAGATCGTTGAACTTCATGCGGTTCCTAGAGTTCGGCTACCGGGCAATGCGCCTCAGGGCAGGTTGACCGATCAGGCTTTCGAAGGCTGCGGCTTGAGGCTCTGCATGGCCTGTTTCCAGGCCGGCTCATGATGCACCAGGTCGTTGACCGTGGTGGTCAGGGTGGTGATCAGCACGGCCGGCTTACGCTCGATGAAGACCTGGCGCAGCATCAGCTCGCGCCCTTCGCGTTTCCAGCTGTAGTCCAGCAGCACGGCGGCATGGCCTTGCATGTCGAAGTCCCAGCGCTTGATCAGGTTGAAACCTGGCAGTTGCTGCTCCGCAGCATTCAGCTGCGCGGCGACATAATCGGCAAAGGCGGCGTCGCCCTGGCTCGGGTCGCGGCTGATGACGAAGCTGGCTTCCTGGGCACCGCCAACGGCTGGCAGCTTGAAGATATTGATGCTCTGGTCCTGCCAGGCGTCAGGAATATCGAGATCGGCTTCTTGAATGCGGTAGGTGGACAAGAGTTTGGCGTTCCATGCTGAAAGGGTGATTCGGAGAGTGGCAAATATTCAGGCAACGGCCGGCAACAATCAAGGAACCACTCGGCAACTCTGCGCAGCGGCCGTGGCCCCTCAACGCGCTTCCAGGCAGGACGCGTAGGCACGGGCGAAGCCTTGATCGAACTTGAGGGCCTGGGGTTCTTCGGGGTCGATGCTGACGTTCCACAGGGCCTGCTGCGGCACGTCGTAGCGGACCCAGCCGATGGTCCCGCTGCCGGAGGTTTCGTAGAACAGCTGCAGGCTCAGCTGGTCGCCATCGTCGCGGTCGATCAGCAGCTTGAGGTGCTCCGGGGTGGTGAAGTCGCGGTAGGGAAAATCGCTGCTGCGCACCAGTTCGGTGAGGTAGCCGTAGCAACCCTTGCCCGGGTTCGATTCATCCGCCAGGGCGGGCGTGGCCGCGCAGGCGATCAGCAGGCCCAGGCCTGCCAGGTTCAGGTACCGCATGATTGCCCCTTGAGGGTGAGGGTTTCGACCTGGTCGTTCATCTCGATGCGCGCCAGCACCTGGCGGTCGTGAGACTCCTGGTACTCGCTGAAATTGTTGCGCTTGAGGATGTTCAGGGTGACCCGGATATGAGCGCCGGTGTTCTGGTACTCGCTGCGTTCCAGGCCCTGGGCGGCGCCGGTGAGTTCCACCAACTGGCCGGCGGTCTTGAGGTAAAGAAAGCGCTGGTCCACTTCCACCAGCAGGCGCGGAGCCTTGGGCGCTACGCTGTAGTCCTCGCGGGCCAGGGAATAGCCGCAGAGCCAGGCGCCGGAACTGTCGTATTTCTGGCTGTGGAACCAGCTGAGGGCCTCGCGATAGCCGATCTGCTCCAGTCGCGAGTCGTTGCCGGCAGCGGCCGATGACAGGCCAAGGCTGAACAGGCAGCCCACGATCAAGGCAACTAAACCGGGGCTTGCCAGGCCGTGCAGCAGGGCGGCCCATGAAAGGGGGCTGTCAGTGGGGCGGGTCATCCTTGGCCTTAGATCAAAAATCGAACGATCGCGCATCCTAGCCACGCCAAAGCGGCTTCGCAAGAACATCTGCGGGCAAACGGCAGGCAAAAAAATAGGCACCCGATGCGCTCGGCGTGCCTATTTCCCCTGCGTGCTCCCGCTGCCGGGAGCCCGCTCAATGCTTATGGGTTGACGCTGTCTTTCAGCGACTTGCCCGGTTTGAATGCCACGGTGTTGCTGGCCTTGATCTTTACCGGCTCGCCGGTCTGCGGGTTCTTGCCGGTGCGGGCGCCACGGTGGCGTTGCAGGAAGGTGCCAAAACCAACCAGGGTGACGCTGTCTTTGCGGTGCAGAGCCCCGGTGATCTCTTCAAGAATGGCGTTGAGCACGCGATTGGCCTGCTCTTTGGTCAGGTCCGCTTTTTCAGCAATGGCTGCGGCGAGTTCTGGTTTACGCATAGTGTGAAGCCTCTTTGACGGTTTTTTGTTGTTATGTCCGTGCTGTTCACGGGAACAGCGCCCAAGGCGCCGCAGGCTCTACGCTGCGGCAGACGGGTGTGAGGATGGCACGCGCTTGAGAGTGGCGCCAGTCTCCCCGCGACCTTTGTGAGGGCAAGAACCGGGTTATTCCGACAGAACGACCGGTATTTAAGCCAGCAACGCAGGAAGTTCCTTGTTCAGGGCCAGTTTTTCCATCACCGCGGCCCCGGTCAGGGCGTAGCCCAGCAACTGGCCTTCGGCGTTGCGGCACAGGACCTTGATGTCGGCCCCCTGCCCTTCTGCAGTCCATACGCCTTCGGCGCCACGGGGCGGCGGCGACACCACCAGGGGGCAGACCGGAGTCTTGACGGTGATCGGCATCGGCCCGTAGCTGACCGCCGTCGGCTTGCCCGCCAGGGTCTGCGCCAGCGCCCGGGCGCAGCTCATCAGCGGCATCACGTACAGCAGGTTGAGACCGTCGACCTCGGCGCAATCGCCCAGGGCGTAGATATTGGCGTGGGAGGTTTTCAGCTCGCGGTCCACCACCACTCCGCGATTGACCACCAGCCCGGCGGCAGCCGCCAGGTCGATGCGCGGGCGCAGGCCGATGGCCGAGACCACCAGGTCGCAGGCGATCACCTGGCCATCGGACAGGTGGGCTTCCAGACCGTCGGCGCTGCGCTGCAGGCGGTTGAGCACCGGGCCCAGGTGGAAGCGTGCGCCCAGACTCTCCAGCCCGGCCTGGACCGCCGCCGCTGCGGCCGGGTGCAGCAGGGTCGGCATCACCTGCTCGCAAGGTGCCACCAGGTCCACGCTGTAGCCGCCGAGGATCAGGTCATTGGCGAACTCGCAGCCGATCAGCCCGGCGCCCAGCAGCAGCACCCGACGCTTGCCGGCCGCGGCGCTGCGAAAGCGCGCGTAGTCTTCCAGGTCATTGATGGGGAAAATCAGTTCGGATGCGTCGCCCTGCACCGGCACCCGCACGGTTTCCGCGCCCCAGGCCAGGATCAGGTCGCGATAGGCCACCGCTTCCTCGCCGATCCACAGGCGCTTGTGGCCCGGGTCGATGCCGCTGATACGGGTGTGGGTGCGGACCTCGGCCTTGAGCTGCTCGGCCATGGCGCCGGGCTCGGCCATGCTCAGGCCGTCGGCGTCCTTGTTCTTGCCGAAGCCGGTGGACAGCATCGGCTTGGAGTAGGAACGGCCATCGTCGGCAGTGATCAACAGCAGCGGCGTCTCGCTGTCGAGCTTGCGAAACTCCCGGGCCAGGTTGTAACCCGCCAGGCCCGTCCCCACGATCACTACCGGTGCGCTCATTCCCTGCTCCTTGTTATTGGTTGTTCAAGCCACAAAAGTCGATCAAGCGATCTCGATCATTTCGAAATCCATCTTGCCCACGCCGCAGTCCGGGCAGAGCCAGTCCGCGGGCACATCTTCCCAACGGGTACCCGGCAAAATACCGTCGTCCGGCCAGCCTTCCGCTTCGTTGTAAATCAGGCCGCAGACCACACATTGCCACTTTTTCATTGATGCATTTCCTCAAGGGTTCAGGCTTCGCCGGTGGGTCGGTCGATGGATCGACTCTAGAAGGCCACGCTGATCAGCGTCCGGCACTGGGGTTTTTTACTGATCACTACCGGCAGATGCAAGCACGTTCGTGCCGCCGGGCGTCCTGGATCAATCAAAACCGGCGATCGCCATGCTAAGCTCGCCGCCTCATTTGCTGCCAATACTGACCCACTGTGCCGCACTCAATGCCCCCCGCCCCGGCCCCCATCTGGCTGGTGCAAAGCCGTTTGTCCCCCTTCCCCGGCACAGCCGTTGCCAACTGGCTGTTCGATGAAGGGTCGCTGACCCGGCGCCTGACCCGGCTGTCCCACAACGCCTTCAGCGTCACCCCGCTGGTGCAAGAGTGGCAAACCCTGCGCAACGACGAATGCGCCGCCCTGGGCCTGCCCGAACAGAGCGAAGGCTGGGTGCGCGAGGTGTACTTGCGCGGGCACGGCCAGGCCTGGGTGTTCGCCCGTAGCGTCGCCGCCCGCAGCGCCCTGCTCGAAGGCGGCCTGAATATCGACGAACTGGGCAGCCGCTCCCTGGGCGAGTTGCTGTTCTGCGACCAGGCCTTTACCCGCCAGCCCATCGAAGTCTGCCGCTACCCCCGGCACTGGCTGCCCGCTGCCGTTGCCGACAACGGCCTGTGGGGCCGTCGCTCACGCTTTGACCGCGGCCCCCTGAGCCTGCTGGTGGCGGAAATCTTCCTGCCCAGCCTGTGGACCGCCATAGACGCCCGACCGGAGGCCTGCTGATGTACCTGAGCCTGCTCAAATCCCTCAATCGCCTGCACCCGCGGGCCTGGGACTTCCTGCAACTGGCGCGCATGGACAAGCCCATCGGCATCTATCTGCTGCTATGGCCAACCCTGGTGGCGCTGTGGATCGCCGCCGAGGGCCAGCCGTCCCTGAGCCATGTGCTGATCTTCACCTTCGGGGTGGTGCTGACCCGCGCCGGCGGCTGCGCCATCAACGACTTCGCCGACCGCAAGGTGGACGGCCAGGTCAAGCGCACCGACCAGCGGCCCCTGGCCACCGGCAAAGTCAGCGCCAAGGAGGCCCTGATACTGTTCGCGGTGCTGATGGGCGCCGCCTTCCTGCTGGTGCTGTGCACCAACGCCACCACGGTCTGGCTGTCGTTCGGCGCCCTGGCCCTGGCCGCCTGCTACCCCTTCATGAAGCGCTACACCTATTACCCGCAGGTGGTACTGGGAGCGGCGTATTCCTGGGGCATCCTGATGACCTTCACCGCGCAGAACGGCGAACTGCCGGCCACCGCGTGGCTGCTGTACATCGCCAACCTGCTGTGGACCGTGGGCTACGACACTTACTACGCCATGACCGATCGTGACGATGACTTGAAAATCGGGGTCAAGTCCACGGCGATCCTGTTCGGCGATGCCGACCGGGTGATCATTCTCACCCTGCAGGGCTTGTCCCTGGGCTGCCTGCTGCTGGCCGGGGCACGGTTCAATCTGGGGGGCTGGTTCCACCTGGGGCTGGCGGTGGCGGCGGCGTGTTTCGCCTGGGAGTTCTGGTACACCCGGGATCGCGACCGGATGAAGTGCTTCAAGGCCTTCCTGCATAACCACTGGGCGGGCCTGGCGATCTTTGTCGGGGTGGTGCTGGATTACACGTTGCGCTAGACCGTCAAGCAAGGCCCTATGGGCCTTTTCGCAGCTTTGCCAGGGCTCGGCAGCGGCTACAGAGATCGGTGTAGCCGCTGCCGCAAGCTGCCAATGGCCCGGAGGGCGGCGGGAGGTCAGTCGGATTTCGCGACCTTCCAGGCGCCGTCCATCTTGCCTTCGCCGGTCATGTCACCGGCCTTCTTGTCCATCACGAAGCCGTACAGCGGCTTGCCGTCGTAGGCCCACTGCATCTTGCCGTCGTCACGCTTGATCACCGTCCACTTGCCCATGGCCTTGTCACTGCCCTCGGCCATCAGCGGCGGCCAGTTGGCAGCGCATTTGTCATTGCACATGGACTTGCCGTCGGCATCCTTGGCAAAGGTGTAGAGGGTCATGCCCTTGTGGTCCACCAGCACGCCGTCCTTGCTCATTGCCGGGTCGGCGGCCATGGCGAATGTCGGCAGGGCCAGGACAGCGCCTACCAGCAGGACTTTCAACGATTGCTTGAACAGAGTCATGGAAACCTTCTTTTGTGGTTGTCAGGAATCGGACTCAAAGCTTAGTCCACGAAGCAGCACCCCGCCCCGCGACCTGAAATACTGTCACACGACTGCAATAATTCCGTTATCTAATGCGGCGCAAGACAGTTAAATGACAAGAGGTTCAAGCATGGTTGGCAGAAGCATTCTGATCGTTGACGACGAAGCGCCTATTCGCGAAATGATCGCCGTTGCGTTGGAAATGGCCGGCTATGACTGCATGGAGGCAGAGAACTCTCAGCAGGCCCATGCCATCATCGTCGACCGCAAGCCGGACCTGATCCTGCTGGACTGGATGCTGCCCGGCACCTCCGGCATCGAGCTGGCGCGGCGCCTCAAGCGCGACGAGCTGACCGGGGACATCCCGATCATCATGCTCACCGCCAAGGGTGAAGAGGACAACAAGATCCAGGGCCTGGAAGTCGGCGCCGACGACTACATCACCAAGCCGTTCTCCCCCCGCGAACTGGTGGCCCGCCTCAAGGCCGTGCTGCGCCGTGCCGGCCCTACCGATGGCGAAGCACCAATCGAAGTCGGCGGCCTGCTGCTGGACCCCATCAGCCACCGGGTGACCATCGACGGCAAGCCCGCGGAAATGGGCCCTACCGAATACCGCCTGCTGCAGTTCTTCATGACCCACCAGGAGCGTGCCTACACCCGTGGCCAGCTGCTGGACCAGGTCTGGGGCGGCAATGTGTACGTCGAGGAACGCACCGTGGACGTGCATATCCGCCGGCTGCGCAAGGCCCTGGGCGATGCCTACGAGAATCTGGTACAAACCGTGCGCGGCACCGGCTATCGTTTTTCCACCAAGGCCTGACGGCAGCGGCAAGCGACAAGCGGCACGCCGATGAGTGACCGCTTCAACACTTGCAGCTTGGAGCTGCGCCACCCTCCACGGACGTGTTTCAAGTGAATCAAAACTGGCATGGCACCCTGATTCGCCACATGTTGCTGTTGATCACCGGCTGCCTGCTGGTGGGCCTGATCAGCGGCTACTACGGCTGGAGCCTGGCCGCCGGCCTGGGCATCTACCTGGCCTGGACCCTCAAGCAGTTGCTGCGCCTGCACGAATGGCTGCGCCTGCATCAACCCGACGAAGCGCCCCCCGACGGTTATGGCCTGTGGGGCGAGGTGTTCGACAGCATTTACCACCTGCAACGCCGCGATCAGCGGGTACGCGGGCGCCTGCAGGCGGTGATCGACCGGGTCCAGGAGTCCACCGCGGCCCTTAAGGACGCGGTGATCATGCTCGACAGCGACGGCAACCTGGAATGGTGGAACCGCGCCGCCGAGACCCTGCTGGGGCTCAAGACGCCCCAGGACAGCGGCCAACCGGTGACCAACCTGGTGCGCCATCCGCGCTTCAAGGAATACTTCGAGCAGGACAGCTACGCCGAGCCGCTGGAAATCCCCTCCCCGGCCAACGACCGGGTACGCATCCAGCTCTACATCACCCGCTACGGCAACAACGAGCACCTGATGCTGGTGCGCGACGTGACCCGCATCCACCAGCTGGAACAGATGCGCAAGGACTTCATCGCCAACGTCTCCCACGAGCTGCGCACGCCGCTGACGGTGATCTGCGGCTACCTGGAGACCCTGCTGGACAACGTCGAGGAAGTGAACCCGCGCTGGAGCCGCGCCCTGCAGCAGATGCAGCAGCAAGGCGGGCGCATGCAGACCCTGCTCAACGACCTGCTGTTGCTGGCCAAGCTGGAGGCCACGGACTACCCGTCGGACAACCAGCCGGTGCCCATCGACGTGCTGCTGCAATCGATCAAGAGCGACGCCCAGGCGCTGTCCGGGGAGCGCAACCAGCGCATCACCCTGGAAGCCGACGCGTCGGTGCAACTCAAGGGCAGCGAAGCCGAGCTGCGCAGCGCCTTCTCCAACCTGGTGTTCAACGCGGTGAAATACACCCCGGCCGAAGGCAATATTCGCATTCGCTGGTGGGGCGACGAACAGGGCGCGCACCTGAGCGTGCAGGACTCGGGGATCGGCATCGACAACAAGCACCTGCCGCGCCTCACCGAGCGCTTCTACCGGGTGGATTCGAGCCGCAACTCCAACACCGGCGGCACCGGCCTGGGCCTGGCCATCGTCAAGCATGTGCTGCTGCGCCACCGTGCGCGCCTGGAGATCAGCAGCGTGCTGGGCCACGGCAGCACCTTCACCTGCCATTTCGTTCCGGCCCAAGTGAAGAAAAACCGCACCCAGAGCCTGACCGACCAGCGCTGACAGCCACTCGCCCCTAGGCAATTGCCCTGTCAGCCGCTACATTGCGTAACTTGTGCCTGCCTTTCAGGCACCGCATTTCCTTCCTTTTCGAATACACGGAACCCGCAAAACTCCATCATGGACCCTTCCCCTGGTTTTACCCTCGCGTCTCTTTTCGCCGACTTCGGCATGATTCTTTTTGCTCTGATCCTGGTCCTGCTCAACGGCTTTTTCGTTGCGGCGGAGTTCGCCATGGTCAAGCTGCGCTCGACCCGGGTCGAGGCCATTGCCCACAAGAACGGCTGGCGCGGGCAGATCCTGCGCACCGTGCACAGCCAGCTCGACGCCTACCTCTCGGCCTGCCAACTGGGCATCACCCTGGCCTCCCTGGGCCTGGGCTGGGTCGGTGAGCCGGCCTTCGCCCATCTGCTGGAGCCGCTGCTGGGCGCCCTGGGCGTGAGCTCTCCGGAAGTGATCCGCGGCGTGTCGTTCTTCACCGCGTTCTTCATCATTTCCTACCTGCACATCGTGGTCGGCGAGCTGGCGCCCAAATCCTGGGCGATCCGCAAGCCGGAGCTGCTGTCGCTGTGGACGGCGGTGCCGCTGTACCTGTTCTACTGGCTGATGTACCCGGCCATCTACCTGCTCAACGCCAGCGCCAACACCATCTTGCGCATCGCCGGGCAGGGCGAGCCCGGCCCGCACCACGAACACCACTACAGCCGCGAAGAACTCAAGCTGATCCTGCACTCCAGCCGCGGCCAGGACCCCAGCGACCAGGGCATGCGCGTACTGGCCTCGGCGGTGGAAATGGGCGAACTGGAAGTGGTGGACTGGGCCAATTCCCGGGAAGACCTGATCAGCGTCGAGTTCAACGCGCCGCTCAAGGAAATCCTCGCCCTGTTCCGCCGCCACAAGTTCAGCCGCTATCCGGTCTACGACAGCGAGCGCAACGAATTCGTCGGCCTGCTGCACATCAAGGACCTGCTGCTGGAACTGGCGGCCCTGGACCACATTCCCGAGTCGTTCAACCTGGCCGAGCTGACCCGCCCGCTGGAGCGCGTATCCCGGCACATGCCGCTGTCGCAGTTGCTGGAGCAGTTCCGCAAGGGCGGCTCGCACTTCGCCCTGGTGGAAGAAGCCGACGGCAAGGTCATTGGCTACCTGACCATGGAAGACGTGCTTGAAGTGCTGGTGGGCGATATCCAGGACGAACACCGCAAGACCGAGCGCGGCATCCTGGCCTACCAGCCGGGCAAGCTGCTGGTGCGCGGTGACACCCCGCTGTTCAAGGTGGAACGCCTACTGGGCATCGACCTGGACCATATCGAGGCCGAAACCCTCGCCGGCCTGGTGTACGAAACCCTGAAACGGGTGCCGGAAGAGGAAGAAGTACTGGAGGTCGAAGGCCTGCGCATCATCATCAAGAAGATGAAGGGACCGAAGATCATCCTGGCCAAGGTGCTGATGCTGGATTGACGGCCCTTTCGCCGCCAAGCCGGCTCCTACGGGCAGGTTATTGGTTGCCCAGGGCAAAATTCGGCAGATCCCCCAGGGGCTGGTTGAACTGATAGGGAATCGACACCAGCCCCAACCCGGTATTGCGCTGCACCACGAAATGCAGGTGCGGCCCACTGCTGTTGCCGGTGTTGCCCGACAGCCCCAGGGCGCTGCCCACCGCCACTCGCTGGCCCTCCCGCACGCTGACCGAACCCTGCTTGAGGTGCAGGTACACGCCCATGGTGCCGTCGTCGTGCAGCACCCGGACGAAATTGCCCGCCGGGTTATTGCCCCGCCCGTTCTGGGCGTTCTCGGTCTTCACCACCACCCCGCCCCGGGCCGCAATGATCGGCGTCCCCACCGGCATGGCGATATCCATCGCATAGCGGCTCTTGGGGCTGAAATGGCTGTATTGGCCATTGGCGCCCTGGGTCAGGCGAAACGGCCCGCCACGCCAGGGCAGCGGGTAGCGATAGGCCTGGGTGGCGCCTGCCGGATCCCCCAGGGAATAACGGAACCTGGGGGCATAGCTCAGAGGCTGGTCGGCGCGAATCGCCGTGAGCAGCGCCAGGCGCTGCCTGCTGCGGGCCGGCAGCACCTGGCGGATCGGCTGCCCCGGAGCGCCGCTGACATTGCTCAACCCGGCAAAGCTCAACTCCACTTCCACCGGGGCATACAGGTCATTGCGCACATACACCGCATCCACCCCCCTGTGCTTCTGGATATCCAGGCGCACCTGGCGCTCAAGGTGCTCCACCATGCGGTCGCGGAACACGAACTCCTGGGCCCCCGGCGAAGGCCGGTCGCTGTAGGAGACCACGCCATTGGCGTCGATGGACTTGTACACAGTCATCGCCGCCAGCGATGTGGCGGCTAAAGACAATCCACAGAAAAACAGCAGGCGCACAAACATTCGGCAGCTTCTTGGCAGAGGGTGGAATCACGCTAGCAGCCTGATATGGAGCTTGTATGAATCAGGCGGGCGCCAAGGGTTCAATGCCGCCAGCGTAGAAGTGGATGTCCACCCCCAGTTGCGCCGCCTCGCAGAGGTTGACCAGCGCATCGAGGGAGAACTTGTTGATCTTGCCACTGAGCACATCGTTGAGCCGGGGCTGGGTGATATTGAGGCGCCTGGCCGCCTCCTTCTGCGACCCCCCCCAGGCCTGCACGGTCTTGCCCAGTTCCAGCATCAGCTTGGCCCGCAGGCGCATGTTGGCGGCCTCCTGGGGAGTGGCTTCAAGGGCATCCCAGACACTGGCAAAGCGCTGGTTGATCGGTTGGTCAGTCATGGCGTGAACCTGTTTCCTGATATCTGGCACGAGCCAGCTCTATATCCCGCGCCTCGGTCTTGCGGGTGGTCTTGCGCACCGCGTGCAACACATAAATGGCCGCGGCCCGCCGGACCACATAGAACAACCGAAACGCCCCTGAATCCTCATGGATCCTGATCTCGAAAACGCCCGGGCCAATGGTTTTCACCGACCTGCAATCGTAGGGCTGTTCACCCTGCTGCAGCAGATCCAGCTGGAAACCGGCGGCCCGACGGGCATCTTCAGGGAACGCCCTGAGATCCCGCAGCGCGCTCCCGACAAACACCACATCCTTGTGCCTGGGCATCGAACCTCTCCTGTTAATGACCAGGAACAAGGCTAATCAACACGGCCAGGACCGGTCGCGCCGGGTTGTTTCAAGGCATGGCCGCAAGGGGTGAGCAATAAAGAGCGCCACCTGAAATCTATATCCAAACAGATATAAATCAAGCGCAAAAAAATTAATCTGACGTACGGCGGAAAGTACCGAGGGGGGCGGAGCACGCCTTGTGGCTTGAGGGTTACGGCCTATGTTGCGAGTTGCTCGCTCGATAGCGGGATGACGCAGCAGCCCGCCTCGGCGGCCGGTAAAAGCCCGCAGTGGGAAAGTGTTTTCAGCAGATTTCCGCTGCCTCCCATCACCGCAGGAACCGGCTTGCCGGCAAAGAGGCCTTCAAGCCTTGTGCTGCCCTTGCGGGCGCCTTCGCTGGCAAGCCAGCTCCTACACAGCAAGAGGGTGTTCTCGCGGCTTACGCACCTGCCACCGTAGGAGCCGGCATGCCGGCGAAGAGGCCTTCAAGCCTTGTGCTGCCCTTGCGGGCGCCTTCGCTGGCAAGCCAGCTCCTACACAGCAAGAGGGTGTTCTCGCGGCTTACGCACCTGCCACCGTAGGAGCCGGCTTGCCGGCGAAGAGGCCATCAAGCCTTGTGCTGCCCTTGTGGGCGCATTCGCTGGCAAGCCAGCTCCTACAGCGAGGCGGCCGGCAAGGATCAGGCGCCTGGAACGAAGTGCTTCTGGGCGGTGCCGCGGGCGATCAGGCGGGAGATGTAGTCGAGCTTCTGGGCATCCTGGTCCACGAAGCGGAAAGTCAGCTGCAGCCACTCGCTGTCCGGCTTGGGTTCAAAGGCCACCACCGCATGCAGGTAGCCATTGAGCCGCGCCACTTCGGCGTTGTCGCCCTGCTCCAGGTCCAGCACCGCGCTCTCCAGCACCTGGGGCAGGCTGTCGGTGCGCTTCACCACCAGCAAGGCTTCCTTGATGCTCAGGGCCTTGATCACACACTGCTGGTTGCCGCTGGACAGCCGCAGTTGGCCCTGGCCACGACCACCACCGGCCGCTGCCGCAGGCGCCGGGGCCTTGACCGGAGGGCTGTTGAGCAAACCGCGGGCCGGCGCTGCTGCCGCTGGAGCTGGAGCCGGGGCGGCAGCCGCCGGTTTGGCGAACGGATTGACCGGAGCGGAAGCCGCCCCCACCACCGCCGGCTTGCCGCCAGTCAGGGCGCTCAGGGAGTCGTTGCCAAAGGCCGAGTTCATCTTGGTCGGCGCGCTGTTCATCAAGGTGTCGAGCTTGCCGACCTTGTTCAGCGCCTGCTTGACCTTGGTCAGCAGCTGTTCGTTGGTAAAAGGCTTGCTCACATAACCGGAAACCCCGGCCTGGATCGCCTGCACCACGTTTTCCTTGTCGCCCCGGCTGGTGACCATGATGAACGGCATGGCCTTCAGCGCATCTTGCTCGCGGCACCAGGTCAGCAGCTCAAGGCCGGACATTTCCGGCATTTCCCAGTCGCACAGGACCAGGTCGAAGGCTTCACGGGCGAGCATCGCCTGGGCCTTCTTGCCATTGATCGCGTCTTCGATCTTGATGCCAGGGAAGTAGTTGCGCAGGCACTTCTTCACCAGGTCACGAATGAACGAAGCGTCATCCACCACCAACACACTTACCTTACTCATCGACCACCCCTTTAAAAATCCCGGCAAGCATAACGCTGGCTGATGGCACTTTGCCAAAACTCTTCAGTCACGCCGGGACTTTTCGTTCGCGGGTGCTGCTTTTCAATTTCCAGGAGCACAAACAAAAACGCCCGGCCAAAAGGCCGGGCGCTCTTCTCGGGCACTCTTACTTATCGTCAGTTTCATCCGGAACATTAGCGGATTCGCCACTGGTACCTTCAACTTCCTGCTTCATGCGCTTGAGCCCAAGGTGACGAACATCGGTGCCGCGCACCAGATAAATCACCAGCTCGGAAATGTTGCGCGCGTGGTCGCCGATCCGCTCCAGCGAGCGCAGCACCCAGATAATGCTCAGAACCCGCGAGATAGAGCGTGGGTCTTCCATCATGTAGGTGGCCAGCTCACGCAGCGCGGTCTTGTATTCGCGGTCGATGATCTTGTCGTACTGGGCCACCGAAAGTGCCAGGTCGGCATCGAAGCGGGCAAAGGCGTCCAGGGCATCGCGCACCATGTTGCGCACCTGGTCGCCGATATGCCGCACTTCCACGTAGCCACGCGGGGCCTCGCCCTCTTCGCAGAGCTGGATGGCCCGGCGGGCGATCTTGGTGGCTTCGTCGCCGATGCGCTCCAGGTCGATCACCGACTTGGAGATGCTGATGATCAAACGCAGGTCCGAGGCCGCCGGCTGGCGACGGGCGAGAATGCGCAGGCATTCCTCGTCGATATTGCGTTCCATCTGGTTGATCTGGTCGTCGATCTCGCGCACCTGCTGGGCCAGGCCGGAGTCGGCCTCGATCAGCGCTGTGACCGCGTCATTGACTTGCTTCTCCACCAGCCCGCCCATGGCCAGGAGGTGGCTGCGTACTTCTTCCAGCTCGGCATTGAACTGCTGGGAGATGTGATGGGTTAAGCCTTCCTTCGAAATCATCGTGTTCGCTCCGCGAAAGTTGCAAGCTTCAAGCCGCAAGCTTCAAGCAGTTAAATTGTGATCCGGATGTCGCGCACCGCCTCTGTTGCGCCGCGTGAAACCTGCGGCTGGCAGCTGCTTTCTAGCCATAGCGCCCGGTAATGTAGTCTTCGGTCTGCTTCTTCGCCGGGTTGGTGAACAGCGTGTCGGTATCGCCGAACTCCACCAGTTTGCCCATGTACATGAAGGCGGTGTAGTCGGAAACCCGCGCCGCCTGCTGCATGTTGTGGGTCACGATGACGATGGTGAACTTGGACTTGAGCTCATAGATCAGCTCCTCGACCTTCAGGGTCGAGATCGGGTCCAGGGCCGAGCAGGGTTCGTCCAGCAACAGCACTTCCGGCTCCACGGCGATGGTCCGGGCGATCACCAGACGCTGCTGCTGGCCGCCGGACAGGCCCAGGGCCGAATCATGCAGGCGGTCCTTGACCTCGTCCCACAGCGCCGCGCCCTTGAGGGCCCATTCCACGGCTTCGTCGAGCACGCGCTTCTTGTTGATGCCCTGGATGCGCAGGCCGTAGACCACGTTTTCATAGATGGTCTTGGGGAACGGGTTGGGCTTCTGGAACACCATGCCGACCCGGCGACGCAGCTCGGCCACGTCTTCGCCCTTGCGATAGATGTTGTTGCCGTAGAGGTTGATCGCACCCTCTACGCGGCAGCCGTCCACCAGGTCGTTCATGCGGTTGAAGGTCCGCAGCAGGGTCGACTTGCCGCAACCGGACGGGCCGATGAAGGCGGTCACGCGCTGCTTGGGGATGTTCATGCTGACGTCGAACAGCGCCTGTTTCTCGCCGTAGTACAGGCTCAGGCCGGGCACTTCGATGGCCACGGTTTCCTGTTCCAGGCTCAGGCTCTGCTTGTCGCGGCCCAGGGCGGACATGTTGATGCCATGAGTGTGTGCTTCGTGTTGCATGGGATGCTCCCTGTGCTACCAATTCGTTTGTCGTGAACCGCAGGCATCTGGCCAGCGGCGACATCATTCTGTTTGTAGGAACCGGCTTGCCGGCGAAGAGGCCTGCAGGCCTTGTGTCGCCCTTGTGGGCGCCTTCGCTGGCACGCCAGCTCCTACGCAAGCCAGCGTCCACACAAGCCAGCCGATCAGCTGTCCAGTGCCTTGTATTTTTCACGCAGGTGGTTACGGATCCACACCGCCGACAGGTTCAGGGTGGCGATCACCAGCACCAGCAGCAGCGCGGTGGCGTACACCAGCGGCCGCGCCGCCTCGACGTTGGGGCTCTGGAAGCCGACGTCGTAGATGTGGAAGCCCAGGTGCATGATCTTCTGGTCCAGGTGCAGGTACGGGTAGTTGCCGTCCAGCGGCAGCGACGGCGCCAGCTTCACCACACCCACCAGCATCAGCGGCGCCACTTCACCGGCGGCACGGGCCACCGCGAGGATCATGCCGGTCATCATCGCCGGGCTGGCCATGGGCAGCACGATCTTCCACAAGGTCTCGGCCTTGGTCGCGCCCAGGGCCAGGGAGCCTTCACGCACGGTGCGGGGAATCCGCGCCAGGCCTTCTTCGGTGGCCACGATCACCACCGGCACCGCCAGCAGCGCCAGGGTCAGGGAAGCCCAGAGCAGGCCCGGGGTGCCGAAGGTCGGCGCCGGCAGCGCTTCGGGGAAGAACAGACGGTCCACGGAGCCGCCCAGCACGTAGACGAAGAAGCCCAGGCCGAACACACCGTAGACGATGGCCGGAACCCCCGCCAGGTTGTTCACCGCAATGCGGATCACCCGGGTCAGGGTGTTCTGCTTGGCATATTCACGCAGGTAGACCGCTGCCAGCACGCCGAACGGGGTGACGATCATGGCCATGATCAGGGTCATCATCACGGTGCCGAAAATGGCCGGGAAAATACCGCCCTCGGTGTTGGCTTCGCGCGGGTCATCGCTGAGGAACTCCCAGACCTTGCTGAAGTAGAAACCGATCTTGGTAAAAGTGCCCATGGCGTTCGGCTGGTAGGCGTGTACCACCTTGCCCAGGCCGATCTCCACTTCCTTGCCGTTGGCATCACGGGCGGTCAGGCTGTCGCGGTTGAACTGGGCGTGCAGGTCGCTCAGGCGCGCCTCGATGTCCTGGTAGCGGGCATTGAGTTCGGCGCGCTCGGCATCCATGTCGGCCTGGGCCGCGGCATCCAGCTTGCCGTCCAGCTCCAGCTTGCGGCCGTGCAGGCGGATGCGTTCCAGGCCGGCGTTGATGGCGCCGATGTCGGATTTCTCCAGGGTCTTGAGCTGGGCGGCCAGCTTGTTCACCCGGTCGATCCGCGCTTGCAGCTCGGGCCAGGCGGCTTCGCCTTCGGCGATCACCTTGCCGCTTTCCTTGACGTTGACCAGGTAGCCGTAGAAGTTGCCCCACTCACGGCGCTCGATGGCCATCAGCTCTTTGGGGTAGCTCTGGTTGGTCAGCCACTCGCCGACGATCCAGGTGAAGTCGTTGCCGTTCAGGTCACGGTTGCCGACCTTGATCAGCTCGCGGGTCATGAACTCCGGGCCCTGGTCGGGCACCGGCAGGCCGGCACTCTTCAGGCGCGCCCGGGGCACTTCTTCCTTCTGCACCACTTCACCGATGACCAGGTGGTTGGCCTGGCCCGGAACGTCGTAGTTGGCATGCACCAGGTCGGCTGGCCAGAAGTGGCCGAGGCCACGCACGGCGATCACCGCCAGCAGGCCGATGGTCATGATGACCGCGATGGACACCGCGCCACCGCTGATCCAGACGCCGGGGGCGCCGCTCTTGAACCAGTCTTTTAGGGAGTTCTGTTTCACAGACTTCTACCTTTCTTAAAGCGACGAGTATTTCTTGCGCAGACGCTGACGGATCAGCTCGGCGAGGGTGTTCATGACGAAGGTGAACAGCAGCAGCACCAGCGCCGAGAGGAACAGCACGCGGTAGTGGCTACCGCCGACTTCCGATTCGGGCATTTCCACCGCGACGTTGGCGGCCAGGGTGCGCAGGCCTTCGAACAGGTTCATTTCCATGACCGGGGTGTTGCCGGTGGCCATCAGTACGATCATGGTCTCGCCCACGGCGCGGCCCATGCCGATCATCAGCGCCGAGAAGATCCCCGGGCTGGCGGTGAGGATCACCACCCGCGTCATGGTCTGCCACGGCGTGGCGCCCAGGGCCAGGGAGCCCAGGGTCAGGCCCCGTGGCACGCTGAACACGGCGTCTTCGGCGATCGAGTAGATGTTCGGGATCACCGCAAAGCCCATGGCCAGGCCCACTACCAGGGCGTTGCGCTGGTCGTAGGTAATCCCCAGATCGTGGGAGATCCACATGCGCATGTCACCACCGAAGAACCAGTTCTCCATGAACGGGCTCATGTACAGCGAGAGGAAGCCGACGAAGATGATCACCGGGATCAGGATCGCGCTTTCCCAGCCGTCCGGCACTTTCAGGCGCAGCGACTCGGGCAGGCGGCTCCAGGCGAAACCGGCCACCAGGATGCCGATCGGCAGCAGGAGCAGCAGGCTGAAGATGCCCGGCAAGTGGCCTTCGACATAGGGCGCGAGGAACAGGCCGGCGAAGAAACCGAGGATCACCGTCGGCATCGCCTCCATCAGCTCGATCACCGGCTTGACCTTGCGGCGCATGCCCGGGGCCATGAAGTAGGCGGTGTAGATCGCCGCCGCCACCGCCAATGGCGCCGCCAGCAGCATGGCGTAGAACGCCGCCTTCAGGGTACCGAAGGTCAGGGGCGAGAGGCTCAGCTTGGGTTCGAAATCGGTGTTGGCCGCGGTGGATTGCCAGACGTATTTAGGCTCGTCGTAGTTCTCGTACCAGACCTTGCTCCACAGCGCGCTCCAGGACACTTCCGGGTGCGGGTTGTCGAGCACCAGGGGCTGCAGCTTGCCGCCGGCCTCGACGATTACCCGGTTGGCCCGTGGCGACAGGCCGAACAGGCCCTGGCCGTCTACCACCTGGTCCACCAGCAGGGTGCGGTGGGCGGTGCTGTGGAACACCCCGAGCTTGCCGGCGGCGTCCAGGGCAACGAAACCCTTGCGACGCTCTTCGGCGGTGATTTCAACAATGGGCGCAGTGCCCATCTGGAAGGTGCGGATCTGCTTCAGGCGCAGCTCGCCGTCCGGGTCGCGGGCCATGAACCACTGGGCCAGGCCGCCCTTGGAGGTCCCGATGATCAGCGAGATGCCGCCCACCAGCTGGGTGCTGGCGGTGACTTCGGTATCGGCGTCTTCCAGCAGTTTGTAGCGACCGTTGAGGCTCTTGTCCCGCAGGCTGAAGACGTCGGCCTGGGCGCGCCCGTTGATCACGTACAGCCACTGCTGGCGCGGGTCGATGTACATGGCCTTGACCGGCTCGGTCATCTGCGGCAGCTCGATGCGGCTCTGCTCGCTGGTGACCTCGCCGGTCATCATGTTTTCTTCGCGGGTCAGCTTCAGCACTTGCAACTGCGAAGCGGTAGAACCGGCAACGATCAGCGACGAATCGGTGGCATTGAGGTTGACGTGCTCCAGCGCACCGCCCTGCTCGTTCAGGGTGATGGGGGTCTCGCCGTAGGGGTACTCGATGGCCGGCGAGATGGTCTTCTTGCCGTCCGGGTAGCTGACCTTGTAGGTATGACGGAACACCAGGGCCTGGCCGTTGGACAGGCCGACCACCACCAGCGGGTTGCCGGGCTGGTCCTTGCCGATGGAGGTGACGCTGGCGCCCGCCGGGATCGGCAGGTCGACCTTGCGCAGCTCGGCGCCACTATCGATGTCGAAGAACAGCGCCTGGCCCTTGTCGGAGACACGCATGCCAACCTGGTTCTGCTCTTCCAGGGAGAACATCAGCGGCTTGCCGGCGTCCTGCATCCAGGCGGGAGTCAGAGGGTCCTTGGCGGTCAGCTCGGCGCCCTGGAACAGCGGTGCGACGACATAGGCGAGGAAGAAGAAGATCAGGGTGATAGCACCCAGTACCGCGAGGCCGCCGACAAGGACGTACCAACGGGTCAGGCGGTCTTTGAGCGCGCGGATGCGACGCTTGCGTTGCAGTTCAGGCGTATTGAAGTCAATGCGCTTGGGGGGAGAAGTCGTAGTCATGGTGGAGTTGGCCAGATCATTCATGCGCACACCCTAGCGATCCTGTATGACAGAAAGATGACAATGCAGTGACGCAACAAATCCGCCGCATGGCAGGGCCGGCAGCGGACAGAAAATGAGGTTGCAGGAGCCGGCAGGCCGACGAACCAGCCTTAAGCCTGGGTCGCCATTCCGGGCGCTTTCCCTGGCAAGCGGAACGCCGCCCGGCCAACTCCTACGAAAACGAGAAGGTCCGGGGAGCCCGGACCTTCGGAGGCGGCTTATGCGCCTTCTTTCAGGCCCAGGTCAGCCAGTGCCTTGGCGGCCACCTTGGCTGGCAGTGGGATGTAGCCGTCTTTGACGACCACTTCCTGACCCTGTTTGGACAGGACCAGTTTCACGAACTCGGCTTCCAGCGGGGCCAGAGGCTTGTTCGGGGCCTTGTTGACGTAGACGTAGAGGAAACGCGACAGCGGGTACTTGCCGTTCAGGGCGTTTTCTTCGGTGTCTTCGATGAAGTCGGTGCTGCCTTTCTTGGCCAGGGCCACGGTCTTCACGCTGGCGGTCTTGTAGCCGATGCCCGAGTAGCCGATGCCGTTCAGCGAGGAGCTGATGGATTGCACCACCGACGCCGAACCAGGCTGTTCGTTGACGTTAGGCTTGTAGTCGCCTTTGCACAGGGCTTCTTCCTTGAAGTAGCCGTAAGTGCCGGATACCGAGTTGCGACCGAACAGCTGAACCGGCTTGTTGGCCAGGTCGCCCTTCACGCCCAGGTCGCCCCAGGTCTTCACTTCTTCCTTGGCGCCGCACAGACGAGTCGAGGAGAAGATCGCGTCGACCTGTTCCATGGTCAGGTGCTGGATCGGGTTGTCCTTGTGCACGAACACGGCCAGGGCGTCCACGGCCACCGGGATAGCGGTTGGCTTGTAGCCGTACTTCTGCTCGAAGGCCGCCAGTTCCGTGTCCTTCATCTTGCGGCTCATCGGGCCCAGGTTGGAGGTGCCTTCGGTCAGCGCGGGTGGCGCGGTGGCGGAGCCGGCGGCCTGAATCTGAATGTTGACGTTCGGGTATTCTTTTTTGTAGTTCTCGGCCCACAGGGTCATCAGGTTCGCCAAGGTATCGGAACCGACGCTGGACAGGTTGCCCGACACACCAGTGGTCTTGGTGTAGCTCGGGATAGCAGGGTCAACAGCGGCAACCGCGTGGGCAGTCGCAACGCCAGCGGCGACAAAGGTCATTGCCGCCATCAAACGCTTCAGTTTCATGCCTTACTCCTAGCAGATAGGGTGTGTTAAGTCGGGGCCAAGTATCTGTAGGCCGTGTGAACACTCTATGTCCGGAATATGACAATTAGATGAAAGGCCAGCATTCCTGAACGGAAGCTGGCCTTTCTTTGTTCGGCGATAAAAACCTCTGTAGCCGCTGCCGCAGGCTGCGATCGACCCGCAGGGTCGCGGCGCCCTTCAGCGCACACCAGGGCCTGAGCGGCTACAGGGTGGTGGTCAGCGGCCCTTGGCCCACAGGTACAACCCCACCAGCAGGCCGATGCCGCAAATAATTGCAACATAATAGGCCGGGCCCATGGGGCTTTCCTTGAGCAGCCAGGTCACCACCATTGGCGTCAGGCCACCGAAGATCGCGTACGCCAGGTTGTAGGAAAACGACAGGCCGCTGAAGCGCACCACCGCCGGGAACGCCTTGACCATCACATAAGGCACCGCGCCGATGGTGCCGACGAACAGGCCGGTCAGGGCATACAGCGGGAACAGCCACTGCGGGTTGTCCAGCAGGCCGTGATAGAAGGTCCAGGAAGTGACCAGTAACAAGACGCTGCCGAACACGAACACCTTGCCCGCACCGAATCGGTCCGCCAGGGCACCCGAGGCCACGCAGCCCAGGCTCAGGAAGATAATGGCCAGGCTGTTGGCCTCCAGGGCGGTGATGGCCGGGAATTTATAGACGGTCTGCAGCACGGTGGGGGTCATCAGGATCACCACGATGATCCCGGCGGACAGCAGCCAGGTCAGCAGCATGGAAATCACGATCGCCCCGCGGTGATCACGCAGCACCGTGCGCAGCGGCAGTTCCTCGGCCAGGGCCTTGCGCAGTTGCAGTTCGGCGAACACCGGGGTTTCGTGGAGCAGGCGGCGCAGGTACACCGAGAACAGGCCGAACACCCCACCCAGCAGGAACGGGATCCGCCAGGCGTAATCCGCCACTTCCACCGGGGTATAGATGCTGTTGATCGCAGTGGCCACCAGCGACCCCAGGAGAATCCCGGCAGTCAGGCCCGAGGTCAGGGTGCCGCAGGCATAGCCGATATGCCGCTGGGGCACGTGTTCGGAAACGAACACCCAGGCCCCGGGCACTTCACCACCGATGGCCGCCCCCTGGATCACCCGCATCAGCAACAGCAGGATCGGCGCCCACATGCCGATCTGCGCGTAGGTCGGCAACAGGCCCATGATCAGGGTCGGCACCGCCATCATGAAGATGCTCAGGGTGAACATCTTCTTGCGCCCCAGCAGGTCGCCAAAGTGGGCCATGACGATCCCGCCCAGGGGCCGCGCCAGGTAACCGGCCGCGAAGATCCCGAAGGTCTGCATCAGGCGCAGCCACTCGGGCATGTCCGCCGGGAAGAACAGCTTGCCGACCACGGTGGCAAAGAACACGAAGATGATGAAGTCGTAGAACTCCAGCGCCCCGCCCAGGGCAGACAGGGACAATGTCTTGTAGTCACTACGGGTCAACGGACGGGCGGGTTGCGCAGGCTGCGCGGCGCTCGAGGGCACAGTGGTCATGGCAAGGGCTTCTCTTATTAGTCGGTTCTGGAAGCCGCAACAGCGCTGGTTGGGGCCTGGCAGGTTCGGCACGATAGCAAATTGTTCGAATGCGTACACAGCGGCGCACAAATGACTCACAAATTTGCGAACTGGACGGGTCGTCGCGGAGTCTATCGACCGATATACTCGCAGACCTCGAAGCGCAAAGCCGCTTCTGGCAAGGGTTGCTGTGCGAAAACGCTGCTGCGCGCCCCTGGCCCTGGCCAGCGCCAGTCGATTTCGCAGAGTTTCCCTTTAGCACGCCTTAGAAAGAACGTGACGAACGTAGTATGTTCGGGCTGAATCGTTTTTCCTGAAGACGGCTATTCACCTGAAGTACCCATGAAGCGTCACGGGTCAGAGGCCCCCCGGCATGATAGAACTCGAACAAGAAGATCCAATCCCGCAAGGCGACCTGGCCTTGCAAATCACCGCACTGCCCCGTGAAACCAACGGCTTTGGCGATATTTTCGGCGGCTGGCTGGTCGCGCAGATGGACCTGGCGGGCACCGCCATGGCCAGCCGCGTGGCCGGCGGCCGGGTGGCCACGGTGGCCATCGACCGCATGGCGTTCCTGGTGCCGGTGGCGGTGGGCGCGCAGCTGTCCTTCTACACCCAGACCCTGGAGATCGGCCGCAGCTCGATCCAGATGATGGTGGAAGTGTGGAGCGACGACCCGCTGTCCAGCGAATGGCGCAAGGTCACCGAGGCAGTGTTCGTATTCGTCGCCATCGATGGCAGTGGCCGCACCCGCTCGGTTCCGCCGCGCGCGCGCTAAACCTGATGACCGTTCTGCGGTCCATAGCAGCCCACACCTTGCGAACGAGAACAGCAGCATGCCTACGCCCCAGGTCGAAACGGTAAAACTGGATGAACTGAACTGCTGGCGCATCCGCCACGGTGACGCCGAACTGCTGGTGGCCCAGCAGGGCGCGCACATCCTCAGTTATCAAGTGGCCGGGCAACAGCCGCTGATCTGGCTCAACGACGAGGCCGTGTTCAAGCGCGGCAAGAGCATCCGCGCCGGGGTGCCGGTGTGCTGGCCCTGGTTCGGCAACTTTGCCCGCAACCCGCAGGCGGTGCAGGCCATGCGCCAAGGCACTGACCCGGCGCCGGCCCACGGCCTGGTGCGGGCCACCGACTGGGAGCTGCTGGGCATCGAAAGCCAGGGCGACAGCCTGCTGGTGGAGCTGCGCCTGCCCTGCCCCGCGGGTGGTTTTCCCGGCTGGCCCCATCAAGTGGAACCGCGCCTGAGCATCCGCCTCGACCAGCAACTGCACATCAGCCTCAGCAGCCACAACCTGGGCACTGAAAGCGTGAGCATCAGCCAGGCGCTGCACAGCTACTTCGCGGTCAGCGATGTGCGCCAGGTGCAGGTCGAAGGCGTGGACGGGCTGAGCTACATCGAAACCCTGGAAGACTGGAAGACCAAGGTCCAGAGCGGCAGCCTGCACTTTACCGGCGAGACCGACCGCATCTACCTGAACGCCCCGGCGCTGCTGGAGATCGTCGATCCGGACTGGCAACGACGGATCCGCCTGCGCAGCGAAGGCTCGCGCACCGCGGTGATCTGGAACCCCTGGATCGACCGCGCCGCCCAATTCAGCGACATGGCCGACGACGGCTGGCAGCGCATGCTGTGCATCGAGACCGCCAACGTGATGGACGACATCGTCACCCTGGCCCCGGGCGCCAGCCACACCCTGAGCGTCAGCATCAGCGCCGCCCCGCTCTGACTCCACCTGCCCCGTAGGAGCTGGCTTGCCAGCGAAGAGGCCCTCAAGACCGCGTTCGCCGGCAAGCCGGCTCCTACCGTTCAGCGGCGTTCAAATGCGCCGCTTCAGAGATCCGATTCCTTGACCACCCGCACCTTCGCCGCATCCAGGGCATAGGCGGCATCGGCCAGGTCGTTGCTGACCTTTTCGATCTTCAGGGTGCCGGTCACCCACAGCGGCGTGTAGATGTCGTCCAGCTTCAAGCCCTTGGGAAAACGCACCAGCACCAGCTGGTTGGGCGGCGGTGGCGGCACGTGGATGCAGGCGCCCGGGTACGGCACCAGGAAGAACAGCGTGCTGCGCCCCTTGGCATCGGCTTCCAGCGGCACCGGATAACCGCCGATGCGGATCTGCTTGTCATTCATGGCCGGCACGGTCTTGGTGGAATACATCACCGCCGGCAACCCCTTGCTCTGCTTCAGGCCGCCCTTTTCGGTGAAGGTGCCATTGGCTTCCGGGGAGTTGTGGTCGATTTCCGGCATCTGCTCCAGGGCCTTCTGGTCCGACTTGGGCATCAGCTCCAGCCAATCGGTTTCCGGCAGTTCGCCAGCCTGGGCCAGGCCGCAGCCCAGCAGAACAAAGGTCAATAGAAGACGGCGCATGTGAGGGTGGCTCGGTCAAAAGGGAAGGACGGGAAAACCCGGGCATTCTAGTGCCCAGACCGTCAGATGCGTTGAAGTTTCAGATGAAGAAAAAGGCTCCCCTCCGCGCGGACGGCAGAGGGGGCTTGTAGCGTGGTTCAGCTCTTCTTGACGAAGCCGTAGATCACCAGCAGGACGATCGCGCCCACCAGCGCACCGATGAAACCGGCGCCCTGGCCAGCCTGGTAGATACCCAGCGCCTGGCCGCCATATGTGGCTGCCAGCGAACCGCCGATACCCAGCAGGATGGTCATGATCCAGCCCATGCTGTCGTCTCCCGGTTTGAGGAAGCGCGCCAGCAGACCAACGATCAAGCCGATGAAAATGGTTCCAATAATGCCCATGGCTGTTCCTCTGTAAGGGGGGTTCAAGCCAAAGCCTAGCCAGCACTTTGGCATCCTGCTATCAGAGAACGGCGGGAAACGAAGGTTCCCGCCAGCCAGAGGATTTGTTACTCGGCGATCAGCGCTTGCACCTTGAGGATCTGCGCTTGCAGGGTCGCCTGATCGGCGCAGCGCAGGTTGGCGTGGCCGACCTTGCGACCGACCTTGAAGGCCTTGCCGTAGTGGTGCAGGTGGCAGTCGTCGATGGCGATGACCTTGTCCACCGGCGGCACTTCGCCGATGAAGTTGATCATGGCGCTCTCACCGACCTTGGCCGTGGAGCCCAGGGGCAGGCCGGCCACCGCCCGCAGGTGGTTTTCGAACTGGCTGCACTCGGCGCCTTCGGTGGTCCAGTGCCCGGAGTTGTGCACCCGCGGAGCAATCTCGTTGGCCTTGAGGCCGCCGTCCACTTCGAAGAACTCGAAAGCCATTACGCCGACGTAATCCAACTGCTTGAGCACGCGGCTGGAGTAGTCCTCGGCCAGGGCCTGCAACGGGTGGTCACTGCTGGCCACCGACAGGCGCAGGATGCCGCTGTCGTGGGTGTTGTGCACCAGCGGGTAGAAACGGGTTTCACCGTCACGGGCGCGCACGGCGATCAGCGAGACTTCACCGGTGAAGGGCACGAAGCCTTCCAGCAGGCAAGGCACGCTGCCCAGTTCGGCGAAGGTGCCTTCGACGTCGGCGGCGCTGCGCAGGACCTTCTGGCCCTTGCCGTCGTAACCCAGGGTGCGGGTCTTGAGCACGGCCGGCAGGCCGATGCGCGCCACGGCGGCGTCGAGATCCGCCTGGGACTGGATGTCGGCGAACTCCGGAGTAGGAATCCCCAGGTCCTTGAACATGCTCTTCTCGAACCAGCGATCGCGGGCGATGCGCAGGGCTTCGGCGCTCGGGTAGACCGGCACGAACTGCGAGAGGAAGGCCACGGTTTCCGCCGGCACGCTCTCGAATTCGAAGGTCACCAGGTCCACTTCATCGGCCAGCTGGCGCAGGTGGTCCTGGTCGCCGTAGTCGGCCCGCAGGTGTTCACCGAGGGCGGCGGCACAGGCGTCCGGCGCCGGGTCGAGGAAAGCGAAGTTCATTCCCAGCGGAGTCCCCGCCAGGGCCAACATGCGGCCCAGCTGGCCGCCACCGATTACACCGATCTTCATCGTCAACAACCTCAGGCGACGCGCGGGTCTGGATTGTCCAGGACGCTGTCTGTCTGTTCAGCACGGAATTTTTTCAGCACCGCATGGAACTGCGGGTGCTTGGCGCCCAGGATGCTCGCCGAGAGCAGCGCCGCGTTGATCGCGCCGGCCTTGCCGATGGCCAGGGTGGCCACGGGGATGCCGGCCGGCATCTGCACGATGGACAGCAGCGAATCCACGCCCGAGAGCATCGACGACTGCACCGGCACGCCCAGCACCGGCAGGTGGGTCTTGGCCGCGCACATGCCCGGCAGGTGCGCCGCGCCGCCGGCACCGGCGATGATCACCTCGATGCCTCGCGCCTCAGCCTCATCGGCGTACTGGAACAGCAGGTCCGGGGTGCGGTGTGCGGAAACCACCTTCACCTCGTAAGGGATGCCGAGCTTTTCCAGCATATCGGCGGTGTGGCTAAGGGTGGACCAATCGGACTTGGAGCCCATGATCACGCCAACCAGTGCACTCATCGTCGTGCCTCTTCTCTCTGGGCGCCCGCAGGCGCGTCAAAAACAACAAGCCACGCGAAATGCGTGGCTTAAATTGTACGAATTATGGCCAGGCGAACCGGCCGAAGGCCGCGCAGTATACCGAAAAAGGCGCGTTAAACGCACTTTCGCCGACCATCTGCAAAACAAAGTATTTCCGGCGCAAAACCCCGGTTTTATTGACTCCCAGGTCAATCCCGTCCCCCCTCGCAGGCGCTGGCTTACCAGCGAACAGGCCCACCCTGCGATCACCGCCCTCCCGGCCGACGCTTTCACCGGCAAGCCGGCTCCTACGTGGCCGCAGCTTGCGCGGCAGCGCCTTCCAGCTTGCGCCACAGCAAGCGTACGTTGGCCTTGCGCACCAGGGCGCAGCGGTACAGGCGAATCTCCAGCGGCACATGCCATTGCGCCCCGCCGCAGACCACCAGCTCGCCCCGGGCCAGCTCGGCGCGCACGCTCAGTTGCGGCACCCAGGCAATGCCCAGGCCTTCCAGGGCCATGCTCTTGAGGCTGTCGGCCATGGCGGTTTCATAGACGGTGGTGAAACGCAGGTTGCGCTGGCGCAGCAGCAGGTTCACCGAACGCCCGAGGAAAGCCCCGGCGCTGTACGCCAGCAACGGCACGCTGGCCTCGCCTTCCAGGTCGAACAGCGGCTTGCCCTGGGCATCGGCGGCGCACACCGGGAGCATCTCGGTGTGCCCCAGGTGCAGCGAGGGGAAGATTTCCGAGTCCATCTGCAAGGCCGCGTCCGGGTCATAGAAGGCCAGCATCAGGTCGCAACCGCCTTCGCGCAGGGCGTGCACCGCATCACCGACGTTGGTGGCCACCAGCCGCGTGGCGATGTTCAGCCCTTCGTTGCGCAGTTGGGCGATCCAGCGCGGGAAGAAGCCCAGCGCCAGGGAGTGGGCAGCCGCCACCTGCATCACCTCGCCCTGCCCGCCTTCCAGGTGGTGCAGGTGACGCACCACCTCGCCGAGCTGTTCGACCACGGTGCGCGCGGTCACCAGGAACAACTGCCCCGCTGCCGTCAGCTCCACCGGCGTGCGCGAGCGGTTGACCAGGGTCAGGCCCAGGGCCGCTTCCAGGCTGCGGATCCGCCGGCTGAAGGCCGGCTGGGTCACGAAACGTCGCTCGGCAGCCTGGGAAAAGCTGCGGGTGGCGGCCAGGGCACTGAAGTCCTCGAGCCATTTGCTTTCCAGATTCATCACGTCCTCCCGGACACGCACCATTTTAGGTCACACGCTCGCCGGCAACCCGGCGTCACACCGGCATTATGCCGAATATGCATAGCCCAGTGTTTAACAGCATTGGCCCAAAAAATCCCTTCGGCCTAGGATTCGCAGCGTTCCCGGCACAGACCGGGTCCCTACCGAGATGATCTCCGTCATGTCCTCCGCTGCATCTTTCCGCACAGAAAAAGACCTGCTTGGCGTACTCGAAGTACCGGCTCAAGCGTATTACGGCATCCAGACCCTGCGAGCGGTGAACAACTTCCGCCTCTCCGGCGTTCCGATTTCGCACTACCCAAAACTGGTCGTGGCCCTGGCAATGGTCAAGCAGGCAGCTGCTGACGCCAACCGCGAACTGGGTCATCTGAGCGAAGCCAAGCATGCAGCCATCAGCGAGGCTTGTGCCCGCCTGATCCGCGGCGACTTCCACGAAGAGTTCGTGGTGGACATGATTCAAGGCGGCGCTGGCACTTCGACCAACATGAATGCCAACGAAGTCATCGCCAACATCGCGCTGGAGGCCATGGGCCACAGCAAGGGCGAATACCAGTACCTGCACCCGAACAACGACGTGAACATGGCGCAGTCCACCAACGACGCCTACCCGACCGCGATCCGCCTGGGTCTGCTGCTGGGCCACGACGCGCTGCTGGCCAGCCTCGACAGCCTGATCCAGTCGTTCGCCGCCAAGGGTGAAGAATTCAGCCACGTCCTGAAGATGGGCCGTACCCAGCTGCAAGACGCCGTGCCGATGACCCTCGGCCAGGAATTCAAGGCCTTCGCCACCACCCTGGGTGAAGACCTGGCTCGCCTGAAGACCCTGGCGCCGGAAGTGCTGACCGAAGTCAACCTGGGCGGCACCGCCATCGGTACCGGCATCAACGCCGACCCGCGCTACCAGCACCTGGCCGTACAACGCCTGGCCACCATCAGCGGCCAGCCGCTGGTACCGGCCGCCGACCTGATCGAAGCCACCTCCGACATGGGCGCCTTCGTGCTGTTCTCCGGCATGCTCAAGCGCACCGCGGTCAAGCTGTCGAAGATCTGCAACGACCTGCGCCTGCTGTCCAGCGGCCCACGCACCGGCATCAACGAAATCAACCTGCCAGCGCGTCAGCCCGGCAGCTCGATCATGCCCGGCAAGGTCAACCCGGTCATCCCGGAAGCGGTCAACCAGGTGGCGTTCCAGATCATCGGCAACGACCTGGCCCTGACCATCGCGGCCGAAGGCGGCCAGCTGCAACTGAACGTGATGGAGCCGCTGATCGCCTTCAAGATCTTCGACTCGATCCGCTTGCTGCAACGCGCCATGGACATGCTGCGCGAGCACTGCATCACCGGCATCACCGCCAACGAAACCCGTTGCCGTGAACTGGTGGAGCACTCCATCGGCCTGGTCACCGCGCTGAACCCGTACATCGGCTATGAAAACGCCACCCGTATCGCCCGCATCGCCCTGGAAAGTGGCCGTGGCGTACTGGAACTGGTGCGCGAAGAAGGCCTGCTGGACGACGCCATGCTCGACGACATCCTGCGTCCGGAAAACATGATTGCCCCGCGTCTGGTTCCGCTGAAAGCCTAACCGCCGCGACCCCGAAACATGCAACACCGCTCACCAGGTTGAGGGACTAGACACCTCTCACCTTTTGAGGGCTTGGAGATACGTCTCCAGGCCCTTTTTTTTGCCTGGAGAAAAGCAGAGTTTGTAAGGGGATGCCGCCCGGCATCGAAGCGGATTCGCTTTGTTTTGTAGGGCAAATCCGAGAGAATCCCCAACGCCTTTGAGCGCCTTGTACCCCTTCGAACGATCAGGCAGTCTCCCGGTGCCGCTGCCAAATCAGCGGCCCGGATGTGGAAGTTCGGACCTGAGTAAGCATGAGCGCTCATGAGCATGGCTCGACGCATAGTCGTCGGCATCGCTTTATGGCGGTTGTGCGCGGGACACCTTCGGGTGTGCTGGGTTACTCAGTCCCGGTCTTCCACACCCTCGCACAACTGCCCCCCCTCATGTGGAAGTGAGCTCGGCAGTCCGTTAACTACTGAGTGAGTGACCGTCATGAAAAAGCTCGTCCCCGATCCACCCTTGTCCACCGATCATCCGCGCCGCGACCCGGAGCTGGACCACGCCAACGCCAACCTGCTGGCCGCCTTGCACGGCACCCGTCATCGCCCCTTCGGCCTGCGCGATGGCCGGGGCCACCCGCTGTTCGCCGTGCAACCCCAGGTGAATGCCGAAGACGCCCTGATGCACGTCTCCTTACTGCTCAAATGCGCCGAAGAGGTGTCCGATGAAATCACCGAACGGGCCAGCGGCATCGAACGCGGGCTGATCTGGTCCATGGTGCATTCCGTGGAAATGGCCCGCGCCGTGGTGGACGCCCTGCTCGACGGCGCCCGCCCAGCCCCCGCCTAAACACCGCCCCGTAGGAGCTGGCTTGCCAGCGAAGAGGCCTGCCCTGCCTTCACCGAAATCCGGCCGACGCCTTCGCCGGCAAGCCGGCTCCTACAGGTCTTGCGAGCGTTATGGTCCCTTGTTTTAAACCAGCACAATCCATCGCCCGCAGTGGATAATCGCCTCTCTCAAACATCCGCCATCCCCGAGGCACCGCAGTCGATGGACCCGACGCACACCCAAGCTCTGCAACAGCTACGCAAGCTGATCCCCATCGGCCTGCGCCATGCCCAGGCCCTGCTCGCCCGCTGCGCCAATAATCCGCAGCAAGCCGCCGAGTTCTACAAAGCCGAGCTGTTGCAGGTGCTGGTAGACAAATCCGGCCTGCCCCCCGAGCAAGCACGAGAACACTTGCTCAACGCCGGTTACGACCTGAACTGCGCCCTGCACGCTATAGAAGAAGCGCGCTTCACCCTGACCCAGCGCATCCTGCGCAAGCATCACCGGGACAAGGGCCAGGCCCTGGACCTGATCGCTCAGGCCATCGAAACCGCCGAGCAACTGCCGCGTCAGTACTGGCTGGATTTCCAGCGACTGGAACAACTGCCCCCGGCGCTGCGCTGCTTCATGGTGCTCCACGAGTGGCTGGCCTTCGAGGACTGGGAGGGTTTCGACAGCGCCCTGCACTTTCACCTGCCCCAGGCCATCGCTCAGTTCAGGTACCTGCAACTGGACGCCCTGGCGCACACCCTGGAACAGGCCGATCAGCGCCAGCAACAGGTGCGGGCCGCCCATGCTGCAAGCGACAGCGCCACCGAGCTGGCGGCTCGGGTCAATCAGGACCCGCTCTTCAACCGTTGCCAGGACAGTTATCGCCAACATCGAGCCCAGCTCGACGAGCGTCTGTTGGAGTGGGTGGAACAGCATCTGCCAGCATTTCCCGCCTGAGCGGCTCTGTCGCCGCTCATGCCACTCCTCGTCACACCCCAGAAGCCGGTAGACTGCCGCCCTCACCGAACACGGACCTCGGATTCAGCCCCCATGGAATTGCACTACCGCATCACCCCCGCCCACACCGAAGCCTGGATTGCCGAACCGCTGAAGCAGGAATTGCTCAAGGATGATCAGCAGCATGTCCGGGCCATGAGCACATTTGCCCGGTGGCAAAGCCGCTTTATCGGTCCCGTGATGTTCACCCTGTGTCTGATCGGCGGCTGCCTGTCGATCTATTTCCCCGAGCGGACCTTCACCCCGGAGAAGGTCATCGCCATGGTGGCGTTCGCCTTGATCTTCATCCCCCTGTGGTGGCGCTTTTCCGGGCGCTGGATCAAGCACCTGCAAGCCCGTATTGCCGCCACCCCGATCAAACCCCAAGCGCCGTTGCGCGGGTTGAGTCAGCGCCTGATCGAAACCCGGTTGCGAGCCGTCGAAGGCACCTATTGCCTGAACTTCGACGACCAGGGCTTCACCCTGCTCAACACCCGCGGAGGTCAGAGCAGCCTGGCCTGGAAGCAGATCGCAAGCGTGCAGGAAATTCCCGACTTCTACCTCGTGGCGGACGCCGATATGGAGCGTCAAGGCGTGGCCTGCTTCATCGCCAAACACACTGACCTGATGCCCACCGAGGCCTACCAGCAGGGGCTGCAAGCCTTCCTGAGCCAATGCCCGGCGGCACTGCCAGCGCACTAACCGCCTCTCTCAACGCCAGCCCCGACGCCCACACACACGGAATTTGCATGCACACATCAGCGTCCTCCCCTCGCCCGGCCCGCGCCCTGGCCATCCTCGGCACGGGCCATGCCCTGCCGCAGCGGGTGGTCACCAGTGCCGAGCTGGACCGCCAGCTCGGCCTGGAAACCGGCAGCGTGGCGCGCATCAGCGGAGTGCAGCAGCGTCACGTCGCCGACCCTGCGGACACCGCCGCCAGCCTCGGCGCCAGCGCCGCGCGCCGGGCCCTGCACGCGGCGGGCCTGGAGCTTGGCCAACTGGACCTGATCGTCTGCGCCAGCGGCACCATGGACCAGGGCATGCCCTGCAACGCCGCGCTGCTGCAACGGGAGCTGGGCCTGGGCCAGTCAGGCATTCCGGCCATGGACATCAACGCCAGTTGCCTGGGCTTTATTGCCGCCCTGGACACCCTGTCCTGGCCGATCCAGGCCGGGCATTACCGGCGCGTGCTGCTGGTGTGCGCCGACATCGCCTCCTGCGGCCTGGACTGGCAACAGGTGGAAGTCTGCGGCATCTTCGGCGACGGCGCGGCAGCGGTGGTGCTGGAAGCGGGCGACGGCGGCCCGAAGATCCTCGCCTCGCGCCTCAAGACCTACGCCGAAGGCGCCGCGCTGTGCCAGATCCCCGCCGGCGGTTCGCGCTTTCATCCGCGGCGCATCCAGGTGCCGTTCGAGCCCCTGACCAGTTTCACCATGCAGGGCAAAGGCGTGTTCCGCCTCGCGGCCAAGCACCTGCCCGAACTGATGGACGATTTGCTGCAGCAAGCCGCACTGTCCCTTGCGCAGATCGACTGGATCATCCCCCATCAAGCCAGCCAACAGGCCATGCAGCATGCGGCCAAACGCCTGAGCCTGGGGCCGGAGAAAGTCATCGATATCTTTGCCCAGCATGGCAATCAGGTGGCGGCGTCCCTGCCCACCGCTCTGGATATCGCGGTGCGCGACGGGCGCATTCAACGCGGACAAACCCTGATGCTGATCGGCACCGGCGCGGGCCTGTCCCTCGGCGGCATGATCCTGGAGTTTTGATGAAGATCCTGGTCACCGGCGGCACCGGTTTTATCGGACGGCATCTGGTCTGGAAGCTGGCCGCCGAAGGCTGCGAGGTGCAGTTCAGCGGGCGCAACCCCGAGGCGGCGGCGCAAGTCATTGCCCACAGCCCGGCGCCCGTGCGCTGGCTGCCCCTGGAGCACGGCAGCCCGCTGGCCAAACGCCTGCTGGCCGATGCCAGCCGCGAGCATGACGCCATCGTGCATTGCGCCGCCTTGTCTTCACCCTGGGGTTCGCCCCAGGCCTTCGCCCGGGCCAACCTCGACTCCACCGCCGAGGTGATCCACGCCTGCGGCAAGAACCGCATCCCGCGGCTGGTGCATATCTCCACCCCCAGCCTGTATTTCAACTTCAGTGATCGCCTGGGCATCCGCGAAGACCAGCCACTGCCGCCACCGGTGAACGACTACGCCCGCAGCAAGGCCCAGGCCGAAACCCTGCTGGCAGACGCCAAGCTGCCCGAATGCGTGATCCTGCGCCCCCGGGCGGTGTTCGGCCCCTGGGACGCAACCCTGATGCCGCGCCTGCTGCGGGTGATGCAACGGGGGGCGATTCCGCTGATGCGCGGCGGCCAGGCACAGTTGGACCTGACCTGCGTCGACAATCTGGTGCACGCGGTGTGGCTGGCGCTGACCCGGCCGCTGCCGCGCCCGCTGTGCGTGTACAACCTGAGCAACGGCACGCCGCTGGCCTTCAAGGACCTGCTGCAACAGATGGCCGAGCACTTCCGCCTGCCCCTGCGCACCCGTCGCCTGCCCTGGCCCCTGGTGCATGGCCTAGCGCGCCTGCTGGAGCTCAAGGCACGGCTGGGCAACGGCGCCGAACCCCTGATCACCCGCTACGGCGCAGGCGTCCTGGCCTTCAGTCAGACCCTGGACATCAGCGCCATCCAGCGCGAGCTGGGCTATCGCCCGGTGATCAGCCAAGACCAGGGCATCGCCCTGCACGCCCAATGGTGGCTGGCCCAACAGAGGCAACGAGCATGAGCCGCAGCGTGAGCTTGAAGATCCTGCGGGCCGGCTGGTGCCAGCACCTGGAATGCATGGCCGACCGTGGCGGGCGCCTGGCGCCGGTGCAATTTCCGGCACTGTGCGGGCTGATCCAGCACCCGGAGCACGGCTGGATTTTGTACGACACCGGCTACGCCGAGCACTTCTTCCAGGCCACCCGCGCCCTGCCCGAGCGCCTGTACCGCAGCGCAGTGCCGGTGCAGTTGCCGGTAGTCGAGCAACTGGGGGCGCAGCTGCATGAGCTGGGCATCGGCCCGGGGGATATCCGCCATGTGATCATTTCCCACTTCCACGCCGACCATATCGCCGGGCTGCGGGATTTTGCCAATGCGCGCTTTATCGCCCTGGAAGCCGATTACCGGCATATCGACAGCCTGCGCGGCCAGCGTTGGCGCGCCACCCTTGGCGGCCATCTGCCGGGCTTGCTGCCGGACGACTTCAGCGCCCGCCTGCGCCTGGCCGAAGCCAGCCCCAACTGTGCGCTGCCAAGCTGGATGGCGCCCTTCGAGCAAGGCCTGGACCTGTTCGGCGATGGCAGCCTGATCGGCGTACCGCTGCCGGGGCACAGCGCCGGCCAGCTGGGCCTGTTCATCCCCGATGCCCAGGGCCGGCCGGTGTTCCTGGTGGCCGACGCCTGCTGGTCGGTGCCGGCCTGCCGCGCCGAGCGCCTGCCGGCCGCCCCGGCACTGTGGTTTGCCAGCGCCGACCGTCAGCAATACGTGCGCACCTACAGCGGCCTGGGCCAGTTGATTCGCCGCGAACCGGCGGTGGCGGTGCTGCCGTCCCATTGCACCCAGGCCTGGGAGGCGTTCGCCAATGAACAGTGAGCGCCTGCTGGGCACTCTGCGCAGCATCGGTTCATTCGTGTTCAGCCGCTACGCCCTGCGCTTTCGCCGCCGTGAGCGGCTGGAAGCCTGGCAGGCCCGGCGCCTGCGGCACTTCATGGCCAAAGTCCTGCCCCGTGGCCAGCGCTTCAACGGGCTGACCCAAGACGGCCTGCACAACTTGCCGCTCATGGACAAAGCCGCCCTGATGAGCGACTTCGCCGCCTTCAACACCCGCGCCCTGAGCCTGGAACAGGTGTTGCCGGTGGCCCTGCAGGCCGAGCGTTCCCGGGACTTCAGCCCGACCCTGGGGGACATCACCGTGGGCCTGTCCAGCGGCACCTCGGGGGCCCAGGGGGTGTTCCTGGTCAGCAGTGTGGAACGCCAATGCTGGGCCGGCATCCTGCTGGCGCGCACCCTGCCCCGGGCGCTGCTGCCCCGGCTGCTGTGCCCCTGGCTGGCGCCGCTGCGGATCGCCTTCTTCCTGCGGGCCAATAGCCGCCTGTACACCACCCTCGCCAGCCGCCGCATCGACTTCGCCTTTCATGACCTGACTCTAGGCCTGACCGCCTCCCTGCAACGCCTCAACCAGCAGCATCCGGACGTGCTGGTGGCTCCGGCCACGGTGCTGCGCGGGCTGGCCCAGGCGGCCCTGGCCGGGCAGCTGACAATCCGCCCACGGCACATCCTGTCGGTGGCCGAAGTGCTGGAAAGCACCGACGCCGAGCTGGTCCAGCAAGCCTTCGGGCGCAAGCCGCAGCAGATCTATCAGGCCAGTGAAGGCTTTCTCGGCTACACCTGCGAGGCTGGCACCCTGCACCTGAATGAAAGTCACCTGCACATCGAGCCGCAATGGCTGGACCCTGAGCGCACGCGCTTCCAGCCGATCATCACCGACTTTTCCCGGCGTACGCAGCTGATCGTGCGTTATCGCCTCAACGACATCCTGCGGGTGGCCAGCGCGCCCTGCCCCTGTGGCCGTGCGGAGCGGGCCATCGCCGCCGTGGAAGGCCGCGCCGACGAGATCCTCTGGCTGCCCCGGCTCGACGGCCAGCAGCTGGCACCGCTCTACCCTGACGTATTGCGCCGGGCCCTGCTGATGCTGGGGGCGGAACTGGAGGAGTACCAGATTCACCAGCGCGGGCTGCTCTGGCAGGCCAACCTGCGTACCTCGGGCGACTACCACGGGCTGTGCCAGCGCTTGAGCGAAGCCCTGGCCGAACTCTGCGCGCAACAAGGGCTGCAGGCGCCGCAGCTGAGCTTCGGCCACTGGCAGGCACCACCGCCACAAACAAAAAGACGCCGTCTGCTGATGCTGCAACTACCCGAGGGACTGCCATGCGTGTATTGATTCTCGGCGCCCGGGCCCCGGCCTGCCTGGAGTGGGCCCGGGCCTTTAGCCAAGCCGGCTGGACGGTGACCGTGGCCGATTCCCTGGCCCAGCCCCTGAGCCGCTTCAGCCGCGCCGCCGAGCACTTCGTGCGCCTGCCGGAACCCCGCCACGACCCGGATGCCTGGATCGAAGCCCTGGCCGGGGTCATCCGCCAACAGGCCATCGACCTGCTGCTGCCGACCTGTGAAGAGGTGTTCTACCTGGCCCACGGCCTGGAGCGCTTGCGGCCTTTGTGTCGGGTGTTCACCAGCGACTTCGAGCTGCTGCACCGCCTGCATCACAAGGGCGATTTTGCTGCCATGACCCAGGGCTGGGACGTGGCCGCGCCGCCGACTCAGGTGCTGCATGACCCGGCCGCGTTGCAAGCACTGGCGGCAGAGCACGATGCCCTGGTGTTCAAGCCGGCCTATTCGCGCTTCGCCTCCCAGACCCTGATCCGCCCGAGCCCGGCGCAACTGGCCAAGGTCCGCCCCAGTAGCGATGCGCCCTGGGTGGCCCAGCGTTTTGTCCCCGGCCAGGAGTACTGCAGCTTCAGCGTGCTGGTGGACGGCCAGTTGCGCGCCCACAGCAGCTATCAGCCGCGCTACCGGGTTGGGCGCGGCTCGGGGATCTACTTCCACAGCTGTGCCCCAGCGCCGATCCGTGCGTTTCTGGAACAGTTCGGCCAGGCCACCGGCTACACCGGGCAGGTGGGTTTCGACTTTATCGAAGACCAGCAGGGCCGCTTCCATGTCCTGGAGTGCAACCCCAGGGCCACCAGCGGCGTGCACCTGTTCGACGACCAGCGCGTGCAGTTGGTAGCGGCGCTGGGCAGCGAAGCCGACGCAGCGCTGGAGGCGACCCTGGAACCCCGGATGATCGCCCTGGCCATGCTGCTTCTGGCGGCGCCGCAACGGGCCTTGAGCCGCACGTTCTGGCACGACTACCAACAAGCCCGGGACGTGATCGTCCAGGACGGCGATCGCGGCCCGCTGACCGCCCAGTTGCTGAGCCTGAGCGAGATCATCGGCCGCGCCCTGACCCGCCGTTGCGGGCTGCTGGCCGCCTCCACCGCCGATATCGAGTGGAACGGCCAACCCCTGGGAGCGCCGCGCCGATGAAACTGTTGCTGCCCGAGCAACTGGCCCTTGAGCCCCCGAGCATTGGCGACAGCCACGCCCGGCAGTACGTGCGCACCTGCGCCGGCGGCGCGCTGATCGGCAACGTCAGCACCGCCCTGGCCCTGCTGGACACCGGCCGCCAGCAGTTCCCGGTGAGCATCAACCACGGCCACGACCCTGTGGATAACTGCTACGTGGTCTCGCCACAAACTGCCTACAGCGGCTATGCCCGGGAAGAACTGCAGCGCCTGAAACGGCCCTGGCTGGCCTGGCCCTTGAAGCTGCTGACCCAAGGCGTGGACCGGTTGCTGAGCGCGGCCAAGGTCGACCGCCTGGTGCAGGTCAACAACTGGCTGCTGTCGACCAATCTCTACCCGGCCGACTGGGATGGCGCGGATTTGCCGGCGATCACCGAACTGCTGCGCCGGCAGTTTCCCGACCACGGCTTTGGCTTTCGCTCGCTCAACGACTTCAGCAACCTCGAACTGCGCAAGCGCCTGCAAGCCCTGGGCTACCTGGCGATCCCCAGCCGTCAGGTGTACCTGTTCGACGGCCGCGAGGGCGAAAATTCAGCCTTCCTGCGCCACCACAACACCCGCCTGGATGCCACCCTGCTGCGCCGCAGCCCTTATACGGTGGTGCCCGGCAGCGAGCTGAGCGAGGCCGACTTCCAGCGCATCGAGCAGCTGTACAACCTGCTCTACCTGGACAAATACAGCCGCCTCAACCCCCACTACAGCGCCCACTGGCTGCAACGCGGGCAGGCCGAAGGCTGGCTGGATGTGCGCGCCCTGCGCAACGCCGAAGGGCGCATTGACGGCGCCCTGGGCTGGTTCGCCAACAGCGCGCTGATCAGCACCCCCATCGTCGGCTACGACACCGCCCTGCCCCAGCGCGCCGGCCTGTACCGGCAACTGACCAGGCTGTGCCTGCAAGAAGCGGTGAACCGTCGTCAGGTGCTCAACTTCAGCTCCGGCGCCGCCGCCTTCAAGCGCCTGCGCGGCGGCCAGCCCGAAATCGAATACAGCCTGATCCACGTCGCCCACCTGCCCTGGTCGCGGCGCCTGGTGTGGCAACTGATGGGCCTGCTGCTGCAACGAATCGGCGTACCGCTGATGAGGAAGCTCAAACTGTGAACAGTCACGCGGGCTGGTGGCCCGTCGCCCTGAGCCGGCAGCTGCACAAGCAGCCCCTGGCCTGCACCCTGCACGGCGTACCGCTGGTGCTGTTTCGCGATGCCGACGGCGCCGCCGCCGTGCTGCCGGACCGCTGCCCCCACCGCTTTGCGCCACTGAGCGCCGGGCGGGTGCGCGACGGGCAGGTCCAGTGCCCCTACCACGGCTGGCGCTTCGACCCCCAGGGCCGCTGCACTCAGTTGCCCGGCCAGGAGCAGCAGCGGTGCAGCCAGCCCTTGTTGCAGCCGCTGCACAGCTGCGAAGCCCAGGGGCTGGTGTGGGCCAGCCTCGCCAGCGAGCGGCCGAATGCCCCGCCGGTGGCCGCCGCCGAGCAGGCCCAGGCCCTGGATGTGTTCTGGATCAGCGACCGGGTGCAGTGCAGCTTGCAGGACGCTGCGGAGAACTTCCTCGACGGCTTCCACACCCATTTCGTGCACGCTGGCTGGATCCGCCACGACCGCCAGCGCCAGCGGATTCGTGCCTGGGTGCATCAGCTCGAAGACGGGGTTGAGGCGCAGTACAGCGAAGAAGGCACCCAATCCGGGCTGATATCCCGGCTGTTCGAAGGCGAACGCGGCCTCAGCATGGGGCGCTTTCGCCTGCCGGGGCTGGCGGAAATCGAATACCGCGACCGCCAGGGCCGGCTCAACCTGCTGGTCAGCGCCTGGCTGACCCCGACTGCCGAGGGCGAACTGCGCCTGTTCGCGCGCATCGCCACGGCCCGCGGGCGCTTGCCGGGCTGGCTCAAGCGCGCTGTGCTGCAACCCTTGTTCAAGGTGATCCTCAAACAGGACCGGCAGATCCTCGAACAGGTCAGCGCCAACCAGCAGCGCTTTGCCCGGGTGCCGCTGCGCTGGCACCGGCCCACCCCTCTGGACAGCTCGCTGGATCTGCTGGGGCCGTGGATTCGGCAATTACTGGAACAAGGTGAACTGAAGGACTTCCAAGAGTGCCGAGAGGAATTCTGGCTGTAATCCCGTAGGAGCCGGCTTGCCAGCGAACAGGCCCTCAAGACCGGCGCCGCTCAAACGGGCCCCTTCGCTGGCAAGCCAGCTCCTACGGTTGGCAACAGTATCGCGAGGATGATGCGGGCCCCTTGGGGCCCCTGTTCGCGGGGTTTTGCGGGGCGCGACAAGAACCGATTCAGCCCCCCGTACAGCCTGCCGTTCCTCGGCTCGACGCGCTATATGCAGACGGCGAGCCCGCGCACCGGTATAGTGCGCCCCCTCTTCACGTGGACAGCCGTCGGTAACGAGGCTCAAACCCACGGGAAACCCGAACTAATAACAACCCGCGAATAGAGAACCGGGACGAACAATCGCCCCACCGCTTTGCCGTGCGTGCAATCAGCGGTGTAACAGAATGTTTCCGTCTGCTCTGCTTTTGCCTACACAAAAAACAGCGAGGAATAATCCATGCTCGAAGTCATCAACGACTTCCTCTCAGGGAAAGTGCTGATCGTGCTCATTGTCGGGCTCGGCAGCTACTTCACGATCCGCTCGCGTTTCGTTCAATTGCGCCACTTCCTCCACATGTTCGCGGTGTTCCGTGACAGCCTGAAAAGCAGCGGCGGCCAGCTCAGCTCGTTCCAGGCGCTGATGCTCAGCCTCGCCGGCCGGGTCGGCGCGGGCAACATTGCAGGCGTCGGCATCGCCGTGACCCTGGGTGGCCCGGGCGCGGTGTTCTGGATGTGGGTGACCGCGCTGGTCGGCATGTCCAGCAGCTTCTTCGAATGCACCCTGGCCCAGGTCTACAAGCGCGCCGACGGCGACGGCCTGTACCGCGGCGGCCCGGCCTACTACATCGAGCACGGCCTGAAGCGCAAAGGCATGGCGGTGGTGTTCTCCATCCTGCTGCTGGTCACCTACGGCTTCGCCTTCATCGGCCTGCAGTCCTACACCGTGACGCACTCGCTGCAGGATGCCTTTGCCTTCGACCCAAGCCACACCGGCATCGTCCTGGCGGTGCTGCTGGCCATTACCTTCATCGGCGGCATCAAGCGCATCGCCGCAGTGTCCGACCTGCTGGTCCCGATCAAGACCCTGGCCTACATCGCCGTGACCCTGTACGTGATCGGCACCCAGATCGAACAAGTGCCGGCCATGCTGGAGACCATCATCAAGAGCGCCTTCGGCCTCGACCCGGCCTTCGGCGGCCTGCTCGGCAGCGCCATCGTCATGGGCGTGAAGCGTGGCGTGTTCGCCAACGAAGCGGGCCTGGGCAGTGCGCCCAACGTCGCTGCCGTGGCCGCCGTGAAGCACCCGGGCGCCCAGGGCGTGGTCCAGGCCTTCAGCGTGTTCCTCGACACCTTCGTGATCTGCACCTGCACCGCGCTGCTGATCCTGCTGTCGGGCTTCTACACCCCGGGCTTCGAAGGCGACGGCATTGTCCTGACCCAGAACTCGCTGGCCGCCGTGGTCGGTGACTGGGGTCGCCTGTTCGTCAGCGTCGCGCTGTCGCTGTTCGTCTTCACCTGCATCCTCTACAACTACTACCTGGGCGAGAACAGCCTGCAGTTCCTCACCCGCAACCGCACCGTGCTGATGCTGTTCCGCGGCCTGGTGCTGGCGCTGGTGGTATGGGGTTCGATGCAGGACCTTTCGACCGTGTTCGCCTTCGCCGACATCACCATGACCTGCCTGGCCTTCGTCAACCTGGTGGCCCTGGCCATGCTGTTCAAGGTCGGCCTGCGGGTGATGCGCGACTACGACGAGCAGCGCCGCGCCGGCGTCGCCCAGCCGGTGTTCGACTCGCGCAAGTTCGCCGATCTGGACCTGGACCTGAAGGCCTGGCCCGCCGAACCCTCGGCCACCGCCGAGGCCGAGCCGCAAGGCGTGCCCGCAGCGCAACGCTGACGGGTGAACGACGGGCGCATCCTCTGCACCCGTCGGTTACAGTGCGATAAATGTGCGAGCGGGCTTGCCCGCTCCCACAGGTACTCACCGTTTCGGAGAATCCCATGACCCCTTCGACCTACCCTGGCGCCCAGCACGTCATGGTGCTCTACACCGGCGGCACCATCGGCATGCAGGCCAGCGCCGACGGCCTGGCCCCGGCCTCGGGTTTCGACGTGCGCATGCGCGCCTACCTCGACAGCCAGCCCGGGCTGGTGCTGCCGGCCTGGCGCTTTCGCGAGATGGCGCCGCTGATCGACAGCGCCAACATGACCCCCGACTACTGGCAGCGCCTGCGTGAAGCGGTGGTCGAAGCCGTGGACCAGGGCTGCGACAGCGTGCTGATCCTCCATGGCACCGATACCCTGGCCTACAGCGCCGCCGCCATGAGCTTCCAGTTGCTGGGCCTGCCGGCGCCCGTGGTGTTCACCGGCTCGATGCTGCCAGCGGGTGTGCCCGACAGCGATGCCTGGGAAAACCTCAGCGGCGCCCTGTCGGCCCTGGGCCAGGGCCTGGCCCCGGGGGTGCACCTGTACTTCCACGGCGAGCTGCTGGCACCGACCCGCTGCGCGAAAATCCGCAGCTTCGGCCGTCACCCGTTCGCCGCCCTGAAGCGCAATGGCGGCGGCGCCAGGGCCGAGGCGATTCCCGCCGGGCTGGATTACCGCCAAGCCAGGCAACTGGCCAAGGTCGGCGTACTGCCGCTGTTCCCCGGCATCGGCGCCGAGCTGCTGGACGGAGTGCTCGACAGCGGCATCCAGGCCCTGGTCCTGGAATGCTTCGGCAGCGGCACCGGCCCCAGCGACAACCCGGCGTTCCTCGCCAGCCTCAAGCGCGCACAGCAGCAAGGCATCGTGGTGCTGGCCGTGACCCAGTGCCATGAAGGCGGTGTCGAGCTGGACATCTACGAAGCCGGCAGCCGCCTGCGCGGCGTGGGCGTGCTGTCCGGTGGCGGCATGACCCGCGAAGCGGCGTTCGGCAAGCTCAATGCGCTGCTCGGCGCCGGGCTGGAAACCGCCGAAGTGCGGCGCCTGGTGGAACTCGACCTGTGTGGCGAGTTGGGCTGAAGCTCGGGAGCCGGTAGCTATGCAGTAGCCGCCGGCTCGACGACAAACAACGGGGGCTGTCAGGTTACTTCTTGACCGAATAATCCTGGCCCCAGACCCGCACCGAACTCGAACTCTCGATCGGCCCCTCAAACACGAACTTCTGCCGCACTGCCGCCTTGGCCGGGATGGTGACTTCGTCCGGGTTGTCGAGGCTGACAGTCAGGTTGTTGGCGTAACCGTCCTGGTCGATCGCCAGCAGGGCGCCGGTCTGCTTGAGGTTGATCAGCCGCAACTGGCTGTCGCTGCTGTTCTTGAAACCCAGGGTGACGTTGAAGCTGTCGCCGACGGCTTCGGTCTTCAATACCTGGACCTCGACGCGGCCTTTCATTTGCTCACGGGAGGAAATGATCGACGCACCGTCGACGCCTTGCGCCGATTGGCGACCATCGAGCACACCTTCGCTGACGCCGCCCAAGAGGTTCTTGCCTGCCGAGATGGCTGACGAGACGGCTGACTTGGCAGAGTCCTTGATGGTGCTTTCGCTGCCTGGCTCAGCCTCGGCCAGGCACAGCGAACTCAGGAGCAAGCCGGACACCAGAAGCAGGGAACGCGCAGGAATGAGGGTCATACATAGTCCTTTATCGGGGTTGCTGCACCGCCACCTCAGGCGGTGAATGGCAGGCAGGTTGCACCAATCAATGCGCCAAGTCACTAGCCACACAACGCCGGGAATGCCGCATGTCGCTGGCCGGCAAACCGCAGGCCTGATCGCGGGCGGCATGCAACTTGCTCCGGTTAAGGGTCTTTCCCAGGCTGGAATCTGCGCATGCTGCACTCGCACCTCACCACCCTCAATGCGGTTTCCCTGATCCTCAACACCTTCAAGGACCAGGGCCAGGCCGGCGGCGCGCTGTTGGCCGGCAGCGGTATAAACCCCGCCGACCTGAGCCGCGCCGACACTCGCATCACCACCAACCAGGAAATGCTAGTGTGCGCCAACGCCGTGGCCTTGCAACGGGACATCGGCCTGGAACTGGGCCGGCGCATGCACGTTTCCTCCTACGGCATGCTCGGCTACGCCCTGCTCACCAGTGCCACCTTAGGTGACGCTTTGCGCCTGGCGCTGCGCTATCCGGCGCTGATGGGAACACTTTTCGAACTGAGCCTGGAAACCGACGGTTCGCGCATCTGGCTGACCGCCGCCGACTACCGCGAAAGCCCGGCCCTGGCCGCGTTCAATACCGAGTTCTGCCTGGTGTCGCTGAAGGTCATCTGCGACGACCTGCTGGGCCACGCCCTGCCGCTACTGGGCGCACGCTTCGACTACCCGGCCCCGGACTATCAGCAACGCTACCGCGAGCCTTTCGACTGCCCGCTGCAATTCAACGCCAGCAGCAACGCCTTCGCCTTCGACCAGCGCTGGCTGGACCAGCCCCTGCCCCTGGCGGACGTGATCACCCACCAGGCCATGGCCGAACGCTGCCGCAAGCAGAACACCGAGTTCACCGGGCGCCAGGCCTGGCTGGGGCGCATCCGCCAGTTGCTGGCGGCGCAGCTGGACGCCGCACCGGGCCTGGAGGGGCTGGCGGAACAGATGAACTGCTCGGCCCGGACCCTGCGCCGCCACCTGCGGGACCTGGGGTGCAGCTATCAGGAACTGCTGGACGAGCTGCGCTTCGAGCGCGCCAAGCAGATGCTCTGCGAAGACCAGATGCCCATCTACCGCATCGCCGAGGCCCTGGGCTTCAGCGAAACCGCGAGCTTTCGCCATGCTTTCATCCGCTGGAGCGGCGTGGCGCCGAGCCAGTTCCGGCCCTGACAAAAACCCCGGCACAACGCTGGCGATTGCATTACATTGCCGACCTTTCTACCGGCAAGGGACTGCACGCTTGAACCTATTCACAGACGCCATCGGCATTCGCAGGCTTTGCCTGGCACTGGTGCTGCTGGCTGGCGTCCCTGTCGCCCAGGCGTTCGACCTGTCCAAGATCAAATGGTGGGAGATGTCCCGCAGCTTTGTCCTGGATGAGCCGGAAACCGCCATCCTGCAGATCAAGCCGTTCCCCCTGCCCGGCCTTGCGCAAGTGCCGGCGCGGATCGTCCTCAGCCAGTACCGTGGGCTGTTCTATCTCAATGCCTACCAGGACCTGGATTACCAGCAGCGGATCTACAAGTCCGCGCCCCTGCCGCTGCTCAGCCCCGAGGACCTGCGCAACTGCGTGTCGCCGGACAACCCGATCCAGGTCTCGGACAACTGGCCACCGAGCAACACCCTGGACACCGGCATCACCCTGACGCCGCTGGGTTTCGACTGTTCGGTGCCCCCGCAGTGGCAACTCAGCCTGCGCTACCTGCTGATCGACCAGCGCGATCCCCAACACCCGCTGCTGGCCATCAGTCACCGCCAGGACATGACCCAGATGGACTTCACCCCGTTGCAACCCATCAGCGTCGAGACCGGGCAACAATGGTTGCAGGCCTTGCAGAAGTTTCCGCCGTGGTTCCGCGCCTTCGACAGCGGTAGCGGGCCGATCACCCTCAATGCCTACACGCCACCGGCCACGGCGGACAGCGTGTGGAAGCAGTTTCGTGCACTGCATGAACAACTGCGCACAGCCAAGGACAAGGGGCCGGGCATCCGCCAGGTGGAAGACTTCTTCGCCCTCCATGACTATCGCAGCATCGCCATCGACCACAGCGAATACCCGGGCCTGCTCAATGACATCGCCTACTGGACCAGCGAGGCCGGTCAGTTGAACACCGCCCGGAACTGGCTGTTGGAAGTGCTGCGCCGGGATCTGGGCCGCATGCCGACCTACCTCAACCTGGCCGACCTGGACTGGGCCCTGTTCGAGCAACGGCCGTTGGACAACATCCACCAGGGCCGGGCCATCGAGGGTTATCGGCTGTACTGCGGCATGCGCCTGCAACGCCAGATGAGCGTGCCGCCGCGGGTGCTCAAGCGCCTGGGCCTGGAGTCCGCCAACCCGCAGGCGTGCCAGGGCTTCTGGCCGCTGGTGGCCGCCGCGGATGCCGGCGACGAGGCAGAGGTAAGGCGTTTGCTGGCCAGTGGCGTCAGCGGCGAGGTCATGGCCGAGGACGGCCGCAGTGCCCTGCTGCACGCTCTGGATGCGCCGCACCTGGAGATCGCCCGACTGCTGCTGGCCCACGGCGCCCACACCAGCGGCCAGTACCAGTGGAGCACCCTGGCCATGCTGGCCATGCAACGTGACCTCAAGGACAGCCCCGACCTGAACCAGGGCGGGCGCCTGAAATTTCTCCTGCAAGCCGGCGTCGCCATCGATGAGCCGAACAGTCGCGGGCAGACACCGCTGATGAAGCTGGCCGAGCAGGAACGCAACCTCCAGGGCTTCACCTGGTTGCTGCAGCACCCGCAGAACCTCGACCTGCGTACCGTCGACGACGGTGAAACCGCGCTGTACCGCGCCTTCTGGAGCAACAACTACCCGGCCATGAAACTCCTGATAGAGGCCGGCGCCGATCTGAACCTGAGCTATGGCCGCGGCACCTGCGGCAACGAGCCCATGGGCCAGAGCCTGCTGATGCTCGTTGCCGACAAGATTTCCCCGGACCAGCACTCCCCCATCGTGAGCATGCAGGACACCCTGGACATGTTCACCCTACTGCTGGAAAAGGGCGCCGACCCCAACGTCGGCCAGCGCTGCGAGAAAAAGGGCCGGACCCTGCTACTGGAGATCATCGCCCGGAAAAAACGCGACGACATGCTCAAGGTGCTGCAAGGCTTTGCGCCGCCAGCGCCGGCGACGGCGTTTCGTCCTTGAGGCGTGGCGCCGAACCCGCTGCGCCCCTGAAACAAAGCCCGGCACAACGGCGCCGATTGCATTACATTGCCGGGCTTTCTACCGGCAAGGGACTGCACACGTGAACCTATTGACCGCCATCGCCCGGCGCATCGGCATTCGCGGGCTTGGCCTGGCGCTGGCACTGCTGGCTGCCACCCCCGTGGCCCAGGCCTTCGACCTGGACCTGGCCTGGTTCAAATGGTCGGGAATGCGCCGCAACTTCGTCCTCGACTACCCGGAAACCGCCACCCTGGAGCTCAAGCCGTTCCCCCTGCCGGGCCTCGCGCGGATGCCGCTGCGGATTGTCCTGAGCCAGTACCGCGGGCTGTTCTACTTCAATGCCTATCAGGACCTGCAGTACCGGCAGCGGGTCTACAAGTCGCCGCCGATGGCTCTGTTCAGCCCTGAAGAGCTGCGGGCCTGTGTGTCCCCGGGCGATGACATCCAGGTCAACGACATCTGGCCCACGAGCAACAGCCTGGTCCCCGGCATCACCCTGACGCCCCTGAGCTTCCAGTGCAAGGAGCCATCCGAGTGGCAACTTAGCGGGCGCTACCTGCTGATCGACCAGCGCGATCCGCAACATCCGCTGCTGGCCATCAGTCACCGCCAGGACCTTGGCCAGATGGAATTCACCCCGTTGCAACCCATCAGCGAGGAAACCGGGCAGCAGTGGTTGCAGGCCCTGGAGACATTCCCGCCGTGGTTCCGCCCCTTCACCCAAGGCAGCGGGCCGATCACCGTCAATGCCTTTGTGCCTGCGCCAGCCTCGACGCCGGACAGCCTGTGGAAAGAGTTCCGCGCGCTGCACGAACAACTGCGCACGGCCAAGGACAAACTGCCGGGCATCCGCGAAGTGGAAGACTTCTTCGTCACCCATGACTTTCGCAGCATCGCCACCGAGCGCCGTGAATACGCCGGCCTGCTCAACGACATCGCCTACTGGACCAGCGAAGCCGGGCAGCTGAGAACCGCCCGCCCCTGGCTCAAGGAAGTGCTGCGCCGTGACCCCGGGCGCATGCCGACCTACCTCAACCTGGCGGACCTGGACTGGGCGATCTACCAACAACGCACGCAGGACAACATCCACCAGGGCCGGGCCATAGAAGGTTATCGGGTGTATTGCGGCCTGCGCCTGAAGCGCCAGATGAGCATCCCGCCCCGGGTGCTGCAGCGCTTGGGCCTGAACGCCGCCAACCCCCGGGACTGCCAGGCCTTCTGGCCGCTGGTGGACGCGGTGGATGCCGGCGACCTGAGCGAAGTGCAGCGCCTGCTGGCCAGTGGCATCAGCGGCGAGGTCATGGCCGACGATGGCCGCAGCGCCTTGTTGCACGCCCTGGACGCACCGCACCTGGACATCGCCCGGCTGCTGCTGGAGCACGGCGCCCACACCAGCGGCCTGTACAACTGGACCACCCTGGCGACCCTGGCCATGCGCCGCGACCTGGGCGACAGCCCCGACCTGAGCCAGGGCGGACGCCTGAAGTTCCTCATCGAGGCTGGCGTGGCCATCGACGAACCCGACAGCCAGGGCGTGACGCCACTGATGCAGATGGCCGAGAACAAGCGCAGCCTGCAAGGCTTCAGCTGGCTGCTGCAGTACCCGCAGAACCTCGACCTGCGCAACAAGAATGACGGCGAAACCGCACTGTACCGTGCCTTCTCGGGCAACAACTACGTGGCCATGAAGCAGTTGATAGCGGCCGGCGCCAACCTCAACCTGAGCTACGGCCGTGCCGTTTGCAACAACCAGCCCGTCGGCGAAAGCCTGCTGACCCTGGTCGCCGACAAGACCTCCGCCGACGCCCAGTCGCCCTCCGTCAGCCAGCGGGACACCCTGGAGATGTTCACTCTGCTGCTGGAGAAAGGCGCCGACCCGAATGTCGGCCAGCACTGCGAGAAAAAGGGCTACGCAATATTGCTGGAAGCCATTGCCCGGAAAAAACGCGAGGACATGCTCAAGGTCCTGCAGCGCTACGCCCCTACCCCGCCTGCCAGCTGAAACCGGATGGCGCCCCGCAACGGGGCGCCATGCCTCTTTAAGGGGCGAATTTCGGTCAAACACTTTGGCCACATCAATCCCCTTTTGGCCGCTCCTGCCGTTCTCCCAAACCCCGCGCCCCGCAAGACTGTGCTCCACCGAATCAGCCTGCGGAGAACAAGAAAATGCTGACGATCTACTCGGACGATCACCACCTGCACCACGGCCGTTGCGAACTCATCGACGGGCAACTGATGCCCTGCTTCGAAATGCCTTCCCGGGCCGACCACGTGCTGGATCGGGTGAAACATCAAAACCTGGGGCCGGTAGAGGCACCCAAGGACTTCGGCCTGGAGCCCATCGAGCGCATCCACAGCCGGGCCTACCTGGACTTCTTCAAGGGCGCCTGGGCGCGCTGGGCGGCACAGGGCATCGACGGCGACCTGCTGCCCTACACCTGGCCGGCGCGTACCTTGCGCAGCGTGATTCCCACCAGCCTCCACGGCCAGCTCGGCTACTACAGCTTCGACGGCGGCGCGCCGATCACCGCCGGCACCTGGCAGGCGGCCTATAGCGCGGCGCAGGTGGCGCTGACCGCCCAGGCCCATATCCAGAATGGCGCCCACAGTGCCTTCGCCCTGTGCCGGCCACCGGGACACCACGCCGCCGGCGACCTGATGGGCGGCTACTGCTACCTGAACAACGCCGCCATTGCTGCCCAGGCGTTCCTCGATCAGGGCCACAGGAAGGTCGCGATCCTCGACGTCGACTACCACCACGGCAACGGCACCCAGTCGATCTTCTATGAGCGCAGCGACGTGCTCTTCACCTCGATCCACGGCCACCCGGAAGCCGAGTTCCCGTTCTTCCTGGGCTATGCCGACGAATGCGGCGAAGGCGCCGGGGAAGGCTTCAACTTCAACTACCCACTGGCCGCCGGTAGCGGCTGGGATGCGTGGAGCGCGGCCCTGGAACAGGCCTGCAACGAAATCCAGCGCTATGACGCCGACATCATCGTGGTGTCCCTGGGCGTGGACACCTTCAAGGACGACCCGATCTCGCAATTCAAACTCGACAGCCCGGACTACCTGGCCATGGGCAAGCGCATCGCCGCCCTCGGCAAGCCGACGCTGTTCGTCATGGAAGGCGGTTATGCGGTAGAGGAAATCGGCATCAACGCCGTCAACGTTCTCGAAGGCTTCCAAAGCGCCCAGTGAGGGATTCGCATCATGCAAAGACTCAAACGCTTAATGATCCCCGCCCTGTGCGCCAGCCTGCTGGGGACCGCCGCCCACGCCGAAGAACGCACCCTGCGGGTGTACAACTGGTTCGACTACATCACCCCCAAGGCCCTGGAAGACTTCAAGGCCCAGAACAGCCAGGTGAAGCTGGTCTACGACATCTTCGACACCAACGAAGCCCTGGAGGCCAAGCTGCTCACCGGCAACTCCGGCTATGACGTGGTGGTGCCGTCCAACGTGTTCCTGGCCAAGCAGATCGAGGCCGGGGTGTTCCAGCCCCTGGACCGCAGCAAGCTGCCCAACTGGAACCACCTGGACCCCAAGCTGATGAAGCTGATCGAGGCCAACGACCCGGGCAACAAGTTCGCCGTGCCCTACATGTACGGCACCATCCTGATCGGCTTCAACCCGGACAAGATCAAGGCCGCCCTGGGGGACAAGGCGCCGGTGGACAGCTGGGACCTGATCTTCAAGGAAGAGAACATCAGCAAACTCAAGCAGTGCGGCGTGGCCCTGCTGGATTCGCCGTCGGAAATCCTGCCCCTGGCCCTGCAGCACCTGGGCCTGGACCCCAACAGCAAGAAACCGGCGGACTACGAGAAGGCTGAAGCGCTGCTGATGAAGATCCGGCCGTACATCACCTACTTCCACTCGTCCAAGTACATGGCCGACATCGCCAATGGCGATATCTGCGTGGCCGTGGGCTATTCGGGGAGCTTCTCCCAGGCCGCCAACCGCGCCAAAGAAGCCAAGAACGGCGTGACCGTGGACATGCGTCTGCCCAAGGAAGGCGCGCCGATCTGGTTCGACATGCTGGCGGTCCCCAAGGGCGCGAAGAACCCGGAAGATGCCTACACCTTCATCAACTACCTGCTGCAACCCCAGGTGATTGCCCCGGTCAGCGACTTTGTCGGTTACCCGAACCCGAACAAGGATGCCACCGAGCGGGTGGACCCTTCGATCCGCAACAACCCCAACCTGTATCCGACAGAAGCGGCCATGAGCACCCTGTACACGCTGCAGCCGTTGCCCCGTGATGCAGAGCGGGCGCGGACCCGGGCCTGGACCAAGATCAAGTCCGGGACCTGATCCGGCGCAAGCACACGGGCGGTGTTCTGGTGGGCGGCGAACGACGAGGACGCGGCGGGTGATAGACCGCGTCGCCGCTGTTCGCCGGCAAGCCGGCTCCTACACAGTGGCGTTTAGCAGCCGGTGAGGCCTTGGGGGGTGCGCTCTTCGGCGAAGAACCAGGGCCGCAGGCGCACGCCCACGCCGTTGCCGATGAAGGCCGCCACCAGCCACAGCCAGCCATGCAGGCTGCCGGAGGCGATGCCGCTGAAGTAGGCGCCGATGTTGCAGCCATAGGCCAGGCGCGAACCGTAGCCCAGCAGCAGGCCGCCGATTACCGCCGCTACCAGGGAACGGGTGGGGATTCTCAGGTTGGGGGCAAAACGTCCCGCCAATCCTGCCGCCAGCAACGCACCCAGGACGATGCCGATGTCCATGACGCTGGTGATGTCCTGCCACACCGGTGCCGCCAGCGCCTTGGCATTCGCCGCGCCCTGCCAGAACACCCAGCTGCCTACGTCCACCCCCAGCCCGCTGGCGACCTTGGCGCCCCACAGGGCGAACGCCGAGGTAATGCCCCATGGGCGCCCCGCCAGGGCCAGGGTGGCAAAGTTCAGCAGAGCCAGGGCTACCGCGCCCCAGACCAGCGGCCAGGGGCCGCGCAGCAGCCGGCGCCAGCCCTGGTGCTCGCTGGGGACCGGAGCTTCAAGGCTGCCATGACGGCGCTTTTCCAGGGTCAGGGTGAGCACCGCGATCAGCGCGAACAGGCACAGGCTCAGGCCCAGCGCCGGGCCTACACCAAAACTCTGGACGATAGAGATTGGCGGCAGCGACGGCAGCGCAAACCACCAGTCGACGTGATGGGTGGCGATCAGCGAACCGCAAATGAAGAACGCCAGGGTCACCAGCATCCGCGCATTGCCGCCGCCAACGGTGAACAGGGTGCCCGAGGCGCAACCGCCGCCCAACTGCATGCCGATGCCGAAGATGAAGGCACCGAAGATCACCGAGACGCCGGCCGGCGCCACCAGCCCCACCACCGGCTGGCCGAACAGGCTGCCCGCCCCCAGCGCGGGGAAGAACAGCAGCACCGCCAGGGCCAGCATGACCATTTGCGCTCGCAGGCCGGCGCCACGCCGGTCGCGGATGAACACCCGCCAGGCCGAGGTGAAGCCGAAGGCCGCGTGGTACAGGGTCAGCCCCAGGGCAGCGCCCAGCAGCAACAGCAGCACCTGGCGGGCACCCACCTGGGCTTGCAGGAACAGAGCACCGGCCACCAGCAGCAGCAAGGCGAACAGCGGGGCGCCGAACTTGCGTTCAGGCGCCAGGGAGAGGGTCTGGCTCATGGGGGTTCTCGCGCGGGAAATGCTCGCGAGTATACCGCTTCAGGCCCGCCAGGCCTGGCGCAAACGGCTTACCGCAGCCTGTATATCGGCTTCCGGCACAGCCGCGAAGCCCAGCACCAGCCCGGCCCGCTGGTCCTCGGGCAAGGTGGTTTGCGGCAGCCAATAGCTGCTCAGGCCGGCGACCTCGACCTCCACACTGGCGGCCTGGGCCAGCAGTTCCTGTTCCCGCGCCAGGCTGTCGACCCGCACCGTCAGGTGCAGCCCCGCCGCCACGCCGGGCAGTGGCCCGACGCCGCCGATCGCCTGCGGCCAGGCCGCCAGCAAGGTGTTGCGCCGGCTCAGGGCCGCCCGGCGCATGCGCCGGATATGCCGCTGGAAGTGCCCGGCGGCCATGAACTCGGCCATCACCGCCTGGGTACTGACCTCGGAATGGCGCACGTCCACCGCCCGGCGCTGGGCGAAGACCTGGACCAGGGTCGGCGGCAGCACCAGGTAGCCCAGGCGCAGGGCCGGAAAGGCGACCTTGCCGAAGGTACCGACGTAGATCACCCGGCCCTGGCGGTCCAACGCCGCCAGGGGGGCCAGGGGCGCACCGCTGTAGCGGTACTCGCCGTCGTAGTCGTCCTCGATGATCCAGCCCTGGCTGCGTTCGGCCCAGGCCAGCAGCTCCAGGCGCCGGGCCAGGCTCATGATCACCCCGGTGGGGTACTGGTGGGACGGCGTGACATAGGCCAGGCGGCAGCTGTCCAGCTGCTCCAGCTGGCGGCAGTCGATGCCCTCCTGGTCCACCGCCACGCCCTGCAACTGCGCACCCGCCAGGGCGAAGGCATGCCCCGCGGCGCGGTAGCCGGGGTTTTCCACAGCCACCTTGTCGCCTGGCTCCACCAGCAGCTGTGCACAAAGGCTGATGCCCTGCTGCGCGCCACTGGTGATCACAATTTGTTCAGCCGTGCAGTTCAGGCCCCGAGCGCTGCGCAGGTAGGCGGCGATCAGGCTGCGCAGCCGCGGATCGCCCGCCGAGTCGCCGTAGCACAATTGCCCGAGGTCGGGCCTGCGCCAGAAAGCCGCATTCAGCTTGGCCCAGACCTCGAACGGGAACAGATCGAAGGCTGGCACGCCAACCCGAAAAGCCCGTGGCGGCCCCTTGGGCGGGGTACTCAAATGATGGGTTTGCAGGCGCTGCCAGCCGCTGCTGTGGATAACTTTACTGGATAAATCACCAGCCATATCTGCCTGTTTTGTGGATAACCCTGTTGGTAAGCCTGTTGAAAACCCTGTGGATAGTTTTGTGGATAGTTTTTTGATCGGCAATCGGGTTTCCGGCAATTGCGCCACATAGGTGCCGTCACCGACCCGCCCTTCGATAAAACCCTCGGCGTACAGCTGGTCATAGGCCCGCACCACGCTGTTGCGGGAAATCCCCAGGGCGGCGGCCAGGTCGCGGCTGGCAGGCAGGCGCGTACCACTGGCCAGGCGCCCGTCCAGCACCCGCTGTCGCAAGGCCTGGTACAGCTGGCGGCTGAGGCCCTGGCGGCGGTCCAGCTCAATGCCGGCAGGGTTGAAAGACAACGGGGGTACGGCACTGTTCATCGAGGTTCACCCGGGCAATTGGACCTACAAAATAGACCAGAGATGGCTCTTACAACGAACCATTAGCCTGCCTAGGATGCAGCCACTCGCCAAGGATTTTTTTTACATGTACCTACCCCGCGCTTTCGTCGATGAAGACCTCGCCCGCCTGCAGCAACTGATCCTGGGCAGCCGCCTGGCGACCCTGGTGACCTGGGGCGCCCTGGGCCTGCAGGCCAGCCACCTGCCCCTGCTGCTGGACCCCGGACAGGGGGCCAATGGCACCCTCTACGGGCACCTGGCCAAGGCCAACCCGCAATGCGCCGAACTGGCCGCTGGCGCCGAGGCGCTGGTGATCTTCACGGGCGAGGATGCCTACGTCAGCCCCGCGTTCTATCCAAGCAAGGCCGAGCACGGCAAAGTGGTGCCGACCTGGAACTACGTGGCAGTGCACGCCTATGGCCAGCCTGAGGTATTCAGCGACCCGGAGCGGCTGCTCAAGGTGGTGGGGGGCCTGACCGAGCGTCACGAAGCCGGCCGCCCCCAACCCTGGCAAGTGACAGATGCCCCCGCCGACTACCTGGAGGGCATGCTCCGGGCAATCGTCGGCTTTGCCTTGCCGATCCAGCGGCTGGAAGGCAAGCGCAAGCTCAGCCAGAACCGCAGCGCCGAGGATATCGCCGGGGTGCGCGAAGGCCTCGCGGCCAGCGCCGACCTGCGCGACCAGCAACTGTCCCGATTGATGAGCTAGGTTTTCGTCCAGAACAATAAAGGAGCTTTCATGCGCCAGATCCAGATCCGCCCCGTTACCGCCGCCGACCACAGCGCCTGGCTGCCCCTGTGGCAGGCCTACCTGCGCTTCTACGAGACCGAGCTGGCGGATGCCGTGACCCAGAGCACCTGGCAGCGCTTTCTCGACCCCCGCGAACCCACCCACGCGGCCCTGGCCTGGGACGGCGAGCGCGCCGTGGGCCTGGTGCATTTCATCTACCACCGCTCCAACTGGAGCATCGAGAATTCCTGCTACCTGCAGGACCTGCTGGTGACCCCGGACCAACGCGGGACCGGCGTGGGCCGCCAGCTGATCGAGTTCGTCTACGCCCAGGCCAAGCAGGACGGCTGTGCCAAGGTGCATTGGCTGACCCACGAAACCAATGCCACGGCCATCCAGTTGTATGAGCGCATCGCCGAGCGCCCGGGTTTCATCCAGTTCCGCAAACCCCTCTGAGTTGCCAAGGAGCCACTGCATGTCGATTTCACTCGCCGATTGGAAAGGCGTTCCCGCCCCCTCGGCCACCCTGCTTGATGGGCGCTTCATCCGTTTGGAAAGGCTCGACCCGGCGCGCCATGGCGACGATCTGTTCCAGGTGCTGCAAGGCCCTGGCGCCGATCCGGTGCTGTGGAACTACCTGCCTTACGGCCCCTTCCCCGAGCGCGCGGCGTTCGATGCCTGGCTCAGTGGCCATGCCGCCGCCAGCGACCCGTATTTCTTTACTGTGATCGACCGCGCCAACGGCCAGGCCCAGGGCATCATCAGCCTGATGTCCATCGTCCCGGCCCAGGGCCGCATCGAGATCGGCCACGTGACCTTCGGTTCCCCCATGCAGCGTTCGCCAAAGAGCACGGAAGCGGTGTACCTGCTGGCCAAGGAAGCTTTCGCCCTGGGTTACCGGCGGCTGGAGTGGAAGTGCAACAACGCCAATGAGCGCTCGCGCTATGCCGCACAGCGCTTGGGTTTCAGCTTCGAAGGGGTGTTTCGCCAGCACATGGTGGCCAAGGGACAGAACCGCGATACCGCGTGGTTCTCGATCCTGGACGGGGAATGGCCGGCAATCGCCAGGGGCTTCGAGCAGTGGCTCAGCGATGAAAACCAGAGCGGCTCGGGGCAGCTCAAGTCGCTGGCGGAGTGTCGCGGGTAAGCGGGATTTTCGCCGGCAAGCCGGCTCCTACAGGCCTGTGTAGGAGCCGGCTTGCCGGCGAAGGACTCAACCGAGCTTCTGCGCCAACACCGCAATATGCTCCGGCCCAATGCCGCAGCAACCGCCCACATGGCTGGCACCGCGCTGGTGCCAGTCCGCTACCCAGTGCAGATAACCCGGCGGGTCCAGGTCTTCACGCAGCGGGCACAGGCCATCGTTGGCGGTGGCATCCTCGGGCTGCGGCGGGAAGGCGTTGGCGTATACGCCGATATGGATCTGCACCCCCAAGCGCTCGAAGGTTTCACGAGCCGCATCCACTGCCGCACCAATCACTTCCGGCTGGCTGCAGTTGAACAGCAGGGTCTGCACGCCCAACTGCGCCGCCGCTGCCGCCGCTTCTGCCACCGGTTCGCCGGAACGCAGGCGTGGCACTTCATCGACGTCTTCATCCTTCAGGGTGAAGGACAGCCAGAACGGCTTGCCGTCCTTGGGCAATCCGGCGTGGATGGCCCGCGCCTCGGCGATGGAGCTTTGGGTTTCTGCGAGCCACAGGTCCACGAAAGGCGACAGGCCCTTGACCAGCGGGCTCAGCACTTCCTCGACCCGGGACGCATCGAACAGGTCCGGGCGATAGGAACCGAACAGCGGCGGCAACGAACCCGCGACCCGCACCGGCTTGCCGGAGGCCTCTACTGCGCGGCGCGCCAGCTCACCGGCCAGAGCCGCCAGGGCTTGGCCTTCAGCGGCAAAACGTTCCTCGCCGATATGAAACGGCACCACCGCGTAGCTGTTGCTGGTGATCACGTTGGCACCGCTGTCGATATAGGCCGCGTGCACCGCCTCAACCGCCTGGGGCGCCTCGCTCAGCGCCAGGGCCGACCATTCAGGCTGCCGGAACGGCGCCCCGCGACGCTGCAGTTCACGCCCCATACCGCCATCGAGAATTACCGTATTGCCTGCGCCCATATGCTTTTTACTCATATGCTTATGAAAATAACTCACTACCGGAGTCGTTCTTATAACTATTAAATACGCACCATTCGGTTAATAACAACTCTTTTTCAGTCAGGATTCCGATGAATTTCAAACCGCTGCTGGCCCTCGGCCTGACCCTTCTCGCCGCCTCTTCCCAAGCCTTCGCCGGCGCCACCCTGGAACGTATCGAGCAGAAAAAGGAGCTGGTCGGAGTGCTGATGGAAAGCTACCCGCCCTTCTCGTTCCTCAATGACCAGAACCAGCTGGACGGCTTCGACGTCGACGTGGCCAAGGCCGTGGCCGACAAGCTCGGCGTCAAGCTGCGCCTGGAAACCCCGTCCTGGGATGTGATCGCCGCCGGACGCTGGAGCGGGCGCTACGACATCTGCATCTGCTCCATGACCCCGAGCAAGGCCCGCGCCGAGGTCTTCGACTTCCCGGTGCAGTACTACGCCTCGCCGGCGGTGATCGTGGTCAACGCCAAGGATGAACGGATCCACGGCGCCCAGGACCTGAGCGACAAGAAGGTCGGCCTCACCGCCGCCTCCAGCTACGAGGGCTACCTGAACAAGAACCTGGTGATCGAAGGCGCCGAGGACACCCACCTGCAATATCCCTTCGAGAACGTGCAAATCGCCCCCTACGACACCGACAACGTGGCCTTCCAGGACCTCGGCCTGGGCCCGGGCGTGCGCCTGGATGCGATCCTCACCAACCTGGTCACCGCCCAGCCGCGCCTGACCCAGGACTCGCGCTTCAAGCTGGCCGGCGAGCCGCTGTACGCCGAGCCCAACTCGGTGGCCATCGAGAAAGGCGATGCCCAGTGGAATGCCAAGGTGCGTGAAGTCTTCGCCCAGCTGAAGCAGGACGGCACCCTGAGCAAGCTGTCGCAGAAATGGATCGGCGCCGACATCAGCCAATGACCGCCTACACGCCACCGCCGCAGCCACCACAATCGGTGGCTGCACCGCTGCTCAAGCGCCTGCTGGGCTTTCGCACCCGCCTGTACCTGACCTGGGGCGCGTTGCTGGTGCTGTTCGCCAGCTTCTTCCTGAGCTTCGATCTGAAGTTCTCGATCATCCTCGACAAGCTGCCGAACCTGCTGGGCCTGCACCTGTCCCCCAGTGGTTTCCTCCAGGGCGCGGCGCTGACCCTGTTCCTTTGCGCCTGCGCCATCGTCGCCTCGTCGCTGCTGGGCTTTGTCACCGCCCTGGCGCGGCTGTCCTCGAGCGCCGTGGCGTTCGGCATCGCCAGCTTCTACGCCTCGTTCTTTCGCGGCACACCGCTGCTGATCCAGATCCTGCTGATCTACCTCGGCCTGCCGCAACTGGGGGTGGTGCCGGGCGCCATTACCGCCGGGATCATCGCCCTGTCGCTGAACTACGGCGCCTACCTCAGCGAGATCTTCCGCGCCGGCATCCTCGGCGTGCCACATGGCCAGCGCCAGGCCGCCCTGGCCCTGGGCATGAGCGACAGCGTGATCTTCTGGCAGGTGACCCTGCCCCAGGCCATGCGCACCATCATTCCGCCGGCCACCAACCAGTTCATCTCGATGCTCAAGGACTCGTCGCTGATCTCGGTAATGGGGGTCTGGGAAGTGATGTTCCTGGCCCAGTCCTACGGCCGTTCCAGCTACCGCTACATCGAGATGCTCAGCACCGCAGCGCTGATCTACTGGCTGCTGTCCATCGGCCTGGAACTGATCCAGGCGCGGATGGAAAGGCATTACGGCAAGGGTTACGTTCAGCGCGGGTGAAGCTCAAGGGCGCAGGGAAACCACTCCCATCTGCAGGCCGAAAGGCTTGAACACCGCGTTCAGCGACTTGAGGGTCGGGTTGCCGTCGCCGTGTTCGATATGGATCAGGGTACGCAGGGAAATCCGGCACATCCTGGCGAACTGGCTCTGATGCAACCCGGTGACTTCAGTGCGCAGGCGCTTGACCGCATCACCAACCGACAAACGCCCAGCGGCCAGTTCCTGGTGGATGTTATCGATCAGCAGGCCGCGCTGTTCCAGGGTCGTAGTCATCGCAAACCCCACTCCTGCAGGCGTCGATCCAGGTCACGCAGGTAAATGCGCGGGTGATTCAGGGTGGCCTCGGGCAAGCCCCCGGCACTCAGCAGGTCCGGCAGGGCCCGTAGCCGTTCGGCATCTTCGCGCAGGCGCGTCAGCGCAGCATCGGGATCGATCAGCGGCTTGAGGCTGGCACACACCTGGCGCCAGTCGATATCACCCGCCACTTCCATCCGGCCGGGCCATTTGGTGCTGCGGGTAATGCCCTTGTCATCCATCACTCGCGGCGCCAGATCGTGGATCGGCGCCAACTGCACCTGGCCCTCGTGACGGATGATCCAGGTATTGCGCCCATGGTTGGCCGAGTTGCCAAGGATCTTGTTGAGCAGGTCCCGACGCAGGTAGTCGGCCACCAGCTCCGGGATCGCCGAGGCCTGCCCGGCGGTTCGCCAGAGTTCGGCCAGCAGCCCCAGGACCTTGGTGTGCCGCATGCCCAGGCTCTGGCCGGGCAACCCCGCCAGGGAATAGATGGACTCCAGCGCCAGCCGTTCCACACCCTGCCCCTGCAGGCGACGATCAAAGCGTCGCATCCACAGGCTCGGCTGCCGCTCCTCTTCCAGGGCCAGGCCTTGGGCGGGAACCGTATCGATGCCCAGCTGCTGCAGCGCCCGGTAGTAGTGGAACTCGCTTCTGAGCATGTCGCAGTCATTTGGCGTCGCCTGCTCTGGCGGGCATTTCACCAGCCAGTGGCACGCCGCCAACCTGTCTTCCAACAGCGCATCGGGGTACAGCAACCCGTCACGCCCCTGGGTCAGCAGCAGCTTCGTCGCCTCGCCAACGGCACCGGTGGCCCCGCTCATTGCCGCTCCCTGTTCATGGGCGTATTCAAGAAAGCGGTTGTCGCGGGCGCTGACCTCGGCCCGGGAGAACCCCTGCAGCGGCCGTTCATTCATGGCGGCAAGGGACTCCTTGATCCGCAGATTGCCCATAGGGGCCGCGCTGGATCGGGCCAGCAGGAACAAGTCGGGGGCAATGCCGGCGGGGCGCGCGCCCACCGAGCGCTCGGCCAAAAAACGCTGCATGGTGAGCGTCGGCGCAATGTCATACAGGAACGCCGGGGCGCCCGGACTGCGCAGCAGTTCCCAGGTCAGCGGCAGACGCACACTCACCGATCCCGCCAGCGGCGTGGCAAAGGCTTCCAGATTGCCTGCCAGGTACGACTGCTCATAACCCAGACGGCAAGGGCTGGTGAAGCCCTGCTCGGGATGCTCGAAAATCAGGGTCATCGCATCGCTCCACGTCCCGGCGCGATGGACCTGTAAAGTCAGCTGTAGCATTCATTACCTGCAATTTAATGCACTTTTGGTGCGTCATTACCTCTGCGAAATGCATTGTAATGCAGATATAGCCGATTTTTGCAGACAATAAGTGCACTAAAATGCACTCAGGCAAATCGTGGACAAAAAAAGGGAGGCCGTAGCCTCCCCGAGGTAAAGCGTTGCAGATGAAGGCCTGAACTCAGCCTTCGATCTCGATCAGGATCTCGCCCGGGTTGACCCGGTCGCCCTTGGCCACATGGATCGCCACGACCTTGCCGGCAACCGCTGCCTGGACTTCGGTCTCCATCTTCATGGCTTCGGTGATCAGTACCGCCTGGCCGGCCTTGACCATGTCGCCTTCCTTGACCAGCACATCGACGATGTTGCCCGGCATGGTGGTGCTGACATGGCCCGGGGCGCTCGCCTGCTTGCGCTTGCTGCCACCACCGCCGACGAATTCGTTGAGAGGTTCGAACACCACCTCTTCCGGCATGCCGTCGATGGACAGGTAGAAGTGGCGCTTGCCTTCGGCCTTGACCCCAACCCCGGTGATGTCGACGCGGTAGGTCTCGCCGTGGACGTCGATGACGAACTCGGTGGGCACGCCTTCACCGCCCGGCTTGCTCACGCCGCCCGCTTCAGGAATCGGCAGCAGCACTTCCGGAACCAGGGTGCCGGCCTCACGCTCTTCAAGGAACTTGCGCCCGATGTCCGGGAACATGGCGTAGGTCAGCACGTCTTCTTCGGAATGCGCCAAGGCGCCGATTTCGCCACGCAGCTTGGTCATTTCCGGCTTCAGCAGGTCGGCGGGACGTACATCGATCACCTCCTCGCTGCCGATGGCCTGGCGCCGCAGTTTCTCGTCGACTTCCCCCGGAGCCTTGCCGTAGCCGCCTTGCAGGTAGAGCTTCACTTCGTTGGTGATGGTCTTGTAGCGCTCGCCAGCCAGGACGTTGAAGAACGCCTGGGTACCGACGATCTGCGAAGTCGGGGTCACCAGCGGTGGGTAGCCCAGGTCGTGACGGACCCGTGGAATCTCGGCCAGCACTTCGTTCATGCGGTTCAGGGCGCCCTGCTCTTTGAGCTGGTTGGCCAGGTTGGAAATCATCCCGCCCGGCACCTGATTGACCTGCACCCGGGTATCGACCGCAGTGAATTCGCTTTCGAACTGGTGGTACTTCTTGCGCACGGCGTAGAAGTACAGGCCGATTTCCTGCAGCAGCTCCAGGTCCAGGCCGGTGTCGAACTCGCTGCCTTTGAGGGCTGCGACCATGGATTCGGTACCCGGGTGGCTGGTGCCCCAGGCGAAGCTGGAGATGGCGGTGTCGATATGATCAGCGCCGTTCTCGATGGCCTTGAGTTGGCACATCGCGGCCAGGCCCGCGGTGTCATGAGAGTGGATGAACACCGGCAGCGACAGCTCTGCCTTCAGCGCCTTGACCAGCTCGCCGGTGGCGTAAGGGGTCAACAGGCCGGCCATGTCCTTGATCGCGATGGAGTCGCAGCCCATGGCTTCCATCTGCTTGCCCTGGGCCACGAAGGCCTCGATGGTGTGCACCGGGCTGGTGGTGTAGGCGATGGTGCCCTGGGCGTGCTTGCCGGCGGCTTTCACCGCTTCGATGGCGACCCGCAGGTTACGCACGTCGTTCATGGCGTCGAAGATGCGGAACACGTCGATGCCATTGACCGCCGCCTTGGCCACGAAGGCCTTGACCACGTCATCGCTGTAATGGCGGTAGCCCAGCAGGTTCTGGCCGCGCAGGAGCATCTGCAGGCGGGTGTTGGGCAGCGCGGCGCGCAGTTTGCGCAGGCGCTCCCAGGGGTCTTCCTTGAGGAAGCGCACGCAGGCATCGAAGGTGGCGCCGCCCCAGACTTCCAGGGACCAGTAGCCGACTTTGTCGAGCTTGTCGCAGATCGGCAGCATGTCGTCGGTGCGCATGCGGGTCGCCAGCAGCGATTGGTGGGCGTCGCGCAGGATGGTGTCGGTTACATGAATCTTCTTGGACATTGTTTTATTCCTCACAGGCCTGCGTGGGCGGCAATGGCGGCGGCGATGGCCAGGGCCAGCTCTTCGGGTTTGCGCTTGATCGAGTAGTTGGTCAGTTCCGGGTGGCTCTCAACGAAGCTGGTGTTGAACTGACCGCTGCGGAATTCCGGGTTACGCAGGATTTCCTGGTAATAGGCGGCGGTGGTCTTGACCCCTTGCAGGCGCATGTCGTCCAGGGCGCGCAGGCCACGGTCCATCGCTTCTTCCCAGGTCAGGGCCCAGACCACGAGTTTCAGGCACATGGAGTCGTAGAACGGCGGAATGGTGTAGCCGGTGTAGATCGCCGTGTCGGTGCGCACGCCCGGGCCGCCGGGGGCGTAGTAGCGGGTGATCTTGCCGAAGCTGGGCAGGAAGTTGTTCTTCGGGTCCTCGGCATTGATCCGGAACTGCAGGGCAAAGCCGCGGTGCTGGATGTCTTCCTGTTTCACCGAGAGCGGCAGGCCGGAAGCAATGCGGATCTGCTCGCGGACGATATCGATGCCGGTGATTTCTTCGGTGATGGTGTGTTCCACCTGCACCCGGGTGTTCATCTCCATGAAGTACACCTCGCCCTCGGCGAGCAGGAACTCCACGGTGCCGGCGTTCTCGTAGCCCACGGCCTTGGCCGCGCGCACCGACAGGTCGCCGATGTAGGCGCGCTGTTCCGGGGTCAGCTGCGGGCTCGGGGCGATCTCGATGAGCTTCTGGTTGCGGCGCTGGATCGAGCAGTCACGCTCGAACAGGTGCACCACGTTGCCAAAGCTGTCACCGAGGATCTGCGCTTCGATGTGCTTGGGATTGACGATGCACTTTTCCAGGAACACTTCCGCCGAACCGAAGGCCTTGGTGGCTTCGGAAATGACCCGGGGGAAAGCCTGCTCCAGCTCTTCACGACTGTTGCAACGACGGATGCCGCGCCCGCCACCACCGGAGGTGGCCTTGAGCATCACCGGGTAGCCGATGCGGTCGCCTTCGGACAGGGCTTCGTGGATATCGGCCACGTTGCCTTCGGTGCCCGGAGTCACCGGCACACCCGCCTTGATCATGCTGCGGCGGGCTTCGGTCTTGTCGCCCATGCGGCGGATCACTTCCGCCGACGGGCCAATGAACTTGATTCCACGTTCGGCGCAGATGTCCGCCAGTTCGGCGTTTTCCGAGAGAAACCCATAGCCGGGATGCAGCGCATCACAGCCGGTTTCCACCGCCAGGTTCACCAGTTTGCGTGGGTTCAGGTAGCCGGCCAGCGGCTCGGCGCCAATGCTGTGGGCCTCATCCGCGCGCTTTACATGCAAGGCATGGCGATCGGCGTCGGAGAAGATCGCTACCGAACGGATGCCCATTTCCGCGCAGGCACGCACGATTCGTACGGCAATCTCACCACGGTTGGCGATCAGGATCTTTTTTATCACTTGGAGGTTCCCTTGAGCCGTTGAAACAGACGACCCGCTAGACCGAGTCGGCGCGTGACCAAATGTTTCAAGTCAGTCGCAGCGACACACTAGCTCTGCAGAGGGATTAACAAAAATCAATAATTATTGGGTTGGCCATAAGTAAAGACTTATAGTCATGCCACCAGCCCTTGGCGCGAGCCCTCAAGAAATGCGCAAGTCCTTGATGAGACTGACATTGCGTCAGTTGCAGATTTTCAATGAAGTCTGCGATCTACGCTCCTACAGCCGCGCCGCCGAGGAAATGTCCCTGTCCCAGCCCGCGGTCAGCCTGCAGATTCGCCAGTTGGAGGAGCTGATCGGCCAGCCGCTGTTCGACTATGTGGGCAAGAAGCTCTACATGACCGAAGCCGCCGAAGCGCTGCAACGGGCCAGCCGGGACATCTTCGGGCGCCTGGAGAACCTCGACATGCAGCTCTCCGACATGCAGGGTTCGCTGCAGGGCCAGCTCAAGCTGGCGGTGGAATCCAGCGCCAAGTACTTCGTGCCGCACCTGTTCGCCGCCTTCAAGCGCCAGCACCCGGAAGTGCACCTGCAACTGACGGTGGTCAACCGCTCCCAGGTGATCCGCCGGCTCTCGGACAATCGCGACGACCTGGTGATCATGTCCATGGTGCCCCAGGACATGGAGCTGGAGTTCCTGCCCTTCCTCAACAACCCGATCGTCGCGGTGGCCCCGCCGGAGCACCCCCTGAGCCACATGGGCCCGCTGCGCCTGCAGGACCTGGAGCCCTACACGCTGGTACTGCGCGAACAGGGCTCCGGCACCCGCCTGGCCTGCGAGGAGTACTTCAAGGAGAAGCGCGTGCACTTCACCCAGATCCTCGAAGTGTCGTCGGCGGAAGCTCAGCGTGAGTGTGTGCGGGCGGGTCTGGGCGTGGCCTTGCTGACGCGCCACGCCCTGAACCTTGAGTTGGCGACCGGCGGCTTGATCGAGTTGCCGGTCGAAGAGCTGCCATTGCTTCGCAGCTGGTGCCTGGTGCAGGCCAAAGCCAAACGCCTGTCACCGGTAGCGCATGCGTTCCTGGGATTCATCCGCAGCGAACGCGTGCAGATCAGCGGGCTGGTTGAACGCTTCGACGGGAAGCCGCGGGTGCCGCCTGCCAGTAATTGACGGCGTCCAGCTCAGGGTAATCGTTGATTTGTTGCTGCAACTGACGCAGCTCGAAGCGGTGTTCGATCGCACGACGAAATTCCATGCGGCGCTGATCTTCCTGCTGACGACGGGTCTTGACTGCGCTGTTGCTCTCTTCGTAAGGCCGGGCCATTTCGAGTCTCCCAATGCGAGTACGGAAGCTTCACGATGGACGTCGGCGGTTACGGTTTGGCGGCGGGTCGGTTACAGGACGATGAACATTCACAGCGCCTACCTTTCTGTAGGAGCCGGCTTGCCAGCGAAGGCGTCCGTCAGCGCGATGCACAACCCCGAGGCCTCATCACCGGCCAGAGAGACTCAATCGTCCAGGGCTTTCACCGACTTGGGCGACAGGCGCAGGCTGCGCAAGCTGCGCTTGACGCTCTTGAGGTGGTTCACCAGGCTCGGGCCGCGGGCCATGGCCACGCCCATGGCCAGCACGTCGATCACCACCAGGTGGGCGATACGCGAGGTCAGCGGGGTGTAGATCTCGGTGTCTTCGTGCACGTCGATCGCCAGGTTGACCGTGGACAGTTCGGCCAACGGCGTCTGGCTCGGGCACAGGGTGATCAGCGAGGCGCCGCTTTCACGTACCAGGTTGGCGGTGATCAGCAGGTCCTTGGAACGACCGGACTGGGAAATGCAGATGGCGACATCGGTAGGCTTCAAGGTCACCGCCGACATCGCTTGCATGTGCGGGTCGGAATAGGCCGCTGCGGTCAGCAGCAAACGGAAGAACTTGTGCTGGGCATCCGCCGCTACCGCGCCCGAGGCACCAAAGCCGTAGAACTCCACGCGCTGGGCCTGGGACATGGCGGTCACCGCCTGCTGCAGGGCCACCGGGTCGAGCTTCTCGCGGACCTCCATCAGGGTATGCAGGGTGGTGTCGAAGATCTTCAGGCTGTAGTCGGCGACCGAATCGTCTTCATGGATCGCGAACTGGCCGAAGCTGGCCCCGGCGGCAAGGCTCTGCGCCAGCTTGAGCTTGAGGTCCTGGAAGCCGGAGCAGCCGATGGCCCGGCAGAAGCGCACGATGGTCGGTTCACTGATGCCCACGCTGTGGGCCAGGTCCGCCATGGAACTGTGCATCACGGCCGCAGGATCAAGGAGCACGTGATCGGCGACCTTGAGTTCCGATTTGCGTAACAAATGACGTGACTGGGCGATGTGCTGCAACAGGTTCAAAGGGCTGGACTCATTGTTATTGGCTGACGCCGGGGATGTAGCAAGCTTGTAGTTATACTACAGGAATCGGCTTTTTGCCCGCCCAATGCATCACGAAGTTGCCTGCCTGCCCCCCATTTTCAGCCGGGTACGACTTATGTAGCCGTTGTGGCAGGCAGCCCTGGCGGCTACCGGCTCTGGGCCTGCAACAGCAGCGCGAGGCCTTCGGCGGCCACCGGGCGGCTGATCAGGTAGCCCTGCACCTCGTCGCAGTGTTCCGCCTTGAGGAAGGCCAGTTGCGCCGGGTCTTCCACCCCTTCGGCCACCACTTTCAACGACAGCCCATGAGCCATGGCGATGATCGCCCGGGTGATCGCCGCGTCCTCACCGCCCTCGGCCAGGCCGCGAATGAAGGCCTGGTCGATCTTCACGTAATCCACCGGGATCCGTTTCAGGTAACTCAGGGACGAATAGCCAGTGCCGAAGTCGTCGATGGCCAGCTTGACCCCCAGGCCCCGCAGTTGCTGGAAGGTCGCGATGATGTGCTCGACGCTGTCCAGCAGTTGGCTTTCGGTCAGTTCCAGTTCGAGAAAATGCGGCTCCAGGCCTGTTTCTTCCAGCACCTGGCGCACCAGGCTCACCAGCTTGCCCTGGCGCAACTGATACACCGACAGGTTGACCGACACGCGAATCGGCTCCAGGCCCTGGCGTTGCCATTCGCAGGCTTGGCGGCACGCCTGGCGCAACACGAACTCACCAATGGGGCCGATCAATCCGGTCTCTTCCGCCAGGCCGATGAAATCCCCCGGGGGCACCCGGCCCATGACGGGGTGATCCCAGCGCACCAGGGCCTCGGCAGCATTCAGACGGCCGCTGGCCAGGCACAGCTTGGGTTGGTAGAAGACCGTCAACTGGCCCTCCTCAATGGCCTTGCGCAGCTGGTTTTCCAGCTGCAGGCGCTCCAGGGTGCTGGCTTGCAGGCTCTCGGTATAGAACTGGAAATTGTTGCCGCCCAGGTGCTTGGCATGAGCCATGGCCATGTTCGCCTGGCTGATCAGGGCTGCGATCTCCCGGGCGCTGTCGGGCAGCATGCTGATGCCCATGGAAGCGCTGACCACCAGTTCATGGCCCTCGACGGTGATCGGCAGGCGCAGCTTGCTCAGCAGCCGGGTAGCGACCCGGGTCAGGCTCGACAGGCTGCCGTAAGCGTCGAACAGCACGGCGAATTCGTCCCCGGAAAGCCGGGCGATGGTGTCGGCTTCCGGCAAGGCATTGACCAGCCGCCGGGCCATCTTTTGCAGCAACTGGTCGGCCACTTCATGGCCAAGGCTGTCGTTGAGCAGCTTGAAACGGTCCAGGTTGATGTGCAGCAAGGCCAGGCTGCGGCCGCCCTGGCGCACCCGCTGATGGGCCTCGCGCAGGCGCTCGCGGAACAGCGAACGGTTGGCCAGCCCCGTGAGTTCGTCGTAATGGGTGAGGTAGCGCATGCGCTCCTCGGATTCGCGCCGTGCCGAAAGATCGGCGAAGAAGCCCACGATATGCCGGACTTTTCCTCGTTTATCACGCACTACATTCAATTGCAGCCATTGCGGGTAGAGCTCGCCGTTCTTGCGTGTCTCCACCAACTCGCCCTGCCAGCTGCCGTACTGTTCCAGGGCCTGGTGGATCAACGGGTAGTGCCGGCGCGCATCGCGGCTGCACGACAGCTCCACTACATTGCGCCCGAGCATGTCTTCGATCTGGTAGCCGGTGACCTGGCTGAAGGCCTGATTGGCGGCGATCAAGGCGTAATCGGGGTCGAGGATGACGATGCCTTCGCTGGCCGCCTCGAACACCGTGGCCGCCAGGTTGCGCTGGACCTCCAGCTCCTTGTCGGCACTGATGTCGCGACGGGTGCCGGCCATGCGCAGCACCCGGCCACTGGGGCTGCGCTCCACGGCCCGGCCACGGTCCTCGATCCACACCCAGTGGCCGGCGCCGTGGCGTACCCGGTACTCCACCTGGTAATCGTCGCTGCGGCCCTTGAGGTGCTCCACCAGGGCGCGCTTGAGCAGGGGCAGGTCTTCCGGATGCAGGCGTGGCTTGAGATGGCTGAGCATGGCCGTGACATCTTCCGGCTCCAGGCCGAACAGCTCCTTGATCTGGGTGTGATGGACCTCGTCGGTCTGCAGGTTCCAGTCCCACAGCCCCAGCTCGCTGGCGTTCAGGGCCAGGGCCAGGCGCGCCTCGCTCTTGCTCAGGGCCTGGTTGGCGGCGTCCAGCTCCAGGCTGCGCTGGGCCACTCGCTGTTCCAGCCCGGTCTGGGCTTCGCGCAGTTGCTCCTCGGCACGGCGGCGCTGCTCCACTTCCCGGGCCAGCTCGCGGTTGAGCTGATCGCTGCGGCCCTGGGCATTCTGCAGGTGCTCGATCAGGGCCTGGTTCTGAAAGCGCCGCAGCAGGCCGCGCTGCATCAGGCGGTTGACCTGCCAGGCCACCACACTCAGGGACACCAGCAGGATCAGCCCGAGCCAGCCCCAGCCACGCTGCTGGTCGTCGCCGCCCCAGAACAGGTAGGCGATGGCCGGCAACAGACACGGCAAGGTGAATGAAAGGAAGGCCTGCAGGCTCACCGCGTAGGCTACGCTGGCCGACAGGATGGCCGCACCGATGAGGCCGAAGACCCAGGCCTGCTGCAGGAAATTGTCGGTGGGCACCAGGGCGATGCCGGCGCAGGCCAGGGTCAGGCCACTGACCGCCGAGCCCAGGAGAAACATGCGTTGCCACACCGGCTGTGCCTGACGGCTGGGAATCGCCGAATCGAAGGCCGCCACCTGGATCACCCGCAAGGCCACCAGGGCCAGCAGCCAGACCATCCACACACTGAGCAACAGATAGCGCGCCGGGCTCCATAGCAGCCAGGTGCACACCAGGCCGTTGAGCAACATGAACAAGGTCGGCAGCAACGAGCCCTGGTACAGCAGGCGCGTACGCTCCACTGCCATCTCCACGGCGTAGTGCTGGCGGATGACCCGGGGCTCCACAAAGGGCCCGGACAGGTCGGGGTTAAGTGTCATAGGCAGTGTTCTTATAATGGTTGAGCCCGAAACGTCGCCGGAGCATACACAAGCAAAGCCCCGAGCCAAACTGCTCCAGGTCATAAAATCGATAAAACCGGATGGTCCGGCTTGCACCCTGAAAGCGTCCGGGCGAGAAGCGCCAATGGCTGGGGCCTGTGACCAACCGGTCGTCATCGGCGGCTGTTTTATCGGCTAATGCAAAGCCGGGTTTGCCCGGGGTGGCGCCGCCCCCTAGAATGCCCCGATGCGCGATGATCTCTCCCTCCTGTTGAACTCCCTCAACGACGCCCAACGCCAGGCCGTAGCCGCCTCCGTGGGTCGTCAGTTGGTCCTGGCCGGTGCTGGCTCCGGCAAAACCCGTGTGCTGGTGCACCGTATCGCCTGGTTGATCCAGGTCGAGAACGCCTCACCCCACTCGATCCTGTCGGTGACCTTCACCAACAAGGCCGCAGCCGAGATGCGCCACCGCATCGAACAACTGCTGGGCATCAACCCGGCAGGCATGTGGGTCGGCACCTTCCACGGCCTGGCCCACCGCCTGCTGCGGGCCCACTGGCAGGAAGCGGGGCTGAGCCAGACCTTCCAGATCCTCGACAGCGACGACCAGCAACGCCTGGTCAAGCGGGTGATCCGCGAGCTGGGCCTGGACGAACAGCGCTGGCCGGCCCGCCAGGCCCAGTGGTTCATCAACGGGCAGAAGGACGAAGGCCTGCGCCCGCAACATATCCAGGCCAGCGGCGACCTGTTCCTGGCCACCATGCGCGGCATCTATGAGGCCTACGAGGCCGCTTGCCAGCGTGCCGGGGTCATCGACTTCTCCGAACTGCTGCTGCGCGCCCTGGACCTGTGGCGCGACCACCCGGGTTTGCTGGCGCACTACCAGAAGCGTTTCCGCCACGTGCTGGTGGACGAGTTCCAGGACACCAACGCCGTGCAATACGCCTGGCTGCGGTTGCTGGCCCAGGGTGGCGACAGCCTGATGGTGGTGGGCGACGACGACCAGTCGATCTACGGCTGGCGCGGGGCGAAAATCGAGAACATCCACCAGTACTCCGCCGACTTCCCGGACACCGAAGTGATCCGCCTGGAGCAGAACTACCGCTCCACCGCCGGTATCCTCAAGGCTGCCAACGCCCTGATCGCCAACAACACCGGGCGCCTGGGCAAGGAGCTGTGGACCGATGGCGGCGAAGGCGAAGCCATCAACCTGTACGCCGCCTTCAACGAGCACGATGAAGCCCGCTATGTAGTGGAAACCATCGAGAGCGCGCTGAAGACCGGCATGGCCCGCAGCGACATCGCCATTCTCTACCGCTCCAACGCCCAGTCCCGGGTGCTGGAAGAAGCCCTGCTGCGCGAGCGCATTCCGTACCGCATCTATGGCGGCCAGCGCTTCTTCGAGCGGGCCGAGATCAAGAACGCCATGGCTTACCTGCGCTTGCTGGAAGGCCGTGGCAACGACGCGGCCCTGGAACGGGTGATCAACGTTCCGGCCCGGGGCATCGGCGAAAAGACCGTCGAAGCCATCCGCGAGCACGCGCGCCACAGCGATGTGTCGATGTGGGAAGCCATGCGCCAACTGGTGGCCAATAAAGGCCTGACCGGTCGTGCGGCCGGCGCCCTCGGCGCCTTCATCGAGCTGATCGAGAACCTGGCGGCCAAGACCCTGGAAATGCCCCTGCACCTGATGACCCAGACGGTGATCGAGCAGTCGGGGCTGATCGCCTACCACGAAGCGGAAAAAGGCGAGAAGGGCCAGGCCCGGGTGGAAAACCTCGAGGAACTGGTGAGCGCCGCGCGCAACTTCGAGAACAGCGAAGAAGACGAGGACCTGACGCCCCTGGCGGCCTTCCTCGGCCACGCGTCCCTGGAAGCCGGCGATACCCAGGCCGACGAACATGAAGACAGCGTGCAACTGATGACCCTGCACAGCGCCAAGGGTCTGGAGTTCCCCTACGTGTTCCTGGTGGGCATGGAAGAAGGCCTGTTCCCCCACAAGATGAGCCTGGAAGAACCCGGCCGCCTTGAGGAAGAACGCCGGCTGGCGTATGTGGGCATTACCCGGGCCATGCAAAACCTGGTGATGACCTACGCGGAAACCCGACGCCTGTACGGCAGCGAAACCTACAACAAGGTGTCGCGTTTCGTGCGCGAGGTGCCCAAGGGGCTGATTCAGGAAGTGCGGCTGTCCAACAGCGTCAGCCGGCCTTTCGGCGGCGGCCAGTCACAAAGTACCAGCAGCCTGTTCGGCGGCAGCGAAATCCCGGACACCGGCCTGAGCCTCGGCCAGGCGGTACGGCACTCGGTGTTCGGCGACGGGGTGATCCTCAATTTCGAGGGCGCCGGCGCCCAGGCCCGGGTCCAGGTCAACTTCAACGAAGGCAGCAAGTGGCTGATGCTGGGCTACGCCAAGCTGGAAGCCATCTAACCCCACCCGCTTGGCTTGTGTAGGAGCTGGCTTGCCAGCGAATCTCACTGGCGAAGACCGGCTCAAGGGCCTCTTCGCCGGCAAGCCGGCTCCTACAGGTCGGTGCAGAAAGGGAAGCGTGAACATGGGCACAGGCTTTTTTTCCTCGTGGACATTCTGGGCCCTGTTGTCGGCAATTTTCGCTGCCTTGACGGCGATCTTCGCCAAAGTGGGGATAGAAAACGTCAATTCAGACTTCGCCACCCTGCTGCGCACCGTGGTGGTACTGGTCAGCCTGGCCTTGATTTTGTATGCAACGGGCCAATATCAGTCCCTGGGATCGATTTCTCCCAAAAGCTACCTGTTCCTGCTGCTGTCCGGGCTGGCCACGGGCGCATCCTGGCTGTGCTATTTCCGCGCCTTGAAACTCGGCCCCGCTTCATTGGTGGCACCGGTGGACAAGCTCAGCGTGGTGTTCGTCGCGATCATCGGCGTGTGCCTGCTGGGAGAGAAGCTCGACCTGCGGCAGTGGAGCGGAATCGGCTTGATCACCGCAGGTGTGGTGCTACTGGCACTACGCCGCTAACGGCTTTCGGGTTGAACCAGAGCCAGGTCTGCGGGGACCAAAAACCTATCGGCGAGCATGACGCCTGGCGAAGCTGAACCGAGGCTGTCAGGCAAAAGCCCGAAACATTATGCCGCTCGCCACTGACACTTCACCTGTGCAATATGGCGCGCGTGCCATCCACAAATGGGAACCCCCTTTATGAAACGTTTTCTTAGCATCGCCATGGCGCTGTGCATCGGCCTGACGATGAGCCTCGACGCCAACGCCAAGCGCTTTGGTGGCGGCAAAAGCGTCGGCGCTGCCCCGACCCACCAGACCCGCCAGGCGGCGCCAACCGCTCCGGGCGCTCCCGCCGCTGCAGCCACCGCGGGCGCAGCCGGTGCCGCGGGCGCTGCTGCCAAGGCCGGCGGTGCTTCGCGCTGGCTCGGCCCTCTGGCCGGCATCGCAGCCGGTGGCCTGCTGGCCTCCATGTTCATGGGCGGCGGCTTCCAGGGCATGCAGATCTTCGACATCCTGATCATGGCGGTCATCGCCTTCGTGATCTTCCGCTTCATCGCCGCTCGTCGTCGCAAGCAGCAGGAGCAGTTCGCTCCAGCGGGCCATGCGCCGATGCAGCGTGAGGCTTTCGAGCCTCAGCAACCGGCTGGCGGTTCGATCTTCGGTGGCTCGGCAGCACCTGCCGCGCGTCCTGTGATCAACGCTCCGGCCTGGTTCAACGAAGAGCGCTTCATTGAAGCGGCGCGTAGCCACTTCCAGTCCCTGCAGCAACACTGGGACGCCAACGAAATGGACAAGATCGCCGAGTTCGTGACCCCACAGATGCTGCAGTTCCTGAAACAGGAACGTGCCGATCTGGGCGACGGCTTCCAGTCGACCTACATCGACAACCTGCAAGTGCAGCTCGAAGGTGTGGATGACCGTGCCGACAAGACCATCGCCACCCTGACCTTCAGCGGTGTGTCGAAGACCTCGCGCTTCGACCAGGGCGAAGTGTTCAGCGAAAGCTGGAACATGGAACGCGCCCAGGGCGACAACCAGCCATGGCTGGTAGCAGGTATCCGCCAGAACGGCTGATTCATTCTGCTGTCACAGCTGTAAGGCAAAACCCCGACTCAGGTCGGGGTTTTGCATTTCACGATTGCACTTATAGCGAGCTACTGTATAAACCGCCGTCAAACAACCGCGCCATAGAGCTAAGAGGACCCAGGCCGTGGAAGAAGTCATCGAACAACTCCGGGAAGCCAACGAACCGGTACCCGTCCCCCTGGAACTGCCGGACGAAGATCAGCTGGTGGAAATTGAAGAACAGCTGTTCATCAATATCCCGTTCGTCTTCAAGGAGTTCCTGTTGACGGTCAGCGACGTGGTTTACGGCAGCCTGGAACCTGTGACCGTCACCGATCCGCAATCCCACACCTACCTGCCGGAAGTGGCTGCGACCGCCTGGGACATGGGCGTGCCGCGCGAGCTGATCCCGATCTGCCAGGACGGCGACGATTACTACTGCGTCGAGGAAGACGGCACCGTGGTGCTGTGGTCCGGCGAGGAAGAGCTGATCACCGAAGAATCCTGGGAATCGGTGTGGCACTGGGCGCGGGACGTCTGGCTGGAAAGCTGAGACGCCGCCGCGGCTGCGTACACCGCGGCGACTGAAACAGCTCGCCGGCACCCTGCCGGCGAGCGGCAAGGTCAATGCCCACTGTTGTCCTTGCTGTGGTCGAAGGTTTCGATCAGCGCCACCTGCATCCGCGTATGCACACGGATGAACCAGCGCCACAGGACCGCGGCCACCGCCGCCGCCACTACGGCGATCAACACCAGCAGTTCCAGGGTCGGCAGGATGCTCGACGAGAGCGCCGCCAGCAGCAGGAAAATCACCAGCAGCGACAGGATCGGGATCACCTCGGCGATCACCCGACGCACTCGCTGGGTATGGCGCCCGGCCATTTCCGGCTTGACCCCCATCTCCGCCAGCAACATCGACAGTGCCTTGAGCTTGCGATAGGCAGCAATCAGGAACGGCAGCGAAAGCAGCAGCGCCCCGCCCCAGATCAAGGCTTTCTGCCAGCTCGGCTCACTGACCCAATCTTCCAGGTAGGTGCCAATGCGCTTGGCGAAATAGCCACCGGAAAAGAAGATCGCCACCACCAGCGCCAGGTTCACCCCCACTTGCAGCAGGATCTTGCGGATCATCGTCGCCAGCAGCGCACCCTCGCCCTGGGGCTGGATGCTGCGCAACCACTCGCCATACATGCCCAGTACCCGGCTCAGGCGCTTGGGCAGGACCCCTGCCAGCTTCAGCGATAGCGGGTCCGCGGCACGGATCAGGTAGGGCGTGAGCAAGGTGGTGATGGCGGACACCGCCACCGCTACCGGGTAGAGGAAGTCGCTGGTGACCTGCAGGGTCATGCCCAGTGCGGCGATGATGAAGGAAAATTCGCCAATCTGTGACAGGCCCATGCCTACCCGCAGTGAGGTGCGTCCATCATTGCCGGCGATAAAGGCCCCCATGCCGCAGGACAGCATCTTGCCCAGCACCACCGCCACCGTGATCACGGCAATCGGCCAGGCGTATTGCAGGAGGATCTGCGGGTCGATCATCAGGCCGATGGCGACGAAGAAGATTGCGCTGAACAGGTCGCGAACCGGTTCGATCAACCGCTCGATCTTCAGCAACTGGCGGGACTCGGCCATGATCGCACCGATCAGGAAGGCCCCCAGGACCATGCTGTACTCCAGTTTGACCACCAGCAGGCAGAAGCCGAAACACAGCCCCAGCACGGTGATCAGCAGCATCTCGTTGCTGTCGAACCTGGCCACGTAGGCCAGCAGGCGCGGCACCAGCAGGATGCCGATCACCAGCGCCACGATCATGAACAGCGAAAGCTTGCCGACGGTGGAGAACACCTCGCCGGAACTCACCGTACCGCTGACCGCGATGCTCGACAGCAAGGCGATGATGCCGATGCCGAGGATGTCCTCGACGATCAGTACGCCGAAGATCAGCTGGGCGAAGCGCTCGTTCTTCATCTTCAGGTCATTGAGCGCCTTGACGATGATGGTGGTGGAGGAAATGGCCAGGATCGCCCCGAGGAACAGCGAATCCATGGTGCTCCAGCCGAACCAGCGGCCGATCTCGTAGCCGATCCAGATCATCAGGACGATTTCCAGGAACGCCGCGATAAAGGCCGTGGCCCCGACCTTGAACAGCTTGCGCAGGCTGAACTCCAGCCCCAGGCAGAACATCAGGAAAATCACCCCCAGCTCGGCCAGGGTCTTGATGGTCTGTTCGTCGTGGATCAGCCCGAAAGGCGGAGTGTGAGGGCCGATGATGAAGCCGGCGACTATGTAGCCCAGCACGACAGGCTGCTTGAGGCGATGGAAGAGGATGGTCACCACGCCTGCGACCAGCATGATCACGGCCAGGTCCTGAATGAAGCTGATGGCATGCATGGCCGGGGCTCTCCTTGGAATGCTGGGCGGGGGTGATCGCCTAAAAAGAATGTTCTGATCAGTAGAAGGAAATATCCAAAATAGAAGCGGAAAATGCCCTGGAACGGGTGTTTTGCAGGTTAACACCGCGACTTCCGGCAGGAAGGCGGTGCAATATTAGGAAACAGATCCACCAGGGCGTGACGACGTGGCCCGGCCCGGCGTCCCGTTATCGATGGTTTGAAAACCCTTTGGAGCCAGCACCCGCAGAGGTGCTCCAGCAACCCCTGCCCAGAACCGTGAGCGTGCTATGGAACCCGGAAACGCCCAACTGTCGATGACGGTATTGATGACCCCTGACATGGCCAATTTCTCTGGCAATGTCCACGGCGGCACCTTGCTCAAGTACCTCGATGAAGTCGCCTATGCCTGCGCCAGCCGTTACGCCGGCCGCTACGTGGTGACCCTGTCGGTGGACCAGGTGATCTTCCGCGAGCCGATCCATGTCGGCGAGCTGGTGACCTTCCTGGCCTCGGTCAACTACACAGGCAACACCTCCATGGAGGTGGGCATCAAGGTGGTCACCGAGAATATCCGCGAGCGTTCGGTGCGCCACACCAACAGCTGCTTCTTCACCATGGTGGCGGTGGACGACCAGCGCAAGCCGGCCCAGGTGCCGCCGCTGCAGCCGGAAACCGCCGACGGCAAGCGACGCTTTATCCAGGCCCGGCAGCGCCGGCAGATCCGCCAGGAACTGGAGCAGCGCTACCGGGAAATCAAGGCCGACGGCCCTTGATGCTCAAGCTGCACCGCTGATTCAGCAGGGCCAAGGACGGTCCTCCCCCCTCCAGAGCTTCCAGCGCTCCGCCGCCACACTCCAACACCCTCCAGCAGGCTTCTGCGGTCATCCCGAATGGCCAGATCCATCCCTTTTTGACCACATCGAGAGTTATGCCCCCAGGGCACCGCTGCCAGAATCGAAGGGCAAGGCACAAACGCACTCCCCGTCCGGGGAGCCTTCGAGCCAACGAACGCGTGAGAACAATAAAAATGCCCAGCGCCAATGCTCTCTCCAGCAGCCCCCCTGCGTCCGCCCATAACGCCAGCCTCGATGGCGGCTTCACCCACAGTGCCCAGGGCACCTCGCTGCGGCGCATCCTCGGCCTGCCGGCCCTGGTGTTCTTCGGCCTGGTGTACATGGTCCCGCTGACCGTCTTCACCACCTACGGCGTGGTCACCCAACTCACCGGCGGGCGCACCGCCGCAGCCTATGTGATCACCCTGCTGGCGATGATCTTCACCGCCCTTTCCTACAGCGTAATGGTCAAGAAATACCCCATTGCCGGCTCAGCCTATTCCTACGCCAGCCTCAGTTTCGGCCCGGGCATCGGCTTCCTTGCCGGCTGGTCGCTGCTGCTGGATTACCTGTTCCTGCCGATGATCAATTACCTGGTGATCGGCCTGTTCCTCAACCTGGCCTTCCCCGCCGTGCCGGCCTGGGTTTTCGTGGTGGCGACCATCAGCCTGGTGACGCTGCTGAACATCCGCGGCATCGGCTCGGTATCGAGCATGAGCAACCTGATCGTCTGCGCGCAGATGGTCTTCGTGGTGGTGTTCGTGGCCCTGGTGGTCCGCCAGTTGGCAGGGGCCGAGAGCCTGGACCTGAGCGCACCCTGGGTCGGCGATGGCAGCCAGGATGGGCTGTTGCCGCTGATGGCGGGGGCCGCGGTGCTGTGCCTGTCGTTCCTGGGCTTTGACGCGGTGTCGACCCTGGCCGAGGAAACCCGCGACCCGCGCCGGGACATCCCCCGGGCAATCGTCATCACCACCCTGGGCGCCGGCCTGCTGTTCATCCTGCTGGCCATGACCAGCCAGCTGGCGTTCCCCGGCAGCAGTTTCAAGGACGCCGACTCGGCGGCCAGCGAGGTCATGCTGCACGCCGGCGGACGCTTCCTGGAGATATTCTTCACCGCCACCTATGTCGCCGGCGCCGCCGGTTCGGCCCTGGCATCCCAGGCCTCGGTATCGCGCATTCTGTTCAGCATGGGCCGTGACGGCATCCTGCCACGTCGGGTGTTCGGTACCCTGTCCGAGCGCTACAAGACCCCGGTGGTGGCCATTGTCCTGGTGTCGCTGGTGTCATTGCTGGCGGTGGTCATCGACCTCACCACCCTGGCGTCGATGATCAGCTTCGGTGCACTGGTGGCGTTCTCGGTGGTCAACCTGGCGGTGATCAAGAGTCACCTGGGCCAGGGCCAGCCGCGCAGCACCGCACGGCTGTTGCAGTACGGCCTGCTGCCGTTGATCGGCTTTGCCCTGATCGCCTGGCTGTGGACCAGCCTTTCGGCCCTGACCCTGGGCATCGGCCTGGCCTGGTTCGCCCTGGGCCTGCTGTACCTGGGCATACACACCCGGGGCTTTCGCCAGCCCGCGCCGACCGTGCAGTTTTCCGAGCAGGCCTGAGCCCGCCTCAGAAGCCGATCGGCGTGGCCTCGAAGCGCACCCGTGGGTGGGCGATGCGGTCCTGGGCGCGCACCAGCTCCAGCTCGTAACTGGCGCAGGCCTGGGTTTCCAGCAGTACTTCATGCACCGCCGCGGCGGTGAATTCGAAGGCCGCCACCAGGCTGTCCCCCAACAATACCCGGGCCAGGAACAGGCCTGAGGTCAGGTCGCCCACCCCCACCGGCTGGCGCGGGAACGCCAGTAATGGACGGCGCAGGTGCCAGCTGCCGTCAGCGGTCACCAGCAGCATCTCGAAACCGTCCGCCAGCTTGCCCGGGTAGTCCAGGTGCTTGACCAGCACCGCCCTGGGGCCCTTGTCCAGCAGCGACCGGGCCATGCCCAGGCAGTCGAACAGCGATTGCGGCTTGCGCCCGCAGAAGCTGTCCAGCTCCAGCTGGTTGGGGCAGAGAAAATCCGCCATGGCCACGGCCTCGTCCAGCAGGAAGTCGCTGACTTCAGCCGGCACGCTGCAGCCCTTCTCCGGGTGGCCCATCACCGGGTCACACAAGTACAGGGCCTTGGGATTGACTGCCTTGATCCGCGCCACACCGCTGAGGATCGCCCGGCCCTGGGCCGCGCTGCCCAGGTAGCCGGACAGCACCGCGTCGCAGTTGCCCAGCTCGCCGATGGCGGCAATGCCTTCCACCAGCTCGGGAATCTGCTGTGGCGCCAGCACTTCCCCGGCCCACTGACCATACTGAGTGTGGTTGGAGAACTGCACCGTATTCAGCGGCCAGACATTCACCCCAACCCGCTGCATGGGGAATACCGCGGCACTGTTGCCGGCGTGGCCGAAAACCACATGGGACTGGATCGCAAGCAGGTGGGGCGTACGTTTCATGCAGGATTTTCCATAAAACCGGTGGAATTCAAGCCGCGCAGTATGCGACTAAACGCAGCCTGTACGACAGACCGGAGTCGCAGTTAAGCTGACGCCACCTCGTTGGAGCAAACCTTCATGCTGACCCTTGGAAACATCTTTGTGCTGATGCTGCTGGCAACCGCTGCTGCCTGGCTGTGGCACAACCACGGCCTGCGCGAACGGGCCCTGGAGCGGGTCAAGCAGCACTGCGCGCGGCTCGACATCGAGTTGCTGGACGGTAATGTGGCGCTCAAGCGCATCGGTTTCGTCAAGGATGGCAATGGCCGGCGGCGCCTGGCGCGGGTCTACAACTTCGAGTTCACCGTGACCGGGGAAACCCGTCATGCCGGGACCATCACCCAGTTCGGCGCCCACAGCGCCCATATCGAGCTGGCGCCCTACCCGTTCGAAGCCAAGGAGCCCCTGCCCAGTGCCGAGGTCATCGAGCTGAGCCAGTGGCGCGAGGAACATCGCAAGTTCAAGCCGTAAGAGTGGCGTGCACGCCGTTTCCTACAGGCGACAGGCATCGAGACTGGCCTGCAGAACGGCAATGTCCTGAGGGCTACTGAAGATCAGTTCCAGGCGCGAATCCCGGCGCCATTCGCTGGGCAGCCAGTTCAGCGGTGAATTATCCAGCCCGTTGCCCGACCGCCAGCCTTGATCACTGTGGAGCACCAGCTTGGCCCGGCGCCAGTCGAGGTTCTGCAGCCAGTGCTCGACCCGGACCAGATCGAACTGTTGGCTGGGGTGCCAGCGCCAGCCGATGCTCCAGCCATCCTCCTGGGACTGGCTGAGGCAGATCGGCAGCGTCGGATCGCTCCACACGGCCGGCAACTGGGCCAGGCCCTGGGGAATGTCCGACTGCTCCAGGGCCGCTTCGGCGCTGGCTCCCAGGCCCGGCAGCTCGGCCAGGGGCAAGGCGGCATGGCGGGTCCAGAACAAGGGAAGGTCCGGCAATTGCTCCAGCACCCGCAACCTGTCGCTGTCGCTGAGCAGTTCGTCCTTGTTCAGTACCAGCAGGCCGGCGCTGGACAGCGCATCCTGCTGCGCCCGGGGCAACGGCTTGCCAGCGGCCAGCGCCTGGGCATCCAGGACCAGCACGCAGGGTTGCACCGCCAGCACGCCCTTCCAGGGCGCTTCATTCAACTGCTTGAGCAATTGGGCCGGGTGGCCGAGGCCCGAGGGCTCGATAAGCAGGCGGTCCGGCCGGGCCTTGCGCAACAGGCGGCCCAGGCCCACCTGGAACGGTGCACCGTTGACGCAGCACAGGCAGCCGCCGGCCACTTCGCCCAGGGCGATGCCATCTTCGTCGCGGGTCAGCAGGGCCGCGTCCAGGCCGATCTGGCCAAACTCGTTGATCAGCACCGCCCAGCGCTCGGCGGCCGGGCGCTGGCTCAGCAGATGGCGGATCAAGCTGGTCTTGCCGGCGCCCAGGGGGCCGGCGATCACGTGGGTGGGGATGTTCTGCAGCATGGGAAGGGGTCCGGGAAACCTGTGAGGTGATGCTACGCCCTTCCCGCCCTGGGCGAAAATCCGCTCGATTCGACGCCGCTCTTGGGAGCGCTGAAGGTCCTGCGGAGCTTCGCCCAGGCTCGGCAAGCGGCTGCACGGGCCTAGGTCAACCCAGCCAATCGAGGGTGAGGATCAGCCGGCGTTCCCCTGGCGCTGGCTGCGGCGAGCGGTGGATCAGGCCAAAGCCTTCGTTGCCGTGCCATTTCTCGCCCTTGAACAGCGCCACGTCGCCGCTGGCGATCTGCTGGATCTGTGCCGGGTCCCGTGGTTCGCCCTCGGCCTGCCCCAGTTTCCTGCGGTCCATGGCGCCTTCGCGCAGCCATTGGCTGCCGACTCCGGCGTAGGTGGTAATCAGCCGCACCGGTACATGGTCCACGTGAAACCGCGGGCACATGGCCTTGTCCAGGACCCGCAGGCGCAGCCCGACGCGCCTGGCCCCGAGCAGGCAGGCAAAAGCGCTGACCAGCCAGGCAACATCGGCGATAAAGCCTTCATAACCCTGCAGATCACTGAACCCCGAAGCCAGGCCGCGCAGATAGGGTTGCGCGTCTTCGTCGGGCAGTTCCAGGGACAGGGATTCGGCCAGCGGCTGGTCCAGGGACAGCAGCAACTCGGCGAAATCGGCGATGTGGGCCGGCAACTGGCGCTGCCAGAGGCCAAGATTGACCTCATCCTCCAGCACCTGGGCGAGCACCGCCGGGGTGCTGCCGATGGCCTGGCGGCGAGAGACCGGCGCGGTCACGCTCGGCAGCAGCAGCCATCTGGGCGGATTGGCCAGTGGAGTCACCGGCAAGTTCAGGGTCAGCATCAGGCCGCTTCCTCGTCATGCCAGGGGCCAAAGGGATCGTTCAGCAGGCTCCAGCCCTCGACGCCGAGGGCCATTTCATCGTCATCCAGCAGGCACAGGTCGAGCTCCGCGCAAAGCCGGGTGAAGTCGATGTTCTGGCCGATGAACACCAGTTCCTGGCGGCAATCGCCGGTGGCCGCGGTCCAGTTGTGCATGATCGCCGCGGTGCCTTCTTCGTCCTGGGGCCAGTGCTGCTTGGGCACGAAGCGCCACCAGCGCCCGGCAAAGCCATGGCGCATCAGGCCACCGGCCTGGGACCAGCTGCCGGCTTCCTGGTACTTGCTGGCCAGCCAGAAGAAGCCCTTGGAGCGCAGCAGCTTGCCGTTGACCCAGGGCCGGTTGATGAAGTCGAAGAAGCGCTGGGGATGGAACGGCCGCCGCGCCCGGTAGGCGGTGGAAGCGATGCCGTACTCCTCGGTTTCCGGCACATGCTCGCCGCGCAACTCCCGCAGCCAGCCCGGGGCCTGGGCCGCGCGCTCGAAATCGAAGCGCCCGGTGTCGAGGATCTTCGCCAGCGGTACCTGGCCCATGACCATGGGCACGATCTCGGCCTGGGCATTGAGGCTCTTGAGGATGGCCAGCAGTTCCTGGCGCTGGTCGCTGCTGATCAGGTCGATCTTGCTGACCAGGATCACGTCGGCGAACTCCACCTGTTCGATCAGCAGGTCGCTGATGGAACGTTCATCGTCTTCGCCCAGGGTTTCGCCCCGGGAAGCCAGGCTGTGCGCGGCCTGGTAGTCCAGCAGGTAATTCATGCCGTCGACCACCGTGACCATGGTGTCGAGCCGGGCGATATCCGCCAGGCTCTGGCCGGATTCATCGCGAAAGGTGAAGGTTTCCGCCACCGGCAGCGGCTCGGAAATCCCGGTGGATTCGATCAGCAGGTAATCGAAGCGCCCGTCGCGGGCCAGCTTGCCCACTTCCTCCAGCAGGTCTTCGCGCAGGGTGCAGCAGATGCAGCCGTTGCTCATTTCCACCAGTTTTTCTTCGGCGCGATTGAGGCTGACATCGCGCTGCACTTCGCTGCCATCGATGTTGATTTCGCTCATGTCGTTGACGATCACCGCCACCCGCAGGTGGTCGCGGTTGCGCAGGATGTGATTGAGCAAGGTGCTTTTACCGGCGCCGAGAAAGCCGGACAGCACGGTAACGGGGAGACGGTCGGTCATGGGTTGTTCCTCATCAGGATCGCGGCTGGGTCAAAGCGCCCGTTGATGGCGTTCGCGCAGCTCTTGGCGTTCTTTGGCTTCGATACACAGGGTGGCGGTGGGCCGCAGCAGCAGGCGCTTGAGGCCGATGGGCTCGCCGGTGTCGCGGCACCAGCCGTATTCGCCACGGGCCAGGCGCTCCAGGGCTTCGTCGATCTTGTCCAGAAGCTTCTTTTCCCGCTCCAGCAGGCGCAGTTGCCACTGGCGCTGCTCTTCGGCACTGCCGATATCGGCGGGGTCGCTGTGGGGTTCCTGCTCGCGCAGCTGGTCGAACTCGCCGGCAATGCGCTCCTGCAGATCACTGCGCTGGGCCAGCAGCAGCTGGCGAAAGAAGCCCTGCTGGGCTTCGTTCATGTAGTGCGTCTCGGGTTGGGCGAGAAGGTCTTGTTCAGTCATGGCGAGTCACGGGTCAGGCTGTGTTTTAATGTTATATTATAACAACACAAATTAGCCAACCTTCCCTTGCCGCCCACGACGAAGGGCGCGATGCTGCGCCCCTGTCGTCACGAGAATCGCCATGCGCCCTGTCCTGCCCACCCTGCTTTCAGGCCTGTTGCTGCTGGCTGGTCACGCCAGCGCGGCGGTGCCCAGTACCCTGGCCACCTGCACCCGCAGCGCCACCTTGCTGGCCTGCGTCGACCCGCAGGGCAACGCCTACAGCGTCGCCACGGCCGGCAGCACCACCTACCTGCGCGGCTTCGAGGTGATCGGCAAGCGCTATTGGGCGCAGACCAACAGCCGCTACGGGCAGCTGACGTTCTTCACCGGCCTGGCCTCCGACGGCGAGGCCTGGGTGGGCTACAGCCAGCGCGTGGGCTGGACCACACGCAACCGCTTTTCCAGCTCCGGCGGTAGCCGCGGGCAGTTCACCTGCAGCCGCATCAGCGGCTGCTAGCTCCCTTTCCCGTACCTCTTGCGTAGAAGCCGGCTTGCCAGCGAAGACATCCTCAGCCACCCCATTCACCGGCCTCTTCGCCGGCAAGCCGGCTCCTGCAGGTCGGCGTTCAGGCGGGGCGGTTGTTCTTGGTTTCCTGGAGCCAGGCCATGTAGCTGTTAACCGGTGGGTTTTTCTCGAAGTAGCGCTGCAGGCCGTTGAACAGGCCATCGGCAATCGCCTGCTGGTGGCGCGCGGTGACCAGGCGCTGGCTGTCACGGCTGTTGGAGATGAAGCCGGTTTCCACCAGGATCGACGGCACGTCCGGTGACTTGAGCACCGCAAAACCGGCCTGTTCCACACGCTTCTGATGCAGGGTGGTAATGCCCGACAGACTCTGCAGCACAGTCCCGCCCAATTGCAGGCTGGCGGCGATGGTGGCGTTCATCGACATGTCGACAATCACCCCCGCCAGCATCGGATCCTTGTCCTTGAGGTTGAGCAGCGTCGTCGCCCCCAGCAGGTCGGCGCCGTTTTCCCGCTGGGCCATCAAGCGCGCGGTGGCCGAGGTGGCGCCACCTTCGGACAGGGCGTACACCGATGCGCCGGATGCGGTAAGCCGCGGCGCGGCATCGGCATGCACCGAGATGAACATGTCGGCCTGGTGCTTGCGGGCAATCTCCACGCGTTTGCGCAGCGGCACGAAGAAATCATCGTTGCGCACCAGCTTCACGTCGAAACCCTTCTCGCGCTTGAGCCGCTTGGCCAGCAGGCGGGCGATGGCAAGCACCACATCCTTCTCCCGTTCGCCCTTGGCCCCCACGGCGCCCGGGTCCTTGCCGCCATGGCCGGGGTCTACTACCACGATGATGTCGCGCTTGGGATGGGGCTTGCCTGTCGTGGCCTCGGGCTTGGCCAGCGGCGCGGCGGCCGCAGCGATCGGCAGGGGCAGCCTGGTGGCATTGGACAGATCCAGCACCAGCCGATGGCCCTGGCCATCCTGGGGCGGCAGGAGAAAACTGTGGAGCTGCACCGGCTCGCGCAGGTCGAGGACGATCCGCGTATCGCCCTGGCCGAAGTGCCCGGAACGAATGGCGCGGATCACCGTGTTGGCCAGGGACAGCTGGCTGAAATCACCGCTCAGGCGCGCGCCGTTCAGGTCGATGATCAAGCGCTCCGGGGCACTCAAGCTGAAGGTCTTGTATTGCACCGGGCCGCTCAGATCGAGCACCAGCCGCAACTTTTCTGCGTCCTTCCACAATCGTGCGTTGCGGATCTGCGCGGCGCGGACACTCCAGGGAAACATCAGGGCCGTACCGGCCAACAGCAGGTTGAGCAATTGACGTCTGTGCATGGCAAATACCGCGAAAAAAGGAGCGTCCCTACTCACAAGACAAGATGAACAACCATCGAGGAAAAATTTCCCATCGAACGTATTGTTATAATATAACATGTGAAATCACTTCCCACGACGGACCTGTTCATGAACGCGCTGACTCTGCCGGATATCGCCGCGCAGGCCTCACGCCAAGCCTTGCCCCTGGAATGGGTGGGCATGTGCGGCATTGCCTTACCTGTAGTGATCAACAACCAGCCAAGCGCAGCCAAGGCCGATGCCGGTGTCAGCCTCGACGATGGCGAGGCCCGGGGCATTCACATGTCACGCCTGTATCTGGCCCTGGAAATGCTGGAACAGGAGAACCTCACCCCCGCTCTGCTCCGGCGGATCTTGCAGCGTTTTCTCGATAGCCATGAAGGCCTGGCCCACAGCGCCTACCTGCGTATTCAGTTGGATCTACTGTTGAAACGCCCGGCCTTGGTCAGCCCGTTGGCCGGCTGGAAAAGCTACCCGCTGAGTATCGAAGCGCGGCTGAAAAACGCGATGTTCCACGTGGAACTAAAAATCGACGTGCCTTATTCCTCCACTTGCCCCTGTTCGGCGGCGCTGGCGCGGCAGTTGATCCAGCAGCAGTTCATCGAAGATTTTGCCAACCGGCCGTTGCAACACGCCGACGTCCTGGCCTGGCTGGGCTCGCCCCAGGGCATCGTCGCGACGCCCCATAGCCAGCGCAGCAACGCGGCATTGCATCTGCGCCTGGATGATTTCATCGACGAACTGCCGTTGATTGCCCTGATCAACGATGCGGAAAACGCGCTGGGCACCGCCGTGCAAACCGCGGTCAAGCGTGCCGACGAGCAGGCCTTCGCCCTGGCCAACGGGCAGAACCTGATGTTCTGCGAAGACGCCGCCCGCCGCCTGAACCTAGCCCTGCGCCGTTCCCCCGGAATCAACGCCTTTCAATTGCGGGTCGTGCACGCCGAAAGCCTGCATGCCCATGACGCCGTGGCCGAAAGCCGCTGGAACTGGGAGGCCTGATGATCCGCTGCGAACACCTGCGTTGGGGCGCTCCGGGGCAACCCCTGACTCCAGCCCTGGATCTGCACCTGCCCAGGGCCAGCCTGAGCGCGATCATTGGCGCCAACGGGTCGGGCAAGAGCAGCTTGTTGAAAGTCATCGCCGGGCTGCAGAAACCACTCGCGGGCAAGATCCACCTCGGCACTGCCCGAGGCGGCTTGTCCTTCTTGCCGCAGCAGCAACACCTGGATCGACAGTTCCCCATCAGCCTGGAAGAACTGGTGGCCGGCGGCTTCTGGGGCAAGCGTGAACCGGCCAGGGTCAGGGCAGAAAAGCTGCGCACGGTCCTCGAAGACTGGTGCCTGAGCGGCCTGGAAAAGCGCCCGTTGATGGCCCTTTCCGGTGGTGAATTGCAACGCGCCCTGCTCGCCCGATTGAGCCTGACCGAAGCCCCCTTGCTGCTGTTGGACGAGCCCCACGCCGCCCTCGACGAAACCGGCCAGGCCTTGCTCTGGCGTCACTTGTACAACTGGCACGCTCAGGGCCGGACCCTGGTGGTGGTCTGCCATGACCTGGCCGCCGTGCGCCAGCACATCCCCCAGACCCTGCTGGTAAAAAGCAGTGGCTGCGTATTCGGCCCCAGCCTGGAGCTGATCGCCCCACAATCCTGCGCGCAGGTGGCTTGATGCACTTCGCCGCACATTTCTGGCAGCCGTTCAGCGAATTCCTGTTCATGCGCCGGGCCCTGCTCGGCGGCCTGCTGCTGGCCTGCAGCACCGCGCCCCTGGGGGTGTTCCTGATCTTGCGGCGCATGAGCCTGATCGGTGACGCCGTGGCCCACGGCATTCTCCCGGGCGCCGCCCTGGGCTTCTGGTTCGCCGGTCTCAGCCTGCCGGCGCTGACCCTGGGCGGCCTCGGTGCCGGGTTGGGCATGGCCGGGCTGGCCGCCTGGATCACCCGGCGCACCGGCCTGCGGGAAGACGCCAGCATCGCCGCCATCTACCCCATTTCCCTGGCCAGCGGCGTGCTGATCCTCGGGCTGGCGGGCAAGCGCCTGGACCTCTTGCACCTGCTGTTCGGCTCGGCCCTGGCGGTGGATGGCCCGACCCTGAACGGCATGCTGCTGGTCTCGCTCTTCAGCCTGCTGGCCATGGCGCTGATCTACAAAGCCCTGCTGCTGGACACCCTCGACCCGCTGTTCCTGCACAGCGTCAGCCGCCTCGGCCCCCTAGCCCACGGCCTGTTCCTGACCCTGGTGGTGCTCAACCTGGTGATAGGTTTCCAGGCCATCGGCGCGCTGATGGTGGTGGGCCTGATGATGCTGCCGGCCGCCGCCTCGCGTTTCTGGAGCCGACGCCTGCCCGCCCTGATCGGCATCGCCGCGCTGTTTGGCTGCCTCTCGGTGTGGCTCGGCCTGCTGCTGTCGTTCCACTACTCGCTGCCCAGCGGCCCGGCCATCGTGCTGGTGGCCGGCGGCCTGTACCTGCTGTCCGTGGTGTTCGGCCCGGTGCACGGCTTGCTGCACCGCCCACCTTTGCTCACATCCCCATGAGGTGTTTCCCGATGCGCGCTCTACTCGTGCTGTTCAGCCTGCTGTTGCCCTTGTCGCTGCCTACTGCCCAGGCGGCGGACAAGCTGGCGGTGGTCACCAGCTTCAGCATCCTCGCCGACATGACCCGCCAGGTCGGCGGTGAGCATGTGCACATCACCAACCTGGTGGGTGCCGACGAGGATGCCCACACCTACGAGCCGAGCCCGGATGACGCCAAGGCCCTGCTCAAGGCCCGGCTGATCATCAAGAATGGCCTGGGTTTCGAACCCTGGCTGGACCGCCTGGTGGCCAGCACCGCCACCCAGGCCCAGGTCGTCACTGCCAGCCGCGGGGTTATTCCACGCACCCTGGAGGAAGACGGCGAAAGCGTTCCCGACCCTCATGCCTGGCACAACCTGGCCAACAGCGAGCTCTATGTGAGCAACATCACCAAGGCGCTGATCGCTGCCGACCCGGCCCACCAGGCCGACTACCAGCGCAACAGCCAGGCCTACCTGAAACAGATCTATCGCCTGCTGGCCGAGGCCAAGGCCAAGCTCGGTTCCCTGCCCCCGGGCAACCGCAAGATCGTCACCTCCCACGACGCCTTCGGCTACCTGGGCCAGGCCTACGGTATCGACTTCATGGCGCCCCAGGGCCTGTCCACCGAGCGTGAACCTTCAGCCGCCGAAGTGGCTGCACTGATTACCCAGATCCGCAACGCCAAGGTCAAGGCAGTGTTCATGGAGAACATCAAGGACGCCCGCCTGCTCAAGCAGATCGCCGACGAAAGCGGCGCCCATATCGGCGGCACCCTGTACTCCGATGCGCTCTCGGCCAGCGGTCCGGCCAGTACCTTCACCGGCCTGTTCGAATACAACCTCGACACCCTGTACGAGGCCCTGAGCCGACCATGATCCGCCGCCCACCGCTGTCGCTGCTGGATCTGGAAGCCGCGCCCCAGGGCAGCCGCTGGGCCTTGACCGCGGTGCTCGACGCCCTGCCCTGGAACAGCGACGGCCTGATCGCCGCCATTGCCCAGCAGCACGACAGCGGCGAGGTGCTGATGCTGGCCTGGATGAACCGCCAGGCCCTGGGCGAAACCCTGGCCAGCGGCCAGGCCTGCTACTGGTCGCGCTCGCGTCGGTGCCTGTGGCGCAAGGGCGAAAGCTCCGGGCATCGCCAGCGCCTGATCGAAGCGCGCCTGGACTGCGACGGCGATGCCGTGCTGCTGCTAGTGGATCAGCAAGGACCGGCCTGCCACACCGGGCGCCCCAACTGTTTCTACAACGCCATTCGCGATGGCGCGGTGGAAGTCATCAGTTCCCCCTTGAAGGACTCGCGCCATGATTCGTAAAAACCCCTCCGGCGATCTGCCCGTGATCGCCGAATCCGCCTACGTCGACAAGACGGCCATCATCTGCGGCAAGGTGGTGATCGGCGACAACGTCTTCGTCGGCCCCTACGCGGTGATCCGCGCCGACGAAGTGGACGCCAGCGGCCAGATGCAAGCCATCACTATCGGCGCCAACTCGAACATCCAGGATGGCGTGGTGATCCACTCCAAATCCGGCGCGGCGGTGACCATCGGCCAGCACACTTCCATCGCCCACCGCTCCATCGTCCATGGCCCCTGCGTGGTCGGCGACCGAGTGTTCATCGGTTTCAACAGCGTGCTGTTCAACTGCGAAGTGGGCGACGGCAGCGTGGTTCGACACAACTCCGTGGTGGATGGCCGCGACCTGCCGCCGGGTTTCTACGTGCCCTCCACCACCCGCATCGGGCCCAAGACCGACCTGGCGCAGTTCCCTCCCGTGAGTGTCAGCGCTTCGGAGTTTTCCGAAGACGTGGCGCGCACCAACGTCGACCTGGTGCGTGGCTACAAGGCCCTGCAGAACGAGTTTTGAGCATGAGCCGAATCCTCATCCGCAACGCCCGCCTGGTGAACGAAGGGCGCGAATTCGACGCCGACGTGCTGGTGGCGCACGGGCGCATCGACACCATCGGCAGCCTGGACCACCTCAGCGCCGAGATCGAAATCGACGCCCGCGGCCAGTGGCTGCTGCCGGGCATGATCGACGACCAGGTGCACTTTCGCGACCCCGGCGCGCCGGACAAGGGCAGCCTGTACAGCGAGTCGCGGGCGGCGGTGGCCGGTGGCATCACCAGCTTCATGGACATGCCCAACACCTCGCCGGCGACCCTGGATCTTGCCGCCCTGAACGACAAGAAGCGCCGCGCAGCGAGCGTTTCGGTGGCCAACTATGGCTTTCACTTCGGGGTCAGCAACGACAACCTCGACCTCGTCGCCGCCCTGGACCCCACGGAGGTGGCCGGGGTCAAGGTGTTCATGGGGGCCTCCACCGGCAACATGCTGGTGGACGATCCCGAGGTGCTGGACCGGCTGTTCCGCCAGGTGCCGACCCTGCTCCTGGCCCACTGCGAACACACCCCCAGCATCCAGGCCCGGCAACAGCGCTGGCTGCAACTCTATGGCGAGCAGATTCCCGCCGCCGCCCACCCGCACATCCGCGATGCCGAGGCCTGCTTTCGCTCCTCATCCCTGGCGGTGGAACTGGCGAAGAAACACGGCACTCGCCTGCACGTACTGCACCTGACCAGCGCCCGGGAGCTGGCGCTGTTCGAGGACCGGCCCCTGGCGCAAAAGCGCATCACCGCCGAGGTCTGCGTGCATCACCTGCTGTTCGATGACCGCGACTACCCGCGCCTCGGCCACCTGATCAAATGCAACCCGGCGATCAAGACCCAGGCCGATCGCGATGCCCTGCGCCAGGCCCTGAACAGCCAGCGCCTGGATGTCATCGGCACCGACCACGCGCCCCATACCTGGGAGCAGAAACAGCTGCCTTACAGCCGCGCGCCCTCCGGCCTGCCGCTGGTGCAGCATGCATTGCCAGCGCTGCTGGAACTGGTGGCCGACCGGGCGCTGCCCCTGGCCACCCTGGTGGAAAAAACCAGCCACCGAGTCGCCGACCTGTTCGCCATTCCCGATCGCGGCTACCTGCGCGAAGGCTACTGGGCCGACCTGGTGCTGGTCCGCGCCGAGCCCACAGGCCTGGCCGTGGACAGCCAGCCGATCCTCGCCCACTGCGGCTGGACGCCCTTTGCCGGCCAGCGCTTTCGCCACAGCGTCAGCAGCACCCTGGTGTCGGGCCAGCTCGCCTGGCACCAGGGCCGCCTGTACGACGACTGTCAGGGCCTGCCCCTGCGCTTCACCCGTTAATAGCCCGACACCAAGGACCACCGAAGATGATCCGCATCACCCTGCCTGATGGCGCGTGCCGTGAGTACGACCAGCCGTTGTCTGTTTTCGAGGTGGCCGCCAGCATCGGCAGCGGCCTGGCCAAGGCCGCCGTGGCCGGGCGAGTGAACGGCCAACTGGTGGACTGTGACTACCTGTTGCACAGCGACGCCCGCTTGAGCATCGTCACCGCCCGCGACCCCGAGGGCCTGGAGGTACTGCGCCACTCCTGCGCGCACCTGCTGGCGATGGCGGTGAAACAGCTGTTCCCCTCGACGCAGGTGGCCATCGGCCCGGTGATCGAAGATGGCTTCTTCTACGACTTCGCCCACGAGCGCCCCTTCACCCCAGAGGACCTGGAACTGATCGAGGCGCGCATGCATAGCCTGGCCGCCACCAATCATTCAGTGCGCCGCCGGGAATTGTCCCGGGAGCAGGCCCTGCAGCATTTCGCCGACCAGGGCGAGCACTACAAGGTCGAGCTGATCCGCGACTTGCCGCCAGATGCCGTGCTGTCGCTGTACCGTCAGGGGGATTTCGAAGATTTGTGCCGTGGGCCACACCTGCGTTCCACTGGCCAACTGCGCGCCTTCAAGCTGACCAAGGTGGCCGGTGCCTACTGGCGTGGCGACGCCCGCAACGCACCGCTGCAGCGGATCTACGGCACCTGCTGGGGCACCCGCCCGGAACTGGAGGCCTACCTGTTGCGCCTGGAACAGGCGCAACAGCGCGACCACCGCAAGCTCGGCCAGCAGCTGGATCTGTTCCATTTCGACGACTGCGCGCCGGGCTCGGTGTTCTGGCACGCCAAGGGCTGGACCCTGTTCCAGGAACTGATCGGCTACATGCGCAGGCGCCAGGAACAGGCCGGCTACCAGGAAGTGAACACCCCCGACGTGATGGACCGCGGCCTCTGGGAGACCTCCGGGCACTGGCAGAACTACCGCGACCACATGTTCACCACCACCACGCAAGACCAGCGCACCTTCGCCCTCAAGCCGATGAACTGCCCCGGCGCGGTGGCGATCTTCGGTCATGGCCGCAAGAGTTACCGCGACCTGCCACTGCGCATCGCCGAGTTCGGCAAAGTCCACCGCTACGAACCTTCAGGAGCCCTGCACGGCCTGTTGCGAGTGCGCCATTTCACCCAGGACGACGCCCACATCTTCTGCACCCCGCAACAGATGCAAAGCGAATGCGCCGCCACCATTGCCCTGGTATTCGACATCTACAAGGAGTTCGGTTTCGACCAGGTGGCGGTGAAGCTCTCGACCCGCCCCGACCACCGCATCGGCAGCGATGAGGTCTGGGACCAGCTGGAAGAGGCCCTGGTCGGTGCCTTGCAGAGCATGCACATCGACTACCGGATCAACCCCGGGGAAGGTGCCTTCTACGGCCCCAAGCTGGAGTTCGTGCTGCGCGACGCCATCGGTCGCGACTGGCAGTGCGGCACCCTGCAGGTGGACCTCAACCTGCCCGAGCGCTTCGCCATCAGCTACATCGACGAGCGCGGCGAACGCTGCCAGCCGGTGATGCTGCACCGGGCGCTGTTTGGTTCCCTGGAACGCTTTATCGGCATTCTCCTGGAACACCATGGCGGCGCCCTGCCCCTGTGGCTGGCACCGCAACAAGCGGTGGTGCTGAACATCAGCGAAGCCCAGGCCGACTACGCCCGGGCCATCAGCGACAGCTTGCGCCGTCACGGGCTGCGGGCCAGCGCCGACCTGCGCAACGAAAAGATCGGCTACAAGATTCGCGAACACAGCCTGCAGAAAGTGCCTTACCTGCTGGTGGTCGGGGAAAAGGAAAAGGACGGAGGCTACGTCAGCCTGCGCAGCCGAAATGGCGAAGACCTGGGCCGCCTGAGCCTGGAGCAGGCCCTGGCCCGGATGCGCTAGGCGCTGCCCGGGGCACGGGCAGCGTCAGCGTCAGCCAAAAGTCAGGAGGCGCGAGGTTTGACCGTGCCGCAGTCCTGGCCCAGCCACACGGCGCGGGTGTCCATGCTGCCCTTCTGCTGCAGGCCGGTGGCGTTGAAGGTGCCGGCCACGTTGGTGGTGAACTCACGATCGCTGATGAACGTGGCCACTCCATTGCCCTGGGCCTTGGGGCAACTGAAGCGGAACTTCCATTGATTGCCACTGCGTTCGGTCACCTGCTGCTGGCAACCCGACTGCGGGTCCTGCAGCGGGATGGTGTCCGACTGCACCTGGGCCGGTGTCAGGCACACCCGAATCCCCTTGCCGCCCATGGTCACACCCTGTTTCTCCAGCATCGCCCGCTGTTGCGGGGTCATCTGCTGCTGCAACTGGCCGAGAATCAGCGACAGGTCCGGCATGTTCTGGTCGTCGATCTTCATGTTGCTGCTGGTCAGCTCCCACAACCCCGGCTGCAGCATCTGCGCCTGCGCCACCACCGGAAGCGCCAACCCCGCCGCCAAGGCCCAACCCAGTAAACGAAGTTTCATCGAATGACTCCTAGACAATAGTGGCCGTTAGACTTCAGCCGGGGCACGGTGTTGCATGCAGAATAAAATAGCGACATTCACCGTGGAACATGGTCTGTTAGGCATTGAATCTTCAGGAGCAAGGCTGCCCCATGGATTATTTTGGCCCGCACATCTTCGGCTATCTCATCGCACTGCTGCATTTTCTCGGGTTGATCGCCGCGATCCACGCGGTACTCACCGTCAGGACCGCCCAGGGCGCCATCGCCTGGGCCCTGTCGCTGCTGTTCATGCCCTACCTGACCCTGATTCCCTACCTGGTGTTTGGTCGCAGTACCTTCGATGCCTACATCCAGGCCCGGCGCCAGGCCAACGTGGAAATGCACAAGGCCATCAATGAGCTGAACTGGCGTCCCTGGGTGGAAGAAGCCCTCACCGCCCGCGCCTCCAAGGCCTACGCCTCGCTGCGGGCCATGCCCAAGCTGGGGCGCATGCCGTGCCTGGCCAACAATCAGGTGCGCCTGCTGGTCAACGGCGACGCCACCTTCGAAGCGATCTTCAACGCCATCCGCCGCTCCCACAAGGCGGTGCTGATCCAGTTCTTCATCATCCACGACGATGACCTGGGCCGGCGCCTGCAACGCCTGCTGCTGGAAAAGGCCGCCGAGGGTGTGTCGATCCACCTGCTCTACGACCGCATCGGCAGCCACTCCCTGCCCGCCAGCTACGTACAGACCCTGCGCGACGCCGGGGTCCAGGTGCACGCCTTCGCCACCCGCAGTGGCTGGCTCAACCGCTTCCAGGTGAACTTCCGCAATCACCGCAAGATCGTGGTGGTGGACGGCATGCTGGGGTTCGTCGGCGGGCATAATGTCGGCGACGAATACCTGGGCAAGAAGCCGCCCCTGGCGCCCTGGCGCGATACCCACGTGCAGGTCAGCGGCCCGGTGGTGGCCTGCCTGCAGGAGTCCTTTGCCGAAGACTGGTTCTGGGCCGCCCGGGAACTGCCGCCGCTGATCCTCCCGGACACCTACCCGGACGACGGCGTGCTCTGCCAATTGCTGGCCAGCGGCCCGGCCGATGCCTACGAAACCTGCTCGCTGTTCTTTGTCGAGGCCATCCACGCGGCCACCGAGCGGGTGTGGATCACCAGCCCGTACTTCATTCCCGATGAGGCGGTGTTCGCTGCCCTGCGCCTGGCGGTGCTGCGGGACGTGGATGTGCGCATCCTGCTGCCCGCCCGCCCGGACCACCGCATCGTCTATGCCGCCTCCAGCCTGTACGCCTTCGAAGCGGTGCGCGCCGGGGTGCGAGTATTCCGCTATCAGCCGGGCTTCCTGCACCAGAAGGTGGTGCTGATCGACAACGAAATCAGCGCCATTGGCAGCGCCAACCTGGACAACCGTTCGTTCCGCCTGAATTTCGAAGTGATGCTGCTGACGGTGGACGACGACTTCGCCACCGAAGTGGAACACATGCTGGAAGCCGACTTCGCCAAGGCCCGGGAAATCGCCAAGGAAGAAAGCCGCCAGACCCACCGCCTGCAACAACTGGGCATGCGGGTCGCGCGGCTGATTTCTCCGATCCTTTAAGGGCCAGACTTATGGATGGTAGAGGTCATCCCGGGTCCAGGGCAGTTCATGGCTGCCATCGGCATGGGGCTTGACCGCAAGGATCTGGTGCAGGTTGATCCAGCCCTTGGCAAAGGCATAGGCGCAGCCCGCCAGGTACAGCCGCCAGATCCGTAGCGCCTGCTCCGGAACCTGCCTGGCGGCGGCTTCCAGATTGTCTTCCAGGCGTTCGCTCCAGTGATCCAGTGTCCGCGCGTAATGCATGCGCAGGCTCTCGACATCGACAATTTCCAGCCCCGCCTCGCTGATGAACGCCGAGATCATTGCCAGGTGCGGCAGCTCGCCATTGGGAAACACATAGCGCTCGATGAAGTCCCCGGCCCCGCGGCCCACCGGGCGGCCGTCGGTGTGCTTGGCGGTGATGCCGTGGTTCATCACCAACCCGCCCTCGCGCACGGCCCTGAACAGGGTCTGGCAGTACTCCGGCAAGTTGGCGTGGCCGACGTGCTCGAACATGCCGACACTGACCACCTTGTCGAAGCGGCCATCCTGGGGCAGGTCGCGGTAATCCAGCAGTTGCAGGTCCACCAGGTCGTCCAGGCCTTCGGCGGTCACTCGCTCGCGGGCCAGGGCCAGCTGTTCCTTGCTCAAGGTGATGCCGAACACCTTGGCGCCGAACTCACGGGCGGCGTAGCGGGCCAGCCCGCCCCAGCCGCACCCGACATCCAGCAGGTAGTCCCCCGGTTGCAGGCGCAGCTTGCGGCACAGATGGCGGAATTTGGCTTGCTGGGCCTGTTCCAGAGACTCGCTTCCGGTCTCGAAATAGGCGCAGGAATAGGCCATGTCGCTGTCGAGCCACAGTTGGTAGAAGGCGTTGGAAAGGTCGTAGTGATAGGAAATCGCGGCAGCGTCGGTCGCCTTGTCGTGCAGCGAGCGCACCGGCTGGTTGCCGTCGTCATCGTCGAGCAAGGCCTGGCTCAGTTCGTCGCAGACCCGGATGACTTCGCTGATGGAACCTTCCAGTTCCAGTTTGCCCTCGACAAAGGCGCCCCCCAAGGCGTCCAGGCTAGGGTGAGTCAGCTGCGCCACCAATTGCGGGTCCTTGACCACGATCGTGACGTTGGGCTCCGGCCCCAGATTGAATTCATGGCCGTCCCAGAGCCGCAGGCGTAAAGGCAAATGCAGATTCTGTAAGGCCGGTGGAAGTTGCGCGAGCATGGAAAATCCCCCCTTGTTTCAGACGTCTGAAATGAGGGTAGACCATCCTAGAAAATAGCAGGCTATCGATTTGATAGTGGTTTTCTATGATTCGCTGCGCATCACCAGGCCATCTTCGACCCACTGTTTCAACCAGGTAACCGCCTGCAGCGGGGCCCCCTCGGCATAAGTGACGGCCAGCCCGACGCAGAGTTCCGCAAAATTCCACCGTTGCTCGATCATGCCCCGCAGCGCTGTGGCCTCTTCGGCCGGCAGGCTGCGATAACGGCAGACCCGGTCCGCTCGCCAGACCAGGCACAGCTGCTGCTGATCGAGTAAAGCACTGCGGGGGAAATCCGCCTGCTCCTTGACCGCGCGCCACTGGGCCACGCTGTTGTAGCGGCAGTCGAGCCATTGCACACAGGGCGCCAGGCGCAGTTGCAGCTGCGGCCATTGCTCGACATCCAGCCCGGCCATGGCCGCCACCGTCAGCACCTGGGCTTCGGCTGCGTCGAAGGCCAGGGTGAAGGCCCACTCCAGGCGCGCCAGTTCCGCCAGAGGGGTGCCCTGCTCCGGCACCAGATGGCCCTGGATGAATTCGGCAAAGCCCTGCCCCAGCCAGCGCAGGCTGAAATGCCGGGACGGGCACTGGCGAATGTAGGCCTGCGTCAGGGCCTGGAATTCTGCATCCCCCAACCAGTGCAGGATGGCCGGGAAGTCGCTGCCCATGACCTCCTGCAACCGGGCCATGTAGGCATTGTGATAGATCGCCAGGCCGGTCTCGACATCCAGGGTCGGGCCACCGATCAGGCTGTCTTGCAGGACGGCGCGGGCCTGGGCCTGTTCGCCCAACAGATAGGCTTCAAAAGCCAGTTGCCAGTCGTTCAGGCGCATTGCTGCCTCCCGGCCAGGGTCTGTTGCCCGAGATCTCGGGCCTTGTGCAGTTCGCTGAGCAGCTCTTCCAGGGGCGGAAAATGATCATCGCGCTCCAGCAGGGTGGCCACCGGCCCCAGGTGTTCAAGGGTGCGTTGATACAGCGCCCACACGGGATCGCAGACCGGGTGGTCGTGGGTGTCGATCACGTAGTCGCCATAATCCTGGTGCCCGGCCAGATGCAGTTGCCGCACGCGCTGCGCCGGCAGCGCCTGGATGAAGTGCCAGGGATCGAAACCATGGTTGCGCGAACTGACGTAGACGTTGTTCACATCCAGCAGCAGTTCGCAGCCGCTGAGCTGGCTCAAGGCGGCGAGAAATTCCCACTCGCTGAACTCGTCGGCCGCCGCCCGCACATAACTGGAGACGTTCTCCAGCACCAGGGGGCGCTCCAGAATGTCCTGCACCTGACGCACTCGCCCTGCCACGTAGTGCAGGCTCTCCTCGGTGTAGGGCAGCGGCAGCAGGTCGTGCAGTTGATGGGCGTTGCCCCGGCTCCAGCACAGGTGATCGGAGATCCACGCCGGGTTTGCCCGGCTGGCCAGTTGCCTGAGCCGCAGCAGGTAATCCCGGTCCAGGGCATGGGGGCCGCCGATGGACAGCGACACCCCGTGCATCACGATGGGGTAGCGCTCGACGATCGCATCCAGGTAATACAGCGCCTTGCCGCCCTGCACCATGAAGTTCTCGGACACCACTTCAAACCAGTCGACGTTGGGCGCCTCGTCGAGAATCTGCTGGTAGTAGGCACTGCGCAAACCCAGGCCATAGCCCAGGCTGGAAGAAAATTCAGACATCGCCAACTCCTTGCCAAGTGGCCGCAGTGGTTGCCAACCCCACTGCGGCAGCACTCGAACGCCGCTTACTCGCCGACTTTGCCGCCTGCTTTGTCACACGCGGCCTGGGTCATGGCCTTGAAGCCCTGGCCTTTGCAGGCGCCCATGCCCTTGCAGGCGTGGTCCTTGGTCTTGCAGTCGTTCTGCCCTTTGCAGGCGTTGACGCCGTAGCAGTGCACCTGGGCATCGGCAGCAGACGCTTGAGTCACGACACCGGCAAACAGAGTGGCGGCAGCAAAGGCCAGGGCAGCGCCGGCGGCGGTTTTCTTCATGTTCATTTTTGTTTCCTCAATAGTCGCAGGGGATCGGCGGGTGCTTGTGCAATCCCGTCATAGCACTAGAGAGAGGAAGCATCCCGGCGTTACAGCCGGGATGAAAAAAACTGCGCGGCGGCGTCTACAGCTTCAACAGCGGCTCCTGGAAACGCAGCAGGCGACCGGCATTGCCCAGCACCAGCAAGGTGCTCAGGTTGTGCAGCACCGCAGCGATCATCGCCCCCGCCGCCCCCAACCAGCCGAACGCGGCAAAGGCGACGATGGCCAGGGTCCAGCCCAGGCCGATGATCACGTTGACCTGCAAGGTCCGCCGGCATTCACGGCTCAGGCGCACGCAGGTGCCCAGGCGTCGCAGGTCGCTGCCGATCAGCACCACATCCGCCGAAGCCAGGGCGATGTCCGCACCACCGGCGCCCATGGCCACCCCCACCACCCCGGCCTTGAGAGCCAGGGAGTCGTTGATGCCGTCGCCGACCACCATCGGCCGGAAGCCCTTGTCGATCTCCTCCAGTACCCGCTCAAGCTTGTCTTGCGGCAGGGCCTGGGCCTCGACGTCGGCGATTCCCACTTCCAGCGCCAGGCTGTCGGCCACACTCTGGCGGTCGCCGGTGAGCAGCAACTGCCGGCCCAACCCCAGTTCGCGCAACTCGCCCAGGGCATGCCGGGCCTCGGGTTTGACGCTGTCGGCCAGCAACAGCCAACCGAGAAATTCGCCATCAAGCGCCAAGCCGGCAATCGGCCCGTCGTGCCCCGGCACCGGGCTGGTGTCGATACCCAACTGGCGGAACAGCTCCGGGCGGCCAAGGGCCGCTTCGCCCTCCTCGGTACGGGCCACCACACCCAGGCCCTGGCGTTCATGAATGTCCCCCAGTGGCCATTGCTCTTCCTGGGGCACCAGCCCTGCCAGGGCCCGGCTGACCGGGTGGCTGCTGGCCGAGCCGAGGCTGGCGGCCAGAGTGAGCAGGCTTCGCTGGTCTTCCCGGGGGCTGTCGATGGCCTGCAAACGCAAGGTGCCGTACGTCAGGGTGCCGGTCTTGTCCACGACCAGGGAGGTCAGGTCCGCCAGCTCCTCGAGAAAGGCCGAACTGCGAATCAGGATGCCGTGGCGCGCGGCCACAGCGATTCCGGCGATGGCGGTGGCCGGCGCCGACAGCACCAACGCGCAGGGACAGGCCGCCACCAGCACCGCGAGCATGGCTTGGGCATCGTTGGTGATGAACCAGGTCACCGCCGCCAACAGCAACACCAGCACCATGTAACTGCCGGCATAGCGCTCCAGCAAACGGGTGATGGGCGGCTTGGCGCGCTCGGCGCTTTGCATCAGGGCAATCACCTTGCCCAAGGTCGACTCCTCGCCGGTACGGGTGACCTGCACACGCAACAGCCCATCGAGATTGATTGCGCCGCCAAATATCTGCATGCCCTGAACCGCTTCCAGGGGGACCGATTCGCCAGTGATCGGCGCGGTATCCAGGCTCGCCTGGCCGGACACCACCAGACCATCGGCGGGCACCCGATCGCCGGCGCGTACTTCCACCAGGTCGCCGGCCTTGAGGCTGGCGTTGTCCACTTCCACGACGCTGCCATCGGCCCGTACCTGTCGCGCCAGGCTGCGGGTCAAGCGGCCCAGGGCGTCGATGGCTTCCTGGGAGCCGATCACGCTGCGCTCTTCCAGTACGTGGCCGAAGATCATGATGATCGGCAACAGGGCCGCGGTCAGCAGGTCGCCAGTGGCCCAGGCGCCGAGCATCGCCAGGGCGATCAGTTGGTCGGTAATGCCGTGCAGGCTCGGGTAACGCAGGCTGAACCAGGCCGAGCGCATCACCGGCACCGCCACCAGCAGCGAGGCGACACCCAACAGCAACTGGCTGACGCCCACCTGCCCTGGGGCCAGCCAGCGCCAGACCAGGCCAAGGGCCAGAAGCCCCAGGGCGAGCATGGCCAGGGTCAACTGGCGGGCGGCGCTGCGTTGCTCGGCCGAGGTCAGCATGCTGGCGGGGGGCGCGGCATGGGTGGTGGCAGTCATTGTTCGGCTCCCTGAATGATCAGGCGTGAATCGTCTTGGGGATTGACCGTGGTCACCGAACCGGCCTGCCCGAGAATCTTCGGCAGGCGTTCACGGTAGATACGCAGCAGCATTTCCGGGTCGGTGCCGTTGCGCTGCGCCTGGGCCAGGCTCTGCACCGTGGCAGTCTGGGCCCGTGCCAGGGCCAGCCGTTCGCTGGCCTGGGCATGGGCCACTTGCAGGCTGCGGTCCGCCTGCTGGTTGGCGCCCTGGGTCAGCTTTTCCGCTTCGGTGCGGGCATTGGCGACCGCCTTGTCGGCTTGCTGGCTGGCAGTGAGCACCGCGTTGAAGGCGCTGACCGCCGGGCCGGGCAGGCTCGATTGCACATCCACCCGCGTTGCCTCGACGCCAATGCCCTGGCCGCTGGCGGTCAACTGCGCCAGGCGCTGGTTGATGCTTTGCAGCAGATCGCCCCGCAGCCGCTCACGATGCTCGGCGGCCTGGTTGTCGCTGCCGATCAGTTCCGGGCGCGCCACCAGGATGGTGTCCAGGTCACGGGCGGCGGTCAGGGCCACGGCACTGCGGGTCACCAACCGATCCAGGGCCGGCAGCACGTGGTCAGCCTGGAGCACATAGGCGTAGGGATCGCTGACCTTGTAGAACACCCGCACGTCCAGCTGTACCACACCGGCATCGCCAGTCAGCAGGTAACCGGACCCGGCCAGGGTGTCGTTCAAAGGCGTGGCCAGGGTGGCAACCCGGTCCCCTTCCAGAGCCGCCTCGGAACGCAGCAAACCCTCCACCCGCCGCTCCAGTACCCGGTCGGCGGCGGGCAGCAGCACCACCTGCTCAAAAGGCTGGGGCCAGGCCAAGAGCAATCCGGCGCTCTGCACCCTTTCCAATTTGCCAAAGTGCAAGACCATGGCCCGGTTCTGCGGGTCGATCTGCCGCACATTGGAGAAGGCCCAGGCCAGCGCCGCCAGTACTGTCACCCCGTACAAGGCGATGAATGCCAGACGCCCGGCCTGGATCCACGGGCTGCTCAACTCATTTGTTCCACGTGGAACCTTATTCATGGTTGCGAACCAGCGGCTTTGCCCGGCAGGTTTGGCGGGCCATCCACCAGCACCCGGAAAGGCGCCGCGTCGGTGCGCAGGATCAACTTGGTGCCCGGAGTCACCACGGTGCCCAGGGTGTCCAGTGAGCGCAGCAAGTTGTACAGCTGCGGGGAACTGGCGTAGGCGCGGCCATAAATCTGCGCCGCTTCAACCCGGGATTGCGCCTCGATATCCGCGGCCTTCACCGTGGCATCGGCCTGGACGATCCGCGCATCGCGTTCGGCGCCAGAGCGGATTTGCGCCGCTTCGCGCTTGCCGATGGCGGTGCGTTCCGTGGCGATGGTTTCACGCTCGGCGCGCATGCGGTCCACGGTGGCGGTCAGGGTCACCGAGGGCAGGGTCAGACGCTCCACTCCCACCTGCACCACTCGCACTCCATAAGTGGAAAGCAATTGCTGTTCGATCTGCTGGCGCAGTTGCGCTTCGAAGTCGGCAATGCGCACCTGGCTGGCATCGGTGTTCACCAGGTTGGCCAGATCGAAGCTGCTGGCGGTGGTTTCCAGGGCCGAACCGACAAAGGTGCGGATCTGCCGCGCCGCTTCGTCCGGCTGGTTCTGCACCGCCCGCATGAAACGCTGCACATTGTCCGCATCGCCCTGGACCCGCCAGGCCACGTAGGCCTGGACGATAATCCGCAAACCGTCGCGGGTGCCCACATCCTGCAAGCCACTGGAGGTGGTGCGCAGGCGCAGGTCCACCGGGATCGCCGCTTCAAAGGGTGCCGGCCAGCGCCAGTTCAGGCCCGGCTCCAGCAGCACCCGCGCCGGGTTGCCGAAGCGGGTGATTACCGTGGCTTCGCCGGAGCGCACTTGCACTAGGCTCGCCGCGGCCACGGCAAACAGCACCAGTAGCACGGCCCAGCCCATGCGCCGCCAGGGGAAAGGCCCGGCCTCGGCCGGCGCCCCATGATGATGGTGGTGGTGATGCCCGTGATGGTGGTGATGGCCGTGCCCGTGGTCGTGGCCGGCGTGATCGTGGGAATGGGAGGACTGGCTCAATGGACGGCTCCTGGCTGAGCGGCTTTACGCGGCGCCGAAGGGTCGGCCGGCAAGGTGAACGTACGCAGGTCGAGGGTCGGCGCGCTGTCGCCCCCCAGACGATGATCAAGAATCAGCAGCTTGGCCTGGCTCAGGCCCTGGCTCAGCTGGCTCAGGTACTGCTCGAGAACGAAGGCCTGCCCCGCACTGGCGAAGGCTTTCTGTTCGGCGGCAAAGCGCAGGTCGGCAGCCTGGGCCGCCGCCTGCACTTCGCGCGCATCGGCCTGGGCCTGGTCGCGGGCCACGCTGGCTTGCAACTGCGCCTGGTTGGTCTGCTCGGCAGCCGCTCCACGTTCCCGGGAAATCAGCGCCTGGGCGCCAATCTGCGCCGCTTGCACACCGTGGTAGGCATTGGCCGCGCCAGCCGGTGGATGGATGGCCTCGACTACCGTGGCGAGAATCTCCACCCCGCTGTCGAGCCGATCCAGATCGCCCTGCACGGCCCTGCCGATGTCATCGGCCAGCCCGGTGCGGTCCTGCCCCAGCAGGCCATCGAGGGTGCGCGAGGCAAAGTCGTGCACCAGCACGCGGCTGGCGGTGCTGCGGATCAGCGTCGGCACATCGCTGCTGTTGTAAGTGGCGGCCAGCGCCGCAGCGTCGCCCAGGCCGATGCGGTAGACGAAGCGCACGTCCATGTTGACGATCTGAAAACTCTGTTGCTGGGCATTGCCGCTGGCGATCACCTGGGATTTGTCATTCACGTGGCTGGCATCCCACAGGCGGTTGGCAATGGCGGGGGCCGGGCCTTCGGCAGGGGCCGCTTGAAACGGCTGCGAGCTTTCGCCCACGCTGGTGGCCAGTTCATGGACCACGCCGTTTTCCACCGTCAGTACCCGCCCCAGGGGCCAGGGCAGGCCCAGATGCAGGCCCGGGCCAAAGACCTGTACCGGCTTGCCGAAACGCTCGTAAATACCGCGATTTTGCATGGAAAGTTCATGAACGCCGGCCAACAGCCAACCTACCGCCAACACCACCAGCAATACCGGTACAAAGGCCCGGCGCATATAGGCGAAGGCCCAGATCTGCCGCAGATCGATGCCAAAACGGTTGTGCAATTCATGCTGCAGGCTGAGCAGGGGTTGGGGCGGCCAACGCAGCATGTCGGCAACAAAACTGTGGGCCAGAAGCCGTGGCTCCAGCTGTTCGCGCTGTGGGCTGAACAGCGACAGCACCGCGCGCAACAACAACTCGCCGGCCACCAATGCCGGCAGCAGCCCCGTCAGCACCGCCAGACGTACTGGCCACAAGGCCGTGTCGCTGCTGAACAACAGGCACAGGGCGCTCACCAGCAAACAGATAATCGCCACCCGCAGCAGCTGCGCCAGGGCGCCGGCTTCCGGCCATTCCCCTGGGTGCTCCTGGGCCAGTTGGCGCTCCAGCACCAGCAGGGCAAACGCCAGCAGCAGAGCCAGCACCGCCACCACGCTGGCACTCAGGCCCAGGGCGGTGGCGGGCAACGACAGGTTGAACACCTGCACCACGCTATACAGGATCAGCAGCGACCAGCCACCAAGCCACAGGGTAGGCGCGCCGATCTGCTGCAACAGGCGCCGCCCGCGCAGGGTCAGGGCAGCCGCCAGCCGGCCCTGTGGCTGCCGATCCTCCCCGGCCTCGGGCGTGACAACCGGCGCCGGGGCGATCACCTCTTCGCGCCAGCGGCTGACCCAGCACGCCGATTGCAGCCCGGCCACCACCACCAGCAAGGCACACGAAAGGTTCACCAGCAGTGCCGGCCAGATGGTCAGCGCCGCAAACAGATCGACAAACACCGCCGCCACCAGCCCCAGCACCGCCAGGCCCAGCAAAGCGGCGCCCCAGCGCTGCAAACGCGCCGCATGGGACGCCGCCTGCTGAAACCGTGGCAAGGCAGCCACCTCGCCACCTTGCGTCTCAAGATCGACTTGCATACCACCCCGCCGCTCTGGTCCGGCCCTGTGGATAAACCCACGGGGCCGAAGAAATTCGAAACAATTCGTTACTATATAACGAGCCGAGTGAAATTTTTGTCCCCCGCCATGCCTTTTCATCTATTGCGTACGTCGTAGACACAGAGACAGCTGTTTGCTCATGACAAAACTTCTGATGTCAGCCCCCTGGCATTTAAGGCAATAATCCAGCCCTGCTCACCGCGTGCGACAAGGAACCGTCCCATCATGCTCTCGATTTACCAGCTCAAACCGCGCTTTCAGAACCTGCTGCGGCCGTTGGTGCAGCGCCTGTACGACAACGGCACCACGGCCAACCAGATCACTGTCCTGGCCGCCGTCATCTCGGTCCTGGTCGGCACCGTCATCGCCCTGTTCCCCGGCCATGCCTGGCTGTTCGCCCTGATTCCCCTGTGGATGATCCTGCGCATGGCGCTCAATGCCATCGACGGCATGCTGGCGCGGGAATTCGGCCAGCAATCGCGCCTGGGGGCCTACCTCAACGAACTCTGCGACGTGGTCGCCGACAGCGCCCTGATCCTGCCTTTCGCCCTGTTGCCCGGGGCCAGCCTGCTGCTGGTGCTGGCCGTGACCCTGCTGGCACTGTTCAGTGAATACGCCGGGGTGCTCGGGCCCATGGTCGGGGCCTCGCGGCGCTACGACGGGCCCATGGGCAAGAGCGACCGCGCCTTCATCCTCGGCGTGCTGGCCACCGGCATCGCCCTGGGCTGGCTCAGCGCCCTGTGGATAAACGGCGTGCTGGCACTGGTGGCCGCACTGCTGGTCTACACCCTGATCAATCGGGTCCGCCAGGGCCTCAAAGAAGTTCAGCACAATGCTCCCTCTGCATAAGGAAATGGCTATGCGCGACGCTCAACACCAGACGTTCCGAACCCATGACGGTGTCGAACTGTTCTACCGCCACTGGCCAGCCACTGAAGTGGCCCCTGGCGAACCGCGGCAAGCGGTGATGCTGTTCCACCGCGGTCACGAACACTCCGGGCGCATTGCCCACCTGGTGGAAGAGCTGAACCTGCCCCAGTTCGATTTCTTCGCCTGGGATGCCCGTGGCCATGGCCAGTCGCCGGGCGCCCGTGGCGACAGCCCGAGCTTCGCTACCAGCGTGCGCGACGTGCAGACCTTCTGTGATCACCTGGGCAGCGCTCATGGGATCGCCGAGGAAAACATCGCCGTGGTGGCCCAGAGCGTGGGCGCGGTGATCGCGTCCACCTGGGTCCACGACTACGCGCCGCGCATCCGCTCCCTGGTGCTGGCCTCGCCGGCGTTCAAGGTCAAGCTGTACGTGCCCTTCGCCCGGCCCGGCCTGGCCCTGATGCGGCGCTTTCGTGGCAACTTCTTCGTCAACAGCTACGTCAAGGCGCGCTTCCTGAGCCACGACCCGGAGCGGGTCCGCAGCTATGACAGCGACCCGCTGGTCACCAAGGCGATCTCGGTGAATGTACTGCTGGGCCTGTATGAAGCGGCAGACCGGGTGGTAGCCGACGCCCAGGCGATCCAGGTGCCGACCCAGTTGCTGATCTCCGGCTCCGACTTCGTGGTGCATCGCAAGCCCCAGGAGCAGTTCTTCGAGCGCCTGGGCAGCCTGCACAAGGAAAAGCACATCCTCCCGGGCTTCTTCCACGACACCCTGGGGGAAAAGAACCGGGCGCCGGCCATGGCCAGCATCCGTCGCTTCATCCTGCAGAATTTCGAGCGCCCGCTGAACCGCCCTGCCCTGCTGGACGCCGACCGCCTGGGCGTTACCTGCGCCGAGTCCGAAGCCCTGGCCGCGCCGCTGCCGCACAATTCCCTGCGCGACCTGTACTGGCGCGCCACCCGCGCCAGCATGCGCCTGGGCAGCCAGCTGTCGGCGGGGGTCAAGCTGGGCTTCGACACCGGTTTCGACTCCGGCAGCACCCTGGACTACGTCTACCGCAACCGCCCCACCGGGCATTCCGCACTGGGCCGGATGATCGACCAGAACTACCTGAACTCCATCGGCTGGCGCGGCATCCGCCAGCGCAAGCTGCATGTGGAAGAACTGCTGCGCCTGGCCATGGAAAAACTCCGTGAGCAAAACAGCGAAGTGCGCATCGTCGATATCGCCGCCGGCCACGGCCGCTACATCCTCGAAGCCCTGCAAGGGGTCAGCCCGCTGCCGGAATCGATCCTGCTGCGCGACTACAGCGATATCAACGTGCGCGACGGCAGTGCGCTGATCCAGGAAAAAGGCCTGGGGGACATCGCCCGCTTCGTCAAAGGCAACGCCTTCGACCGCGAGGACCTCGCAGCCCTGGACCCGAAACCCACCCTGGCGGTGGTCTCCGGGCTCTATGAGCTGTTCGCCGACAACCAGATGGTCGGCGGCTCCCTGGCGGGCCTGGCCAGTGCCGTGGAGCCCGGCGGCTACCTGGTGTACACCGGCCAGCCGTGGCACCCGCAGCTGGAACTGATCGCCCGCGCCCTGACCAGCCACCGCGAAGGCCAGGCCTGGGTCATGCGCCGCCGCACCCAGGCGGAGATGGACCAACTGGTGGAGGCCGCCGGCTTTCGCAAGGTCACCATGCGTGTGGATGAATGGGGGATCTTCAGCGTATCCCTGGCGCAACGGGTGCAATGATGGCCGCAGGCGCCTTGCCGGCCCGGGAGCCGGGGCTGCTGAAACCCGCGGTGCTCTGGCTGCTGTTGCTGGCACCGCTGTTCTTCAGCACCTACGGCTTCGCCACCTGGGTCACCGCCCAGCGCGACGACGTCGGCAGCATGGTCTTCGACTGGGAACGGCACATGCCGTTCTGGGCCTGGACCATCGTGCCCTACTGGTCCATCGACCTGCTCTACGGCTTCTCCCTGTTGTTGCCGCGCAGCCGTGACGAGCTCAAGCGCCACGCCCTGCGCCTGCTCACCGCCCAGGTAATCGCGGTCAGTTGCTTCCTGCTCTGGCCGCTGAGCTTTACCTTCTCCAGGCCGGAACTGGACGGGGTTTTCGGCTGGCTGTTCGCGGTGCTGGCCGGCTTCGACAAGCCCTTCAACCAGGCGCCGTCGCTGCACATCGCCCTGCTGGTGGTGCTCTGGGTCTGCTACGCACGGCATACCCAGGGCTTCTGGCGCTGGCTGGTGCATGGCTGGTTCGCGCTGATCGGGGTCTCGGTGCTGAGCACTTATCAACACCACTTCATCGATGTACCCACAGGCGCCCTGGCCGGCTGGCTGTGTGTCTGGCTATGGCCGCTGGACCGTCCCAGCCCGCTGTTCAGTGCCCGTGCGGCCCAGGACCCGAAGCGCCGCCAGCTGGCCCTGCGCTATGGCCTGGGTGCGACGCTGTTCGCCGGGGCAGCCTTTGCCTGGGGCGGCGCCGCGCTGTGGCTGATCTGGCCCGCCGTGGCGCTGTTGCTGGTGGCCTTGAACTACGCCCTGCTGGGTGCCGAGGGTTTCCAGAAGCGCCAGGACGGCAGCCTCAGCCCCGCTGCGCGCTGGTTGCTGGCGCCTTACCTGGCGGCGGCCTGGATCAACTCGCGGCTGTGGACAAGAAAACATCCACAGCCGGACCCGGTTGTGGATAACGTCTGGCTCGGGCGCCTGCCGACACCGGCCGAGCTCAAGGACAGCCCGTTCGACGCCGTGCTCGACCTGTGCGCCGAGCTGTCCCTGGACAGCCGCGGGCTGCGGGCCTACCAGAGCCTGCCGGTGCTGGACCTGTGCGCCCCCAGTGCCGAGCAGTGCCTGGCCGCCGCCCACGCCATCGAACGCCTGCGCCAGCAAGGGCCGCTGCTGGTGTGCTGCGCCCTGGGTTATTCGCGCAGCGCCACGGCGATTGCCGCCTGGCTGCTGCACAGCGGCCGCGCAGCCACGGTGGATGCCGCCATCGTGCAGATCCAGCGGGCCCGCCCGCAGATCGTCCTGCACCCCGCCCACCGCCAGGCGCTGCAAGCCCTGAGCAGCGCCGGGAGAACGGCCCATGTCCACTGAAATGCAGCTCTACAGCGTGGCCAGCCTGCTGCGCCGGGGCCGCGCCCTGGATCAGTTATCCACAGGCCTGACCCTGCTCGGCGCGCTGTATGGCCTGGGCCAGTACCTGCTGACCAGCGTCACCCTGGGCGGGCTGCTGGTCAGCCTGGCCCTAGTGCTGCTGGGGCTTGTGGAAAAGTACCTGGCGCTGCGGGTAGCCTTCGACGCCGACCTGTTTCAACGCGTGGCCGACGCCCCAACTACCCTGGAACACAGTACCCAGGCCCTGGACCAGGCCCTGAGCGCCCTCGGCCTGCAACCCGCGCAGCGCGGCGGCCGGCCCTGGGACCAACGCAGCCGCGGGGCCCTGGGCCTGCTGCGCCGCCAGGCATTACTGCTGGCAGCACAAGTGCTGGTGATACTGAGCGTGATCCTGGTCAGCCCCTGGCTGACCTTTGCCGGATAAGGAATGCCCATGTTCGAACCCCTGGTCGCCAATCTCATCACCTCCGCCGCCCGCAGCATCACCGGCGCCCGCAGCCTGTGGCTGGGCTCGGCACCGCGCGCGGTGCAGCGGATCTACTTCGCCAACCACAGCAGCCACGGCGACTTCGTACTGCTCTGGGCCTCCCTGCCGCCGGCCCTGCGCAAACTGACGCGGCCCGTGGCCGGCGCCGACTACTGGCAGAAAAGCAACCTGCGCCGCTACATCATCAATCGGGTGTTCAACGGCGTGCTGATCGACCGCGAGCGCAAGGAGGCTGTGGATAACAACCCCCTGCAACCCATGATCGATGCCCTGGAGAACGGCGACTCGCTGATCATCTTTCCGGAAGGCACGCGCAACCCCGAAGACGGCCTGCTGCCGTTCAAGAGCGGGATCTACCACCTGGCCAAACGTTATCCACAGGTTGAGGTGATTCCGGTGTGGATCGCCAACCTCAACCGGGTCATGCCCAAGGGCCGCTTCCTGCCCCTGCCGCTGCTGTGCACCACCAGTTTCGGCGCCCCCCTGACCCTGGAAGAAGACGAAACCAAGGAACACTTCCTCGAACGCAGCCGCGCCGCGCTGCTGGCCCTGGCCCCGGAGCACGCCTGAGATGGATAAGCAGACCCTGATGTTATTCGGCGGCATCGGCGCCATTCTGGTGCTGGCCTCGCTGATCGGTTTCATCCTCCAGTGGCGCACCCGTGGCGCGCCCAACCCGGTGATCGACAACCTCAATGCGCGGATCAATGCCTGGTGGGTGATGGTGCTGGTGATCGGTATCGCCTTCTGGCTCGGCACCGCGGCGGTGATCCTGCTGTTCTATGCGGTGTCGTTCTACGCCCTGCGGGAATTCCTCACCCTGACCCCGACCCGGCGCAGCGACTATCCGGCCCTGGTGGCGGCCTTCTACCTGGCCCTGCCCCTGCAATACCTGCTGATCTACTCCGACTGGTACGGGCTGTTCTCGATCTTCATTCCGGTCTACGTGTTCCTGCTGCTACCGATCCTCGCGTCGCTCGGTGGCGACAGCACGCACTTCCTGGAGCGTGCCTCCAAGGTCCAGTGGGGGCTGATGATCGCGGTGTTCTGCGTGTCCTTCGTGCCCGCCCTGCTGACCCTGGACATCGCCGGCTATGAAGGCCGCAACCTGCTGCTGATCGCTTACCTGGTGATCGTGGTGCAGCTCTCGGACGTGCTGCAGTACGTCTGTGGAAAACTCTTCGGCAAGCGCAAAATCGCCCCCAACCTGTCGCCGTCCAAGACCGTGGAAGGCTTTGTCGGCGGCATCCTGCTGGCTTCGATGATCGGCGGGGCGCTGTTCTGGATCACCCCGTTCAATGTCTGGCAGTCATTCCTCATCGCCCTGCTGATCAACCTGCTGGGCTTTGCCGGCGGCATCGTCATGTCGGCGATCAAGCGCGATCGCGGGGTCAAGGACTGGGGGCACATGATCGAGGGCCACGGCGGCATGCTCGATCGCCTGGATTCGGTGTGTTTCGCCGCGCCGATCTTCTTCCACCTGGTGCGCTACTGGTGGACCTGAACCCTTCAGCCCGGTAGATGCCCCAATGGCAGGGGCCCCGGGGTTTTCACCGTGTGAATCGCGAAGTTGCTGCGGATGTCGCTGACCCCAGGGATCTTCAGCAAGTGGCCGGTCAGGAAGCGGTCATAGCCACGCAGGTCCGGGACCACCACTTGCAGCAGGAAATCCGATTCACCCGATACCAGGAACGCCGAGATCACCTCCGGCAACTGCAATACCGCCTGGCGGAAGGCTTCGGCCTCGGCATCGTTGTGTCGCTCCACCTTGACCCCGACGAACACGGTCAGCCCCAGGCCCACCTCGTCGCGGTCCAGGGTGGCCTGGTAGCCACGGATCACCCCGGCCTCTTCCAGCATGCGCACCCGGCGCAGGCAGGGTGACGGCGACAGGCCGATCTCTTCGGCCAGTTGCACGTTGCTCAGGCGACCATCGCGCTGCAGCGCGGCGAGGATCTTGCGGTCATAGGCATCAAGTTTCATGTTTGGCATATCCAGATGGTGATTCCGTTCATTAGTGGAACATTATGCCAATTTCAGCTTTCCCGTTGGTTGATTACGCAAGCACCTGCCCTGCCCTGTGGCCCTAAACTGGGCGCACCGACTCGACAACGAAGGGGGTGCAAGGTGGCGCAACTGTGGATGTATTTCCTGGCTCTGGCGGTGGTCTACCTGCTGCCCGGCCCCGACATGATCCTGCTGCTGCAAACCGGCGCCCGCCAGGGCAAGGCCCAGGCTCTGGCCACCGCGCTGGGCCTGGCCCTGTCCCGCGGCTGCCATGTGGCCCTGGCCGCGCTGGGCCTGGCGGCGCTGTTCAAGGCCGCGCCCTGGACCTTCGACCTGGTACGCCTGGCGGGCGCCGCCTACCTGCTGTGGATTGGTATCCAGTGCCTGCGGGCGAACCTGTTGCCCAACCTTGAGCCCGGCACCGCCGCAGCCACGCCCCTGCGCTGGCGCGAGGCGATCCAGCGCGGCCTGTTGACCAACCTGCTGAACCCCAAAGCATTGCTGTTCTGTTCGGTACTGCTGCCGCAGTTCGTCGATCCCCAGGCCGGTGCGGTGGTCCCGCAATTCATGACCCTGGGGGTGCTGCTGGTGGCCGTGGGCGGCCTGTTCGACTGCTGCTACGCCCTGGCCGGTGCCGGGCTGGGCCGCTGGATGCAGCGCAGCCCGTCGGCGCAACGAGTGCAGCAATGGCTGTTCGGCAGCCTGCTGATCGGCTTCGCCCTGCGCCTGACGTTCGTCCAGCAGGCCTGACGGCACCTGTAGCCGCTGCCGAGCCTCGGCGAAGCTGCGCGAAGGTCCGCAGGACCTTGCCTGGCGATCCCCGTCAAAATGTTCGCCCCAGAGATCGCCGCGACCGCTGCGTCGGAGTGCCGCCCAGCTCGTACGCAGCCTGCGGCAGCGGCTACAGGATCCTGGGCACGCTTTTATGTCGCCTTGTGCGAGGACACCGCGCGGCGGCGTCGGAACAGGTAGGCCGTCCCCAACAGCAGCACGCCGGCACCGGCGCCGGCAGCCAGCCTGTGCTCGGCCACCGCGGAACGGGATGCGTCCAGCCACTGGGTCAGGTAGCGCTTGTTGGCGCTGCCGAAGTCCGGTTCCTCACAGTTCATGCCGAAGTTGCCGGCCCACTCCACAAAGGGACCGTTCTGCACATAGCGCCGGTAGTACTCGATCTCGGCATCGCTGCCCCGGGTCCAGCGCGCCGCCTTGCACAGCACCGCGGCATAGGCCTGGCTGGTGTGGGGCAGGAAGTCCGCCGCCTGGTTGCCCAGCTCGCCGGCCACGTAGCGATAGTGGTAGCGCACATCGGGTTCGGCAGTGGTGGCCTGCTGGCGCTGCACTTCGTCGGCGCTGATCAGCGGGCCAGCCTGTACCGGCGGGATTTCCAGGCTGTAGCTGCCCCACAGGCTGTGGTAGTCCGGACCCATCTCGTAGCCGAGGATCTCCATCCCCGACGCCCGTGCCAGCTTGCCCGCCTGGTAATAGGCCTCGGCTCGCCGGGTTGGCAGCCAGGCCGACTCGGCGCTGCGCCGGTACTCGCCGTAGGCCTTGGCGATCGCCTGGCGCTCGGGGGTGTAGAAGTAGCCCCAGCCCTCTTCGTAGCGGCCCTCGCGCAACAGCCGCCGGCCCAGCAGTTCGCGCACCTGGGCGGCAATCGGCAGGCTCTCGTAGTAGGCATCGGGCTGCTGGGGGACGAGCGGCGGCGCCGGAACCTGGGCGTCGACGAAATGCTTGAGTTCATCCAGGGTCAGCACCCGCTCAGCCACGGTTGCCGCGTCGTGCCAGTAAATGTCGCCACTGCGGTAGAGCAGCTCGAACGCCTGCACATAGTCGCCACGGTCCAGGGCCAGCAAGGCGCTTTCGCCTTCTACCCGGCAGCCCGGCTTGAGGTCTTCATAGTTGCCGTCGTAGTCGCCGCGAAAGCCCCAGCTCTCGTCCCGGGGGAAAGCCGCGGCGGCCTTGGCGTAAGCGGCTGCGGCCGAAGCCTTGTCGCCGTCGCGCACGGCCAGCTTGGCCCGCAGCCACCAGGCCAGGCCACCGTCGCCGGCATGCTCGAGCAGCAACCGGGTGGTGGCGAAATCGCCGTTCTGGTAATTCAGCGCCGCCAGGCGATCGGCGTTGTCGAACGTGCCGGCGGTGCCCTGACTCAGCAGCTTGATCAGTTTTTGCTCGGCCTCCGGCTTTTCACCGAAGGACCAGCCCTGGTGCGAAACCAGTGAAGCCGTGAGCAAACGCGCCACCGAGGGCTGCTTGAGCTGCTCCAGCAATTGCGCGTCCGACAGGCCGCCCAACTCGCCCACCACCTGCTTCAGCGAGCTGTAGCCGACCTCCGACCCCAGCAGGTTCTGGCTGGCATACAGATCGATGGCCTCGCTCCAGTGGTTCTGGTTCTTCAGAATGCGCGCCTCTTCCCCCAGGCTGGCGATGCCCAGCTCCAGGGGGTCGCTGAAGCCGTCGATGCTCAGTTGGCGGGTCTGGACGAAGGCCTGGCGCGCCGCCAGCAAGGTGTCGCTGCGCCCCTGGTCGTCCAGCTCGTTGGCCTCTTCACTGATGGCTTGCAGGGCCCGGCCCAGGGAGTAGGCGGCCCAGGTACTGCGCAGCGCCCGCTGCTCGGCGGGCAGCGCCAGCACCTTGCGGAAATACTCCGCCGCCAGCTCATGATCCCCGGCGCCGAAGGCCACCGCGCCCGCGGTGTAGAGGTTGATCTGCGGCGGCAGGCTGGCCCCTTGCTGCTCCGCCACGCTCCCGTCATTGAGCGTGCGCAACTGCCCGACCAGGGCTTTCTGGGCGTCGTCCAGCCCTTGCTGTTCCGCCCAGTTGCGCGCCTGTACCTCGTAGCTGTCAGGCAGGTTGTAATCGCGGCTGAAGGCATCCTTGACCACTGGCTTGAGCCCGGCGATGGGCTTGCCCAGGCGGGACACTTCGAACTGGAAGCTGCCTTCCGGCAACTGCGCCAGGGTTTGCGGGCGATCCTCCAGCAGGCGCATGGGGAAGGTCGGACCGCAGGCCAGGGCCGGGGCCAAGGGCAGGCACAGGCTCAGGCACAGCAGGTAGCGGGATCTAGGGACGAACATGTGCAGCTCCTTGGTCAATTTTTGTACAGCGGGCCCAGCCCACGGCCCGGGTGCCGCCCGCCGCCAGACGGCCGGCCTGCTGGCGGGTCAATAGCAGCTGGCCGTCACGCAGCTCGGCGGAATAACCGCCCAGCCCGTCGAATCCGTCGCATTGGGCAACGGCCAGGGTCAGTTGTTCAGGCAAAGGGCGGTCGAGATTGCCCGGGTTGTCCAAGCGGATATCGAAGAGACCGTCCTGCTCCTGCAGGCTGATGCCCAAGCGGCTGTCCAGCACGTCTCCACGGGCCACCGCGCGCAGGGTATCCAGGCTCCAGGCGCGGACATCGCCCTTGAGCGGCAGGCGAAACCAGATCAGCCCGGCCAGATGGGCCGGCGGATCATTGCGCAGGGTCTTGGCCAGTTGGCTCAGTTGCTCGGGGTCGGCCATCAGCTCCCGGCGCTGGCCCCGGCGCGCAATGGGCGCCTCGCTTTCCACCACTGGAGCCTGGGCGGTGCCGGGCAGCAAGGCCACGCCGTAGGCAGGCAGGGCCAGGTAGAACGGCTTGTCGCTGACCCCAGCCCAGCGCCTGGCCCATTGTTCAGCCTGGTGCGGGTCGAACAGCCCGCGCCGGGGGTCGCTGACCGCATGCACCTGGAGCACGCTGCTGTCGACCTGAGCCAGCAGCCCGGGCAACTCGCGGCTGTCGAGCCAGGCGGGCAGCGCGGTGATGCTCAGGGCCAGCTGCTGCGGCAGCACCTCGCGCAGCCGCCGCAGAAGCCCGGCATAGGCCGGCAGCCGGGCGCTGCCGGCATCGTGGTCGATCTCCAGGCCGGCCAGGGTCAGGCCCTGCCCTTGCCAGTCGGCCAGCAGTTGCTGCACCTGCTGGAGGATGTCGTCCTGGTTCAGGGACGGCAGTTGGCCATCCAGGCGCACCACCGCAATCAGTGGGCGACCGTCTTGCTTGAGCAAGGCGGCGTCGATCCGCGCCCGGCTCCAGCCGGCCTGTGGAAAAGCCTGCAGGGCCAGCACCCGGACGGTGGAAAAGTCCGCCCGCGAGCCTGCCAGGGCGTCGGCGTGGGCCGGGGTCCACTGGCGTTGCCAGATATAGAGTTGCTGATCCAGCGGCGGCCCCTCTTCATGACGACAGGCATTGAGCAGCAGCCCGCAGACCAGCACGGCGCAAAGACGGAGCAAAACCCGGGGGAGCATGAATCGTTGATTCCCTTTAACGCAAAAGCCCCGGAATACCGGGCGCCATACACCTGATCGACATCGCCTGTAGCCGCTGCCGGGCCCGCGAGGCAGCGAAAAGAACCGCAGGGCTTTCCCCCCTCACTTACAACCCGCAGCTACCGCGACAAAGCAGCCGCCAGCCTACGCAGCAGCGCGGTTGGCAGCAATCGCCGCAAGGAGTTTTTTCCCGCTTCTACAGGTCCAGCACCAACGCTGGCACCAGGTTATCCACAGCCGCCGGCACCGCGCAGCAGATCAGCACCTGCCCCGGTTCCGGTAACTGTGCAGGCACCTGTGGATAATTCACCTGGCCGCTGATCAACCGAGTCTGGCAAGTGCCGCAGGAGCCGCCACGGCAACTGAATGGCGGATGCAGGCCGGCACTCTCCGCCAGTTGCAGCAGGCTGCCGCTGGCCGGCTCCCAGGACAGCTCCCGGCCGGCCTGCTGGAACCGCACCGCCACGGCCCGGGTGGCGGCAGGCGGTTGGGCAAAGGGCACGGCCTCGGGGTCCGGCCGGCGGCGCAGGGTCGAAGGGCCGAAGGTTTCGGCATGGATCTGCCGGTCGTCGATATCCAGGTCCCGCAGGCTGTCGTACAGGCCCTGGGTAAAGGCCCCGGGGCCGCAGAGCACGAAGTCTGCGCGGTCAAGATCCAGGTCCGGTTGCGCCAGCAGCAGTTGCACATCGATGCGCCCGCAATGATCGAAGCCAGCCCCCGGCCGGGCCCCGGCTTCCGGCTGGCTGAGCAGGCGCAGCAGCCGCACTGAATCCCCAGCCTGCGCCAGCAGGGTTTGCAGCTCCTTGGCAAAGGGTTGCTCGGCAAGCGTGCGCGAACCCTGGATCAACCAGGTGGGCCGGGTATGCCGGGTGCGCAGGCCCTGGTACAGCACCTCCCGCAGCATCGACAGCAACGGTGTGATGCCGACCCCGGCCGCCAGCAGCACCAGTGGCTGTGACGACAGCGCATCGGCAGTGAAACGCCCCTGCGGGGCGCGGGCCTGCAGCAAGTCGCCGACCTTGAGTGCCTGATGCAGGTGGCGGGAAACCTGGCCCTCGCGCTTGACGCTGATACGCAGAAAATCATCGGAAGGCGCGCTGGACAGGCTGTAGGTGCGAATCAGCGGCTGGCCGTCGAGCACGACTTGCACGGGCAGGTGCTGGCCGGGCACAAAGCTCGGGGCGCCTGCTGCATCCGCCGGTTCCAGGTAGAAGGAGCGAATGCTGCTGCTTTCGTCCTCGATCCGAGTCACCCGCAATGGCCGCCACTGCTGGCCCAGGGCCGTGGCGCGCAGCCGAGCCTCGGCTTGCGGCCAACTGCCGGTCAGCAGGCTATTGGGGGAAAAACCCTGCAACTGCCAACGCAGGGACAGCGCCGCCGGGCGCCGTACCAGCCGCTCCACGGTAAAGCGCCACAACCGCTCGGCGCCCTGGAAGGCCTTGACCAGCGGCCCGTCGTGGATGATTTCGGTGCGGCCGCTGAGCTGCAGCAGCTCACCGCTGGGAAAGTCGATGAACAACAAGCCGGCCCGGGGGTTGAGCAGCAGGTTGCCCAGGGTGTTGAAGTGCAGGTTGCCGGCAAAATCCGGGATGGTCAGGCAATTGCCCTCGACCCGGACGAACCCGGCCTGGCCGCCACGATGGGACACATCCACCGAGCGCTGGCCGTCCAGGTCGACGTAGCTGGCGACAAAGAAAGTGTCGGCGCCACCGATCAGGGCCCGAGCCTCAGGATCCAGGCCGTCGCGATACTGTGCCGGCCGGCTGGCGGGGTCGCTCAAGGGCACCTGCTGCAGCTCGCGCTGCTGGATGTATTGCGGGCAATTGCCGAACGCCTGTTGCACCGTCACGCTGAAGCCGTGGCGGTCCACAGCACTGACCCGGCCATTGAGGCGGTTGCGCCGCCGGGTGTGCAGTTCAATGCCCAGCAAGCCCAGGGCCGCACCTTCCTGCAACTGCACGGGGTCGTCGGCGGCCGGCAGGCTGCCCAGGCGCAGCCGGGTCGCCTCGGGGGCCTGGGCGAAACCGGGCGGGCCTTCGAGAATGCTCGTCCAGGGGTTGCCCTGGGCATCCACCGCGCCCACCAGGATGAACGGCAACTGCCCGTAGAACTGCCGGTGCTGATCCGGCATCGCCTGGCGGATCACCTTGGTGCCAAAGGCCTCCATGCGCTCGGCCACTCCGGCCCGGGCCTGCAACTGCCGCTCGCCGGCATGCCAGGGGGAACTGCTGCTCATGGTGCTGCCTCCGCAGGTGCGCCTCAGGCGCTTTTGAGCCCCGCCGCCGTGGACGGCATGGGCACGAAGCCCGGCAAGGCCTCGATCCGCGCCAGCCAGGCCCGCACGTTGGGATAATCGGCCAGGGACACGTTGCCCTCCGGCGCGTGGGCGATATAGCTGTAGCCGGCGACGTCAGCGATGGTCGCCTGTTCACCCACCAGGAACGGCCGGTTCGCCAGTTCCTGGTCCATGACCTTGAGCAGGCCGTGGGCGCGGGCAATGACCTCTTCGGCATTGAAGGTGGCGCCGAACACCGTGATCAGTCGCGCCGCCGCCGGACCGAAGGCGATCGGCCCCGCCGCCACCGACAACCAGCGCTGTACCTGCGCCGCGCCCACCGGGTCGGTGGGCAACCAGCGGCCGCGGCCATAGCGTTGCGCCAGGTACACCAGGATCGCGTTGGAGTCCGCCAGCACCGTGCCCTGGTCATCGATCACCGGTACTTGGCCAAAGGCGTTGAGGGCCAGGAACTCGGGCTGCTTGTGGGCACCCTGGGCCAGGTCGACAAAGATGGTTTCGGTAGGCAGGTCCAGCAGCGACAGCATCAGCTCGACGCGGTGAGCGTGGCCGGACCGGGGAAAGTTGTAGAACTTGATGGGAAGCAGGGACATGCTCGACTCCGCAGGCTGGGACGCGGTCGAAGGGCCGCGCTGGCAGGGCCATCTTGGTCCATGACGCAAAACAACAGAATCACCAGAAATCGCAATCCGGCATTTCAGCCAGTGCAATAAAGCTGATCAAGTATTGAGCGATGGATGCTCGCGCAGGGCCTGCACGGCGAAATCGACAAAGCTGCGCACCCGCGCCGGCGCCTTGCGACCGCCCTGGTACACCACGTGGATCGGCAAGGGCGGCAGCTCGAAATCCGCCAGCACGATCTGCAACTGGCCGGCAGCGACCTGATCGGCCACCTGATAGGACAGCACCCGGGTCAGGCCCAGCCCCAGGCAGGCGGCACTGATGGCGGCCTGGTTGGCGCTCACCAGCAGCCGCGGTTCCGGGCGCAGGCTCAGAGCGCGCCCGGCGTCGTTGAATTGCCAGTGGCGCGCCTGGCCGGTGGAGGATGGCGCAATCAGCGGAGCCTGGCGCAGGTCATCGGGGTGCTGGGGGCAACCATGGGCCGCCAGGAATCCGGGGGCTGCACAGACCACCCGGCGCACCTGGCCTACTCGGATGCTGTGCTGGCCGCTGTCCGGCAATTCGCCGATGCGCACCGCCACATCGATGCCTTCATCCACCATGTTCGCCACTCGGTCCACCAGCAAGGCGTTGATGCTGACCTGTGGATAACGCTGCAGGTAGCGCACCAGCAGCGGGGTGACGAACAGATCGCCGAACAGCACCGGCGCAGTCAGGCTCAGTTGCCCCCGTGGCTGGGCGTGGATGCCGGCGGCCGAGGCCTCGGCATCCTGCACCTCGGCGAGAATGCGTCGGCAGTCCTCCAGATAACGTTGCCCGGCTTCGCTCAGGTGCACCTTGCGGGTGGTGCGTACCAGCAACTGGGTGCCGATGCGCTGTTCGAGGGCTGCCACGGCCCGGGTGACGCTGGCCGCCGACAGGTTAAGGCGCCGCGCAGCCGCGGCGAACCCCTGCTCCTGGGCGACACAGACGAACACCTGCATTTCCTGAAACCTGTCCATGTCTTATCTCACCTGGCAGCGCCCGCCCGACAGGCGCCCCGCACGCGCAGCATAATCCACGGCCACGACGTCAGGGAGCGCACCAGGTCTGCACCTCGTGCTTGTCGAATCCGGGGCAACGGTTGGTTTTGGCAATCAACCGGTAAGGTTGGTCTTGGGCGTAGGAAAAATAGAAGTAGTACTGCTGATCTTCACCGTATAGCCAATAGGAAGAGGAACCCTGGTTGATCAGAGTCGGTTCAAAGGTCCAGATGGACGATTCGGCAGGAATGAAATTGGTTCGGTCCATCAGCAGCAAGAGGCTGTTGGAGAGCACTGGGGTCAGGACTCCCAGGCCCAGGACAGCCACCATCAGAACGATCATCCATCCATGAATCAGGCGAAGTGTCATTGGTTTTCCATTAGCGCGCTAAAAAATTCCGGCCTGTGCATAAGTCGGGATTCGCCGGGGCGTCCACTGGCACTCGCAGTGGATTCGCAGAACCAAAACTGTCGCACAAAAATAACGCTCTGATTTCAATTGTTTTTCGAAGATCCAACGCGGACAGGCGAGCAAGGACAAGGGGGCACCCCAGACGTTTGGTTCCTTCCCGCCGGCGGCGTGAAGCGCGAGTGGTCCCCTGTGACGACAGACTGCCTTCCAGCTCTTGCCGCGCCCCCGGTTACTCTTTGATAATCCGCCGCTCGGGCCACCCACTGGCCCCAGGGAAGATGCGTATCGCATCGCAGGCGGAGTCTCAGCATGGATGTACAGGCCGCAGCGCGGTTGGGCGACGACATCGCCCATGGATTCGGAGTTGCTGCCATGCTCGCCGGCGCGGTCGCAGGCGCTCTCATTGGCGCGGCCATCATTGCGGCGACCGCGGCAACAGGCGGCCTGGCGGTGGTGATCCTGGCGGGTTCGGTCGCCGCCGGTGGCCTGTCGATGTTCCAGCTGGTGAAGGGGCTGTCGACCATCTTCGATCTGCCCGAGCCAACCACCGGTGAACTCATAAGGGGCAGTCCCAACGTATTCGTCAACTTGCGCAATGCCATGCGTGCCGGCGAGGACGTGTCCAGTTCCTGTACCGGCTTTCCCGTGGCGCATCCCCCCTGGCCCTTCCCGGTCACCATCGCCGAAGGCAGCGCTACCGTGTATATCAACGGCAAGCCGGCGGCGCGACTGAGCAGCAAGATGACCTGCGGCGCGCATATCAAGTCCGGTAGCCCGAACACCTTCATCGGCGGTCCGACGCTGCAGGTGGAATTCGTGCTGGATATCGAGGGCTGGCTGCATACCGGCCTGGAGGCGCTGGGCCTGGTCGCCGCCGCCGGCGCGCTGGTGCTGGCCGCCATGGCCGGCCTCGCGGCCCTGCTGACCACCGTGGCGGTGGGGGCCGCGATCTATGGCGGCATGGAGTTGCTGGGCCAGCTCGGCGACCGGCTCGGCCCGGGCTACCGCGACCTGCTGCAAGGTATCGCCGGCCTGGCGCTGCTCGGCGCCGGGCCGAAAATGGCCAAGTTGAGCGCCGAACGCAATGCCGCGCGACTGGCCAACCAGTCGCAGGTGCTCGAGGTGCGCACGGCCGCCCAGGTCAACGAGGCGATGGTCGCCGAGGGCAACTTGCCGGCTTGGCTGGAAGGCACCCAGGTCAAGACCGAAATAGTGCCACCGGGAAGGCAATACCAGATGGTCGTCGCCAAGGGCCAGGCCGAAGCCATCATGCAGGGCAAGCCAGCCTTCGGAGGTTTCGCCGCCCCCGAGCCGATTCCCAGCCAGGCCTACGCTCGGGATAAACTGGTGATCCTCGATCGATTCAAGACAGACGTATCCCATGTGATCACCGTCGAAACCACCGCACCGCAAAAGATTCACAGTGGTATCACCGGCCCGCTGGAGAACTACAAGGGCGGCGTGCAGCAGGTGGAGTTCGTCGGTGACAGGAATCTGAAAATTGTCGGCACGCCTGGTGTGCTGCCTGTGGAGTGAAAGTTGTGATTAGTGATTTCGAGCGGATCCGCGAAGACGGCAAGGTCATCGACGAAAACATGACGGTGGACCAGATGATCGCCCTGGGGTGGTCTCCTTGCCGGGTCGTCGAGGCTCGCTGGCGCTGGCAGGAACAGCTCCTGAGCGTGGTCAACAGCCGCGGCCTGCTGGCGATCGTGGTGCCGGATCGGCAACACCTGGCCATCCTGTGGAACGATGACGATACGGGCGTGGCCGCAACCCTCTACGTGGTCTCCGGCGACCGCCAGCAACAGATCAGGATTGCCGACCAGTTACTGATCAATGGCCAGCTCGAAGCAGGTATCTACAGCTGGTTCGAGCAGTTCCCGCAGGTTTCGCCCAGCATCTTTACCTGCATGTTCAGCCGTCAGCGTGACCAGGCAATGTTCAGGGTGGATATCGACGCGTCCACTGGCGACATTGTTTCGATACAGCATTCGCGCTGAGCGCTGTTCAGCACCGCCACGCCTGAGCGACGAGCGCTGCAGGCAGGCAAAGGGAAATAACAAAGAGGGGAGCCCGGCTGGGCTCCCCTCTTGCTGTGTCAACTTCGATGATCCAGGACCATCACTTGAGTGATAGTGAAGATTAAAGACTGTCTCGCCAGCCCAAGGAAATATCGCCCCGAATGCTGTCGCGGAATTGTTTCCTACTGATGCTGGCAGCGGCATGGCGCTGAGATGGGCTTGCCAATTTGGCAACCCATCACAGTAGAGAGAGGCCTGATATGCCCACTTTGAATCCTGCAATCACGCTGGTCGGCAACCTTGACCAATTCAACCATGATGGTTTCGAGATCGAAGCCATGAACTTCCTCTTCGATCGCCTTGATCGTGGCAACCTGACGGTGGATGGCGAGCCCCTGTACATTGGCAATCAAGCTGTCCATCACTACACCTGGCGCGACAAACAACGTAACCGCACCTGCTCAATGTTCTACACGTATGGCAATACCCCGAGCAGTCATCTTTCGGTTTATGGCCTGGGCAAACACGTTGGTGACAGCGACAAGGAATACGCGCTCTACACCTGGATCGACAAGAAAGAACAGCTGTACACCCTGGCCCCAACCCGCAGCGATTCACGCTTTCGCTCGCTGCTAGCGCCCAACTGAGTCGGCGCCATGTGAAGCAGCCCCCTGCAACAAGGCGCTCATCTGGAGCGCCTTGTTGCAAGAGCGAGCACCTGGGCGGTCACTGTGGATAACTCACTCCACGGTCACCGACTTGGCGAGGTTGCGCGGCTGGTCGACGTCGGTGCCCTTGAGCACGGCCACGTAGTAGGACAGCAGCTGCAGCGGGATGGTGTAGAGGATCGGCGAGAGGATGTCGTGGATGTGCGGCATCTGGATCACGTGGGTGCCTTCGCCATTGGTCATGCCGGCCTGCTCGTCGGCGAACACGATCAGCTCGCCGCCACGGGCGCGCACTTCCTGCAGGTTGGACTTGAGCTTTTCCAGCAGCTCGTTGTTCGGTGCCACGGTAACCACCGGCATGTCGTTATCCACAAGCGCCAGGGGGCCGTGCTTGAGCTCGCCGGCCGGATAGGCTTCGGCGTGGATGTAGGAAATCTCCTTGAGCTTGAGCGAGCCTTCCATCGCCACCGGGTACTGGGCACCACGGCCGAGGAACAGGGTGTGGTGCTTGTCGGCAAACAGCTCGGCCGTTTTTTCCACCACGCCATCCATGGCCAGGGCTTCGCCCAGGCGGATCGGCAGGCGACGCAGCTCTTCCACCAGCTCGGCTTCCACGCCGGCGGCCAGGGTGCCACGTACCTGGCCCAGGGACAGGGTCAGCAGCAGCAGGCCCACCAGTTGGGTGGTGAAGGCCTTGGTGGAGGCCACGCCGATCTCGCGACCGGCCTGGGTCAGCAGGGTCAGGTCCGATTCACGCACCAGGGAGCTGATGCCGACGTTGCAGATCGCCAGGCTGGCGAGGAAGCCCAGCTCCTTGGCATTGCGCAGAGCGGCCAAAGTGTCGGCGGTTTCGCCGGACTGGGAGATGGTCACGAACAGGGTGTCGGGCTGCACCACCACCTTGCGGTAGCGGAACTCGCTGGCCACTTCCACCTGGCAGGGGATGCCGGCCAGTTCTTCCAGCCAGTAACGGGCGACCATGCCGGCATGGTAGCTGGTGCCGCAGGCGACGATCTGCACATTGCGCACCTTGGCGAACAGCTCGGCGGCTTGCGGACCGAAGGCCTGGACCAGTACCTGGTTGGCGCTCAGGCGGCCTTCCAGGGTGCGCTGCACCACGGATGGCTGCTCGTGGATTTCCTTGAGCATGAAGTGGCGGAACTCGCCCTTCTCTGCTGCTTCGGCACCATCGCGGTACTGCACCGCTTCGCGTTCCACGGCCTTGCCGTTGATGTCCCAGATCTGCACGCTGTCGCGGCGGATTTCGGCGATATCACCTTCTTCCAGGTACATGAAGCGGTCGGTGACCTGGCGCAGGGCCAACTGGTCGGAGGCGAGGAAGTTTTCCCCCAGGCCCAGGCCGATCACCAGCGGGCTGCCACTGCGGGCAGCGACCAGGCGGTCCGGCTGGCTGGCGCTGATCACGGCCAGGCCGTAGGCACCATGCAGCTCCTTGACGGTGGCCTTGAGGGCCTTGGTGAGGTCTCCCAGGTCCTTGAGTTTGTGGTTCAGCAAGTGGGCGATGACTTCGGTGTCGGTGTCCGAAGTGAACTCGTAACCCAGGGCGCCGAGCTGCGCGCGCAAGGCTTCGTGGTTCTCGATGATGCCGTTGTGCACGATCGCCAGGTCGCCGGAGAAATGCGGGTGGGCATTACGTTCGCATGGCGCACCGTGGGTGGCCCAACGGGTGTGGGCGATGCCCAGGCGGCCGACCAGCGGCTCACTGGCCAGGGCCTGCTCCAGTTCGCTGACCTTGCCCGGGCGCCGCATGCGCTCCAGCTTGCCGGCGTTGGTGTAGACCGCCACACCGGCGCTGTCGTAGCCGCGGTATTCGAGGCGCTTGAGGCCTTCCAGCAAAATGGCGGTGATATTGCGTTCAGCAACGGCGCCAACAATTCCACACATGGTTTCTCTCCTAGCTGACAGCCGCGCAAATCAGAGTTATGCCGCGGGCCTGGATCTGGTCGCGGACCTCTAAGGGCAGGCGATCATCGGTAATAAGGGTATGGACGCTGCTCCACGGCAGCTCCAGGTTGGGAATCTTGCGGCCGATCTTGTCGGATTCGACCATCACCACCACTTCCCGGGCCACTTCGGCCATGACCCGGCTCAAACCCAGCAGTTCGTTGAAAGTGGTAGTGCCACGGGCCAGATCGATGCCATCGGCACCGATAAACAGCTGGTCGAAGTCATATGAGCGTAGAACCTGCTCGGCCACCTGGCCCTGGAAGGACTCGGAATGCGGGTCCCAGGTGCCACCGGTCATCAACAGCACCGGCTCGTGCTCCAGCTCGCTCAGGGCGTTGGCCACATTCAACGAGTTGGTCATGACCACCAGGCCAGGCTGCAGGCCCAGCTCGGGGATCATCGCGGCAGTGGTGCTGCCACTGTCGATGATGATCCGGGCATGCTCACGGATACGCTGCACCGCAGCGCGGGCAATGGCCTGCTTGTAGAGGGATACGGGCTGGCCAATATCGCTGACCAGTTCCTGGGGCATGGTGATCGCTCCACCGTAGCGGCGCAGCAGCAAGCCATTGCTCTCCAGGGCGGCCAGGTCCTTTCGAATCGTAACTTCAGAGGTTTCGAAACGCTTGGCCAACTCGTCGACACTCACTTCGCCCTGTTCATTGAGCAAGGCAAGGATATTGTGGCGACGTTGAGGTGTATTGCGTTTTGACATGATGGCTTTAAGTTTCGATTCGAAAGATAACGGAAGCAATAAAAACCCAAGATCGAAACTTCGTCAAGCGCGCAGGTGAAAAAAATCGCCGGCAAGCCGGCTCCTACAGATGGGTGTAAGAGCCAGCTTGCCGGCGAACAGGGTTCCGCGGTTGTGGATAACCTCAGTCCTTCTTGATCTTCTCCGGCCGTTTCCAGCCATCGATGTTCTTCTGCCGGGCGCGGCCGACCGCCAGTTGAGCCGGGGCCACATCCTGGGTGATGGTGGAACCGGCAGCCGTGGTGGCGCCGGAGGAGATATCCACAGGTGCTACCAACGAGTTGTTGGAGCCGATGAACACGTCTTCGCCCATGATCGTCTTGTGCTTGTTCACCCCATCGTAGTTGCAGGTGATGGTGCCGGCGCCAATGTTGGTGCGCGCACCGATCACCGCGTCGCCCAGGTAGGTCAGGTGGCCGGCCTTGGCACCCTGGCCCAGGTGGGCATTCTTCAGTTCGACGAAGTTACCCACATGAGCCCTGGCTTCCAGCACGGTACCGGGACGCAGCCGGGCGAACGGACCGGCATCGCTGCCCTCGCCCATCACCGCGCCATCGAGGTGGCTGTTAGCCTTGATCACCGCGCCCTTGCGCAGGGTGCTGTCCTTGATCACGCAGTTGGGGCCGATGATCACGTCGTCCTCGATCACTACCCGGCCTTCGAGAATCACGTTGATGTCGATCAGCACATCACGGCCAACGATGACTTCGCCACGCACATCAAAACGTGCCGGGTCGCGCAAGGTCACGCCCTGGGCCATCAACCGGCGGCCGGCCCGCAGCTGGTAGTGCCGCTCCAGCTCGGCCAGTTGCTTGCGGTCGTTGGCGCCCTGCACTTCCATGGCGTCGTGGGGCTGCTCGGTGGCGACGATCAGGCCGTCGCTGACCGCCATGGCGATCACGTCGGTGAGGTAGTACTCGCCCTGGGCGTTGTTGTTGGACAGCCGGCCGGTCCAGTCGCCCAGGCGCTTGCCGGGCACTGCGAGAATGCCGGTGTTGCCTTCGGTGATGGCGCGGGTGGCTTCGTCAGCATCCTTCTGCTCGACAATGGCGACGACTTTGCCGTCGGCATCACGAACGATGCGCCCGTAGCCGGTGGGGTCGTCCAGCTCGACGGTAAGCAGGCCCAGTTGCTCCGGCCCCACCTGCTTGAGCAGGCGCTGCAGGGTCTCGACTTCGATCAGCGGCACGTCGCCGTAGAGGATCAGCACCGTGTCAGCAGTGATAAAAGGCACGGCCTGGGCCACCGCATGGCCGGTGCCCAGTTGCTTGTCCTGCAACACGAAATTCAGGTCATCGGCCGCCAAACGCTCACGCACCGCATCCGCACCGTGGCCGATCACCACATGAATACGCTGTGGATCGAGTTGCCGGGCGCTGTGGATAACATGCCCGAGCATGGAGTTGCCGGCGACCGGGTGAAGAACCTTGGGCAGCGCCGAACGCATGCGGGTGCCCTGGCCTGCGGCGAGGATAACGATTTCGAGAGACATGACTGGCTACCAATCCTGGGTGGTCGGCGACTGCGACCAGAGGGGGTGAATGGCGGAAAATAAAAAGGGTAGCCGAGGCTACCCTTTTTAATCAATCACACAGAAAGCCTGCGGCTTAGCCGCCGAACTTCTTGCGGATCTGCTGGACGGTACGCAGCTGAGCTGCGGCCTCGGCCAGACGTGCAGCAGCAGAACCGTAGTCGAAATCTGCGCCTTTTTCATTCAGGGCCTTCTCAGCAGCCTTGACGGCTTCCTGAGCGGAGGCTTCGTCCAGGTCGGCAGCACGTTGCACGGTGTCGGCAAGAACCTTGACCATGTTCGGCTGAACCTCGAGGAAACCACCGGAGATGTAGAACACCTCGGCTTCCCCGCCCTGCTTGATCAAGCGGATCGGACCTGGCTTCAGGTTGGTGATCAGCGGTGCGTGACCCAGAGCGATACCAAGATCACCCAGTTCACCGTGCGCAACCACCATCTCCACCAGACCGGAGAAGATTTCCCCTTCCGCGCTGACGATATCGCAATGGACTGTCATAGCCATCTGCTTGCCTCAACCTAAATTAGCGCCCGTTGCCGGGCGCCGGGATTACAGTTTCTTGGCTTTCTCGATCGCTTCGTCGATGCCGCCGACCATGTAGAACGCTTGTTCTGGCAGGTGGTCGTAGTCACCGTTGAGGATGCCTTTGAAGCCAGCGATGGTGTCTTTCAGGGAAACGTATTTGCCTGGAGAACCAGTGAAGACTTCAGCCACGAAGAACGGCTGCGACAAGAAGCGCTGGATCTTACGAGCGCGGGATACCAACTGCTTGTCGGTTTCCGACAGCTCGTCCATACCCAGGATCGCAATGATGTCCTTCAGCTCTTTGTAACGCTGCAGTACGTACTGAACGCCGCGAGCGGTCTCGTAGTGTTCGTTGCCGATCACGTTCGGGTCCAGCTGACGGGAAGTCGAGTCCAGTGGGTCTACCGCTGGGTAGATACCCAGGGAAGCGATGTCACGGGACAGAACGACGGTGGCGTCCAAGTGGGCGAAGGTGGTCGCTGGCGACGGGTCGGTCAAGTCGTCCGCAGGTACGTATACCGCTTGGATCGAGGTGATCGAGCCTTGCTTGGTCGAAGTGATACGTTCTTGCAGAACGCCCATCTCTTCAGCCAGGGTCGGCTGGTAGCCTACTGCGGAAGGCATACGGCCCAGCAGTGCGGATACTTCGGTACCGGCCAGGGTGTAACGGTAGATGTTGTCGACGAACAGCAGAACGTCGTTACCTTCGTCACGGAACTTCTCGGCCATGGTCAGGCCGGTCAGGGCTACGCGCAGACGGTTTCCCGGCGGCTCGTTCATCTGGCCGTAGACCAGTGCCACTTTGTCCAGAACGTTGGAGTCCTTCATCTCGTGGTAGAAGTCGTTACCCTCACGAGTACGCTCACCCACACCTGCGAACACGGAATAACCGCTGTGCTCGATGGCGATGTTACGGATCAGTTCCATCATGTTTACGGTCTTGCCTACACCGGCACCACCGAACAGACCGACTTTACCGCCCTTGGCGAACGGGCAAACCAGGTCAATTACCTTGATCCCGGTTTCCAGCAGGTCGTTGCCGCCTGCCTGTTCTGCAAAGGAAGGTGCTGGACGGTGGATGCCCCAACGCTCTTCTTCACCGATAGGACCGGCTTCGTCGATTGGGTTGCCCAGTACGTCCATGATCCGGCCCAGGGTCGCTTTACCGACCGGTACGGAGATGGCTGCGCCAGTGTTGTTGACGTCCAGACCGCGCTTCAAGCCTTCGGTGGAGCCCATCGCAATGGTACGCACCACGCCGTCGCCCAGCTGCTGCTGAACTTCCAGAGTGGTTTCGGCGCCTTGAACCTTCAAGGCGTCGTAGATGCTCGGTACGCTGTCGCGTGGAAATTCCACGTCGATAACGGCGCCGATGATTTGAACGATACGTCCGCTACTCATAGCTGGATCCTCTGAATATTTGAACCGTTAAACCGCGGCAGCGCCGCCGACGATTTCCGAGATCTCTTGGGTGATCGCAGCCTGACGCGCCTTGTTGTAGATCAGCTGCAAATCGCTGATCAAATCACCGGCGTTGTCGGTAGCGTTCTTCATTGCGATCATCCGCGCCGCTTGTTCAGCTGCGTTGTTCTCGACCACCGCCTGGTAGACCTGCGACTCCACGTAACGGACCATCAAGCCGTCCAGCAGCTCCTTGGCATCCGGTTCGTAGAGGTAGTCCCAGTGGTGCTTGAGTTCTTGATCCGGGGTTGCCTCCAGTGGAATCAACTGCTCCACGGTCGGCTGCTGGGTCATGGTGTTGATGAACTTGTTGGATACCACGGACAGGCGGTCAATCCGGCCTTCCAGGTACGCATCCAGCATCACCTTGACGCTGCCGATCAGATCATTGATCGACGGCTCTTCACCCAGATGGCTGATAGCTGCAACGACGTTACCGCCGAAGTTGCGGAAGAAGGCCGCACCCTTGCTACCGACCACACACAGATCGATCTCGACGCCTTGTTCGCGGTTTACCGCCATGTCCTTGACCAGGGCCTTGAACAGGTTGGTGTTCAAGCCACCACACAGACCACGGTCACTGCTCACCACAACGTAACCGACGCGCTTGATAGCACGGTCGATCATGAACGGGTGACGATATTCCGGGTTGGCGTTGGCCAGATGACCAATAACCTGGCGGATGCGCTCCGCATAAGGACGGCTAGCAGCCATGCGCATTTGTGCCTTGCGCATTTTGCTGACCGCCACTTTTTCCATGGCGCTGGTAATTTTTTGCGTGCTTTTGATGCTCGCAATCTTACTGCGAATCTCTTTTGCGCCTGCCATGTAACACCTATCAGGTTAGCAAGCGGGAGCCTTGCGGCTCCCGCTGCGGCTTACCAGGTTTGGGTGGCTTTGAACTTCTCGATACCGGCTTTCAGGCCAGCGTCGATTTCGTCATTGAAGTCACCCTTCACGTTGATCTTCGCCATCAGGTCGGCGTGATCGCGGTTGAAGTAAGCAATCATGGCCTGTTCGAAGCTACCAACTTTGGCAATCTCGACGTCCGTCAGGAAGCCACGTTCAGCGGCATACAGGGACAAGGACATGTCGGCGATGGACATCGGCGCATATTGCTTCTGCTTCATCAGCTCGGTAACGCGCTGACCATGCTCAAGTTGCTTACGGGTCGCTTCGTCCAGGTCAGAAGCGAACTGGGCGAATGCCGCCAATTCACGGTACTGAGCCAGAGCGGTACGGATACCACCGGACAGCTTCTTGATGATCTTGGTCTGAGCGGCACCACCCACACGGGATACCGAAACACCGGCGTTCACAGCAGGACGGATCCCGGAGTTGAACATGGCCGATTCCAGGAAGATCTGACCGTCGGTGATGGAGATCACGTTGGTCGGAACGAACGCGGAAACGTCGCCAGCCTGGGTTTCGATGATCGGCAGAGCGGTCAGGGAACCGGTCTTGCCAGTCACTGCGCCGTTGGTGAACTTCTCTACGTACTCTTCGGAAACGCGGGATGCGCGCTCCAGCAGACGGGAGTGGAGATAGAACACGTCACCTGGGTAGGCTTCACGGCCTGGTGGACGGCGCAGCAGCAGGGAAATCTGGCGGTAGGCCACTGCTTGCTTGGACAGATCGTCATAAACGATCAGCGCGTCTTCACCGCGGTCGCGGAAGTATTCGCCCATGGTGCAACCGGAGTACGGAGCCAGGAATTGCAGTGCTGCAGATTCCGAAGCGCTCGCTGCAACGATGATGGTGTTAGCCAGTGCACCGTTTTCTTCCAGCTTGCGAACCACGTTGGCGATGGTCGATTGCTTCTGACCGATAGCCACATAGACGCAGAAAATGCCGCTGTCTTTCTGGTTGATGATCGCGTCGATCGCCAGAGCGGTCTTACCGATCTGACGGTCACCGATGATCAGCTCACGCTGGCCACGGCCGACTGGGATCATGGCATCGACAGCCTTGTAGCCAGTCTGTACAGGCTGGTCTACCGACTTACGCCAGATCACGCCTGGAGCAACTTTCTCGACCGCGTCGGTCTCGGTGTTGTTCAGCGGACCTTTGCCGTCAACTGGGTTACCCAGTGCGTCGACTACGCGACCCAGCAGTTCCTTACCAACCGGAACCTCCAGGATGCGGCCAGTGCACTTGGCGCTCATGCCTTCAGCCAGACTGGTGTACGCGCCCAATACAACGGCACCTACGGAGTCTTGCTCCAGGTTGAGGGCCATACCGTAGACGCCGCCCGGAAACTCGATCATCTCGCCGTACATAACGTCGGCCAGACCGTGAATCCGCACGATGCCGTCAGATACGCTGACGACAGTGCCTTCGTTACGGGCTTGGGAGGTCACATCGAGCTTTTCGATGCGGCCCTTGATAATTTCACTTATTTCGGAAGGATTGAGTTGCTGCATTGCTCTGCTGCCCCTTCAAACTCAAGATTTCAATGCTTCGGCAAGGTTCGCGAGTTTGCCGCGAATCGAGCCATCGATAACCAGGTCGCCGGCGCGGATTACGACGCCACCAATAAGGCTGGCATCCTCCGCAGCGTGCAGTCGCACTTCCCGGCCGAGCCGTGCACTGAGAACCTTGGCGAGTTTGTCTTGCTGTTCTTGGTTCAATGCGAACGCACTGGTCACATCCACATCCACCGATTTCTCTTGCTCGGCCTTGTACAGGTCGAACAGAGCGGAGATCTCCGGCAACAGCAGGAGACGGTCGTTTTCGGCGGCAACGTGAATGAAATTCTGTGCCTGTGCATCAAACTTGTCGCCACACACTTCGATAAAAGTGCTGGCCTTTTCTGCGCTCGTCAGTCGCGGGGCCTTAAGCACGCGCTGCATGGTGTCATCTTGTGACACCGCTGCAGCCAGGCCGAGCATGGCTGACCAAGAGGCCAGCTGCTGGTGGGCCTGAGCGTGCTCGAAGGCCGCCTTAGCGTAAGGTCGGGCCAACGTGGTCAGTTCTGCCATGATCGCCCTCGCTTAAATTTCAGCAGCCAGTTTGTTAACCAGCTCTGCGTGCGCGTTTTGATCGATTGTGGCACCCAGGATCTTCTCTGCGCCGTTGACTGCCAGGCTGCCCAGTTGGGCGCGCAGCGCGTCTTTGACGCCGTTCAGTTCCTGTTCGATCTCGGCCTGAGCCTGAGCCTTCACACGTTCAGCTTCGACACGAGCCTGTTCACGGGCTTCGTCGACGATCTGAGAACCGCGCTTCTTGGCTTGCTCAATGATTTCAGCTGCCTGAGCTTTAGCTTCGCGCAGTTGCTGACCCGCTTTATCTTGGGCCAGTTCCAGGTCACGAGCTGCTCGGCTGGCAGCGTCCAGTCCATCCGCGATCTTCTTTTGACGTTCGTGCAGAGCTGCAATGACCGGAGGCCAAATGAACTTCATGCAGAACAATACAAAAATTAAGAACGCAACGGACTGGCCAATCAGGGTTGCATTAATGTTCACGCCAACACCTCGCTCGTTCGTTGTCCGTCACACCAATCAACTCGAAGAATCGAGTGATTAGCCAGCGAGTTGACCAACGAAGGGGTTTGCGAAGGTGAAGAACAGAGCGATACCAACACCGATCATGGTTACGGCGTCGAGCAGACCGGCAACGATGAACATTTTAACTTGCAGCATTGGAACCATTTCTGGCTGACGCGCTGCGCCTTCCAGGAACTTGCCGCCCAGCAGGCCGAAACCAATTGCGGTACCCAGTGCGCCCAGGCCGATCAACAGTGCAACAGCGATAGCGGTTAGACCAACTACAGTTTCCATCTTTCCTCCCGACTTTTACGTCGTATGGTTTAGGTTTTTTAGATTAAAGCGGTAAAACAAATCGTTTCATTGACCCGAGACGGGCCCCCTCTCGCCGCAACGAGAGGGACATCAGACTAGTCGAGACTGGTCTTAATGGTTCTCTTCGTGCGCCATCGACAGGTAGACGATGGTCAGCATCATGAAGATAAAGGCCTGCAGGGTGATGATCAGGATGTGGAACACAGCCCACGCCCATTGCAGAACCACACCCATGCCGCTGAGCCACAGCAGGCCGCTGCCGAACATCACAGCGATCAGGATGAACACCAGTTCGCCGGCATACATGTTGCCGAACAGACGCAGTGCCAACGAGATCGGCTTGGCAACCAGGGTCACGAATTCAAGCAGGAAGTTCACCGGAATCAGCAGCGCCTGAACCAGGATGTTCTTGCTGCCGAACGGGTGCAGGGTCAGTTCGCCGATGAAGCCGCCGATGCCCTTGACCTTGATGCTGTAGAAAATGATCAGCGCAAACACCGACAGGGCCATGCCCAGGGTGGCGTTCGGGTCAGTGGTGGATACGGCACGGAACGGAATGTGCTGGTCGCCGGAGATCAACATGGCCAGTTGTGGAATCCAGTCCACCGGTACCAGGTCGATGGCGTTCATCAGGAACACCCAGACGAAAATGGTCAGTGCCAACGGTGCGATCACCGGGCTGCGGCCGTGGAAACTGTCCTTCACGCTGCCATCGACGAAGCCAACCATGACTTCAACGAAGTTCTGCAAAGCGCCCGGCACGCCGGAAGTCGCCTTCTTGGCCGCCATGCGGAACAGAAGAATGAAGATCACACCCAGTGCGACAGACCAGCCGAGGGTATCGACGTGGAATGCCCAGAAGCCCATTTCCTTGGCTTCTGCTGCGGAGTGGGCAAAGCCCCAGCTCCCATTGGGTAGCTGACCGAAGGTCAGGTTCTGCAAGTGGTGCTGGATATAGCCCGAAGCGGTTGTTTCTGCTGACATGGTTGCCTCAAACGCCCTAAGGTCTCGAAAGTCTTGTTCTCATTAGCAGGGGAGCGAACCAGCTGACCAGTTGGGTCAGCACGAAGACGCCGAATACAGCCAGCGGCGCCAATGGCTTCACACCTGCAAACGTCAGTGCAAACAGCACCGCCGTCAAAATCAGTTTGCCCGCCTCACCGGCATAAAAAGACCGGACGATGGCTTGGGCCGCTCGGGCGCCGGAAAACCGAAATGCCCTGTGAGCGAAATACACATTGGGTAGCAAGGCTATCAGTCCTCCGCAAAGGCCTGAGTATCCGGCTACGACTCCACGCCATTGCCAGAGCGCCAGAGCGGCTATCAGTAAAATGATCAACTGAGCCAGTAAAACCGGAAAAACCGCCAAGCGATGAAACGGCAAGCGGTTTGGCGTGCGGGTTTCCATCGCTCTTGCTCCTCAAGGGTCGGCTGCCAGAATTCAATAACTTGGCATAATTTGTGCCGACAAAATGCGCGCAGAGTATAGGGGCGGTTCAGCCCCTATTCAACTGCCGGGTAGTGATTTCCGACTGCGCGCTACATAAGGAAATGTTTCAGCGGATGTGAGCGAGGACGCCTTGCAGCTCATCCAGGGAGTTGTAGCCGATCACCAGCTGACCTTTACCCTTCTTGCCGTGGCGGATCTGCACCGCAGAGCCCAGGCGCTCGGCCAGACGCTGCTCGAGACGGGCGATATCCGGGTCTGGCTTGACCGGTTCAGCAGGTTCCTGTTTGCCGCTCAGCCACTGGCGAACCAGGGCCTCGGTCTGGCGCACGGTGAGGCCTCGTGCGACAACGTGTCGCGCCCCTTCAACCTGTTGATTTTCCGGCAATCCGAGCAATGCACGGGCATGACCCATTTCCAGGTCGCCGTGGGACAGCATGGTCTTGATCACCTCAGGCAAGGCGATCAGGCGCAGCAGGTTGGCCACGCTAACGCGGGACTTGCCCACGGCTTCGGCGACCTGTTGCTGAGTCAGCTGGAATTCCTGCTGCAGGCGCTGCAGGGCCACCGCCTCCTCGATGGGGTTGAGGTCTTCACGCTGGATGTTCTCGATCAGAGCCATGGCGATGGCGGTTTCATCCGGCACATCGCGGACCATCGCCGGGATGGTTTCCTGACCAGCCTGCTGGCTGGCGCGCCAGCGGCGCTCGCCGGCAATGATCTCGAAACGACCACCACCGATGGGCCGGACCACGATCGGCTGCATCACGCCCTGGCTCTTGATCGAATTCGCCAGTTCTTCCAGCGCTTGCGGGTCCATGTCCCGACGCGGCTGGTACTTGCCGCGCTGGATCAGGTCCAGGGGCAGGTGTTGCAGCTCACGCTGGTCGGCCTGCACCGCTTGTTCTTCCAGTGCGCTGACAGTCGGACCACTCAACAGTGCATCCAGTCCACGTCCGAGACCTCTTTTCTTGACGGCCATGGGGATTCCTTAAGTTGGCTGGGCGGCTGCGACGCGCGATTGTTTACGTTGCCGGCGAACCATCTCGCCCGCCAGGGCCAGGTAGGCCAGCGCGCCACGGGATTGTTTGTCGTACGCCAACGCCGGCATACCGTAGCTCGGCGCTTCGGCCAAACGGATGTTGCGCGGAATCACGGTGTCATACAGCTGATCGCCGAAGTGTTCCTTGAGCTGCGCGGAAACATCGTTCATCAGGCTCAGGCGCGGGTCGAACATGGTGCGCAGCAAGCCTTCGATCTTCAGCTCCGGGTTGAGCAGTTCGGCGATGCGCTTGATGTTATCCACAAGGTCGCTCAAACCTTCCAATGCGTAGTACTCGCACTGCATGGGGATAATGACCCCATCGGCGGCGACCAGGGCGTTGAGGGTGAGCATCGACAGCGACGGCGGGCAGTCGATCAGGATGTAGTCGTAGTTTTCACGGATTGGCGCCAGGGCGCTGCGCAGACGGCTTTCCTTCATCTGCATTTCCAGCAGCACCACCTCCGCGGCCGTCAGGTCGCGGTTGGCCGGCAGCAACTGGTAACCGCCGTGCTCGGAGAAATGCATGGCCTGGGCCAGGTCGCACTCACCGATCAGCAGGTCATAGACCGAGTTTTCCAAACCGTGTTTATCCACACCGCTACCCATGGTGGCGTTGCCCTGTGGATCAAGATCGATCAACAGCACCCGGCGCTTGGTCGCTACCAGGGATGCTGCGAGGTTGATGCAGGTGGTGGTCTTGCCCACGCCACCTTTCTGGTTCGCTATCGCGAATACCTTAGCCATTCTTGCTTGTGTTCCCAATCATGCCGTGCGGCGCAGTATCAGCAGATGGCGTTGGCCTTGGCAACCGGGTACGGCCAAGGCGTGTTCGCTATCGAGGTGGAAGTCCGCCGGCAATGCTAACAGCTCATCCGAGGGATGGACGCCCTTCATTGCCAGCCAGCGTGTATCGCGGTCGCCCAGGTGGCGGGTCCAGCTGGTGAAGTTCTCCATGCTGCTGAACGCCCGGGAAATGATCCCGTTGAAAGGCTGCTCAGGGGTGAAGGCTTCGACCCGACTGTGGATAACTTGCAGGTTTTCGAGCTTGAGTTCGAGTTTGACCTGGGTCAGGAAGCGGGTTTTCTTGCCGTTGCTGTCCAGACAGGTGACTTGCGACTCGGGAAACAGGATCGCCAGCGGGATGCCGGGCATGCCGCCACCGCTGCCGACGTCCAGCCAGCGGCCGTTTTCGATGAACGACATTACGCTCAAGCTATCGAGCAGATGGCGGGACACCATTTCATCCGGGTCGCGCACCGCCGTCAGGTTGTAAGCCTTGTTCCACTTGATCAACAGGGCCAGGTAACCCAGCAGCAATTCGTGCTGGGTTGGGCTCAGATTGACACCGAGCTGGCGAGCGCCTGTGGATAACTCATCCGCGTGTTGTGGGGTGACCATAGAACTCAAGCGCTTTGCTCCAACTGACGGCCCGCGCCGCGTTTTTTCAAGTGAATCATCAACAGGGAAATCGCCGCCGGGGTCACGCCGGGAATCCGCGATGCCTGGCCCAGGGTTTCCGGACGGGTCGCGCCAAGCTTGCTCTGGATTTCCTTCGACAACCCGGAAATGCCGGTGTAATCGATATCCACAGGCAGCTTGGTGTCTTCGCTGGCCCGCAGACGAGCAATTTCGTCCTGCTGGCGATCGATATAGCCGGCGTACTTGGTCTTGATCTCGACCTGTTCCGCGACTTGTGGATCTTCAGCACCCTGCCCGGTCACTTCGACCAGACCAGCGTAGTCGATTTCCGGACGGCTCAGCAGGTTCAGCAGGTTGTATTCGTGGGTCAGCGGCGTGCCGAATTTTTGTGCAATGGCATCACCCTGCTCGGTACCCGGACGAACCCAGGTGGACTTCAAACGTTGTTCTTCCTGGGCAATACCTTCGCGTTTCTTGCAGAAAGCGGCCCAGCGCACGTCATCCACCAGCCCCAGTTCGCGACCTTTTTCGGTCAGACGCAGGTCGGCGTTGTCTTCACGCAGGATCAAGCGGTATTCCGCCCGGGACGTGAACATCCGGTACGGTTCCTGGGTGCCCAGGGTAATCAGGTCATCCACCAGTACCCCGATATAGGCCTCGTCGCGACGCGGGCACCAGCTGTCTTTGCCCTGAGCACGCAGTGCCGCGTTGGCCCCGGCCAGCAAACCTTGGGCACCGGCTTCTTCATAGCCGGTGGTGCCATTGATCTGGCCTGCGAAGAACAGGCCACCGATGACTTTGGTTTCCAGGCTGTACTTCAAGTCCCGCGGGTCGAAGTAGTCGTACTCGATGGCATAGCCCGGGCGCACGATATGGGCGTTTTCCATGCCGCGAATCGACTGCACGATCTGCAGTTGCACGTCGAATGGCAGGGAGGTGGATATCCCGTTCGGGTACAGCTCGTGGGTAGTCAGGCCTTCGGGCTCGATGAAGACCTGGTGGCTTTCCTTGTCGGCAAAGCGATGGATCTTGTCTTCGATCGACGGGCAGTAACGCGGGCCAATACCTTCGATCACCCCGGAGTACATCGGCGAACGGTCGAGGTTCGAAGCAATGATTTCGTGGGTGCGGGCGTTGGTGTGGGTAATCCAGCAACTGACTTGCGGTGGATGCTGCTCTTTCGACCCCAGGAACGACATCACGGGAATCGGGGTATCGCCAGGTTGCTCGGTCATTACCGAGAAATCCACAGAACGGCCATCAATACGCGGCGGTGTGCCGGTTTTCAGGCGGCCGACACGCAGAGGCAGTTCCCGAAGTCGCTGCGCCAGGGCAATCGAGGGCGGATCACCAGCACGACCGCCGGAGTAGTTCTGCATACCGATGTGGATAAGTCCGCCGAGGAAGGTACCGGTGGTCAACACCACGGATTCGGCGAAGAAACGCAGGCCCATCTGGGTCACAACACCACGGACCTGATCCTGTTCAACGATCAGGTCGTCAGCCGCCTGTTGAAATATCCACAGGTTGGGCTGGTTTTCCAGAATCTCGCGAACAGCTGCCTTATACAGAATGCGGTCGGCCTGGGCGCGGGTAGCGCGCACGGCTGGGCCTTTGCGGCTGTTCAACACGCGAAACTGGATGCCGCCCTTATCTGTAGCCATGGCCATCGCGCCGCCCAGGGCATCGATTTCCTTGACCAGGTGGCTCTTGCCAATGCCGCCGATCGCGGGATTGCAGCTCATGGCACCGAGGGTTTCCACGTTGTGCGTCAGCAACAGGGTTTTTGCCCCCATGCGTGCTGATGCAAGTGCTGCCTCGGTACCGGCATGACCGCCGCCGATGACGATCACTTCAAAACGGGAAGGGAAATCCACCACGCACCTCGTGCCTGCTTCAAGTAGGAGTAATTAGGAGTAGTTGTCGGGTTGGTTTTTGGACCAAGGCGGCAAGTATAGGGACTTCGACCTTTCTAAAGAACCCTTTGCACAAAATTTAACCAGCTGTGGATGACTGGCGGACAATAGAAATTAAAAGAGAGAGATTTATTAAAACCTTGTTTTTATGTTTATTCTTATACAGCCACCTATCTGTGGATAGATCGCTGTAACCCTTTATTTACAATGTGTACAGAGATTTTAAAGTCTGTGGTTAGGTGGCAATGAGGCCCTTGGATAACCGGTTTAAGCCTGTGGATGAATGGGATGGTTATCCACAGGGGTAGTTTTCCTTAGTTTTGGAGCCCGGTTATCAACTGAGCTGAAGGGCAGTTATTCACAGGGCTTAATCCACAGAAAAACCTGCTTTCCACTGATAGACGCCCACAGCTACCCCCCTTCGCCCAGGGCAAAGAACGAAAATGGAAGCTGGATAACGCGAAAAGACAGGCCGCGAGCGCGACCTGCCGGTGGATAAATGACCGTTCAGGCCAGGTCGCGAGGCCACAAACGTGGAAACAGCTCATGTTCCAGAGCGGCGCCGGCGGCCAACTGTTCGACCAGGCCGGGGAATTCCGGTGAGGTTCGCCATGGTCTCGGGGCATGGCGCATGTCTTCTCCGAGAAAACGCAGGGAAAATGCCCGCCGTCGTCTATTTCCGCCTACACCGCCGGCCCCATGCAGGGTCAGCATGTGGAAAAACACTGCGTCGCCGGGCTGCAGTTCCCAGCCCAGAATGTTCCATGCTGAACGATCGGCCTCGATGTCCGGAAGATCAGCCAGGCTGCCCTCGGGGAACCACCTGGCCTGGTTGTCGAGAAAGGTTCGCGGCATCAGCCAGGGCCCCAGGTGCGAGCCGGCAATGAACTCCAGGGTCGATTCCCGGGCCACCGGGTCCACCGGCATCCACATGCTGCAGTTCTGACGGCCTTCGACGTTGTAGTACGGCTGGTCCTGGTGCCAGGGCGTGCGTTGCCGGGTATTGGGTTCCTTGACCAGCAGGTGGTCGTGATACAGGCGAGCCTGATCGCTGCCCATCAGTTGCGCAGCCACATGGCCAACCCTGCTCTGGAAGATGAACTGCCGATAGGCCGGGTTCTCTTGCCAGTTGCAGAAGTCCTCGAAGAACCAGCCAGGGTCGTCCGGACGGCTGGCGACCTTGGCCCGTTCGCTGGGAAACGCCAGGTTGTGCTCGATCCCCTGCTCCAGCAGGCCGACTTCATCGCTGCTGAACAGTTGGCGAATGCACACAGCGCCATCGCGCTGAAAGGCTTCAATGGTTGTAGGCGGCAACTCGAACGATCCCATGGGTTATCCCTTTTCCTGAGTTCCGATACCGGGCTCGGCGGCGGCCGAGCCGGTGGTATCCGGCTTGATCCATATCCAATAGGCCAGCGACAGCAGCGCCAACCAGCCCAGCCCCACATACAGAGCCAGGCGCGTATCGGCAAATGCGCCCAGCACACCGAAGATGAACAACATGAAAACCACGGCACAGGCCTGACCCGCAGTGCCCAGGGGCACCGGGAACTTCAGTTCGTGGATTTCCCTGGTACTCATGCCACGACGCATGGCCATTTGTGACAGCAGGATCATCAGCCAGACCCAGACCACGGAAAAGGTCACCAGTGAGGCAAAGATCAGGAACAGTTCCTGCGGGATCCAGTAGTTGAGCAGCACCCCCAGCAGCAATGCCACCGACATGACCAACACCGTCATCCAGGGCACGCCGAAGCGGGAGGTCCTGGCGAACACTGCCGGCGCCTGCCCGATCGCCGCCATGCCATACATCATTCGCCCGGCACTGAAGATATCGCTGTTGATGGCCGAGACCACGGCGGAAATCACTACGATATTCAGCACCGTGGCCGCCGAACTGATCCCCAGGCTGCTGAAGATCTGCACGAACGGGCTGCCATGGCTACCGATGCTCGACCAGGGAGCCAGGGTCAACAGAATCAGCAAGGTCAGTACGTAGAAGATCAGGATCCGCAGCGGTACCGAGTTGATGGCCTTGGGGATCATGCGCTGCGGGTCCTTGGCCTCGCCGGCGGTGATGCCGATGACTTCGATTCCACCAAAGGCGAACATGACGATGGTGAAGGAGGCGATCATGCCCTCCACGCCATTAGGGAAAAAGCCGCCGTATTCCCAGAGATTGGCCAGTCCTCCCCGGCTTTGTTCCTCCCCAAGTTGGATGCCGAAGAACAACAGGGTAAAGCCGCCGACGATCATGGCCACAATGGCGCCAACCTTGAGCAGCGACAACCAGAACTCCAGCTCGCCGAACACCTTTACGCTGCACAGGTTCAAGGCGCCAATGCCCAGGACAATGCTCAGCACCCAGATCCAGCGGGGAGTATCGGGAAACCACAGGCCCATGTAGACGCCGAATGCGGTGACGTCAGCCAGGCACACCATGAGCATGGAAAAGGCGTAGCTCCAGCCGGTGAGAAAACCCGCAAAACGTCCCAGATAACTGCTGGCGTAATGTCCGAAAGAGCCTGAAACAGGAGTCCTGACTGCCATCTCTCCCAGGGCGCGCATGGTCAGGTAGATGGCTGCGCCGCCAATCAGATAGGCCAGCAGGACCGAAGGCCCCGCCCGTTGAATGGCGGCCGCCGAACCGTAGAACAAGCCTGTGCCAATGGCAGAGCCCAGGGCGATGAAGCGGATGTGCCGGGTGCTCAGGCCACGCTGTAGAACAGTGCCCGCGTCAGCCATTTCAGCTCCTTGAATGCAGGTTCATGAAGACCAGCCGGCTTCCAACCGTCGGCCCAGGCGACGCATGCCGGGGAATTTCCCGAGATGTATAAACCTGTACAAGAAATGGATGCAAATAGGGAACCAAGTCGGCGCTTATGCGAACTTCTGCGATATGACGGCTATTGGCGGATTAACCGGGGGATAAAGCAGTTATTTTCAGGCGGGCGCTGTTACTCAATGTCGCAGCGGGCTTGGATGGGGGATATAGGTAACGCCCGCAGACGGTATCCCGGAGGGAGTTGTCCACAGGCGCTTGCTCGGAAGGATGATTACTTGCCGATGCAGAAGCTGGAGAAGATCCGCCCCAGCAGGTCATCGGAACTGAAGGCCCCGGTGATTTCCCCCAGCGATTGTTGGGCCTGGCGCAAGTCCTCGGCCAGCAGTTCGCCGGCACCTGCCAGGGTCAACTGTGCCCGGCCATGTTCCAGGGCGGCACTGGCGTAGTGCAATGCCTCCAAGTGCCGGCGGCGCGCACTGAAGCTGCTTTCGGACGTCTGTTCATAGCCCATGCAGGCTTTCAGGTGGTCACGCAGCAGTTCCAGCCCGCTACCCGCGGCCATGGCACTGAGGCTGATGGTGACATGGCCATCGTCACAGGTTTCCAGGGCAATGGGTTCACCGGTCAGATCGGCCTTGTTGCGAATCAGCGTGACCTTGGCCGGGTCTGGTCGCTGTTCGAGAAACTCCGGCCACAGGGCGAAGGGGTCCGCTGCTTCCGCCGCGGTGGCGTCCACCACCAGCAACACCCGGTCGGCCTCGCTGATGGCCTTGAGGGCCCGTTCGACACCGATCTTTTCCACCTGGTCCTCGGTGTCCCGCAGCCCTGCGGTGTCCACCACGTGCAACGGCATGCCGTCGATGTGGATATGTTCGCGCAGGATGTCCCGAGTGGTGCCGGCGATATCGGTGACAATGGCAGCCTCGCGCCCGGCCAGGGCGTTGAGCAGGCTGGATTTGCCGGCATTTGGGCGCCCGGCGATCACCACGGTCATGCCATCGCGCAGCAAGGCGCCCTGCCCAGCTTCACGCAGTACTGTGGATAACTCGTCACGCACCGCATCGAGCATGCTCAACACATGGCCATCGGCAAGGAAGTCGATTTCTTCCTCGGGAAAATCGATCGCCGCTTCGACATAGATCCGCAGGGCGATCAGTTGCTCGGTCAAGTTATACACACGCTGGGAGAACGCCCCTTGCAACGAACGCAGGGCATTGCGCGCAGCCTGTGCCGAACTGGCCTCGATCAGGTCGGCAATGGCTTCGGCCTGGGCCAGGTCCAGTTTGTCGTTGAGGAACGCACGCTCGCTGAATTCCCCCGGCCGAGCCAGGCGGCAGCCCAGTTCCAGGCAGCGCTGCAGCAGCATGTCGAGAACAATCGGGCCGCCGTGGCCCTGCAGTTCCAGCACGTCTTCGCCGGTGAAGGAGTTCGGCCCGGGGAAATACAGGGCAATGCCCTCATCCAGGACTTCTTCTTGCTCACTGAGAAACGGCCCGTAATGGGCAAACCGCGGCTTCAGCTCACGGCCGCTGATGGCTTTGGCTGCCGCGCCCGCCAGGGGCCCGGAAATCCGTACGATACCCACGCCGCCGCGGCCCTGGGCGGTAGCAATGGCAGCGATGGTTTCACGAGGGACATTCATAACCCGACATCCAGACAAAAGTGACAGATAGCAAAACGCCCCACTAGGGGGCGTCTTGTGTGGTTATCCACAGCGTAGGTCAGGCAGCTGCTTTCTTGGTAGCCGCTTCGATCTTACGAGTGATGTACCACTGTTGAGCGATCGACAGGCAGTTGTTCACTACCCAGTACAGCACCAGACCCGCCGGGAACCACAGGAAGAAGAAGGTGAAGATGATCGGCATCATTTTCATCACCTTGGCCTGCATCGGATCCGGAGGCGTCGGGTTCAGCTGCTGCTGGATGAACATGGTGGCGCCCATGATGATCGGCAGGATGAAGAACGGATCCTTGATCGACAGGTCGGTAATCCACAGCATGAACGGTGCCTGGCGCATTTCCACGCTTTCCAGGAGTACCCAATACAGGGACAGGAAGACCGGCATCTGCACCAGGATCGGCAAGCAGCCGCCCAGCGGATTGATCTTCTCTTTCTTGTACAGCTCCATCATCGCCTGGGACATTTTCTGACGATCGTCGCCGAATTTTTCCTTCAGCGCGGCCAGTTTCGGAGCCACTGCACGCATGCGTGCCATGGACTTGTAGCTGGCAGCCGACAGTGGGAAGAAGATCCCCTTGATCAGCATGGTCAGGAAGATGATCGACCAGCCCCAGTTACCCACCAGGCTGTGGATATGTTGCAGCAGCCAGAAGATCGGCTGGGCAATGAACCACAGGAAGCCGTAGTCCACGGTCAGTTCCAGGCCTGGGGACAACTCTTTCAGCACGGCCTGGCTTTTCGGGCCGGCGTACAGAATGGCGCTGGTTTCAGCCTTGGCACCCGGAGCAACGGTCATCGAAGGGCCGGTGTAGCCGATGATGTAGTTGCCTTTGCTGTCTTTACGCGCCAGAACCTGGTTGTTCTCGCCTTTTGGTGGAATCCAGGCGGTCACGAAGTAGTGCTGCAGCCAGGCAACCCAACCACCCTGAACATTTTCAGTGATGGGTGCCTTGGATTTGTCCTCGTTCACCTTGTCCATGTCTTTCATGGACACTTTTTTGTACGGCTCGGAACTTGTCCACAGGGCGGCGCCCAGGTAAGTCGCGGTGCCGGTGGCGGTGCTGGAGGATGGATCGGAACTGGCGTCGCGCTTGAGCTGGGCGAACATCGCACCGGTCCAGGGCTGCGCGCTTTCGTTGTCGATCAGGTAGGAAACGGTGATGTCATACAGGCCACGCTTCAGGGTGAAGCGCTTGATGTAGTTGACGCCGTCCTTGCTGAACTTCAGGTCGACCACCAATTGGTCCTGACCGTCAGCCAGTTGATAACTTTTCTTCTCGGCCGAGTAGATCGGGCGACCGGCCGGGCTTGCGTCCGGGCCGTTGCTGCCAATCAGGCCACTTTGTGCCAGATAAGTCCGCTCGTTGCCGTTATCGAACAGCTGGAACGGGATTTCCGGGTGGTCCTGACGACGTGGATACAGTGGCAAACGCAGTTGCGCGATATCCCCACCTTGTGGATCGACAGCCAGGTCGAGCACATCCGTTTTGATCTGAATGAGATCTTTGCTTGCCGCTACAGGCGCTTCAGCGGGTGCGGTGGTGTCGCTTGCCGCGCGCGGAATGTCGTCGTTGGCAGCGGAAGTGCCTGTTGGCGCATCCGGCAAGCCCGGGGCGGTCGTGCTGGAAGCAACATTCTGAGTCGGCAGGGCAGCTTGGCCATAATCCTGGTTCCATTTAAGAACCATGACATAGGACACGATTGCCAGGGCGACGATCAGGATCGTGCGTTTGATATCCATGATTACTCGGCCATCGAAGAAGAACGGGAGGTAGGGATAGGTGGAACCGGGTCATAACCACCGGGATTCCACGGATGACAGCGACCTAAACGACGAAAGGTCAGCCAGCCACCGCGCAGAAGGCCATGATTTTCGATGGCTTCCAACGCGTAGCAGGAACAACTGGGGTAGAAACGACAGTGATTGGCCATCAGAGGACTAATGGCATAGCGGTAAAACTGGATCGGAACGAGTGCCAGTTTACGCATCGGGACTGTCTACCCCTACAGTTTCGGAGTTGGCTGCTGGTACCGGCTTGTTGCGTGCCAGGCGTTTCCAGAGTTTGCCGAAATGCTGAATCAATTCGGGGTTTTCTACATCGCCCAAACCTTTGCGCGCGACGATAACGATATCCCATCCGACCAGTGAGTCCTGGTGGAGACGAAACGATTCGCGCATCAGACGCTTGAGGCGATTGCGCTCAACGGAGAGTTTTACGCTCTTTTTCCCGATCACGAGCCCCAGACGGGGATGATCAAGATCGTTGTTGCGCGCAAGGAGCAGGAGATTTTTCCCCGGAACCTTGCCGGTAGGGGAGTCAAAGACCGCCTTGAAGTGCCGGGGAGTAAGCAGACGCTTTTCCCGACTGAAGTCCTGACTCACCTCCAGTGCCGGATTATCAAACTGCCAGACGCGCACGACCTTTGGCGCGACGACGCGACAGGACGGCACGACCGTTCTTGGTAGCCATGCGAGCACGGAAACCGTGGGTACGAGCGCGTTTGATAGTGCTTGGTTGGAAAGTACGTTTCATGTCGTGTTACCTGGTTCGTCCACAACGGGCCGGAATGGCCCCCGTTTTAAGAGATCGGCGATTCTAGAGAAAGCAAGCCTCTAGGTCAATTTCCAACCAGCTTTTCCTTTATCTATGTATGTCCGGGTACGGGGTTGTGAGCCAGGGTCGGCTAGATATAAAAATAAAGAAGGAAAGTATTTAAAGCTTTTCTGTAAAGCTTATAAAGACTAGGAACGGCCTCATCTGTGGATAACTGACTCAAGCCCTTCTAGTCCGTACTGTACAGAGAATGACAACACGGTTGAGAAACGGTGTCCTGCCTGTGCTGCGCCATCGGAAAACCTGTGTGTGGAACCGTCTGTTATCCACAGGCGAGTTACCCACAGAGTTTCGCCCCGAGTTGTGCAATGGCCTCAAGTGGGGTTATCCACAGAGCTTATGCACATACCGCTGGTCGTGTTTATTCGGGGTAAGGCGTTGATTCTTAGTGTCCTGAGGACACGCTACATGTGGATAAGTGGGCGGCTGATCGCTACAATGGCCGCTTGTTTTTGCCTCACCGGCTTTCAACTTAGGGGATATCCGTGTCAGTGGAACTTTGGCAGCAGTGCGTGGAGCTTCTGCGTGATGAGCTGCCTGCCCAGCAATTCAACACTTGGATCCGTCCGCTACAGGTCGAAGCCGAAGGCGACGAGTTGCGTGTATACGCACCGAATCGTTTTGTTCTCGATTGGGTCAATGAAAAGTACCTGGGGCGTGTGCTCGAGCTGCTGGATGAACACGGCAACGGCATGGCACCGGTTCTTTCCTTATTAATAGGCAGCAAACGCAGTTCGGCGCCTCGCGCCGCACCTAACGCGCCACTGGCCGCTGCCGCTTCGCAAGCCCTGCAAGCCGCAGCAGCCAATGCTGCCCCGGCTGCTGCTCCCGCGCCCGCTCCGGCACCCTCTTCTGCCCCGGCCAAGAAAGCCGCCGCGCAGAAGGCTGCCGAAGTCAGCGAAGAACCCTCTCGTGACAGCTTCGACCCGATGGCGGGCGCCAGCTCGCAGCAGGCACCGGTACGCGCCGAACAGCGTACCGTCCAGGTAGAGGGCGCGCTCAAGCACACCAGCTACCTGAACCGCACTTTCACCTTTGAGAATTTCGTCGAGGGTAAATCCAACCAGCTGGCCCGCGCGGCGGCCTGGCAGGTGGCGGACAACCCCAAGCATGGCTACAACCCGCTGTTCCTTTATGGCGGCGTCGGCCTGGGTAAGACCCACTTGATGCACGCTGTGGGTAACCACCTATTAAAGAAGAACCCGAATGCCAAGGTCGTGTACCTGCATTCCGAGCGCTTCGTGGCGGACATGGTCAAGGCGTTGCAGCTCAACGCCATCAACGAATTCAAGCGTTTCTACCGTTCGGTCGATGCGCTGCTGATCGATGACATTCAATTCTTCGCCCGCAAGGAACGTTCCCAGGAAGAGTTCTTCCACACCTTCAACGCCCTCCTCGAAGGCGGCCAGCAGGTGATTCTCACCAGCGACCGCTACCCGAAGGAGATCGAAGGCCTGGAAGAGCGCCTCAAGTCGCGCTTCGGCTGGGGCCTGACGGTGGCCGTCGAACCGCCTGAGCTGGAAACCCGGGTGGCGATCCTGATGAAGAAGGCCGACCAGGCCAAGGTCGAGCTGCCTCATGATGCAGCGTTCTTCATTGCCCAGCGCATTCGCTCCAACGTCCGTGAACTGGAAGGTGCCCTGAAACGGGTCATCGCCCATTCGCACTTCATGGGCCGCGATATCACCATCGAGCTGATTCGCGAATCCTTGAAGGACTTGCTGGCGCTGCAGGACAAGCTGGTGTCTGTGGATAACATCCAGCGCACCGTCGCCGAGTACTACAAGATCAAGATTTCCGATCTGCTGTCCAAGCGGCGTTCCCGTTCGGTGGCCCGCCCGCGTCAGGTGGCCATGGCCCTGTCCAAGGAACTGACCAACCACAGCCTGCCGGAAATCGGCGATGTGTTCGGCGGTCGCGACCACACCACGGTTCTGCACGCCTGCCGCAAGATCAATGAACTTAAGGAATCCGACGCGGACATCCGCGAGGACTACAAGAACCTGCTGCGTACTCTGACCACTTGATGACTCCAACGCAGCTTATTAAGGCAAGGGACTAGACCATGCATTTCACCATTCAACGCGAAGCCCTGTTGAAACCCCTGCAACTGGTCGCCGGCGTCGTCGAACGCCGCCAGACCTTGCCGGTGCTTTCCAACGTGCTGCTGGTTGTCGAAGGCCAGCAACTGTCGCTGACCGGTACCGACCTGGAAGTCGAGCTGGTCGGTCGTGTGCAACTTGAAGAGCCAGCCGAGCCGGGGGAAATCACCGTTCCCGCGCGCAAGCTGATGGACATCTGCAAGAGCCTGCCCAACGATGCCCTGATCGACATCAAGGTCGACGAGCAGAAGCTGGTGGTGAAGGCCGGGCGTAGCCGCTTCACCCTGTCGACCCTGCCGGCCAACGACTTCCCGACTGTGGAAGAAGGCCCGGGCTCGTTGACCTGCCAGCTGGAGCAGAGCCGACTGCGTCGCCTGATCGAACGCACCAGCTTCGCCATGGCCCAGCAGGATGTGCGCTACTACCTCAATGGCATGCTGCTGGAAGTGTCCGCCGGGATCATCCGCGCCGTGGCCACCGACGGTCACCGTCTGGCCATGTGCTCGATGCAGGCGGACATCGGCCAGCCGGATCGCCACCAGGTGATCGTGCCGCGCAAAGGCATCCTGGAACTGGCGCGCCTGCTCACCGAGCCCGATGGCAACGTCAGCATTGTCCTGGGCCAGCACCACATTCGTGCCACCACCGGCGAATTCACCTTCACCTCCAAGCTGGTGGACGGCAAGTTCCCGGACTACGAGCGCGTGCTGCCCAAAGGTGGTGACAAGCTGGTACTGGGGGATCGCCAGGCGCTGCGCGAAGCCTTCAGCCGTACCGCGATCCTGTCCAACGAGAAGTACCGCGGCATCCGTCTGCAACTGGCCAATGGTCAGCTGAAGATCCAGGCCAACAACCCGGAGCAGGAAGAAGCGGAAGAAGAAGTGGGCGTGGAATACAACGGCGGTTCCCTGGAAATCGGCTTCAACGTCAGCTACCTGCTGGACGTTCTGGGCGTGATGACCACCGAACAGGTTCGCCTGATCCTGTCCGATTCCAACAGCAGTGCGCTGGTGCAGGAATCCGACAACGACGACTCGGCTTACGTTGTCATGCCGATGCGCCTGTAATCATGCTCAGCAGAAGCTAGATGTCCCTCAGTCGCGTCTCGGTCACCGCGGTGCGCAATCTGCACCCGGTGACCTTCTCCCCCTCCCCCCGCATCAACCTTCTCTACGGCGCCAACGGCAGTGGCAAGACCAGTGTGCTGGAAGCCATCCACCTGCTGGGGCTTGCCCGCTCGTTCCGCAGTGCCCGCCTGTTGCCGGTGATCCAGTACGAGCAGCTGGCTTGCACGGTGTTCGGCCAGGTGGAGTTGGCCCAGGGCGGCCATAGCAGCCTGGGGATATCCCGTGATCGCCAGGGGGAATTCCAGATCCGCATCGACGGTCAGAATGCCCGCAGCGCGGCGCAGTTGGCCGAGATCCTGCCGCTGCAGTTGATCAACCCGGACAGCTTCCGCCTGCTGGAGGGCGCACCGAAGATCCGTCGGCAGTTCCTGGATTGGGGAGTGTTCCATGTGGAACCACGCTTCATGTCCACCTGGCAGCGCTTGCAGAAGGCCCTGCGGCAGCGGAACTCATGGCTGCGGCATGGTACACTTGACGCCGCTTCGCAAGCGGCCTGGGACCGGGAACTGTGTCAGGCCAGCGCTGAAATCGATGAATACCGCCGCGCTTATATCAAAGCCTTGAAACCAGTCTTTGAGCGGACCTTGGGCGAACTGTTGCAGCTCGAGGGCCTGACGCTTAGCTATTACCGTGGTTGGGACAAGGACCGGGAGCTCAGTGAAGTGCTCGCGACCGCCCTCCACCGTGACCAGCAAATGGGTCATACCCAGGCCGGCCCACAACGTGCTGATTTGCGTCTGCGCTTAGGCGGACACAACGCCGCGGACATCTTGTCCCGTGGCCAGCAGAAGTTGGTGGTCTGTGCCTTGCGCATTGCCCAGGGGCACCTGGTGAGCCAGGCTCGCCGCGGTCAGTGTATTTATCTGGTGGATGACTTGCCGTCCGAGCTGGACGAGCAGCATCGCCGCGCACTTTGTCGCTTGTTGGAAGACTTACGCTGCCAGGTGTTTATCACCTGTGTAGACCACGAATTATTGAGGGAAGGCTGGCAGACGGAAACGCCAGTCGCTTTGTTCCACGTGGAACAAGGCCGTATCACCCAGACCCACGACCATCGGGAGTGAAGGCATGAGCGAAGAAAATACGTACGACTCGACCAGCATCAAGGTGCTGAAAGGTTTGGATGCCGTACGCAAACGTCCCGGTATGTACATTGGCGACACCGATGACGGCAGCGGTCTGCACCACATGGTGTTCGAGGTGGTCGATAACTCCATCGACGAAGCGCTGGCCGGCCATTGCGACGACATCAGCATCATCATCCACCCGGATGAATCCATCACCGTGCGCGACAACGGTCGTGGCATCCCGGTAGATGTGCATAAAGAAGAAGGCGTTTCGGCGGCCGAGGTCATCATGACCGTGCTCCACGCCGGCGGTAAGTTCGATGACAACTCCTACAAGGTCTCCGGCGGTCTGCACGGCGTAGGTGTGTCGGTAGTGAACGCCCTGTCCGAGGAGCTGATCCTCACCGTGCGCCGTAGCGGCAAGATCTGGGAACAGACCTATGTCCACGGTGTTCCGCAAGAGCGGATGAAGATCGTGGGTGACAGCGAAACCACCGGTACCCAGATCCACTTCAAGCCTTCGGCTGAAACCTTCAAGAACATCCACTTCAGCTGGGACGTCCTGGCCAAGCGGATCCGTGAACTGTCCTTCCTTAACTCCGGTGTCGGCATCGTCCTCAAGGACGAACGCAGCGGCAAGGAAGAGCTGTTCAAGTACGAAGGCGGCCTGCGGGCATTCGTTGAATACCTGAACACCAACAAGACTGCGGTCAACCAGGTGTTCCACTTCAACATCCAGCGTGAAGACGGCATCGGCGTGGAAATCGCCTTGCAGTGGAACGACAGCTTCAACGAGAACCTGTTGTGCTTCACCAACAACATTCCTCAGCGCGACGGCGGTACCCACCTGGTGGGCTTCCGTTCGGCCCTGACCCGTAACCTGAACAACTACATAGAGCAGGAAGGCCTGGCCAAGAAACACAAGGTCGCCACCACTGGTGACGACGCTCGTGAAGGCCTGACCGCGATCATCTCGGTGAAGGTGCCGGATCCGAAGTTCAGCTCCCAGACCAAGGACAAGCTGGTTTCTTCCGAAGTGAAGACCGCGGTCGAACAGGAGATGGGCAAGTACTTCTCCGACTTCCTGCTGGAAAACCCCAACGAAGCCAAGTTGGTGGTGGGCAAGATGATCGACGCTGCCCGCGCTCGTGAAGCGGCGCGTAAAGCCCGTGAAATGACCCGTCGCAAAGGCGCGCTGGATATCGCCGGCCTGCCGGGCAAACTGGCGGACTGCCAGGAAAAGGATCCGGCCCTGTCCGAACTCTACCTGGTGGAAGGTGACTCTGCTGGCGGTTCCGCCAAGCAGGGCCGCAACCGCAAGACCCAGGCGATCCTGCCGCTCAAGGGCAAGATCCTCAACGTCGAGAAGGCACGCTTCGACAAGATGATCTCCTCGCAAGAGGTGGGCACCCTGATCACCGCGCTGGGCTGCGGCATCGGCCGTGAAGAGTACAACATCGACAAGCTGCGTTATCACAACATCATCATCATGACCGATGCTGACGTTGACGGTTCGCACATCCGTACCCTGCTGCTGACCTTCTTCTTCCGTCAGTTGCCGGAGCTGATCGAGCGCGGCTACATCTACATCGCCCAGCCGCCGCTGTACAAGGTCAAGAAAGGCAAGCAAGAGCAATACATCAAAGACGACGACGCCATGGAAGACTACATGACCCAGTCGGCTCTGGAAGATGCCAGCCTGCACTTGAACGAAGAAGCCCCGGGGATCTCCGGCGAGGCGCTGGAGCGCCTGGTCAACGACTTCCGCATGGTGATGAAGACCCTCAAGCGCCTGTCGCGCCTGTACCCGCAGGAGCTGACCGAGCACTTCATCTACCTGCCGGCCGTGACCATGGAGCAACTGTCCGACCACGCCGCCATGCAGGATTGGCTGGCCAAGTACGACGCCCGCCTGCGCACTTCCGAGAAGTCCGGCCTGGTCTACAAGGCCAGCCTGCGCGAAGACCGTGAACGCAATGTGTGGCTGCCAGAGGTCGAGCTGATCTCCCACGGCCTGTCCAACTACGTCACCTTCAACCGCGACTTCTTCGGCAGCAACGACTACAAGACCGTCGTCTCCCTCGGCGCTCAACTGAGCACCCTGCTGGACGAAGGCGCGTATGTTCAGCGCGGCGAACGCAAGAAAGCCGTCACCGAGTTCAAGGAGGCCCTGGACTGGCTGATGGCGGAAAGCACCAAGCGCCACACCATCCAGCGATACAAAGGTCTGGGCGAGATGAACCCTGACCAGCTGTGGGAAACCACCATGGACCCAAGCATGCGCCGCATGCTCAAGGTGACCATCGAAGACGCCATCGGCGCCGACCAGATCTTCAACACCCTGATGGGTGATGCGGTCGAGCCTCGTCGCGACTTCATCGAAAGCAACGCCCTGGCGGTGTCCAACCTGGACTTCTGATCCGGGGGCACAGCTGGAAATAAAAAGGCCGACGCTTAGCGTTGGCCTTTTTATTGGATGGAGTAAATAAGGACGTTGATCTTGGCAGGTACAAACAGCCACCTATTCGATGAAGTACCCTACCCCATCGCCTGGCGTTTCAATGCCGTGGACTGTGGCCTGAGTGCTGACGACAAACAGCAAGTCGTACTGTTTGATCAGGTAGCGTCAAAGGCGCTATGGGACTGGTTCATTCCAGTGCCCAGCCTTATCACAGCGCAGAGGTCATATTTTCCTTCGAGGAAAACTTCTTTTACGTGCAGTTCATGAGGCCCATGGCGGCGCCTCGGTGAGATGGAATGGATACCTCGACAGCACAGTTTCACAAGATCATTTTCAAGCTCACCGTCGACGCCGACGGTTATCCACCGGTGGAGTATGAGTCGATGTGGGGCATTCAACGGGGGGCAGATGTCTACCAGTTGGATAACACGCCCTACTATCTCTATGGCGTGAGCAAGGGGGACTGGGTGCTGACTCGCGCTGAGGCCCATGAGCGGATCGCTACCGGCGTGGTGCGGCAATCCGGGCACTCGACGCTGCGGGTTTTTGCCGAGCGCGAGTCAGAGCGCTCGGGGATTGTGCAGCACCTGCGCAGCCTCGGCGCCAGGTGTACGGTTACCCGGGGCCTGTCGCTGTTCTCTGTGGATATCGCGCCCGAGGTCAGTTTTTGCGCAATCGACCAATACCTGGCCTCCATCACCGACGACCAACATGTCGCCTATGAAGATGCCTGTTTACAGCACGGGGCCATTGAGCCTGCGCGCCTGAGCGAGTGCTCTTCACTGGCCTCACTTGAGTGCGTCACCTGGAGGGATCACTAGGTGCTGTGCTGGCACCTGAGCTGCGAGACGATCCGGCCATAGAACAGGCGCGTTCGAGATGTGTTTATCGAACAGTTGACCCCGCTACGCGGCTGGGCCGGTTCGGCTCATTTCACCCTTTGTAGAAACAGCAATCGCACGGAAATGGGTTATGGATGATGAAAACCAGGAAATATCGATTCGGGTTGTTGCGGGGCAGAACAGCCGTGGCCCGGTCTATGAGCCGCTGCATGTCCGGCGCATTGATGAGGACAGTTACGAGATTCTCTATTCTCCAGGGCTGGCGCTGAACCTGGCCAAGGGCGACATCATTTCGATCAAGGATCCGCAGGCCCCCGCCGTGGTGCTCAAGCGTGGCGGCAACTTCTGCATCCATATCTATTCGGATCACATCCCTGAAGAACACATCATGGCCCTGGCGGCGGATGTGGCGAGCGAATTGGGTGGCATGCTCGACGGGCGCTACAAGGGCAATCTGACATTGTCGGTGCCGGCGCGAAGCGGCATGGACAACATCGCCCTGTTCTTCAACCGCTTTCGCGAGACCACGGGCAGCGAGTGGTACTACGCCAACATCTATAAAAACCTCGATGACACCGATGACGAGACCCTGCTCGATTGGTGGCTGGCCCTATGAACGAAAGACAGCAGCTTATCTGTGAACGCTACGACCTTGCTCCCCAGGCCCCGGAGCCGATGATTGCTCTGGCCATAGGCTCCCTTGCGCAATCGCCCATCTATGGCACCCGGGTCGAGTTGCCGGAAAACGGCACGGTCAGTTGGTTTATCCACTGCGGCGAACATTCCACTGCGGTGGATTTCTACCAGCCTCTGTGTGCCGAGCATCTGCTCGAGCTGTTGCCGGAGGTGATCGATTACCTGTACCTGCCGAGCGGGACGCGTTTCATCATCGACCGCGCCGGCTATGAAGATGTCTGGCGGGACCCGGAATGATATCAAGCCGCTTTTGAAGGCAAGCAGTCAGCTGCCCTGTTCTTCAGGCGACGCGACACTTTCCAGGCGGTAGCCATAGCCGTAGATCGTCAACAGCTGCCAGCCGCGATCCGCGGTCAGCCCGAGTTTGTTGCGCAAGCGGTAGATGTGGGTATCCAGGGGCCGTGAGGAAACGATTTCCTCATGGGTCCAGAACCGTTCGTACAGGTACTCCCGGGACAGCGGCCGGCCCAGGTTGGCGAACAGGCAGCGGGCCAGGCGGTACTCGCGCTCGGTAAGGCTGATGGGAGCGCCGGCGCGGGTGACGGTCAGTTCCGCATCATCGAAGCTCAGGTCGTTGAAACTCTGCACTTCTTCGCTGTGGTTGCGCTGCAAGCCATGGCGGCGCAGTACCGCGTTGACCCGGGCCTTGAGTTCGTTGGGGCGAAACGGCTTGCTCAGGTAGTCGTCGGCACCGGTGTTCAGGGCCTGGACGATATCGCTCTCGGCATCGCGGCTGGTGAGCATGATGGCCGCGGGCGGCGAATCCATGTGTTCCCGGGTCCAGCGCAACAGGGACAGGCCGCTGAGGTCCGGCACTTGCCAGTCGAGGATCAGCAGGTCGAAGGTTTCCCGGCGCAACTGGCGCAGCAGGTCTTCTCCGCGCTCGAAGCTGTGCAAGGTCCAGGGCTGTTCGCCGGGGCCGGGAATCTCTCGCAGTGTCTGTTCCACCCGCGCCAGTTCCGCAGGTTCGTCATCCAGTATCGCGACACGCATGCGAGGCAGTTCCTTATGGTTCCAAGAGCGCCCGGGGCCGTGGCTGCCGGGCTCGGACTGAGGGGAAGTTTAGGCACCTGGCCTGAATCTGAACAATTGTGGCGAATTGCTCTTGAGCCCCGGGTCCCTCGGTACGCTGATATCAAATAGCCGGTAAGGCGCCCGGAGCACGGGCCGTCGGGCTATTGAGCAGCACGATACCGGCTCGTACAAACAAGGAAAAGAACCATGGGGAACCTGCTCAGGAAAGGCCAGGTCGCGCTTGTCAGAATATTCAGCGGCGATGATCCGGTGCGTCTTCTCAGTTTGATGCTGGCGGCTTATCTGGGAATCAGTGCCTGTACCGTGCCAGCGTCCACAGCGGGCTGCTGTCAGCCCTCCGGCATCGGGCAATACCCGGCGTTTGCCCTGCCCGCCGGCAGTGACTCCAACCTGACCCTGGACGCCGAGCCCGTGATCGGTCGGACAGCGCTACCCACGAACCTGCAGCCACCGGCCCCGCGCTGGGTGTTCTAGAGGCCGCGGCAATGATTCTGAACAAATATTGCAAATCCGTCGCAGCTTTGCGGCCAGCGTTACATTGCTTCCCGCTGAGTGGCACACGGGGGCACCTGGAAGTGCTCCGACACAGGGAGTGTCAACCGCCAGGCTGGCGGGACAACGCGCGCTCGCGTGCGTCGTTGAAGGGGAATACAGGGAGTGCCTCCTCAGGACTTTGGGCCGGGCGACCTGTCGCTCCGGTTCCGACACAGGGACGTGTCACTTTCTTCTCGCCCTGTCCTGTTTCCGCCCTCGCCCGACCGGGTTCCTGTCTTTGGGCGACATCCCGCAGCGTTCGGCTTTCTGCCAACGATCTGCCTCAGGTATGGTGCGTAGGATTTCGCCGCGGTTTTCCCAAAGGCTCTAAGCACATCCATGAATGACCTCTGCCCTTTTCCGTCCACCGGCCGGCCTCAGGTCGCGCGTGTCGCCCTGCTGCTGGCCGGGCTGATTCTGCCGTTGTGTGCGGCACAGGCGGCAGCGCCACGGCTGCCCTATATCGATGACAACCAGCAGTGCCGTGGCCAGCCCCTGCCGGCGACGGTGGAACACCTGACCGGCGAAGCCTGGAAACTGGACGCCAAGGGACGCGAGGTGCTCCTGCAGGAAGGCATGAGCATCGATGAGAAGGAAGGGGTCAGGACCTCGCCGTCGGCCTTCGTCAGCCTGTCCCTGGGAGACGGTTCGCGGGTGGTGCTGCCTTCCAGTTCCCAGGTCACCCTGCAACTCAATAACCAGTACGCCATCCCTCAGGTTGTGCTGGAGCAGGGCCAGATCGAGTCCTACGTGATCAAGCGCACCAGTGATCACGACCGTTTCCAGATCGTTACGCCGGTGGGCGTGCTGGGGGTTCGCGGTACTCACTTCCGGGTACGCAATGACGATCAGCAATCCCTGGTGGAGGTGCTCAATGGCCAGGTGGCGGTGAATCGCGAAGAGGACGCGCCGCAGCCGGCACCGCGGCGTACGCGTCAACGCCCTGTGGATAAACCGGCAGGCCCGGTGCCGGGTGAAGTCCAGGTCATGGCGCGCCAGGGGCTGCGGATCCAGAAACAGGGCGAGCTCAAGCCGGTGGAACTGCTGTCCGCGCCGAGGCTGCTGGGGCAGGCCGGACAGACCGGTGCCCTGCCCGTCTGGCAACTGATCCTGCAACCTTTGCCCGGGGCCAGCCGCTACCGGGCCCAGGTCGCCACCGACAAGGACTTCCTGAACATCAAGCAGGAGCAGTTCTCCAGCACCCCGCAGGTCAACTTCACCGGCTTGCAGGCATTTTTTTATCACGTGCGTCTTTCGGCGTTCGATGAGCACGGCCTGGAAGGCGAAACCGGGGTCTATGACATCTTTTATTACCCCAGGACCACCCGTGTTGAATAACGCTCCGGTGGGCCGTCCATGAGCGTGTGGCGCCGTCGGGCCGAAGGCCGTGAACCGACCCAGGCTCAGCGCCTGTTCCGCGGGCTGGTGCGGGAGTGGCTGTGGGTCAGCCTGATTCTTCTGCCGCTGACTGCGGTGTTGTCCCTGAGCCACGGCCTGGCCCTGAACAATCTGTTCTACGACAACCTGCGGCGCTTCACCCCGCTACCGGTGGACCCGCGCATCCTGCTGGTGACCATCGACGACTACAGCTTGCAGCAACTGGGGCGCTGGCCCTGGCCGCGGGCCATTCATGGCCAACTGCTGGACCGGCTGAGCGCGGCCGAGGCCAAAGGGGTGCTGTTCGATGTGATCCTCAGTGAACCCGGCAGCACGGTGGAAAACGACACCCGCCTGGCTGCCGCCCTGTGCCGGGCCGGCAATGTGTTCCTGCCGGTGCTGCGCCAGGGCGTTGCCCGCTATGGCCAGGACATTGAGGAAATCCCGCCGGTGCCGCTGCTGCGCAATTGCGCCCGCGGCCTGGGCCATATCAATGCCGAAGCGGATGCCGATGGCACGGTGCGCAGCGTGTACCTGCGCGAAGGCCCGATGCTGGCTCCCCGGGCGCAACTGACATGGCTGCTGTACCAACTGACCGAAGCCGAGCCGGCATTCCCCCATATGCCCGGGCCCGGTGAACCTCGCGTGGCCCAGGGGTGGCTGCGGTCCAACCCGGTGCGCATTCCCTTTATCAGCGCCGACGCCGGCTTTCCCAGCGTGCCCTATGTCAGCGTGCTGCGGGGCGAAGTGCCGCCGGAGCTGCTGCGCGACCGGCTGATCCTGGTGGGCTCCACGGCCCCGGGGCTGGGGGACCGCTACGTGACCCCGCAATCCGGCAGCCAGGGCACCACCCCGGGGGTGGAGATCCAGGCCAACCTGCTCAACGGCCTGCTCCAGCATCGCAGCGTGGTTGCCCTGGGCCAGTGGTCGGGGATGCTGCTGTCCATGGCCCTGACCGCTGTGTTGCTGGGCCTGTTGCTGTGGCGGCCGCGCCACGCGCTGTGGATAACCCTGGGTTGCATGGGGCTGGGCCTGGCGGGCTCGGTATTGATGCTGCGGCTGGGCTACTGGTGGTCGCCGGTGGCCAGCCTGCTGGGCATGCTGCTGGCCTACCTGATCTGGAACTGGCGCCGGCTGAGCGTGATCCTGGCCTACTTCGGCTGGGAACTGGCGCGCCTGGACAGCGAGCCCAAGGTGTTGCCGGAACGCCGGCGCAGCCAGGCCCCGGCCGGGGATGTGCTGCAGGGGCAGATCGTCGCTCTGGAGCAGGCCCTGAGCCGCACCCGGGACACCCGGCGTTTTATCGCCGATGGCCTGGAGTACCTGCCGGTGGCGACCCTGATCAGCGACCCCGACGGCAAGATCCTGCTGGCCAACCGCAATGCACGGGAAGTGTTTGCCCATTCCCTGGTGGGTGAAGGGCTGATTGCCCAGTTGGCTGCCCTGGGTTACCCGGGCCTGACGGAACCGGCCTTGTACCCCCGGCTGGAACAACTGCCGGCGGTGGAGTTCCGTGATGTTCAGCAGCGCAGCCTGCGCATGGAACTGGCGCCGCTGCTGCCGGTGGACAGCGATACCGCCATTGGCTGGCTGCTGAGCCTCACCGACCTCAGCGTCGAGCGCGACGCCGAACAGCAACGCAGCGTGCTGTTGCGCTTTCTGTCCCATGATCTGCGCGCGCCCCATTCGGCGATCCTGGCCTTGCTGGATGTGCAGCGCCATCAGCCGGCGACGCCCCGGCAGGTGTACGGCCAGATCGAACAGCAGGTACGCCGGGCCTTGGCTCTGACCGAGGCCTTCGTGCAGTTGGCCAAGGCCGAGTCGGAGGCCTACCAGTTCGAACCGAGCATGTTCGCCATGCTGGTGCTGGACGCCTTCGATCAGGCCACGACCCTGGCCCAGTTGAAGGACATTCACCTGGAGCATGACCTGGACGACGAGGCCGAAGGCCTGGTGCTGGCGGACCAGTCGCTACTGACCCGGGCGCTGTTCAACCTGCTGGAAAACGCCATCAAGTACAGCCCGGTGGAGTCCAGGGTGAGTGTGCGGGTCAGTTGTACCTCAGGCTGGCTGCGCTGCGAGATCAGCGATGAAGGCCGGGGTATCGATGCCGCGGATCTGCCCCAGCTGTTCGGCCAGTACCAGCGTTTTGCTTCGGCCAAGGGCATTGATGGCCTGGGCCTGGGCTTGTCCATGGTCAAGGCGGTGGTGGACCGGCATCAGGGCCGTATCAGTTGCCAGAGCGTGGTGGGTCGGGGCTCTTGCTTCATCCTCGAACTGCCTTTGCTGGAGGAATGAAGGGCCGGGAATATCCCAGGTGAAAAAAACCGGCTCCAAGGCCGGTTTTTTTGTCTGCTGAAAAACTTATGCACGTTTTTCCACATTTTATGAGCTTGGGAAATATATATATAAATCAGTGATTTATAATTCGATTTCAAGCCTTGTAGGAAAAGTCGTACACAGGTTATCCACAGAAGCTCATACAGCAACCTTATCCGTAGAAGTGGCCAATGGTGGCAATGAGCCCATATCCCGTTGAGCCTGTTCATTCCAGGCCGCCACCCGGTCATTGAGCTCGGCGATGGCCCGCGGGCCGCTGCCTTCGGCATACATCGGCGCGCCGATGGTCACGGTGATGGTGCCGGGGCGCTTGGCCCAGCCGGTCTTCGGCCAGAACTTGCCCGCGTTGTGGGCCACCGGCAGCACCGGCAGGTCGGCATTCACCGCCAGGGCGCTGCCGCTGCGGGAAAACTTGCCGATCTGGCCGTGGGGCACACGGGTGCCTTCAGGGAAGATCAGTACCCAGACATTGTCCTTGAGCAACTCGTCGCCCTTGCTCGCCACCTGCTTGAGGGCAGCCTTGGGGTTGTCCCGGTCAATGGCGATGGGCCGCAGCATGGCCATGGCCCAGCCGAAAAACGGCACATACAGCAGCTCGCGCTTGAGCACCTGGCTCAGGGGCTCGAAGTAGGCCGAGAGAAAGAAGGTTTCCCAGGTGCTCTGGTGATTGGAAACGATCACGCAAGGCCGCTCGGGGACGTTTTCCGCGCCCTTCACTTCCACGCGGATATTGAGGAATACCTTGGTCAGCCACAGCGCGCAGCGACACCAGTAGACGTTGATAAAGCGATAGCGCGCCTTGAATGGGAGGAACGGCGCGATAAAAAAGCTCAGGGAGCACCACAGCAAGGAACTGGTGCCCAGTAGCAGGTAAAAGAAAAAGGTTCTGATGGCCTGCAGGATCGACATAGCGGCATTTACCATTGCGGGCATTGCCCGCCTGTTAAAAAGCGCTCTCCCGAACAGTCCTTGGTCAGGATGCCAGAAGGGGCCTAATTGTGGATAAGTTCAGCGGCAACGGCCGCCAGGTCGTCAAAAATCAAGGTGCCTACCGGCAGGGTTTTCCCCAGAGTCTTTTCGCCTTTCCCGGTCTTTACCAATACTGGCTGAGAGTCGACGGCTTTTGCGGCTTCCAGGTCACCGAGACTGTCACCGACAAACCATAGACCTGTCAGTTCTGCCTGGTAATGCTCGGCAATGGTTCGCAGCATGCCCGGTTTCGGTTTGCGGCAGGCGCACCCTTCGTCGGGCCCATGGGGGCAATAGACGATCAGCCCGACTTCGCCGCCCTGCTCCGCCACCAGTTCGCGCAGGCGCGCGTGCATGGCATCGAGGGTGGCCAGGTCGTAGTAGCCGCGAGCGATGCCGGACTGGTTGGTGGCGATCGCCACCGTCCAGCCGGCCTTGCTCAACTGCGCAATGGCTTCGATCGCGCCGGGGAGCGGAATCCACTCCTGCACCGATTTGATGTAGGCATCGGAGTCGTGATTGATCACGCCGTCACGATCGAGTATCAGCAGTTTCACAGCAGTTCCCTACCTGATCAGCTCAGTACCGAAATGTCGGCCACGCCCAGGAACAGGCCCCGCAGCCGCGCCAGCAGCGCGTAGCGGTTGGCCCGTACATTGGCGTCCTCGGCATTGACCATCACCGCCTCGAAGAAGGCGTCCACCGGCTCGCGCAGGGCAGCCAGGCGGGCCAGGGTCTCGCTGTACTGGCGGGCAGCGGCCATGGGCTGTACAGCCTGGTCCGCTTGCTGGATCGCCGAGTACAGGGAGAACTCGTTGGCGTTGTCGAAGTACTTGGCTTCGATGGTGGTCGGCACATTGCCTTCGATCTTGCTCAGCAGGTTCGACACGCGCTTGTTCACCGCAGCCAGGGCGGCGGCTTCCGGCAGTTTGCGGAAGGCCTGCACGGCTTGCACGCGCTGGTCGAAGTCCAGGGCCGAACCCGGCTTCAGGGCACGCACCGAGAGGTAGGTGGCCACATCCACGCCTTCGTCTTCGTAACGGGCACGCAGGCGGTCGAAGATGAACTCCAGCACCTGGTCGGCCAGGCCGGCGGCCTTGACCTTGCTGCCGAAGGCGCTGACGGCGAAGGCCACGGCGTCGTTCAGGTCGAGGTCGAACTTCTTCTCGATCAGGATCCGCAGCACGCCCAGTGCCGCGCGACGCAGGGCGTAGGGGTCCTTGCTGCCGGTGGGCAGCATGCCGATGCCGAAGATCCCCACCAGGGTGTCCAGCTTGTCGGCGATGGCCACGGCGGCACCGGTCACGGTGCTGGGCAGCTCGGCGCCGGCGCCACGTGGCATGTACTGCTCGTTCAGGGCCAGGGCGACATCTTCCGGCTCGCCGTCATTGAGGGCGTAGTAGTAGCCGGCGATACCTTGCATCTCCGGGAACTCGCCGACCATCTCGGTGGCCAGGTCGCACTTGGACAGCAGGCCGGCGCGTGCGGCGCGCTGGGCGTCGCCGCCGATGCGCGGGGCAATGAAGGCGGCCAGCTTGGAGATCCGCTCGGCCTTGTCGTAGACGCTGCCGAGTTTTTCCTGGAAGACCACGTTCTGCAGGCGCAGGTTGAAGTCTTCGAGCTTCTGCTTCTTGTCCTGCTTGAAGAAGAACTCGGCGTCGGTCAGGCGTGGGCGCACGACTTTCTCGTTGCCCTCGATGATCTGGCGCGGGTCCTTGCTCTCGATGTTGGCCACGGTGATGAAGCGCGGCAGCAGCTTGCCGTCCACGTCCAGCAGGCAGAAGTACTTCTGGTTGTCCTGCATGGTGGTGATCAGGGCTTCCTGGGGCACTTCGAGGAAGCGTTCCTCGAACGAGCACACCAGTGGCACCGGCCATTCGACCAGGGCAGTCACTTCGTCCAGCAGGTCCGCCGGGACGATCGCCGTGCCTTCCTGCAGGGTCGCCAGTTCCGCGGTGCGCTTGCTGATCAGCTCGCGACGCTCGTTGGCGTCGGCCAGCACGTAGGCGGCACGCAGGTCGGCCAGGTAGTTGGCCGGCGCGGTGATGCGCACGCTTTGCGGGTGGTGGAAGCGGTGGCCGCGGGAGTCGCGACCGGCCTTCTGGGCGAGGATGGTGCAGTCGATGACCTCATCGCCCAGCAGCATCACCAGCCATTGAGTCGGGCGCACGAACTCTTCCTTGCGCGCGGCCCAGCGCATGCGCTTGGGAATCGGCAGGTCGTTCAGCGAATCTTCGACGATGGTTGGCAGCAGGCTGGCGGTCGGCTTGCCCTTGATGCTCTGGCTGTAGCGCAGTTTCGGGCCGCTCTGGTCGATCTCGCTGAGTTCGACGCCGCACTTCTTGGCAAAGCCCAGGGCCGCCTGGGTCGGGTTGCCTTCAGCATCGAAGGCTGCCTGGCGTGGCGGGCCGTCGAGGTTGATGCTGCGATCCGGCTGCTGGGTGGCCAGTTGGGTGATCAGCACCGCCAGGCGCCGTGGCGCGGCGTATACGTGCTTGGCCTGGAAGCTCAGGCCGGCGCTCTGCAGGCCTTTTTCGATGCCGGCCAGAAAGGCTTCGGCCAGGGTGTTCAGGGCTTTGGGTGGCAGTTCTTCAGTGCCCAGTTCAACCAGAAAATCTTGCGCACTCATTGTGCCGCCTCCAACTTAGCCAACACTTCATCACGCAGGTCCGGGGTTGCCATCGGGAAGCCCAGCTTGGCACGGGCCAGCAGGTAGGCTTGCGCAACGGAACGCGCCAGGGTGCGCACACGCAGGATGTACTGCTGGCGTGCGGTGACCGAGATGGCCCGGCGTGCATCCAGCAGGTTGAAGGTGTGCGAGGCCTTGAGGACCATTTCATAGCTCGGCAGCGGCAGTGGCTGATCCAGTTCGATCAGGCGCTTGGCCTCGCTTTCGTAGAAATCGAACAGTTCGAACAGCTTCTCGACGTTGGCGTGTTCGAAGTTGTAGGTCGACTGCTCCACTTCGTTCTGGTGGAACACATCGCCATAGGTGACCTTGCCGAACGGGCCGTCGGCCCACACCAGGTCGTATACCGAATCCACGCCCTGCAGGTACATGGCCAGGCGTTCCAGGCCGTAGGTGATTTCACCGGTCACCGGGTAGCACTCGATGCCACCGGCTTGCTGGAAGTAGGTGAACTGAGTCACTTCCATGCCGTTGAGCCAGACTTCCCAGCCCAGGCCCCAGGCGCCCAGGGTCGGCGATTCCCAGTTGTCCTCGACGAAGCGGATGTCGTGCACCAGCGGGTCCAGGCCCACGTGCTTCAGGGAACCCAGGTACAGCTCCTGGAAGTTCTCCGGGTTGGGCTTCAAGACCACCTGGAACTGATAGTAGTGCTGCAGGCGGTTGGGGTTTTCGCCGTAGCGGCCGTCAGTCGGGCGACGACTGGGCTGCACATAAGCGGCGTTCCAGGTTTCCGGGCCGATGGCCCGCAGGAAGGTAGCGGTGTGGAAAGTGCCGGCGCCTACTTCCATATCGTAGGGCTGAAGTACCACACAACCTTGCTCGGCCCAGTACTGCTGGAGGGCGAGGATCAAGTCTTGGAAGGTACGCACGGCTGGCGTAGGCTGGCTCACGAAATTCACCTGTTACTTGGGCTGCGATTTAAGGAGCGGGAGTATACCCGATTCAGTCCTGCGCACGCCCCCTGGAGCCTTATGCCACGCTGCTTTTGGTGTTCCGAAGATCCGCTGTACATGGCTTATCACGATCAGGAGTGGGGCGTGCCGCTGCGCGATGGGCAGCGCTTGTTCGAGTTGTTATTGCTCGAAGGGTTCCAGGCCGGGCTGTCATGGATCACCGTGCTGAAGAAGCGCGAGCATTATCGCCAGGTGCTGTTCGGCTTCGATGTGCAGCGTGTGGCGCAGATGAGCGATGCCGAGATCGACGACCTGATGCAGGACCCGGGCATCATCCGCAACCGCCTCAAGCTCAACGCCGCGCGGCGCAATGCCCAGGCCTGGCTGGAGCTGGAAGACCCGGTGGCCTTTCTCTGGGCCTTCGTCGGTGGCGTGCCGAAGATCAACCATTTCAACGACCGCAGCGAAGTGCCGGCGGTGACGCCGGAGGCCGAAGCCATGAGCCGCGGCCTGCGCAAGGCCGGCTTCACTTTCGTCGGCCCGACCATCTGTTATGCGCTGATGCAGGCCTCGGGGATGGTCATGGACCACACCCTGGACTGTGATCGGTACGCCATCCTGGCCGATGCGCGGTTAGAATAGCCGGCTGGCGACACGCTTCATGACCAAGATCAGGAGTCATTTGTGGATAAGTTCAAAGGCGCCCTGCTGGTGGGTGCTCTGCGGTTGTTTGCCCTGCTGCCCTGGCGCGCGGTGCAGGCGGTCGGCGCAGCCATCGGCTGGATCATGTGGAAGACGCCCAATCGTTCCCGCGAGGTGGTGCGCATCAACCTGGCCAAGTGTTTTCCACAGATGGACCCGGCGGAACGCGAGCGCCTGGTAGGCCAGAGCCTGAAGGACATCGGCAAGTCCCTGACTGAAAGCGCCTGCGCCTGGATCTGGCCGGCCGAGCGTTCCATTGCCCTGGTGCGTGAAGTCGAGGGCCTGGAAGTACTCAAGGACGCCCTGGCCTCGGGCAAGGGCGTGGTTGGCATCACCAGCCACCTGGGCAACTGGGAAGTGCTCAACCACTTCTATTGCAGCCAGTGCAAACCGATCATTTTCTACCGTCCGCCCAAGCTCAAGGCGGTGGACGAACTGCTGCGCAAGCAGCGGGTGCAACTGGGCAACCGCGTGGCGGCTTCCACCAAGGAAGGCATCCTCAGCGTCATCAAGGAAGTGCGCAAAGGGGGGGCAGTGGGCATCCCCGCCGACCCGGAACCGGCCGAATCCGCCGGGATCTTCGTGCCCTTCTTCGCCACCCAGGCCCTGACCAGCAAGTTCGTGCCGAACATGCTGGCCGGCGGCAAGGCGGTCGGCGTGTTCCTCCATGCCCTGCGCCTGCCCGACGGCTCGGGCTACAAGGTGATCCTCGAAGCGGCGCCGGAAGACATGTACAGCACCGATACCGAAACCTCCTGCGCGGCCATGAGCAAGGTGGTCGAGCGTTATGTGGGGGCCTATCCGAGCCAGTACATGTGGAGCATGAAACGCTTCAAGAAGCGCCCGCCTGGCGAGGCGCGCTGGTACTGAGGGAGCTGGCACGATCTGTGGATAACCCCGCATCGGGAGTTATCCACAGCACACCGAACAAGGGCGCAGAAGATGTCCGATCATCGCAAGTCGTTCCGCATCAAGATTTCCCACGAAAGCATCGGCGAATGCCTGGGGCAGACCCGCAACCTGTCCGCCAGCGGCGTCTATGTACAGAGCCCGGCCCTGGCAAGACTGCCCAAGGGCGCGGTGGTCTACGGCCAGGTCCAGGGCCTGCCGGTGACGGCGCCGCGGGTGCGCATGGAAGTGGTGCAAGTGGACGCGGAAGGGATCGCCCTGCGCTACCTGTGAAATAGCCCTGTAGCCGTTGCCGAGCCCGCGAGGCTGCGAAAAGGACCAAAGGGCCTTGCTTGGCGCTCTCTTGTCGAGCCTGTGCGGGTCTTCAGAGCTAGCGAGCAGTGCATCGGAGTGCCGCCCAGCTCGTTCGCAGCCTGCAGCAGCGGCTACCGAGGAGGGGTGGGGTCAGCCTTGAGACTGGCGGTCGAGTTTTTTCAGGAACACCGTCATTTCCTTTTCCGCCTGCTTGTCGCCGTGGCCCCGGGCCGCTTCCAGGCCCTGTTCCCAGGCCTGGCGCGCTGCCGGCAGTTCGCCCTGCCCCTGGCAGGCCTTGCCCAGCAACTTCCACGCCGCGGAATACTTGGGGTCGAAGGCCACGCAACGTTGCAGGTGCTCGGCGGCCTTGGCGAAATCGCCCTGATCCAGGTAACCCTTGCCCAGGCCAAAGCGCAGCAGGGCGTTATCCACACCCTTGGCGAGCATTTTTTCCAGGGATTCAAGCATCGTTGTCACTCCTGTGGGCTCATGTAGCCGCCGCAGGTTGCGATCAGGCCCGCAGGGCCTTCGCAAGGGCAGCGCCTGCTGCGCAGTCGATCGCAGCCTTCGGCAGCGGCTACAGAGTTGTTGATCAGAAGAAGCTCAGGCCGACGTGGAACAGTTTCTCCACGTCGCGGATGTGTTTTTTATCCACAAGGAACAGGATCACGTGGTCGCCGGCTTCGATCACCGTGTCGTCGTGGGCGATCAGCACTTCTTCGTCGCGAATGATCGCGCCGATGGTGGTGCCCGGCGGCAGGCCGATGTTCTCGATGGCACGACCGATCACCTTGCTCGACTTGGCGTCGCCGTGGGCGATGGCCTCGATGGCTTCCGCCGCGCCCCGGCGCAGGGAGTGCACGCTGACGATATCGCCGCGGCGCACGTGGGCCAGCAGCGTGCCGATGGTGGCCAGCTGCGGGCTGATGGCGATGTCGATATCGCCACCCTGGATCAGGTCGACGTAGGCCGGGTTGTTGATGATGGTCATCACCTTCTTCGCTCCCAGGCGCTTGGCCAGCAGCGAGGACATGATGTTGGCTTCGTCGTCGTTGGTCAGGGCCAGGAAGATATCGGCGTCGGCGATGTTCTCTTCCAGCAGCAGGTCGCGGTCCGAGGCGCTGCCCTGCAGCACCACGGTGCTGTCCAGGGTGTCGGAGAGGTAGCGGCAGCGGGCCGGGTTCATCTCGATGATCTTCACCTGGTAGCGGCTTTCGATGGCTTCGGCCAGGCGCTCGCCGATCTGCCCGCCACCGGCGATGACGATGCGCTTGTAGGATTCCTCCAGGCGGCGCATCTCGCTCATCACCGCACGGATGTGGGCCTTGGCGGCGATGAAGAACACTTCGTCGTCGGCCTCGATCACCGTATCGCCCTTGGGCATGATCGGCCGGTCGCGACGGAAGATCGCCGCCACCCGGGTGTCGACGTTGGGCATGTGCTCGCGCAGCTGGCGCAGTTGCTGGCCCACCAGCGGGCCACCGTAGTAGGCCTTGACCGCCACCAGTTGCGCCTTGCCTTCGGCGAAGTCGATCACCTGCAGCGCACCGGGGTGCTCGATCAGGCGCTTGATGTAGTTGGTCACCACCTGCTCGGGGCTGATCAGCACGTCCACCGGAATCGCATCGTTGTCGAACAGCCCGGCGCGGGTCAGGTAGGCGGCTTCGCGCACCCGGGCGATCTTGGTCGGGGTGTGGAACAGGGTGTGGGCCACCTGGCAGGCGACCATGTTGGTCTCGTCGCTGTTGGTTACCGCCACCAGCATGTCGGCGTCGTCGGCGCCGGCCTGGCGCAGCACCGTCGGGAACGAGGCGCGGCCCTGCACGGTGCGGATGTCCAGGCGGTCGCCGAGGTCGCGCAGGCGTTCGCCGTCGGTGTCGACCACGGTGATATCGTTGGCTTCGCTGGCCAGGTGTTCCGCCAGCGTGCCACCCACTTGCCCGGCGCCGAGGATGATGATCTTCATCCAGTCACTCCCTTAAAACCGTTTAACCGCGTGCGGCGGCAATCTTGATCAGCTTGGCGTAGTAGAAGCCGTCGTGGCCGCCTTCTTGCGCCAGCAACTGGCGCCCGTGGGGCTGCTTGAGGCCGGCCGCAGGCTGCCCCAGTTGGCCGCCGATGTCCAATTCACGAGCACCCGGGGTGCGGGCCAGGAAGGCCTCGATGACCTCGGTGTTCTCGGTGGGCAGGGTCGAGCAGGTGGCGTAGAGCAGGATGCCGCCCACTTCCAGGGCCTGCCACATGGCATCCAGCAGTTCGCCTTGCAGTTGCGCCAGGGCGGCGATGTCTTCGGGCTGGCGGGTCAGCTTGATATCCGGATGGCGGCGGATCACCCCGGTGGCCGAGCATGGCGCGTCCAGCAGGATCCGCTGGAACGGCTTGCCGTCCCACCAGGCCTGGGTGTCGCGGCCATCGGCGGCGATCAATTGGGCGTCGAGCCCCAGGCGGTCGAGGTTTTCCCGTACCCGCACCAGGCGCTTGGCCTCCAGGTCCACCGCTACCACGCCGGCCAGGGCCGGTTGCACTTCGAGGATGTGGCAGGTCTTGCCGCCCGGGGCGCAGCAGGCGTCCAGCACCCGTTGCCCCGGCGCCAGTTCCAGCAGCTCGGCGGCCAGTTGCGCGGCCTCGTCCTGCACACTGATCCAGCCTTCGGCAAAGCCCGGCAGGCTGCGTACATCCAAGGCTTCGTCGAGGACGATGCCGTCCTGGCTATAGACGCAAGCCTTGGCCGCAACCCCCGCTTCGCTCAACAGCTTCAGGTAGGCATCGCGGGAGTGATGCCGGCGGTTGACCCGCAGGATCATCGGCGGGTGGGCGTTGTTGGCGGCGCAGATGGCTTCCCACTGCTCGGGCCAGAACGCCTTGAGGGATTTCTGCAACCAGCGCGGGTGCGCGGTGCGCACCACCGGGTCGTGCTCCAACTCGGCCAGCAGCGTTTCGCTTTCGCGTTGGGCACGGCGCAGCACGGCATTGAGCAGAGCCTTGGCCCAGGGCTTTTTCAGCTTGTCGGCGCAGCCCACGGTTTCACCGATGGCGGCGTGGGCCGGAACCCGGGTGTAGAGCAACTGATAGAGGCCCACCAGCAGCAATGCTTCGACATCGGCGTCGGCTGCCTTGAACGGCTTCTGCAGCAGCTTGGCCGCCAGCGCCGACAGCCGCGGCTGCCAGCGTGCGGTGCCGAAGGCCAGGTCCTGGGTGAAGCCGCGATCACGGGCCTCGACCTTGTCCAGCTGGATCGGCAGCGAGCTGTTGAGCGAGGCCTTGCCGTTGAGCACGGCAGTCAGCGCCTTGGCGGCGGCCAGGCGCGGGTTCATTGGGCCTCCGCTGCTGGGCCGAGCAGGGTGCCGATGGCGAATTTCTCGCGGCGGCTGTTGAACAGGTCGCTGAAGTTCAGCGCCTTGCCCCCGGGCAGTTGCAGGCGGGTCAGGCACAGCGCCTGCTCACCGCAGGCAACGATCAGGCCGTCCTTGCTGGCGCCGAGGATTTCCCCCGGCGCGCCCTTGCCTTCGGCCAGGGTGGCGGCCAGCACTTTCAGCGCTTCGCCATTCAAGCTGCTGTGGCAGATCGGCCAGGGGTTGAAGGCCCGCACCAGGCGCTCCAGTTCCACGGCCGGGCGGCTCCAGTCGATGCGCGCCTCGTCCTTGTTCAGCTTGTGGGCGTAAGTGGCCAGGCTGTCGTCCTGGACTTCGCCTTCCAGGGTGCCGGCGGCCAGGCCTTCGATGGCTTGCAGCACTGCGGGCGGGCCCATCTCGGCCAGGCGGTCGTGGAGGCTGCCGCCGGTATCTTCGGCGCTGATCGGGGTGCTGACCTTGAGTAGCATCGGCCCGGTATCCAGGCCGGCTTCCATGCGCATCACGGTCACCCCGCTTTGCGCGTCACCGGCTTGCACCGCACGCTGGATCGGCGCGGCACCGCGCCAGCGTGGCAACAGCGAAGCGTGGCTGTTGATGCAACCCAGGCGCGGAATATCCAGCACCGCCTGGGGCAGGATCAGGCCGTAGGCCACCACCACCATCAGGTCCGGCTTGAGCGCTGCCAGTTCGGCTTGAGCCTCGGCATTGCGCAAGGTCGGCGGTTGCAGCACGGGGATGTCGTTTTCCAGAGCAAGCTGCTTGACCGGACTGGGCATCAGCTTCTGCCCGCGCCCCGCCGGACGGTCCGGCTGGGTGTAGACCGCAACGATCTGGTAAGGGCTGTCGAGCAGGGCCTTGAGGTGTTCGGCGGCGAATTCGGGGGTGCCGGCAAAGACGATGCGCAGTGGCTCAGTCATGGGAATTCTCGATGTTAAACATGCGGAAAAGAAAAAGGCTTGCCGTAGCAAGCCTTTGCAAGACGGTCATCAAGCCTGCTGGCGATGCTGCTTTTCCAGCTTCTTCTTGATCCGGTCACGCTTGAGCGTGGACAGGTAGTCGACGAACAACTTGCCGTTCAGGTGGTCGCATTCGTGCTGGATGCACACGGCGAGCAAACCTTCGGCGATCAGTTCGTAGGGCTGGCCGTCGCGGTCCAGGGCCTTGATCTTGACCCGTTGCGGGCGGTCGACGTTTTCGTAGAAGCCCGGTACCGAAAGGCAGCCTTCCTGGTACTGGTCCATCTCGTCGGTCAGGGCTTCGAACTCGGGGTTGATGAACACCCGTGGTTCGCTGCGGTCTTCGGACAGGTCCATGACCACCACGCGTTTGTGCACGTTGACCTGGGTCGCCGCCAGACCGATGCCTGGGGCCTCATACATTGTTTCAAACATGTCGTCGACCAACTGACGCACTTCGTCGTCCACTACGGCCACTGGTTTGGCGATAGTGCGCAGGCGCGGATCAGGGAATTCGAGGATGTTTAAAATGGCCATAAGCGTAATTGCTACACGTGTGAAGTAAGGGCGGAGTCGGCGTCCGCGCAGGTTCTGGACCTGGGCCGCCGGTGCAAAACGTGCTCTGGGATGGAGCGAGCCGTGCAGGCTCTGGCGTTTCACGCGAACGCACATAATAAAGGGATTCAGCCCATGAGGAAATCACTGTTCGCCCTGCTGCTGGCGGGCTGGACCGCCATCGGCCAGGCCCAGGTGCAACTGCGGGACAGTTATCCACAGCACTATCGGGTGCAGCCGGGCGATACCCTGTGGAGCGTCGCCAGCCTGTATCTGCAGCAGCCCTGGCAATGGCGCGAGCTCTGGCCGGCGGGCTTCGCCGGGCAGATCTTCCCCGGCGACCGCCTGCAACTGGTGCGCAATGACGGCCCGCCACGCCTGCAGCTGGAGCGACCAGCGGCGCCGCCGACGGTCAAGCTCGCGCCCCAGGCCCGGCGCCTGCCCCCTGCCCCGATTCCGAGCATCCCCCTGCAAGCGATCAGCAGCTTCTTGCTGGACAACCGCATCGTCGATCAGCCCGGGGCCCTGGAGCAGGCGCCGTATATCGTGGCCGGCGAGGGCGAGCGGGTGCTGGGTGGCATGGGCGACCGGCTTTTCGCCCGTGGCCGGCTGGACCCAGAGCAGCCGGTCTATGAGCTGTTCCGCCAGGGCAAGGTCTACCGCGACCCCCTGAGCCAGGAACTGCTGGGGGTCAACGCCGACGCCATTGGCAGCGCCCGGGTGGTGGCGAGCGAAGGTGACCTGGCCACCCTCGCCTTGCAGAGCAGCAACCAGGAAGTGCGCCTGGGTGATCGCTTGCTGGCCGCCGATACCTCGGGGTTGCCGGGCTCCTTCAGCCCCAGTGCCCCGCAACGGCCGGTGGAAGGGCTAATCATCGACGTGCCCCGAGGGGTCACCCAGATCGGCGCCCTGGATGTGGTGACCCTCAACCGCGGGCGCCGCGACGGGCTGCTGGAGGGCAACGTGCTGGCGGTGATCAAGACCGGGGAAACCGTACGCGACCGGCAAACCGGCGAGCCGCTGAAAATCCCCGACGAGGCGGCCGGCTGGCTGATGGTGTTCCGCAGCTACGACAGGCTCAGCTACGGATTGGTACTCAAGGCCACGCGTTCGCTGGCGGTGCTGGACAAGGTCCGCAACCCCTGAGGAAGATCTTTCCTCAACAAGTTACCAACAGAGTTATCCACAGCTTGTTCCAGCTCAGGCTGGAGCCCTGACGATCAAGGATGATCCATGTCGAACTCGATGAGCGGCAGCATTTCCCCGGCAGAACTGGAAGCTCGATTGCGCTTGCACGTCCTGCCCGAACTCGGGCCGATGCGTTTTCAGCGCCTGCTTCAGGCATTCGGTTGCGCTTCTAAAGCACTCCGTGCCCCGGCCAGTGCCTGGCGTTCCCTGGACCTGCCGCCGGCCTGCAGCGAGGCCCGGCGCAGCCCCCAGGTGCGCGACGGCGCCCGTCGCGCATTGGCCTGGATAGATAGCCAGGCCCAGCATTTGCTGATGTGGGACCAGCCCGGCTACCCGCCCTTGCTGGCGCAACTCGAGGATGCGCCACCGCTGCTGTTCGTGGCCGGCGACCCCTCGATTCTCGAACGGCCGCAGTTGGCGATGGTGGGCAGCCGTCGTGCATCGCGACCGGGGCTGGACACCGCCGGGGCCTTTTCCCGCAGCCTGGCCCGTGCCGGTTTTGTCATCACCAGCGGTCTGGCCCTGGGCGTCGATGGCGCTGCCCATCAGGCGGCCCTGGATGTTGGCGGGCGTACCGTGGGCGTGCTGGGCACTGGCCTGGAAAATTTTTATCCACAGCGGCACCGGGCCCTGGCCAGGGCCATGATCGACCAGGGCAGCGCGGTGGTTTCCGAGTTCCCTCTGGACACCCCGGCGCGTGCGGAACACTTCCCCCGGCGCAATCGAATCATCAGTGGCCTGGCCCTGGGCGTGCTGGTGGTGGAGGCCAGCGTCGCCAGCGGTTCGCTGATTACCGCGCGGCTGGCGGCGGAGCAAGGCCGCGAGGTGTATGCCATCCCCGGTTCTATCCACCACCCCGGTGCCCGGGGCTGCCACCAGTTGATCCGCGACGGCGCGGTGCTGGTGGAAAGCGTGCAGCACATCCTGGAGACCCTGGCCGGCTGGCAGAACCTGCCGCCCAGCGCCTCGCTGCCGACAGCGGCCTGTACCCACCCGTTGCTGGCCTTGCTGCATGCGGCGCCCCACAGCAGCGAAGCCTTGGCCAGCGCCAGCGGCTGGTCCCTGCCCCGGGTGCTGGCGGCCCTGACCGAGCTGGAGATCGAAGGCCGTGCGGTCCATGAAAATGGGCGTTGGTATGCGCGTCTGAGCTAGGTTTTATAAGCAGGATGGGTAAACTGCGCACAGCTTTTATCTGGAGAGTCGGCAATGGTCAGCAGTTGGCGCGTGCAGCAAGCCGCACGAGAGATTCGCGCAGGGGCGGTGATTGCCTATCCAACCGAAGCGGTCTGGGGCCTGGGGTGCGATCCGTGGAATGAAGAGGCGGTGGATCGTCTGCTGGCGATCAAGTCACGGTCGGTGGACAAGGGCCTGATCCTGATCGCTGACAACATCCATCAGTTCGATTTCCTCTTCGAGGACTTCCCGGACACCTGGATCGATCGCATGTCCAGCACCTGGCCGGGGCCCAATACCTGGCTGGTGCCCCATCAGAACCTGTTGCCCGAGTGGGTCACCGGGGTCCATGACACGGTGGCGCTGCGGGTCAGCGACCATCCGCTGGTGCGTGAACTGTGCTCCCTGGTGGGCCCGCTGATTTCCACCTCGGCCAACCCCCAGGGGCGCCCGGCGGCGCGCACGCGGCTGCGCATCGAGCAGTATTTCCGTGGGCAACTGGATCTGGTCCTCAGTGGCAGCCTGGGCGGGCGCAAGAACCCGAGCCTGATCCGTGACCTGGCTACCGGCAAGGTAGTTCGGCCTTCCTGAAGCGCTTCGCCGGCAAGCCGGCTCCTACGATACTCGGTAGGAACCGGCTTGCCGGCGAAGGCGTTCAAGGCAGCAGCACAGTCGAGCCAGTCGTGCGTCGCGCCGACAGTTCGATATGGGCCTTGGCCGCATCCGCCAGGGCGAAGCGCTGGCCAATCTCGATCTTCAGCTTGCCGCTGGCAATCATGCCGAACAGGTCGTCGGCCATGCGCTGCAGGTTCTCGGCATTGTTGGCGTAGCTGGCCAGGGTCGGCCGGGTCACGTACAGCGAGCCCTTGGCCGAGAGAATCCCCAGGTTGACCCCGTCCACTGCGCCAGAGGCGTTGCCGAAGCTGACCATCAGCCCGCGTGGGGCCAGGCAATCCAGGGAGGTCAGCCAGGTGTCCTTGCCCACGCCGTCGTAGACCACCGGGCACTTCTTCCCGCCGGTCAGTTCCAGCACTCGCTGGGCCACGTCTTCATGGCTGTAGTCGATGGTTTCCCAGGCGCCCAGGGCCTTGGCGATGGCGGCCTTTTCCGGCGAGCTGACGGTGCCGATCAGCTTTACCCCGAGGGCCTTGGCCCACTGGCAGGCCAGGGAGCCGACACCGCCGGCAGCGGCGTGGAACAGCACGGTTTCGCCGCCCTGGAGTTCATAGGTCTGGCGCAGCAGGTACTGCACGGTCAGGCCCTTGAGCATGACCCCGGCGGCCTGTTCGAAGCTGATGGCGTCCGGCAGGCGTACCAGGTTGGCTTCGGGCAGCACATGCACATCGCTGTAGGCCCCCAGTGGGCCGCTGCCGTAAGCCACGCGGTCGCCGACCTTGAAACGGGTCACGGCACTGCCTACGGCCTCGACCACGCCCGCGCCTTCGGCCCCCAGGCCTGAAGGCAGGGCGGGCGGTGCGTAGAGACCGCTGCGGAAATAGGTGTCGATGAAGTTCAGGCCGATGGCCTTGTTGCTGACGCGAACCTGTTGCGGGCCCGGTTCCGCCGGTTGGTAATCCACATATTCGAGCACTTCGGGGCCGCCATGGGCGCGGAACTGGATACGTTTGGCCATCTGCATTCTCTCCTCGGACGTGTCGTGAAAGTGCTCTATCGGACTCCTCTGCTTGACCTTCGTCAACTGCGGAGCGCCCCGGCGCGGTGTTATGCTACGCGCCCATTTGCGCCGGCCCGTGCTCCATCCCTAGCGCCGCGTAGCTTTGCCCGATTCAAGGTGATGCCATGACTACCCGCACCGAGGCCGTGAAAGCCTACCTGCTCGACCTGCAAGACCGCATTTGCGCTGCACTGGAAACCGAAGACGGTGGCGCACGCTTCATCGAGGACGCCTGGACCCGGCCTGCCGGTGGTGGCGGGCGTACCCGGGTGATCGGCGACGGTGCAGTGATCGAAAAGGGTGGGGTGAACTTCTCCCATGTATTCGGCAGCGGCCTGCCGCCATCGGCCAGTGCCCACCGGCCCGAGCTGGCCGGCCGTGGCTTCGAGGCCCTGGGCGTGTCCCTGGTGATCCACCCGCACAACCCCCATGTGCCGACTTCCCACGCCAACGTGCGGTTCTTCATCGCCGAGAAGGAAGGCGAAGAGCCGGTCTGGTGGTTCGGCGGCGGTTTCGACCTGACCCCCTACTACGGCAACATCGATGACTGCGTGCACTGGCACCGGGTTGCCGAGCGGGCCTGCGCGCCCTTCGGTGCCGATGTCTACCCGCGCTACAAGGCCTGGTGCGACAGCTATTTCCACATCAAGCACCGCAATGAACCGCGGGGCATCGGCGGCCTGTTCTTCGACGATCTGAACGAATGGGACTTCGACACCAGTTTCGCCTTCATGCGCGCCATCGGCGACGCCTACATCGAGGCCTACCTGCCCATCGTCCAGCGCCGCAAGGCCGCGGCCTACACCGCGCAGCAGCGGGAATTCCAGGAATTCCGCCGGGGCCGCTACGTGGAGTTCAACCTGGTCTACGACCGTGGCACCCTGTTCGGCCTGCAATCGGGCGGGCGCACCGAGTCGATCCTCATGTCGCTGCCGCCACAAGTGCGCTGGGGCTATGACTGGAAGGCCGAGCCGGGCAGCGAAGAAGCGCGCCTGACCGAATACTTCCTGCAGGATCGCGACTGGCTGGCAGCCAGCAACTAAACCGCACCCACTGTGTAGAAGCCGGCTTGCCGGCGAAAAGGCCTTCAAGGCGGATGCGGTTCCTACCCCTGTGTTGAGCAAATGGGATGAGAGATGGATCAGTACGTTGTCTTTGGTAATCCGATCGGCCACAGCAAGTCGCCGCTGATCCATCGGCTGTTTGCCCAGCAGACCGGCCAGCAGCTGGAGTACAACACCCTGCTGGCGCCCCTGGATGATTTCGCCGGCACCGCTCGCAGTTTCTTCGCCCACGGGCGTGGGGCCAATGTCACGGTGCCGTTCAAGGAAGAGGCCTATCGCCTGTGCGACAGCCTGACCGAACGGGCCCAGCGCGCCGGCGCGGTGAACACCCTGAGCAAGCAGGCCGACGGCCGCCTGCTGGGGGACAACACCGACGGCGCCGGGCTGGTGCGCGACCTGAAGGTGAACGCCGGGGTCAGCCTCAAGGGCAAGCGCATCCTTGTGCTGGGGGCTGGCGGCGCGGTCCGTGGTGCCCTGGAGCCGTTGCTGGCCGAGCAGCCGGAGGCCTTGGTGATCGCCAATCGCACCGTGGAAAAGGCTGAGCTGCTGGCGGAGTTGTTCGCCGACCTGGGGCCGGTATCGGCCAGCGGCTTCGACTGGCTGCAGGAGTCGGTGGACCTGATCATCAATGCCACCTCCGCCAGCCTTTCGGGCGAGCTGCCGCCGATTGCCGGCAGCCTGATCGAGGCGGGCAAGACCGTGTGCTACGACATGATGTACGCCAAGGAGCCGACACCGTTCTGCCGCTGGGCCAGTGAACAGGGCGCGGCCTTGGTGCTGGATGGCCTGGGCATGCTGGCCGAGCAAGCGGCGGAAGCCTTCTACCTATGGCGCGGCGTGCGCCCCGACAGTGCCCCGGTGCTGGCTGAACTGCGTCGCCAGCTGGCGCAGTAACCCCCCTTAGGAGCTGGCTTGCCAGCGAAGGCGGCTTCAAGGCTGGGCCAGGCTCAAGGGCTTCTTCGCCGGCAAGCCGGCTCTCACGTCGGGTGTGGGCAAGGCGCCCGCGGGTTCAGTCTTCGAAGTGGATCGGGCAGCGTTCCGGGCCTTCGAGCTTGATCAACTCTTCTTTCACCGCCTGCCGTGCCCGGCGCAGGATCAGGCTGCGCTCCTGGCGCCTGAGGCGGCGTGCTTCCTGGTGCAGCATCTCCACCCCTGAGTAGTCGATAAAGTTGATCTGCCGTGCGTCGATCACCAGCCTGGGCGCGTGGCAGCGCTGCATGCGCACCTGCAGGTAATGGCTGGCGCCGAAGAAAATCGAACCGCCGACCCGCAGGATGTCTTCATCGCCTTCGCTGGACTGCTGCACCCGCGGTTGCGAAGTGCGCTTGAGGTAGAAGAACAGCGACGCCAGGACCCCGGCATAGATCGCGGTCTGCAACTCCAGGAGCAGGGTGGCGACGCAGGTCAGGCTCATCACCACGAACTCGGCGCGGCTGACCCGGAACAGCGCGCGAATGCCCCGATGGTCCACCAGCCCCCAGCAGATCAGCAGGATGCTGCCGGCCATGGCCGGGATCGGGATATGGGCGATCAGCCCGGCGCCGGCCACGGCGAACAGCGCCACCCACAGCGCCGAGAACACCCCGGCCAGGGGCGAGCAGGCGCCGGCCTCGTAGCTCAACCCGGAGCGGGTGAAGGAGCCCGAGGACAGGTAGCCGGAGAAAAACGCCCCGACCATGTTCGACAGGCCCTGGGCGCGGACCTCCTGGTTGGCGTCCAGCAACTGTTCCGAACGTGCTGACAGTGAGCGGGCAATCGACAGGCTGGTGACCAGCCCGAGCATGCCCACCGCCACTGCGCTGGGCAGCAACCGCAGGATCAGTTCCAGGTCCAGGGGCAATGGGCTAAACGGCGGCAGCCGGCCGACGAAGGCGCTGACCAGTTGCACATGGCCAAACACCCCTGGCAGCAGCCATACCACCAGGGCACTGAACACCAGGCTCAGCAGCAGGCCGGGCCAGCGCGGCGCCAGCAGCTTGAAGGCGACCCCCAGCGCCAGGGTGCCCAGCCCCAGCAGCAGCGAAGGCCGGTCCACCTCGCCCAGGTGCTGCAGCAACTGGCTCAGGCTGTTGAGGGCGGTGGCCTGGTTCGGCAGTTCCAGCCCCAGCAGGTTGGGCAATTGGCCCAGGGCGATGACCACCGCCGCGCCGAGGGTGAAGCCCAGCACCACCGAGTGCGAGACGAAGTTCACCAGGGCGCCGAAGCGCAGCATTCCCAGCAGCCACTGGAAGACCCCAGCCAACAGCGTCAGGAGCAGGATCAGGGTGATGTAGTCCTCGGAGGCCGGCACTGCCAGGGGGCTGACGCTGGCATAGAGAACGATGGAAATTGCCGCCGTGGGGCCGCAGATCAGGTGCCACGATGAACCCCACAGGCAGGCGATCAGCACCGGGACTATGGCCGCGTACAGCCCGTACTCCGGGGGCAGGCCGGCGATCAGGGCATAGGCGATGGATTGCGGCAGAGCGAGGATCGCGCCGCTCAGGCCCACCAGCAGGTCACGGCCGACGCTGGCCCGGGTCTGGCGCGGCAGCCAGCTCAGCAAAGGCAGGAGAGATTGGCGGTCGGGCCAGGCCATGGTTCCTCACGGGTGGGTTGATTCGGTGGGCCAGGGTAAAGCATTGCCAGGCTTTGAGTGTAGGAGCCGGCTTGCCGGCGAATGGCCGGCACACCTCGGGCTACAACCTGCTCTTCACCGCTGCCAGGGCCTCTTTGTCATCAATGGTCCGCACTCCCTCCAGCCATTGCTCCAGCACTGCCGGGTGAGCCTTGATCCAGGCCTTGGCGGCCTCGGTGTTGCTGAGTTTGCTGTTGACCACTGCGGCCATGATGCTGTTCTCCATCTCCTGGGTGAACCGCAGGTTGCCCAGCAGTTTGCCGACGTTCGGGCAAGCCTGTGCATAACCCTTGCGGGTCAGGGTGTAGACGCTGCCGCTGGCGCCGAAGTACTTTTCGCCACCGGTCAGGTAGCGCATCTTCAACTGCACGTTCATCGGGTGTGGGGTCCAGCCGAGGAAGGTGATGAAGCGCTGCTTTTTCGTGGCCCGGGACACTTCGGCGAGCATTGCCTGTTCACTGGACTCGATCAGCTTCCACTGGCCCAGGTTGAACTGGTTGCTCTTGATGATTTCCTGCAGCGACAGGTTGGCCGGCGCGCCGGAGCCGATGCCGTAGAGCTTTTTGTCGAACTTGTCGGCGAACTTGTCCAGGTCGGCAAAATCATGCACTCCGGCCTCCCACACATAGTCCGGCACCGCCAGGGTGAACTCGGTCCCTTCCAGGTTCTTGGCCAGCTGGGTGACGTCGCCATTGGCCACGAACTTGTCATGGAAGCCTTGCTGCGCCGGCATCCAGTTACCCAGGAATACATCCACCCGGCCATCCTTCAGACCCCCGAAGGTGATGGGCACGGCCAGGGTGTCGATCTTCGCCTTGTAGCCCATGCCGTCCAGCAGGAAGCCGGTGATGGCATTGGTGGCGGCGATATCGCTCCACCCCGGGTCGGCCATCTTCACGGTCTCGCACGAGTCGGCCCAAGCGGATGCGCTGCCCAGGGCCAGAAGCCCGAGCGTCAGTGCTGTGGATAACCTTTGCATGCTTTTCCCCTTACGTTTTATTGGTTTTGGCAGGGTTGTGGATAACGGGCCTTGCGCTCCAGGTCATCGAGGTCGATGTGGTTGCGCATGTACTGCTGGCTGGCGTCTACCAGCGGCTGGTGGTCCCAGCTCTTGAGTTTGCCCCGGCTCAGCGCCTCGGCCACCAGCCGGCGGCGGCGCTGGCTGGCCAGGACCTGTTGGTGAATGCGCGGAATGTCCCACTTGGCCCGGGCCTCTGCCAGGAACGCGGCGAACAGCGGCCGATGCTCGGGCGACTGGCCAAGGTCGAAGCGCTCTTGCGGGTCGTGGTGCAGGTCGAAGAGTAGGCAGGGGTCGTCTTCGCTGTAGATGAACTTGTAGGCACCGCGGCGAATCATCATCAGCGGGCCGATGGTGCCTTCGGCCATGTATTCGCCGAACACCTCGTCGTGCCCGCCCTGCCCTTGCAAGTGCGGGACCAGGGAGCGGCCATCCAGCGGCAGGTCGGGCTCGACCCGGCCGCCGGCCAGCTCCACCAGGGTCGGCAGCAGGTCGGCGGTGGAGACAGCGGCGCTGACCCGGCCGGCAGTGAACTGCCCCGGTGCACAGATCAGCAGCGGTACCCGGGCGGCCATTTCAAACCAGTGCATTTTGTACCAGAGACCGCGCTCGCCGAGCATGTCGCCGTGGTCGCCGGAAAACACGATCAGCGTGTCGTCCGCCAGCCCGGTGTCTTCCAGGGTCTGCAGCAGCTTGCCGACGTTGCTGTCGATGTAGCTGCAGGCGCCGAAGTAGGCGCGGCGCGCGTCGCGGATCTTATCCACAGGCAAGGGCTTGTCCCACAGGTCGTAGACCTTGAGCAGGCGCTGGGAATGCGGATCCAGCTCGCTTTGGGGCGGGGTCTGCGGCAGTGGAATCTGGTCGTCGCGGTACAGGTCCCAGAAGGCCCTGGGAATGGTGTACGGATCGTGGGGGTGGGTCATGGAGACGGTGAGGCAGAACGGCTGGTCGCCGGCCTCGCGCACATGGTCGAACAGGTATTGCTGGGCCTTGAACACCACCTCCTCGTCGAAATCCAGCTGGTTGGTGCGTACACAGGGGCCGGCCTGCAGTACCGAGGACATATTGTGGTACCAGCTGGGGCGCACATCGGGCTGGTCCCAGTTCACCGCCCAGCCATAGTCGGCGGGGTAGATATCGCTGGTCAGGCGCTCTTCATAACCGTGCAACTGGTCCGGGCCGCAGAAGTGCATCTTGCCCGAGAGCGCAGTGCGGTAGCCCAGGCGCCGCAGGTAGTGGGCGTAGGTAGGCACGTCGGCGGGGAAGTCCGCGGCGTTGTCGTAGGCGCCGATCCGGCTGGGCAACTGGCCGCTGACCAAAGTGAAGCGCGAGGGTGCGCACAAGGGGCTGTTGCAGTAGGCGGCGTCGAAGACCACGCCCTGGGCGGCCAGCCGGCTGAGGTGAGGCAGCTTGATCGGCGAGGGTCCGTAGAACGGCAGCAAGGGGGCGGCCATCTGATCGGCCATGATGAAAAGAATGTTCTTGCGCTTCATGGATTCGCGGCATTCCATAGTCGATGGTTATGCGAAAGTGCTGCAACCGAGCATGGATCCCATGCCGTTGGTGGTAAAGCCCATGTACAGCAATGACTAGGATAAGCACAGCTTATGTATGAAGCCCTTGGCGACCTGTCCCTGGACCTGCTCCGGGTGTTCGAAGCAGCCGCGCGCCTGCGCAGCTTCACCGCCGCGGCGGTGGAACTGGGCACCACCCAGCCGGCTATCAGTCAGCAGATCAAGCGCCTGGAGGAACAGCTGGGGGTGCGCCTGTTCGACCGCATCTACCGGGGCATCGAGCTCACCGAGTCTGCAGCCTTGTTGCTGGATCAGGTCCAGGCCGGCCTGCAGAGCATCGATGCCGGCCTCAGCGCCCTCAGCCAGCAGCATCAGCATGAGGTGTTGCAGGTGGCCACGGATTTCGCCTTCGCCGCCTACTGGCTGATGCCGCGCCTGCATCGTTTTCATGAGGCCAATCCCCAGGTGGACGTCAGCCTGGTGACCAGTGAACGCAGCCACAGCATGCTGCGTAGCGATATCGACGTGGCGGTGCTGTTCGGCGACGGGCGTTTCAAGCACGGCGAAAGTCGCTGGCTGTTCAGCGAGGAAGTTTTTCCGGTGTGCAGCCCGCTGCTGCTCAAGGAACGTCTGGCTCCCCTGCCCGCCCATGCCCTGCTGGAGATGCCGCTGCTGCACCTGCGGGGTGAAAACGCCAGCCACTGGTTCGACTGGAGCGGGGTGTTCCGCGAACTGGGCCTGGCTGGCGCCCCGCCTCCCGGGCAATTGCGTTTCGACAACTACACCCTGCTGATCCAGGCGGCCATCGGCGGTCAGGGCGTGGCCATCGGCTGGCGTCATCTGGTGGACGATTTGCTGGCGCAGGGGCTGTTGTGCCGGCCGATCGCCCAGAGTGCGCTGTCCGGCTACGGCTATTACGTGGTGCTGCCGCCACGCAAGCGCCGTGGCCCATTGATCCAGCGCTTCGTCGACTGGCTGATGGCCGAGCAAGCCGGCAGCGCTCAATCCCTCAAGGGGCTGTCGTTGCCGTCCATTGCCTTGTAGGCGGCGCCTTGAACAGGCTCAACAGGGACAGTGCGCCGTTGCCCAGGCACACCAGCGACACCGACACCACCGCCAGGAAGGCCAGGTATTCCCAGCCGCCGCCCGGGCTGGTGTAGATCCAGCCGTGGGCGCCGTGGACGAAGACAATCGCCCCCAGCAGCATCGGCAGCAGCCCCAGGGCGATCCAGCGCACGCCGACCCCGAGTATCAGCAACAAGCCCCCCACCAGCTCGGCGCACACCGCCGGGTAGGTCATCCACTCGGGCATGCCGGTGGCGCCGAACAGCTTGAGGGTGCCCGGCCAGCCCAGGACCAGGACTTTGAACAGCGCATGGGCGATGTACATGGCGCCCAGGGCCAGGCGCAGGAACAGGGCGGCCCATTGTTCCGGTGCCGAGAGTGGTGATGCGATTGAGCGGGCAGGCATATGACAAGTCCTTGTGTGGTTGGGAATGTTGCCGATTGCTGAGTGTTCAGCGGTTAAACGATGGCCACCGAGGCGCCGGCCAGGAGCAGCACGCCGACGTGGAAGTTGCTGCGAAACAGGTCGTTGCAGGGCTCCGGGTGGTCCGGACTGAACAGGCTGAGCTGGTAGGCCAGGGACAAGGCGATCGGCAGCAGCACGATGAAAAAGCCCGGGTTGGCACCGGCCAGCAGGCCCGCGCCGCACCAGCACAGCACGGTCATGGCGTAGAACCCGGCGATCCAGGTCTTGCCCCGTTCGGCGAACAGCGTCGCGGTGGAGCGCAGGCCCATTTTCAGGTCGTCCTCACGGTCGCTGTAGGCATAGAGCGTGTCGTAGCCCAACTGCCAGAACAGGCAGCCCAGCCACAGTGCCAGCGCACTGGCTTGCAGGCTGCCGGTGGTTTCCACGCTGGCCATGAGCACGCCCCAGTTGAACACCGCGCCGAGAAACGCCTGGGGCCAGTGGGTGAAGCGTTTGAACAGCGGGTAGATCAGGGTCAGCGGCACGCAGCCCAGGGCCAGCAGCACCGTCAGTGGTTGCAGCAAGGGCAGTAGTGCGGCCGCCAGCAGCAAGAGTACGACCAGGCAAGCCAGGGCCTGATTCAGGCTCAGTGAGCCCTTGGCCAGGGGCCGCTGGCGGGTGCGGTTGACCTGGGCGTCGAAGCGTCGGTCGAGGATGTCGTTGATGCAGCAGCCGGCACTGCGCATTAGCAGGGCGCCGAGGGCGAACACCAGCACCGTGCCGACCTGCGGAATACGTCCGGCGCAGAGTATCAACGCGGCCAGGGCCGGCAGCAGGGTCAGCCAGGTGCCGATGGGCCGGTCCAGGCGCATCAGGCGGGCGTAGGCCTGCCAGGAGCGGGGCAGCCGGGTGGCGACCCAATCGTGGGCGCGAATGTCATTGAGGTCGGGGCTTGCGGGCATCTTCGTTCCCTGAACTTGAGCACGGTCTTGATCGCAACTGAGGACGAGGTTTCAAGGGGTCGAAAAACACTCAGGTCAGTTGCTTTCACTGAACTTCGGGCAAGCCGTGGCCGTGATCGCACGGTTTGATTTTCAGTGCCATCTGCTCGCTTGTCGGATGCGCTAAAGTTGCCCGCGCCCGCCCCTTGGGGCAAGGGAACAATCCGCAATAGCCTCCTGCAGGATATGCAATATGCTCCGTGATGAAGTGCCCCGCGTCCCGCGTATCGACCTCAACCTGCTGCGGGTTTTCGATGCCGTCTATGAGGACCGCAGCATCCTGCTGGCCAGCAAGCGCCTCCATCTGAGCCAGTCGGCGGTCAGCCATGCCTTGACCCGGTTGCGTGAGTCCCTGCAGGACGAGTTGTTTATTCGCACCGCCAAGGGCATGCAGCCGTCGGCCCGTGCCGAAGCAATTGCCGGCCCGCTGCGCGAAGCACTGCTGACCATTCAGCGCACGGTGGGCGTGGAGGCGTTCGACCCCGCCAGCGCAACGCGGACCTTCACCCTTGCCGCCAATGACTATCTGAGTTCGGTGCTGCTGGCACCGCTGTTGCGGCGCCTGGCCCAGGAGGCTCCGGGGGTGGACCTGGTGGTGCGCCCGGCGACCCGCCTGGATCTGGCCGAGCAGATCGACGTCGGGCGCATCGACCTGGCCGTGGGGGTGTTTGCCGAGCTGCCGCAGCGAGTGCACAGCGCCCGTCTCTGGCAGCAGCAGGATGTGTTGCTGATGTGTCCCGAGCATCCCTTGCTCGACCTGCCCGAGTTGACCCTTGAGGCCCTGGCGGACCAGCCATTGATCACACTGTCGGTAGGCGGGCAGGAGGAAGGCGCGGTCAACGGCTACATTCTTGAGCGCGGTATTGCCCGGCAGTCGGAGATGTTCGATCGCCAGCGCCTGGAGCAGGCGCTGGCGGCGATTGGCCGCAGTCCCCAGTACAAGGTCACCCTGCCCCATGCCCTGGTGCTGCCGCAGTTGCTGGAACAGTCGCGGCTGGTGGCGATTGTGCCGGTGCCACTGGCCCGGGCTTTCGAACAGCGCTTTGGCCTGTGTCAGCGGGCGCTGCCACTGGCGGTTGAAGCGTCGTCGCTGTTGGCGATCTGGCATGGACGCAACACGGCAGACCCGGCCCATCTCTGGTTGCGCCAGCAGTTGCTGGAGGTGGCAGGCGCGCTGGCGCAACTGCTTTGAGCTGCTCGGCTTTCGGTGTTTTCATGGGGCCGGTGTTTTTTCCACAGAGGGTGCTCAGCCTCTGTGACGGGCCTTGAGGCTTGGTCTTTTATCGCGAGGGTTTGCATGCAACGGATCAAGGGCTATCACGCCCACGTCTACTTCGACGCCAGTACCATCGACCTGGCCCGGGCCTTGTGTGAGCAGGCCGCGCAGCTGTTTGACCTGAAAATGGGTCGGGTCCACGAGCGGCCGGTGGGGCCCCATCCGGACTGGAGTTGCCAGTTGGCGTTCGCCCCTGAGGTGTTTGCCCAGGTAGTGCCGTGGCTGGCCCTCAATCGCCGGGGGCTGGTGGTGTTCCTGCACCCGGATACCGGGGACGACTTGCTCGATCACACCGATCATGCGATCTGGATGGGGGCCATGCGGCCGCTGGATCTGACGGGGTTCTAGGGGCTGGTGATTGCTCGTACACACCATGCAAAAAGGGGGCGCAACCTTTGGTTGCGCCCCCCTGATCTTGCGGTCTGGTCTTTACCTTCAGCTGACCCGAGCCTTACGTACGCCCTCGGACAGCGCCGCACACAGGCTCAGCACCCCATCCACCGCTTGCTCGGCAGACTCGGCGCTGGCGATGTGGTCGATCAGCGCCGAGCCCACTACCACGCCGTCGGCCAGGCGAGCGATGGCGGCTGCCTGCTCCGGAGTACGGATGCCGAAACCGATGCTGATGGGCAGGTCGGTGTGGCGACGCAGGCGGGCCACGGCTTCTTCCACGTGTTCCAGGGTGGCGGCACCGGCACCGGTGACCCCGGCCACGGAAACGTAGTAGACGAAACCGGAGCTGCCGTTGAGCACCTTGGGCAGGCGGGCGTCGTCGGTGGTCGGTGTGGTCAGGCGGATGAAGTCGATGCCGGCGGCCTGGGCCGGGTCGCACAGTTCGCTGTTATGTTCCGGCGGCATGTCCACCACGATCAGGCCATCGACACCGGCGGCCTTGGCGTCGGCGATGAAGCGCGGCACGCCGTAGTGGTGGATCGGGTTGAAGTAGCCCATGAGCACCAGCGGGGTGTCGCTGTTGCCTTCGCGGAACTCGCGAACCATCTGCAGGGTTTTCGCCAGGTTTTGCTTGGCCCCCAGGGCACGGATGTTGGCCAGCTGGATCGCCGGGCCGTCGGCCATCGGGTCGGTGAAGGGCATGCCCAGTTCGATCACGTCGGCGCCCGCTGCGGGCAGGCCCTTGAGGATCGCCAGGGAGGTGTCGTAGTTCGGGTCGCCGGCGGTGACGAAGGTTACCAGGGCGGCGCGGTTTGCTTCCTTCAGCTCGGCAAAACGGGTTTGCAGGCGGCTCATCAGTGTTTCTCCTGCTGGGACTGTTGCATGTGGTGCATCACGGTCTGCATGTCTTTGTCGCCACGGCCCGAGAGGTTGACCACCATCAGGTGATCCTTGGGCAGGTTCGGTGCCCGCTTGAAGACTTCGGCCAGGGCATGGGCGCTTTCCAGGGCCGGGATGATGCCTTCCAGGCGGCAGCACTGGTGGAACGCGGCCAGGGCTTCGTCGTCGGTCACCGAGGTGTATTCGACGCGGCCGATATCGTGCAACCAGGCGTGTTCCGGGCCGATGCCGGGGTAGTCGAGGCCGGCGGAAATCGAGTGGGCGTCGATGATCTGGCCATCGTCGTCCTGCAGCAGGAAGGTGCGGTTGCCGTGCAGTACGCCGGGTACGCCGCCGTTGAGGCTGGCGGCGTGCTTGCCGGTCTCGATGCCGTAGCCGGCGGCTTCGACGCCGATGATCTCGACGCTCTTGTCGTCAAGGAACGGGTGGAACAGGCCCATGGCGTTGGAACCGCCACCGATGCACGCCACCAGGCTGTCCGGCAGGCGGCCTTCCTGGGCTTGCATCTGCTCGCGGGTTTCCTTGCCGATGACCGCCTGGAAGTCGCGGACCATGGCCGGGTACGGGTGCGGGCCGGCGACGGTGCCGATCAGGTAGAAGGTGCTGTCGACGTTGGTCACCCAGTCACGCAGGGCTTCGTTCATCGCGTCCTTCAGGGTGCCGGTGCCGGCCACCACCGGGATCACTTCGGCGCCCAGCAGCTTCATGCGAAATACGTTGGCCTGTTGGCGCTCGATGTCGGTGGTGCCCATGTAGATCACGCAATCCAGGCCAAAACGCGCGGCCACGGTGGCGGTGGCCACGCCATGCATGCCGGCGCCGGTCTCGGCGATGATGCGTTTCTTGCCCATGCGCCGCGCCAGCAGGATCTGGCCGATGCAGTTGTTGATCTTGTGCGCGCCGGTGTGGTTCAGCTCTTCACGCTTGAGGTAGATCTTGGCGCCGCCGCAGTGCTCGGTCAGGCGTTCGGCGAAGTACAGCGGGCTGGGGCGGCCCACGTAATCGCGCTGGAAGTAGGCCAGCTCCTTGAGGAATTCGGGATCTTCCTTGGCCTTTTCGTATTCGCGGGCCAGGTCGAGGATCAGCGGCATCAGGGTTTCGGCCACGTAACGGCCGCCGAATGCGCCGAACAGGCCGTTGTCGTCAGGGCCATTGCGTAATTGGGACTGGGTCATTGCAGCGCTCCCGGGGGAAGTTTGGAGAAAGAAGGCCTGGTGGAAAGACCGCTTCGTAGAAACACAATGGAGCCCACTCTACCCCTGACATCCGATGCTGAAAACCGATAAGATCGCCGCAACCTGTCAGAAAAACTCACAGATAAAATGAGCCGCGACCTGCCTCCCCTGAATGCCCTGCGGGCCTTCGAAGCCACTGCCCGGCTCAATAGCGTCAGCCACGCGGCCGAACAGCTGCACGTCACCCACGGCGCGGTCAGCCGGCAGTTGAAGGTGCTTGAAGAACACCTGGGGCTGAGCCTTTTCGTCAAGGAAGGCCGTGGCCTTAAACTCACAGATGCCGGCATTCGCCTGCGCGATGCCAGCAGCGAGGCCTTCGAGCGCCTGCGGGATGTCTGCGCCGAGCTGACCCAGGGCAGCGCCGATGCGCCCTTTGTCCTGGGCTGTTCCGGAAGCCTGCTGGCGCGCTGGCTGATCCCGCGCCTGGGGCGCCTGAACGCCGACCTGCCGGACCTGCGCCTGCACCTTTCGGCCGGTGAAGGCGACCTCGACCCCCGGCGCCCGGGCCTGGATGCCTTGCTGGTCTTTGCCGAACCGCCCTGGCCGGCGGACATGCAGGTCTATGAACTGGCCAGCGAACGCATCGGCCCGGTGCTCAGCCCGCGCTATGCCGGTTATCCACGCCTGCGGCAGGCGCCGGCTGGCGTCCTGGCCAGCGAGGCCCTGCTGCACACCACTTCCCGCCCCCAGGCCTGGCCCAGTTGGGCACGGCGCAACGACCTGAATCCCGAAACGTTGAAGTACGGGCAGGGTTTCGAGCATCTGTATTATTTGCTGGAGGCGGCCGTGGCGGGCCTGGGGGTGGCAATTGCCCCGCAGCCGCTGGTGGCCGAGGACTTGCTGGCGGGCAGGCTGGTTGCGCCCTGGGGTTTTTCCGACACCCCGGGGCAACTGGCGCTGTGGTTACCCAAGCGCGCCGCGGATGGGCGCGCCCGGCAATTGGCGCAGTGGCTGGAAAACGAACTGCGCCAGCAGCTTTAGTCGCCGCGCTTGCACAGCAGATAGGCGGCCAGCAGGCCGATGGCACCCACGGCGACCCCGGCGGTGGTCCAGGGGTGTTCCTGGGCATAGTCGCGGGTCGCGATCCCCGTTTCACGGGTTTTCACTTTGACTTCTTCATAGGCATCGCTGAGCAGGCTGCGCGAATGCTTCAGCGCGCTTTCGGCATTGCTCTTGAGCGCCTTGAGGGTCTTGCGCGACTCGTCGGACGCATCGTCCTTCAGGCTTTCCAGCGATTTGAGCAGGCTGGAGATCTCGGCTTCCATACTTTCCAGTGAGGCTTTGCGTAACGAGGTGTTGGCCATGTCGGCTCTCCTGCAGGGTGGTGAATGGGCTGTGTAGGTTCCGACTGCGGCGTGTTGGGAAAGTGCAGAAAATCTGAACTTAGCCTTGGGCGCAGGCGCCACAAGTAATAAGAAAAATCACTGCTAGGCTGTAATTCACAGCTAAAAAGGAGAGCGCCATGACTGATCATCACACTTACAAGAAAGTCGAACTGGTGGGTTCGTCGCCGAACAGCATCGAAGATGCGATCAACAACGCGCTGGCGGAAGCGCACAAGAGCATCAAGCACCTGGAGTGGTTCGAAGTGACTGAAACCCGGGGCCATATCAAGGACGGCAAAGCGGCGCATTTTCAGGTCACGCTCAAGGTGGGCTTCCGAATTGCCAATAGTTGAAGGCTTGAGCTAGGCTCTGGAACTTGTGCGCTGGCCGAGTGCCATAGGAAATGGCAAAGCGCTACAAGTGTCTTGAGCCTCTGTCAGGCAGGCGTCAATGCCGCCTCTTTTGATCCGACCAGGGAATGTGACCGATGAAAAAACTAGTATTAGCTGCTGCTTTGTTGAGTCTTGCGGGAACAGCCCTTGCCGCTGGCAAGCCGTGCGAAGAACTCAAGAGCGAGATTGCCGCCAAGATCGACGCCAACGGCGCCAAGCACTACTCGCTGGAAGTGGTGGACAAGGGCGCGGCGGCGGATGGCAAGGTAGTCGGCTCCTGCGAAGCCGGTACCAAGGAAATTGTCTACAAGCGCGGTTGAGCCTTGTGGATGGTCAAAAAAAAGCCGACGCAGAACGTCGGCTTTTTCATGCCTGTCGTTTCAGCCTTTCATCACCTGTGACAGCAGCTCGTAGGAGTGCAGCCGATCGGCGTGTTCGTACAGATCGCAGGTGAAGATCAGCTCATCGGCTCCGGTCTGCTCGATCAGCACCTGCAGCTTGGCGCGGATTTTCGCCGGGCTGCCGACCATCGCCAGGCCGAGGAAGCTGGCAACCGCTTCCTTCTCATGGGGCAGCCACAGGCCGTCCATGCTTTGCACCGGTTTGCGCTGGACCAGGCTCTGGCCACGCATCAGCGCCAGGATGCGCTGGTACACCGAAGTCGCCAGGTAATCGGCCTGTTCGTCGGTGTCGGCTGCCACCAGCGGCACGCCAAGCATCACATAAGGCTTGTCGAGCACCGCCGAAGGCTTGAAGTGGTTGCGGTAGACGCGAATCGCCTCGTGCATGTAGCGCGGTGCGAAATGCGAGGCGAAGGCGTAAGGCAAGCCCCGTTCCCCGGCCAGTTGTGCACTGAACAGGCTGGAGCCCAGCAGCCATACCGGCACGTTGGTGCCGGTGCCCGGCATGGCGATCACCCGTTGTTCGGGGGTACGCGGGCCCAGGTAGGCCATCAGTTCGGCCACGTCCTCAGGGAAATCGTCGGCGCTGCCGGAGCGCTCCCGGCGCAGGGCGCGGGCGGTCATCTGGTCGGAACCCGGGGCGCGGCCCAGTCCTAGGTCGATGCGCCCCGGGTACAGGCTTTCCAGGGTGCCGAACTGTTCGGCGATCACCAGGGGCGCGTGGTTGGGCAGCATGACCCCGCCGGAACCGACACGAATGGTCGAAGTACCGCCCGCCAGGTAGCCGATCAGCACCGAGGTAGCGGAACTGGCGATACCGTCCATGTTGTGGTGCTCGGCGACCCAGAAGCGCGTGTAACCGAGTTTCTCCACATGCTGCGCCAAGTCCAGGGAGTTGCGCAGGGACTGCCCCGGGCTGCCGTTTTCACGCACGGGCACCAGGTCGAGGGTCGAGTATTTAACAGCGGACAGCGGTTTCATAAGCCTGCTTCTCCTTGGGGTGCGCAGGCTTTTGTCATGAGCCAAAACCTGCCGAAGTCTGTAAGTCAGATCTATGCAATGTGGGCATATACCCGAGTTTCAATAGCCTGAGTGAATTTGTCGGGTAAACGGGCATCGGCGACAACGGCTGAACTTTGCCATCGGATCTATCCTCAGAACCCTTAGGCAACAAAAAACATCAGGGTGCGAACTTTCGCACCGGTTCTTGAGGAGAAAGCGATGAGCATCAAAAAGAAAGCCTCGGCGCACTGGGAAGGTGACCTGAAAACCGGCATTGGCTCGATCTCGACCGAAACCGGCGTGTTGCGTGAGGCGCCCTACGGCTTCAAGGCGCGTTTCGAAGGCGGCAAGGGCACCAACCCGGAGGAACTGATTGGCGCGGCCCACGCGGGCTGTTTCTCCATGGCCTTTTCCATGATCCTTGGCGAGGCCGGGCTCAAGGCGGACAGCATCGACACCCAGGCAGAAGTGACCCTGGACCAGGTCGATGGCGGCTTTGCCATTACCGCGGTGCACCTGATCCTCAAGGCGAAGATCCCCGGTGCCAGCCAGCAGCAGTTCGATGAGCTGAGCAAGAAGGCCAAGGAAGGGTGCCCGGTGTCCAAGGTGCTCAACGCCAAGATCAGCCTGGATGCGACGCTGCTGAGTTGAGGCAACTGCTTGGCCGGCAAGCCGGCTCCTGCACCGGTCCGTAGGAGCGGGCATGCCGGCGAATGCGCCTGTGCGGCGGACAAGCACCTGTGGTCGAATACGCGACTGCGGCTTCAGCGCACCCCCGTGTGCACCGCAGCAAGGGAGCTTTAGATCATGAAACGTTTTGCCTTGGCGGTTGTTAGTTGTGCGCTGGCCACATCGGCCCTGGCCGCGCCCAAGCCCTGCGAGGAACTCAAGGCCGAGATCGAAGCCAAGATCCAGGCCCAGGGCGTACCTTCCTACACCCTGGAAATCGTCACCAACGATGAAGTCCACGACAACAACATGGTGGTCGGCAGCTGTGAAAACGGCACCAGGAAGATCATCTATCAGAAGAACGATCGCTGACCCGACTCAGGGCACGCAGTTGATCATGCGCTCCTCGGCGACTATTTCGCGCTGGGCGTTGTACAGCCGGGCGCTGGGGGTGAACCCCAGGTTGCGCGCCTCCAGGCGATAGCGCTGGCCGGCCTGGAAATGGTCGTAGCGCAGGCTCAGGTAGCACAGGCGCTCCTGGGGATCGTTGTTCATGCCCATGCCGCCGGCGAACACTTCGAAATCGAAGCGCACCATCAATTCGTGGCTGCCGGGGCTGACCTGGAAGAAGCGCCCGTCGTCCAGGCGCTGGTTGTCCAGGCGTTCGGCCATGACCAGCTTGCCCCCGGGCGTCGGGGTGGCCAGGTCGATCCAGGCCTGTTGCGGATCGACGCCCGGCAGGGGCGTAGTGCAGGCGCTGAGGGTGCCAAGGGCGAGAAACAGTAGAAATGGACGCATGACTGGGGCCGAGTGAGCGAGAGGCCCTCAGCATAGCGCCGTTCAACTGCGCTGGCAGCCTGCCGGCCGGGCTTTGTCGAGCAGGGTGTGCTGCTCGTCGTAGAGCCTGGCCCAGGGGTGGAAACCGATGTTCCCGGCCTGTACCTGGTAGCGCTGGCCGGCACCGAAATCCTTGAATTTCACGTTCAGCTGGCAATCGCGCCACAGCGGCTCGGCGTCTGGCCCGATGTTGCTCGGTTGCACGGCGAACTGGTAGCGCAGGGTCAGTTCATGGCTGCCGGGCTGGACCTGGAAATAGCGCGGATCATCGATGTTCTTGGCGTCCACCTCCAATGCCTGCAGGTGGGTGTCCCGGGGCGGAGCCAGGTCGACCCAGGCCTGGGCCGGGTCGGGGTCGGGCAGGCCGGCGCAACCGCCGAGGGTCAGCAGGCCGGTGGTCAACAGCAACACGCGCATGGCGAAACTCCAGGCTGGCGAGATAGTCTTGCGGACAGACTCTCTGTGGATGATTCGATTTGACTAGGCCGTGTTCAAGCCATGGGTTACTTGATCCTCTTTTACGGTTTTTGTTTCCGGCACTGATGCTTTTGCTGCTCAACGGTTGCAGCAGCGTCGGTTATTACAGCCAGCTGGCCAGTGGCCAATTGCAGCTGCTGCGAGCCCGTGTGCCGGTGGCGCAAGTCGTCGCCGACCCGAGCCGCGATGCGAGCCTGCGTGCCCATCTGGCCCAGTCGCAGCAGGCACGCCGCTTTGCCAGCGAGCACCTGCACCTGCCGGACAACCGCAGCTATCGGCTGTACGTCGACATCGGGCGGCCCTATGTGGTGTGGAACGTGTTCGCCACCCCGGAGTTTTCCCTGAACCCGCAAACCCACTGCTTTCCCATTGCCGGTTGCGTGGCTTACCGCGGCTATTACAGCCAGGGCGCGGCCCGGGGCGAGGCGGCGTTGCAGCAGTTGAAGGGCATGGACGTGGCGATCGGCGGGGTCGAGGCGTATTCCACCCTGGGCTGGTTCGACGACCCGATCATCAGTTCGATGATGCACTGGGGCGACGAGCGCCTGGCGACCCTGATCTTCCACGAGCTGGCGCACCAGCGCTTCTATGTGAAGGACGACACCGAGTTCAACGAGTCCTACGCCACCTTCGTCGAGCAGGAAGGCACCCGCCAGTGGCGCGCCTATCGCGGGCTGGCGCCATTGAGCGACGGCGAGTTGCGCCAGCGTGACCAGTTCACCCAGCTGGTGCTCGATACCCGCAAGCGCCTGGAGCAGCTGTATGCCCTGCCCTTGCCCGCCGAGCAGATGCGCCAGCGCAAGGCCGCGGAGTTCGAGCGCATGCGCAGCGAGTATCGGCAGTTGCGCGACAGCCAGTGGGCCGGTTCCAAGCGCTATGACGCCTGGATCAACGCCCCGCTGAACAACGCCCGGCTGCTGCCCTTCGGCCTGTATGACCAATGGGTGCCGGCGTTTGCCGCCTTGTTCAGGCAGGTGAAGGGGGACTGGCCGGCATTCTTCGCCGCCGTGGAGACGCTGGGACGTTTGCCGGCCGAGGAGCGCAAGGCGGCCCTGATCCGGTTGCAGGACACCGTCGCCCTGGCGCCGGCTCCTGCTTCGGGCCTGTAGCAGCCGGCTTGCCGGCGAAGCCTCTGCCCTAACGCGGCAAAAACGCCTGGTGCAGCTCGCCCAGGGTCTGGAAGTGATAGGCCGGGGCTTCGGCAGTCAATTCCTCATGGCTGCCAAAGCCATACCCCACCGCCGCCGCGTCCAGCCCGTTGCGCCTGGCGCCGATCAGGTCGTGCTTGCGGTCGCCGATCATCAATGTGCTGGCAGGGTCGAGTTGCTCCTGCTCCAGCAGATGGGCGATCAGCTCCACCTTGTCGGTGCGGGTGCCGTCCAGTTCGCTGCCGTAGATCACCTTGAAGTGCTTGGCGAAGTCGAAGTGACGGGCGATCTCCCGGGCGAAGACCCAGGGCTTGGAGGTCGCGATGTACAGTTGCCGCCCTTGCCCGCCGAGGGTTTCCAGCAGCGGCGTGACGCCATCGAAGACGCGGTTTTCATACAGGCCGGTGACCTTGAAGCGTTCGCGATAGAAGTTCACCGCTTCCCAGGCCCGGGCCTCGTCGAAGCCGTAGAACTGCATGAAGGCCTGCAACAGCGGCGGGCCGATGAAGTGTTCCAGTTTGCTCAGGTCCGGCTCGTCGATGCCCAGTTTGCCCAGGGCGAACTGGATCGAACGGGTGATGCCCTCGCGAGGGTCGGTGAGGGTGCCGTCGAGGTCGAACAGTACGGTTTGGTAATGCATGGGGATTCCTGGGCTGTGCAAGGGGGGTCAGGGCCGGTCGTAGCCTTCGGCCAGGTGCAGGTCCTTGAGCTTCACGTAGTTGGCGGCGCTGTAGGTGAAGAAGGCGCGCTCCTTGTCGGTCAGCGGGCGCGCCTGCCTCACCGGGCTGCCGACATACAGGAAGCCGCTTTCCAGGCGCTTGCCCGGCGGCACCAGGCTGCCGGCGCCGACTATCACATCGTCCTCCACCACCGCGCCATCCATGACAATGCTGCCCATGCCGATCAGCACCCGGCTGCCGATGCTGCAACCGTGGAGCATGACCTTGTGGGCGATGGTCACGTCGTCGCCGATCAGCAGCGGGAAGCCGTCGGGGTTGAACGGGCCGGCGTGGGTGATGTGCAGCACGCTGGCGTCCTGCACGCTGGTGCGCGCGCCGATGCGGATGCGGTGCATGTCGCCGCGGATCACGGTCAGCGGCCAGACCGAGCTGTCGGCGCCGATTTCCACGTCGCCGATGACCACCGCCGAGTGGTCGACAAAGGCCCGCTCGCCCAGGTTCGGGGTGTGGTTCTGGTAGCTGCGAATGGCCAAGTGCGAATGCCTCTCTGAGATTTATTAATGGGGGCTATAGCTGCGGTGGGCGTCGATTGTAATTAAGATGGCTCAATGTTTCTTCCAGCCAAGGTGCCCACCGTGAGTGTGAACAACCCTCTTCTGCAGCCCTACGACCTGCCGCCGTTCTCGGCGATCCGCGCCGAGCATGTGCAACCGGCCATCGAACAGATCCTGGCTGACAACCGCGCCGCCATCGCTGACATCCTCAAGACCCAAGCCACCCAGCCGACCTGGGCTGGCCTGGTGCTGGCCATGGACGAGCTCAATGATCGCCTGGGCGCTGCCTGGAGCCCGGTCAGCCACCTCAACGCAGTGTGCAACAGCGCCGAACTGCGTGAAGCCTACGAGGCCTGCCTGCCGGCCCTGAGCGCCTATTCCACGGAAATGGGCCAGAACCGCGAGCTGTTCCAGGCCTTCGACGCCCTGGCCAAGAGCCCGGAAGCCGCCGGTTTCGACGTGGCGCAGAAGACTATCCTCGAACACTCCCTGCGGGACTTCCGCCTGTCGGGCATCGACCTGCCGCCCGAGCAGCAAAAGCGTTATGCCGAGGTGCAGAGCAAGCTTTCCGAGCTGGGCAGCCGGTTCTCCAACCAACTGCTGGATGCCACCCAGGCCTGGACCAAGCACATCACCGACGAAGCCGCCCTGGCCGGCCTGACCGACTCGGCCAAGGCGCAAATGGCTGCCGCCGCCCAGGCCAAGGACCTGGAAGGCTGGCTGATCACCCTGGAATTCCCCAGCTACTACGCAGTGATGACCTATGCCCAGGACCGTGCCCTGCGCGAAGAAGTCTATGCCGCCTACAGCACCCGCGCGTCGGACCAGGGCCCTAACGCCGGTCAGAACGACAACGGTCCGGTGATGGAAGAAATCCTCGACCTGCGTCAGGAGTTGGCCAAGCTCCTGGGTTTCGCCAGCTTCTCCGAGTTGAGCCTGGCCACCAAGATGGCCGAGTCCAGCGACCAGGTGCTGAGCTTCCTGCGGGACCTGGCCAAGCGCAGCAAGCCGTTTGCCGCCCAGGACCTGGAGCAGCTCAAGGCCTACGCCGCCGAACAGGGTTGCCCCGACCTGCAAAGCTGGGACAGCGGTTTCTACGGCGAGAAGCTGCGTGAGCAGCGCTACAGCGTTTCCCAGGAAGCCCTGCGCGCCTATTTCCCCATCGACAAGGTGCTGAGCGGGCTGTTCGCCATTGTCCAGCGCCTGTACGGCATCGAGATCGCCGAGCAGAAAGGTTTCGATACCTGGCACCCGGACGTGCGCCTGTTCGAGATCAAGGAAAACGGCCAGCACGTCGGCCGCTTCTTCTTCGACCTCTATGCCCGCGCCAACAAGCGCGGCGGTGCCTGGATGGACGGTGCCCGCGATCGCCGTCGCACGCTGGACGGGGTATTGCAAAGCCCGGTAGCCAACCTGGTGTGCAACTTCACTCCGGCGGTCAGCGGCAAGCCGGCCTTGCTGACCCACGATGAAGTCACCACCCTGTTCCACGAATTCGGCCACGGCCTGCACCACCTGCTGACCCGGGTCGAGCACGCCGGAGTGTCCGGGATCAACGGCGTGGCCTGGGACGCCGTCGAGCTGCCGAGCCAGTTCATGGAGAACTGGTGCTGGGAGCCGGAAGGCCTGGCACTGATCTCCGGCCACTATGAAAGCGGCGAACCGCTGCCCCAGGACCTGCTGCAGAAGATGCTGGCGGCGAAGAACTTCCAGTCCGGGCTGATGATGGTGCGCCAGCTGGAATTTTCCCTGTTCGACTTCGAACTGCACGCCACCCACGGCGACGGCCGCAGCGTGCTGCAAGTGCTGGAAACCGTGCGCGACGAAGTCTCGGTGATGCGCCCGCCGGCCTACAACCGCTTCCCCAACAGCTTCGCGCACATCTTCGCCGGCGGTTACGCCGCGGGGTACTACAGCTACAAGTGGGCGGAAGTGCTGTCGGCCGACGCCTTCTCCAGGTTCGAGGAAGAGGGTGTGCTCAATTCGGCCACCGGGCGTGCGTTCCGCGAGGCGATCCTGGCCCGTGGCGGCTCCCAGGAGCCTATGGTGCTGTTCGTCGATTTCCGCGGACGGGCGCCGTCGATTGACGCACTCTTGCGCCACAGCGGCCTCAGCGAGGACGCGGCAGCATGAGTGACGCACCCGTGAAGACCAAGAAACGCTTTATTGCCGGGGCGGTATGCCCGGCGTGCAGTGAGCAGGACAAGCTGATGATGTGGAGTGAGGACGATGTGCCTCATCGCGAGTGTGTGGCCTGTGGCTACTCCGACACCCTCAACGAACAGGGGCTGTCGGTGCCCAAGGAACTCGGGACCCGGGTCAACAGCGCGACGCCCAAGGTGGCGGACATCAAGGTGCAATCGGTGCAGTTTTTCCCCAACCCCAAGTTGAAGAAAAAGACTGACTGACCCCGCAGTAAAAAGCCGGCTCCCCTCCAGGAGCCGGCTTGCCGGCGAAGCGATTCGCCCCCCTTCTTTCGATCCCTGGGTTTTCGCAAGCAGGCTCGCTCCTACACAGGGTGTGGCGCTCAGTTGCTCAGCGGCTTGGTCGCGCTCACCGTCTCGAACCAGCTCTTCACCGAACAGGTGGCGAATACGCTGGTGCTGCAATCGCCATTGGCCAGGGCGGTGCGCAGTTTGTCGACATCGGCCTGCATCATGTAGCGAATGCCATCCTTGAAGTGGGAACTGTCGCCGTACCCACCCTGGGTCATTTCATTCAGCGCTTCTTCTTTGCTCCAACCCTGGATCACCACCCGGTACATGGCCGACATCAGGCCGGTGCGGTCCGAACCATGCTTGCAATGCATCAGCACCGGGCCTTGGGCTTCGGCGCTCTGGATCGCGCGCAGGGCCTTGAGCACATCGGCGTCGTCCACATGGTTGGTGCGATAAGGCAACTGCACCTGGTTGATGCCCGGTGCCGACAGCCAGCTGGCGTCGGATTCCGGCAGGAAGTTGATCACCGTTGCCACCTTGAGCTGCTGCAGCAGCGGCACCGCGCCTTTGTCCGGCAGGGCGCTGCGATACAGGGTCGGGGACATCTGGTACAGGTTGTACTGCTTTTCCACTGGCTGCGCCCATTGGTCCGGGCGGCTGGAGGGGGCCTCTGCGGCTTGTACCTGGGGCCCGGCCAGCAGTGCCAGCAACGACAGGCAAAGGGCCGGGATGAAACGAATGCTCGACATGCGCGGGATCACCGATGAGGGGATTCAATGCCGCGCAGTATCGATTTGCCGGGGTCAAAGCCCCGTGAGCCCCCTGTCAAAGAATCGTGAAGCTGATCCGCTTTTTCCGGCGGTTTCTGATCTTTTTTCCGCCTGAAACGATTCATCTGGATGCTTAGCCTGCTACCATTTGTAACTAAAGTTTGCTGATGTGTTCATAAAACCGGGTCTTCCCGGCCTTTTGCGTTGCCAAAACACAAAGTCGCGCCATGACGCGGCTGACCAATCCATCAATGCCTGATGAGGTGCACCCATGTCTGATCAAGATCGAGACAACCCGCGGCGTGAGTTCTTGCGTAAATCCCTGACCTTGATCCCTGTGGTCACCGTCGCCAGCACCGGCCTGGGCGGCTCCCTGCTGGCGGCTGCACCTGAAACGGCCGCCGCTGCCACACCGGCCACGCCGGGCAAGCAGCCCGCCGGCAGCGGCCAGGGCTATGAGCCGGGCTATTTCACCGCCGAGGAGTGGGCCTTCATCAAGGCCGCGGTGGAACGCCTGATCCCGGCCGACGAAATGGGCCCGGGAGCCCTGGAAGCCGGCGTGCCGGAATACATCGACCGGCAGATGAATACCCCCTACGCCGCTGGCGCTCTGTGGTACATGCAAGGCCCGTTCAAGGCCGATGCCGTACCGGAGATGGGCTGGCAGAGCAAACTGGTGCCCAAGGACATCTATCGCCTGGGCATTGCCGCCACGGATGCGTGGTGCAAAGAGCTCAAGGGGCAAACATTTGCTGCGCAAGACAGCGCTACCCGAGACGACTTGCTCAAGCAACTGGAGGCCGGAACCCCGCAGTTCGACGCGGTCCCGGCCAAGCTTTTCTTCAATCTGCTGTTGCAGAACACCAAGGAAGGCTTCTTCAGCGATCCGATCCACGGTGGCAATAAAGGCCTGGTGGGCTGGACCCTGATCGGCTTTCCCGGCGCTCGCGCCGATTTCATGGATTGGGTGGAACGCAACGAGCAATACCCCTTCCCGGCTGTATCGATTCGCGGCGAGAGGGCTTGAGCATGGCAACAGTGATGAAGAAGGTCGACGCAGTGATCGTCGGTTTCGGCTGGACCGGCGCGATCATGGCCAAGGAACTGACCGAGGCCGGGCTCAATGTGCTGGCGCTGGAACGCGGGCCGATGCAGGACACCTACCCGGATGGCAACTATCCCCAGGTGATCGACGAACTCACCTACAGCGTGCGCAAGAAACTCTTCCAGGACATTTCCAAAGAGACGGTGACCATCCGCCACAGCGTCAACGACGTGGCCCTGCCCAACCGGCAACTGGGGGCCTTCCTGCCGGGCAATGGCGTGGGCGGCGCCGGCCTGCACTGGTCCGGGGTGCACTTTCGGGTCGACCCCATCGAGCTGCGCATGCGCAGCCACTACGAAGAACGCTACGGTAAGAACTTCATCCCCAAGGACATGACCATCCAGGACTTCGGCGTCAGCTATGAAGAGCTGGAGCCGTTCTTCGACTACGCGGAAAAGGTCTTCGGCACCTCGGGCCAGGCCTGGACCGTGAAGGGCCAACTGGTGGGCGACGGCAAGGGCGGCAACCCTTATGCGCCGGATCGCTCGGACCACTTCCCGCTGGAATCGCAGAAGAACACCTATTCCGCACAGCTGTTTCAGAAAGCGGCCAATGAGGTGGGCTACAAGCCCTACAACCTGCCGTCGGCCAATACCTCGGGGCCTTACACCAACCCCTATGGCGCACAGATGGGGCCGTGCAACTTTTGCGGTTTCTGCAGCGGCTACGTCTGCTACATGTACTCCAAGGCCTCGCCCAACGTGAACATCCTGCCGGCCCTCAAGCCGCTGCCGAACTTCGAGCTGCGGCCCAACTCCCACGTGCTCAGGGTCAACCTCGACAGCAGCAAGACCCGCGCCACCGGCGTGACCTACGTCGATGGCCAGGGCCGCGAGATCGAGCAGCCGGCGGACCTGGTGATCCTCGGCGCCTTCCAGTTCCACAACGTGCGCCTGATGTTGCTGTCGGGCATCGGCAAGCCCTACGACCCGATCACCGGCGAAGGCGTGGTGGGCAAGAACTTCGCCTACCAGAACATGGCCACCATCAAGGCCTACTTCGACAAGGACGTGCACACCAACAACTTCATCGGCGCCGGCGGCAACGGCGTGGCGGTGGACGACTTCAACGCCGACAACTTCGACCACGGCCCCCACGGCTTTGTCGGCGGCTCGCCGATGTGGGTCAACCAGGCCGGTAGCCGGCCCATCGCCGGCACCTCCAACCCGCCGGGTACCCCGGCCTGGGGCAGTGCCTGGAAGAAAGCCACCGCCGACTACTACACCCATCAGGTCTCCATGGACGCCCACGGAGCGCATCAGTCCTACCGTGGCAACTACCTGGATCTGGACCCGGTGTACCGCGATGCCTACGGCTTGCCCCTGCTACGGATGACCTTCGACTGGCAGGAAAACGACATCAAGATGAACCGCTTCATGGTGGAGAAAATGGGCAAGATCGCCGAGGCGATGAACCCCAAGGCCATTGCCTTGCTGGGCAAGAAGGTCGGTGAGCACTTCAACACTGCGTCCTACCAGACCACCCACTTGAACGGCGGCGCGATCATGGGCACCGACCCTAGGACCAGCGCCCTGAACCGCTACCTGCAAAGCTGGGACGTGCACAACGTCTTCGTGCCCGGGGCTTCGGCCTTCCCTCAAGGCCTGGGCTACAACCCTACCGGCCTGGTGGCGGCGTTGACCTACTGGTCGGCCCGGGCGATCCGCGAGCAGTACCTGAAAAACCCCGGCCCGCTGGTTCAGGCATAAGGAGCGATGACCATGAAAGCACTCGTTATCGCCACCCTGGCGCTGCTGGGCAGCGCAGCCGCCAATGCTGCCGAAGCGGATCAGCAAGCCCTGGTGCAACAGGGCGAATACCTGGCCCGCGCCGGTGACTGCGTAGCCTGCCATACCGCCAAGGACGGCAAGCCGTTCGCCGGCGGGCTGCCGATGGAGACCCCCATCGGCGTGATCTATTCCACCAACATCACCCCGGACAAGACCGGCATCGGCGACTACAGCTTCGAGGACTTCGACAAAGCCGTGCGCCATGGTGTGGCCAAGGGCGGCAGCACCCTGTACCCGGCCATGCCGTTTCCTTCCTACGCCCGAGTCAGCGACGCCGACATGCAGGCGTTGTATGCCTACTTCATGAAGGGCGTGGCACCGGTGCCCCGGGACAACCAGGACAGTGACATTCCCTGGCCCCTGAGCATGCGCTGGCCGTTGTCCATCTGGCGCTGGATGTTCGCCCCGAGCGTGGAGACCCCGGCACCTGCGGCTGGCAGCGATCCGGTGATCAGCCGCGGTGCCTACCTGGTGGAAGGCCTGGGCCACTGCGGCGCCTGCCACACGCCACGGGCCCTGACCATGCAGGAGAAGGCCCTGAGCGCCAGCGATGGCAGCGACTTCCTGTCTGGCAGCGCGCCGCTGGAGGGCTGGATCGCCAAAAGCCTGCGTGGCGATCACAAGGATGGCCTGGGCAGCTGGAGCGAAGAGCAACTGGTGCAGTTCCTCAAGACCGGTCGCAGTGATCGCAGCGCGGTGTTCGGCGGCATGAGCGATGTGGTGGTCCACAGCATGCAGTACATGACCGACGCAGACCTGACGGCGATTGCCCGCTATCTCAAGTCCCTGCCGGCCAATGACCCCAAGGACCAGCCGCACCAGTACGACAAGCAAGTGGCCCAGGCCCTGTGGAACGGTGACGACAGCAAGCCGGGCGCGGCGGTGTACATCGACAACTGCGCGGCCTGCCACCGCACCGACGGCCACGGCTACACCCGGGTGTTCCCGGCGCTGGCGGGCAACCCCGTGCTGCAATCGGCGGATGCCACCTCGCTGATCCATATCGTGCTCAAGGGCGGCACCTTGCCAGCGACCCACAGCGCGCCTTCGACCTTCACCATGCCGGCCTTCGCCTGGCGCCTGTCGGATCAGGAGGTGGCCGATGTGGTCAACTTCATCCGCAGCAGCTGGGGCAACCAGGCCTCGGCGGTGAAGCCCGGGGATGTGGCGGCGCTGCGCAACGGCGACTTGCAGAGTACCTCCAACGACGACCTGGGGCAGGTCACCAGCCACTAGCCCCAAGGCCGGCGCTCGCTGCGGGCGCCGGCCCGGGATGGCCGTTCAGCCCTGGGTGAAGCGCTGGATGCCCCGGCGGCTTTCCAGTTGATAGCCGGCGATGCAGTCCGCCAGCCCGGCGGTCATCAGGTCTTGCCAGCTTGCGGGGAGCAGGCCGATGCCTTCGTGGCAGGGGCTCCAGCGCACCTCGGCGAACTTCGGGTCCGCTTCATCGAAGGGTTGCTGGCCGTTCACAGTGGCCTTTTCGATGTCCTGGGTGCACAGCTCGAATTCGCAGGCCACTCCCCACAACTGCCCGTCGGGGGCCCTGACGATGATCAGGTCGGCACCTTGTTCGTAGCTGGGGAGGTAGGCCTCTGCGGCGTAGAAAATCTTTTCCAGCGTGCCGGGTGTCCTGGGCATGCTCGTGCTCCTGTTCTTTGAGCCTGCCTTATACCCTAACGCCACACGCCCGCAGTAGCCGGCTTGTCGGCCAAGGATGCGGTACGCCTTGTGTCGCACTGGGGAACGTCCGCTGTCAGGGGTGGGTTTCGGTCCGACGGTGCTGGTCAGGTAAATCCGGCTCCATTACTGTATGTGCATACAGTTATGGAGTTCTTCCATGTTCAACCCCCTGCCTCCCCGTGGTCGCGGTACCGCGAGCAATCCGCACAACCGTTTTGCGCCCAATCGTTCGGTGGCCGAGGATGATGGCTGGTACCAGGAAGTGCCGTTGACCCAGGGCACCGAGGTGCGCTTTGAAACGGCCAAGTCGATCATCACCCGCAACAGTTCGCCGGACCTGCCCTTCGACCGCTCCATCAACCCCTATCGCGGTTGCGAGCACGGTTGCATCTATTGCTACGCGCGGCCCAGCCACGCCTATTGGGACCTGTCCCCGGGGCTGGATTTCGAAACCAAGCTGATCGCCAAGAGCAACACCGCGGCCTTGCTGGAGCAGCAACTGTCCAAGCCCGGCTATCGCTGCGCACCGATCAACCTGGGGTCCAATACCGATCCCTACCAGCCCATCGAGCGCGAACAGCAGTTGACCCGGCGCACCCTGGAGGTGCTGCTGCGCTATCGACACCCGGTGACCATCGTCACCAAGGGCTCATTGATCCTCCGGGACCTGGACCTGCTGAGCGAGCTGGCGCGCCAGCGCCTGGTGGCGGTGATGATCAGCCTGACCACTTTGGACGATGAGTTGAAGCGCATTCTCGAGCCCCGGGCGGCGGCGCCCAAGGCGCGCTTGCGGGCCATCCGGGTGATGCGCGGGGCGGGCATCCCGGTGGGCGTGCTGTGTTCGCCGATGATTCCGATGATCAACGACAGCGAGCTGGAAAGCCTGCTCAGCGAGGCCCATGCCGCGGGGGCGCAGAGCGCGGCCTACATGATGCTGCGCCTGCCCCTGGAAGTGGCGCCGCTGTTCGAGGAGTGGCTGGCGGCGCATTACCCGCAAAGGGCGGCCCATGTGCTCAGCCTGATCCGCCAGAGCCGTGGCGGTGAGCTCTACGACAGCCGTTTTGGCGCCCGCATGCGCGGTGAAGGGCCCTTCGCCGATCTGCTGGCCCAGCGTTTTGCCAAGGCGCTCAAGCGTCTGGGGATCAACCGTCGCGAGGGTTTCGATCTCGACTGTTCAGCCTTCTGTCCGCCGGGCGGGCAGATGTCGTTGTTGTGAGCGGCATTGGCCTATCGTTGAGTAGTGGGCGCAGCGTTCCCGAGGTACTCTGGTCGCCTTTTGCCATCGCTCATAGTGGCGTTCTAGAGCCTTCCGTTCAGTTTGAGTTAAGTATTCATGGCTACCTTGTTCATCGAGTGACCTACGGGTCGCCGCCAGCGGGTCGGTGGTTTTTTTATCGATGGCTGGCGTCGTGCCGGATATTTCTGGAAAATTCACCAAATCCGACAGAGAGGATGAATCATGAGTGACAAGGATAAACAGCCGTTGGCTGCGTCGGCTCCGGCACCCACAGAAGTCGCCGAGACCGCCGATGCAGCGCTGCAGCACATCGTTGACGGCTTTTTGCATTTTCATCATGAAGTCTTCCCGCAGCAGGAAGAGCTGTTCAAGAAACTCGCCACCGCTCAGCGGCCGCGGGCGATGTTCATTGCCTGCGCCGACTCGCGCATCGTTCCCGAGCTGATCACCCAAAGCTCCCCGGGCGATCTGTTCGTGACCCGCAACGTGGGCAACGTGGTACCGCCCTACGGGCAGATGAACGGTGGTGTTTCCACGGCGATCGAGTACGCGGTGCTGGCCCTGGGGGTGCATCACATCATCGTCTGCGGGCACTCGGATTGCGGCGCCATGCGCGCGGTACTCAACCCGCAGAGCCTGGAGAAAATGCCCACGGTCAAGGCCTGGCTGCGCCACGCCGAAGTGGCGCGGACCATGGTCCACGAGAACTGCGATTGCGCCGACGAATCCTCCAGCATGCATGTGCTGACCGAAGAGAACGTCATTGCTCAACTGCAGCACCTGCGCACCCATCCTTCCGTGGCCTCGCGCATGGCCAACGGCCAGTTGTTCATCCATGGCTGGGTCTATGACATCGAGACCAGCTCGATCAAGGCCTACGACGCCGACAAGGGGTGTTTCCTGCCTCTGGATGGCAGCCACCCGATCCCGGTAGCGACGCCCAAAGCGCGTTTCTGATCCCACCTCAATCCCCCTGAGTGGTTGTAGCCAGGGCTGCCATCTGGCGGCCCGGCTTTGCCACGCCTGAAGAAAAGTCGGGAGAACTGTCATGCGTGCAGCACAGTTGAAAAGTGTCCTGCCACGGGAGCTGCTGGCTTCGGTGGTGGTGTTTCTGGTGGCCCTGCCCCTGTGCATGGGGATCGCCATTGCCTCGGGCCTGCCGCCGGCCAAGGGCCTGATCACCGGGATCATCGGTGGCCTGGTGGTGGGCTGGCTGGCGGGCTCGCCCTTGCAGGTCAGCGGGCCGGCGGCCGGGCTGGCGGTGCTGGTGTTCGAGCTGGTGCGCCAGCATGGGGTGGCCATGCTCGGGCCGATCCTGCTGCTGGCCGGGCTGCTGCAATTGCTGGCCGGGCGCCTGCGCCTGGGTTGCTGGTTCCGGGTCACGGCGCCAGCGGTGGTCTACGGCATGCTGGCGGGCATCGGCGTGCTGATCGTGCTGTCCCAGGTGCATGTGATGCTCGATGCCGCGCCCCAGGCCTCGGGCCTGGATAACCTTGTGGGCTTTCCCCAGGCTCTGGCGCAGGCCTTGCCGAGCCTGGGGTGGCAGGCTGGCTTGCTGGGGTTGGCGACTATCGCGGTGATGTGGGGCTGGGACAAGTGGCGGCCCCAGGCGCTGCGGTTCATCCCCGGTGCCCTGCTCGGTGTCGGGCTGGCGACCCTGGCCAGCCTGCTGCTGGCGCTGCCGGTGAAGCGCGTCGAGGTGCCGGCCAACCTGGCCGAGGCCATCGACTGGCTGCGCCCCGCCGACCTGCTCAACCTGGCGGACCCCAACCTGCTGATCGCCGCCTTCGCCGTGGCCTTTATCGCCAGTGCCGAAACCCTGCTCTCCGCCGCCGCGGTGGATCGCATGCACAGCGGCCAGCGCTCGGACTTCGACCGTGAACTGTCGGCCCAGGGCGTGGGCAACATGCTCTGCGGTCTGCTGGGTGCCCTGCCCATGACCGGTGTCATCGTGCGCAGCTCGGCCAATGTCCAGGCCGGGGCCCAGACCCGTTATTCGACGATTTTCCATGGCCTGTGGCTGCTGGGTTTCGTGCTGGTGCTGTCCAACGTGCTGCAGAGCATTCCGGTGGCGAGCCTGGCGGGGGTGCTGGTCTACACCGGCTTCAAGCTGGTGGACCTCAAGGTCTTTCGCGGCCTGGGGCGCTACGGGCGCATGCCGATGCTGACTTACGCGGTGACGGCCCTGGCGATTGTCTTCAGCGATCTGCTGACCGGGGTACTGATCGGCTTTGCCCTGACCCTGGCCAAGCTGGCGTTCAAGGCGTCGCGCTTGAAGATCAGCCTGATCGACCTGGCAGAGGAAGGCGAGATGGAGTTGCGTCTGGTGGGCGCTGCGACCTTTCTCAAGGTGCCGGCCCTGACTCGGGTGCTGGCGACGATTCCCCCGGCCACCACTGTGCATGTGCCCCTCAGCAACCTCAGTTATATCGACCATGCGTGCCTGGAGTTGCTGGAAGACTGGAATCGGGCCAACAGTGCCAAGGGCTCGCGGCTGGTGATCGAAACGCGGGGCTTGAAGCGGCGCCTGGAGGGCCGGTTGACCACCACCAGCGGCGTGGGGGCGGCTGCGGCGAGAGGTTGAATCGCCGGGTGGACGGGAGGGGCTTGGGCAAGCCAGGCCCTTCGCCACAAGGCTCGCTGCGAGCCTTGTGGCGAGGAGTGGGTCAGGCGGCTGGCTGGTCGAGTTCCAGTTCCACGCCCAGTTGGCGTGACAGGCAAGGCCAGCGTTTCCAGGCGGCCTCGGTGTCCGGGCTGCTGAGTTTCTCGCGGTAGGCTTCCACCGACTCCAGGGCGAAGCTTTCTTCGTCGAGCATGGCGTCGACGGCGTGGTGCACCGCTTCGTCCAGCTGGTTGGCGAAGGTTTCGCCGATCAGTTGGTGGGCGATGAGGTTGGCGACAGTCATGTCCAGAGGGATCAGCGGACGGCCGAAATGCTTGATGTACAGGTCGTTGACCTCTTCCACCAGACGGTGGGCCAGATAGGCTTCATCCAGCAGGCCGTCGAGGCCGACGTGGCCATCCATGATGGCCGGCGGCTGGAGGAAGAATTGCTCGGCGATCTTCAGCACCGGCTTGATCTGCGACTCGATGCCGGCTTCCCGGGCTACAGAGTTGGCGGCGTCCAGAAGGTCTGGAACCTGGTCGATATAGGCGCTGACAAAACGGGTCATGACGCCCTTGGCGTCGACTTCGGGCAGCTGGATGGCGGGGTGCAGGTGAGGCAATTGGCTCTCCAACTGACGGGTCAGGAGGCCGGTACTGGCTTCGTGCTGCTGGGCCAGTTTGATCTGCTCGCGCAATGCGGCGGTGTTCATGAAAACTCCAGGGAACAAGGGCAATTGAATAGGGAGAACATAAGTTAGCCTGCTTACAAAAGCGCTTAAGACGCATTTGTCATAATTATTTCATGCTTAGTCACCACGGTTATATCGTTTCGCCATCCAGGGCACTCGATCCCTTTCCCGCCGTGGCCTGCAAACCTCCTTATTAGTGTTTCAGCTGATTTACGCCCTCGCGTTGCGAGGTGGGAGTCGCTGTCTATACTCGCCCTTGTATGAAGTTAGCTGATGACGCCCGACTGCAAATGCAGCGAAGGCTCGGCCGGTTTAAGTTCGTAGTCTAGGCAGCCGCTCCCTTGCCGCAGGTGTTAAGCCGGCGGGATAACAAGAACGATAAGGGGAACCCGCAATGATGCGACATCCACATGTCTGGATGGGCCTCCTGTTGTGGTCGGTATTCAGCCAGGCGCAAGCCGCCTGGACCGTGAATATGACGCCTGGGGCGACCGAGATAAGCCACGCGGTATTCGACCTGCACATGACCATCTTCTGGATCTGTGTGGTGATCGGCGTCATCGTCTTCGGTGCGATGTTCTGGTCGATGATCGTTCACCGCCGTTCCGTCGGCCAGGTCCCGGCCAAATTCCACGAAAGCACCACGGTGGAAATCCTCTGGACCATCATTCCCTTCCTGATCCTGGTGGCCATGGCCGTGCCTGCCACGGCGACGCTGATCAAGATGTACGACACCAGCGAGCCGGACGTGGATATCCAGATCACCGGCTACCAGTGGAAGTGGCACTACAAATACCTTGGCCAGGACGTGGAGTTCTTCAGCAACCTGGCCACCCCCGCCGACCAGATCCACAACCAGAGCACCAAGGGCGAGCACTACCTGCTGGAGGTCGACCAGCCGCTGGTGCTGCCAGTGGGGGCCAAGGTGCGCTTTCTGGTGACCGCCGCCGACGTCATCCACTCCTGGTGGGTGCCGGCCTTTGCGGTCAAGCGTGATGCTATCCCGGGTTTCGTCAACGAAGCCTGGACCCGGGTCGACAAGCCCGGCATCTACCGTGGCCAGTGCGCCGAGCTGTGCGGCAAGGACCACGGCTTCATGCCGATCGTGGTGGAGGTCAAGAGCCAGGCCGACTACGACACCTGGATGGGCGAGCGCAAGGCCGAGGCGGCCAAGCTCAAGGAGCTGACCAGCAAGGAATGGACCCTAGACGAGCTGGTGGCCCGCGGTGACAAGATCTACCACACCACCTGCGTTGCCTGTCACCAGGCGGAAGGCCAGGGCCTGCCGCCGATGTTCCCGGCCCTCAAGGGCTCGAAGATCGCTACCGGTCCCAAGGAGGCTCACCTGAGCCTGGTGTTCCACGGCAAGCCGGGCACCGCCATGGCGGCCTTCGGCAAGCAGCTGTCGGAAGTCGACATCGCCGCCGTCGTCACCTACGAACGCAACGCCTGGGGCAACAACAAGGGCGACATGGTGACGCCCAAGGAAGTCCTGGCGCTGAAGCAGGCGGAAAGCAAATGAGCCGGCTCATGGGGTATGTGCGCAACCGGTCGCGGCGTTTCGCCGCCGATCATCCAGTCCATTCGCTCGCAGGAGACAGGACATGAGTGCTGTGATCGATGACCACGGCCACGCCGGCCATGATGACCACGCCCATGGCCCGGCCAAGGGCCTGATGCGCTGGGTACTGACCACCAACCACAAGGACATCGGCACCCTGTACCTGTGGTTCAGCTTCTGCATGTTCCTGCTGGGCGGCTCGTTCGCCATGGTGATCCGTGCCGAACTGTTCCAGCCCGGGCTGCAGATCGTCGAGCCGGCGTTCTTCAACCAGATGACCACCATGCATGGCCTGGTGATGGTCTTCGGTGCTGTGATGCCGGCCTTCGTCGGCCTGGCCAACTGGATGATCCCGTTGATGATCGGCGCGCCGGACATGGCCCTGCCGCGGATGAACAACTTCAGCTTCTGGCTGCTGCCGGCGGCCTTCCTGTTGCTGATCTCGACCCTGTTCATGCCCGGCGGCGGGCCGAACTTCGGCTGGACCTTCTATGCCCCCCTGTCCACCACCTACGCCCCGGAAAGCGTGACCTTCTTCATCTTCGCCATCCACCTGATGGGCGTCAGCTCGATCATGGGCGCGATCAACGTGATCGCCACCATCCTCAACCTGCGAGCCCCGGGCATGACCCTGATGAAGATGCCACTGTTCGTCTGGACCTGGCTGATCACCGCCTTCCTGCTGATTGCGGTGATGCCGGTACTGGCCGGGGTGGTGACCATGATGCTGATGGACATCCATTTCGGCACCAGCTTCTTCAGTGCAGCCGGCGGCGGTGACCCGGTGTTGTTCCAGCACGTGTTCTGGTTCTTCGGCCACCCCGAGGTGTACATCATGATCCTGCCGGCCTTCGGCGCGGTCAGCTCGATCATCCCCACCTTCAGCCGCAAGCCACTGTTCGGCTACACCTCGATGGTCTATGCCACCGGAGCGATCGCCTTCCTGTCGTTCATCGTCTGGGCGCACCACATGTTCGTGGTGGGCATCCCGCTGGTGGGCGAGCTGTTCTTCATGTACGCCACCCTGCTGATCGCCGTGCCCACTGGAGTCAAGGTGTTCAACTGGGTGAGTACCATGTGGCAGGGCTCGCTGACCTTCGAGACACCGATGCTGTTCGCGGTGGCCTTCGTCATCCTGTTCACCATCGGCGGTTTCTCCGGGCTGATGCTGGCCATTGCTCCGGCGGACTTCCAGTACCAGGACACCTACTTCGTGGTGGCGCACTTCCACTACGTACTGGTGCCGGGGGCGATCTTCGGGATCTTCGCCTCGGCCTACTACTGGCTGCCCAAGTGGACCGGGCACATGTACGACGAGACCCTGGGCAAGCTGCACTTCTGGCTGTCCTTCGTCGGCATGAACATGGCGTTCTTCCCCATGCACTTCGTGGGGCTGGCGGGCATGCCGCGGCGGATCCCGGACTACAACCTGCAGTTCGCCGACTTCAACATGGTGTCCTCGATCGGTGCGTTCACCTTCGGCGCGACGCAGATCTTCTTCCTGTTCATCGTCATCAAGTGCATCCGCGGCGGCAAAGCGGCTCCGGCCAAACCCTGGGAAGGTGCCGAAGGCCTGGAGTGGAGTATTCCCTCGCCGGCGCCGTACCACACCTTTGTCACCCCGCCGGAAGTGAAATGAACATCTGTGCTGTAGGAGCGAGCTCGCTCGCGAAGGCGCCAGAGGGTGGTGCCCGCTTCGCCGGCAAGCCGGCTCCTACAGGCTTGGGAGGACGTTGAGATGGCCGAGGTAACGCTGAAGAAACTGGTGACCCGCCTGTTGCTGGTGGTGGTGGCGATGTTCGTCTTCGGTTTTGCCCTGGTGCCGATCTACGACGTGATGTGCAAGGCCCTGGGGATCAACGGCAAGACCGGTGGGCAGTATGCGGACCAGGGGCAGCAGGTGGATGTATCGCGCCAGGTGCGGGTGCAGTTCCTGTCCACCAATGCCATCGACATGGTCTGGGATTTCTATCCCAAGTCCGATGACATCGTGGTCCATCCGGGGGCGGTGAACGAGATGATCTTCATCGCCCGCAACCCCAGCGACCACCCGATGAGCGCCCAGGCGATCCCGAGCATCTCCCCCAGCAGCGCGGCCATGTATTTCCACAAGACCGAGTGCTTCTGCTTTACCCAGCAGGTGCTGCAGCCGGGCGAGAAGATCGAGATGCCGGTGCGTTTCATCGTTGACCGTGACATGCCCAAGGATGTGAAGCACCTGACGCTGGCTTACACGCTGTTCGATATCACCGCGCGTCATCCACCGGTGGCGGTTGCCGCCAAGAACGGTGGCTAGACGATCTAGCGTGCCCGATAAGGAGAACAACCCATGGCGACTCATGAGCACTATTACGTTCCCGCCCAGAGCAAGTGGCCGATCATCGCAACGGTGGGCATGTTCGTCACCGTGGTGGGCCTGGGCACCTGGTTCAACGATCTCAAGGCTGCGCGACCGGAATCCCACGGCCCGCTGATTTTTTTCGTCGGCGGCCTGCTGCTGGCCTATATGCTGTTCGGCTGGTTTGGTGCGGTGGTCAAGGAAAGCCGCGCCGGGCTCTACAGCGCCCAGCTCGATCGCTCGTTCCGCTGGGGCATGAGCTGGTTCATCTTTTCCGAAGTGATGTTCTTCATGGCCTTCTTCGGCGCGCTGTTCTATGTGCGGCACATGTCCGGGCCCTGGCTCGGCGGTGAGGGGCACAAGGGCATCGCCCACATGCTGTGGCCGAACTTCGAGTTCGTCTGGCCGCTGCTCAACAACCCCGACCCGAAACTCTTTCCGCCGCCCAAGGGCACCATCAGCCCCTGGGGCCTGCCGCTGCTCAACACCATCCTGCTGGTGAGTTCCAGCGTCACCGTGACCATCGCCCACCACGCCTTGAAGAAAGGCCATCGGGGCGCGCTGAAGATCTGGCTGGCGCTGACGGTGCTGCTGGGTTGCGCCTTCCTGGGCTTTCAGGCCGAGGAATACATCCATGCCTACCACGAGCTGGGGCTGACCCTGGGTTCGGGGATCTACGGCGCCACCTTCTTCATGCTCACCGGTTTCCACGGTGCCCACGTGACCATTGGCACCCTGATCCTGTTCGTGATGCTGATGCGCATCATGCGCGGGCATTTCGACGCCGAGCACCAGTTCGGCTTCGAGGCCGCCAGCTGGTACTGGCACTTCGTCGATGTGGTCTGGATCGGCCTGTTCGTTTTCGTCTACGTGCTCTGAGGCGCCCTACCAGGGCGCGTGGGAGACCAGCTGGCCGCTGAAGAAACCCCAGGCGATCAAGCCGACGGTGACCACGGCCAGCGCGACCCGAATGCTCAGTGAGGTCACCAGGCGCTTGGATGAACTGTCGTCCTTGACCAGAAAGAACAGGCCGCTGAACAGGCTGACAACCGTGGCAATCAGCATCAGGACGATGGCTGCTTTGAGCATGGTGGGACTCCGGGGGAAACGCGATGTACAGCAGTATAGCGAGTGGATTTCTCAGCCTTGCAGGCCAGCCATGAAGGGCTTCCGGCCGGGCATCGGGCCGACCCTGGTGGTGCTTTTGCTGCTGCCGGTGCTGGTTGCCCTGGGCTTCTGGCAACTGGGCCGGGGCGAGCAGAAGCGCCAGTTGCTGGCCAGCTACGCCGAGCGCCGTGCGGCGGAGCCGGTGGCTGTGTTCGAGCTGTTGGCCAGCGAGGATCCGGCTTTTCGCCGGGTACGCCTGCACGGTCATTTCGATGCCGACCACAGCCTGTTGCTGGATAACCGCCTGCATGACGGCAAGGTCGGGGTCGAGCTGCTGCAACCCTTCCTCGACCAGGCCAGCGGTCGCTGGCTGCTGGTCAACCGCGGCTGGCTGCCCTGGCCCGACCGGCGCACGCCTCCCGTATTCAGCACCCCGCAGCAGAGCCTGAGCCTGGATGCCTGGGTCTACGTTTCGCCGGGCGCGGCATTCCAGCTGCACGCCGACCCCAGCGGCGCAAGCTGGCCGCGGCTGATTACCGCCGTGGCTCCGCAGGCGCTCTGGGCCGAGCTGGGCCGCAGCGGTTTCGACCATGAAGTGCGCCTGGAGTCAGGCCCGGGTGCCTACCTGACCGAATGGCCGGTGGTCGCCATGGGCCCGGAAAAACACCAGGCCTATGCGGTGCAGTGGTTCGCCATGGCCCTGGCGCTGTTCGCTCTCTATCTCTATTTCGGCTGGCACAACACTCGGGAGAAACGCCATGGGAACGGCCATGAATCCACCCAACATCTCTGACGCCCAGGCGCCCAACCGGCGGCGCGGCCGCTGGCAACTGGTGCTGATCCTGCTGATGGTGATCGGCCCGATGATCCTTGCCACCGGCATGTACAAGCTGCAGTTCTGGGTACCGGAAAGCCGCAGCTATCACGGCGAGCTGATCGGCAATGGCCAGACCCGCGCCCAGATCGGCGTGCAGGCCGAGGAGGATCGCTGGCAGGTTCTGGTCACCGCGCCCGGGGAGTGCGCAGTGGATTGCCAGCAACTGGTGTACCTGGCGCGGCAGATCCAGATCGCCCTGGGCCGTGATGCCTCGCGGGCCAGCCATGCCCTGGCCAGCGCCCGGCCCCTGAGCGCCGAATACGAAGCCAAGCTGCAGCGTGAATACCCGCAACTGCAACGCTACCCCCTGGACCTGGCGACCTTCACCAAGGGCGCCAACGACAAGGAGGCGCCGCAGCTGTGGATCGTCGACCCCCACAGCAACCTGGTGCTGCGCTACGACGCCCGGGTCAAGGGCAAGGACCTGCTCAACGACCTGCGCCACCTGCTGAAACTGTCGAACATCGGATAAGGGCATCGTCATGGCCAAACCTGGATTTCGCCTCGCGTTGTTTGCCACCTTGCTGGCCCTGATCGTGGTGCTGCTCGGCGCCTACACCCGGCTGACCCATGCCGGCCTCGGCTGCCCGGACTGGCCCGGCTGCTACGGCTTTATCAGCGTGCCGAAAGGCGAAGCCCAGTTGGCCCATGCCGAGCTGCATTTTCCCGATACCCCGGTGGAGGCCCACAAGGGCTGGAACGAGATGATCCACCGATACTTCGCCGGCACCCTGGGGCTGCTGATCGTGCTCCTGGCGGCCCGGGCCTGGACCCATCGCCGGCATCCGGGGCAGCCCCTGAAGCTACCGCTGTTCCTCCTGGCAGTGGTGTTCGCCCAGGCGGCCTTCGGCATGTGGACAGTGACCCTCAAGCTCTGGCCGCAAGTGGTCACCGCGCACCTGCTGGGCGGTTTCGCCACCCTGAGCCTGTTGTTCCTGCTGACCTTGCGCCTGTCCGGGGTATTGCCGGCGCTGATCGTGCCGCGGCGCTTGCAGTACTGGGCCACCGCCGGGCTGGTGCTGGTGATCGGGCAGATCGCCCTGGGTGGCTGGGTCAGTTCCAACTACGCGGCGGTGGCCTGTATCGACCTGCCCACCTGCCATGGCCAGTGGTGGCCGAACATGGACTTCGCCAACGGCTTCCACCTGACCCAGCACATCGGCCCCAACTACCTGGGCGGGCAACTGGACAGCGATGCCCGCACCGCCATCCACATGACCCACCGGGTTGGCGCGGTGCTGGTGACCCTGGTGTTGCTGGGCCTGGCCTGGCAGCTGCGGCAGACCGGCATGACCCGCCTGGCCGGGCTGGTGCTGGTGGCGCTGGGGGCGCAGGTCAGCCTGGGCCTGAGCAACGTGTTCTTTCATTTGCCACTGCCGGTGGCCGTGGCCCACAACGCCGGGGGGGCGGCGCTGCTGCTGACCCTGGTGCTGGTCAACTACCACGCCCGTACCAGCCTGGTACGGGCCCGGGATCGCCTGCCCCTGGGCTGGCGGCTCAGCCCGCGTAAACAGATGGCGGGTCCCATCACCATCAAAGGAGAGATGCCATGGCGACTCTGATCGGCGAACGTCAGCACCCCCAGGCGATCTGGCGCGATTACCTGGAACTGACCAAACCCAAGGTGGTGGTGCTGATGCTGATCACCTCCCTGGTGGGCATGTTCCTCGCCACCCGCGCCGGAGTTCCGTGGACGGTGCTGGTGTTCGGCAACCTGGGCATTGCCCTGTGCGCGGGCGGGGCGGCGGCGGTCAACCATGTGGTGGACCGGCGCATCGATGCGGTAATGGCCCGGACCCACAAGCGGCCCCTGGCCGAAGGCCGGGTATCGCCACGAGCGGCGCTGGCCTTTGCCCTGCTCCTGGCGCTAGCCGGGCAGGCGCTGCTGCTGACCTTCACCAATCCACTCACGGCCTGGCTGACCCTGGCCTCGCTGCTGGGCTATGCGGTGGTCTACACCGGGTTTCTGAAGCGCGCGACGCCGCAGAACATCGTGATCGGCGGGCTGGCCGGCGCGGCTCCACCGTTGCTGGGCTGGGTCGCCGCCACCGGGCACATGAGCGCCGAACCGCTGCTGCTGGTGCTGATCATCTTCGCCTGGACCCCGCCGCACTTCTGGGCCCTGGCCATCCACCGCAAAGAGGAATACGCCAAGGCCGATATCCCGATGCTGCCGGTCACCCATGGCGAGCACTACACCAAGGTGCACATCCTGCTCTACACCTTTGCCCTGCTGGCGGTGAGCTTGCTGCCCTATGTCATCCACATGAGTGGCGTGCTGTACCTGGTGTGCGCCCTGGCCCTGGGCGGGCGCTTCCTGCAATGGGCCTGGGTGCTGTACCGTGGCACTCGGCCGCACGCGGCGATCAACACCTTCAAGTACTCTATTTATTACTTGTTCCTGCTGTTCATCGCCCTGCTCGTAGACCACTACCTATTGTTGAACCTATGACTCGAACTCAGAAAACCGTCTTTATTCTCGTTGCCCTGGTGGCCCTGGTGCTGGGGCTTACCGTCAACAAAGTACTGTCCGGCAAGGGTCAGGGCGACCCCACTGCACTGATCGATGCGGGCATCATCCTGCTGCCGCAAAGCCGTACCCTGCCTGCGGTGAAGATGGTCGACCAGGACGGCCAGCCAGTGGTGATCGACGAGCTGAAGGGCAAATGGTCGCTGCTGTTCTTCGGCTACACCTTCTGCCCGGACATCTGCCCCACCACCCTGGCGCAGTTGCGGCAGATCAAGAGCGAGCTGCCCAAGGAAGCGGTGGACAAGCTGCAGGTGGTCCTGGTCAGCGTCGACCCCAACCGTGATACCCCGCAGCAGCTCAAGCAGTACCTGGGCTACTTCGACAAGGACTTCAAGGGCCTGACCGCCTCCTCGGTGGAAGACCTGCAGAAGCTTGCCAACGCCGTGAGCATTCCCTTCATCCCGGCCGATACCAGCAAGCCCAACTACACCGTGGACCACAGCGGCAACCTGGCGGTGATCGGCCCGGACGGTACCCAGCGCGGTTTCATCCGTGCTCCGCTGAACAACCAGAAGCTGGTGGCCCAACTGCCTGTGATGCTGCAGCGCAAATAACGCTACATGCTCGAACCGCCGAACCGCCGAACCGCCGAACCGCCGAACCCTGTAGCCGCTGCCGCAGGCTGCGATCGGCCTCGAAGAGGACGTGCTCCTGATGCCCTTGGAAGACGCTGGGCGCCTTATCCCGGCCTTCGGCAGCGGCTACAACGAAACGGGGCGCCCCAAGGCGCCCCGTTTGTGTTTCTGCAACCGATCAGAACGCCGGCACGATGGCGCCTTTGTACTTCTCGAGAATGAACTGCTTCACTTCAGGGCTGTGCAGGGCCGCGACCAGCTTCTTCATGGCGTCCGAATCCTTGTCGTCAGGACGGGCCACCAGGATGTTCACGTAAGGCGAATCCTTGCCTTCGATCACCAGGGCGTCCTTGGAAGGATCCAGCTTGGCTTCCAGGGCATAGTTGGTGTTGATCAGCGCCAGGTCGACCTGGGTCAGCACGCGCGGGATGGTGGCGGCTTCCAGTTCACGGAACTTCAGGTCCTTGGGGTTCTCGGTGATGTCCTTGATGGTGGCCAGGATGTTGTTGGAATCCTTGAGCTTGATCAGGCCGGCCTTGTCCAGCAGCAACAGCGCGCGGCCGCCGTTGGTGGCGTCGTTGGGGATCACCACGGTGGCGCCGCCCGGCAGTTCGGAGAGCTGCTTGTACTTGCTGGAATAGGCACCCAGGGGCTCGACGTGAACACCGGCAACGTTCACCAGCTTGGTGCCCTTGGCCTTGTTGAACTCATCCAGGTAGGGCTGGTGCTGGAAGAAGTTGGCGTCCAGGCGCTTTTCGGCGACTTGCACGTTGGGCTGCACGTAGTCGGTGAAGACCTTGACCTTCAGGTCCACGCCTTCCTTGGCCAGGGCCGGTTTGACGAACTCCAGGATCTCGGCGTGGGGCACTGGTGTGGCGGCCACGGTCAGGGTTTCGGCGGCGTGCGCGGAGAACGCGGCAACGGCTGCGAAAGCGACGAGTAGTTTTTTCATCCAACAAGCTCCTTGTAAGTCGCCCGACCCCGGGCGCCTGCCGGCCTGGGCCGGCAATTTTATTTGCGGGAAAAGTGCACCACCAGCTTGTCGCCGACGGTTTGCAGAACCTGGACCAGCACCAGCAGCAACACCACGGTCACCACCATCACATCGGTCTGGAAGCGCTGGTAGCCGAAGCGGATCGCCAGGTCGCCCAGGCCACCGGCCCCCACCACGCCGGCCATGGCGGTGTAGGACACCAGGGTAATGGCAGTCACGGTGATAGCGGCAAAGATGCCCGGGCGGGCTTCCGGGAGCAAGGCATTGGTAATGATCTGCCGGGTGCTGGCACCCATGGACTGGGTGGCCTCGATGATGCCGCGATCCACTTCGCGCAGGGCGGTTTCCACCAGCCGGGCAAAGAACGGCGTGGCGCCGACCACCAGCGGTGGAATGGCCCCGGCAACCCCCAGCGATGTGCCGGTGATCAGTACGGTGAAGGGAATCATCACGATCAGCAGAATGATGAACGGCAGCGAACGCAGGATGTTGACCACCAGCGACAGCAGCGCATACAGCGACTTCTGCTCCAGCAGTTGGCGCGGGCTGCAGAGGAACAGCAGCACGCCCAGTGGCAGGCCCAGCAGTACGGTGAACAGCAGCGAGCCGCCGAGCATCATCAGGGTGTCGCCGGTGGCCAGCCAGATTTCCAGCCAGTCGATGTTGGCGAAGAAGGTATCCATCAGCGCAGCACCTCCATGTGGACATCGGCCGCGGTGAAGCGGGCGAAGGCCGCTTCCATGTCACCGCCGGTGATGGCCAGGGTCAATTGCCCGTAAGGGGTGTCCTTGATGCGGTCGATGCGTCCGGCGAGGATGCTGTAGTCGACCCCGGTCTCCCGGGCCACGGTGCCCAGCAGCGGCGCGTAGGTGGAATCGCCCTGGAAGGTCAGGCGCACGATGCGCCCCGGTACGTGGGCGAAGTCGTCGCGCTGCTCGTTCTCGTCGATCTGCTCGTCTTCCTGGACAAAGCGCCGGGTGGTCGGGTGCTTGGGGTGCAGGAACACGTCGGCCACCGGGCCCTGTTCGACGATCACGCCGGCGTCCATCACCGCCACCTGGTCACAGACGCGACGGATCACGTCCATCTCGTGGGTGATCAGGACGATGGTCAGGTTCAGCTCGCGGTTGATCTCGGCCAGCAGTTGCAGGACCGAGGCGGTGGTCTGCGGGTCCAGGGCGCTGGTGGCCTCGTCGCACAGCAGGATCTTCGGCTTGGTGGCCAGGGCGCGGGCGATGCCGACGCGCTGCTTCTGGCCGCCGGACAGCTGCGCCGGGTATTTCTTCGCGTGGTCGGCCAGGCCGACCCGGTCCAGCAGCTCGGCCACCCGGCGGTCGATGTCGCTGCGCGACAGCTCGCCGGCCAGGGTCAGGGGCAGGGCGACGTTGTCGGCCACGGTCTTGGACGACAGCAGGTTGAAGTGCTGGAAGATCATGCCGACCTGCTGGCGGAAGCGGCGCAGGCCACTGGCGTCCAGGGCGGTGACGTCTTCGTCGTCGACGACGATGGTGCCGCCACTGGGGTTTTCCAGGCGGTTGATCAGGCGCAGCAGAGTACTTTTACCCGCACCGGAGTGGCCGATCAGGCCGAACACCTGGCCATTCTCGACCCGAAGGCTGGTCGGGTGCAGGGCGGGAATATCCTTACCGGCGACCCGGTAGGTTTTATGGACGTTTTGAAACTCGATCACGTAGCGAACCTTGTGGGGCGCGTTAGAAAAGGATCAGCGGTTAGCCGGGCGCGCATTTTAGCCTGTCCGTATAGAGGTTCTTAGCATTTATTTCGCAATCATCCTGCCATTTGGCAATAACGCGATCAAAGGTCATAAAAAAGGAACGCTCGCACCTTCTCGTCAGTCATTAGTTAAGTCACTCGAAAGCCGCCAGGTGCCGTGCCTGGAGGCCTTTGCCCACGAAGCCCCGGCACGCCAGGGATTTCGCCAACGAGGAGTTTTGCCTGATGAGCACGAAGAAGCCCGATACCCCAAAAAGCCAGATGGCCGGGACCGACACCCTGGACCGCGGCAACAGCAACAGCAAGCTCAAGAGCCTGGAGACGTTCCGCTCCGACGCCACCGGGCAGGCCCTGCGGACCAACCAGGGGGTGAAGATCGCCGACAACCAGAACACCCTCAAAGCCGGTGCTCGTGGGCCTTCGCTGCTGGAAGACTTCATCATGCGGGAGAAGATCACCCACTTCGACCATGAGCGGATTCCCGAGCGCATCGTGCATGCCCGAGGGGTGGGAGCCCATGGTTACTTCCAGAGCTATGACAACCATTCCGCATTGACCAAGGCCGGTTTCCTGCGTGATCCGGGGAAGAAAACACCAGTGTTCGTACGCTTTTCCACGGTCCAGGGGCCAAGAGGCTCTGGCGACACCGTGCGTGACGTGCGCGGCTTTGCGGTGAAGTTCTTCACTGACGAAGGCAACTTCGACCTGGTGGGCAACAACATGCCGGTGTTCTTCATTCAGGACGCGATCAAGTTCCCCGATTTCGTACACGCCGTGAAACCCGAACCCCATAACGAAATACCCACCGGCGGCTCGGCCCATGACACCTTCTGGGACTTTGTCTCGCTGCAGCCGGAATCGGCGCACATGGTGATCTGGGCCATGTCCGACCGGGCCATTCCGAAAAGCCTGCGGGCCATGCAGGGCTTTGGCGTGCATACCTTTCGCCTGATCAACGCCCAGGGCCGGTCGAGCTTCGTCAAGTTCCACTGGCGGCCGACGGTGGGTACCTGTTCGCTGGTCTGGGATGAGGCGCAGAAGCTGGCGGGCAAGGACACCGACTTCCATCGCCGCGACCTGTGGGAATCGATCGAAGCCGGGGATTACCCGGAGTGGGAGTTCGGCGTACAGATCATCGCCGAGGAAGACGAGCACAACTTTGATTTCGACATCCTCGACCCGACCAAGCTGATCCCCGAGGAACTGGTGCCGATCACGCCCCTGGGCAAGATGGTGCTGAACCGCAACCCGGACAACTATTTTGCCGAGACCGAGCAGGTCGCCTTCTGCCCGGGGCACATAGTGCCCGGGATCGACTTCTCCAACGACCCGCTGTTGCAAGGACGGCTGTTTTCCTACACCGATACCCAGATCAGCCGCCTGGGTGGGCCGAACTTCCACGAATTGCCGATCAATCGGCCGCTGGCGCCCTTCCACAACAGCCAGCGCGACGCCATGCACCGCATCACCCTGGACAAGGGCCGGGCCTCCTATGAGCCCAATTCCATCGACGGCGGCTGGCCCAGGGAAACCCCACCGGCGGCCGAGGATGGCGGCTTCGAGAGTTACAACGAGCGTATCGATGCGCACAAGATCCGCCAGCGCAGCGAATCGTTCAGCGACCATTTCTCCCAGGCGCGGCTGTTCTACAAGAGCATGAGCAAGCACGAGCAGGAGCACATCATCGCCGCCTACAGCTTTGAGCTGGGCAAGGTGGAACGTGAATGGATCCGCGAACGCCAGGTCAACGAGATTCTGGCCAACATCGACCTGCAACTGGCCGCGCGAGTGGCCGAGAACCTCGGGCTGGCGGCGCCGAAGAAAGCCACGGTGGCGGAGCGCAAGACTTCGCTCTCGCGCTCGCCGGCCCTGAGCCAGGCGAACCTGTTGCCGGGCAATATCAAAACCCGGAAGGTGGCGATTCTGGCGGCCAATGGCGTCGATGGTGCGGCGATCGATGCGCTGAAGAAGGCTCTCAAGGCCGAAGGGGCGCACGCCAAGCTACTGGGGCCGACCTCGGCGCCGGTCACCACGGCGGACGGCAAGAGCCTGCCGGTGGATGCGTCCATGGAGGGCTTGCCATCGGTGGCCTTCGATGCGGTGTTCGTGCCCGGAGGTGCGCAGTCGATCAAGGCCTTGAGCGGCAATGGCGTGGCTCTGCATTACTTGCTGGAGGCGTACAAGCACCTCAAGGCGATTGCCCTGCACGGCGATGCCCGGGAGCTGTTGCACAGCCTGCGGCTGGAGGCGGATGAAGGCTTGATCGTGGGGGCCGATGCCAAGGCGCTGAAGGCATTCATTGCCGCCATCGCACAACATCGGGTCTGGAGCCGAGAGGAAAAGGCCAAGGCAATCCCGGCCTGAACACACTTTCCCCGACAAGCCTGCTCCGTCTAGGAGCCGGCTTGCCGGCGAAGGCTTTACTGCGCCTTGCGCGGAGTCAGCACCATCTGCGCCGGTACATGGCGCACGATTTGCCGATTGATCTTCTGTTCAAAGTCCGGGTCGAGCTTCTTCACCCGCTTGCCGAGCAGGGTCGACAGCCAGGGGTAATCCTCGGTGCGTGGTACCTGGATGCTCACGTCGCACTGGTAATTCACCACATCGGCGGCCAGGGCATCGAGTTGATGCCGCAGCTTGCGGATATCAGTGACGTTCAAGGCGACGGTGGTGCTCTCGGCGGTCGGATCGATCAGCTTGGCCGCAGGGCGCGCTTCGGCGGCCTTCAGGGCGGCTTCGGCCTTGTCCAGCTCCGCCTTGCGGGCGTGGGCAATGGCATTGTTGACCCCACCGGTCAGCGCCGGAGCCTTGGGCATCAGTGCCCGGGCACGGCTCAGGGCCGTGGCTGCGGCGTTCACATCGCCCTTCTGCAGGACGATCTGGCTGCGCTGCAGATAGGCTTCGGCCAACTGCCGCTGGTACTGCACCAGTTGCGGGTCGTCGGGCGTCTGCGCCTGCAAGGCGCTGAGTTGATCTTCCGCGGTGGCCAGTTCGCTGCTGGCGATGTTTTGTTCCAGCTGCGCGATGGCCGTGGCCCGTGCATCAGGGACCTCGGTGGCCGCTGGTGGCGTGCTTTGGCAGGCTCCCAGTAGCAGGGAAAATGCGACAAGGAGCAGATAACGGGAGGCGAACGGCTTCATTCCTGCGACTCTCTAATTGCGCAAAAAGCGAGCAAGTCTACACCCCTCGACGGGGCAGAACAAAACTCAGCAGAAACAGTGTGGCGGCGGTGACCACGATCGACGGCCCGGCCGGTGTATCCTTGAACCAGGACAGCGCCAGCCCGCCGCACACCGCGAGCATGCCCAGCAGGCTGGCGCCCAGGGCCATCTGCTCCGGCGAGCGGGCGTGACGCTGTGCCGCAGCGGCCGGGATGATCAGCAGCGAGGTGATCAGCAACACCCCGACAATCTTCATGGCCACGGCAATCACCACGGCGATCAGCAGCATCAGCGCCAGGCGCAGCGAGGCCACAGGCAGGCCTTCGACCCTGGCCAGTTCCTCGTGCACGGTGATCGCCAGCAAGGGGCGCCACAGCGCCACCAGCAGCAACAGCACCGCCGCGCTACCGCCGAGAATCCACGCCAGGTCGCCCGGGCTGATCGCCAGCAGGTCACCGAACAGGTAGGCCATCAGGTCGATTCGCACTTCATGCATGAAGCTTAGTACCACCAGGCCCAGAGACAGGGTGCTGGGTGCAAGAATCCCCAGCAGCGTGTCGGAAGCCAGGGGTTGGCGCTGTTGCAGGGTCACCAGCAGCACCGCCAGCAGCAGGCAGCCGACCGTGACCGCTACCGCCGGGCTGACATCCAGCAGAAAGCCCAGGGCCACGCCGAGCAGCGCGGCGTGGGACAGGGTGTCGCCGAAATAGGCCATGCGCCGCCAGACCACAAAGGACCCCAAGGGGCCGGCAACCACCGCCAGGGCCAGGCCTGCGAGCAGGGCGTAGAGCAGAAAATCAGCCATGCTTGCAGTTTTCTCCATGGACATGGGCGTGGCCCGAAGCGGGCTGGGTGACGACCGAACCATGCAGGTCGTGGGCATGGTCGTGATGGTGGTGGTAGATCGCCAGGCTCGGTGCGTTCTTGCCGAACAGCTCGACGAAGGCCGGGTCGCCGCTGACCTGCTCGGGGTGGCCAGAGCAGCAGACGTGGCGATTGAGGCAGACCACCTGATCGGTGGTGCTCATCACCAGGTGCAGGTCGTGGGAGACCATCAGCACGCCGCAGCCGTGACGGTCGCGCAGGCGGGTAATCAGGCTGTAGAGCTCGGCCTGGCCGGCCACGTCGACGCCTTGCACCGGTTCATCGAGCACCAGCAGCTCCGGCTCGCGCAGCAGCGCCCGGGCCAGCAGCACGCGCTGCATCTCGCCACCGGAGATGCTCTGCACCGGGCTGTCGATCACCTGCTCGGCACCTACTTCCTTGAGCGCTGCCAGCGCCCGGGTACGGTCCACTCCCGGCACCAGGCGCAGAAAACGCAGCACCGACAGCGGCAAGGTCGGGTCGACATGAAGCTTCTGCGGCATATAGCCCACCCGCAGTTTGGGCTTGCGCCAGACACTGCCGGTGTCGGGCTTGAGCAGGCCGAGCACGGCGCGCACCAGCGTGGTCTTGCCGGCGCCATTGGGGCCGATCAGGGTGACGATCTGGCCGGGTTCGACGCTGAGCTGGATGTTCTCCAGCACGTTCTGCCCGGCAAAGGTCACCCCGACCTGCTCGAGGCGGATCAACGCATTGCTCATCAAGCCCCCTGGCAGCCCGAGCAGAGCCCGACCACTTCGACGGTCTGGCCCTCGACCACGAAGCCGACGTCGCGGGCGCTGCTGATGATGGCGTCGCTGATGGATTTCTGTTCCAGCTCGATGGCGGCGTGGCATTCGCGGCAGATCAGGAACTGGCCCTGGTGCGCGTGCTCGGGGTGGTTGCAGCCGACAAAGGCATTGAGCGATGCGATGCGGTGCACCAGGCCGTTTTCCAGGAGGAAATCCAGCGCCCGGTAAACCGTTGGCGGGGCGGCGCGACGGCCGTCCTGCTCGCTGAGCACGGCCAGGATGTCGTAGGCCCCCAGGGGCTTGTGGCTTTGCCACACCAGCTCCAGCACCCGCCGGCGCAGGGCGGTCAGGCGCAGGCCTTGCCGTGCGCACAGGGCGTCGGCCTCAGACAGTGCGCTGTTTACGCAGTGAGAGTGGTCGTGTGGACGGCTGGCAAGGGGTGTTTTAGGCATGAGCGGCGACGAGGTTTGTGAGAGACGTTATTATGTTACCCGTTCTCGCCTCCTCGAGTGTCCATCGTGCCCAGACTTTTTCGCCTTTTTGTCGCTTTTACCTTCAGCCTGTTCGCGATCGGCTCGGCCCAGGCCGAAGTGCGGGTGCTGACCAGCATCAAGCCGCTGCAACTGATTGCCGCCGCCGTGCAGGATGGCGTGGCGGTTCCCGAGGTGCTGCTGCCGCCCGGAGCTTCCCCGCACAACTACGCGCTGCGCCCTTCGGACGTGCGCAAGGTGCAGAGTGTGGACCTGCTGTACTGGATCGGCCCGGACATGGAAGGCTTCCTGCCGCGGGTGCTGAAGGGCCGTAGCCTGCCCTCGGTGGCGGTACAGGACCTGCCGGGCATGAAACTCCGGCACTTTGCCGAAGATAGCCACTCCCACGCTGAAGATGCCGACGAACATGACCATGATCATCGCCCCGGCACCCTGGACGCGCACCTCTGGCTGTCGCCGGTCAATGCCCGGGTGATCGCCACCCGCATGGCCGCGGACCTGAGCGCCGCCGACCCGGCCAATGCCGCCCGCTACCAGAACAACCTGAAGGCGTTCAGCGAGCGTCTGGATGCCCTGGATGCCCGCTTGAAAGCCCGCCTGGCGGGGATCTCCGGCAAGCCTTACTTCGTGTTCCACGAAGCTTTCGACTACTTCGAGGACGCCTACGGCCTCAAGCACGCCGGGGTGTTCAGCGTGGCAGCGGAAGTCCAGCCGGGGGCCCAGCACGTCGCCGCCATGCGCGCGCGCTTGCAGCAGGTGGGCAAGACCTGTGTATTCAGCGAGCCGCCCCTGCGCCCGCGCCTGGCGGAAACCCTGGTGGCCGGCCTGCCGGTGAAACTGGCGGAGCTGGATGCGTTGGGCGGTTACACGCCGGCAACCGCTCAAGGCTATGAGCAGGTGCTGGAGAAGTTGGGGAATGATCTGGCGGGCTGCCTGGAGCAGCTTTAAAGCGGGGATTGTTGCGCGAGGGCTTTCGCGGGCAAGCCCGCTCCTACAGGTTGGGCGCATCTCTGTAGGAGCGGGCTTGCCCGCGAAGCGTTTACAGGGCGAACGGCAGCGCGATGCTGACCTGTTGCCGCTGCGCCAGGCGCTGCTGGAACTCCAGCGGATCGTGAATCAGCACGTCCTGCCCGGCGAAGCTCTCGGCGGCGATCAGCCGCGATAGCCAGAAGCGCACGCAGGCTACCCGCAGCAGGGTCGGCCAGAGTTCGGCCTCTGCCGCAGTGAACGGGCGCAGCGCCGCGTAGGCGCCCAGCAGGGCTCGGGCCCGTTGGCCGTCGAGTACGCCTTCATCGTCGGAGCACCAGTCATTCAGGGCGATCGCCACGTCGTAGAGCATCGGTCCCGAACAGGCGTTGTAGAAGTCGATCAGGCCGGTCAGGTGGGTGCCTTCGAACATGGCGTTGTCGCGAAACAGATCGGCGTGGATGTTGGCCCGGGGCAGGGCGAGGATCTTCACCTTCTGAGCGGCGATTTCATCCAGGGCCCGCTGCAGCAGGTCCTGGGCCGTGGGAGCCAGGTGCGACAGCAGTTGCCTGCCCTCTTCCTGCATCCAGTCCAGGCCGCGATCGGTCTTGCGCTTGATCATGTGGTCCTTGGTGGCCACGTGCAGGTGGCCGAGCAGCTCACCGACCTGGGCACAGTGCTGGGCGTTGGCCTGCTTGATGTGCTTGCCCGCCAGCCGCGGTTGCAGCAGCGCCGGCTTGCCCGCCAGTTCGCGCAGGGCGACGCCGTCGGTGGTGCGCAGGGCATAGGGCACTGGCAGGTTGGCCTGGTGCAGCACGTCCAGCAGTTCAATGAAGAACGGCATTTCCTGGACCGGGCCACGTTCCACCAGGGTCAGGACGAACTCGCCCCGTTCCAGGCTGATGAAGAAGTTGGTGTTTTCGCTACCAGCGGCGATCCCCTGGAAATCAAGCAGGCGGCCGAGCCCATACGGGGCGAGAAAGGTTTCCAGCTCGGGCCGAGCCAGGGGGGTGAACACAGACATGGTTAAAAACTGCCAGTACGGGCGCTGCTATCCAGCCAGCGCCATTGAGTTGAAGTCGGAGTGGTTTACCACTCAAAGATTTTCCACGAAGGGATCAGCATATCCGGCTGATCCGAACGGATGAAGTTGCCGTCCGAGCCATCGGCACGCACCAGGAAGTAGGGTTTGCCGCCCTTTGGCGTGATCTTGATGGCATACAGGAAGCCATTTTGCCGGTATTCCTGAATGGTCTTGTCGCCTTCCGTGCGAATGGTTACTTCCGGGTCCGCTGATGGCGCATCTTCTGCGGCGATCGCGGCCAATGGAGCGATTGCAATCAAGCCGGTCAGCAGCAAGCGATTTAGTGTGCGCATGATAACCTTGTCCCTTTGTCGTCAACGGTCCCGCTATTCTAGCGCCGGACCCGCCGAAAAGGTTGATCCCGCTCATGAGCCAAGCCCCCCTCGTCCTGGTGGACGGTTCTTCATATCTGTACCGCGCGTTCCACGCGCTGCCACCGCTGACCACCTCCAAAGGCCTGCCTACCGGCGCGGTCAAGGGCGTGTTGAACATGCTCAAGAGCCTGCGCAAACAGTACCCGGACAGCCCGTTCGCCGTGGTCTTCGATGCCAAGGGCGGGACCTTCCGCGATGACATGTATGCCGAATACAAGGCCAACCGTCCGAGCATGCCCGACGACATGCGGGTGCAGATCGAGCCGTTGCACGCCAGCGTGATCGCCCTGGGTTTCCCCCTGTTGTGCGTGGAAGGGGTCGAGGCCGATGACGTGATCGGCACCCTGGCCCGCAGCAGCGCGGCAGCGGACCGCCCGGTGGTGATTTCCACTGGCGACAAGGACATGGCACAGCTGGTGGACGGGCACATTACCCTGGTCAACACCATGTCCGGTAGCAGCATGGACGTGGAAGGCGTGAAGGAGAAATTCGGCGTCGCTCCCGAGCAGATCATCGATTACCTGGCGCTGATGGGCGACTCTTCCGACAACATTCCCGGGGTGCCGGGCATTGGTCCGAAGACCGCTTCCGGCCTGCTGGTCGGGGTCAATGGCGGGTTGAAGGAGCTGTACGAACAGCTCGATATCGTACCGACCCTGCCGATCCGCGGGGCCAAGACCTTGCCGGCCAAGCTCGAAGAACACAAGGAAATGGCCTTCCTCTCCTATCAGTTGGCGACCATCAAGGTCGACGTGCCGCTGGATGTCGGGCTCGACGACCTGCACCTGGGCGAGCCGGACCGCGAGAAGCTGGTGGAGCTCTACAGCCTGCTGGAGTTCAAGAGCTGGCTCGACGAGTTGCAGCGCGATGCCAAGCGTGTCGAGCTCAGCGGCGCTGAGGCGACACCCGCCGCCGTGCCGCCGCCGCAGGCTGTGGAGCAAGCTCCGCTGGAGCTGCAGTACGAAACCATCCTCGACCAGGAGCGTTTCGATGCCTGGCTGGAGAAGCTCAAGGGCGCCAAGCTGATTGCCTTCGATACCGAAACCACCGGGATCGATGCGCAGCAGGCGCAACTGGTGGGCCTTTCCTTCTCGGTCAAGGCCGGCGAAGCGGCCTATGTTCCCCTGACCCACTCCTACATGGGCGCGCCGGCACAGCTGGATCGCGACAGCGTACTGCTGGCCCTCAAGCCCTTGTTGGAAGATCCCAAGCTGCTCAAGGTCGGCCAGCACGCCAAGTTCGACATGAACATCCTGGCCAACTGCGCCATCGGCGGCGACCAGGCCAATGGCATCACTGTGCGCGGCGTGGCCTTCGATACCATGCTCGAATCCTACGTGCTCAACTCCACCGCCACCCGCCATGACATGGACAGCCTGGCGCAGAAGTACCTGGACCACAGCACTGTGAGTTTCCAGGACATCGCTGGCAAGGGTGCCAAGCAGTTGACCTTCGACCAGATTCCCCTTGAGCAGGCCGGCCCCTACGCCGCGGAAGATGCCGACGTGACCCTGCGCCTGCACCAGGTCCTGTTCGACAAGCTGTCCGCGATACCGAGCCTGGCCAGCGTGCTCACCGATATCGAAATGCCTTTGGTGCCGGTCCTGGCGCGCATCGAGCGCCAGGGAGCACTGGTGGACGACAAGCTCCTGGGAGTGCAGAGCATCGAACTGGGGGACAAGATGGTCGCCCTGGAGCGCGAAGCCTTCGAGATCGCCGGCGAGGAGTTCAACCTGGGCTCGCCCAAGCAGCTGGGCAGCATCCTCTACGACAAGCTCGGCCTGCCGGTGCTGAAAAAGACTGCCAAGGGCCAGCCATCCACGGCTGAAGAGGTGCTGGCCAAGCTGGCGGAAGACGACTATCCGCTGCCGCGGGTGCTGATGCAGTACCGTTCCATGAGCAAGCTGAAAAGCACCTATACCGACCGCCTGCCGGAGCAGATCAACCCGCGTACCGGGCGCATCCATACCTCCTATCATCAGGCGGTAGCGTCCACCGGCCGGCTGTCCTCCAGCGATCCGAACCTGCAGAACATTCCGGTACGCACCGCTGAAGGCCGGCGCATTCGCCAGGCCTTCATCGCGCCGCCGGGCTACAAGCTGTTGGCAGCGGACTATTCGCAGATCGAGTTGCGGATCATGGCGCACCTGTCCCGCGATGAAGGTTTGCTCAACGCCTTCCGCAACAACCTGGACGTGCACACCGCCACGGCGGCCGAGGTGTTCAAGGTCGAGCTCAAGGACGTCACTTCCGATCAGCGCCGCAGCGCCAAGGCCATCAACTTCGGCCTGATCTACGGTATGGGCGCGCAGAAGCTGGGCAAGGACATCGGTGTCGATACCAAGCAGGCCAAGGCCTATATCGACACCTACTTCGCGCGTTACCCGGGGGTTCGCGAGTACATGGACCGCACCCGCGCTCAGGCCGCGGACCAGGGTTATGTCGAGACCATCTTCGGTCGCCGCCTGTACCTGCCGGAGATCAACTCCAACAAGCCACAGGAGCGCGCCGGCGCCGAACGCACCGCGATCAATGCGCCGATGCAGGGCACCGCGGCAGACATCATCAAGAAAGCCATGGTGGCCGTGGACAACTGGCTGGCGTCCTCGGGGCTGGATGCCCGAGTGATTCTCCAGGTGCACGACGAACTGGTGCTGGAAGTGCGCGAGGACCTGGTGGACCAGGTTCGTGAGGAAATTCGCGGGCACATGAGCGGTGCCGCGACCCTGGATGTGCCGCTATTGGTGGAAGTGGGGGTGGGAAATAACTGGGATGAGGCCCATTAAGGGCATTTTTCAGGTGTTTTTGCCGCGGCATAGTGTCGCGGCAAAAACTAGCGAAGAGCTATTAGCACCGAAAATTTCATCGATTATTGCCAATAGTTTTTGCAACCGGCCGGAACTAAATAGGTGAACGCCCACTCAGAGTTACTGAATGGCTGGTGAAGCCCTTCGATGCTCCTATGTTGTGTTAAGTGTTGGCAGATATCTGGACCCCGCCCTAGCGGTCTAGAACTTGAACCCCGAACTTCCCCCTCCCCATACGAAGTCCGGGGTTTTTTTTGCCTGAAAACCGCCTGGGAAATGATCATGCTGCGTTAAAAGCGCGGCGCGAAATGCTCATTTACAGCCAGTAAACTCCGCTTTCGTACCGCGCTTTTGCCTTGCCTGATCATCCCCCAGGCAATTTTCCCTACGTCTCTCAGGCCTCGGCTTCGGCGCCTTTGTCGGCCAGTTCCATCCAGCCCGCCAGCACGGTGTAGGCCTCTTCCAGGCCCATGCGCTTGGGGGCCGAGAACAGTTGGATGGTGACGGCTTCGCCCCAGCCCTTGCGGATCTGCGACTGCACCTTGAGCAGGGTGTTCTTGGCCGCGCCGTAGGTCAGTTTGTCGGCCTTGGTCAGCAGGATGTGCATCGGCATGCCGCTGGCGACCGCCCAGTCCAGCATCAGCAGGTCGAAGTCGGTCATGGGATGACGGATATCCATCATCAGGATCAGGCCCTTAAGGCTTTCGCGGCTGCCCAGGTAGGCTTCCAGGTGACGCTGCCAGTGTTGCTTGAGCGGGATTGGCACTTTGGCGTAACCGTAGCCCGGCAGGTCGACCAGACGGCGATCGTCGTCTAGCTTGAAGAAGTTCAACAACTGCGTGCGACCCGGAGTTTTCGAGGTGCGTGCCAGGCTGGCGTGGGTCAGGGTGTTCAGGGCGCTGGATTTGCCGGCGTTGGAACGCCCGGCAAAGGCCACTTCGAAGCCTTCATCGTCAGGGCATTGATCGACTTTGGCGGCGCTGAGCATGAACGTAGCCTGTTGGCACAGACCGAGGATGGGGTTCTTGAGTTGCATGGGATTTCCGATTGGGGCGATGCCGAGAGTGGACGCGGCGAGCGGTGTCGTTTCCGTTTCAGTAACGCCAGTATATAATGCCGCAGATTTTGTGTGCGCTTTGTCCCAGCGTAGGATGAAGTTCACGAGAGCGATAAACCTTGAATGCGCATTAGAACGCAGCACGCTCTCAACCCTGAAAAGGTCGTTTTATGACGAAATGGCTGCTAGCTGCCGGTGTCTTGATGCCGTTTTACGGCGCTCAGGCTACACAGGATCCGGAAGCTGTGTACAACCGTGTTTGTGGGGCTTGTCATTCCGGCCAACTACCCACGGCGCCCCGCAAGGGCGACCAGGAAGCTTGGGCGCCGAGGTTGGCGCAAGGTATGGAGACGCTGGTGCAACACGTGACCCAGGGTTTCAAGGCGATGCCGCCGCGTGGTTTGTGCATGGACTGCAGTGCCGAGGATTACCGAGTCATCATCCATTGGATGAGCGAGTGATCCCGGTCCATAACTCTTAACCCTTAGCCGTAGTTGGATTAGCTGATGAACAAATTACTCGTGAGTCTGCTGTTGACCTTGGGCATCACAGGTGTCGCCCATGCCGCAGGCGACGCTGCTGCCGGTCAGGCGAAAGCCGCAGTCTGTGGTGCTTGCCACGGCCCTGATGGGAACAGCATGGCGCCAAACTTTCCCAAGCTGGCGGGTCAGGGGGAAAAGTACCTGAACAAGCAGTTGCACGATATCAAGTCCGGCAAGCGCCAGGTGCTGGAGATGACAGGCCTGTTGACCAACCTGAGCGATCAGGACCTGGCTGACATCGCCGCCTACTTCGCCAGCCAGAAAGGCAGCGTCGGCGCAGCAGATCCTAAAGTCGTGGCCCGTGGTGAAGAACTGTTCCGTGGCGGCAAGCTGGACCAGGGCATGCCTGCCTGCACCGGTTGCCACTCGCCAAACGGTGCGGGTAACGCAGCAGCCGGCTTCCCCCATCTGGGCGGCCAGCACGCACAGTACGTGGCCAAGCAACTGACCGACTTCCGCGAAGGCAACCGTACCAACGACGGCGATACCCTGGTGATGCGCAGCATCGCTGGCAAGCTGAGCAACAAAGACATCGAAGCGGTGTCCAGCTATATTCAGGGCCTGCACTGAGGCCGGCTCGATCAGCGTTGCCCAAGGTGCTAAGCCACGGCAACGTTAATGATCGATTAATCTGACGGTGCAAGCATAAAGGGTGGCTCAGGCCGCCCTTTTTTATGGCGTCTGCCGCTACACTAGCGAACTCAAGCCCGCCAAGACCTGGCCGAATTCAGGTCGAGCGAGGCGCCAAAATTGTCCAGGAGTAAAGCATGCGTAATCTGATTCTCAGCGCCGCACTCGTCACCGCCAGCCTGTTTGGCGTGACCGCTCAAGCGGCCGAACCGCTTGAAGCCGGTAAACAATATGTCGAGTTGAGCAGCGCCGTTCCGGTTGCCGTGCCAGGCAAGATCGAAGTGGTTGAGCTGTTCTGGTATGGCTGCCCGCACTGCTACGCTTTCGAACCGACCATCAATCCCTGGGCTGAAAAACTCCCGGCCGACGTCAACTTCGTCCGTATCCCGGCCATGTTCGGCGGTATCTGGAACATCCATGGCCAACTGTTCATCACCCTTGAAGCCATGGGTGTCGAGCACAAGGTGCACAAGGCCGTATTCGAGGCCATCCATGGCGGCAAGAAACTCGCTACTCCTGAAGAGATGGCCGAGTTCCTGGCTGGCGAAGGCGTCGACAAGGACAAGTTCCTGAGCACCTACAATTCCTTCGCCGTCAAAGGCAAGGTCGAAGACGCCAAGAAAAAGGCCCAGGCCTACCAGATCACCGGCGTACCGACCATGGTGGTCAACGGCAAGTATCGTTTCGACCTGGGCACCGCCGGTGGTCCTGAAGGCGCGCTGAGCGTGGCTGACCAGTTGATCGCCAAAGAGCGCGCAGCCAAGTAAGCGCCCGCCGCCATGCCGCGCTGGAGCTCGGAACGCATCGTTGGCCTGCATGATCCGCAGGTCAACGAGCACCATTTGGCGTCGTCCGGCCTGCCGGCAGACAGTCGTCTGCGCTTGCTCAGTTTCAATATCCAGGTCGGTATCAGCACCGAACGTTATCGCCATTACCTGACTCGTGGTTGGCAGCACCTGCTGCCCCATCATGGGCGTGCCGACAATCTGCAGAAAATCGGCAACCTGCTTGGCGATTTCGACCTGGTGGCCCTGCAGGAGGCCGATGGCGGCAGCCTGCGCTCCGGCTACGTCAATCAGGTGGAACACCTGGCCCAACTGGGCGCCTTCCCCTACTGGTACCAACAGCTCAATCGCAACCTGGGACGCCTGGCTCAGCACAGCAATGGCGTGCTCAGCCGGCTGCGCCCCTGGGCCATCGAAGACCACCCGCTGCCTGGCCCCAAGGGGCGCGGCGCGATCCTCGTGCGTTTTGGCGAGGGTCCCGAGGCACTGGTGGTGGTGATGATGCATCTGGCGCTCGGTGCCCGCACCCGAACCCGGCAACTGGCGTACATCCGCGAGTTGATCGGCGGCTACAAGCATCAGGTGCTGATGGGGGACATGAACACCCACGCCAGCGACCTGCTGGAGCATTCCCCTCTAAGGGACCTCAGCCTCTTGGCGCCGCAACTGCAGGCGACCTTCCCCAGCTGGCGTCCGCAACGTTGCCTGGACCATATTCTGCTCAGCCCCAGCCTGACCCTGGAGCGCGTGGAGGTCCTGGCCCAACCCATATCCGATCACCTGCCGGTCGCGGTAGAGATTCGTCTGCCGGGTTCGCTCACGGCTGATGCATTGCCCGCGTTGAGTCCTGCCCCTCGCGGAACCGATGAATGAGCGACGACGCCAATCGCTGGAAAGAGAAATACCTCAAAAGTATCGAACAGCAGGAAAAGCTCGAACGCCGATGGGCGGCCCGTCTCGACTTGCTGCGTCGTGGCCTGGTACGCAGCACCCTGGCGGCGGAGGGCACCGATCGCGCGGTCGACCAGTGCATGAAGGAAATGCGCGAGGTGGTACGCACCGACGACATGGACGCCGGGCTTGCTGCCCTGCTGCCGCGCCTGGAAAAAGCCGTGCTGGACTCCGAGCAGCGGCGGGAAACCCGGGTCGAGCAGATTAGCAGCGCGCTGACGGCGCTGGTCAGCCAGTTGCAGTCCCTGCCCCTGCCCCGGGAGGTCAGCCGTCCGCTGAAAGCCTTTGCCAAGCAACTGGATGGCCGGGTTGGCCAGGCGCGGGAAATTCCCTTGCTGCTCGGCGAACTGAGCAGCCTGCAGGGCAAGGCCCTGAGCCAGCTGGAAACCCCGGCCGAACCCGACCGCCCAAGCCTGTTGCAGCGCCTGTTCGGCAGCCGCGAGGCGAGCGAGACGCCGGCCCCGGCGGAGGAAGCCGTTGCGACGAATCCGCCGCTCCCGGCCGCCGCGGCGGAGGCTCATCCGCAAGCCGAGGAAGCCCCGGCACCGGAGGATGGCGCGCGCGAGCACTATCAGACGCCGACCCAGGCCTTGCCTGAGGCGGTTTCGGCGCCTGCCGCGCCCGCCCCGGCACAGCCCGAAGTGCAGCTCGAACCTGAGCCGGTTGCCCAACCGGTTGCCAGCGACGAGCCGGAGGTTGCTGCAGTGCCCGCTCCGGCCCCGGTGGTGGCGTTCGTGCCTCCGGTACTGGTGCAGGAGGCGCCCGCCGAGCCTGTACCCGCTATCGAGGTCGAACCTCAAGCAACCATTTCGCCTGTCGCGGAGCCACAAGCGCCCGTTGATCCCGGGGTGGTCGCCGCTTCCGATTCACCGCCCGCGCCTGTCGCCGAAGCCGCGTTCAATCCCGACGAGTTGTTGCCCCTGCCGACGGTTTCCCCGGCAGTGCTGCTGGATAGCCTGCCCCTGCCGGCAGTCATGGCCGAGGCCCTGGCCGCCATCGATCCGGAGCAGTCGGAGCACGATGTGCTCTACGCTCTGCCGGATTCGCCCGAGCCCTCCTACAGTTCGGTGGCCAAGCACATCGAGCACACCTTGCTGGGGCTGCTCGACGACCTGAGCCTGCCGGAGCGCCACCGGCCACAGGCCGAGGCCATGCGCGATCGTCTGCAGCATGGGCTGAACTGGTACGAATTGCTGCCGATCCTCGACGATCTGGCGGTGTTGATGCTGGCCATCACCGACTCTGGCCAGCATGAGTTCGAGACCTACCTCAAGCAGCTCAACGAGCGCCTGGAGGCCTTCCAGAGCAACCTGCAGGCGGCCAGCGACGGCCATGCCGACAGCAGTTCGGCAGCACGGGCCATGGACAGCCAGATCCGTGAACAGGTCGACGGCCTGCAAAGCAGCGTGCAGGAGGCCGCCGATCTGGATGACCTCAAGCAAGTGCTGGAAAGCCACCTGGAAGGCCTGCTGGGCACCATGGACCACCACCAGAAGCAGCGCGACGAGCGTGAACGGGAAGTGGCCGCCCGCCTGCAAAGCCTGGCGGAGCGGGTTTCGAGCATGGAGCAGGAAGCCCAGGGCTACCGTGAGCACCTGGAAGAGCAGCGGCAGAAGGCGCTGATCGATCCGCTCACCGGCCTGCCCAACCGGGCTGCCTGGAGCGAACGCTTGGAACATGAAGTCGGCCAATGGCAACAACATGGCAACAGCCTGCTGCTGGCCATGCTCGATCTCGATCATTTCAAGCGGATCAACGACAACTACGGTCACCTGGCCGGTGACAAGGTGTTGAAGATCATCGCCAACGTACTGCGCAAACGCCTGCGAGGCAGCGATTTCATCGCACGTTTCGGTGGCGAGGAGTTTGTTCTGTTGCTGCCCAACACCCCCTGGCCGGTGGGCGTGCGCATTGTGGAAGCCTTGCGCGCGGCAATCGAGGCGTGCCCGTTCCATTTCAAGGGCGAGCCGGTGACCATCACCGTGTCCGTCGGGCTGAGTGCGTTCAAGGCCGGTGATCGCAGCGATCTGGTGATCAAAAGAGCCGATCAGGCGCTGTACCGGGCCAAGGATGCCGGCCGTAACCGGGTGGAAGCTGGTTGAGGAGCCAGCACTTTGCTGAATGAAAGCGCGGTTTTGCCCATGATCGCCAGGGCAGTACGTTACACTGTTGCATTATCGTCTTCAGCGTACTGCTTTTTGCCATGAAACTTCTTGCTCTTGCCCTCTCCCTGCTGATCCTCGCCGGCTGCGCCAGCGGCCCGCGCATCGACACCAGCCACCCGTCGGTCAATTACGATCAGCGCGCCCAGTTCATCATCGTCCACTACACCTCGGCATCGCTGGAGCGCTCCCTGGCCCTGTTGACCCATGGCCAGGTCAGCAGCCACTACCTGATCGGCGATGACAAGTCCGCCACCATCTACAAGCTGGTGGACGAGCAATACCGTGCCTGGCATGCCGGCGACAGCCAGTGGCAGGGCCGGACCTGGCTCAACTCCAGTTCCATTGGCATCGAGATCGTCAACCCGGGGTTCCGCGATGGCCCCAGCGGGCGGCTCTGGTACCCCTACAGCGAAGCGCAGATCCAGAACCTGATCGTGCTGCTCAAGGACATCAGCAAGCGCAACAACATCTCGCCGCGCCACATCATTGGCCACAGCGATATCGCCCCCATGCGCAAGCTGGATCCGGGCCCGCTGTTTCCCTGGAAACGCCTGGCCGAGGCTGGCCTGGGCCTGTGGCCCGATGCCCAGGCAGTGGCACGCCAGCAGGCGTTCTTTACCGTGAGCCCGCCGAGCATCGGTTGGTACCAGCAGCAACTGGCCCAGCTGGGTTACGCCACGCCGCAGACCGGCGAGCTGGACAAGGCGACCCGTAACGTCCTGGCCGCGTTCCAGATGCACTACCGGCCGGGGCGTTTCGATGGCACGCCGGACGCAGAAAGTGCGGCCATCCTGATGGTGCTCAACCAGACAAAATAATGACGCCGCCGGACGGTTGGGGCCGATTGTCCAATCAGTTGCTATAACTCATTGGTAATCCTTCGGATCTCCCACGATGCCGGCCGCTCGCGAGCCCTTGCGTACCTGGTTCCATCGCCCCTGGACGCTGGCGATGCTGGCGGCTGTGCTGAGTGCGGTGATTTTGCTGCTGGGCAGCGCCGGGCTGGCCATGCACCAGGTCCAGCAACGGGAAAGCGAGCAGATGAACGCCCAGGGGCAGCGTTTCCTGGAGCGGCTGGAGCAGTTGTTCGGGCAACTGCGCGAAGGTCTCGACGTGCTGGAGGCGCAGCCGCTGCGCGAGTGCAACGCCGATCTCATCGCAGCTCTGCAGCAGGTCAGCTACAGCTATCGCTTCATTTATGAAGCGGCCTACAGGGACGCCACCCACACCTGTTCCAACTGGCCACGGCAGAACCTCCTGCCGGCGGCCAGGCCGCCGGATATCCGCGGGCCGACCTACAGCTACTGGCTCAACACCTCGACCCAGCCCAATGAGAACCTTGCTGCCCTGATGCTGGGGCGCGGCAACTTTCGCGTGGCCACTTCCCGCGGGCACCTGACCGATGTGGTCGATCTGCCTGCCGGTGGCAGCCTGATGGTGGTGGTGGATCATGGTGCCCGGGCGATACCGGTGCTCGGCCCGGCCCGTGCCTGGCCCCCCGCACAGCCCTGGCGGGGGGGCCGCGACGGGCCCTTGCAGGTCACCCCGGACCTGCTGATCTATCGCATGCCCACTCGCAACCCCGAGTACCAACTGGTGCTGATCACCCCCCGCGCCAGCCTGCAGGGCGAAGTGCTCGACGGTTGGTGGTGGTTGCTGCCCTCCAGCCTGGTGCTGGCGCTGTTCATCGGTGGGTTGGTGTATCAGTTGGTCCGCCAGCGCCAGTCCCTGGGGGCGGAGCTGCAAGGGGCCCTGCGCCGCGGCGAGCTGCAGGTGCTGTACCAGCCGATCTTCGATCTCAGTAGCCGGCTCTGCGTGGGGGCCGAGGCCCTGCTGCGCTGGCGCCGCCCGGACGGTACCCTGACCAGCCCTGACCTGTTCATCCCGCTGGCAGAGAACACCGGGCAGATCCGCCAGATCACCGACTTCGTCCTGCAGCGCCTGCTGGAGCAACTGGGGCATGTGCTACGGGCCAATCCCCAGCTGTACATCTCAGTCAACCTGGCGGCCTGCGACGTGATGGTCCCGCGGATCGGCATGGTCATGGCGCGGCTGCTGGCGACGCATCGGGTAGCGGCCCGGCAGATCGCCTTCGAGGTCACCGAGCGTGGGCTGATCGATGTGGTGGTGGCGCGCAACAACCTGCAGGCCCTGCGCGATGTCGGGCATCAGGTGCTGATCGACGATTTCGGCACCGGCTATTGCAGCCTGGCCTACCTGCAGAGCCTGCCGGTGGATTGCCTGAAGATCGACAAGGCGTTCATCGATGCCCTGGGGCACGATGCCGCCAGCAGCGGCGTGGCGCCGCACATCATTCGCATGGCCCACGCATTGAAACTCAAGGTGATTGCCGAGGGCATCGAGTTCGAGGACCAGGCGCTGCTGCTCAGCAGCGAGGGCGTGAGCTTCGGCCAGGGCTGGCTGTTCGCCCATGCCCTGAGTGCCTTGCAGTTCACTGAGCTGATTACCCGTGGCCGACGGCTGGTGGCCAGGCGCCTGGATGATGAAGCATGAAGCCCTAGAGCGGCAGGGCCAGATAGAACTGGGTGCCCTGCCCGGGCCTTGAGTAGACGCCCATGCGCCCGCCATGCAGCTGGACGATCTCCTTGCACAGCGCCAGCCCGAGGCCGGCACCGCCCTTCTTGCGGCCCACCTGGACGAAAGGCTCGAAGATCCGCCCTTGCTGGCCATAGGCGATACCCTCGCCATTGTCTTCGACGCTGACGATCACCCGCTCGCCATGGCGCCGCGCCTGCAGGCGGATCTGGCCCTCGCTGGCGGTGTGGCGCAAGGCGTTGTCGATCAGGTTGTCCAGCACCCGCTCCAGTTGTGCGCGGTCGGCATGCAGCCGGGGCAACGGCGCCTGGATCTCCAGCAGCAGGTCGATGCCCTGCTGTTGGGCCTGCTCGCTGAAGCGGCCCTGGGCCTGCACCAGCAGCTCTTCCAGGGGGCAGGGAGCGAGGGTGAGTTTCTGCAGGCCGTTCTGATAGCGGGAAAAATTCAGCAGGTCGTTGATCAACTGCATCAGGCGCTGCATTTCCTCGTTGACCGTATTGAGCAGGTCGGTTTCCCGGGACTCCTCGGGAAAGTGCAGGCGTTCCTGAAGCAGCCCGAAGGCCATGTGCATGCCAGTGACCGGGGTACGCAGTTCGTGGGAGGCGCGCAGCACGAACTCACTGCGCACTCGTTCGAACGCCCGTTGCTCGGTGACATCGTGCAGCACCATCACGGCGCCGAGAATATGGCCCTGGGTATGGCTGACGGGGGTCAGGCTGTAGGTCAGCAGGCGCGACTCGCCGTCGACCTCGATATCCAGGTCGTCCGGCGCCCGTTCCAGGTTGCCGCCGCGCAATACCAGCTGTAGCTGCTCATCCAGCTCCGGGCGTTGCAGGGCGCTGCCCAGGCCCTGGCCGAGGCGCTCCTGGTCCCAGCCCAGCTGGCGCTGGGCCACGGGGTTGAGGTGTTCCAGGCGGCCCTGGCGGTCGATCATCAGCAAGCCGTCGTCAATACTGTCGAGCACGGCCTGCAGGCGCTGCTGGCCGGCCAGCAGCTCATCGACATTGGTTGCCTGATGCTGGCGCAGGGCCTCGGCCATGATGCCGAAGCGTCGGGTCAGCAGGTTCATCTCCGCTGCCGCCGAAATGGGCAGGGTGACGTCGAAATTGCCTTCGCCAATCTTGTCCGCAGCCTTGGCCAGGGCTTCGATTGGCCCGCCAAAGCGCCGGGCGATGGCATGGGCCGTGACGAAGCCGATGATCAGCACCGCCAGGGCCACCAGGCCCAGCAGGCCGGCCACCAGCCATGCACGGTTGCGGGCCTGCTGCTCCACCTGGCTGATGTTGTCCAGGGCGCGCTTGTGTTCGTTGATCAGCCCGCCGCGCAAGGCGTTGAAGCGCTCGGTCAGCTCGTTGTTGTCATGCAGCCCGCTTGTGGTGCTGTTGCGCTCGAAGGCCTGGTAGAAGCTCAGGTAGTCGCTACGGGCCTGCTGGAAGCCACTTTGTACCTGGGTCTGCCGATCATGGGCGATGCCTTCGTCGAGCAGCTCCAGATAATGCTGCCGGGAGGTTTCCAGGGCGGCGCGGTCCGGCTGCTTGCCGAGCATGATGATCAGCTGGTCGCCCAGGGTCTGGCGCAGCTTGAGGCCCAGGTCCAGGGTGATGAAGTTGTTGCGGATCAGCGATTCCTGGGTGCTGGCCATCTGCATCACGCTGACCAGCCCGAGCACCAGGCCCAAGAGGGCCACGGTGATCAGGGCCGAGATGCTCAGAAACAGCCGGGTGCGCAGTTTCATCGCTAACTTCATAGGGTGTTGCTCACAGGTTGTACTGTTTGCGTTTGCGGTACAGCGTCGACGCGTCGATACCCAGGGTCTTGGCGGCTTGATCCAGGGTGTCGCTGGTGGCCAGGACCGCACCGATGTGGGCCTTTTCCAGCTCGTCCAGGCTCAGGGCGGCGCCGATCCGCGGGGCGTTGTTGGTGGGTTGCTCGGCCATGCCCAAGTGGCTGATTTCCACCCGTTCCTGCGGGCAGATGATGCTCGCCCGTTCCACCACGTTGCGCAGTTCGCGGATGTTGCCCGGCCAGCGGTAGTTGAGCAGCGCTTCCCGGGCTTCATCACTGAAGACCCGGGCCGGGCGCGAATACTCTTTGACGAAGCGGGCGAGGAAGCGGTCGGCCAGGGTCAGGATATCTTCGCTGCGCTCGCGCAGGGGCGGCAGGTGCAGGGTGATGACGTTCAGCCGGTACAGCAGGTCTTCGCGGAAACGCCCGTCGCGCACCATGTCTTCAAGGTTGAGGTTGGTGGCGGCGAGGATGCGCACATCGGCGCGGCGGGTTACCGGGTCGCCGACGCGCTCGTATTCCTTGTCCTGGATGAAGCGCAGCAGCTTGGGTTGAAGGGTCAACGGGAAGTCGCCGATCTCGTCGAGGAACAGGGTTCCGCCATCGGCCTGGTTGACCCGGCCCAGGGTGCTCTCGCTGGCCCCGGTAAAGGCGCCGCGGCTGTGGCCGAAGAGTTCGCTTTCCATCAGTTCGGCAGTCAACGAGGGGCAGTTGATGGTCACGCAGGATTTCTTGGCACGTTTGCTCCAGCCGTGAATGGCCCGCGCCAGCTCGCCCTTGCCGGTGCCGGACTCGCCGAGGATAAGGATGTTGGCGTCGGTGCTGGCCACCTGACGCGCGGTTTCCAGCACCACTTTCATTGCCGGGCTGTGGGAGTCCAGGCCGTCCTTGGGCTTGCGCACCTCACCTTCGAGGGCTTCCAGGCGTGCCGAGAGCTGGCGCACTTCCAGCTGCTTGGCGGTGGCCAGGCGCAACTGGTCGGGGCTGCAGGGCTTGACCAGGTAGTCTGCGGCGCCGGCCTGGATCGCATCTACTGCGGTGTCCACGGCGGAGTGAGCGGTGACGATCACTACTCGCATCCAGGGTGCCTGGGTACGCATTTGTGCCAGTACGTCGAGGCCGTTGTCTTCGCCCAGGCGCAGGTCGAGGAAGCACAGGTCGAATACCTGGCGTTGCAGCAGAGCATCGGCCTGCGCCGCGCTGTTGGCGGTGGCCACGGTGTAGCCCTCGTCTTCCAGGCAGTAGCGGAAGGTGCGAAGGATTGCGGATTCGTCATCCACCAGAAGGATGCGGCCTTGATTCTCCGGCGCTGACTCCATTTCCCGAGGCTCCTTAATGAATGATCTTTATTTAGTCCCGGAAAAATCGGGCAAGTTGCAAGGTTGATTCTGATCCATTCCAGCGCCAGCAGGTTAGATATCTCCGGCTGAAACGGCTAACAGGCTGAAATTACGCATGTTTTGCCCAGAGTAGCTGCTGGGTGGGTCTGTATCAGGCTATTGGCCATTCATCAAAGTTCCCCCTGTGATCAAAAAACGCTCACTGTTTTCCCGGGACATCGTGCATTTCGCACGGCCGGCATGGGGGCATCGTGCAGTATGCGTGTGGAATGCTTTTGGTAATTTGATTTAAGTATTTGATTTTATTGAATTTAATTTCAAAGAAAAAGCTGGCATGCAGCCTGCAATATCCCTCTCATCGAGAAGCGCCGGCCGTGGCTTCCATAACAACATCACCACCAGTGTGGGAGGAGTTTCAGGATGAATCGCCAACGTCTTGCCCAATTGCGTATTGCGCCACTGCATCTCCAGCAAGGCCTCTTCGCCGTTCTGGCGTTGCTGGTCACCCTAATCGCCGGGCAACAGTTCCAGCGCTGGCAGGACAGCCAGGCACCCGCGCCGCGAGTGCCGGTTCATCACTTCACCCAGACCCATTTCAGTTCGGTGAGCAGCCAGCTCAACGACCAGGCCCCCATGCAACTGATGGCCGTCGACCAGGCACAGCCGGTCGCGGACGCGCCACGTCAGGAACGCTGGGTGTTCTAGCACCAAGGCCGGGCCCGCAATCGGCGGCGCCGGGCTGGCTCCATAGGCAGCACCACTAATAGAAGAGTAAGGAGAATCATCATGCTGAGCTGGGCAATCACATTCCTGATCATTGCCATTGTCGCTGCGGTCCTGGGCTTCGGTGGTATCGCGGGCACCGCCACGGGTATCGCCAAGATTCTCTTTGTGGTGTTCCTGGTGATGTTCATCGCTTCGTTCTTCTTTGGCCGTCGAGGCCGAGGCTGACCATGAGTCTCTCGTTGAAGACATTGACTGCCGCGCTGCTGCTGGGCGCCAGCGCCCTGGCGTCGGCGGCCAATGATGGCCAGGCACGAGCCAATCAGCTGCTGGGGTCGGACCCGCAGTTTCGTGAAACCTGGCAGGGGGTCGTGCACAAGGAGGAGCGCCTGCCCGAGTGGGTGATGAACCTCTCGGGTGATGCGCCACAACAGATGAATGCCACGACCGAAGACGGCGATCAGTATCTGGTGGGCCCTCTGTGCGAAACCGCCCAGAGTTGTCAGAACCAGCGTTTGATCGTGGCCTTCAGTTTCGACAAGAAGCATGCCTACGCGATGCTGGTGGACGTGCCGGCGGGTTTGCCCGCGGACAAGTCACCGACCCGCCACGCCAATTATCGGTTCCTCGGCAAGCCCGATGACGGCATGCAAGCGCTGCTCCAGGAGCAGTTGCGCAAGGACCCGAACTGGTACTGATGTGCAAATTGCCGATATTGCATAACAGATAGACGAAAGGGCCGCCCTGGCGCTTTCGGCTGTTGCACCACCCGAGGAGGGCGAGTGCATGACCAAGGGGCCGGGATGTTCTGATCCACGGGTGATCGGAGTGACCTAGGGGTACAGGGAGTGCCTCCGCAAGGGCCGGGTCAGGAAAGAGCGGCGGCGCAAGCTCCCAGGTCGGCCACCGACCTGATGAGCTTGCGGCGTGCTTGAATGGCAAAGTCCTGTGCTAGAGCCGTCCGTCTGACAATTTCCGTGCTCGCGCGGGAAAAAATCTTCCTTTGACTCCGATCAAACGTTTCCTGGTGTTTCTCTGCGACCGTATATCGAGAAACTTTGTGCGAATTGCGCAGCGTTTCCGGGCGCCCGAATCAGAGCAATCCTAAACTTTTTTAGCCTTTTTCCTGACCCCTCCGACAAGCCTGCACGCCGCCTGAAATGGCCGTTTCACGGCATTTTTGCCTGCCGAAATGTCGTATTCGAACCGGTTGGGACGCTCGTTTTGTTTGGAAAAACTCATGCCGATTCGGCATAGGGTAGGCGTTTACGGCATTAGACGCGCCTCCCTAGCATCGGAATAGTTGCGCCTTTTTTCGCCCGCAGAGAGCCGTAAATGCTCGTTCGGGATGACCTTATACGGGGGCCGATGCACAAACTTTTCCGCCATTGAGCGTTCCAGTTCGCGCATCAGCCCGAGTCCAACTGAAGTAAGGGTAATGATATGAAGAAGGCAAAATTAAGCCTCGCCTGGCAGATCCTCATCGGTCTGGTCCTGGGGATTGCGATTGGCGCGCTGCTCAATCATTTCAGTGCTGAAAAGGCCTGGTGGATCAGCAACGTCCTGCAGCCTGCGGGCGATATCTTTATCCGCTTGATCAAGATGATCGTGATCCCGATCGTCATTTCCTCGCTGATCGTCGGCATCGCCGGTGTCGGTGACGCGAAGAAACTGGGGCGTATCGGCCTAAAGACCATCATCTACTTCGAAATCGTGACCACCATCGCCATCGTCGTCGGCCTGCTGCTGGCCAACCTGTTCCATCCGGGCGCAGGCATCGACATGAGCACCCTGGGCACCGTGGACATCTCCAAGTACCAGGCCACTGCGGCCGAGGTGCAGCATGAACACGCGTTCATCGAGACCATCCTCAACCTGATTCCATCGAACATCTTCGCGGCCATGGCCCGCGGCGAGATGCTGCCGATCATCTTCTTCTCGGTGCTGTTCGGCCTGGGCCTGTCGAGCCTGCAGTCCGACCTGCGCGAACCGCTGGTGAAGATGTTCCAGGGCGTTTCGGAAAGCATGTTCAAAGTCACCCACATGATCATGAACTACGCCCCTATCGGCGTATTTGCACTGATCGCGGTGACCGTCGCCAACTTCGGTTTCGCCTCCCTGCTGCCGCTGGCCAAGCTGGTGATCCTGGTGTACGTGGCTATCGCCTTCTTCGCTTTCGTGATCCTCGGCCTGATCGCCCGCCTGTTCGGCTTCTCGGTGATCAAACTGATGCGCATCTTCAAGGATGAGCTGGTCCTGGCCTACTCCACCGCCAGCTCGGAAACCGTGCTGCCGCGGGTGATCGAGAAGATGGAAGCCTACGGCGCGCCGAAAGCCATCTGCAGCTTCGTGGTGCCGACCGGCTACTCGTTCAACCTCGACGGTTCGACCCTGTACCAGAGCATCGCGGCGATCTTCATCGCCCAGCTGTACGGCATCGACCTGTCCATCAGCCAGCAACTGCTGCTGGTGCTGACCCTGATGGTCACCTCCAAAGGTATCGCCGGGGTTCCGGGCGTGTCCTTCGTGGTCCTGCTGGCCACCCTGGGCAGCGTCGGCATTCCTCTGGAAGGCCTGGCCTTCATCGCCGGTGTCGACCGTGTGATGGACATGGCGCGTACCGCCTTGAACGTGATCGGCAACGCCCTGGCGGTACTGGTCATCTCCCGTTGGGAAGGCATGTACGACGACGCCAAGGGCCAGCGCTACTGGAACTCCCTGCCGCACTGGCGCAGCAAGGAAAAACTGCCAGCAGGCGAAGCGTCCAAAGGCTAAGCGCCTATTGTGTAGGAGCTGGCTTGCCAGCGAAGAGGCCCCAAGCCCTTCACCTGCCTGAAGACCGCCTTCAGCGGCAATCCAGCCCCAACAGATGACAGGCCCCGGTTAATCCGGGGTTTGTCGTTTCTGCCCGCCCCGCTATCATTCGCCGCATCTTTCGAGGGGTATGACCGATGCTCAATGGCCTGTGGCTTGGCTTCTTTATCGTGGCAACCGTGTCGGCCCTGGCGCAGTGGCTGGTGGGTGGCAACGCCGGGATCTTCGCTGCCATGGTGGAAAGCATCTTCGCCATGGCCAAGCTGTCGGTGGAGGTCATGGTCCTGCTGTTCGGCACCCTGACCCTGTGGCTGGGTTTTCTGCGCATCGCCGAGAAGGCTGGAATCGTCGAGTGGCTGGCCAAGGTCCTGGGGCCGCTGTTCAAGCGCCTGATGCCGGAAGTGCCGCCGGGGCACCCGGCCCTGGGCCTGATCACCCTGAACTTCGCCGCCAACGGCCTGGGCCTGGACAACGCCGCCACGCCCATCGGCCTCAAGGCCATGCGCGCCCTGCAGGAACTCAACCCCAGCGCCACCACTGCCAGCAATGCGCAGATCCTGTTCCTGGTGCTCAACGCCTCGTCCCTGACCCTGCTGCCGGTGACCATCTTCATGTACCGCGCCCAGCAAGGCGCAGCGGACCCGACCCTGGTGTTCCTGCCGATTCTCCTGGCCACCAGCGCCTCGACCCTGGTGGGCCTGCTGTCGGTCGCGGTGATGCAGCGCCTGCGCCTGTGGGACCCGGTGGTACTGGCCTACCTGGTTCCCGGGGCCCTGGCCCTGGGCGCCTTCATGGCCTTGCTGGCCACCCTGTCGGCCACGGCCCTGGCGTCCCTGTCGTCGATTCTCGGCAACCTCACGCTGTTTGGGCTGATCATGCTGTTCCTGGTGGTCGGCGCGCTGCGCAAGGTCAAGGTCTACGAGGCCTTTGTCGAGGGCGCCAAGGAGGGTTTCGACGTCGCCAAGAGCCTCTTGCCATACCTGGTCGCGATGCTCTGCGCCATCGGCGTGCTGCGGGCGTCCGGGGCCCTGGATTTCGGCCTCGACGGCATTCGTCATCTGGTGGAGTGGGCCGGTTGGGACACACGTTTCGTCGACGCCTTGCCCACTGCCCTGGTCAAGCCGTTCTCGGGCAGTGCGGCACGGGCCATGCTCATCGAGACCATGCAGACCCAGGGCGTGGACAGCTTCCCGGCCCTGGTGGCGGCCACCATCCAGGGCAGTACCGAAACCACCTTCTATGTGCTGGCGGTGTACTTCGGCGCGGTAGGCATCCAGCGGGTGCGGCACGCCGTGGGCTGTGCCTTGCTGGCGGAATTCGCCGGTGTGGTGGCGGCGATTGCGGTTTGCTACTGGTTCTTTGGATGAGTTGAGCGAGCCTTCGCCGGCAAGCCGGCTCCTACTCCCTCTGTAGGAGCCGGCTTGCCGGCGAAAGGGCTCTCAATGTTTCAGCGCCCGATTGCCCTGCCCCACTGCCCAATCCACCACTTGCCGGGTCAGCGCATCGCCGGCCTGGCCAAATCCTGTGACCACCGCCGGCACCCCGGTTTCAGCCAGCGCTTGGCGCACTTCGAAGCGCCGGCTGGCGAGGATCTTCTGGTCATAGCCACGAATCAGCCGCGCATCCAGGCGGATCACCACCTGGGCGGCGTTGCCCTGGTATTCGGTCTGGAAGGCTTGCAGGTCGCCGCCCAAGGCCAGGTCGGTCTGCAGGTTGCTGTCATCGGTGCTCAACAGCTGGACCCGGCCATCGCGCTGGAAGCCGTCCAGCAGGCGGTTGCGCAGCAGGATCGGTGCCGGGTCGCTCCAGCGCGAAGCCTTGTAGCTGCTGATCAGGTTGCCCTGGGGAATCACCGCGATCCGTGCGCTGTTCAGCGCATCCCCGGCCTGGGGCTTGAGCAACTGCAAGGACCACGGCAGGGCCTGGTTCGGCGCCGTGGCGCCGGCCTGGCTTACCGGCAGCCGATAGATGTCCAGCGGCTCGCCCTTGGGCAGTATCGAGCAGGCCCCGGTCAGGGCCAGGGCGGCGCTCAGGCCCAGGGGGGCAAGCAGGCGATAGGCACGCTTCATGGCGTGAACTCCTTGTTCTTCTCGTTACCCAGCAGGTAACCGCCGGGGTTGGCTTCCAGGCGCCGGGTGATGGCCCGCAGCGAGCTCAGGGTCTCGCGCAGCTCGCGAACGGCTGGCGCCAGGCCGTTGAGGCCCTGCATGCCGTTGTTCAGCGAGTCCTGGTTGTCGCTCAGCAGTTTGTTCAGGGTGGCGCTGCTTTGCTCCAGGGAGCGCATGGCGTGCTCGGCGCTGCCGAACATCTGCTTGCCCTGGTCGTTGAGCAGCCCGTTGGCGTTGCGCATCAGCGCGGTGGTCTGTTCCAGCATGGCGCCGGTCTGCTTGCTGATGGAGCCCAATTGCTGCATCAGCTGGCGCAGGTCGTCGCGCTGCTCGGCGATGCTGGCGGAGGTCTTCTGCAGGTTGTCCAGGGTGCTGCTGACCCGGGCCACGTTGTCCGGGGAGAACATGCGGTTGGCGTTGTGCAGCAGCAGGTTGACCCCGGTCATCAGGTCGTTGCTGTTGTTCAGCAGGCGGGCGATGGGCGACGGTGAGGCGATGATGGTGGGCAGTTCGCCGTCCTTGCCCTTGAGGGTCGGGCTTTGCGGCGTGCCGCCGCTGAGCTGGATGATCGAGGTGCCGGTGATGCCGGTCAGGGCCAGCTTGGCCTGGGTGTCCTCCTTGATCGGCGTCTCGCTGCCCAGGCGGATCTGTGCCAGCACCCGGCGCGGGTCCTTGGGGTCCAGGCGCAGGTTGACCACATCACCGACCTTGATCCCGCTGTATTGCACGGAGCTTCCCTTGGACAGGCCACTGACCGCCTCGTTGAAGACGATCTGGTAGTCCTGGAAGGCGCTGTCGACGCTGGACTTGGCCAGCCACAGGCCGAACAGCAAGGCGCCGGCCACCACGATCACGGTGAACAGGCCGATCAGTACATGATGGGCTCGGGTTTCCATGTCATCCCTCGTTGGTCTGTGTAGCGGCCTGGTAGGCCGCGCGGCCGCGAGGGCCATGGAAGTATTGGTGAATCCATTCGTCGTCGGTCTCGGCGACGATATCGATGGCATCCGCCACCAGTACCTTTTTCTGCGCCAGCACCGCCACACGGTCGGTGATGGTGTAGAGGGTGTCCAGGTCGTGGGTGACCAGGAACACACTGAGCCCCAAGGCATCGCGCAGGGTCAGGATCAACTGGTCAAAGGCGGCGGCGCCCACCGGGTCGAGGCCGGCGGTGGGTTCGTCGAGAAACAGGATGTCCGGGTCCAGGGCCAGCGCCCGAGCCAGGGCAGCGCGCTTGATCATCCCGCCAGAGAGCGAGGCCGGGTACTTGTCGGCCGCCGATAGCGGCAGGCCGGCCAGGGCCAGCTTGACCGCCGCCAGGTGTTCGGCATCGGCACGGGACAGGCCGGCATGCTCGATCAATGGCAGGGCGACGTTCTCGGTCACGGTCAGCGAGGTGAACAGCGCGCCCTTCTGGAACAGTACGCCGAAGCGTCGTTCGATCAGCGAACGTTGCTGTTCCGGCAGGCTTGGCAGGTCCTGGCCGAATACCCGCACCGAGCCTTCGCTGGGCTGGCGCAGGCCGACGATGCTGCGCAGCAGTACCGACTTGCCGCTGCCCGAGCCGCCGACCACGCCGAGGATCTCGCCCTGGTACACATCCAGGTCGAGGTTCTCGTGCACGCTCTGCTTGCCGAAGCGGTTGCACAGGCCACGGACCTCGATCACCGCCTTCGCCGGCGCGCGTGGCGGCCGGCTCACCAGCCCATCTCCATGAAGAACAGCGCGGCCACGGCATCGATGACGATCACCACGAAGATCGACTGGACCACGCTGGAGGTGGTGTGGGCGCCCACCGACTCGGCGCTGCCGCTGACCTTGAAGCCTTCCAGGCAGCCGATGGCGGCGATCAGGAAGGCGAAGATCGGTGCTTTCACCAGGCCCAGCAGGAAGTGCTTCACGCCGATATCCGAATGCAGCAGCGAGAGGAACATCGCCGGGGAGATATCCAGGGACAGGGCGCAGACCACCGCGCCACCGACTATCCCCGAAAGCATCGCCAGGAACGTCAGCATCGGCAGCGACACCAGCAGGGCCAGGACCCGAGGCAGCACCAGCAGCTCTACCGGGTCCAGGCCCAGGGTGCGGATGGCGTCGATCTCTTCATTGGCCTTCATCGAGCCGATCTGCGCGGTGAAGGCGCTGGCGGTGCGCCCGGCCATGAGAATCGCGGTGAGCAGTACGCCGAATTCCCGCAGGAAGGAAAATGCCACCAGGTCCACGGTAAAGATGCTGGCGCCGAAGTTGGCCAGCACGGTGGCGCCGAGAAAGGCCACCACCGCTCCCACCAGAAAGGTCAGCAGGGCGACGATGGGCGCCGCGTCGAGGCCGGTCTGTTCGATGTGTGCCACCACCGGGGTGATGCGCCAGCGCTTGGGGCGCAGCAGGCCGCGGGCCAGGGTTTCCAGGATCAGGCCGATGAAGCCCAGGACCTTCAGGGTGTCCTGCCAGACGGTATAGACCGCGCTGCCAATGCGCGAAAGCAATTGCACGCTGACCGAGATCTCCGGTTCCTTGACCGGTACGCAGAAGTCGTTCAACGAGGTGTAGACCGTGTGCAGCAGCGCGCGGTCGGCGGCGGACAAGGTGCAGTCGGGGTGTTCGGCGGACTGCCCCAGGCGTTCTGCCCCCAGCAGTTCCACCAGCAGCGACGCGCCGGCGGTGTCCAGGGCGCCCAGGCCGTTGAGGTCGATATGGGTGCTGCTGTCGTAGCGGCCGTCCAGGGATTGGCTGAGGCGCTTGAGGTCGCTGTAGTGCGCCAGCGTCCAGTCGCCGCCGATGCGCAATTGCGCCGGGGAGTGGGCAAGGTCCAGTTGAGCGGTGCCGGGCGTCACGCTGCTAGTCATAAGCTCCGAGCTTGTGTGGCCATTTCGCAGTGCTACGTAATAGCACGATCCCGGTTACTTTGCCTCGCCGGTCTTGGCCGCGTCTTGATCTGGAGCGGTGATCTCGAAGCGCAGCACGCCGATCACCTGGCCGTCTTCGGTGATCACCCGCACCTGCCAGTCGCCCGCCGGGTTGGCGGGGAAATTCTGCTTGTGGGACCAGGCACGGTAGCCTTCCTTGCGTCCGCCATGGATGTCCAGGGCGACGCGATCCACCTCGCTGCCGTTGAATTGCCAGACGTGGTAAATGCGCTCGTCCAGGCCCCGGGGGGCGTTGATCGCGGTGTAGGCGTACAGGCCGGTGCTGCTTACCTGGGCGGTGCTGATCTGCTCCAGGCTGTCGCCCGGGGTGCGATCCTGGAGCTGGGTGCTGATGGCATCCTCGGTCAGCCACAGGGTGGCCGGCGGCACCCAGGAGCGCAGCAGCCAGCCGGTGCTGCCGATGGCCAGGGTAATGGCCAGCACGGTCAGGGCGCTGCGCAGGCTGCGGATCGGCAGGATCGAGGCCAGGCTCGGAAAGGACAGGAGCATGGCGATGCCCAGGGCCAGCTTGAAGCTCTGGGCGGTGGTCAGGTGCAGGATCAGCGGCAGGGCCGTGAGCAAGGCGGCGAACAGGGTCAGGGTGTGCAGCGCCAGGAACAGCCAGCGGCGCGGGGCCAGCCATTTGTAGTACAGCGGGTCAGTGATGGAAATCAGCGCCGCGGCGCCGAGCAGGCCGGTGAACACCAGTTGGCCACTGTTCCAGCTGGTGGTGATGAAAAAGAACGGCAGGACGAAGAACAGGCTTTCCTGGTGGATCATCTGCGTCGCATAGCGCAGCAGCGGCTGCGGGATCTCGCGCTTGAAGACCTTGGTGAACAGCTGGGTCAGGCTGTTCTCCAGCATCAGCCAGACCCAGCTCACCAGCAGGATCACGGCGATCCACGAGGCCAGGCTCTGTTGCCGGTCCACCAGGATGAAGCTGCCGACCCCGGAGATGAAACCGCCGAGCGCAATGATCCCCGGATAGCGCTTCATCAGTTCGAGAATGCGCTGGATAAGGAGGGTCAGGTTCGGCATCGGGGGGATCACAGTCAGGGCAGGAAAAACCGCGACAGGATAACGTCGGCGGCGGTCCGTGGCGAGGGAGCTTGCTCAGGTGCGTACGCGCTGGCGAGGTAATCCGATCGCATTGCCCTGTCCCTGGGGCTGCTGCGCGGCCCGGCGGGAGCAAGCTCCCTGGCCATGGGTCAGCGGGCCCGGCGGCGCAGCAGGTAGACGCCGAAGCTGCCGAGCAGGAACAGGGACAGCAGGCCGCCGATCAGCCAGAGCAGTTGTTCGTCACTGAGCAGCGGTTGTTCGATGCGCAGGTAGCCCGGCTGCTGCAGCAGCTGGCGCAGGGCCAGGTTGGCCTGTTCCAGGCTCACTGCTTTCAGGCGCCTGGCCGGGTCGCTGAAGCGGCCGTTGTCGAAGTCCCCGAGGGCGCTCCAGTAATAGTCCGCCAGGGCGCTGTTGCCCTGCACGGCCCAGGCCTGGCGATCGATGGCAGCCTGTTTCAGGCGGGCGAAGGTGGCCGGGTCGAGGCCGTCCTTGAGCAGCCGTGCCTTGAGCTGCTCTACCACTTGCCGGGCTTGGGGCAGGTCGTCGCGCTCAAGGTCGGCATTGAGGCTGAGAAAGCCCACGCCACCGAAGACTTCCCGATCACTCCAGGGGCCGTAGGACAATTCGTGCTCAAGACGCAGTTGGCGATACAGCGCCCAGTCCAGGTAGTCCTTGAGCAGGTCGAAGGTCTCGTCGTGCTGCTGGTCCAGCACGGGCTCGGGAAACAGCCAGTGCAGTTGCGCGCTCTGCCCTACCCAGCCATGGACCAGGGTGCGCTCAGGGGCGGCGGTGCCCTGGATCTGCGGCAGGTCGGGGTGTTCGCTGGGCTCCACCGGCTCCAGGGCACCGTAGGTGCGCTCCAGGTAGGCCGGCAGCAGGCGATCGAGCTCGCCCACCACGATCAGGGTCATGTTGTTGGGGGCGTACCAGTCCTTGCGTACCTGCTCCAGCTGGGCCAGGGTCAGGTTTCCGACCTCGGCGCGTTCGGCGCATTTGAGCCCCAGTTCCACCGCCAGCTGGTTGCCTGCCTTGTGTCCCAGGTCCTGGCGGTCGAGCCAGCGTTGCAGGTGCGAATAGTGACCCCCGCCTTCGCGTTCCACCACTTGCTTGGCCGCGGCCACGGCGTTGTCGTCCAGGCGGGTATGGGTCAGCAGCGACAGCAAGAGGTCCAGGACCTTGCGCTGGTTGCGCGCCGGGGCCTCGATGACGAAGGTGGTGTCGGCATTGCTGGTGTAGGCATTCCATTCGCCGCCCAGGGCCTGCATGCGTTCTTCCAGGCCGCCTTCCCCGCTGTCATCCACGCCGCTGAACAGCAGGTGTTCCAGCAGGTGCGGCAACTCCTTGTCGGCACAGGCGAAGTCGTCCAGGCCCACCCCCACCACCAGGCGGATCGCCACGTGGCCGCGTTCGCTGCCGGGCTTGAGCAGCAGTTGCAGGCCATTGGGCAGGGTGTAGCCTTCGACCTGGAAACGATCCAAAGCCCATCCTTGTGCACTGCCCAGCAACAGGCAGGCGAATAACAGACAACGCATAACAAGCTTCCTTACGGCGTGCGTAAGTTCTACAGACTTCGTGGGACTGTGGACGTTCAGGGTGAATGAGTGATGTCAGCCATCTCTTCGACCTCCAGCGCGCCGGTGTCCGAGGTTTCCAGAACCACGTAGGCACTGCTGCAGAACAGGGAGTTGAGGCGCTTCATGTCGGCGATCAGCTCCAGGTGCAGGGAACTGGTCTCGATGCTCTGGACGATCTTGCGTTGCAGGCGGCTGACGTGGGCGTGGGCCAGGCGCCGCTCCTGGGCGCGGAAACGGCGTTTTTCCCGCAGCAGCTGGCGCGCGCTTTCGGGGTCGGCGCTCAGGAACACCGAGAGCCCCAGGCGCAGGTTGGCGATCAGTTGCGCGTGCAGCCCGGTCAACTCTTCCAGGCCAACCTCGGAGAAGGAGCGGCGCTGGGAGGTCTTCTGCTGCTGGACCTTGCGCAGCATGCGTTCGATCAGATCGCTGGCCAGCTTGAGGTTGAACGCCAGTTCGATGATTTCGGCCCAGCGCCGGCTGTCCTGGTCGCTGAGGTCTTCCCGGGGCATCTGCGCCAGGTACAGCTTGATGGCGCTGTACAGCGCTTCGACGTCGTCGCTGAGGGCGCGCAGTTCCTGGGTGATGGCGGTCTGCTTGCCCTGCAGCGCGTCGCGCATCGCCTCCAGCATGCTGTCGATCAGGTCTCCGATGCGCAGGGTTTCGCGGGCGGCGTTGGCCAGGGCCAGGCTCGGCGTGGCCAGGGCGGTAGGGTCCAGGTGCCGCGGGCGAGCGCGGCCGTTTTCCTGGGGCCGCTCCGGCAGCAGCCAGGCGCAGAGCCGGGCCATGGGGCCGACAGTGGGCAGCAGCAACAGGCAGCGGGCGGTGTTGTACAGCAGGTGGAAGCCGATCACCACTTCCTGGGGGCTGAAGTCCAGGCTGTCCATCCAGTGGGCCAGTGGGTCGAGCACCGGGATGATCAGCAGCAGGCCGATGAGCTTGTACAGCAGGCTGCCCAGCGCGACCTGGCGCCCGGCGGCGTTCTGCATGCTGGTGCTGAGGAAGGCCAGTACCCCGCTGCCGATGTTGGCGCCGATCACCAGGCCGATGGCCACCGGCAGGCTGATGACCCCGGCGCCGGCCAGGGTCGCGGTGAGCAGCACCGCCGCCAGGCTGGAATAGGACACCATGGCGAACACCGCACCCATCAATGCATCCAGGAGAATATCGCCGGTCAGCGAGGCGAACAGGACCTTCACGCCCTGGGCATGGGTGATGGGGGCCGCGGCTTCGACGATCAGTTGCAGGGCCAGGATGATCAGCCCCAGGCCGATGCCGACCCGGCCCAGCTGGCCGGCGCGGGTCTGCTTGCGCGAGAGAAAGAAGATCACCCCGAGGAAGATCAGCAGCGGCGACAGCCAGGACAGGTCGAAGGTCAGTACCCGGGCCATCAGCGCGGTACCGACGTCGGCGCCGAGCATGGTGGCCAGCGCCGGGGTCAGCGCCATCAGGCCCTGGCCGACAAAGGACGTCACCAGCATCGCCGTGGCGTTGCTGCTCTGGACCATGGCCGTGACCAGGATCCCGGCAATGAACGCCAGTGGCCGCCTGGCCATGTTCTGGCCGATCACGTGGCGCAGGTTGGAGCCGTAGACCCGCAGGATGCCGGTACGGACGATATGCGTACCCCAGATCAGCAGGGCCACGGCGGAAAGCAGATTGAGCAGGGTCAGCATAGAGGCCCCCCCTGGGGTGAAGTGCCCCAAGCGGGGCGAGTGGACGTTGTTGCGCGACGTTCTACGTTATGTACTTAAGCTGTAGTTGGCTAACGCACGAGGCGCCAGCATCGCATAGCCAAACCGGCGATTGAAACAAAACTGTCATGAAAACAGCTTCCTGCAGACGCAGAAAAGGGGCCCGAGAGCCCCTTTTCCATTCAGCGCATTCCCGGATTATTGACCAGGAACGTCCTTGCGCAGTTTCACCGGGTCCTGCTGTTTTTTCTTTTTCGCGATGGCGGTGCGCATCTTGATGTTGATGGCTTCCACCGCCAGGGAGAAGGCCATGGCGAAGTAGACGTAGCCTTTTGGCACGTGCACTTCGAAGGCTTCGGCGATCAGGACCGTACCCACCACCAGCAGGAAGGACAGCGCGAGCATTTTCAGCGACGGGTGCTTGTCGATGAATTCGCTGATGGTCCCGGCCGCCAGCATCATCACCAGCACCGCGACGATGATGGCCGCCACCATGACCGGCACATGGGAAACCATGCCCACGGCGGTGATTACCGAATCCAGGGAGAAGACGATGTCGATAATGGCGATCTGGATGATGGTGTAGAGGAAGTTACCGCCCTTGCCCTTGGGCTCATCAATGGTTTCGTCCTCGCCTTCCAGGGCGTGGTACATCTCCTGGGAGCTTTTCCACAGCAGGAACAGGCCACCGAAGAACAGGATCAGGTCACGCCCGGAAATGCCCTGGCCGAAGACCACGAACAGGTCGGCCGTGAGGCGCATGACCCAGGTGATCGACAGCAGCAACAGAATGCGCGTGACCATCGCCAGCGCCAGACCGAAGATCCGCGTGCGCGCCTGCATGTGCTTGGGCATGCGGCTGACCAGGATCGAGATCATGATGATGTTGTCGATGCCCAGGACGATCTCCAGGGCAGTCAGGGTAAAGAAGGCAACCCAGATTTCCGGGTTGGTCAGCCATTCCATGTGTATTCCTTTGAGCGAGTGTTATAGCCCGGGCCGTGAGGCCGGCCCGGGCGCAGAAGCATTGCTTTTATAGAGTGCTGAACAGCGGAAAAATCCCCATCAGCAAAGCGGCGAACATTATGCACAGGCAGACCAGCACTGCCCACTTGAGGGTGAAGCGCTGGTGATCGCCGAACTCGATACCGGCCAGGGCCACCAACAGGTAGGTCGAGGGTACCAGCGGGCTGAGCAAGTGCACGGGTTGGCCGACGATCGACGCACGGGCCATTTCCACCGCGGTGATGCCGTAGTGGCTGGCGGCTTCGGCCAGTACCGGCAGCACGCCGTAGTAGAAGGCATCGTTGGACATGAAGAAGGTGAACGGCATGCTCACCAGCGCGGTAATCACCGCCAGGTACGGCCCCAGGGCTTCCGGGATCACCGCCAGCAGGCTCTTGGACATGGCATCCACCATGCCGGTGCCGGACAGGATGCCGGTGAAGATGCCCGCCGCGAAGATCAGCCCGACCACCGCCAGCACGCTGCCAGCGTGGGCCGCGACCCGATCCTTCTGCTGCTGCAGGCAGGGATAGTTGACGATCATGGCGATACTGAAGGCCACCATGAACAGCACTGGCAGCGGCAACAGGCCGGCGATCAGGGTGCACATCAGGGCGAAGGTCAGGGCGCCGTTGAACCAGATCAGCTTCGGACGACGAGCGTCGGGGTACTGCGACACGCTGATCTCGCTGTGGTCGATCTCGTCGCCCGCCAGGTGCAATTCACCCAGGCGCGCCCTTTCCCGCTTGCCGTACATGTAGGCGATCGCCAGGATCGCCACCACGCCGGCCAGCATGGCTGGGATCATGGGCACGAAGATGTCCGACGGGTCCACGTGCAGGGCGCTGGCCGCGCGGGCGGTCGGGCCGCCCCAGGGGGTCATGTTCATCACCCCGCCGGCGAGGATGATCAGGCCGGCCATGATTCGCGGGCTCATGCCGATGCGGCTGTACAGCGGCAGCATGGCGGCCACGCAGATCATGTAGGTGGTGGCGCCGTCACCGTCCAGGGACACCACCAGGGCCAGTACCGCAGTGCCCACCGAGACCTTCAGCGGGTCGCCCTTGACCAGCTTGAGGATCTTGCGCACGGCCGGGTCGAACAGGCCGGAGTCGATCATCAAGGCAAAGTAGAGGATGGCAAACATCAGCATCACGCCGGTGGGCGCGAGCTTGGTGATGCCTTCGAGCATCATCGGGCCGATCTTCGGCGCAAAGCCACCGAACAGCGCGAACAGGATGGGCACGATGATCAGGGCGATCAGCGCCGACAGGCGCTTGGTCATGATCAGGAACATGAAGGTGATGACCATGGCAAAGCCAAGGAAAGTCAGCATGGGATTACTCCAGGCGTAGCGCGGCTAGGGAATGGCGAACCGGGTGGGATCAGCGCAGAACGGCAAGCACGAGGCGTACGGGAGGAGTTGCAGCAAACAGGCGGGTAGGAGCGGACATCAGAATCACCATTGTTGTTGTTAATAGGGCCGGGAGCGCGAGAAACGCCCGCTGTGGCCAACCGGTCTGTTGCCGGTAGTGGAGGCGATCCTAATGGGGGAAGCTTTCAGCCAGCTTTCGTCGCTGAAAGGAACGAACGGATGTTGCAGCAGGCGACCAGCGGCATAAAGTGATGGCTATCGGCGCCAGGGAGAAATGCACATGAGAGAGTTGCACACCGGAGGCTGCCACTGCGGGCGGCTGCGTTACCAGTTCAGCGGCCCGTTGCGGGACATCGCCCACTGCCATTGCTCGATCTGCCGCCGGGTCAGTGGCGGTCTGGTGACCACCTGGATCACCCTGTCCGCCTCGGCTTTCGAATGGCTGGAAGGCGTTCCCGCCCGGTACGACTCATCTGGAAGTTGTGCGCGCTATTTCTGCGGCAACTGTGGTGCTCATTTGGCGCTGATTACCCACCTGAGCCCAGACAGCATCGATGTCACCATCGCCACCCTGGATCACCCGGAACTGGCGCCTGCAGACCGGCATATCTGGACCGACAGCCGCCTGCCCTGGTTGCATTTGGACGAGCACCTGCCGCAAGAATCGCAGGAAACCCTGTAGCCGCTGCCGTAGGCTGCGCACGAGCGTGTAGCGGTCGCGAGGCTCTCAAGGCCGCCCAGCAAGGCCCTTCGGTCCTTTTCGCAGCCTCGCGGGCTTGGCAGCGCTACGGCAGTTCCAACCCGCCTGCCGCCTTGTGCAGCGTCCGCAGATGCTCGCCCACCAGCTTCAGGTTGGCCTCGTTGGCGGCGATTTCCGCCGCTCGGGCCGGTTCCAGCAGGGCTCGCACTTCCTTGTCCAGGTCACCGGTCAAGGATTGCAGTTGCTTCTGCCGCTGGTTGCTCTCGGACTCCAGGCGTTGCCATTCAGCGGGCTGAGGCAGGCCGTAGCCGCCGCTGCCCAGCAATTCTGCCGGGCGGCTGAGGAAGCCGCTGTTGGCGAGGATCTGCTGCAGGGTCTTGTTGGCCTGCTCCATACCACCATTTTTCAGCTCGCGAGCCCCCAGGTAGCGCTGCTTGACCTCGTCCTGAGCCAACAGCAGTTGCCGGCGATAACTGGCCTGCTCCAGCAGCAGCAAGGCGGCGCTGGTGCGCAGGTCGGCCTGGTCGAACCAGTGCCGGCGTTCCTCGGCGCTCAGCGACAGCCAGTCTTCGACGCTGGCCTGCTTGATCGGCAGGCGCTTCTTGATCACCTCGAACATCGCCTGGTAGCGGTCGCGGAAGGAGTCGAAGCGATACCCCAGGCGCAGCGCCTCGCGCGGGTCGTCGAGCACGCTAGTGTCCGCCAGTCCCCTGCCCTTGAGCACCTCCAGCAAGCCGTTGGGCATGATGCTGTCGAGGCCGATCAGTTGCTTGTTGTTGCTGCCGCTGCGCAGCAGCTTGAGGCTTTCCACTGCGCAGTTGTTGGACAGGAAGTAATAGTTGCCGTCGTAGCTCCAATGCATCTCGGCGGCGTGCTCCACCACTTCCTCGATCTCGCTGCGTGACAGCTTCAACGGCACCGAGGCCAAGCTGCGCAGCTCGGTCTTGGTGTACTCGTCGATGACCTGGGACAGCGGCAGGACAAACAGCCGCGAAGGGTACTTGCCCACCAGGCCGTCCCAGCTGGAGAGCTGCACGTCACCAACGAAGGCGCGGTAGGACAGCACCAGGTGCTGGTCCAGGTCCAGCCGGCAATCCGGCCCGCGGGGGCGGCCCGGGGCGCAGATCACCAGGCGCAGCATGCTGTGGCCCCAGCGGCTGACCCAGTTCTGGTTGGCTTCGGCCAGCAGGTAGTCCACCGCGTAGACCCGCTCCGGGTCCACCTGCCCCAGGGGCGTCTTGGCGAAGTCGTTGCCGGCGTTGAGGAAGGCGAAGGACTTGGCGCAGCTGTCCTTGGCGGCCGGCGCCCAGCCGAAATGTTCCTGGTAATAGCGGTACAGCGCTGGGCGGCGGCAGGCGTAGCTCGGATCGAGAAGGAAGTACTCCATGTTCACCGCGACGAATTCCTTCGGGTTGGTGATCTCGTAGATGTCCGGGCTGCGGGCGACCTGACGGTTGTGCTGCTCGCGTTCGCCACGGCGGCCGACGTATTGCGGCCAACCGGCCAGATCCAGCAGCCGTGGATCATCGCTGAGGGTGAAGCGCCGGTCATTCTGGCCGCGACACTCATCCGGCAGGCCGATCAGCCCGGAGGTGCTGTTCTTGCGGGTGCAGCGCTGGATCAGGCTACGCTCGGCACCGGGCCATAAACGCGCGCGATCATAAATGTGGGTCAGTTCATGGAGTACCGTGGCGAGCATTTCCCGGCGCACGGTGCCATGGGGGCGGCTGGTCTTCTGGGTGGCGGCGGAGCCGTCGGTCAGGCTGGGCAGCAAGGCTCGGTTGAGGTCCAGTTCCGACACCAGGGATGCCTCGCCATAGGCGTTGTCGGGCATTCGGTCGGTCCAGCCGACATCAATGGTGCGATCCAGTTGCTGGATGAAACGCGGCGGCAACGCCTGCATCGCTTCATCCAGCAGTGCCTGGCTGGCGTGTTGCTGCGCCGGGCTCAAGCCATCGGTCTTGAGGCGCAGTTGCAGGTCGGCCTGGGCGGTGCCGCAGAGCAGCCCCAGGGTCCCGGCCAGCAGCCAGGCTAGGAGTGGTTTCACAGGGCCAGGATGGCTTCGGCAAGCACCTGGTCGCTGGCGTCGCGGGCTTCTGGCAGCTGCGTGCGCAGGGCATTGAACGCCGCTTCAAGTTGCGCGCCGCGGATATCACCGTTGCTGGCGACGAAGCTGGCGGCATCGTCGTGGGCTTCGCGCACGACTTTGGAGTCACGGATCGAAGTGGTGGTGTCCGAGGTGAAATCGATCGTGCGGCCAGAGGCGCGGACGATGATGTTACTGGTGGCCACCAGGGTGTGTGCCTGGGCCACGTCGGCCAACAACAGCAGGCCAAGGGTGGCGGCAATCAGCGGGCTACGCATGGAACGACTCCGGAAGAACAGGGATGGTTATTGGACGAGAATTGCCTGCGCCAGTTCAAGGTCGCTGGCATGAAGTTTTGCCGGGTCCTGGCGCAGGTATTCCAGCGCAGACTCCAGGCGGGCGCCGCGCAGTTGGCCGTCGGTTGCCACGAAGGCAGCGGCGTCATCCTGGGCAGCAAGCAGCAGTTTATGGTCGAAGGGCGCCGAGGTCACCTGGCCTGTCGCATAGACGGTGACAACCAGGCTTTGGGTGGTGAGGTCGAATGCCTGCACCGAACCGGCCCAACAGGCGGCGATTAATACGGGAGCGGAAAGCGAAATACGGAACAAACCCAAGAGTCTCGACAGCTGAAAACCAGCGCCAAGGCTAGCGCAATGCCCCTTGGAGGACCAGCGCAGAGGGTTTCAGGTGCGCCGGGGCACCTGAAACCGAGACGCTTCAGATTGCCAGGATGGCCTGGGCCAGCTGTGCATCAGAGGCCTGCAACTGAGGCGCTTGCTGGCGAATGTGGGCAAATGCGCTTTCCAGTTTCACCCCGCGAATGGCGCCGTCGGTGGCGACGAAACTGGCGGCATCATCCCGGGCGGCACGGACAATCTTGTTGTCACGCAGGGAAGAAGTGGCATCGGAGGTGGCGTCGGTGGTGGCCTTGAGCGCGCCGACAATGGCGTCGGTGGTCACGATCAGGCTGGTGGCGTGGGCATTGGCAGCCAGGGCCAGCAGGGCGGCGGCGCTGAGCAGGCGGAGACGGGACATGGGTAACTCCTGTGAATGAACAGACAATTTAAGGGCGCTGAGTGGGACGCCGGGCAGCCACTGCGAGGTGCTGTGTCTGATTGCTCTGACGCAGTTCGAATGAAAATCGCCACGTCGCCTCAGATATTAGGCTCAGCGGCCCCATTCGCACAGCGTTGCGGCAGGCCTCAGCGCCAAAAGGGTTTGTGCAGTTCCGCTGCCCGATCGCTGTGGCTGATGCCGCTGCCCGAGAGTTGTCGTTCATCCATTTGTGCCAGCAAGTGACGGGCGCGGGCCCGTTCCCGTGTGTTGGCGAGCGCCGTGAGCCAGCGCTTGAAGAGCGTGCAGTGAAGGTTGGTGCCAGGGGACGAGTGCATGATGCTTGCCTCCGTGAGCAGCCGAGCGATGAGCTGGCTGCAACCTCATGGTGCGGCGGTTCGATGCGGTGATACAGATACACTCGAGCTAAATTGTACTGGTTAATTGTTATGTTTTATAAAACTGTACCTGTCACGATGAAGCGGGCTGTATTTCAGCTGTGTAGCGCGTTTTCCGCGGCCAGAACGACAAGACCCGTCGCGGTTTCCCGCGACGGGTCTTGTTGTTTGCAATTCGGGGTGCTGGCGGTGGACCCGGTGGGTCAGGGCCAGCGACGCTGAGTTAGCGCCAGAACGGCTTGCTCAGCTCTTCGTAGCGTTGTGCTTCGCTGATCCCGGCATCGGCCAGCAGACGCGAATCCAGGCGAGCCAGTTGATGGCGGCTGGAGATGCGGCGCTGCCACAGCATCAGGTTGGCGATAACGCGCAGAGGCAGGGAAGCCTGGGTTTTTTCAGCTTTGTCTTCGAAGAACAGTTCGGAACTGAGTGTACGTTCCATGGTTGACATCCTTCCGCTTGTGGCGGGATCAGGTAGTGGTTTAACTGGTGCCCATGATCCTCTTCCCGCGCAAGACTCTGTAGATACAGTTCACCTGTATTGTGAAGGACCAGTTAACTGTTTATAGGGGCTGTACTGTTCGGAAAAGGCGCAACTGTACCTGTCAGCACCTTTATGGTGCATTTCGGTGCTTTTTGATGGGAGGCAAGTGGTTTTAGGCGGGGAAAATACCGGTACAGCAGTACAGTTTTTGGCGGACATTGGCGAGCGGTCGGCGAGCTGACGAAACTGTGTTTGCGTCAGCTGCCAACTGTATCAATTACTCGACGAGCATTTTCCCGGTTTCTTCCAGGTTGATGTGCCAGCTCAGGGCATCACGCAGGATATGCGGCGTGTGACCACCCAAGGCGCAGGCCTTGGTGAAGTAGTCATTCAGTGCGTCGCGGTAGGAAGGATGCACACAGTTGTCGATGATCACCCGGGCCCGCTCCCGCGGCGCCAGGCCGCGCAGGTCCGCCAGGCCGATCTCGGTCACCAGGATGTCGACGTCATGCTCGGTGTGGTCCACGTGGCTGACCATCGGCACCACGCTGGAAATCGCCCCGCCCTTGGCGATCGACTTGGTGACGAAGATCGCCAGGTGTGCGTTGCGGGCGAAGTCGCCGGAGCCGCCGATGCCGTTCATCATCCGCGTGCCGCAGACGTGGGTGGAGTTGACGTTGCCGTAGATATCGAACTCCAGCGCGGTGTTGATGCCGATGATACCCAGGCGGCGCACCACTTCCGGGTGGTTGGAGATCTCCTGCGGACGCAGCACCAGTTTGTCCTTGTAGCGTTCCAGGTTGCCGAACACGTCGGCGTTGCGCCGGCTCGACAGGGTGATGGAGCTACCTGAGGCGAAGCTGAGCTTACCGGCGTCGATCAGGTCGAAGGTCGAGTCCTGCAGTACTTCGGAGTACATGGTCAGGTTCTCGAATGGCGACTCGATCAGGCCGCACATCACCGCGTTGGCGATGTTGCCGATACCGGCCTGCAGCGGGCCGAGCTTGTTGCTCATGCGCCCGGCATCCACTTCCTGCTTGAGGAAATCGATCAGGTGATTGGCGATGCCCTGGGTTTCGCTGTCCGGGGTGGACACGGTAGACGGCGAGTCGGACTGGTTGGTGATGACGATGGCGACGATCTTGTCCGCAGGGATCGGAATCGCCGTGCTGCCGATGCGATCGTCGACCTTCACCAGTGGGATTGGGGTGCGGGTCGGGCGATAGGTCGGGATATAGATGTCGTGCAGGCCTTCCAGGTTCGGGTTGTGCGCCAGGTTGATCTCGACGATCACCTGCTTGGCGAAGATCGCGAAGCTGGCGGAGTTGCCCACCGAGGTGGTCGGCACGATATGGCCCTGTTCAGTGATGGCGACAGCTTCGATCACTGCAATGTCCGGCAGCTTGAGCTGCTGGTTACGAAGTTGTTCGACGGTTTCCGACAGGTGCTGGTCGATGAACATCACTTCGCCGGCGTTGATCGCCTTGCGCAGGGTGCTGTCCACCTGGAACGGCATGCGCCGGGCCAGCACGCCAGCTTCGGTGAGTTGCTTGTCCAGGTCGTTGCCCAGGCTGGCGCCGGTCATCAGGCTGATTTTCAGTGGCGTTACCTTGGCCCGTTCGGCCAGGGCATGGGGCACGGCCTTGGCTTCACCGGCGCGGGTGAAGCCGCTCATGCCGACGGTCATGCCGTCCTCAATCAGAGCGGCAGCGTCAGCGGCGCTCATCACCTTATCCAACAACGAAGGCAAGCGGATACGATCACGGTACATGGATTGTTATCTCGGGCAACGGAAGCAAGAAGCGCAGTCTAGTGATTTCAAAAAAAAACACCGCGCGACAAAGGTCGAATGAAAGGCCCTGATCTAGAGCCTTCTGTCGGCTTTATGGAGTAAATAAAAAACCCCAGCCTACTAAAGGCTGAGGTTTTGGGTATTGCGCTACAGCAGCTTTATTCGACGGCTTTGACCATGTCTTCGATGACCTTCTTGGCGTCGCCGAAGACCATCATGGTCTTGTCCAGGTAGAACAGTTCGTTGTCCAGGCCGGCATAACCGCTGGCCATGGAGCGCTTGTTGACGATGATGGTCTTGGCCTTGAAGGCTTCGAGAATCGGCATGCCGGCAATCGGCGACTTAGGATCGTTCTTCGCCGCCGGGTTGACCACGTCGTTGGCGCCCAGCACCAGCACCACGTCGGCCTGGCCGAACTCGGAGTTGATGTCTTCCATCTCGAACACCTGGTCGTAAGGCACTTCGGCTTCGGCCAGCAAGACGTTCATGTGGCCGGGCATGCGCCCCGCTACAGGGTGGATCGCGTATTTCACGGTCACGCCGCGGTGGGTCAGCTTCTCGGTCAGCTCTTTCAGCGCGTGCTGGGCGCGTGCCACCGCCAGGCCGTAGCCGGGGACGATGATCACGGTATCGGCGTTGGTCAGCAGGAAGGTCGCATCGTCGGCTGAACCGGATTTCACTGGGCGTGCTTCCTTCGAACCTGCCGGGCCGCCGGCATCGGCTGTGTTGCCGAAACCGCCGAGCAGGACGTTGAAGAACGAACGGTTCATCGCCTTGCACATGATGTAGGAGAGGATTGCGCCGCTGGAGCCCACCAGGGAGCCGGCGATGATCAGCATCGAGTTGTTCAGGGAGAAGCCGATCCCCGCTGCCGCCCAGCCCGAGTAGCTGTTGAGCATCGACACCACTACCGGCATGTCGGCGCCGCCGATAGGGATGATGATCAGCACGCCCATGACGAAGGCCAGGGCCAGCATCAGGGCAAAAGCACCGAGGTTGCCGGTGACCATGAAGGTCACGCCCAGGCCGAGGGTGGCCAGGCCAAGTACCAGGTTGAGCTTGTGCTGCCCGGCGAACTGTACTGGTGCGCCTTGGAACAGGCGGAACTTGTACTTGCCCGACAGCTTGCCGAAGGCGATCACCGAACCGGAGAAGGTGATGGCACCGATGGCTGCGCCAAGGAACAGCTCAAGGCGGTTACCGGCGGGGATCGCGTCGCCCAGGTGCTTGACGATGCCCAGGGACTGCGGCTCAACCACGGCGGCAATGGCGATGAACACCGCGGCCAGGCCGATCATGCTGTGCATGAAGGCCACCAGCTCCGGCATCTTGGTCATCTCGACGCGCTTGGCCATGATCGAGCCGGCGGTGCCGCCGATCAGCAGGCCAACGATGACGTAGCCGATGCCAGCGGTCGCCAGTTCCGCGCCCAGCTTATAAATGAGGCCAACGGTGGTCAGTACTGCCAGGGCCATGCCCAGCATGCCGAACAGGTTGCCGCGTCGGGACGTGGTCGGGTGCGAAAGACCCTTGAGCGCCTGGATAAAGCACACCGAGGCGATCAGGTAGAGGGTAGTTACCAGGTTCATGCTCATTACTTCTGCACCTCTTCTTTCACGGCTTTGGGCGCTTTCTTCTTAAACATTTCCAGCATGCGGCGGGTCACCAGGAAGCCACCGAACACATTGACCGCAGCCAAGGCCACGGCCAGGGTGCCCATGGTCTTGCCCAGCGGGGTCACGGTCAGGGCGGCTGCCAGCATGGCGCCGACGATGACGATGGCGGAAATGGCGTTGGTCACTGCCATCAGGGGGGTGTGCAGTGCGGGTGTAACGTTCCAGACCACGTGGTAACCGACATAGATCGCCAGCACGAAGATGATCAGGTTGTAGATACCGGGGGAGATAAGCTCTTCCATCGTCTGAATCCCTGCTTAGGCGTTTTTGCGGATGACTTGGCCGTCGCGGCACATCAGGCACGCGGCGACGATGTCGTCTTCGAGGTTGACTTCGAACTGCCCTTCTTTGGTGAAGACAAGCTTCAGGAAGTCCAGCAGGTTGCGGGCGTACAGCGCCGAGGCGTCGGCAGCCACTGCCCCGGCCAGATTGGTCGGGCCGACGATGGTCACGCCGTGCTCGACTACGACCTGGTCAGCCACAGTCAGTGGGCAGTTGCCGCCCTGAGCGGCTGCCAGGTCGATGACCACCGAACCGGGCTTCATCTGGGCCACGGTATCGGCGCTCAGCAGGGTTGGTGCCTTGCGGCCCGGAATCAGCGCGGTGGTGATGACGATATCGGCCTGTTTGGCGCGTTCGTGCACGGCCTGAGCCTGGCGCTGCATCCAGCTGGCCGGCATGGGGCGCGCGTAACCGCCGACACCGACGGCGCACTCGCGCTCTTCGTCAGTCTCGTAAGGCACGTCGACGAATTTGGCGCCCAGGGATTCGATCTGCTCCTTCACTGCCGGACGCACGTCCGAAGCTTCGATCACCGCACCCAGGCGCTTGGCCGTGGCGATGGCCTGCAGGCCGGCAACACCGGCGCCCAGAATCAGCACCCGGGCAGCCTTCACCGTACCGGCGGCGGTCATCAGCATCGGCATGAAGCGCGGATAGTAGTGGGCAGCCAGCAGCACGGCCTTGTAGCCGGCGATGTTGGCCTGGGACGACAGCACGTCCAGGCTCTGGGCCCGGGAGGTGCGGGGTGCGGCCTCCAGGGCGAAGGCGGTGATCCCGCGCTCGGCCAGCTTGGCGATGGTTTCATTGCTGAACGGATTGAGCATGCCCACCAGCACGGTGCCGCTCTTGATCAGCGCCAGTTCGCTGTCGCTGGGCGCCACGACCTTGAGAATCAGCTCGGCGCCAAAGGCATCGTTGGCGCTGCCAATGGTGGCTCCTGCCGCTTCATAGGCACTGTCGACCACGCTGGCGTTAATGCCGGCGCCGCTTTGCACAGTGACTTTATGACCCTGGCCGATCAGCTTCTTGATGGTTTCCGGGGTTGCAGCAACCCGTGTTTCACCCGTCTGGGTTTCGAGAGGAACACCAATGTGCACGTCAAATCTCCTGCTTGATCTTATTGCTTTCGATCTTTCTTAGAAGGCCAGCGCACTTCGGAGGGTGCGGCTGGGGCGGCCGATCAGCACGATCCCGCTGAAATCACAGCGGGGCGCGGCATTTTGCAGGCGAACTTTGAGGCCTTCAAGGGATTCTGACTAGTGACGGAAAATTAACTACAAGTCACCCCGTGACCGAATGTCGCAACGTACCAGGTTAAAGCCTTGTAAGCCGTGCCTTTCAAGGCTTTGCTATGGAAAATAAGATTTTTCTCATCCGTGACATGAATAGTCTTACATTGCCCTTGAATAAACCCTACAAGCCGCGTGGTTAGGCGCTTGTAGAACGATTGTTCAAGGTGTCGGTACAGTCTGTGAAAATGCGACAAATATTTATATCTGTAGGGTTCTGATTTATTTGACTACGGGGTCAGCTATTGGCTGTGAGCCTTTATTTTTCAAGGTTGTAGCTGTTTGCCTGGTTCACCAGCCAGTCGCGAAAAGCCCGTAAAGAGGCCGATTCCACTTTGCGTTCGGGAATCATCAGGTAATACGCCTTGATGCTCGAGAGTGCCTGGGGGTTGGCAATGACCAAGCGTTTTTCGGCCAGCTCGCGCTGGATAAGGAAGGGCGGAATCAAGGCGATACCCATGTCGTGCATGGCGGCCTGGGCGAGCATGGAGAATAGCTCGTAGCGCGGGCCTGTCATGTCGCGGGGGATATTCAGCTGCTGTGAGTTGAACCATTGCCGCCAGGCATAAGGCCGCGTGGTCTGCTGCAGCAGGGGCAGTTCGGCTATGGCCTCGGCGCTCAACTCTTGCTGCTTGCCGAGCATTGCCGGGCTGCACACCGGCATCGGGTTTTCGCCCATCAGCCAGTGAGACTGGGTACCCGACCAATCGGCGTCGCCAAAGTAGATGGCGGCGTCGAAGGGGGTGTCGGCAAAGAGGAAGGGGCGCGTGCGGTTGGTCAGGTTGACCGTGACTTCGGGGTGCTGCTGCTGGAAGTCCTTCAGGCGTGGCAATAACCACTGCGTCCCGAAGGTCGGAACCACCGCCAGTTCGATGACGTTGGCCCCCTGCTGACCCATCACTGAAAGTGTGTCGCGCTCCACTGCGTCCAGTTGTGTGGCGACCCGGCGGCTGTAGGACAGCCCGGCCTCAGTGAGCTTGACTCCCCGTCGTGAACGCCGGAAAAGTTCCAGCCCGAGGAACTCTTCAAGGCTGGCGATCTGTCGGCAGACCGCACCCTGGGTCAGGGAAAGCTCTTGGGCTGCCTTGGTAAAGCTCTCATGACGTGCCGCGGCTTCGAAGCTGATTAAGGCGGTGGTACTGGGGATCTTTCTGCGCATGTACGGCAATCTCACTAATAGATGCTGTAAAAGGCGGTTTAGGCCATTACGAAGTGAGAAATTAGCACAACACTATGCGAAATCCTCGTTTGCCTGGGGGCGCACCGTAGGCCTAGGATCTGTTCCACGATAGTTGACCTACTTCACGAGGATTCACTCATGGGCGGTAAAGCAAGCTTCAACTGGATCGATCCCCTTCTGCTGGACCAGCAACTCACCGAAGAAGAACGCATGGTCCGCGACAGTGCCGAGCAGTTCGCTCAAGACAAGCTGGCACCACGGGTTCTGGAAGCTTTCCGCCATGAGAAGACCGACCCGGCCATCTTCCGGGAAATGGGTGAAGTCGGCCTGTTGGGCGCTACCATTCCTGAGCAGTACGGCGGCAGCGGCCTTAACTATGTGTGCTATGGCCTGATCGCTCGTGAAGTGGAGCGAGTGGACTCCGGCTACCGCTCGATGATGAGTGTGCAGTCGTCCTTGGTGATGGTGCCGATCAACGAGTTTGGTACCGAGGCGCAAAAGCAGAAGTACCTGCCGAAACTGGCGTCCGGCGAATGGATTGGCTGCTTTGGTCTGACCGAGCCAAACCATGGATCTGACCCGGGTGCGATGATTACTCGTGCACGCAAAGTGGACGGTGGCTACAGCCTGACTGGTAGCAAGATGTGGATCACCAACAGCCCGATTGCTGATGTATTCGTGGTTTGGGCCAAGGATGATGCCGGCGACATTCGTGGTTTTGTCCTGGAGAAAGGCTGGAAGGGCCTGAGTGCACCAGCGATTCACGGCAAGGTCGGCCTGCGGGCCTCGATCACCGGCGAAATCGTCATGGACAACGTGTTCGTGCCGGAAGAGAACATCTTCCCGGATGTGCGTGGGCTCAAAGGACCTTTTACCTGCTTGAACTCGGCGCGTTACGGCATCTCCTGGGGCGCCTTGGGGGCTGCGGAGTTCTGCTGGCACACCGCACGTCAATACACCCTTGATCGCCAGCAGTTCGGTCGTCCTCTGGCGGCAACCCAACTGATCCAGAAGAAGCTGGCGGACATGCAGACCGAAATCACCCTCGCCCTCCAGGGCTGCCTGCGCCTGGGGCGGATGAAGGATGAAGGGACTGCGGCGGTGGAAATCACCTCGATCATGAAGCGCAACTCCTGCGGCAAGTCCCTAGATATCGCGCGCATGGCCCGTGACATGCTGGGCGGCAACGGGATATCCGATGAGTTCGGTATTGCTCGTCACCTGGTGAACCTGGAAGTGGTCAACACCTACGAAGGTACTCACGACGTGCATGCGCTGATTCTCGGGCGTGCACAAACCGGTATCCAGGCGTTCTATTAATAGGAGAGCGACCATGGGCGCGTTATCGCATCTGCGGGTACTGGATTTATCGCGGGTACTGGCCGGGCCTTGGTCCGGGCAGATCCTTGCGGACCTGGGGGCCGAGGTCATCAAGGTCGAGCGTCCGGGTAATGGTGACGATACACGCGCCTGGGGGCCGCCCTTCCTTAAAGATGCCTATGGCGAGAACACCACGGAGGCTGCCTATTACCTGTCGGCCAACCGTAACAAGCAGTCAGTGACCATCGACTTCACGCGCCCTGAGGGGCAGCAGTTGGTGCGTGAGCTGGCTGCCAAGTCGGATATCGTCATCGAGAACTTCAAGGTAGGTGGGCTGGCGGCTTACGGTCTGGACTATGAGTCGCTCAAGGCCGTTAATCCGCGGCTGATCTATTGCTCTATCACCGGTTTTGGTCAGACCGGGCCCTATGCCAAGCGCGCGGGTTATGACTTCATGATCCAGGGCTTGGGTGGTCTGATGAGCCTGACTGGGCGACCTGAGGGTGATGAGGGGGCTGGGCCGGTAAAAGTGGGGGTGGCCTTGACCGACATCCTTACCGGGCTCTACTCCACTGTGGCGATTCTGGCGGCTTTGGCTCATCGAGATCAGGGTGGCGGTGGTCAGCACATCGATATGGCATTGCTGGATGTCCAGGTCGCTTGCCTGGCCAACCAGGCCATGAACTATCTGACCACAGGGGTCGCTCCCAAGCGTTTGGGTAATGCGCACCCTAATATAGTGCCCTATCAGGATTTTCCGACGGCGGATGGCGACTTCATCCTTACCGTGGGTAATGACGGGCAGTTTCGCAAGTTTGCCGAGGTAGCGGGTCAGTCGCAGTGGGCGGACGATCCTCGGTTTGCCACTAACAAGCTGCGGGTGGCCAATCGGGCGGTGCTGATTCCGCTGATTCGCCAGGCCACGGTGTTCAAGACTACGGCGGAGTGGGTGAGCCAGCTGGAGCTGGCTGGGGTGCCTTGTGGGCCGATCAATGATCTGGCGCAGGTGTTTGCTGATCCACAGGTCGTGGCTCGAGGCCTGGCTGTGGAGCTACCACACGCGTTGGCTGGGATGGTGCCTCAGGTGGCTAGCCCGATTCGTCTTTCGCAAACCCCCGTTGAGTACCGTAACGCCCCTCCTCTATTGGGCGAACATACTGCAGAGGTTCTGCAGCGTGTCTTGGGGATGCGGGTCGAGGCTGTGGACGCCTTGAGGCATTCGCGAGTGGTGTAGCGCCGCCCTTCTATATATATAGAGGCGCACCCTGTGCCTCTATATAGTCTTGTAGAAGCATCCTTAGAGGGTTCTTTTGAGCTTATTCATAGAAAATGCAAATTAACCCTTGACGGCAGATTCTACAGGTCTATAATTCGCCCCACTTCCGGCGCAGTCGAAACGGAAAACTCCTTGAGATTCAATGAGTTACGCAGTTTTCGACAGCGGTTACGCTTCAGTTCATCGAAGCCAGAAGCAGTTGGTAAGGCAGTCAGTTTTCGCCTTATTAACGATTCGATCCTCTCGATCCTCTCGGTCGAAAGCGGTTGAAAAGAGGTGTTGACAGCAGCGTGTAACGCTGTAGAATTCGCCTCCCGCTAACGAGAGATCGGAAGCGCAAGTGGTTGAAGTTAAAAAGGAAACTTTGAAAACTTCTTAAAAAAATCACTTGACAGCAAATGAG
>NZ_FPBG01000011.1:0-61076 GCF_900116505.1 Pseudomonas sp. NFPP25 | reverse complement strand
AGGCCTTGAACTGCAAATTTGGTGGAGCTAGACGGGATCGAACCGTCGACCTCTTGCATGCCATGCAAGCGCTCTCCCAGCTGAGCTATAGCCCCTCATCGCTGAGGACGGGGCGAATCTTAAGGGGCGATCGGAAGGCTGTCAATTTTTTTTCCGTTTTTTGAAAAAAAATTTGCCGGGATAACAATCACTTACCGCCCCGCCCGGAAAACCCGGGGGTTTGCGGCCCTCTGCGCCTGCGGCGAGTCGCACAAAACACTCGCCGCAAGCCTCAAAGAACCACCAGAAGCCGCCATCAACCCGCCTGGCGCTTGAGTTTCAAGCGTAGTCGAAAAGCTCCCCGCCCCTGTCGGCTGCCCTTCGGCAAAAACGCCTCAGGCGATGGCGCCGAGGAGTTTTTCCCATTCCTTGTTTTCTTTCTTCGACACACCACCCAGCAGATCGATGGCCTGGCGCAGACGGAACCGGGTCAGGTCCGGACCGAGGATTTCCATGGCATCGAGCACCGACACCGAACTGGCCTGGCCAGTAATGGCGGCAAACATCAGCGGCATGGCATCGCGCAGTTTCAGCCCCAGAGACTCAACCACCGCCTGGATGGTCGCGGTGATGCTGTCTTTCTCCCACTGACGCAGGCTTTCGAGCTTCCACAGGATCAATTGCATCAGCTGACGCACCTGATCGCCGGACAGCTTCTTGGACTCGAACAGCTTGGCATCCGGGTTCACGCCACCGGCGAAGAAGAAGCCGGCCAGCGGTGCGATCTGGCTGAAGGTCTCGACCCGGCCCTGTACGTGCGGTGCGATCTTCATCATGTAATCGGGGTTCAGCGCCCAGGTCTGCACCCGGCTGGCGAACTCCTGCACCGGCAGGTCACGCAGCCACTGGCCGTTGAGCCAGGACAGCTTCTCGATATCGAAGATCGGCCCCCCCAGGGACACCCGCGACAGGTCGAAATTGTCGACCATTTCCTGCAGCGAGAACTTCTCGCGCTCGTCCGGCATCGACCAGCCCATGCGGCCCAGGTAGTTGAGCATGGCTTCCGGCATGAAGCCCATGCGCTCGTAGAAGGTTACCGAGGTCGGGTTCTTGCGCTTGGACAGCTTGCTCTTGTCCGGGTTGCGCAGCAGCGGCATGTAGCACAGCTGCGGCTGCTCCCAGCCGAAGTACTCGTAGAGCAGGATCAGCTTGGGCGCCGACGGCAGCCATTCTTCGCCGCGCAGCACGTGGGTGATGCCCATCAGGTGGTCGTCGACCACGTTGGCCAGGAAGTAGGTCGGTAGGCCATCGGTCTTCATCAGCACTTGCATGTCCATGCGATCCCACGGGATCTCGACATCGCCGCGCAGCATGTCCGGCACCACGCAGACGCCTTCGGTAGGCACTTTCATGCGGATCACGTGAGGCTCGCCGGCCGCCAGGCGCCGGGCCACTTCTTCCTTGGACAGCAGCAGGGCCCGGCCGTCATAGCGCGGGGTTTCGCCACGGGCCATCTGTTCGGCACGCATCTGGTCCAGCTCTTCGGCAGTGCAGAAGCACGGGAAGGCGTGGCCCAGGTCCACCAGTTGCTGAGCGTACTTCTGGTAGATGTCGCCACGCTCGCTCTGGCGATACGGGCCGTGAGGGCCGCCAACGTCCGGGCCTTCGCTCCAGTTGATGCCCAACCAGCGCAAGGCGTCGAAAATCTGCTGCTCGGACTCCCGGGTCGAACGCAACTGATCGGTGTCTTCGATACGCAGGATGAACTCACCGCCATGCTGCTTGGCAAAGCAATAGTTGAACAAAGCGATGTAGGCGGTACCTACGTGGGGATCCCCGGTAGGCGATGGCGCGATGCGCGTGCGGACGGTGGTCATGGCATGTCTCGAAAGGAAAGAAAAACGAGGAATAAAACAGGGGGCGAATGGTAACAGGCGACGGCAGCCCCGCTCCAGTGAGGAGGGCATTTAAGCCAAGGTTGCGACTCCAGGCCGCTGCCAGCCTGTTGAAGGGCCAATAATCAGCCCATGGCATTTACCGCCCAGTGGCTATATGCCAGATTCGCCCGCTGATAGATCTCCTTACACTTTTATTGAATACAGCCAGCCCATGCCAGCCCAACTCAAGCGTCGCCTGTTTGTCTTTCTGTCCCTGGTCCTGTTGATTGCCCTGGGTTTTCTTGCCCACTGGTGGTTCCACGGGCGCTTTTACGAGACCACGGACAACGCCTACGTGCAGGGCGAGATCACCCGGGTCTCCAGCCAACTGAGCGCGCGAATCGAAGAAGTGCTGGTGCAGGACAACCAGCATGTGGAACAGGGCCAGTTGCTGGTACGCCTGGAAGGGCAGGACTTCCAACTGGCGGTGGACCGCGCCCAGGCCGCCCTGGATACCCGCGAGGCCGAACGCCTGCAGGCCCAGAGCAAGCTGACCCAGCAAGCCAGCCTGATTGCCGCGAGCCAGGCCCAGGTGGCGTCGAGCCAGGCCAGCCTGGGCCGCTCGCAGATCGACCTGTCTCGGGCCCAGACCCTGCGCAAGCCCGGTTACGTCTCCGAGGAGCGGGTCACTACCCTTTCCGCCGACAACCATATCGCCCGCTCCCAGGTGGCCAAGGCCGAAGCCGACTTGCAGGGCCAGCGCCAGCAAGTCAATGCCCTGAACGCCGAGATCAAGCGCCTCGATGCACAGATCGCCAACGCCCGGGCCGACCTGGCGCAAGCACGACTGAACCTGACCCGTAGCGAGATCCACGCCCCCATCAGCGGCCTCATCGGCCAGCGCGCCGCACGCAATGGCCAGGTGGTGCAGGCCGGCGCCTATCTGCTGTCGATCGTTCCGGACCAGGACATCTGGATCCAGGCCAACTTCAAGGAAACCCAGATTGGCCACATGCAGCCAGGGCAAAAGGCCGAGCTGACCTTCGACGCCTACGGCGATACACCGATCCAGGCCCGGGTCGACAGCCTGTTCGCCGCCTCCGGCGCGCAATTCAGCCTGCTGCCGCCAGACAATGCCACCGGCAACTTCACCAAGGTGGTACAGCGCATTCCGGTGAAACTGACCTTCGCTGCCGACAATCCCCTGCGGGGCAAGATCCGCCCCGGCATGTCGGTAACCGTGAAGGTCAACGTCAAAGACCCCGTCGATGGCCGGTGATCAACTGCTGCGTCCGGTGGGCGAACCCACCCGGCGCGACTGGATCGCGGTGATGAGTGCCATGCTCGGCGCCTTCATGGCGGTGCTCGACATCCAGATCACCAACTCCTCGCTCAAGGACATCCAGGGCGCGCTGTCCGCCACCCTGGAGGAAGGCTCGTGGATCTCCACTTCCTACCTGGTGGCGGAGATCATCATGATCCCCCTCACCGCCTGGCTGGTGCAGCTGCTCTCGGCCCGGCGCCTGGCGGTCTGGGTCTCGGTGGGCTTTCTTATTGCCTCCCTGCTCTGCTCCATGGCCTGGAGCCTGGAAAGCATGATCGTGTTCCGCGCCTTGCAGGGCTTTACCGGTGGCGCCCTGATCCCCCTGGCGTTCACCCTGACCCTGATCAAGCTCCCCGAGCATCACCGGGCCAAGGGCATGGCCATGTTCGCCATGACCGCCACTTTCGCCCCCTCCATCGGCCCGACCCTGGGCGGCTGGCTCACGGAAAACTGGGGTTGGGAGTACATCTTCTATATCAACGTGCCGCCGGGCCTGCTGATGATCGCGGGCCTGCTGTATGGCCTGGAAAAGAAGGAAGCTCACTGGGAACTGCTGAAAAGCACCGACTACGCCGGCATTCTCACCCTCGGCCTGGGCCTGGGTTGCCTGCAGGTATTTCTTGAGGAAGGCCACCGCAAGGACTGGCTGGAGTCGAGCCTGATCGTCACCCTGGGCAGCATCGCCCTGATCAGCCTGGTCACCTTCGTCATCGTCCAGGTCTCCAGGCCCAACCCGCTGATCAACCTGGGCATCCTGCGCAATCGCAACTTCGGCCTGTCGAGTATCTCCAGCCTGGGCATGGGCGTTGGCCTGTACGGTTCGATCTACCTGCTGCCGCTGTACCTGGCGCAGATCCAGAACTACAACGCGCTGCAGATCGGCGAAGTGATCATGTGGATGGGGGTGCCGCAGTTGTTCCTGATTCCCCTGGTGCCCAAGCTGATGCAGTTCATTTCACCGAAATGGCTATGCACCCTGGGCTTTGGCCTGTTCGGCCTGGCGAGTTTTTCGTCGGGGGTGCTCAACCCGGACTTTGCCGGGCCGCAGTTCAACCAGATCCAGATCATTCGCGCCCTGGGCCAGCCGCTGATCATGGTCACCATCTCGCTGATCGCCACGGCTTATATACAGCCCCAGGACGCGGGATCGGCCTCCAGCCTGTTCAACATCCTGCGCAACCTCGGTGGCGCCATCGGCATTGCCCTGCTGGCGACCTTGCTGGATGCCCGGACCAAGACCTATTTCGACTACCTGCGCGAAGCCGTTGTGCCCAGCAATCCCCAGGTGGCGGAACGCCTGGCAACCCTCACCGAGAAGTTCGGCAGCGAGACCGCAGCCCTGGGCAAGCTCAGCGAAATCACCCACCAGCAGGCACAGATCATGGCCTACAACGACGCCTTCCATTTCGTCGGCATTGCCCTGGGCATCAGCATGCTGGCGATCCTGCTGACCAAGGCCCTGCCCAAGGGCCTCAAGGCCGGCGAAGCCCACTGACCCCCGAATTGCCTGTAGGAGCTGGCTTGCCAGCGAATAGACTCCCAACCCTTGCACAGGATTTGAGGGCCTCTTCGCCGGCAAGCCGGCTCCTACGAGGGATCGAGCGTCGTTAGACGGTGAGCAAGCGCTCGCGCAGCTTGGTGATTTCGTCGCGCATCTGCGCCGCGGCTTCGAACTCCAGGTCGCGGGCCAGTTGGTACATCTTCTCTTCGAGCTGGCGAATGCGCTTGGTGATCTCGCTGGGCGAGCGCAGTTCGTTTTCGTAGCGGGCGTTTTCCTCCGCGGCCTTGGCCATGCCCTTGCGCTTCTTGCTGCGCGAACCGGGCACGGTGGCGCCTTCCATGATGTCGGCAACGTCCTTGACCACACCCTTGGGGGTGATGCCATTGGCCAGGTTGAAGGCGATCTGCTTGTCGCGACGGCGTTCGGTCTCGCCAATCGCCCGCTCCATGGAGCCGGTGATGCGGTCGGCATAGAGAATCGCCCGGCCATTGAGGTTACGCGCGGCCCGGCCGATGGTCTGGATCAGCGAACGCTCGGAACGCAGGAAGCCTTCCTTGTCGGCATCGAGAATCGCCACCAGGGACACTTCCGGCATGTCCAGGCCCTCACGCAGCAGGTTGATCCCCACCAGCACATCGAAAGTGCCCAGGCGCAGGTCGCGGATGATCTCCACCCGCTCCACGGTGTCGATGTCCGAGTGCAGGTAGCGCACACGCACGCCATGGTCGGCCAGGTAATCGGTAAGGTCTTCGGCCATGCGCTTGGTCAGGGTGGTCACCAGTACCCGCTCTTCCACGGCCACACGCTTGGTGATTTCCGACAGCAGGTCGTCCACCTGGGTCAGGGCCGGGCGCACTTCCACTTGCGGGTCCACCAGCCCGGTGGGGCGCACCACCTGCTCCACCACGCGGCCGGCGTGCTCGGCCTCATAGTTGCCCGGAGTGGCGGAAACGAAGATGGTCTGCGGGCTCACCCCTTCCCACTCGTCAAAACGCATTGGCCGGTTATCCAGAGCCGATGGCAGGCGGAAGCCGTACTCAACCAGGGTCTCCTTGCGCGAGCGGTCGCCCTTATACATGGCGCCGACCTGGGGCACGCTGACGTGGGATTCGTCGATCACCAGCAAGGCATCCGCCGGCAGGTAATCGTACAAGGTAGGTGGCGCCGCGCCAGCCGGACGCCCCGAGAGGTAGCGCGAGTAGTTCTCGATGCCGTTGCAGTAGCCCAGTTCGAGGATCATCTCCAGGTCGAAACGGGTGCGCTGCTCCAGGCGCTGGGCTTCCACCAGCTTGTTGTTGGAGCGCAGGTATTCCAGGCGCTCCTGCAACTCCACCTTGATCCCTTCGATGGCGTCCAGCAGGGTTTCCCGCGGGGTCACGTAGTGGCTCTTGGGGTAGAAGGTGAAGCGCGGCAGTTTGCGGATCACTTCACCGGTCAAGGGGTCGAAGGCGCTGATGCTTTCCACTTCGTCATCGAACAGCTCGATGCGGATCGCTTCCAGGTCCGACTCCGCCGGATAGATGTCGATCACATCGCCACGCACGCGGAAGGTGGCGCGGGCGAAATCCATGTCGTTGCGGGTGTACTGCAAGTCCGCCAGGCGGCGCAGCAGTGCGCGCTGATCGAGTTTGTCCCCGCGGTCCACGTGCAGGACCATCTTCAGGTAGGTTTCCGGGCTGCCGAGGCCATAGATGCACGACACCGTGGTGACGATGATGGCGTCCTTGCGCTCCAGCAGCGCCTTGGTCGCGGACAGGCGCATCTGCTCGATATGGTCGTTGATCGAGGCGTCCTTCTCGATAAAGGTGTCGGAGGACGGCACATAGGCTTCGGGCTGGTAGTAGTCGTAGTAGGAAACGAAGTACTCCACCGCGTTGTTCGGGAAGAAGGCCTTGAACTCACCATACAGCTGCGCCGCCAGGGTCTTGTTCGGCGCCAGCACCAGGGTCGGGCGCTGCACCTGGGCGATCACGTTGGCGATGCTGAAGGTCTTGCCCGAACCGGTCACACCGAGCAGGGTCTGGTGGGCCAGCCCGGCCTCGATGCCTTCGACCATCAGGCGAATGGCTTCCGGCTGGTCGCCGGCGGGCTGGAAGCGGGTGACTAGCTGGAATTCAGACATAACGTACCTCTGGGATCATTCGTGCGCGGCAATACCGTACAGGAACAGGAAAGACCGCGTACGACCCATGTCGCCGAGGAAAAAAACCGGAATATCCTTGATGTGGAGCCGATTACCACAGCTTTCAAGGCAAAGGTCCTACACCCGCTGACACCCTGGTTATTGCAATAAGACTAACGGTCGAAAAATAAAGCGAAAAACTTGGCGCAAAAGGTCAATAGCCTGTCGCCCCACGCGATGATGGCCTCTATACTAGCTCCCCGTTTGTGCACCGCTCTAGTGCATTCGGCTGGAGCGCGACACGTCCCTCCACACTCCATTCAGAGCCGCCGTAAAAATGAGCCTGTTCTCCGCTGTCGAAATGGCACCACGCGATCCTATCCTGGGCCTCAACGAAGCATTCAACACCGATACCCGCACCGATAAGGTCAACCTTGGGGTGGGCGTGTACTGCAACGAGGAGGGACGCATTCCGCTCCTGCGCGCCGTTGTCGAAGCCGAGACGATTCGCGCCGCCCAACATGCTTCCCGTGGCTACCTGCCGATCGACGGCATTGCCGCCTACGACCAGGCGGTACAGAAGCTGCTGTTCGGCAACGACTCGCCACTGCTGGCCGCTGGCCGCGTGGTCACCACCCAGGCCGTTGGCGGCACTGGCGCCCTGAAGATCGGTGCCGACTTCCTCAAGCAGTTGCTGCCCAACGCCGTGGTCGCCATCAGCGACCCGAGCTGGGAAAACCACCGCGCCCTGTTTGAGACCGCCGGCTTCCCGGTGCAGAACTACCGCTACTACGACGCTGCCACCCACGACGTGAACCGTGCTGGCCTGCTGGAAGACCTGAACGCCCTGCCGGCCCAGTCGATCGTGGTGCTGCACGCCTGCTGCCACAACCCGACCGGTGTCGACCTGAGCCCACAGGACTGGAAAGACGTCCTGGAGGTGGTCAAGGCGAAAAACCTCGTGCCCTTCCTCGACATGGCCTACCAGGGCTTTGGCGACGGCATCGACGAAGACGCCGCGGCGGTGCGCCTGTTCGCCGAGTCGGGCCTGACCTTCTTCGTTTCCAGCTCGTTCTCCAAGTCGTTCTCGCTGTACGGCGAGCGCGTTGGCGCCCTGTCCATCGTCAGCGGCTCCAAGGAAGAAAGCGCCCGCGTGCTGTCCCAGGTCAAGCGCGTGATCCGCACCAACTACTCCAACCCGCCGACCCACGGTGCAACCATCGTCGCCGCCGTGCTGAACAGCCCGGAACTGCGCGCCCAGTGGGAGCAGGAACTGGCGCAAATGCGCCTGCGGATTCGCGGCATGCGCACCCAGATGGTCGACTTGCTTGCCAAAGGCGCCCCTGAGCACGACTTCAGCTTCGTCGGTCGCCAGCGCGGCATGTTCTCCTACTCCGGCCTGACCGTTGAGCAAGTGACCCGCTTGCGCAACGAATTCGGCATCTACGCCCTGGACACCGGCCGCATCTGCGTCGCCGCGCTGAACCAGAACAACATCCATGTCGTGACCCAGGCCATCCTGCAAGTGATCTGATTCACGACAGCGCCAACGAAAAGGGGAAGCCGGCAGGCTTCCCCTTTTTCGTTGGCGATACGTCGTTGCCCTGCCCGCCCCCACAGCCTCTAGACTGTGAGCCTATGCCCCCCTTGCTGAGCGAGATCCCGATGAAAAACGATGACCTGCGGGCCGACCGCGACGAACTGGAGCATTACCTGCCACGCTCGCAGAAACGCGAAAAGAGCCTGGTGCTGCAAATTGCCCTGGGGGTATTCCTTGGCGGACTGGCCCTGTGGCTGGTGCAACTGGCCGCAACCTCGCTGATGGCCAAGCTGATGCTCGGCACCCTGACCTTCGGCGGCTGAACCGCCCTACCCCTGCAATTGAGCCAGGCGCTGGCTGGCGGCATCGTCGAACGCCACGTACAGCGCCTCGGCCACCTGGCTCTTGATGGCCTTGGCACTCTCCAGCCCCAGGACAAAACCTTCGGCCTTGCCGCCGGCACGGTTCAAATCCACCGCCGATCCGGCGTGGGTGATGGCGTCCAGCAACTTGCCGGCCTGGGGGCCGACCCCTTTGGGCAGGCTGATCTGCTCGATGCTCATGACAGCACCTCGCAGCACAGCGCGAAACAGACAGAAGGATGCTGGGATAAATCGAAGCGGATCATAAAGGCGTACCTATGCGGCTGAAGGCCGGCAGCGCGTGAAACCACTTCCGGGGCGCCATGGTAGCCCCTATCGGACGCGCCAGAGACGTGCAGACCGATAAATCCCGCAAAGTCCTGCCAGCCTTTCATTCAGATCCTCGTCGCCCTGAAAAAATATTTCTCGACTTGTTGACTTACCTTTCTGAATCAGTAAGATACGGCGCATTCCGCGATAGCTCAGTTGGTAGAGCAAGTGACTGTTAATCACTGGGTCCCTGGTTCGAGTCCAGGTCGTGGAGCCATCTTCCTACACTGATTTGCCTTGATCCTCATGAGAGCGCCCTGCTCCTGCGGCAAATCAGCTCAAGCAGTATCCCCTTGCAAATGATTGATCCGCCTGTCATCCCGACATGCGGATAGACGCTTCATGCACGCCTGGAATCCTCCTTCGCCAACCTGGTTGCATTGCCGCAAAGGCCTGACGTAGGCTGTGCGCCTCTTTATCCAAGCAGTCAGACCCCGCGATGTTCCTGCCCGCACAGTCACCGTGCCCTTCCCCCTCGATGAGCCCTTCGGCAACCCTGGCTGTTGCCCAACTTGACTGTGCGATCAACCGTCGACGCCGCAGCGTATTGTTTGCCTTCACCTTCTCTCCGCACCCGGGCCCACGCTGATCGCGATTGAACCCGGCGCCACCCCGCTAGCCCCTCTGCTTCCACCAGGGCATCTGCCCGGCAATCGCCCGCACGTCGGTCTGCGATGTCCTGCAGCGCCCGCAATAACTGTCTTTTTTGGCGCCTGACGCTTCAGGCGCAGGTCTTGATCATGAACAAAGCCTTGTTAGCCGCCCTGATCCTGGGCATCTCCATTGTCGGCCTGAGCATCGGCTCCACGGTGCCGATCCTTGCCCTGCGCCTGTATCAGGCCGGCGCCTCGAACAACCAGATCGGCATCATGTCGGCGCTGCCCGCCGCAGGCATGATGCTCTCGGCCTTCCTGGTCAATGCCCTGAGCCAACGCCTGACCCGGCGCCAGATCTACCTGCTGTGTTTCAGCCTGTGCGCCTTGAGCGTGGCCGCCCTGGAACTGCCCGGGGCCAGCCTCTACAGCCTGGGCCTGGCGCGGGTCGCCATGGGCCTGGGGGCGGGGCTGATCATCATTCTCGGGGAAACCTGGGTCAATGAAATGGCCGAAGACGCCACCCGCGGACGCCTGGTAGCGGTCTACACCACCTGCTTCACCTTCTTCCAGCTCCTGGGCCCGGGCCTGGTATCGCTATTGGGCACCGAGGGGCCCGCCGTGCTGGGCATCGTCAGCGTCGGTTATGCGGTGGCGATCGCAGTGGTCTGGCTGATCCTGCCCCTGGAAGACCAGCAGCCGCTGCATGCCGAAAGTCGCACCTTTTCGGTACTGGGCTTTATCCGCATCGCGCCGGCGCTGTGCGTGGGCATCCTGTTCTTCGCGTTTTTCGACAGCGTGGTGCTGTCGCTGTTTCCGGTGTACGCCGCCACCCATGGCTACAGCATCAAGCTCGCGGCCTTGATGGTGACCATCATTCTGTTGGGCGACACCGCGTTCCAGTTCCCCCTCGGCTGGCTTTCGGACAAGCTCGGGCGCCCCGGGATCTACCTGGGCTGCGGCATCATTGCCCTGCTGATCGGCCTTGCCCTGCCACTGCTGATGCAAACGTCCACCCTGCTCTGGCCGAGCCTGGTCATCCTCGGCGCCGTGGCCGGCGGCATCTATACCCTGGCTATCGTGCTGATCGGCCAGTCCTTCAGCGGCGCCGACCTGGTGACTGCCAACGCCAGCGCCGGGCTGCTCTGGGGCATCGGCAGCCTGCTGGGCCCCTTGCTCAGCGGCGCGGCCATGAGCGGCGGCAGCTATGGGCTGCCCCTGACCCTGGCGGCGGCCGCCGCAGTGGTGGTGGTCTTCGCCCTGTCCCTGGTGCGCCAGGGGCAACTCAGCAAGGCTGCCAACTGAAATACCGCGGATGCGGCCCGTGATCATTCACAGGCCGCATCTTTGTCATTACCATCGCGCGATCCGCACTCCCACCTCATGGATCCCTTCGCGATGGACCGACTCCTGCGCCTCCTGCCCCTGTACGGCCTGCTTTCCCTGTTGCCCGTGCCAGCCCTGGCCGAAGCCCCGGTGGACTGCGCCACCCTCAGCGACAACGTCTCCCTGGAAGCCGGCGAATATCGCCCGCCCCTCGAAGCCAAGGTGATAGGCCAGGGGCGGCTGCACTTTCACAGCGGGCCGAATGCCACCTGCCTGAACAAGAAGCTCTACGTGATTCCCGGTGATGGCCTGACGGTGTACGCCTCCAGTGGAGACGGCTGGGCCCAGGTCATGTACATCGCCAAGGACGGCGAGGACTACACCGGCTGGGTCGAGGAAAAACGCCTGTTGCTGGGCAAGCACTATGGCGCAAGCGGCGCCGAGCTTCCCGATGAGGTGGCTGCATTCATCCAGCGCCACGAAGCCTGCGAGCACTTTGCCGGCGAGGAGGCCTACGACGAGGAACGCCGGGTCTTCCTGGAGAAAGCCGTGAATGAGGTCTGCACAGGCCATGATCAGCAGCTCGCCAGCTTGCGCCAGCAGTACCAGGACAACCCCGACGCCCTGCAGGCCCTGAAGCCGCTGGACAACCTGGAATAACCGACTGCAAAAAAAACGGCGCCCTGAGGGCGCCGGTTTTTTTCATGGCCGCGGTACTCGACTTCAGTGAGTGGCCTCGACACTGCCGCGCGCATGGCTCGGCTGCGAACCATCGCCGGCCTGGTTCGGTGACTGGCCCGGCTCCTCTCCTACCAGAGGTACTTCATTGCCCTCGGCATCGTGCAGCTTGCCGCCGCTGAAGTAGTCACCCTCACGCAGTACGGCAACGTCCTGGAAGCGCAGGCTGCGCTCGGTGCCGGCGACGAACACCGACTGCTGGTCGGAGTTGCCCGCGGTGAAGTGGTTGAACGCCAGGTTCAAGAGGATCGCCATGATCGCCGAGGAGCTGATGCCCGAGTGGAAGATGGTTGCGAACCAGCTGGGGAAATGATCATAGAAGCTCGGCGCGGCAATCGGGATCATGCCGAAGCCGATGGAGGTGGCAACGATGATCAGGTTCATGTTGTTGCGGTAGTCGACCCGGGACAGGGTCCGGATGCCACTGGCCGCCACGGTGCCGAACAGCACGATACCGGCGCCGCCCAGCACCGAAGTCGGCACCGCGGCAATCACCCGCCCCATGAACGGCAGCAGGCCGAGGATCACCAGGAACAGCCCGCCGGTGGCCACCACGAAGCGGCTCTTGATGCCGGTGACCGCCACCAGCCCGACGTTCTGGGCGAAGGCACTCTGGGTGAAGGAACCGAAGATCGGCGCAATCATGCTCGACAGCATGTCGGCGCGCAGGCCGTTGCCCAGGCGCTTGGAGTCGACCTTGGTGTGGATGATTTCACCCACGGCGAGGATGTCCGCCGAGGTTTCCACCAGCGTCACCATGACCACGATGCACATCGACAGGATCGCCGCGACATGAAAGGTCGGCATGCCGAAGTGAAATGGCGTGGGCAGGCCGAACATCGGCCCTTGGGTGACCCCGGAGAAGTCCGCCATGCCCAGGAACAGCGCGATCACCGTACCGATGATCATGGCCAGGAGAATCGACAGACGGGAAATCGCCGCGCTGCCGATCTTGCTCAACAGCAGCACCAGCACCAGGGTCACCGCCGCCAGGCCGATGTTCGACATGCTGCCGAAGTCCGGGGCCCGGCTGTTGCCACCCATGGCCCAGCGCGCCGCCACCGGCATCAGCGTCAGGCCGATGGTGGTGATGACGATGCCAGTGACCAGCGGTGGAAAGAATTTGGTGATCCGCGAGAACACCGGTGTGATCAGCAGGCCGATCAGCGAGGCGACGATCACCGCACCGAGAATCGACTGGAAGCCGCCCTCGCCGCCGCTGGTAACAATCGCCACCATGGTCGACACGCCCGCGAAGGACACCCCTTGCACCAACGGCAGCTTGCAGCCGAAAAACGGCACGCCAAGGGTCTGCAACAAGGTTGCCAGCCCTCCTGCGAACAGCGAAGCGGCGATCAGCAAGCCGATCTCCGAAGGCGACAGGCCAGCCGCCTGGCCGACGATCAGTGGCACGGCAACGATGCCGCCATACATGGTCAGCACGTGTTGCAGGCCATAAGCCATGTTGGCGCCAACACCCAAATTTTCGTCTTCGGGCCGCTGTTGTGAAACCTGGGGGGTATTCATGGTGTGGGGTTCCCTGTTTTTGTTATGGGCACACTGTATGCAACATCCAAGACAACTGTCCATAGGATTGTATACAGTTTTCCATTCTGAATTTCCCCACCCATCAACCCGGGCTATTGCGCGCAAGGCACTCGGATATTGACTCCGTGCCGGCCTGTAAAGGCGGCCCAGAGCCCTCGTTGAAACCAACCCAGGGCCGATCCGCCGCTCTTCAACCGAAGGTTTGAGGGCTGCTCTACTGGTTGAAAAAACAGGATAAAAAAGCCGATCCCGTTGCCGGATCGGCTTATCTGCTGCTCGTAGGGTGCGATCCGTTGGCCGGAACCCGGATCTTGTACACATTGGGTGCAACACGGCCCTACCGTTGGCCGGGCCGGCGACGGCAAACGCGGCAACTGCACCTGGACGGCCGTGTCGACAACCGACCGGAACCGCGGACACCGCCTCGCTGTTGGGGAAGCCGTGAAATCAGGCCTCTAGCAACTGCTCGAGAACCCGCGGCAGTTCGGGGTGGGCCGGCAGGCGCAGGGCAAACTCGTCCTGCAACAGGCTCATCAGTTCCCCTGCATCGGTGATCTGCCGCCGCTCGCTGGGCTGCCCCATCCGATGCAGGGCGTAGCTGCCATTGTTCAAGGTGCGGCGTATTCCCGGCCCCATCAGCGCCACCTTCAATTGGCCGAGGAAAGGAGAGTCCGGGTGGGTCGAGACGTACCAGTTACCCATCTCGTAATCCACATCGCCCTGCAGTTGCAGGTCAAAAACGTACATCGCCCGCCATTCATCCATGACCTTGGCGCGCAAGGTGTAGCTGCCTTCGCGCAGGGTGATGCGATACGGCTCGTGGGGCGTTGCCTGTTCTTGCTCGGTATCCAGCAGCAAGGGCGCGGTGGGCACCATGCCGCCAAAGCCGACATCGACGATGTAGCGCTGGCCCTCCAGGTGCACCAGCGCCAGACGGTGGCTGCGAGCGGTCAGCGCATCTTCCGGCGCCCCCATCACCACCCGCCCGGTGATGCCCCGGGCATCGAAACCCAGGTGCTGCAACAGCACCAAGAAGGCCTGGTTGAGCTCATAGCAGTAGCCGCCGCGCCCCTCGTGGAGAATCTTGCGCTCCACCGAGGCCAGGTCGATGGGTACCGGAACCCGCAACAGGGTCGAAAGGCTTTCGAAGGCAAAACGACAGACATGGCGCCATTGCAGCTCCCGCAGGGTTTCCAGGGTCGGCGCTGGCGCCTGTGGGTAGCCCAGTTGCTGCAGGTACAGGTCGAAGTTCATCAGGTGCGGCTGGCTCATGCACAAATCCTTGAAATGAGGGTCGCCCAGGGTCGCGACAGGCCCCGGCAGGTCGGCGTTATGTATAAGCCAGAAGCGGCCGGCCCGGACAATCAATTCGGCTGATATTTTTTATCGCATTGGCCCCGGATTGGCTCTTGCCAAGCGCCGAGGGCGACTCTGTAATAAGCGCCCCGTCGCTCCCGCTGGAGAACTCTGCGCCATGCACTCACTGGAAGGCCCGCGAATCATCCTGCGCCCGTTGCAACGCAGTGATGCCGACGCCCTGGTCAACGCCGCCCGGGACGGTGAGCTGTGGAACCTGCCTTTCACCGTAGTGCCCTCCCCCGACACCGTCGAACGCTACCTCGACGTGGCGCTCGAGGGCCGTGATGCCGGTAGCGTACTGCCGTTCGCTACCGTGCTCAGGAGCACGGGCGAAGTCATCGGCTGCACGCGTTTCTGGAAGATCGACCGGCACAACCGCAAGCTGGAGATCGGCAGCACCTGGATCGCCAGCCGCTGGCAGCGCAGCTTCGTCAACACCGAGGCCAAGTACCTGATGCTGTGCCATGCCTTTGACGACATGAACTGCGTGCGGGTGCAGTTCACGACCGACGAGATCAATCACACATCCCGCGCGGCGATCCTGCGCCTCGGCGCCCGACAGGAAGGCATAGTGCGGCACGAGCGCATCATGCCCGACGGACGCAAGCGCAATTCCGTGCGCTTCAGCATCATCGACGACGAGTGGCCCGCCGTGCGCCAGCGTCTGCAACAACGCCTCAGCCAAGCCTGAGGCCTCACCCTTACAAGCCCCACAAGGATGTAGCCATGCCCGTCGATTTCACCCTACGCCCAGCCCAGCGCGAGGACGCGCTGTGCATCAGTGGCCTGGCCACCCAGGTCTTTCTCGACACCTATGCCACCGACGGCATGCGCAGCGACCTGGCCGAGGAAGCCCTGAGCGTCTACGCCCCGGAACAGTTCCACCAGCGCCTTGAGGATCCCCACAGAAGCCTGTTGCTGGCCGAGCGTAACGGGCACCTGCTGGGCTTCGCGGAAATCGCCGGCAACACCCGGCCGCCGCTTGCCGGCCTGGCCGATGGGATGGAGTTGGTGCGCCTGTACGTGCAGCGCCATGCCCATCGGCAAGGCGTTGGCCAGGCGCTGCTGCAACAGGTGGAAGAACGGCTGCAAGCCAGCGACAGGCCCTGCCTGTGGCTCGCCGTCTGGGCACAGAACCATCGGGCGCAGGCCTTCTATCAGGCCCAGGGCTACGTCTGCGCCGGTAGCACCGCCTACGAGTTTGGCGGCAACGCCTACGCCAACCAGGTGTTCTGCAAGCGCTGGTAGCCGTCAGCGATCGGAGCGCTGCAACGGCTCCCCCACATGGTCCGCCGCCAGCGCCATGGCCCGATTGCGGCCCGTGGCCTTGGCTTGATACAGGGCCGCGTCGGCCCTTTCGATAAACATCTCGATGCTGTCGCGGCCCGTCGGCACGAAGGCGTAGCAGCCCAGGCTAACCGTCACGCAGCCCACCGGTGAGCCGGAATGGGCGATGTTGCGCTGCATGACACTGCGGCGAATCTGCTCGGCCATGGCCAGCGCGCCATGAATGTCGGTGTCGGGCAGCAACACCGCAAACTCTTCGCCACCATAGCGCACGGCCAGGTCAGCCTTGCGCTGGCAGCAGCCCTTGAGCGCCTGGGCCACCTCGGTCAGGCAGTGATCGCCCGCCACATGCCCGTAGGTATCGTTGTAGCGCTTGAAATAGTCGATATCGACCATGACCAGGCTCAACGGGCTGCGTTGCCGCGCACCACGGCCAAACTCCACGGTCAGGGCGCGCTCGAACAAGCGGCGGTTGGCCAGGCCGGTGAGGCTGTCATGGGTGGCGATCACCTCCAGGGCCTCCTGGGCCTCGCGCAGATCTGCCTCGATCCGCTCGTTGTTGCGCACCTGCTGCACGAAGACCCAGCCGAACAGGCCGACCCCCAGCAGCACCAGGGCGACGATGGCCGTGGACTGGTAGGCCGAGGCATACCAGCCCTTGAGCACCGAGTCCTTGGAGTTGGCCGCGGCCACCACCAGGGGATAGGCCTGCAACTGCCGATAGCCGTACAGGCGCGTCACCCCATCAACAATCGAGGTGATCATGGCGTTGCCGGTGGTGGCCTCGGGCAAGTACTTGCTGAAGATCTCGCCGCGGGCCAGGGAAGCACCGATCTGCCGCTCTTCGAACGGCCGCCGCGCAATCAGCGTGCCGTCGGACAGGGCAAGGAACATGGCACCCTGCTCGTCGATATTGAAACTGGTGAAGAACTGATCGAAATACGCCAGCTTGATGCCTGCCATCAGCACCCCCTGGAAATTCCCCTGGCTATCGTTGAGCCGCCGCGAGATGGGAATGATCCATTCGCCATTGGCCCGGCTGCGGATGGCCGGGCTGATGTGAGCCAGCAACGAAGCATTCTGCTGATGGAAACGAAAGTAGTCGCGGTCTGCCACATCGTTGCCATGGGGCGAATCACCAAAGGAACTGACCACCCACTGACCGTCCCGGTCATAGAGAAATACCCCGCTGAGCTGGGTCAGGGCCTGCACCCGCCGGGCGAATATGCCCTGCAAGCGGGGCTGCTGCTCAGGGCCATCGCCCAGGGCCTGGATCCACTCGGACAGGCTCATCAGCACCAGGTCGGCTTCCATGAAAGTGTCTTCGGCCTGCTGGGCGATGGCCCGGGTCAGGTTGGTGGAATTGACTTCCGCCTGCATCAGGTCGTGACGCCAGGACTGTTCCAGTTGCAGGTACAACAGCCCGCACAGGCACAGAAACACGGTTGCGATGAAGGCCACCGCGGCCTTGAGCAGCGGCAAGCGCTTCAGGGTTCCACCAGGGGGATGATGAGGATCGTAGATGGGAACAGGCAAAAGGGTCGTCCTGACGGGAGTGGCCTGGGCTACAGGGCGGGTCCCTGGTTGTTTTCGAGACTGGCTGAACGGCCAGCGCCCTGCACAGTATAGGTTTTCTGGCCGCTGACCCGGGCCGGGAGCTCAGGCAGCAACCTTGAACGGCCCGGCTCCACCCTGGGGTTATCGGCCACCGCGAGCAATGCTTAAAGTGCCGATCGACGGCTCGAGCAATATTCGACAAACACCTCGGAAAGCGCCGCCAGCACAGTTTGGTCCGCTTCGGGCGCGGTGAACAGACGGTACTGCGCATCCGGCAACGGTGGCAAACCGTATTCCTCCCCCAGGGCACACAGCCCTGCCCCCAACTGGCTGGCCGCCATGGGTGCTATGGCGAACCCGGACAGCACGGCGGCGCGCAGGGCCCAATTGCTGCTGCAAAGCATAACCGTGCGCTGGGCAATGCCGGCCTGGGCCAGCCGGCCCAGGGCCGCGGCCCGATAGGGGCAAGGCTCGGGAAACAGCGCCAGGGGCAAGGGGTCGGGCAAGAGCCCGGCAGGTTGCACCAGCCCGGCCCAGACCAGCGGTTCGGACCAGAGCAGGCGGCCAGGCTCGGCAGTTTCGCACAGCGAGCCCACCACCAATTGCAAATTGCCCTGGGCCAGCAGATCCAGCAGCGTACCGGGAATGCCAACCTGCACATCGAGCCGGATACCTGGGTAGCGCCCGGCAAAATCCTGCAGCGCACGCAGCAGCCGGGGGTCGGCAAAATCCTCGGACAGGCCCACCCCCACGCGCCCGTGGAACGGCACCCGGGTCAGTTCGGTCCAGGCGTCGCGGTTCAACGCCAGGATCGCCCGGGCATAGGCCATCAACCGCTCGCCATCGGCGGTCAGCTGCTGCGAGCGGGTGGTGCGCTGGAGCAGCGGCTTGCCGACCTGCTGTTCCAGGCGCCGCAGGTGGCCGCTGACCGCGGACTGGGTCAGGTGCAGCTTGAGGGCCGCACGGCTGAACCCTTGTTCATCGACAACAGCAACAAAGGTGCGCAATAGCAGGGCATCGAACATATTTCAGAATGAAATCAATAAGGCTTGAATCGACAATTTATATTTAAAAACAAGCTATGTTGCAATAACGGTCATCCCAACTCCAAGAGATTCGTCCATGACCCGGCTCCTGCACATTCAATGCTCGCCCCGCCTGCGCCGCTCCGCCTCCCTGGAAATCGCCCACGGCTTCATCCAGAGCTACAGACAGCAACGGCCGGACACCGAGGTCACCACCCTGGACCTGTGGAGCCTCGATTTGCCGGAACTCGATCAGACGGCCATGGACGCCAAATATGCACAACTGGCCGGCCAGCCCCTGGGCAATGCCGAACAGCGGGCCTGGGCGCGGCTCCAGGCGCTGGCAGAGCCGCTGCACCAGGCCGACCTGCTGGTGCTTTCCATCCCCCTGTGGAATTTCAGCATTCCCTACAAGCTCAAGCACTTCATCGATCTGGTTTCCCACCAGGGCATCCTCTTCAGCTTCGACCCCGAGAACGGCCTGCAAGGCCTGCTGCGCAACAAGACGGCGGTGGCGGCCTACGCCCGGGGCCTGGACTTTTCTTCCCGCTCCAGCACACCAGCACCGGCATTCGATTTCCAGAAGCCCTATATAGAGGCCTGGCTGAATTTCATCGGGATTGCCAACCAGCACTCGCTGATCGTGGAAAAGACCATCCTCGGCCCGGACATCGACCAGGCCTCGCGACAGGCGGCCGCCGAGCAGGCACAGGCCCTGGCGCAGCAACTGGCGGCCCGCCAGTACTGAACCATACCCGGGCCGGCGCCGCGCAGGAGCCTGCCCGCCTGGCCCACCCTGCTCTTTACCGCCGAGCCCAGGCATCCGCAGTGAGCATTACCCTCGCGGGTGTCTTGCCACTTATCCGGCTGCGCCCGCCGCTCATCAAAAAAAGCTGTAACGACACCTTCACTTCCTGCATTTCGGGTCTATAAACAATTCACAAAATCCTTCGCTTCGAATCACCACCCGTTCACCCATGCCCTTGTCGAGCATGGGGTGGTGCTGGAAGCTGGCCCCAAGGAGCGGGAGTTGACCGGAAGTACCACGCTGCAGCGTTTCACCTTCAGGCCCTGGCGTCATCGCGAACTGCTGCGGGCACTGATCGAACGCGAAGTGATAGGCCGCTACCGCGGCTCGATCGCCGGCCTGCTCTGGTCCTTTCTCAACCCCTTGCTCATGTTGCTGGTGTACACCTTCGTGTTCAGCGTGGTGTTCAAGGTGCGTTGGGGAACCGACAACGACTCGAACACCCAGTTCGCCCTGCTGGTGTTCACCGGGATGATGGTCTTCAACCTGTTCTCCGAATGCCTCACCCGAGCCCCCGGGCTGATCCTGAGCCACGTCAACTATGTGAAGAAGGTGGTGTTCCCCCTGGACATGCTGCCCTGCGTGATGCTCGGGGCGGTGCTGTTCCACACGCTGGTGAGCTTTGCCGTCTGGCTGCTGTTCCACCTCCTGGCCTTCGGCCTGCCGCCGCCCACCGCTCTGTTGTTTCCCCTGGTGCTGCTGCCCCTGGTGCTGTTCACCCTCGGGCTGTCCTGGGTCCTCGCCTCCCTGGGGGTCTACCTGCGGGATGTTAGCCAGGTCATCGGTGTACTGATGTCGGCCCTGCTGCTGATGTCGGCGGTGTTCTATCCGCTGAGCGCCCTGCCCGAGGCCTACCGGCACTGGCTCTACCTGAACCCCTTGACCCTGGTGATCGAGTCCTCCCGCGACGTGCTGATCTGGGGCGTGGTGCCCGATCTCGGCCTGTGGCTGATAGAGCTGAGCGTCGCGCTCGGCGTGGCCTTCCTGGGATGGGCGTGGTTCGAAAAAACCCGCCCGGGGTTCGCCGATGTGCTCTGAACTGGCGATCAAGGCCCAGGGCCTGGGCAAGTGCTACCCGATCTACGACCAGCCCCGCGACCGCCTGCTGCAACTGCTGCTGCCCCGCGGCAAGCAGCGCTATCGCGAGTTCTGGGCCTTGAAGGACGTTGCGCTGGAAGTGCGCAAGGGTGAAACCCTGGGCATCATCGGCCGCAACGGCAGCGGCAAGTCGACCCTGCTGCAACTGATCTGCCGCACCAGCACCGCCTCCACGGGCAGCGTGACCAGCCATGGGCGGATCGCCGCCCTGCTGGAGCTGGGCTCAGGGTTCAATCCAGAGTTCAGCGGCCGCGAGAACGTCTACCTCAACGGTGCGGTATTGGGCCTCAAACGCGCGGAGATCGAGGCGCGTTTCGACGAAATCACCGCCTTCGCCAACATCGGCGAATTCATCGACCAGCCCACCAGGACCTATTCCAGCGGCATGCTGGTGCGCCTGGCCTTTGCCGTTTCGGTGTGCGTGGAGCCGGATATCCTGATCGTCGACGAAGCCCTGGCCGTCGGCGATGCCTCCTTCCAGTTCAAGTGCCTGGAACGCCTGGAGCGCCTGACCCGACAAGGCATGACCCTGCTGTTCGTGTCCCATGACATGAGCATGGTCAAGCGCTTCTGCAACCGCGCCCTCTACCTGCGCGACGGCGAAATCCGCGCCAGCGGTGCACCGGAGGCGATGGCCGAGCTGTACCTGCTGGACATGCGTGACGAACAGCGCCGCTGGGCCAGCGCGGGCGCCGTCCAGGTCAGCGCCAAGACACCACTCAACCCGGAGCACGGCATGGCCTTCGGCACCCCTGAAGGGCGGATCACCTCAGCCGTGTTCAGCAATACCGGGGCGCTGTACTCAAGCTTTGCCCACGGCGACATGATCGAAATCGCCATCGATGCCCAGGTCAGCGACGCCATTGCCCGCCCCAACATCAGCCTGACCATCCAGGAAGCCCGGCTGCTGGTGGTCAGCGGGGTCAACGTCGCCCTGCAATGCGGCGAGTCCCGGCAAGGCTGGCGCAGCGCCTCGGTGTGCCTGCGATTCGCCGCCAACCTGGCGGCCGGGCGCTACCACATCACGCTCAAGCTGATGAATGGCGAAACGGAAGAAACCTCCCACCTGATTGAAAAGCAGGTGGCCCTCCTGGCGTTCGACACCTTGCCGGGCAACAAGCACTTCCTGGGAATCGTCGACTTGCACATCGAACCTGTCACCCGCCCATCGCAGCAGCTCCTGGCAGTCGAGGAGCGTTCATGAGCGACAAGCAATGGCAAGTCGCGATCTTCGGTACCTTCGATGTAGCCAACTACGGCGACCTGCTGTTCCCCCTCATTGCCGAAGCAGCATTGCAGGCGCGCCTGGGCAAGGTGCGCCTGCACGCGTTCTCCTATCACTCGCGCAGCACGCCGCAATGGCCCTACCCCGTCACCTCGGTCAGTGAACTACCCCAGCTCATCGATAGCCTGGACGCAGTGCTGATCGGCGGCGGCTTCATCATTCGCTTCGACAAGGTCATCGCTGCCGACTACTACCCGCCCGACCCGCAGATCCATCACCCCACCGGGTACTGGCTGTCGCCTGCGCTGATGGCCCTGCAACACAATGTGCCGCTGATCTGGAACGCCCCCGGCATGCACTGCAACCCGATTCCATCCTGGGCGGCCCCGCTGGTCAGGCTGACCCTGGAGCAAAGCCCCCACGTCCGGGTGCGCGATGCCCTGTCTGCAAACACCCTGTCCGCGCTGAGCGAGCAGACCCAGGTCGAGGTACTGCCGGATACCGCCTTTGGCTTGCCCAGCCTGATCGACCGGCAGCAACCCTCGGCGGCCTATCGCCAACTCTGTGCCCAGGCCGGCCTGACCGGGCCCTATCTGGTGGTGCATGCGATTGCCGGCCTGGAGAGCTTTCTCCAGCTATGGAAAACCCACAACGCGCTGTTCAGCCAGTGGCAGCTGCTGCTGTTGCCCATCGGCCCGGTGCTCGGGGACCATGAGTCGATTCTCGGGGCCGACCTGCCACGGGCCGTGCGCCTGCCGGCCTGGCCAGAGCCACTGCTACTGGCGGAGATCCTGGCCCAGGCCCAGGGCGTCATCGGCCACAGCTATCACCTGGCGATCACCGCCCTGGCCTTCGGCGTACCGGCCTTCTGTTCGGCCAACCTGAACCAGGGCAAGTACACCGCCTTGCGCGCATACCGCGGGATCCGCCCCCTGCCCGCCGAACAGCCCATCGATCCCCAGTGGTTCCAGCAACACCTGAGCGAAACGGGGCCCTGCCCCGAGGTGATCGCCGCGCAAGAACAAGTGCAGCGCCATTGGGACCGGGTAGCCGAACTGATCGCCCAGGGCCCGCGCCCCACCAGCCAGGCGCTGAACCGCTTCTGGCAAGCCCTGCCCAGCCTGCTGGAGGCCCCCCTCCCGGACTGTCGCGAGGCGATCCTGAGCAAACAGGCCGAACTGGATGCGCTGAAAATCCAGGTACAGCAGTTGACGCTACTACGCCGCCATCAAACGGAACTCACCAGTCGGGTCGATGCCGAGCTGGGTCGAATCCATCGCTCCAACTCCTATCGCCTCACCGCGCCGTTACGCTCCCTGCGGCGCCGCCTGCAACATTTATTGGGAAGATGAATACGATGCTGAATCTGCCAATGCTGACCAGAGCCCCCTTGCACACTCAGCCCTTTCGCTGGGGGCGGATCACCGAACTGTATTCGCCCGCGGACGCCGCGGCCCTGGTAGCGACCTATCCCCGTGACTCCTTCAAGACGGTGTCCGGCTATGGCGGAGAAAAGGACTACGAGTACCAGGCGCGGCAACTGGTGGAAATGGGCACCGGGCGCATTATCCACGAGCAGCACCTGAGCCCGGCCTGGCGCAGGCTGGCCAGCGAGTTGACCGCACCGGACTATCGCCTGGCGCTGTCGACGCTCACCGACATGGACCTCAGAAACGCTCCCATGGAGGTCAATGTCTTCCACTACGGGCCGCAGGCCTGCCTCGGCCCGCACCCGGACCTGGGCGACAAGCTGGTGACCCATATCCTGTACTTCAACGATTCCTGGAACATCGAGGACGGTGGCTGCCTGAATATCCTGGGCTCTGCCGACCCCACGGATGTGGTCGCGGTGATCCCGCCCCTGGTGGGCACATCGGCAGTACTGGTACGCGCCGAGAACTCCTGGCATGCGGTGACGCAGGTGGTAGCCAATTGCCGGACTTCACGGCGCAGCATGACCGTGACCTTCTACCGGCCCGGCTCCCTCAGCTCAATGTGGCCCAGTGGCGACCAGAGCTCACTGCACAACTATGAGCCCGCTCATGACTAAGTCCCACTCGCAGGACCAGGAGTCGACCCTGCTGCGGCTCGAGCACGCACAGGCCATCCTTCAGCGCGATGCCGCCCTGGCGCATATCGAACATATGCGGCGCTCGCGTTCCTGGCGCCTGACCCGCCCCCTGCGCATGCTGATGCAGCTGCTGCGGCACGGGGTGATCAACGACGAGAGCGAGTACCCGACTCACCTGCCCTCTCTCGTCCAGCCTCTGCCAGCTTCCATCCCCTTGGAGCCCGATATCGTGGAGGACTCAGCACCCGGCTCTGCTGCTCAGCATTTTGACCTGCTGTGCTTTGCCAATATCGACTGGTCCGCCAGGTTCCAGCGACCACAGCAACTGATGACGCAGTTCGCTATCCAGGGTTATCGGGTGTTCTACATTATCCTTTCGCCGCTACCCGCGGCAGAGCGGCCCTATACGGCGCACCCAGTCGCTCCCGGGGTCTTCGAAGTCACCCTGCGCGGGCATGCACGGCAGGACTATTACGCCACCTGCATCACCGAAGGCAACCTGCGCGCCAATGCAGAGGCGTTGCAGGCCCTGGTGAGCGACTACCGGATCAAGACGGCGGTGTCGGTGGTTCACCTGCCCTATTGGACGCGCCTGGCCCTGCACCTGCGCAAGGCATACGGCTGGCCCGTGCAATACGACTGCATGGACGAATGGCAGGACTTTCCGAACATCGGTCAGCCCTTGCTGGACCAGGAACAGGTACTGGTGGAGCAAGCTGATCTGGTAACCGTCACCGCCTCCGTGCTGTACGACAAATGGGCCAGTACCAACCGTCGCTGCCAGTTGGTTAGAAACGGGGTGGACTTCGACTTCTTTGCCCGATGCTGTACACCCAATACTCTGCTGGAGGAGCTTCAAGGCCCGATCATCGGCTTCTATGGTGCCCTGGCCGAATGGGTCGATTTTGAGCTGGTGGCGGCCATCGCCCGACAACGACCAGAGTGGAATCTGGTGCTCATTGGCGATGTGTTCGTCCGTGACCTGGCCGGCCTCGACCGCTTGCCCAATGTGCACCTGCTGGGCCGCAAGCCTTACTCGCAGATGCCGCAATACCTGTACCACTTCGATGTCTGCATCATTCCTTTTCGCCTCTACAACGTGACCCACGCGGTGGATCCGGTGAAGTTCTACGAGTTCATCAGCGCCGGCAAACCCGTGGTCGCAGTGCCGCTGCTGGAGATGCAGATCTACGAGCCTTACCTGTATTTCGCCGACGGGCCGTCTGCCTTTGTCACGCAGATCGAAAGAGCCCTTGGGGAAACCGATCTGCAGCGCTGGAACCAACGGCTGGCACTGGCCAGGGAAAACGATTGGCGGCAACGCTTCGAAGACACGCGCGATGCGCTGGTCGAACTGTTTCCGAAGGTCTCGGTAATCATCGTCACCTACAACAATGTTCAGCTGACCCGCGGCTGCATCGACAGCCTGCTGCGCAATTGCGCCTACCCGAACCTGCAACTGATCATCGTCGACAACGCCTCGCAGGACTCCACCCGCAACTACCTGCGCTACCTGGCCCGCAGCGAACCCAATGTGAGCATAGTGCTCAACGAACAGAACCTGGGTTTCGCCGCCGCCAACAACCAGGGCCTGCGCCTTGCGCAGGGCCACTACCTGGTCCTGCTCAACAACGACACCGTGGTGCCCAAGGGCTGGCTCGCGCCCCTGCTGCGCCACCTCGACGACCCGGAGGTGGGGTTGGTGGGGCCGACCACCAATGCGGTGGGCAACGAGGCCCGGGTCAGCATCGACTACCAGGACCTCGACGACATGGAGGACTTCGCCGACCGGCGCGCCAGCCAGTACCGCGGGCGCTGCTTCGACATCCCGATGCTGGCCATGTTTTGCGTAGCGATGCGCCGCGAAGTGCTGGATCAGGTGGGCTGGCTGGATGAAGCCTTTGGCATCGGCATGTTCGAAGACGACGACTACAGCCGGCGAGTCCAGGCCGCCGGCTTGCGCACCGTATGCGCCGAGGACAGCTACATCCACCACTACGGCCAGGCCTCGTTCAAGGCCCTTATCGCCAGCGGCGAATACCAGCGGTTATGGGACAAGAACCAGGCCTACTTCGAAAGCAAGTGGGGGCCCTGGCAACCCCATCGTCAAGCACGCCGCAGAGCGAACGCCGACGCCACGAAAATGAAGCTCACCGACTGAATCTGCAGCCCGATGCACCCACAAGGAAGATGCCGAACGTGCTGAAAAAAATAATTCAACAGCTCAGTGGTCGGGCAGTCGCAGCCCATGTTCCCCCGGACGACATGAGCGAGGAGCAGCGCAAGGCGCAGACCGCCGAGCACTGGTCACAGAACCAGGCCGGCTCGGATGCGTTTTCTGCGGATGTCTACTGGCTGGCAGTGCCTGCGGTGCAACAACGCCATCAGCAAAAGGCCACGGCCGGCAGCGGTCATGCTCACTGGGTACCCTATTGCCTGAACACCTTTCTGGCGGACCGGTTACCGGTGCCGCGTATGCTGAGCATCGGCTGCGGCACCGGTACCCTGGAACGCGAGCTCTACAAACTCCAGGCCTTCCAGGACTGCGACGCCGTGGATATCGCCCCGGCGGCGCTGGACACCGCCCGGGCAGAAGCGGCGGCGCTGGGGACCCGGACCCTGCACTACAGCCTCACCGACGTCGAGCGGGTGCAACTGCCCAGCGCTCATTACGACGCCGTCTGGTTCAACGGTTCACTGCATCACATTCGCCAATTGGAAAAGGTCTGCGCCAATGTCCGCCAGGCCTTGAAGGCGGACGGCTGGCTGTTCTTCAACGAGTATGTCGGCGCCAATCACTTTGCCTTTGACCAGGCCCAGTGCGCAGCCATCAGCCATGCCTTCGCCCTGATTCCCCCGGCCATGCGCCGCTCTTTCGTCCAGGGTTCCTACGGTCAGGTGCAGAACAACGTACCGCTCCCTGACCCACAAGAGGTGGTGAAGGTTGATCCGTCCGAGGCGGTGCGCTCCCAGGACATCCTCAAGGTGGTGGAACAGCACTTCGAGATCCAGGCCCTCAACACCTGCGGCGGTACCCTGCTGCAATTTCTGCTGCATGGCATCGCCGGCAATTTCAAGGCCGATGATCCCCAGGCGATGCGGGTGCTACGGATGCTGTTCGACATCGAAGACGGGCTGATCGAGTCGGGCACCCTGAACAGCGATTTCGTGATCGTTGCCGCGACCCCGAAACAGTCGGAGTCCGTGCCTTGACTCGCTCTGTATCCGGGGCGCGGCAATGAGCACCGCCCCGTTCCAGCGCTGGCGCCGCGTCTATCACCGCCTGCCGCTGCCTTACCTGCTGAAAGCCTTGATCCGGCGCCTGTATCACGGCGTGCTGGGACCTGGCTGGCGGGCCCTGCGTCGGCATCAGCGGGCCGCCAAGAGTTTCGTACCCGCTTGTAGCGTGCTACCGGCGGCCGACCCGCAATGGCCGGATTACGTGGTCTGGGGTGCCATCGACTGGGATTTCCGCCAGCAGCGTCCCCAGCACCTGGCCCGCGGCTTGAGCACCAGCGGACGCCGGGTTTTCTATGTCTCGGCCAGCCTGGAGGACGACGCTCGCGACGGTTTTACCTTGCGCCCGCTGGATGACCGAGGGCGGCTGTTCGAAGTGTGGCTGTTTGCACGCACAGCCCCGCTCCTCTACCACGCTGCCCCGCAAGAGGCCGTGGTCAAGCAGTTGCGTCGCAGCATCGGCGAGTTATTGAGCTGGGCCCATTCGAGCCAGGTGATCTCCCTGGTCCAGCACCCGTTCTGGGCCCCCGTGGCCGGGGCGCTGCCGGCCAGCCGCCTGGTCTATGACTGCATGGACGACCATCAGGGTTTCGGCAACAACGCCCCGGACCTCCTGCAACTGGAGCATGAGCTGCTGCGCGAGGCCGATATCACGCTGTTTGCCTCGGCGTGGCTGGAACGCCACTGGAGTCGGCACTGCCCGCCTGCAAGCACCGGGCAACGCTCCGTATTGCGCAATGCCGCCGACTTCACCTATTTTTCCAAGCCCCCGGCCCAGTGTTATCAAGACCCGCAAGGCCGTCCCGTGATCGGCTACTACGGGGCGCTCGCCCAGTGGTTCGATGTGGATCTGCTGGCCGCCATCGCCGAAGCCTTCAGGCACTGCACGATCCTGCTGATAGGCGCAGATACCGGGCGGGTTGGTGCGCGCCTGCAGCGCCATGCCAACGTCAGGCTGACCGGTGAAATCCCCTACGCACAGCTGTCCGCCTACCTGCAGGCCTTCGATGTCTGCATCCTGCCGTTTCGCATCGAGGCACTGACCCTGGCCACCAACCCGGTCAAGGTCTACGAATACCTGAGTGCCGGCAAGCCGGTGGTGGCGGTGGATCTGCCCGAGCTGCAGGAGTTCGGCCAGCAGGTATCCATTGCCAGGGATACCCCCTCCTTTATCGAAGCCATCGCCCAGGCGTTGCAGGAACCTGCCTGCGACAGCACTTCCCGCCAGCGCCAGGAATTCGCCGCACAACAGACTTGGGAGCACCGGGTAGAACAGTTGAAGGCCCTGGTTGAAGGCGAGCAAACCGAGCCCCTGATCAGCGTGATAGTAGTGACCTACAACAACCTGGCATTCACCCGTGCCTGCCTGGCCAGCCTGGCCGCCGATGCTCTGGGCCGCAATCTGGAAATCATTGTCGTCGACAATGCCTCCACCGACGGCAGCATCGAATTCCTTCGGCAGTGGGCCAGCGACAGCGCTCACTCGCTCATCCTCAACCTCGGCAACCTGGGTTTCTCCGCGGCCAACAATCAGGGCCTGGCCCGGGCTCGGGGCGAGTTCCTGGTCTTGCTCAACAACGACACCGAGGTCACCACTGGCTGGGCGCAGACCCTGCGCCGCCATCTGCAACGCAACCCGGGGCTCGGCCTGATCGGGCCGGTAACCAACAACATCGGCAACGAAGCGAAGATCGAGATCAGCTACCGCAGCCTCGAGGAGATGCCTGGCCGCGCCCGCCAATACACCTGGCGCCATGCCGGCCGGGTGGTGCCCTGCGCCACCCTCGGTTTCTTCGCGGTCATGATGCCCAGGTCGACCTATGAGCGCGTCGGGCCCCTGGATGAAGCCTTCGGCCTGGGCTTTTTCGAAGACGACGACTATTGCCGCCGGGTCGAGCAAGCAGGGCTGTCCTGCGCCTTTGCCGAAGACGTGTTCATTCATCACCATCTTTCTGCCTCGTTCAGCCAGATGCCCGGCAGCCAGCGCCAACAACTGTTTGAGCGCAACAAGGCCCTGTACGAGGCGAAATGGGGCCGACCCTGGACTCCCCACACCGCCAGGGAGCCATCATGAGGCTGGTTTATCTGTCACCGGTCAGCTGGCACAGCTTCGCGCAACGCCCCCATGAACTGGTGCGCCAGTTCCATGCGGCCACCCAGGCCCCCGTGCTGTGGGTCGAACCCTATCCCACGCGCTTGCCGGTACTGGCCGACTTGCTAACCCGCCCGCCATACCAGGGCCCGACCGTCGCCGTGCCGGACTGGCTGACCCTGGCCAGGCCCCGGGCCCTGCCCATAGAGCCCCTGCCCGGCTCGGGCTGGGTCAATCGCCTGTTCTGGCAGGAGCTCAAGCAACAGATCCGCCATTTTGCCCAGGCACCGACCCAGCTCGGCATCGGCAAACCCTCGAGGCTGGCCCTGCAACTGCTGCAGGAACCGATCTTCGCCGGCAGTTTCTATGACGTCATGGACAACGTACCGGCGTTCTATCGCGGCTGGTCGCGCCGTGCCATGCACCGGCGCCAGCACCAGACCGCCCGGGCTGTGGTCACCGCCCTGGCCTCTTGCACGACTTTGCAGCGCTACTGGCAACGGCAACAGGTCGATACCCGGCTGCTGCTCAATGGTTGCGCCAGCGAACGCCTGCCCGCCCTGCCCCTGTCCCGGCGCGCAGCACATGGAACACGGCCGGTGTTCGGCTACATCGGCACCCTCGCCAAGTGGTTCGACTGGGAATTCGTGCTTGCCCTGGCCGTGGCCTTTCCCGGGGCCGAGGTACGCCTGATCGGCCCCCAGCACGGACCTTCGCCCAGGGCACTGCCGGACAATATCCGGTGCTTGCCGGCGCTGTCCCACGAGGCCGCGCTGCAAGCCATGGCCGAGTTCGATGTCGGCCTGATCCCGTTCAAGTGCAACGACATCACCCGCTACGTCGACCCGATCAAATACTACGAGTACCGGGCCCTGGGCTTGCCAGTGGTCAGCACCGCATTCGGCGAAATGGGCACCAGGCGCCACCTTCCGGGAGTGTTTCTCAGCGACAGCCTCGACGACATCTCCCGAGTGATCCACCAGGCGCTGACGTTTACCGAGCCCCTGGCCGAGACCCTGAAGTTCCGCGAAGCCAACTCCTGGGCAAAACGCTTCGAGGGGGCCCATGCCGCGTTCCTGTGATGTGGTGGTGGTCAACTACAACGCCGGCCTTCTGCTGGAGGACTGCGTGATCTCGGTGCTGGCCCAGGACATCAACCGGCTGGTGCTGGTGGACAATGCCTCCCATGACGGCAGCCTGGAACAGGTTGCCACCCGGTTCGCTGCCGATGAACGCCTGCTCATCCTGCGCAACCCAAGCAACACCGGCTTCGCCGCGGCCTGCAACCTAGGCGCCAGTCACTGCGAGCAGCCACACATCCTGTTCCTCAACCCCGACACCGTATTGCAACCGGGCGCCTTGCAAGGAATGATCGACGCCCTGCGCCACACCCACGATCTGGGCATGGCAGGTGGCCTGCTGTGCAACTTCGACGGCAGCGAACAGCCCGGTGGACGTCGGGTCTTCCCCACTCCACGGCGGGCAATAGTACGCGCCCTCAACCTGTCGGGCCTGGCCTGGCTCTCGCCGCGACTGTTTTCCGACTTTCTTCTGCACCGCGAGCCCCTGCCCAGCCGTCCGACGCAGGTAGAAGCCATTTCCGGCGCCTGCATGCTGGTCAAGCGCGAAGCCCTGGACAGCGTCGGCGGCTGGGACGAAGGCTACTTCCTGCACTGCGAGGACCTGGACCTGTGCATGCGCTTTCGCCAGGAAGGCTGGAAAGTCTGCTTCGTACCCCAGGCCAGGATCTTTCACGCCTGGGGCGCCTGCAGCCGCACCCGCCCGGTGTTCGTCGAATGGCACAAGCACCGGGGCATGATCCGCTTCTATGGCAAGTTTTTTCGTGAGGACTATCCCCGGGTCCTCTCCTGGAGCATCTGTGCAGGTGTCTGGCTACGTTTCAGTTTCGTGGTGGGCTACCACTGGCTGGCGCAGGTGGGACGGATGCTCGGACAGCCTCGCTAGCCCGGCAATGGCTCAGAGCACAGCGTCGGCGTGGCACTTCCTGATAAACTGCGCCAATTCGTCACCCCGACAACCGCCATGACCACAGGCGGTTGCCCCGCAAAGCGACAAACATCCCATGCCCTTTACCGCTCCAAGCCCTTCCCGTTCAGAACCTTCCCGGCGCTTCAGTGTGGCGCCGATGATGGATTGGGTATATCGATTAAAAAAATACTTATAATTCAGTAGCTTACTTACATAGATGTTTTTGCTGTAGCAAAATTCCAGCAATCTGAATTCTGCTAGCGCTGACCGGTTGCTATCGACCCAAACCGGACCGTCGCGACTGGCGGCGCTAACCGCAAGCTGCCATCTTTCGCGCTTACGCTCATGGCCCCGAATTTGAGGTGGCTATGCACTCAGCCTGATAAGCTCTGAACTTGATTGATTTGATAAGGCTAGGTGCCGAAGATGGGGCTTATCCCGAGCTGTGATCACAGAGAAGATGCCATCAGGTCTCTCGCTGAAATCTATGCAGTTTCAACTGAAGAAATCGGAAGGGTTCTTGAGGCTTCCGAAGTGCTAGAAATTGCACAGTCGTATTCCCAAATGGAGTCACAGGGTTTCCACTTTGTAGTATGTCACCTTCTAAATGCTTCCCCTCGTTCCGATATTACGCACGCTTGTTACTACCATTCGACGAGCTACGATGGCCGCCCTTCGTGGTTCGATGAAGGATTGCTTGGCTCGTCGCAAGGCGTGGGGCATTTTCTAGAAAAAATTACCGAATGGCTCCCTCTTGAGGAGCAAGTTGTAGCAAAAGAAGCGGTTAAGGGCATCGTGAAGCGTCGCAGCGAGTACGAAGGTGCCACTGCCGAGACGTGCGGACCATATGCATGGGACACCTTTACTGCTGCCAGCTCTAGCTCAAACGGAGTTAGCTATAGGGTCCCAGAGGCGATCCAGGATTTGTGGTCTTCCAGTCTTTGTGGCGGCGGCGGGTTGGTCGACCTGAGGGGGCTCATCGAAGAAAAGCTGAGACCTGTCGTAGTCAAGTTCAAAGGAAAAGTTTCAAATATCGATGACTACTGCGCAACCCTCTGGGCCTATTTGCTATCGGATGACGGTGAGTGCCACCTTACTCATACTTTCGCAGGCGACGGAAAAACTATTCCTAAAGAGGACATTCTTGCGCTGATGGAGGTTTCATAAACGCGGCCTGGGCGATACAGCTGGTGGTCCAGCCTACGCGATGGAGCACGTTTGCCATTTATGGGGTTTCTCCGATTGGATTAGTCGCTTTTGGCCGGTGACTGCCTTTCGTTAAGGGCCACTATGGATCGAAAGGAAACAATCACACGCCGATTGTGCTCGGGTATTAACGAAAAAAGCCCTAGAGCCCCAAATAACAAGGGCTGTAGGGCTTTTTTATTGAGCAAGAGATCGCGCCGCTTGGCATTAAATGGCATTGATTGGTGTGCAGATTGCCCCATTTTTGCCCCAATACTCAACCTCTTCACCTTGCAGGCTCCGACAACTCTTCGCCCTTGCCAATAGCGCCGTGGTGGCGCTGCACCAGAGTGAAGCCGCCAAAACGTTCGAATGCTACAGGGCGCCCTCTGAAGTGGGCAATATGAAGAATTATCAACTTAAATAAATCGGAACATTGAATGAGCTTAACGTCCCTTGACAGGAATATCAGTAAAAAACCTAAGCGCTATCTAAATTGAGTACTTTTGATATGCCAAACTTTTAATAACCCGATCTACATCATTTACATACTCAATTAAAGGATAACTCCCGGAACGCCCAGCCTTCTGAAACATGAGCGCCTGTATATTAGGAGAGTCTACACTTATATTTTTAGCCACTGCTTCGGCTGGGTGCGCTTTAGTTAGCGAGTGATGAATTTTTTCTAGATTATTGAACTGCCCTGGATTTTTCGTTCTTTCCAAAAGCTCGAAAAGTGTATATTCGCCATCTTGTATAGAACTGCATATTTTTTCAAGAGTGCTAATTCTGACAAATAAAATTCTCGAAAGTAATATAGGCGAAGGGTAGCATACAGGGTATGGCGCACCAGTAAGTGCAGCAGTGCCAATCATTCGTTCTAACGATTCAGCATCTGAAAATCCGTAATCGTCATTAACAACTATAAACGAGTAAAACTCATAATCTTTGAGAACATGGTCTTTTTGAAGAATATGTACACATTGCTGGGATTGGGCTATACCTTTAATATGACTATCCTGCAAACGCTTGGCAAGCGTGGCAGTGTCTAGTATAACCTTTACGAAATCCGTCTGCTCAACACCTTTGGACTCGACAATAAGTGCTATTTTTGCCTCAGGCGAAGTCAACATATGATCAACAACATTACTTTTTTTACCAGAATATCCTAACCTCCTGTACAGCTCTTTAATTTCGCCTTCACTTATATAAGGCAGCTTGGTCCACACAAGGATGGCCCCAATATAATTTTCGAACTTTTGTGTGAACACTTTTTTGAAAGTGCTAGAAATTTCTTTTGAGTCTTTGAACAGATGGGGTAGTAAAAAGCTCGCGGATGAGGCCGACAAATTATTTGATATAGTTCTGATAGCTTTTCCGGTGAAAATAAACGGCTTTTGCTTGAGCGGAGAATCATAGAAATAGCTTCCAAAATCAGAATCATAAGTTGTAAACTTCGAAAAAAACTGGGGCAACTCCTCAACAGTTACAGAGAAAACCCTAAAGAAACTGTATATATCTCTAAGCGCAACATACCTATATGACTCATATATCAATCGCGCCAAATTAATCTCAGTAGATCCCGTTTCCGAAGCTCCTATCTGATTAAGCAGCAAGAACCATATAAAACAATAGGTCGAAATAGAAATCCCAAACTTTCCTTTAAAATAGTCATCCAGACATTGGTTATCCGCAAGCAGATTAGCCTGGCGCACAATATCGGCGTGAGAACTCAGTATATTATGCTGCAAGGTCGACTGTTGGCTTATCATGGCACGCATAGCCACCAAAGGGTTACTATCTGCTTCCAGATAGGGTATCAAGCAATTATGCACCCGCCATAGGCTATTAATAATATCTATTATCTCATTATCTCCCGGCCTTCTAGTTCCACCTGAAGATGTAGCGGATATTTTGATTGCTAAAATCCACACATGTTCAAAGTCAAAACTTATCTCATTCCGCCTCTTGATCTCAGATATTTTCTTTAAGCATTTCGCGATGAAGAACCCCTGATCATAATGAGATATTTTCTTATTTATTTTCCCCATCCTTTGTGTATACAGCTCTTGGGCACGTTCTTCGGCAGAGGATTTAGGCTTCTTTAAGGCAGCATTCATGCGACACATCCTTTTGTTTCGCTGTCATTCTGGGGAGATAGGTAGACATGATACAAACAAAGAGCTGTTTGATAGCGACCAAAGATCACGCATCTTTCAACTTCGACTCGAAAGCAGTCGTCTGAGTTTACCTTCTCCCAACTCCAGGCCCTGTATCTCGGACGTAGGCTTGGCACGCCCGCAAGGCAATCAATCCTTGATCGCCGTCTCCGGTGATGGCGACAATTCGTTGAGCAACCGCTGGGTCAAGTTCGGCTCGCGTTCCTCCATGAACCACGCCGCAGGTGCCGGCGGTGGCTGGCACCCGACCGCCACCACCCGTGGCGGCGGTGTTGAGTAGGACTGACAGCCGCTGCTCAGCAGTAGCAATCCGGTCACGCAGACGAGCCTGCTTCGTTTGAGCATCGCGCAATTCCTTGTAGTGGGTTTCGTCATTCGCCTGCAGGCGATCCTCCAGGGCCCGACGGGCGTCCTGCTGGGTTTCCTGCCAGTTGATCACCGCACTGGCGGCCTGCTCACGATCAGTGCTGTACGCCTCGGCCTGGTCAGCCAGATCCTTGCCATAGGCGTTGGCCTGCCACGTCCAGGCCAGCCAACCACCCAGGGCGAACCCCAGCACCAGGGCCAGAGCCGGCAACAACCAGCCCGGGGCCTTCAAGGCAGCACCTTCAATGCACGCTGATACAGCGCCTCACGATCCGACAGGCCGTTGGTCCCGCCGTTAATGCGCTTGGTGATGGTGAGAAAGTCGCCCTTATCGGCAAGGCTGTTCAGGCCCGCACGCTGCCAGAACCAACCCGCCGACAGCGCAGCATAGACCGGGGTTTCCAGCAGCTCCGGGGTGTTGAGCAATCGAGCATCGCTGAACAGCGCTTCGCTACAGGCTTCATAGTTGGCCCGGCCGGTGATCTGAATCAGCCCCCGGCCTCGGTATTTCTGGCCGTCGCCGTCCGCCTCGGGTGTGTTGCCCAGGCGCTTGGCCAGAGTGCCGGTGTCGTACTTGCTCAAATACTGATTGCTGCCCAGCTCGCGCACGTACAGAAGCTGGCCGGACTCGTGGCCGATCTGCGCCAGGAACGCCGCAACGCGCAGGCGGGTGATGATTGCGTACTTGCTCATCGCCGCGTTGAGAGCTGGAACAAAAACGCCGGCTTTAGCGCCGGCGTTGGGGAGGATCTGCAGCAGCTGCTGCGCTGTGATGGTCATGCCTGTTATCTCCAGTGATGATGAGGGTTAAAGCTGCTCGATCCTGAGTGGCTTGGTTGCTTTCTTTTTCTTGCCTTTAGCTTTCGCCTTGCCCTTCTTGCCGCCGTTGCACTCAACCGTGGTGCTCCACCCGGACTGGGTAAACACCTGCTCGACCGAGTCCACCAGGTACTCGCCATCGAGGCCGACCTTGAAGCCCTGGGCATTGATCATGCGTTCAGCGAATAGATCGGTTCGGCCAGGCATCTCCAGCCGCACGCCGGCGGTGCTGCGGTTGAATGCAGCCAGACGCGCCTTGGCGGCCTGTTCGGCTGCGGACTTGTTCGGATAGATATGGCGGTCGGTGTGCACCGGTGGCAGCCCATCCGGCGAGTCCTCGTTGCCCAGGTCGACGACCCGCAGCTTTCCGCTCTTCTTGTCCTGGTGCTTGGTCTGCACCGCCTTGTGGGTGCTTTTGTCCCCCAGGCGGAACTGATAGCGGCTCACGTCGCGGCGAGTGATGGTGACGGTGCTAAGGGCCCTGCCGCTGGCGCTCTGCCCGGCCTGCCGAGGCAGCACCAGCAACTTGCCGTCGGCCACCTTGGCTGTGCAGTCGTACTGCTTGGCCAGGCGAGTGATGAAGTTGAAGTCGGATTCGTTGAGCTGGTCGACCCGGGGCACCTTGGTGGTCACCGTGCACACTGGCTGCCAGCCGTTGCGGGTAGCCACATCGCGCGCGATCTGCTGCAGCGGGACATCTTCCCAACTACCGCTGCGGGTGGTCTTGCCACTGCCGCGCATGTCGCTGGCCTTGCCCCGGATCTCGATAGAGTCGGGCGGCCCCGTCACCACGACCTCGTCTACCGTGTAGCGACCCAGCCGGGTCAGTGACTGACCGGCGTACCCCATGAACACCTCGATACTGGCACCACGGCTGGGCAGCGCCACCGCGCCATCTCGGTCATCGATGCGCAGCTCAAACTCGTCCGACTCCATGCCGGGCTTGTCCGAGGTCCGCAGGGTCAGTAGCCGGTCATTGATCAGCGCGGTGATGTTCTTGCCGTCTGCAACGATTCGGAATACAGGCGTCATGCAATAAACCTCCCCCTGGGTGACACAGCCACCGGGACTTCATAGAATCCCGAGCCGTTGCCCCTACAGGAGTTGAGAAAGTGAAAAGGATTTTCGGATTGACGCTGTGCCTGTTGGCCACCTCGATGGCACAAGCCGAACAGAAACTTCGGGTTATAGACCTGGGTGACGACGCCCCAGTGAGCGCCGAAGCCGCAGAGCGCGGTAGGCAGGCCATCGCCGCCCAAGAAGCAGCAAAGAAAATCAAACCCGAGGAGGCCCGCGACTTCCTCAAACGTCTTAACAAGACGGTAGAGCACGGCCAAACCCTGGCGCTGTCCGGAGCTATGGACGGCAAACAAGCTCGCGAGCAGGCCATTGCGCTGAAAAAGTTAATGGACGAAAGCGACCGCTTCGGATCGCTGTTTGCCCCCTTCGCCAAGTGCCGCTCCGCCGCAATCGATGCCAATACCTCCTGGCAAGGCATGATTTCCCAGAACGTTCGGCAGTACTCCGAAGGCAACACGTCCTACCAAGCTAACGCCAAGGAATGCGCCCAGGCGGCCGGCTAATCCCATAGCTGCAGCGCAGCCTCTGTCACCACCGGAAGATCGGGCAGTACGATCAGCACCCCAGCCCGGAACGGCTGGGGTTCGTCGGCCAGCCCCTGGTTGGCATCCAGCACCGCTTCGACACTGCCATTCAGGTGCCCGTAAAACTGGTGACACAGGGTGTCGAGCAGATCCCCGTCAGACGTTCTGCATGTCGTCGCCATAGCTCACGAACTCCAGTGAAAAGCCCTGCTTACGCGGGATGCCCCCGGCCAGCAGGTGGCTTTGTTCTTCCTCAAGGCTTGTCAGGCACCAAGTGCCCAGCACTTCACCATAGCCCGTGGTCAGGCTCAGCGGCTGCAACCGCCGCCCGATGCTGCGCAGCTTCTGCAACTGACCCAGCCCACCCTTGAACCCCGGAAACACCGCGCCCTTGAGGGTGATCTTGTCGTCGCCCTGGCCCACCGCCTGCTGCGCGATACTACGGGTCAGGCGTTCCTGGCCAGCCCAGCGGAACCCGGTCTGACGGCGCAGCTCTTCAAAAGCTGCAGTGTCGAGGTTGAAGTAATACGGCTGCCCGCCAGTCTTCAGCGGGTGAATGATCAGCAGGTGCGGGAACGGCTTCACCGCCTCGGCGGCCGGAGTACCCAGGCCGCCGAACGATCCAGTAGGGAGAATGTTGCCCAGGGAGGGGCTGATCTGCCCGCCGATCCGGTTGATAGCGGCACCGGCCTTGGCGGTCTGCTCCTGCAGCGTACCGAGACGCTGCTGAATCTGTCCCACCGCCGACACGGCCTGGCTGTACTGAGCTGCCACCTCGCCGACTACGGACTGTGCAGCGGTGATGCCGCGCAAGGTCCGCTGCAGCTTGGCGCCCATCTCAGGCCCCACAAATGGGATGTTCTCCAGCTCCGAGGCAGCACCGGTAATATCGCTGATGGCTCCGTTCAGTGGGGTCAGCATGCCATCCGCACTGCTGCGGCCCGCCTCCCCCGCGTCAACCAGGGACTGAAACCCCGACTGCAGTTGCTCCATGTACGCCATGGCACCTCCTTAAACGTGTGGTTCATCCGACAGCTGACGCGCCGCAGCCTGGCGGCTGTACTCGTCGAACATCCGGCGCATATAAGGCTCAACCTCCCGGGCCACCTGAGCCGGGTCTTTAACGTCCCCCTGCACCGTGACCTGCAGGCTCGGCGAGAAAGCAAACTGCTGATCGACCTTGGGCACCTGCTTCGCAGGTTCGGGCGCCTTGAGCATTGCCGGCACGGCAGCCGACGGTGAGGCTGACCCCATCGAGCGAACCACCTGCCCCATGACCGGGGGCGTCTGCCCGGTCTTGAACGATTTCGCGATGTCGCCCAGGACCGGCGGGATGTCCTTCCCGGCATTGGCCAGCATCAGCGGGCCCGCTGCGGGCATCCGCTTGAGCGAGTCATCAGAACCGAACATCGACTTGCCAGCATAAGAGCCCAGGGCATCACCTCCCAGGTAACCGACAGTGCCCCCGATGGCAGCACCGATAGCCCCCCCGATGGCAGTGCCAAGCCCTGGAACGACAGAGCCAATGGCCGCACCGGCAGCCAACCCCATTTTCGTCCCGACCAAAGCACCCGCCAGCCCCCCCGCCGCGCCGCCATAGCCCTCTGCTTTCTCGTCCTTGGTCTTGGCATTCTGATAGGTGTCTGCAGCCTTGAGGCCGGCACCCAGCACCGACAGGAAGGCCCCGCCTTTGACCACCGGTGCCAGCCCCTTTAACAGGGAACCTGTACCTTTTAAGGCTGCCGAGCCTAAACCCACCGCACCTTTTGCAACGGTCCCCACACCGCCCCGGCTAAAGACACTCCTGAGCGCCCGCCCGACACTACCAAGTCGGCCGCGCCCCGCCCTTCCTGCCCGGGAGCCCCTGCCGCCTTTGCCTCCCTTCTTATCCTTGCCACCATCGACGTCGTAATCACCTCCGCCCAACCCGCCGGCGTTGGTGACAAACACCCGCTGAATCACGTTCGGGTTACCCATCAACGAACCGTGAGCCACATTGAGCAGGCCCTTGCCGATCTTGACGGCGGACACCACGCTCTTTAGCGCGACCAGCCCAGCCCCCAGGGCGGTAATCCCCATCACCAGGGGCGGGGCTTTCTCCGCCAAGCCAGTTAGCGACCTGGCCACCGTGGTGATGTGCTTGGCCACGGCATCTGTTGCTGGCCGCAGAGCATCCCCCACGGCCCGCATGCCATCGTTCATCGCGTGAACTGTTTCGGCCCACAGCTGCGAGGAGGTTTCCCGGCGCTCGGCCAGGTTCTTGTCGAGGATGCCCTTAGCGCTCAACGAATCTTTCTTGAGCTGCTCGTACAGCTCCCGGTTCTGCGAGTACGCCGTCAGTGCCGCCTTGACTTGCATGTCGGAGAACAGGTCACCGGTGCGCAAGGACTGCTCCAGGGCGTTCAGCATTGCCTTGGCTTTGGCCGGATCCGCCTCCTTGCTGATCTTCGCCTGGGCCTCGGCCATCTTCGCCGCCTTCGCCGGATCCGTGGCCTTGATGTACCGCATGGCCAGCTCAAAGCTCGACTCCAGGGTCGACATACCTTTCTGAACACCGGTACTCAGTGAGGCCTGGTAATCAATACCAGCATCCTTGTACGCCTTGACCACTTCCCCGGAACCGATTTTCTCCATCCAGTTTTTCAGGTTGTTGGCTGCCTCATCGGAGCCACCGGCAGTCTTCATCTGCACCTGCAGCATCGAGCCCAACTGACTCACCGCATCCATGCCGGTGATTTCCATCTTGCCCATGCCAGCCAGCAGCTGCGGAAACCAGCGCGCCATGTCGGACGCCTCAAAGCTGCCCGCCTGACCCTGCATCGCGATGGCTTCCAGGGCCTTCTCCATGACCTTCGGGTCGCTGATCTTGGCGTTCTGCTCCAGCGCCTGGATCATTTTGGCGGTGTCCTCACCACCCGAGCCCTGGCCCACGGCAAACTTGGCCGCCACCGGCGCATAGGACAGCGCCTTGTCCAGCTCCATCCCGGCGCCAACCAACTGATTCACCAGCTCGGCCACGTCGTTGCGGCCCATTCCGGTGTCTTGCGAGGTCTGAATGATGGTGCGGGTCAACTGGGCTTCTTGTGGCTTGTTCGCCACGTCGGCCTTGATCGCAATATCGCGAATGATCGCCTGATAGTCCGCGCTGATCTTGGTCGGAATAGCTACCGCCCCGACACCGGCCACGGCCTGGCCAATGCTGGACTTGAGGCCCTCCTTGCCCTGCTGGATCTGCTGGTGCCCCTTAAGCTGCAGATCGGCACCCCGGGCCACTCGGCCGAGTGCCTGATATTCCTGGCGCAGCTTGTTAACCTGGATACCCTGCTTCTGCAGGCTGGTCAGGTTCCCTTCCAGCTTGCGCAACAACCCGGCGGCCGAGGCCGCACCGGTTTCGTGCGCCCGCCTCCATTCATCCCGCAGGCGCATGGTTTCGCCGATGGTGTTCTTCAGCACCTTGGCCTTGTTGCCCTGTTCCTCCAGCTTCTTGATCCGGCCCTCAACCGTCTTGAAGGCAGCCCCCACCGTCGAACTGACGGCGCCGCCGATCACCAGCCCCAACGCCAGCTTGCTTGCCATCTGATTCACCTATGCCCGAGTTGATGGGCTCAGTCCGTGAGCCACCAGACCATGTCGCTAAAGCGCATGGTCATGATTTCCTCGGCGGAAAAATGCAGCTCGCTCGCGAGCCGCTTCGCCGCCATCTTCATCACCGCCGGGTCAAAGTTCGTCGTCTTGCACCAGGCGAAAATAGCCGGCCTGCAGGCGCTGGTAATCCTTGAGGGTCATGCCCTCCAGATCCTTAGACCCAACCCCAGCCAGGCTGGAAAACAGCATCAACTCGCGCTGTTCGTCGTCACCACCGGCGGCGGTGTTGGCGGCACGTACATCGCGCACGGTGGGTGCACGCAGGGTGACCTTGTCGCAGACCACGCCATTCATCTCCACCGCCTTGGTGAGGGTCACGGCCACGCTCTCGGCACTCAGGGTCATCCAGGCCGGTGTCTTTTTCGCTACTTGAGTCATGGGGGTTTTCCTTACAGGCCCAGGGCCGAACGTTGGGCGGCGAGCTGGTCGACGCCGTTGATCACGCGCTTCATACCCAGCGCATCGATCTCGTAAATGAGGCGGCCGTCCACTTCCAGCTTGTAGTAGGTCAACGCCACGTTGTGCTTGATCTCGGCCTTGTCGCCGGCCTTCCAGTCGCCCATATCAACCTCTTTGAGCATGCCGCGCAGGGTGACAATCACCGGGGTAACCTTGCCCTTGAGGCCCTTGAAGGCACCCCGGAACACGCCATTGAAGGCGGTACCGTCGGCCAGGCCGAAGAGCTTCAACGACTCGCGGCGCACGCCGGTGGTGGTAAAGCCGGCTTCTTGTTTTTCCATGCCCATGTCCAGCTCCACCGGCAGGTCCATGCCGCCGACCCGGTGTTCCTCTGTCTTGAGCGTGAGCTTGGGCAGAGTCAGGCTTGGGACATCACCCTGGAAGCTGATGCCATCGGCGAACAGGTTCATGTTCGCCAGGGTTTCGGGAATCATTGCCATTGCTGCGGCTCCTTAAGCGGCGGAATCGAGGACTTCGGTCAACCACTGGTTGGTGACCTCGACGCGGAAGTTGGGGTTTTCGGCGGGCGGTACGTCGGTAAAGCGGATGTTCCAGTACACCTTGCCCTGCTCCAGCTGGCTGGCGGTGTTGAGTTCGGTGTCCGCGTAGACCTCGAAGTTGATGATGGCGCCCTGATTCTTTAGGTCGCGCATGAACGCCTGCAGGCCCTCGGTCACGTCCTTGACATAGGTCGCGGTGATCGAACGGTCGACCGCCCACTTGTGGCCGTAGAGGATCGCGTCCATGACGATGTCCATGGTCCGCACCCGGGTGACGAATGCCCACTTCGGATCACTCGACAACGTACGGTTGCCCCAAAGCCGAAAGCCCGCATCACGAATAATCGTGGTGATGTTGGCGTTGTTCAGCAGGTTGGCCCGGCAAGTCTCGTCCCCATCCAGAAACTCAATAGGCCGAGTGGTACCGGTGAGGCCGACAAACTCCTTGTTCGAGGGCGAGGCCCAGAAGCCGTACTCGTTGTCGGTCCAGGCGAACAGGCCCGCCGACCAGGCCGAAGCCGGCGCATCGACGGTGGCGCTCTCGCCGGTGTCCCAGTACTGAATACCCGGATCGACCAGGTAGGCCCGCTTGGCGCCGAAGTTCTTGGCGTACTCCATGGCCGCCTCGTCGGTGGTGTTGGGGCCGTCGAGGATGGCCAGGCCACGCAGCTTGTCGGCCAGGGCGACCAGGGCTGTGCCCACTGGCAGATCTGCGCTGTGCTTGGGGGCCACCAGCAACCGCGGCTGCGCGTTGAATCGACTCTTGCCATCCAGCAGCGCCTGCAGGCCGGTACGCTTGCCGCTGGCCAGCACCCCACCGATGATCGCCGAGGTCTGCTGTGCGGCGTCCTGAACCTTGGCCACACCGCACGCAACAATCACCGCCTTGGCGCGCTGGTAGATGGCCTTGCACGCCTTGGTGATGGCCGCATCCGGCCCCCAGGCCGCGATGGCTTCGCGCTCGTTGGTGATCAGTAACAAGTCATTGGCCTTGGCGCTGAAGTCGGGGCCTTCGGTGAAAGTGTCCACCAAGCCGATGATCGAGGATGACGGCAGCGAGATAGTCCGCGTGCCGGTGTCGACGTTGGTGACGGTAACGCCGTGAAAGAAACCACTCATGGATAAGCTCCAGACATGAAAAAGCCCCGCATGAGCGAGGCTGTGGGAGGAACAGGCGCCGAAGCGCGGGAAATAAAACGCCCCGTCGGTGCGGGGCGTTTAGTTGATCTGCTCGATAAGCCAAGGCGGCGTTACCGGGCGCTTATCTATCGAAGGAAACCCAACTACCTCGGGCCAATCCCGCAGGGCCTGGCGATAAATCTGCAACTGCTTGTATTGCTCTGCAGTGATTGTGGTCGACCGGCCCGCCTCCAGCTCGTCTCGGTGCCGCGCTACCAGCGGATCAGTGTTCAACAATATCCGGTCCCGCGATATGCGTTCGGCAGCCGCCAGTTCTTCCGCTGTCGGTCCAGGCGCGGCGACAAGTGTCGGGAAGCCCTTGCCATCACTTGTCAGAACAGTGCCGCCTTTTGCGAGTGCCCGAAAGATAGCGTCGTGGTCATCCTGCGATATTTGCACGAGCTCATTTTCTGGAGGAAGAAGACACGCGGGATTCTGAACAGCAACCAAAGGAGCGGTTGCAGAGCCTTCATTTTGATCTTTTGGCGGGGCCCAGTCGGGGTCTGGCACCTGGATAGTGCGGGTGCTGTGCAGGACGTCATTGAAAAAGGCATTTTGTTTCGCACTGTAAAATATGTTCACTGACTAAAACCCCCTGGCTGTAACAATGACCACCAAGCCATCCTGGCCGACTCCGGCCCACTCCTCCATTCGCAAAGTGCACCCCGTTTGAGTGCCAGCTGAATAGACGGCCTGTCCACAAAAATTCCCTGAGCTAGAGGCCTGACGAAAGCTGATGACGGCGTGGAGGAACTGCGTTGGAAACTGAAAGGGCCAAGTAATGTTGATGAGTCTTCCATGCTGGAAGTCATTAACGGGCACCTCTATCCACTGGACTATTTCACCGGTGTCTGCGTTCTTGCTCCAGCCTGCTGGGCCAAGGGACGCCGTATCACGTGGACGATTGCCGGAGTGCCAGATCGTATGGGCCACGCTCCCCATACTCCAGCCGCCAACTTTGAGCTGATTGTCGGTGTCTAGGCCAAAATTGACTCCAAAGCTCCCTGGCCGATGAAAGCTGAGCACTGCGGCAGCGGTAGCATTTGCGCGAGCTTCAAACCCGCCAGCACTGCTGCTGGTGCCAGCAATCGTACCCGTGGTGGCACTCGTGCATGTGAGGCTTTCTCCAGGGTTCAACACCTGGCCTTTCTTGATGTAGTCAGCAAGCCCGCTATTCAGTTCGGTCTTGGTCGCGCCATCAGTAATGCCGTAACCGCCAAGGGTCGTCGCCTTGTTCGCTTTCGACGCCAGGGCATTGGTCATGGTTGTAGCGAAGTTCGGGTCGTTGCCCAACGCATCCGCAAGCTCTTTTAACGTGTCGAGTGCGCCGGGCGACGCTGCGACCAGCGCGGCCACCGCTTGATTGATCGCCGCTGACGTTTCCGGCTTGGTGAAAGCATCGGTGATGCCATAGCCAGCCAGCGTGGTCGGGTTAGCACCACTGACAACAATGCCGCGCTTGTCGATGGTCACCTGCCGGTAAGTGCCGGGGATCTTACTTGCCGGCAGCGCCGCGGCCAGCGATTCGTCGACGTATTGCCGGGTCGCCAGCACTACCGCCGGATCAATCTTGAGCACGATCTGGGCAGTATTCGACACAACAAAGTTCATGCGAATGATCTGGGTCTTGCCGGTGCCCTGGGCCAACAGAGGCTTGAAGCTCGGGGCGCAATTGGCCACCGCCACGAGATCGCCGTCTGCATCGAAAAGACCGATCTCACGAATCCAGCGCCCGCCCACATCGGACGGGATCACCTGCTCGGTGATGATGATGTTCGGGTTCGCCGGGTCAGTGCGTACCTGATTGACCGGGGCCCGGCGCCATTCGTTGATCAGCTTGGTCTGGGTCCGGTTCGGGATGGGGTCGGTGCCGTTGGCATCCCCTACCACCATCTCCTTGAAAGTCCAGGGCACACCGAGCGCCGTAGCGTTGGCTTGTTTCGCCTCGCCTACCGCCGTGAGGATGGCGAAGAACTGACTATTGGAATCGATCATGGGTACACGTCCAGGGTGTCTATTTCATCAATGCACACGACCTGGCCATAACGGCCGGTCACTTCAATATCGCGGGGTGTCGGGGGGTAAACGTCGATCACCTCGCCCTGGTCCACATAGGCGCCGTAGCCGATCACCCCGGAGGTTTCCAGGCTGATGGCCAGGCCCGTCATATGACGACTGATGGGCTTAGCGTCGTCGATTAAGCGCGTGAGTTCGGCATACATCTCTTCGGTGATGCCGGTATCCAGCACGCCGACCTTGAGAGCAAAGGTGGCCGGCTCACCAGTGGGCACCGTCTGCCACCACTCGACCACCTCGATCAGGTAGCCCAGCGGCTCCACCACCCGGCGCAACGCACCGATGGTGCCCTTGCGGGCATGGATGAAGTGGGCCGCCCGGATCGCGTTACGCTTGACCGTCTCGGACCAGCGCGGGTCCCAGCGATCCACCGACCAGGCCCAGGCCAACTGGGGCAGCAGATGCACCGGACAGGTCGCGGGGTTGTACAGGGTGCGCAGCACAATCGAGGTGTCGCCGGCATTCGCAGCCTCAAGGGCCCTTTCCAGCGGCGTGCTGTTAATCGGCAATAGGCTGGTCATGTCAGCCTCCCAGGGTGACGCTGTAGCCGGTGCAGTACGCCGCCTGGGCCCGCGTCGGGGCAATGTCCTGCCACCCTGGCAACTCAACCCGGGCCACGCCGGCCACATGCAGTTGGGCATCAATGGCTGAACGGGCCACCTCGATGCCCAGGCGCCGGCGCGGGTTGACCCAGGCGGCCAGCTTGCGCTCTGCCTCTGCCAGCGCGGCATCACTCTCCGGCCCTGGCCCCTTCATGTGCAGCACCGCGTCAATGCGATACGGCAGCACCTGGGCACTCTGGACTGTGACCCGATCTCCCAGTGGCCTCACATCCTCATCATTGAGGGCTGCCGCGACAGTCGCCAGCAGCTCGGGAGCGGCCGCGCCGTCGCCTTCCAGGCTCAGCACCGTGACCGTCACACAGGCCGGCGACGGGCTTTCGGCCTCGGCATCCGCCACCAGGGCCGAGGCATTGCGCGCATGTAGGATGTAGCTATTGCGCGGCCCGGCAGTGGTCAGTCCTTCATAGGCCAACTGGACACGCTCGCGCAGTGCGTCGTCGGACTCCTTGACCTCCTCCACCGGTGGCACTGCCTGCGGATCTCCGGGCTGGACCACCAGGCGCTGTAAGTTGACGTTGGCCGCCAGGTGATCCAAGTCCGTGCCCTTGGCGTGGGCCAACAACAGCGCCTTGGCCGCGTCGTTGACTCGGGCCCGCAGTTGCATATCCCCGTAAGCCGACAGCTCCAGCTGCTTGGTGACCGGGTCGCTCTCCAAGTCTGCAGTCCAGTTTTCGCCCATGTGCCGGCGAAAGGTTGCCAGCTTGGCCTGGTACAACGCTTCAAAGTCCAGGGCTTCCAGCACCTGCGGCGCCGGCAGTACCGACAAGTCCAGCATGCTCATGCCGTCACCTCCAAAACCGCGTTATTGCCCAGGTACTGGCCGACCAACTCGAAGCTGATCTGGCCACCCACCACCGCTACCACCCGTACCCGCTCCAGCTTCAGGCGTGGCTCCCAGCGCAATAGCGCCCGAGCCACCTCAGCCTGAACCGCGCTTTTCCAACCGCCGGTCACCGGCAAGTCGACATAGCGGCGCAGGTTACTGCCGTACTCCGGCCGCATCCGACGGCTGCCCAGCGGCGTGGTCAGGATGTCCTCGATGGACTGCCGCACATGCTCGATGCCCGACAGCGGCTGGCCGGTGCGGCGATCCATTCCGATCATCGCGTTACTCCTGCTGCAGATCCGGGTGCTTGCTCAGGTACTCCAGCGCGGCGCTGTCGCCAGCGTCAGCGGATACCTGTCCCTGGACCACGGCCAACTGGCGGCCGTCCGGCAGGATCAACACCCGGGAGGTGTAAAGCGTGTCGCGGAACACTGTAGGGCTGGCTCCGGCGGCTTCAGCAGGTAGCTTCTTGGGGGTGGACATACATTCCTCCAGGTACAAAAAAGCCGCTCTGGGCGGCTGGGTGTGAGTGACGGTCGCAGGGGTATCACTGCGGCGGTGCAGTTGAGGCAGGCCCAGGCAGCACGCCCAGGTGGGTATGGGTCGACCCGACGTTCACCCCGTTGTGCTTCAAGCTCGCGCCGTTGATTAGCACTTCGCCATTCAAGGTGATTTGCCCGGACAGCGTAATGGTATCGGCCTTGCCGGTAATGGCGCTGTCAGTCACCACCGCCGAGCTGCCACCGACCTGAATGGTCACCGTGCCGCTGGGCAGGTTGATGCTGTAGCTTTTGGCCTGCCAGTCGTAAACCAGCGAGCCGCCGTCGTCGAAGCGCCAAACCTCGACGTGGTCGCGGTTGTCAGGCTGGGGACCGGCATTGCCATACAGGCCAGGCACGAAGGTGCCTTGTGCTGGCTCGCCACTGGGGCTGATCAAAGCCCCCTGCTCACCCAGGCTCGGCGCCCGCCAGTGCCGGGCCTTGCCGGCGGCCTGGCTGTGCCAGCGCACCCAGGCGCTGGTCCAGCCCGCACCATCAGAAACCCGCACCGTCCCGCCGGCGAGATCTACACCGACCACACTGCACGGGATGATCAGGCCGGCCAGCATACGGTCGTGTTGTGCGCTGACGTAGCTCACGACAACTCCTCGGGCCGGACATCACCGACACCCTCGCCCAGATTAAACACCAACGTGCCCGGCGGCTGATCCGGCCACGGCCATTCCTCTTTGCCGAGGTAGATTCCCTGGGTCCATTCCACAACCCAGACTACATAGGTGTCCAGCTCGGGCCGCGTCCAGTCCTGGGCGGCCCGTACAAACACCGCAGGGTCCACCTCAACGCCCCACGTCTGCATACGCAACAGCACTGCAATCTGCGAAGCGGCAAAGGCGGCTTGCTGCTGGGGCTGTTCCTGCTCAGCCCCCACGATCACCCGCGCCTCAAAGCGAGCATCAAGTACGGTTTCACCGGTAAGCTGATCTTGACCCGGCTCCAGCTCCACCAACTCGATCACCACCGCCGGGATAGCCACAGACTCCTTGAACAGGTCAGGCATGGTCGCCACGTAAGCCAAGTCGGGGATGGCATCGCGGATATGCTGCTCTATCGCGCCGTATAACTGCTCCAGGCTGAAAGGTTCATCAGACACGTTTGCCACCTCGCAGGTACTTCTGCAGCTCAAAGTTCAGTTCTTGCTCAAGGATCGCCAGCAAGCGCTCGTCAGCACGCCTGACCCACTCCTCGAACGTCGGCCGCACGTCATCCAGTGACACCTTAGCCTTGGCCAGGGGAAAGCGGTCATCCTGCTCAGACACCCAACCCGACCCCGAGCCAACACCAGACACCTGACTCTCGGGGTAGTCCTTCGAGTTGAAATGCTGGCTGCTGGTCCGAATCCAGATGTCGGCCTGATTGCCATAGACCTTCTTGAAAAAGGCTCCCTGATAGCGCCGCCCCACGACCGACACACCCGACCGGCTCTGGCGGGGCCGACCGATCCGGCTCGACTCAATCGGGTTGATGCCGAACCAGAGCCTGCCCTGCCCGTTGCTGTTGACGGTGTACGCCCGCAACCGTTGACGTACAGCCCCAACCGCAATGCGCTCCTTGCTGCTGACAGCGCGGGCGATGTAAGTCCGAAGCCAACGCAAGGTCTTGTTAATCGCCCGGCGCTGGGCCGCAGCTGCGGCCTTGGGTACCACTGCAGCAAAGTCCTTGAACGCCTGCATATCGACGGCCGAAGGTTGCAGCGTGATCATGCCGTCGCTGGATGATTGTCTGACGTAACTGCCAATGCTCATGCCTTAGCCCTCAGTACCAGCGCCACCCATCCAGTCCCGCCCGGCTCCAACCGGACAAGGTCATAGCTCCCGCCGCCATCCTGGGCCGGGAGGTCTATGGAGACGTGCCGGCCCGGGGTGATGCCTGCTGCATCGCTGACGCGGATCTCAAAACGAGGCTCCCGAAGGCCCGTATTAATCCTCCCGAGTTTGGGCTGTAACCAGGGCGCAGCGAGAAAGCCAGGGATCGGCCTGTCGATGCCCTCGATTACCGCTTCATCGCCTAGGACATCCAGCAGGCGCGCATCCATCACTGCCACTTGGTCACGGAACGACATGATTAGTCGTCCTCGCCCTGGGCAGCGTCGAGCTTGCCGCGCTTGGTGATCTTGCCCTCCTCAAGCAGCAGATCCCGAACCTCGGTGCTAGGGGGCACATAGACCTCGCCTGCCCTTACAACCTCGGCGCCGTCCTGAATGCAGCCGTCCACCACCACGTATTCAACTTTCGCGGCCATGTCACACCACCTTGGCGTAGATGAAGGCGTTCGGTTCCAGCAGGCCGGCCAGGGCTGCGCTCTGCAGTTTCAGCCAGCGCATGCTCGGTTCCTGAGTCACCCAGCTTTTCGGGAAACGGGCCGCCTCGACCAAGCCGCTCTCGATGGCTTCGAGATCCTGAATCGCGCCGTACAGCATGGCGTTGCGGGTGGAAGTGGACCCCAGGATCACACCACCGGCAGGAATCAGCGGTGCCTCGTCGCCGCTGTCATCGTCCAGGTACCATTCGTTGTAGGTATACAGATCGACGCCTGGATCATTCAGGTAGCCCAGGTAAGTCACCCCATCTGGCAGCAACTCGGGCCTGATCAACCCCATGTCCACCCGGCGACTGTTGAGCTGCTTGAGGACCGTGTCATTTTTCTGGAAGGCATCCTGAGCCTCAGCGCTCAGCACAGCGACGCCAGCAGTACGGCCGGAGTCCTTGGCCACTTTGCGCTGCCATTGGCGTAGGTTAGCAATCGGGTCCGAGTCTGGGGTAATCCAGCGCCCGGCACCGAGGGTGATCTTGTGGCTGTCTTCCATCAGGAAGTCGATGGTGTCATCGACCCCCTCGCCAATGACCCGGACCTTACCCGTGGTCAACGCCTGGGCGCACATCCACTCCTCGCGGCGGATGATCTGCTCGTCGAGATCAACCAGGTCCTTACCCAACTGTTCACCGGCTCGCTGCAGTGGCGTGCGGGTAGAGAAAGGGTTTTCCCCGGGCGAACGCTTCAAGATCAGCTCAGCATTGGTCGGCAGCTTGGGCTGAATGTAGGGCGGCTCATAGGTGTTCGAGACAAAGCCTTTGCGCGACGCCACGCTGCCCGGCAGCGAAGGGTGAACGAAAGGAGCCATTTTGCGCTGGCCCTTGATGATGTCGATGGTCACCGTCTTGGTCCCGAAGGTTTCCGGCATGGAACCGTTGAAGAAGGTGTCCATCAGAAAGCGGCGCGGCGTGCGGATCTGCTCGACCGCCTGCAGCATGGTCATGGTGTCGAAAATGTCAGTCATGGTGGCTCCGTTCAACGAATGAAGATAGACAGAGGACGCAGAGCGGCCTTGGCTTCGGCCAGGGTCAAGCCCTCGCCCAGTGTGAGTTGGTTGCCCAGCACTTGGCCGGTCAGGCGAATAGGCGCGCTCTTGGCGCCGCCGGCCGTGTCAACGTCCTGATCGAGGACGGCACAGGGGTTTTGCGAGCCGTCCTCCGCCGCCGCCTTGCACAGCACGTACTCCTTGGATGCGGTCACTTGGCCCAGGACCGCCCCGGCGTGCAGCGTCTGGCCAGAAGCGATCACGCCGGCCTCCATCACCACAGGAAAGTCACCCGCCGAGATCTGGCGCGGCACATAGGTTTCGCTTTTAGGGTTGCTCATGGATGTCTCCAATTAACGGCGCGAGGCGCCTGCGACGATTGCGCTAACAGCGGCTTGGCGTTCGGCCAGCTTGCTGTCGCCAGTTGGGGTTGCGCCGGTAGCGCCCTGGGCATCGCTCTTGATGCCCTGGAGCGAGATACCGCGATCCTGGGCGGCCTTGAACAGCACCAGCGCGGTGGCCTCGACCGAGCTGCCGGTATCGATGGCCGCTTCGATCTCCTTCTCGAAACCCTTGCTGGCCAGGGCGTTGATGCCCTTGATGCGCTCACGCTCGGCCGTGGCCGTCTCGGCACGGATCGCAGCGAGGTCCGGCTGGTCGGCCTGGGCAATTTCGATGGTGTTCGGGTCGGTGCCGGCTGCCAGAGCTGCGCGCAGATCGGCCGTGGTCTTAACGGTGGTCATTGTGTGTATCCTTGGGTTGGTGATGGCCGGCTTGGCCAGTTCGGTGATCAGGGCTTCCAGCGAGCCCACGCGGTGGGCCAGGCCGTGCTTGACGGCATCGGCGCCGACACGCAGCCCCCCGTGGTCGCCCATCTCGGGGACCTTCTCTGCGGCGACGCCCAGGTTGCGGGCGACCTTGCCCACAAACACTTCGCCCAGGGCATCGATGGTTTCGCCGATCTTGGCGCGGCCCTCTTCAGTCGAGAGGTCAGGACGCTTGTTCGGCGCGTCGCGGCTGACGATCTGGTAACGCTTACGTCCGGTGGCGTTCTCGTTCTCGACCACAGCCTCGACAACAACGCCGATGCTTCCCGCCAGACTGGCCTCATCGATCACGATCTCGCTGGCGGCGGATGCGATCCAATAGCCGGCGCTCGCCCCCGTGCCGCCGATGTAGGACACGATGCGTTTGCGGGAGCGACCGGCGAAGATCATTTCCGCCAGCTCGTTGATACCGGAAGCGACACCGCCCGGGCTGTCGATGTTGAGGACAATCGCCCTGACCTTCGGATCATCCAGCGCACGCTGAATGTCGGTGGCCAGGACCTGGGTGCTGGTGGCACCGCTGATCTCGGTGAACAAGTTCGCGTAACGGAAGATCGGCCCAATGACCGGCACTACCGCCACGCCGTTGCGCAGGGTGACCTGGCGGGTGTTTTCCAACCGCTCGCCGCGCTTGGCCTCCAGCGCCATCGGATCGCCCATGCGATCAGAGATGGTCAGCAGGTTATCCAGAGCGGCAGGCAGCATCAGCCAGGGCTGCGAGGCAGCCAGCTCAAGTGCTCGCGGCATGTCTATTCCTCTTCGGGGGTAGGCTCGGGCGGGTTTTCCAACCCACTCTTGGGCAGGGCCTGCAGGTTGTGTTTCCGGCGTTGGTCGACCTCGCGCACGCGCTGGCGGAACACCTGCTGCCAGGGCTCGCCGGTCATTGCTGCTGTCTCCAGGGTTTCGTTGCTAACGCCGATCTCGATGCGCTTGCCGGCGGCATTGGCCTCTTTCAGCTCATCGATGGCACCACGGGCCGGACCGATCCAGATGGCCTGGCAGTAAGCCTTGCGCTTGGCTGGGTCACCGTAGCCGGGAAGGTCGATCAACCCTCGGGCCACCGCCTCATCGATCACCAGCTCGCGACTGGGTTGGCAGAAGTCGCAGGCCAGCCACCAGCGGCGCAGGCTGTAGAAGCGCCACGCCTGCAGCATTGCAGCCCGGGCGGCGCTATAACTGCTGCTGTAGTGCAGCAGCAACTCCTCCAGCGGCAGCTCCAGAGCGGCACCGATCTCCTTGACCACCGCAGTGAAGAACGGATCGAACTGTGCGTTAGGCCGGCCGGGGTTGGCCGTAACGGGCTCCTCACCCACTCCAAGGTCAACGATTGCACCCTCGCCGAGACTCAGCTCACCATCAGAGGTGTTGTCGCCATCAGGGCGCTCTTCAGAGAGCGCCGTCATCGGCAAATTGCCCGCCGAGAAGGCGTCACCCTTCTTGATAAATACGGTGAACATGGCCGAGACCACCGCCGCCATCAGCTCCGCGCTGCTGTAGCGCTCCAGCTTCTGCAACGGCTCCAGCACCGGGGCCAGGTAGGGCATACCCCGCTTCTGCCCGGGCCGCTCCTTATCGGCAAGGACATGCAACACACGACGTCGGCCAGTCTCGGCACCGAACGCGGTAAGGCGTTCCCAGCCCAACGTTTTGCCCGCCAGGTGTTCACCGGGATAGCCGGTGCAGACGTGATAAGCGACCGGCGCACCCAAGGAATCAAACTCGACCCCATCGACCAGGTCGGCCCGGTCCATACCGCCGTTTGGATTGCTGACCCGATCCGACTCGATCAGCTGCAGGCGCGTGCTGAAGATGCACCCAGCCCGCTCTTGGTCCGGGCTGGCCACCAGCACATCACCAGCCACCAACGAGGACACCAGCACCAGGGCCTGCAGTTGATAGTGGTTCAGCGTCGCCTCCGCGTCGCACTCCCGAGGATCGTCGGCGTACAAGGACCACAATCGATCTAGCCGGCCGTTCAGCTCATCCGCCTCCTCTTCACTCAGGCCCAGCGCCTCGTTGTCGACCTGCGCCCGGCAGACCAGCCCGGTGCCCACTACGTTGGTACGCAAGCGCGTGATGGCCGCTCGGGCGACCAAGTGATTGCGCATGGCATCGCGGGAGCGCGCCACCAGCATGCGCCGCTCGCTCTGGTTGAAGTCACGGCGCGGGCTGCCCAGGCCAGGGATCCAGCTGGCCATGCTACGCAGCACGCGGGAGGCTCCGCGCCAGCGGGTTTCAACGCCGCCACCCCCACCCTGAGCGACGATCTGCCGATCATCGGTCGAGGCCCTGGCAACCCGGATAGCCTCGCGCATCAGCTGCTCAGGTGCGGACTCACGTGTACGGAATGGCCACATGATCAGATCCCCACGTAAGAAACGCGGCTACGGCCACGCCCCTTGAGCGCGGCCTGCTCGCTAGCCACCTGTTCGGCGTACTGTTTCTCCAACAGACGCAAGCTGTTGAGTTCCGCCAGTTGTACCTCGCGATCCGCTCGGCGCAGGCGCTGACCGGTTTGCAGGACGGCCGAGATCGCCGCCCGTACTTCCGCAAGGCGTTGTTGTGCTTCTGTCATGGTGAACCTCGGTTAGCCGACGCGGCTCCGGGTGCCCCTGCCGCGAGAAAGTGCGCGACGAGGAACCGGGGCTACCGCCTGCTCAGTGGTAAAGAGGGTGGGCTGAAGCAGTTGCTGCTCCAGCTGGTCCCATTCGTTGTCGCGCAGCAGGTGGGTCTTCAGGCTACGAGCGGCGTGCAAGGCATACACCTCGCAGTCCAGGGCTTCGTTGCGCCGTCCGGCCTTCTTCTGCCACACCATCCGACTGGGGTTACGCGGGTGCGGGGCCAGCACTTCGTTGGTGAGCTGCTCGTAATAATCAGAGCGGATCTCGCTGTACCAGTGCATCCGGCCCGGGCCGTTGCCCTTGAGCCGCATCCGGCCATCGATCAGCGTCTTGGCCTTGTGCGTGCCAACGATGAACACCCGCAGGCCGTACTTGGCGGCCTTGGTGTTGTCCTGGCTGGTGTCTGCCGACTGGGCCGGCTTGGTGAAGATCTCCCGGTCGCGGCTGTCGATGGACGCGCCCTTGATCGCCATGATGTTGAAGCGTTGCCGGTCACGCACGTAGGTGTACACCGCATCACTGGTGTTACCGTCCGAACTGTCGAGGCTGACCGCCGAAACTGCGAGCTGTGCGCCACCTTCGACCGGAATCGGCGTGGCAATGATCTTGTCCAGTTCGGACCAGACCGGGTCGTGGGGGTCGATGGGGTTGCCGGGCAGCTCGCCCCAGTACAACCGCCACGACTCCTCGCCCCTGCCCCAGCCCACGATCACCAGCGCCAGGCGGTCGCCCTGAACGTCCACCCCGACCGTGACCAGCAGCACGCCTTTCGGCGCGGTCAACTCGGCGTAGGGTTCGGCTCGTTTTTCCAGCTCATCGGTCTTGGGCGCGTTGCCCTTGTACTCGTAGCTTTCACCCATGGAGCTGTTGGTGAAGGCGATCATCGGCCCGATGTTGCCCTTCGACGCTGCATGCTCAGCCTGCAGCTTCTTCTCCATCAGCACCTCGAACCGCGAGCCGTGGAACGTGGCATAGAGTTCGTTGAGGATGTAGCCCGCGATACCGCGAAACTCGGCCGTCGCCTCCCAGCGCCCGTGCTTGAGGTTAGCGTTCTTCTGGTGGTCATCCCAGATCGAGCCGCAGTGCGGACATGAGTAGTAAGCTGTTTCGGGCCGTCGCTTGCCGTAGACCTCGTGGAAGTAGCTGGGGTCTTCGTCGCAGTGCAGGTGCTCGAAGCTCAGTGCGTGCGACTGTTCGCAGTCGTGACACGGCACCAGGCCCACGCGCTTGTCCGACAGTTCCAGCTCCGCATCGATTGCCGACAGCCCCTTGATGGTCGGGGTGCCGCCGATGATGATCTTCGAGCGGCGGAAGGTCTTGAGGCGTTCCTTGGCCAGCTTGATGCTGTCCCCCTGCCCCCTCAGGTTTAGGTTGCAGTCGTCCGGCTCCTCCACGGCGACCCGTGGCACAGGTGTCGACTTCACGCTGGCCGGGCTGTTGGAGCCGACCATCTTGAGGAAGCCGCCCGGGAAACGCTTGAAGTCCTGGCGCTGCTGCAGCTTGCGGCTACGCAGGTCGACCTTCTTGCGCAGCCGTGGGGTTGCCTCGATCATCGGCTCCAACTTCTCGGCAACGTATTGCTTGGCGGCCTCGGCCTTGGGAAACAGGATCAGGATCGGCGACGGGTCCAGGTCGATCCATTTGCCGATGGCGTTGCCCATCACGCCCGAGGTCCACGCCACCTGGGCCGATTTGCGGCCGACGATCTCGACGACGTTCGGATCGTCCAGGGCTTCCAGCGGGCCACCCGGCCAGATCAGGTGGGGCGTCTTGTCGAACCGGTACTTGCCCGGCGTGGCCGACTCTTCTGGCGACAGCCAGCGGAACCGGTCCGCCCACTCGATAACGCTCATCCGTGGCGGCGGTGCCCACTTGCGGCACGCCCGGCGCATGGCCTTAATCGCAGTCTTCCTCAGCGCCCTCCGTGTCGCCTTGCTGGTCATGATCCCAATCGAGATCGGCATCGTCCTCTCCATAGGCTGACAACCTCCTCAGTATCGATTCGATGGGTTCGCGGATAAGTTGTTCATCCACCTCAACCCCGTATCGGGCCGACAAGGTCGCCGCCAGTTCATCGGGAAACGTGTTGAGCAGTTCGATCTTGGCGGAGGTGATCACAGCCTCGAAGCGCTCGACCATCTCCGCCTCAATCACAACCTCGCCCAGGTCCTTGGCCAGCGCCAGCTCTTCGCGGTCGCCGCGTATCCTGTCGAGCCGGTCCCGGGTGGATTCCTTCTTGCCATTCAGGGCGGCTTGGTGAATCAACCATTCGATCACCGCCTGGGTGTCGTACTGGTTTTCGTTGCCCCGCCCTAACCCGAACTCAATCACCGGCATCCCGTCGTTCTGCCACCGGCTCAGGGTGCGCTCATCGCGACCGACGATCTCACTAAGCTCGGGCTTGCCGACTGTCTTGCCCATTGTTAAGTCCTTGAAAAGACGGACATCCCTGCACTGATCTCAGCTGCAGGGAAACCGCGAGTTCGCTAACCCGTGTAGGGGCCGGCCCCGGGGGAGGACCCAAAAATCTGAAAATTCGGCCCGGCTCGCCGGGGCCTCGCCCCTACCATTCAGGCCGTCCCGCCGCTGGGTGGCTGCTCCGAGACGCCGATCCGCTTTGCCGCCCACCGCTCGTACAAGCCAATGGCAACATCCGCCCCGGCCATCGCCGTCAGGCAGCCAAAGGCACCCGCAGTCCAGACCGATACACCGGCGCCGATCAGCAGCATCATTGCCGCCATCCCGCAGACGATGCAGGCACCGGACCGCAGCGCGAGACGCCGAACCAATGCCCAACCTCGCGCTCCTTCCTTGTCTGCCCGCCACATCTCCCCCGAAACGCCGCCCACCAGGGCCAGGACGATCACTAACCAGATCGGCATCTCTGCCAGTGCTTGTTGCTCGTTCGTCATCGCCCGCCCCTTAAACGCAAAAACCCGGCGCAAGGGCCGGGTTTGGTGTGTGGATGCCTGCCGCTCTCTGCGGTCGCACCTATCGAAGATGGCTACTTTTTACAGGTGGATTTTACTGGCAGCAACCCTGTTTTAACGCCACCCGGTGAATGTCTAGTGAACGCCTAGGCAATGTCGGCGAATATCTTTATTTCGGCTATCAGCGCCTTTGGCGCTGTCCTGCCTGTCCCACTGATAGTGAGTCAGGCAGGACAGCTACAGGCCCCGAAATACAAAGCTCTGCCCTACTGCCCTACCTCTATCTTTCCTTTCTCGCCTGTAAGAAGAAATTGAAAGGCACGCGTGCGCGCCCAAGGCGCGTAGTGTGTGCCCGCTGCGCTCATGTGTGCGCATGACGCGCTGAGAGGTTGGACAGTAGGACAGCCCACGAATGACAAGGCCCGCGCTTGTCCTGCTGCGTTAAAGCGCAGTCGGACAAGGCGAGCCAGTAGGACAGCAGCAGACGTAGCCAGGGCGAGGCTCAAGCAGCCCTCCCCATGAGCAAGCCGTCGATGTACACGTGAGCCTCATGCAAACGCAGGTAGTACGTCCTGGCACTACAGCCGCAGTGCAGCATTTTCTGCGAAAGCAGGCTGTCGTGATTGCAGTAATGCTCCATCACCACCAGGGCCAGCTCGGGCGGCAGGTGTTTGTTGACGATCAGCTCGATATCGGCCGATTCATCCAGCAGCACCCGACTGCCACGGGTTCCCCGTATCAGCTCGCCTTTGCACGCCATCAGCATGGCAATCATGTTGCCGCCGCCCGCACTACCGATGGCCAGGGTCGTGGGCATGTGCAGATCCTGGGCCCAGAGCTTGAGCATCTCGTCGATTCGCTTAATCAAAGCAAGGCTCCTCCTCCATCGGCGCCACCTGCAATGCAGATCCGCGCCCCCAGTTGGTCGGCTTCTGATAGGCCCATGGGCGTATACCACTCTTCGCCAACGCCGGCATACGCCTCTTGCGCCACCCCAGCCGATGCATAATCGCACCCACGCGCATCTGCTCCGGCTTCCCCCAGTGGCTAGGATCAATCTTCAGAACCTCGGACAGGATCTGACTGCCGGTGGTGGTCTCTCCCAGGTGCGACTCTTCCAGCCACTTCAGAATTGGCACCTCCCATTCATCCACCACAAAGCGCTCTTCCTGCGCCTCGGCGAACAACGGCGCTTCGTCGCGGATCACCCACCAGATATCACCCGCCTGATAGCAGCACATCGCCTCGGCCCAGAGCTGATCGCGGATCTGCCGCAGTTGCTCCAAGTCCACCTTGGTACAAGCCACCGGCCAATAACGCCGGTTGCCGGTGGCGTCCTTTAGGTATTCATCTTGGTTGGTGGTGCCCACGAAAACACACTGGCGTGGCACGTCCATCGTTCTGCGGCCGTAGCTCTCGCGGTAGGTGTCCACCGAGGCTGAGAAAAACTGCTTGGCCTTGGTCGACTCGGCTTTGTTGAAGCTGTCCAGCTCGCCCAGTTCGATGATCCACTTGCCCCGGATCGCCTGGAACGCATCCTTGTCGCCCAGGGTAAACGGCGTATCCATAAACCACGAACCGCCGAGAATGCTCATCGCCGTCGACTTACCGGCGCCCTGGGCACCTTCCAAAATCATCACCGAGTCCGCCTTGCACCCCGGCGCCATCACCCGGCCCACCGCCGAAACCATCCAGCGCTTGCCGACCTTTGAGCTGTAGTCGGTCGGTTCCACACCCATGATCTCGGTGAGCCAGGAATCAAGCCGGGGCACGCGGTCCCACTCAAGGCCGCGCAGGTAATTGCGCACCGGGTGAAACGCTCGATAGTGCGCCACCACGCTCACCGCCTCGATCACGTTGCCGACCTTGACCCGCAGGTTGTACTGCTGCGCGAGCCACTTCATCACCAGCATGTCGTCGATGTCGGCCCAGTCGCCGGAGTCGCCGCCATAGGGCGGTACCCGCAGCTTGACGATCTTGGCGCTGAACGAACAAAAACCGATCACCCCGGCCCAGCGCTCATCGTTGCTCAGGATCAGTTCAACGTTCTGCATATGCGCGATCAGCATGCCGCTGTCGCTGCGGGCCAACAAATCCCGCCAGCCGCCCGCGGCGGGTGGCCTGACCACCGCCAGTACCTGACGACGCACCGCCTCCAAACCTTCGGCGCAATGCAGGTCGTTGAAGTCGGTCCACTTGATCTCCCGCTCGCCGGAAAAGATCGGCGCCACCACCTGGCCGCCGACCACCGCCGCTGCGTTCTCCGCTCGTTCCTTGCCGGGATTCCAGGGCTCTCCGTTAGGACGCGTTGTCTTCCAGTCATCATCCCGGCAGACAATGATCGGACGGCCCGGGAAGCGCTCACGCATCGCCTTGGACACCGGCATGAGATTGCCCGCATCAAAGGCGATGGCCACGGTCAGCGAAGTCGCCATATGCAGGCTGACGCCGGTCGCGTACCCCTCGCAAACCAGAATCGGTTCACCCGGCTCCGGGTGTGGACCGACCAAATGAAAGGCCCCATCCTTCGACATCCCGTAAGGCCAATAGGACTTGTCGCGGCCAGTGTTCTGCTGCTTCTCAGGATAGATAACCTGCAGGCCCACAATCTGGTCGCGCACGTTGCTCATGGGCACCAGAAACGCCCCCGAGCGCGGTGCATAGCGCACACCGAAACCAACGATCTGCTTTCGGTCCAGGTAAGCGCTTTTGCCCTTCTCCGGCATACGCTTGAACAACCCGGCGGCACGCTTTGCCGCACGACGCGCTGCATTAGCCGCCACTTCCGCCGCCCTGCGCTTCGCCTCTTCCTGCCGGGCGCGCATCACCTCACGCTCCTCGCTACTCATCCGGCCGGGTTTGACCTTGATCTTCTGTGTCACACCCGAACGCCAGTCGCCAAAGCTGCCGAAGATCAGGGTTTCGCCCTTCTCGGTGTAATGCTCATGCACCACGTACCAGCCGTTTTTCTCCTTGCCCTTATCCTGCGCCGTCTTGCAGCGGGTGAGCTTGCCGAACACCAACGGCTGCGCGGGCTCCAGGCCGTAATCGGCGAACTGCCCCAAAACCTCATCAAGCATGGCGGGCCCTCCGCACTTCATCAATCTCCTGACAGGTCACGCACAAGGTGCATCCGGGCTGCGCCAAGCGGCGCGCTTCGGGAATAGGACCGTCACAGTCTTCGCAGATGAGGAAGGAGTGCGCCGCCAACTCAGGTCTCAGCAACTGACGCGCCGCAAGCGCTTGATCGAGGCGCTCTTGCACCAGATCGTTGGCAAAATCCGCAATGTCAGCCATGGTCCGCCCCCCGAGTGGTCTGGTTGACGTAGGAGGCACGGTTAAACATGCCCAGCAGCCCCTGTATGCCGCGAAACACCTGCAGGCGGATTTCGGCCAGCTCAGCATCACTCACCACGCCATCACCGATGCTCTTGGCCCAGGTGTCGGCCAGGTCGGCAACCTGACGAAAATACACCGCGATGCCCGTGGTCAGCGTCTCCGGCATGTCGTTGGTGTAAGCCTCGGCCAACTCCTGCCAGATCGTGTCCCCTACCAAGGCATGCACCGCATCGAGAATGCGCCGGTCCTTGGTCAGCTCAAGAATCTCTCCGAATTCTTGAATGTTGATGCTGTGGCTGGGGTGGGTTGGAGAGAGCTTGTGCTGCAGCGTGGTTGGGTTGCGGCCGGTGGTGGCGGCGATGGCAGCGGCGCCACCGGGATAGTCCCGGGCAGCATGGTAAAGCGCGAGATCGAGCGGCAAGACTTCCCGCTTGGCCCGCTCAACAGAGTTCAGAGCAATACGGCTCATGGCATTAATCCTTAAAAGTTGCCAGTGCCGCGCAGCATGCAGTGGTGATACATTTACTGCGTGGCTTGTAAGGGCCCAAACGCCGGCTAGATCCTCAAGATCGACACCAGCACCGTGCCGAGGCGAACAATCCGTTGTTCACCTCTGGCGCAACAGCTGCCCAATCTGTGGTGGAGAAGGCAGCAACCCAAGGCTCCGAGCCTTGAAAGCGCGGTTGAAATAGACGTTTTTGCATGTGGTGTGCGCGCCTACCTAAACCGCGACCCGGCGACACTGTGGTGGTGTGTGCTGGGAGGAACTGGGCGATCTTTGGATCGCCTTTTTTCTAAGCTGCTTGAGTTACACCTAAATCAGGCGGAAAAACGTCATCAAGCGAACATGCAGCACCAAGCTTGTTTAGCGCACGAACAATTGCCCGACACTCCGAAAGCCCAGCATTGCGCCGCCCGGCCTCGTAATTGCTAACACGCGTCTGCGTCCAACCAAGCTCAACCACCAAATCTCTTTGCCTAATACCTGCTTTCTCTCGGTGCTCAGCAATACGGTTCATAAGGGGTCTCCGATAACACGGGGCAATCTTAAGCA
>NZ_FPBG01000003.1:0-896597 GCF_900116505.1 Pseudomonas sp. NFPP25 | reverse complement strand
GGCCGCTTGCCCGGCCACTTCGGTGTAGCCCTTGAGCTGGCTGGGGCTGCCGCCGTTGACCTCGTTGAGGATCACATTGGCCGCGCGGCCGCCCAGGTTGGAGTTGCCGAGAATGATTCCGCCCAGTTGGGTTTCCTGGGTGCGGCCGGTGGCGTTGTTGAGGATCAGCCCCTGCTGGCCGACGTTGTAGTCGCTGAACTTGTTGTGCGACAGGCCGCTGCCATTGGGCGTGGCAATGTTGACGATGGGCACGCCATTGCCCGCCTGACCCAGTGTTGTGCCGCTGCCGTTGACCACGATGCCGTCGGCCATCGCCACCACGGGCTGCCAGAACATCACGTTAGCCAGGATGAACGCCAGACCGCGTTTGGACAGCCCCCAGAACGTATCCCGCGCTTGCAGGGTGGCGGAAGGCTGGCGGGCCAGAAAGGCGAACTGACGAGCGTCCATGTCGTATATCTCGGGCAAAGAGCGGAGTTAAAGGAACAGGTCCAGGCGGAAATAGATCGGGGCTTCCCGTTCACTCAGGGCTTCGGGCCGTTCGAGGGAATGGGCAAAGGTCACGCTGGCGGCAAGGTGCTTGCCCCGGGCGAAGAATTCGATGGAGTCGCTGGAGACCCGGCCATGCTGCTCGGCGTTGTAGCGGTCGTTGCGGATCGCGCCGAAGTCATAGCCCAGCCCCGTGCCGTATTCGGCGAACACCGGACGCAGCCAGTCCCAGCCCACCGGACGAGTCCAGCGCAGGTCGTTGCGCCAGTAGTAGCCGCTGTCGCCGTTCAGGCTCTGGTCCTTGTAGCCGCGGATCGAGGACTGGCTGCCCAGGCTCATGCGTTGCGAACTGAACAGCACGTCCTCGCTGCGCTGGCCGGTGACCAGGCTGCTGAACACCAGGGATTCTTCCCCCAGCTTGAACGGCTGCAGGTAGCTGGCGGTGGCGCTGTACTTGCGATAACGGGCGTTGGCCTGGCGGTTGCCGAAACGGTCGCGCTGGTTTTCACGCTGCGCATCGAAGGCGCCGATGCCGTCCTGCAGCCCCAGGTCGAGGTTGAGAAAACCGCTGCCGATGCGCCGGCCATGGTTGATGCCGAACTGCGCCTCGCTGAGGCGGTTGCTGCTGTTGCTCAGTTTGCTGTCTTCGATGTAGTTGTTGGTGCGCAGGTAGCTCAGGCCGGTATTGAGCGAGGTTTTGCTGAGGGCGTCGCGATGGATCACCCGCTCCAGGCGCAACTGGTGATTCTGGCTGTCGCCGGTCTGCTTGAAGTTGAAGCCCTGGCCCTGGGCCAGGGAACGGTATTCGCTCTGGCTGTAGCTGTAGCTGAGGTTCCACCAGCCAAACGGCAGGTTGTAATAGAGCATGGCGTTGCGCGAGGTTTTCTGGTGGTCGCTGATGGCGTCGTGGCCGCCGCGCAGCACCAGTTGGTCGGCCAGCCCCAGGGGGCTGTCCCATTCGAAGGAGCTGCCCCACTGCTGCTCGCCGGTGCTCTTCTGGCCCTCGTTGCTGCGTGATAGGCCAACGCGCCAGGGCTTTTGCGCGTTGTTCTTGACCAAGACCTCGCTGCCGCCCACGGCCTGGCCCGGGGCCAGTTCCATCTGCGCCTGGTTCGACGGCAGGCGGTTGAGCTGGTCCACCATCTGTTCGATCTGCCGTAGGTTGAGCAGCTCACCGCTACTGCCGGGGAAGGCCATGTTCAGCTCACGGGCACTGAGCTTGCTGTCTTCGGCGGCCTTGAGCCCTTCGAGCTTGCCCTCCACCACCAGCACTTGCAGTTGGCCGCTGGAGAGGTCTTGCTGCGGCAGGTAGGCACGGCTGGTGACCAGGCCTTTTTCGATATAGCGGTCGGTGATGACCTTGAGCAGTGCATTGAGCTGCGCTACCCCCAGGCACTGGCCGATGTAGGGCTGGAGCAGGCGCTCGCGCTCGGCAGCCGATAGCGAGTCGGCGCCCTTGAGCTGGATGTCCTTGATCGGGAAGCAGCGGCTGTCGGCCGGCGCCGTGGGCGCTACAGGCGCGGCGCTCTTGCCGGGCAGGTCCTTGAGTTCTTCGAGGCGCCGCTGCTGTTCTTCCAGCAGGCGGTTCTGGCGGTCGCGGATCAGGTCCTGGTCGCCGGGGTTGAAAGCCGGGCCCGGCAACGGCGCGGCAGTGGCGCTGGGCAGCGCAGTGACCAGCAGCAAGCAGGACAAGGCACAGCACAACCTCATCCCGAGGGTGGAGAGAGACATATTCGGTCCTTCGAAACGGCAGCAAGGGTAGAGAAAGGGCGCGCGATGTTAATGTGCCACCATTCTGACGTCAATTAAGCGCGAGCATCGTCGATGGATGGCTGGTTTTGCGGGGCACGCGCCCTGCTACAAGGCCGGATGCTAGAGCTATCGGCGACGCCGGCAAATCAGATCCATCTGAATTGCCGAGTAAGAATTCCTGATCAGGCACGGCAATCAAAGCCGCGGCCACCGGCTCAATCCAACTGAACTTTCCCTGCCTCCGCTGCCTCAACCGGATGACTGCCCGTTCCGAATCACGAGGCCTACGCCATGAAGAACCTGAGCATTCTTACCCTCGCCAGCAGCCTGCTGTTCGCCCTGCCCACCTGGGCCTGCACCCCGGACGAAGCCACCGCCAAGCGCGAACAGCTGGCCCAGGAAGTCAGCAAGATCACCGAGCAGAACCCGGCCAAGGCCAAGGAGATCAACGCCGAACTGCAGAAGATGGACCTGAGCACCTCCAGCAAGGACCTGCCGGACAATTGCCAGTTGATCGACCAGCGGCTCAAGGAACTGGCCACTGCCGAGAAAAAGGCCGAGAGCTGACACCCGCAAAGCAAAAAGCCCGGACCAGGTCCGGGCTTTTCATCTGCATCAGGCGCCAGGCTTATTCAGCGGCGGGGGCCTGTGGCTTGCGGCGCTTGAGCGGCGCCAGGCCATCCTGGCTGACCAGGCTGTCGCTCTTGGGCCGGTTGGCGGTCTTGCGCTTGGTCGGGGCCTTGGCCACGGCCTTTTTCTTGTCGCCCTTGGCGTCGGTCTTTTTCTTCTTCACGCCCACCGCCTTGCCGGAGGCCTTGACCTTCTTCGGCCCGCTGTAGGTGCCTTTGACTTCCTTGATGGTGCGGCGCTCGAAGCTCTGCTTGAGGTAGCGCTCGATGCTCGACATCAGGTTCCAGTCGCCGTGGCAGATCAGCGAGATGGCCAGGCCATCGTTGCCGGCACGGCCGGTGCGGCCGATGCGGTGCACGTATTCGTCGCCGCTGCGCGGCATGTCGAAGTTGATCACCAGGTCCAGGCCGTCAACGTCCAGGCCGCGGGCAGCGACGTCAGTGGCCACGAGGATCTTCACCCCGCCCTGCTTCAGGCGGTCGATGGCCAGCTTGCGGTCCTTCTGGTCCTTTTCACCGTGCAGGACGAAAGCCTTGTAGTCCTGGGCCACCAGGCGGCCGTAGATGCGGTCGGCCATGGCTCGGGTGTTGGTGAAGACGATGGCCTTCTGGTAGGTCTCGTTGGCCAGCAGCCAGTTGACGATCTGTTCTTTGTGCTGGTTGTGGTCGGCAGTGATGATCTGCTGACGGGTGGTTTCGTTCAGCTGGCTGACGCTGTTGAGTTGCAGGTGCTCAGGGTTGTTGAGGACCTTGGCGACCATTTCCCGCAGGCCGGAGCCGCCAGTGGTGGCGGAGAACAGCATGGTCTGCTGGCGGTTCGGGCATTCGTCCACCAGGCGCTGTACGTCTTCGGCAAAGCCCATGTCGAGCATGCGGTCGGCTTCGTCGAGCACCAGCACTTCGACTTCCTTCAAGTCCAGGTTGCCGGCGTTGAGTTGCTCCAGCATGCGCCCCGGAGTGCCGATGAGGATGTCCGGCACCTTGCGCAGCATGGCAGCCTGGACCTTGAAGTCTTCACCACCGGTGATCAGGCCCGACTTGATGAAGGTGAACTGGGAGAAACGCTCGACTTCCTTGAGGGTCTGCTGGGCCAGCTCCCGAGTCGGCAGCAGGATCAGGGTCTTGATGCTGACGCGGATCTTCGCCGGGCCGATCAGGCGATTGAGGATCGGCAGGACAAAAGCCGCGGTCTTGCCGCTACCGGTCTGTGCCGTCACCCGCAGGTCACGCCCTTGCAGCGCGAGCGGAATAGCCGCTGCTTGCACCGGCGTCGGCTCGACAAATTTAAGCTCGGCCACGGCTTTGAGCAGGCGTTCGTGCAGGGCGAATTGGGAAAACACGGGTGCTACCTCGAAGATATGCAAAAAAACAGCTGCATAGGGTACCGGTTTCGAGCGCGAAGGCCGAGTTTCTTTGTGCAAACGGTGGCAAAGAGTTGGTTTTTTGTTAACCGATTTGTCCTTAACCGTAACTTTCCCAGGGTTAAATGCTCTAATCCCCCTCCTGTGCCTTATAGAAGAATCGTTTTAGCCCATGGATTTCAAACAGCTCTGGCTCAATACCCAGGATCTCTGGGGAGCACTCGACCAACACCCTCTCCTGCACGCCGGCATCGGCCTGGCCCTGTTACTGGTGGTCGCCCTGCTGGTCGGACGAGTGGCACGCTACCTGGTGCTGCACGCGGTCAAGCTGCTGGGCCGCCAGCCGGCCCTGCACTGGCTCAACGACCTGCGCCACAACAAGGTATTCCACCGCCTGGCACAGATGACTCCATCCCTGGTGATCCAGTTCGGCCTGCACCTGGTACCGGAGCTGAGCAAGACCAGCCTGCTGTTCCTCGGCAACCTGGCCATGGCCTTCACCATCCTGTTCCAGCTCCTGGCCCTGAGCGCCCTGCTCAATGCCCTGCTGGACATCTACGCGCGCACCGAACACGCCCGCACCCGCTCGATCAAGGGCTATGTGCAGTTGGCGAAAATGGTGTTGTACGTGTTTGGCGCGATCATCATCGTCGCCACCCTGATCGACCGCTCGCCGCTGTTGCTGCTGTCGGGCCTGGGCGCCATGTCGGCGGTGATCCTGTTGGTCTACAAGGACACCCTGCTGTCCTTCGTGGCCAGCGTACAGTTGACCAGCAACGACATGCTGCGGGTCGGCGACTGGATCGAAATGCCCCAGGTCGGCGCTGACGGCGACGTGGTGGACATCACCCTGCACACGGTCAAGGTGCAGAACTTCGACAAGACCATTGTCTCGATCCCCACCTGGCGGTTGATGAGCGAATCGTTCAAGAACTGGCGCGGCATGCAGCAGTCCGGCGGCCGGCGGATCAAGCGCAGCCTGTACATCGACGCCAGCGGCGTGCGCTTCCTGCATGACGACGAAGAAGTGCGCCTGAGCAAGGTGCGCCTGCTCACCGACTACATCGGGCGCAAGCAGTCCGAGCTCAAAAGCTGGAACGAAGCCCAGGGCAACGTCGCCGCGCTGTCGGCCAACCGCCGGCGCATGACCAATATCGGCACCTTTCGCGCCTATGCCCTGGCGTACCTGAAGAGCCACCCGGAAATCCAGCCGAACATGACCTGCATGGTGCGCCAGATGCAGACCACGGCCCAGGGCATTCCCCTGGAGATCTACTGCTTCACCCGCACCACCGCGTGGGTGGATTACGAGCGCATCCAGGGGGATATCTTCGATTACCTGCTGGCGGTGATGCCGGAATTCGGCCTGAACCTGTACCAGCAGCCCAGCGGCACCGACCTGCGGGCCGGCCTGCTGCCTGCGGTGCTGGGTGCCAGCCATGTGCCGACAGTAGAGAAGCAGGCTCTGTAACCTGGTAGGAGCTGGCTTGCCAGCGAAGGCGTTGGCCGGCCAGACGCAACGCTTGCGGGCCCTTTCGCCGGCAAGCCGGCTCCTACAGGTTAGGGCGTCAGGCGCGGCGCCGCGCCCCGGCGGCTGATCCACACCGCCCCCAGAATCACCAACCCGCCCAGCAACAGCCGCCCCAGGTCTTCGTGCTGGTTCCAGATCAGCAGGTTGATCAACAGCCCCACCGGCACATGCAGGTTGTTCATCACCGCCAGGGTGGCGCCGGTAACCAGGCACGCGCCCTTGTTCCACCAGTACATGCCCAGGGCCGTGGACACCAGGCCGAGGAACAGCAGCACCGCCCATTGCAGCGGCGCGTCGGGCAGGTAGTGGGCCTTGCCGAACAGCAGGAACGCCGGCAACACCACCAGCAGCGCCCCCAGGTAGAAGTAGCCGAAGCGCCGGTAGTGCGGCTCGTCGCTGGGGTAGCGCGCCACCAGATGCTTGTACAGCACTTGCCCGGCGGCATAGGTGAAGTTGGCCAGTTGCAGCAGCAAGAACCCCATGAAGAAGTCCGGGTTGACGCTGTCGTAGCGGATCACCACCGCGCCTGCCACCGCCACCAGCGCCGCCAGCAGGCCCCAGGGGTTGAAGCGCCGGTTCAGGGCGTCTTCGATCAGGGTCACATGCAACGGCGTGAGGATGGTGAACAGCAGTACTTCCGGCACCGTCAGCACGCGAAAGCTCAGGTACAGGCACACGTAGGTGATGCCGAACTGCAGCGCACCGATCAGCAGCATGCCGCGCATGAAGGCCGGGGCCACCCGGCGCCAGCGGGTCAGTGGAATGAACACCAGCCCCGCCAGCAGCACCCGCACCAGCACCGCGAAGTAACTGTCGACATGCCCGGCCAGGTATTCGCCGATCAGGCTGAAGGAAAACGCCTGGATCAGCGTGACAAAAAGTAGATAGCCCATGTTCGCCTCGTCTTGAATGGCGGCGACGATAGCGGTTTTGCCCCCTCAGATGAAATCCCGGGCAAAAAAAAGCCCGATCTCGCTAGGCGTGCAATCGGGCGTCGGTACTGAAGGAGCAACCAGTACAAAGGGAGGTTCGATGCGCGAACCGGCTTGAAGGGGGATGCGCAGGCGCTACTTGAACACCGGTGGATTATCTGCGGATTAACGGCGCCGCCCTGCCCTTCGCTGAGCGGCGCCTGGGCTCAAGAATCGCGGCTCAGGCCACCTGGGCCAGCTTGGCATTGGCCTGGTTCAGGCCCTTCTCGTGGAAATCGCCCCCCAGGTTCAGGCCTTCGGCGTGGATGAACTCCACATCGTGGATGCCGATAAAGCCCATCACCTGGCGCAGGTAGGGTTCCTGGTGGTCCGCAGTGCTGCCGGCGTAGATACCGCCGCGGGCAGTGAGCACGTAGGCACGCTTGCCAGTGAGCAGGCCCTGGGGCCCGGTGTCGGTGTACTTGAAGGTCACCCCGGCGCGCAGTACGTGGTCGAGCCAGGCCTTGAGGGTGCTGGGAATGGCGAAGTTGTACATCGGCGCGGCCATGACCAGGACGTCGGCGGCCAGCAATTCCTCGGTCAATTCATTGGAGCGTTGCAGGGAGTCCTGCTCGGCGGCGCTGCGCTGCTCGGCGGGTTTCATCCAGCCCCCCAGCAGGTTGGCATCCAGGTGCGGCACCGGGTTGCGGGCCAGGTCGCGTACCGTGATCGAATCACCCGGGTGGGCGGCTTGCCATTGCTGGATAAAGGTCTGGGTCAACTGGCGGGATACGGAATCCTGCTGGCGGGCACTGCTTTCAATGATCAGGACGCGGGACATGGCACAAATCTCCATCGGGGTATGCGTAAGTCGATGGAGCGCAGATTAAACAGAGTGATATCGATGAAAAAGCGCAAATAACTGCTATAACCAATCAACAAATTCGTTTATAAGCGGAGCCAGCCCTGCAGCAACCGGCCGGGCCGGGCCCACTTCGATCATTTGGCCTGGCAGGTCAGGTCCAGGCGCAGCTTGATGATCTTGCGATTGAACTTGGCGGTAACGTTCTTGCTCTGCCCTGCGGCGACTTCCACCTTGCGGGTGCGCGGCGCTTCGGGGCCATTGCGAAACACCACCGAGCACAGCGCATCGCTCTTGCCGTAGTTGTTCAACTGGATGGAGCCGATGTCTTCATCGGTGTCATAGGCCGTGTAATCGATGCTCTGGCCGTTGAGCTGCTTCTCGACTTCGATGGGATAGGCCCAGGCGCTCAAGGGCAACAGAGCCAGCAACACACAACAGAATTTTCTCATTCGGCAGTCTCCAGTAAGGAGCGCCAGCTTAGGACAAGAGGAGCCCCTCATGAAAGCGCCCCGCGTGACCCTGGATCAATGGCGCACCCTGCAGGCGGTGGTCGACCACGGCGGTTTCGCCCAGGCCGCCGAAGCGCTGCACCGGTCCCAGTCCTCGGTCAGCTACACCGTGGCCCGCATGCAGGACCAGCTCGGCGTGCCGCTGCTGCGCATCGACGGCCGCAAGGCAGTGCTCACCGAAGCCGGCGGCGTGTTGCTGCGCCGCTCCCGGCAACTGGTCAAGCAGGCCAGCCAGCTGGAAGACCTGGCCCACCATATGGAACAGGGCTGGGAAGCCGAAGTGCGGCTGGTGGTGGACGCTGCCTACCCCAACGCGCGCCTGGTACGCGCCCTGACCGCCTTCATGCCGCAAAGCCGTGGCTGCCGTGTGCGCCTGCGCGAGGAAGTGCTGTCCGGGGTCGAGGAAGTGCTGCTCGAAGGGGTGGCCGACCTGGCCATCAGCGGCTTCAACATTCCCGGCTACCTGGGTACCGAGATGAGCTCGGTGGAGTTCGTCGCCGTGGCCCACCCGGAACACGCCCTGCACCGCCTGCAGCGGGAACTGCACTTCCAGGACCTGGAAAGCCAGCTGCAAGTGGTGATCCGCGACTCCGGCCGCCAGCAACCGCGCGATGTCGGCTGGCTCGGCGCCGAACAGCGCTGGACCGTGGGCAGCCTGGCCACCGCCGCGACCTTCGTCGGCAGCGGCCTGGGCTTTGCCTGGCTGCCCCGGCACCTGATCGAGCGCGAGCTGCGCGAAGGCCTGCTCAAGGTCCTGCCCCTGGACCAGGGCGGCAGCCGCCACCCGACCTTCTACCTTTACTCCAACAAGGACAAACCCCTGGGCCCGGCGACGCAGATCCTCGTGGAGCTGCTGCGCACCTTCGACACCGCGCCCCTGGATGCGCCCTTTGCCGCCCCCGAGCAAGCCTGACGCCACCCCACCAGAACAGGAGTTCTGCCATGGCCTATTTCGAGCATGAAGGTTGCACCCTGCACTACGAGGAATACGGCCGGGGCGACCCCCTGCTGCTGGTCCATGGCCTGGGCTCCAGCGCCCTGGACTGGGAAAAACAGATCCCCGCGCTCTCGACCCGCTATCGGCTGATCGTCCCGGACATCCGCGGCCACGGGCGCTCCGACAAGCCCCGGGAGCGCTACAGCATCAAAGGCTTCACCGCCGACATCGTGGCGCTGATCGAGCACCTGAACCTGGGCCCGGCCCACTACGTCGGGCTGTCCATGGGCGGCATGATCGGCTTCCAGCTGGGGGTGGACCAGCCGCAGTTGCTCAAGAGCCTGTGCATCGTCAACAGCGGCCCCGAGGTCAAGCTGCGCAGCGCCAACGACTACTGGCAGTGGTTCAAGCGCTGGAGCCTGGCCCGGGTGCTGAGCCCGAGCGCCATCGGCAAGGCCCTGGGCCCGCGGCTGTTTCCCAAGCCGGAGCAGGGCGAGCTGCGGCAGAAGATGGCCGAGCGCTGGGCAAAAAACGACAAACGTGCTTATCTCGCCAGCTTCGACGCCATCGTCGGTTGGGGGGTTCAGGAACGTCTGTCGCGAATCACCTGTCCAACCCTGGTCGTCAGCGCCGACCGCGACTACACCCCGGTGGCGCTCAAGGAGGCTTATGTCAAACTGCTGCCGGACGCGCGGCTGGTGGTGATCGAGGACTCCCGACACGCCACGCCGCTGGACCAGCCGCAGCGCTTCAACCAAACCCTGCTGGACTTCATGACCACAGTCGACACCACCACCCAGGATCACTGACCCATGCTGAAAAAAATCGCCCTCGTCGCCGGCTCCGTACTCTTCGCGGCCAACCTGATGGCCGCGCAACCGGCCAAGGCGCCCCACGTCCTGCTGGACACCAGCTTCGGCAAGATCGAAGTGGAACTGGACCCGGTCAAGGCACCGATCTCCAGCAAGAACTTCCTCGACTACGTCGACAGCGGCTTCTACACCAACACCATCTTCCACCGGGTGATCCCGGGGTTCATGGTCCAGGGCGGTGGCTTCACCGCGCAGATGGTGCAGAAAGACACCCGCGACCCGATCAAGAACGAAGCCTCCAACGGCCTGCATAACGTGCGTGGCACCCTGTCCATGGCCCGCACCTCCAACCCCAACTCGGCCACCAGCCAGTTCTTCATCAACGTCGCCGACAACGCCTTCCTCGACCCGGGCCGCGATGCCGGCTACGCCGTATTCGCCAAGGTGGTGAGCGGCATGGACGTGGTGGACCAGATCGTCAACTCCCAGACCACCACCAAGCAGGGCATGCAGAACGTGCCGATCGACCCGGTACTGATCAAGTCGGCCAAGCGTATCGACTGATACTTCGCAGCCTGTCCCGACGGCGGCGCCCTACCCGGCGCCCCGTCCGTTTTCTGCACAGGAGAGCCCGTACCCCGGGCTTCAGACCCCATGCTCTTTCGTCGTTTTGAACAACTGATCGACATCTTCCGCGACGCTCCCAGCGCCACCCCGCCCAACCGGGTCCTGCCCTTCTACTTCCACTACATCAAGCAAGTCTGGCCGAGCTTCGTCGCCCTGCTGGTGGTGGGCCTGTTCGTGGCCCTGATCGAGGTGTCGCTGTTCAGCTACCTGAGCACCATCATCGACCTGGCCCAGGGCACCCCCAGCGTCCAGGTGTTCACCGACCACGGCCTGGAACTGGCCTGGATGGCGGTGGTGGCGCTGCTGTTCCGGCCCCTGATGGTGGGCCTGCACGACCTCCTGATGCACCAGACCATCAACCCTGGCATGACCAGCCTGATCCGCTGGCAGAACCACAGCTACGTGCTGCGCCAGAGCCTGAACTTCTTCCAGAACGACTTCGCCGGGCGCATCGCCCAGCGCATCATGCAGACCGGCTATTCGCTGCAGGACTCCTCGGTGCAGGTGATCGATGCCCTGTGGCACGTGACCATCTACGCCATCGGTTCCCTGGTGCTGTTCGCCGACGCCGACTGGCGCCTGATGATCCCGCTGCTGCTGTGGATCGCCGGCTTCATCGGTGCCATGCGCTACTTCGTGCCACGCATCCAGAAGCGCTCGGTGGACGCCTCCGACGCCCGCTCCAAGCTGATGGGGCGAATCGTCGACGGCTACACCAACATCACCACCCTCAAGCTCTTCGCCCACACCCACTTCGAGCAGAGCTACGCCCGCGAGGCGATCGCCGAGCAGACCGAAAAGAGCCAGCTGGCCGGGCGCGTGGTCACCGCCATGGACGTGACCATCACCAGCCTCAACGGCCTGCTGATCGCCGGCACCACCGGCCTGGCCCTGTGGCTGTGGAGCCAGTCGCTGATCAGCGCCGGGGCCATTGCCCTGGCGACCGGGCTGGTGATCCGCATCGTCAACATGTCCGGCTGGATCATGTGGGTGATCAACGGCATTTTCGAAAACATCGGCATGGTCGAGGACGGCCTGAAGACCATCGCCCAGCCCCTGCAACTCACCGACCGCGAGCAGGCACCGAAGCTGGCGGTGGCCCAGGGCGGCGTGCGTTTCGAACATGTGGAATTCCACTACGGCAAGGCCAACCGGGTCATCAGCAACCTCAACCTGGAGATCCGCCCGGGGGAGAAGATCGGCCTGATCGGCCCGTCCGGGGCCGGCAAATCAACCCTGGTCAACCTGCTGCTGCGCCTCTACGACCTGCAGGGCGGCAAGATCCTCATCGACGGCCAGGACATCGCCGGGGTAACCCAGGAAAGCCTGCGCGAACGCATCGGCATGATCACCCAGGACACCTCGCTGCTGCACCGCTCGATCCGCGACAACCTGCTCTACGGCCGCCCCGACGCCACCGACGAGGAACTCTGGGAAGCAGTGCGCAAGGCTCGTGCCGACGAGTTCATCCCGTTGTTGTCCGACGCCCAGGGCCGCACCGGCTTCGACGCCCATGTCGGCGAGCGCGGGGTCAAGTTGTCCGGCGGCCAGCGCCAGCGCATCGCCATTGCCCGGGTGCTGCTCAAGGATGCGCCGATCCTGATCATGGACGAAGCCACCTCGGCCCTGGACTCGGAAGTGGAAGCGGCGATCCAGGAAAGCCTGGAGACCCTGATGCAAGGCAAGACCGTGATCGCCATCGCCCACCGCCTCTCCACCATCGCCCGCATGGACCGCCTGGTGGTCCTGGAACAGGGGCGCATCGCCGAGACCGGTACCCACGCCGAACTGCTGGCCCACGGCGGCCTGTATGCGCGCCTGTGGCAGCACCAGACCGGAGGCTTCGTCGGCATCGACTGAGCCTCTGTAGCCGCTACAGAAAGTTGCCGCACAATGCGCCAGAGCCCCCGGTTTCAGGGGGCCCTGGCGTTTTTCATGGGCGAGTGGAATTGCGCCGAAAGCCTGCTGTACTCAGCCTAGGTTCCGGAGCGGAACCTGTAGTTAACCTGCGGGATGCATAACAGTTGTATCGCGTTGATAGGTTGACCTATCAAGGACTCTCTCATGTCTTTGTTCAAACGTTCTGTCACCGAATTGCTCGGTACGTTCTGGCTGGTCCTGGGCGGTTGCGGCAGCGCCGTGCTGGCGGCGGCCTTTCCCAACGTCGGTATCGGCCTGCTCGGGGTCGCCCTGGCCTTCGGCCTGACGGTGCTGACCATGGCCTTCGCCATCGGCCATATCTCCGGTTGCCACTTGAACCCCGCGGTGTCCGTCGGGCTTGTGGTGGGTGGACGCTTTCCGGCCAGGGAACTGCCGGCCTATATCGTCGCGCAGGTGATCGGCGGGGTAATCGCCGCGGCGCTGCTGTACTTCATCGCCAGCGGCAAGCCGGGGTTCGAACTGGCCTCGGGGCTGGCGTCCAACGGCTATGGCGCACACTCCCCCGGCGGCTATTCCATGGCCGCGGGTTTTGTCTGTGAGTTGGTGATGACCCTGATGTTCGTGGTGATCATCCTCGGCGCCACCGACAAACGCGCCCCGGCGGGGCTGGCGCCCATCGCCATCGGCCTGGCCCTGACCCTGATCCACCTGATCTCGATCCCGGTCACCAACACCTCGGTCAACCCGGCCCGCAGCACCGGACCGGCGCTGATCGTCGGCGGCTGGGCGTTGCAGCAGCTGTGGATGTTCTGGCTGGCGCCGATCCTTGGCGCAGTGATCGGCGGTGTGGTCTATCGCTGGCTGGGCAAGGAAGACGGCTGAGCAACGCTGGCGAGGGTCACGCCTGCCGATAGGGCAAGGCGTCCCTCGCCTCTTGCGCATAGGCGCGGATTCCGGCCTGTTCCTGTTGCAGGAAATCCTTCACCGCAGCCTTCAGCCCGGAATGGCGCAGGTAGTGCCAGGAGCGGGTGAGCACCGGTTCGAAGCCGCGAATCAGCTTGTGCTCGCCCTGGGCGCCGGCGTCGAAGCGCTGCAGCCCCTGGGCGATGGCGTACTCCATGCCCTGGTAGAAACAGGTCTCGAAATGCAGGCGGTCGAACTCCGCCAGGCAACCCCAGTAGCGCCCATAGAAACTGTCGCCGCCCACCAGGCTGAAGGCCATGGCCACCGGGCGCCCGCCCTGCTTGGCCAGGACCACGCGGATCGCTTCGGGCATACGCTCGGCCAGCAGGCTGAAAAATGCTCGGGTCAGGTAGGGTGACTGGCGCCGCACTGCGTAAGTGTTGGCGTAGCAGGCATAGACGAAATCCCACTGCGCCTGGTCCAGTTCATGGCCTTCGAGCCACTGGAAATCAATGCCCTGCCCCGCCACCTGCTCGCGCTCCTTGCGCATCTGCTTGCGCTTGCGCGAGCTCAGGGCATCGAGGAAATCCTGAAAGTCCCGGTAGCCACGGTTCTGCCAGTGAAACTGGCAGCCCAGGCGCTGCAGCCAGCCCGGTTGCTGCTCCAGGGCCGCGTCGCTGAAATCGTCGGTGAAGTTGATATGGGCACTGGAAAGCCCTTCGATCTCCAGGTAGCCGGGCAGGCTTTTCAGCAGTTCGAGCGCATCTGCCTGGGTCGCTGCCAGCACCCGGGCGCCGCTCACCGGGCTGAACGGCACCGCCGTCAGCAGCTTGGGGTAGTAGTCGATTCCGGCCCGGTCGCAGGCATCGGCCCAGCCATGATCGAACACGTATTCGCCGTAGGAATGCCATTTGCGATAGCTGGGCAGCGCCGCCAGCAGCCGACCGTCTTCGACATGCAGCAGGTGCTCGGCCTGCCAGCCAGAGCGCGGGCCAAGGCTGCCGCTGTCTTCCAGGGCACTGAGAAAGGCGTGGCGCACAAAGGGCTGCCCGTCCTTGAGCAGGCCATCCCATTGCGCAGGATCGACGGCGGACAGGCTGTTCAAGGATTGCAGCGGCATCGGGGTCCCCGGAATTCAGATCGAACAACCCGGGGAGTATCCTCCATCCCCGGGTTCACCGAAACCGCCGCAGCGCTAGCGCCCCAGGCGCTCCGCCAGAAAGTCGATGAACACCCGGGACTTGCGCGGCAGGTGCGCACTGTTGGGAAACAGCACATGCACCGGCTGCGTGGCCAGCCGGTACTCGGGCAATACCCGCACCAGCCGCCCGTTGCCCAGGTCATCGAGGACCATCCACTCCGGCAGCACCGCCAGCCCCAGGCCGGCCAGGGCCATGGCGCGAATCGCCGTCGCCGAGTTGGACTCGTGCCCGGGGCTGACCTTGACCTCCACCTCGCCACGGCGCGGATGGCTGAAGGTCCAGCCCGGCGGCCCACCCAGGTTGCTGTTGCCAATCCAGGGCCAGGCATCGAGCTCTTCAGGCTGCGTCACCTGCCGGTCCTTGAGCAGCGCCGGGCTGGCCACCAGGACAATGGCGTAGTCCGCCAGCTGGCGCCCCTTGAACCCCGAGTCCGCCAGGTGCCCGAGGCGGATCACCAGGTCGAGCTTTTCCGCCACCAGATCATTCAACGACGAGTTGAAGTGATAACTCAGGCGCACCTCGGGATAACGCGCGGTGAACAACCGCAGGATCGGCAACACGAACGCCTCGGCATACTCCGCCGTGGAGCTGATGCGCAACTTGCCACTGACCCGGTCGCGCCCGTGCAGCACATTGTCGAAGGCGGTGTCGATATTGGCGACAATCCCCTTGAACTCGTCGTAGAGGGCCTGGCCGGTCTCGGTCAGTGTCACCTGCCGCGTGGTGCGGATCAGCAAGGTGCTCGCCAGCGCTTGCTCCAGGGCCTTTATGTGCAGGCTGGCCATGGCCTTGCTGATGCCCAGGTACTGCGCGGCGCGGGTGTATGAGCCGAAGTCCACCACCGCAAGAAAGGTCTGTACCCGGTGCAGCTGGCCGTGAAAATTTTCGCTCACTGTCAAATCCCATTAAACAATGCGTCAAGTATAGGCACCTCGACACCCTGCCCCCAAGCTCCCTAAGCTGCGCGCCAAAAGGGAGACGGCATGACTTACAGATACAAAGTGGCGGTGGTATTCCTTCTCGGATTCTTCATCGACTGCGTCAACATTTTCATGTCGGCGGTGGCCCTGCCCACTATCGCCGCCCAACTGCAAGTGTCCAGCGCCGCCGTGGCCTGGGTCGCCAATGCCTACATCCTCGGCCTGACCCTGGTGATCGCCATCAGCACCTGGCTCGCGGCGCGTTTCGGCAACCGCCAGGTGCTCTGCGCCTCGATGCTGCTGTTCAGCGTTGCCGGGCTGATGTGCGGGCTGGCCGACAGCTTCATGCCACTGGTGTTCTGGCGGCTGGTCCAGGGCATGGCCGGCGGCCTGCTGATTCCCCTGGGGCAGGCACTGACCTTCAACCTGTTCCAGGGCACGCAACGGGCGCGGATCTCCACCCTGGTGATGGCCGTGGCGCTACTGGCGCCAGCGCTGTCGCCCACGGTGGGTGGCGCCATTGTCGACCACAGTTCCTGGCGCTGGGTGTTCTTCGCCAGCCTGCCGCTGTCGCTGCTGGCGGCGTTGTTGTCCTGGTGCTGGATCAACGCCGAGCGCTCGGCGCCACCGCCGCGCCCGGACCTGCGCGGCCTGCTGCTGGTGACTGCGAGCCTGGGCTGCCTGTTGCTCGGCATGTCGCTGTACGGCAGCGGCTACCCGGCCCATCAGGCCGCACCGGGCCTGGTTGCCGGCCTGCTATTGGCCGAGTGCTACCGGCGTCACTGTCGGGCCTGCGCCCGGCCCATCGTCGAACTGCGGCTGCTGAAAAATCCGCGCCTGGGCCTGTCGGTGGCTATCTATCACGCGATCCCCGGGCTCTTCACCGGGGTCAATCTGCTGAGCCTGTTCTTCCTTCAGGAGAGCCTGCACCTGAGCGCCCAGCACAGCGGCATGTTCATGCTGCTGTATGCCGCCGGCGCACTGCTGGCGATGCTCGCCTGCGGACGTTTGTACAATCGCCTGGGCGCCGCACGGCTGTTCGCCATCGCCCTGGTGCTGCACAGCGCCGGCATCGCCAGCCTGTACGGGGTCGATTCGCTGGCCGATCTGCCCCTGATCAGCCTGGCCTACCTGCTGATGGGCCTGGGCGGCGGCGCCGGTGCCAATACCGCGCAGACCACCGCCCTGCTGGACTTCGACGGCGCCGATACGCACAAGGCCAGCGTGATCTGGAACATCAACCGGCAGATGGCCTTCAGCCTCGGCGCGGCCTTGCTGTTGATGCTCTACAACCTGCTGCTGGGTTATCGGGGCGTCACCGGCGCCTACCACCTGAGCCTTTTGCTGGCCGCCGCAGCCGGCCTGCTACCCCTGTTGACCCTGAACCGACTCCCACCACCCGAGGTCTCCCATGCCCAACTCGATCGCTAGACAGGCGCAATACAGCGTGCACTGGATTCACCAACTGATTCACAGCGTCTTCACCAACCAGCGCGGGGATGCCGAGGCCTGCATCGATCCCTTGCTGGGGCTGTTCGCCGAAGACTTCCAGATGGTCACCACCGGCGGCGCCATGGTCGGCCGCGAGCAGGTGGAACAGCTGTTTCGCGAAGGCCTGGGCCAACGCCCCGGTCTGGAAATCAGCATCAGCCAGGTGCGCTGTGTGTGGCAGGAAGGCCAGAGCGCGGCGATCCACTACAAGGAAACCCACCGCCTGGGCCAGGTCGAAAGCGCGCGCCTGTCCCTGGCGATCATTCGCGTGCAGGGCGATGCGGCGCAGTGGCTGTACCTGCACGAAACCGCCTGCCCTTGAGAGGCGCCCGTGCAGCGGGCAAAAAAAAACCCCGCCGGGGCGGGGTTAAAACGAGAGGAGCTATAACGGATGAGAAAGAGCTCTACCTGGGTGTTGCAACAGCGTTAGAACACGTACTGCACACGGGCTACGAGGGCATCGCCGCTGTCATCGCCAACGTTGTTGGTGATCTTGTCGGTGTTGACCTTGATGTAGTTGGCGGAAATCTTGATCGCCTCGTTGGCGTACCAGTTGACCCCGATGGTGTTCATGGTGGCCTTGGCATCGCCGACGTCACGGGTGGCGGTGGCGGCTACGACGTTCTTGTCATCGACCTTGATGTTGTCGTAGCGGTAGAACACTTCCCAGGCACCGTACTGCTTGTTCTCGGGCTTGATGGTGTCGAACTTGGCGCCGTCGAGTTTGTACACCCGGGCCTCGCCGGTCAGGGTATAGGCCAGTTGGCCGTAGAAACCGGTGGCCTTGACGTCCTTGTAGGCGTTGCTGTCGGCCTGCAGCTTGCGGGTCAGGTATTCCGCCTGGGCCGAGAACGGGCCGGTGGCGAAGGCGAATTCACCGCCGAACACCCGGTCATTGTCATAGGCGCCAACGGCCGTCTGGCTCGACGCGTTGAGGCCGGCACCGCCGCCGAAGGTGGCACGGTTGCCGTTGGTGCCGGCATCGTTGCCGCCGTTGGTGGCGATACCACGCACGCCCAGGCGTGGGCGGATCCGCGAGTCGAAAGCGGTGTCGCTCACATCACGGCTGGCAAAGTCCAGACCGAAGTGCAGGACGTTGCCGGTCTCGTGCATCGGGGCGAACACGGCACGGGCGTTGAACTGCTTGACGCTGTCGCCGTCCTTGTCGTTGATGTCCTTGGCCGCCACGCTGCCGGACAGGTAGGCCATGTCGGCGACCACCGAGCTGGCCTGCAGGCCCATGCCGTTCTCGTGGGAGTTGACCCAGTCGGCCAGCTCGTAGGCGGCGTTACGCTCCATGGCGGTAACCCACTTGGAACTGGTGGCCTTCTCCAGGCCGAAGTCTTCGTCGAAGCGGCCGGCGCGCAGGGTCACCGGCTTGAAGCCGACGTAGGAGATGGACGCCTCGTCGAAGTAACCGTCATCGGCGGTGCCCGAGTTGTGGGAGAAGTCGTAGTTGATCTGGTATTTCCAATCCTTGTAGGCGGTACCGCCCAATTCCAGATAGGCGCGGCGGAAGTACGCGCCGTCGCCGCTGTCACCATTCTTGGTGTAGAACCCGTCGAAACGGCCATAGTCGGCTTGCAGACGACCGCCCAGCTTGAAGCTGAACGCGGAGTCGGTGGTAGCAACCTCAAGGCCGCCCTTGGTTTTGACTACGATATCGGCGCCGTCGGTGGTGACGGTGCCAGCGAAAGCCTGGGCGGTTACTGCCAGGGCCAGGGCGCTGGCGGCAAAACCGGCGAAGTGCTTACGGATCATCGAAGAGTTCCCCTAATTGGTGGTCTGTAGCGTTGGAAAACACGCGGGGTTGGCCCGCTGGTGTTGGGTGGGAATCTTGGCGAGGGGTTATTTCAGCCGGGTTGCTGATAGATAAAGATTTGATTACAGGGGAACTTTTTTACTTCGAAATGAAATAAGGCAAAAAGCCTGTACTAGAGCCTTTGCCCTGGGTTTTGCGGGGGAATAGGGGGACACAAGAACACTGTCACCTTTGATCGGATGACAGTTTCATGTGGTGTCTGTAGCCGTCGAGCCCCGGCGAGGCGGCGAACGGCTCCGTAGGTGACGCCGCGATCCTGAGGGCGCTGGAGGTTCGACGGGAGACCGTCAAGCAAGGCCCTGCGGGCCTTTTCGCAGCCTCGCCGGGGCTCGACAGCGGCTACCAAGCCATGGGGGGAGGCAGGATCAGCGGTGGTTCTGGCGCTCGGCGGCCAGACGCTCGGCCAGTTCGTCGAGACCTTCCAGGGGCGGCTCCGGAAGCACCCGCAAGGTGGCCTGGAGCAGGCGCATCTGGCGAATGAAACGCCGGCAATTGGGGCAGAACAACAGATGATGGCGCACCATCAAGCGCTCGCGAAAGCTCAACTGGCCATCGAGATAATCGCTGGATCGTGCCACTTGTTCCTTGCAGGTCAGCATTGGCCGGTTTCCTCAAAATGCTCCACGGTGGCGAAGACCTTCAGACGCGCCCGGTGCAGCAGTACCCGGACATTGGAGAGCGTGAGCCCCAAAAGGTTACAGATCTCTTCCAGCTCCAGGCCCTGGCGTTCGCGCAACAGCAGGACACTGCTCTGCAACTCGGACAGGCTGAGCAGGGTGTGCTCCAGGCAGTCACGCAGTTCGGACTCGGTCAGCAGGGCTTCCGGGGTGTCTTCGTGCCAGGCGAAAGGCGCCACCAGCCAGTGACCATCGCTGGAGGAGAAACGCTCATCACCCACGGTGCCATGGGGCGCCGGCAGATCGTCGAGCAACACTTCCCGGCGGTTCTGCTTGTAGCGGCTCTTGGCCGCGTTGGCGGTGATGGTCAGCAGCCAGGTCTTGAGGCTGGAACGCCCCTGGAAACCCGCCAGGTTGCGCACCACCGACAGCCAGGCGTCCTGTACCACTTCGTCGGCGTGGCGGTTGCCGACAATGGCGTAGGCCACGGCGCGCATGGCGCTCTGGTAGGTGCCGACCAGTTCCTTGTAAGCCTTTTGTTCGCCCGCCAACAGGCGCTCTAGCAGTTGCGTGTCATCAGCAGCGGCCATTCGTGCCTCGTTCAATCATGCAGGTTTGAGGGGGTGTGACGCGCCAATCCCGCCCGACGCCACACCCCAACCCTGGATCAACGCTTGCGCAGCAACACGCTACCGATCGAATAACCGGCGCCAAAGGAGCTGAGCACGGCCAGGGAACCGCTGGCCAGGTCGTCCTGGTACTTGTGGAAGGCAATCACCGAACCCGCCGAACTGGTGTTGGCGTAAGTGTCGAGAATCACCGGCGCTTCTTCCACCGAGGCTTCGCGGCCCAGGAGCTTCTTGACGATCAGGTGGTTCATGCTGAGGTTGGCCTGGTGCAGCCAGAAGCGCTTCACGTCGCTGACGTTGAGCTGGTTTTCTTCCAGGTGCGCAGCGATCAGCTCGGCCACCATCGGACATACATCGCGAAATACCTTGCGGCCTTCCTGGACGAACAGCTTGTCGCGGGCACCGATACCCTCTTCCGCGGCGCGGTTGAGGAAGCCGAAGTTGTTGCGGATGTTATTGGAGAACTGGGTCAGCAGCTTGGTGCTGACGATGTCGAACTGGTGCTCGGAGGTGGCCAGGTCGGCTCGCTCGATGACCACCGCGGTGGCGGCGTCGCCGAAGATGAAGTGGCTGTCGCGGTCACGGAAGTTCAGGTGCCCGGTGCAGACTTCCGGGTTGACCATCAGGATCGCCCGGGCCTGGCCCAGTTGCACGCTGTTGCAGGCCGCCTGGATGCCGAAGGTCGCCGAGGAGCAGGCCACGTTCATGTCGAAGCCAAAACCCTGGATGCCCAGTGCGGCCTGGACTTCGATGGCGATGGCCGGGTAGGCGCGCTGCAGGTTGGAGCAGGCGACGATCACCCCGTCGATGTCGGCGGCAGTCTTGCCGGCCCGCTGCAGGGCTTGCTCGGCGGCGGCCACGGCCATCTGGCAGAGTACCGACCATTCGTCGTTGGAGCGTTCCGGCAGGCGTGGAGCCATGCGCTGCGGGTCGAGGATGCCGTCCTTGTCCATGACGAAGCGGCTCTTGATGCCCGAGGCCTTTTCGATGAAGGCAGCGTTGGATTCGGTCAGGGCCTGCACTTCGCCGCGCTCGATGGCGGCAGCGTTGTCACTGTTGAACTGGTGGACGTAGGTATTGAACGATTCCACCAGCTCTTCGTTGGAGATGCTGTTGGCCGGGGTAAACAGGCCGGTGCCGCTGATGACGACGTTGTGCACGGTCGTTCCTCTAATGTGTTGAGGCAGAAGGTATTGGCACTCACGTGCCAAACCGTAAAGGGACGACTCCCGCCAGGGGAGCCGTTTCTGGCATCGCTTTATTCCGATCCGCCCAGGCTGCCTGCGATGCAGAAAGCCGGGGCCGGCATTTATGACGGCGGAGTTTGCCATAACCTCCGCCATTTCGCCGCAACTGCAAGATCGACGGAGTCAACCCTGTGCCGCCCCTGGCGGCGCTTTCGCTGGCACGCCAGCGCCTGCGAAGGGCTTTAGATCAGGCGTCGACCAGGCTCCACTGCTTGCTCAGGCGCTTGTCGGAAATCGGCACCTTGGTCCCCAACTGCTGGGCGAACAGGGACACCCGGTACTCCTCCAGCCACCAGCGGTACAGCTCCAACTGCGGGTCGCGCTTGCCTTCCTGGGCATGCTTCTGGGCCCGGGTCTGGTACTGGCTCCACAGGCCCGTGAGCTCGCTGCTCCAGACCCGGTCCTTCTGCACCTGGCTGCCGAGTTTCTCGAAGCGCAGTTCCACGGCCTTGAGGTAACGCGGCAGCTCCTTGAGCCACAGGGCCGGGGTTTCCCGGACAAAGCCCGGGTACACCAGGTTCGCCAGCTGGGCCTTGATGTCGTTGAGGGCCACGGCCTGGGCCAGGTCGATCTTGCCCTTGAAGCGCTTTTGCAGGCCGTGCCAGAGCTTGAGGATCTCCAGGGTCAGGCGTGCCAGGCGCTCGGCGTGCTCGGTCCAGGCACCACGCTTGCGCTCGGCCAGGGAGGCCAGGCCCGCGCCATCCCGAGGCAGCACGGCCTCGCCTTCAAGAATGCAACTGTCGAGGCTGGCCAGGAGAATGTCCTCCACCAGCGCATCGACCCGGCCCAGTTCGCGGTACAGCAGGCCCAGCTCGGTAAGGCCCGGCAACTTGCCCCGCAGGAACTTGGCCGGCTCGGCCAGTTGCTGCAACAGCAGGCGCTGCAAGGCCCGGCGATGCTGGAACTCGGCTTCGGCAGCGGTGGAGAAGCGCCCTTCCTTGACCGTACCCGCCTCCTCCACCAGGGCCGGGTACACCGTCATCGACAGCCCGGCGATCTTCTGCTGGGTCTTTTCCGCCACCGCGGCAAATACCTTGGCTTGCACCGGTTGCTGGCTCTTGGCAGTCTGCGGCACCGCCAGGGCAGCCTGGCTGGCTTCGGCGAAACGCGCGGTCAGTTCGGCCAGGTCGCGGCCTTCGCCGAGGAACTTGCCCTGGGCGTCGACGATTTCCAGGTTCATCCGCAGGTGGCTTTCCACCTGTTGTTCGGCTTCGCTCCAGGCCTCGTCGCTGACCCGGGCACCGGTCATGCGCAGCAGCTCGCGGCCCAGGGCCTGGGGCAAGGAGCCCTCGGCGAAGACCATGCGCTGCAGGGCGGCCTTGACGAAGTCCGGCACCGGCACGAAGTTCTTGCGCAGGGCCTTGGGCAGGTTGCGCACCAGGGCGATGCACTTGGCCTCGATCAGCCCCGGCACCAGCCATTCCAGGCGTTCGGCGGGCAGTGCCGGCAGTAGCGGCGCCGGCACCCGCAGGGTTACGCCGTCCCGGGGATGGTTGGGTTCGAAGTGGTAACTCAGGGCCAGTTCCAGGTCGCCGATATGCAGGGTGTCCGGGTACTGCTTGGCGGTGACCTCGCTGGCCTCGCGAGCCAGCACGTCTTCCTCGCGCATGATCAACAACTGCGGGTTCTTCTGGCTGTGCACCCGGTACCAGCTGTCGAAGGTCGCGGTCTGGTGGATCTCCGCTGGCAGGCGTGCGTCGTAGAAGGCGAACAGGGTTTCCTCGTCGGCCAGGATGTCGCGGCGCCGGGCCTTGGCCTCCAGCGCATCGAGCTGTTCCAGCAACTGGGTGTTGGCGCTCAGGCACTTGGCCTTGGACTGGATTTCGCCACGCACCAGGGCCTCGCGGATGAACAGCTCGCGGGATACCACCGGGTCCACCGGGCCGTAATGCACTGGCCGGCGGCCGACCACGATCAGGCCGAACAGGGTGATCTGCTCGTAGGCCACTACCTGGCCGCGCTTCTTCTCCCAATGGGGCTCGAAGTGGTTCTTCTTCACCAGATGGCCGGCCAGGGGCTCGATCCAGTCCGGCTCGATCTTGGCCACCATGCGCGCATAGAGCTTGGTGGTTTCCACCAGCTCGGCGGTCATCAGCCATTGCGGGCGCTTCTTGCCCAGGCCCGAGGACGGGTGGATCCAGAAGCGCCGCTGGCGGGCCCCCAGGTAGTCGCCGTCTTCGGTCTTCTGGCCGATCTGGCTGAGCAGGCCTACCAGCACCGCCTTGTGCAGTTTCGGGTAGTCCGCCGGCTCCTTGTTCAGGCTCAGTTGCAGGTCGCGGCAGATCAGGCTCAATTGCCGGTGCGAATCACGCCACTCGCGCAGGCGCAGGTAGTTCAGGAAATTCTTGCGGCACCAGTTGCGCAGCGGGCTGGCGGTGAGGGCCTGGCGCTGTTCTTCGAAGCCGCGCCACAGGTTGACCAGCCCGGCGAAGTCCGAATCCACGTCCTTCCACTGGGCGTGGGCCTGGTCGGCGGCCTGCTGGCGCTCCGGCGGACGCTCGCGGGGGTCCTGGATCGACATGGCGCTGGCGACGATCAGCACTTCCTGGAGGCTGCCGAGCTTGGCCGCTTCCAGCAGCATGCGGCCCATGCGCGGATCCACCGGCAGGCGCGCCAGTTGCCGGCCCAGTGGTGTCAGCTGGCTGTTGCGGTCGACTGCCGAGAGTTCCTGCAGCAGGTTGAAACCGTCGCTGATGGCCTTGCCATCCGGCGGCTCGATAAACGGGAAGGCAGTGATTTCCCCCAGGCGCAGGTGCAGCATCTGCAAGATCACCGCCGCCAGGTTGGTACGCAGGATCTCCGGGTCGGTGAATTCCGGCCGGCCGAGGAAATCTTCCTCGCTGTACAGGCGTACGCAGATCCCCGGTTCGACCCGGCCGCAACGGCCCTTGCGCTGGTTGGCGCTGGCCTGGGAAATCGCCTCGATGGGCAGGCGCTGGACCTTGGCCCGGTAGCTGTAGCGGCTGATGCGCGCAGTGCCGCTGTCGATCACGTAGCGGATGCCCGGCACGGTCAGCGAGGTTTCGGCGACGTTGGTGGCCAGCACCACGCGGCGGCCCGGGTGGGACTGGAAGATGCGCTGCTGTTCCGCCGGCGACAGGCGCGCGTACAGCGGCAGGATCTCGGTGTGCTTGAGCTGGGCCTTGCGCAGCATCTCCGCGGCGTCGCGGATCTCCCGCTCGCCGGGCAGGAACACCAGCACATCCCCGGGGCTGCGCCTTTCACTGCGTTCATGGGCGGCGATTTCATCCAGGGTGGCGAGGATCGCCTGGTCCACCGTGAGGTCGTCCTCGACCCGGTTGCCCTCCTCGTCCTGTTCCAGGGTCAACGGGCGATACCAGGTTTCCACCGGGAAGGTGCGGCCGGACACCTCGACGATCGGCGCGTTATCGAAGTGCTTGGAGAAGCGCTCAAGGTCGATGGTCGCCGAGGTGATGATGACCTTCAGGTCCGGGCGCCGCGGCAGCAGGGTCTTGAGGTAGCCGAGGAGGAAGTCGATGTTCAGGCTGCGCTCGTGGGCCTCGTCGACGATGATCGTGTCGTAGCGTTCCAGGTAGCGATCGTTCTGGGTTTCCGCCAGCAGGATGCCGTCGGTCATCAGCTTGATCAGGGTGCTGGAATCGCTCTGGTCCTCGAAGCGCACCTGGTAGCCCACCAGCGAGCCCAGGGGCGTGGCCAGCTCTTCGGCGACTCGGCTGGCCACGCTGCGGGCGGCAATCCGCCGGGGCTGGGTATGGCCGATCAGGCCATGCTGGCCACGACCGATTTCCAGGCAGATCTTCGGCAACTGGGTGGTCTTGCCCGAGCCGGTCTCGCCGGCAATGATCAGCACCTGATGCTTGAGCAGCGCCTCCTTGATCTCGTCGCGCTTGGCGGCAATCGGCAGGCTGTCGTCATAGCGGATCTGCGGCACGCTCTGGCGCCGCGCCGTCACCAGGTTGCAGGAAGCCTGCATGCGCTCCAGCCACTGGGCGAGCTTGGCCTCGTCGGGCTTCTTGCGCAGTTCGAGCAACTGCCGGCGCAACCGGTGACGGTCGCCGAGCATGGCTTGATCGAGGTTTTTCAGCAGTTGGTCGATTGCAGGCGATTCGTCAGTCATCAGGTACGCAAGGGTCGTCTATTTAGGCAGGGCGCGATTGTCGCAGAAAAGTCCATGCAATAAGTAGGAGCCGGCTTGTCGGCGAAGGGGCCAGTGAGGGCGCCCTCGCCGGCAAACCGGCTCCTGCACGTCTATTTATTCGTCTTCCAGGCCTTGGCGCCGGTAAGGGAAGACATCGATCACCTTGCCGGCGCGGATGGCCTCCTGCAGGCCCTTCCAGTAATCGGCGTTGTACAGCTCGCCGTGCAGCTGGTCGAACAGCTTGCGCTGGCCGGCATCGGCGAACAGGAACGGCGGGAACTCCTCGGGAAACACGTCGTGGGGGCCGATGGAGTACCAGGGCTCGGAAGCCATTTCATCTTCCGGGGTACGGGGGGCCGGAATGTGGCGGAAGTTGGCTTCGGTGAGGAAGCAGATTTCGTCGTAGTCATAGAACACCACCCGGCCATGGCGGGTGACGCCGAAGTTCTTCAGCAGCATGTCGCCGGGGAAGATGTTGGCCGCCGCCAGCTGCTTGATCGCCAGGCCGTAGTCCTCCAGGGCCTCGCGCACCTGGGCTTCGTTGGCATGCTCCAGGTAGAGGTTGAGCGGGGTCATGCGCCGCTCGGTCCAGCAGTGGCGGATCAGTACCGTCTGGCCTTCCACCGCCACCGTGGAGGGCGCCACTTCCAGCAGTTCCTCAAGGCACGCCGGGTCGAACTTGCTCAGGGGGAAGCGGAAGTCGGCGAACTCCTGGGTATCGGCCATGCGGCCCACCCGATCCACGCTTTTCACCAGCCGGTATTTCTCGATCACCGTGGCCCGGTCGACGTTCTTCGACGGCGAGAAGCGGTCCTTGATGATCTTGAACACGGTGTTGAAGCCCGGCAGGGTGAACACGCTCATGACCATGCCGCGCACCCCGGGAGCCATGATGAAGCGATCGTCGGTGCTAGCCAGGTGGTTGATCAGGGCCCGGTAGAACTCCGACTTGCCGTGCTTGTAGAAACCGATGGAGGTGTACAGCTCGGCGATGTGCTTGCCCGGCAGGATGCGCTTGAGGAAGCCGATGAATTCCGCCGGCACCGGCACGTCCACCATGAAGTAGGAACGGGTGAAGGAAAAGATGATCGAGACGTCCGCCTCGTCGGTGATCAGCGCGTCGATCTGGATCCCCCGGCCTTCGCGGTGCAGCAGCGGGATCACCAGCGGCCACTGTTCTTCATGGGTGAAGATACGCCCCACCAGGTAGGCGCCCTTGTTGCGGTAGAGCACCGAGGAAAACAGTTCCAGGGTCAGTTCGGGGTCCTTGCACACCCAGTCCGGCAGGTTCTCCCGCAATTGCGCCTCCAGGCGCCGCAGGTCCCCCGGCAGGTCGGCGTAGTCCTCGCTGAAGCGGTAGTCGGCGAATACCTGTTCGAGCATCGTCGCCAGTTCGCCCTGGGGCTTGTAGCTGCGGGTCTGCGCGGCCCGGGCCCGGCGCAGGCTGGGTCGGGTGGTGTGGATGAACATGCAGCCGTCGCTGATCAGGTCGTGGCTGAACAGGCCGCAGAAGATCGAGTTGTACCAGGTCTCGGACAGCTCATCGTCAAAGCGCAGGTCGATCAGGCTGATGTAGGCGCTTTTCACCAGTGGCCACTGGCTGACATCCATCAGCGACTCGGTGCTGAAGGCCTGGTGCAGGCGGGCCACGGTCTCGCCCACCTTCTCTTCATACAGGTTGATCCGCGCTGCCGAGGCCTTTTGCGCTTGCTGCCACTGCGCCTGCTCGAAGCGTTGCCGGGCACCGTCGGTGATCTGGCGAAAGTGCTCGCGGTAGTCGTCGAAGCCATCGAGGATCATTCGAGCGATATCGGCGGCGGGCCATGACTGCGACATAAAGAGACCTCTGCGGGAATTTACGATGCCAGAGCTTAGCCAGTGAAACGAGGTGAAGAGAAGCGTATTTTTGTGATGGGATGTACGCCGAAAAATGACCCGGCGGTCGCTCTGTCTCCAGGCCTCTGCAACGCAGGATTGAACGCAACAATCGGGGTGCGGGTTTTCTTCGCCCCGTGCGCCAATAAGGTTTGCCATGCCCGGCCACGCTGGGCAAGATCCCTCGCCCCGAACCCAAGGAACCTCCTGTGAAACCTGTCGATCTGCTGCGCCTGCTGTCGCTGGCCGCCATCTGGGGCGCGAGCTTCTTGTTCATGCGCATCATCGCCCCGGTGCTGGGCAGCGTGCCCACGGCCTTCTTCCGGGTGTCCATCGCCGCGCTCGGGCTGCTGGTGATGCTGGCGTTGATGCGGGTCGACTGGAACTTCCGCGGCAAGCTCAAGACCGTGCTGCTGCTCGGGGTGATCAACTCCGGGATACCCGCGACGATGTACTCGGTGGCGGCCCAGGTGCTGCCCGCCGGCTACTCGGCGATCTTCAATGCCACCACGCCGTTGATGGGGGTGCTGATCGGCGGCCTGTTTTTCCATGAACGCCTGACCCCGAGCAAATTCGCCGGGGTCTGCCTGGGCCTGCTCGGCGTCGGCATCCTGACTCGCGCCGGCCCCGTGGCCTTCGACCGAGACCTGCTGCTGGGCGCCCTGTCCTGCTTGATGGCCACCACCTGCTACGGCTTCGCCGGGTTCCTCGCCCGACGCTGGCTGGACCAGGCCGGCGGCCTGGACAGCCGCCTGTCGGCCCTGGGCAGCATGCTGGGAGCGACCCTGCTGCTGTTGCCGCTGTTCGCCTACAACGCCATCAGCCAGCCGCCCCCCAGCTGGGGTGGCTGGAGCGTATGGCTATCGCTTTTGGGGCTGGGGCTGGGCTGCACCGCGTTTGCCTACGTGCTGTATTTCCGCCTGCTCAGCGCCATCGGCCCGGTGCGTTCGATGACCGTGACCTTCATGATCCCGCCATTCGGCGTACTGTGGGGCGCGTTGCTGCTGGACGAGCCGCTGTCCATGGCCCACCTGTATGGCGGCGCGCTGATTGCCGCCGCGCTGTGGCTGGTGCTCAGGCCGGCGGCAAAGGCCGCAGCCTGAAACAGGCTGCCGGCATCTGCTCAAGGCCTGTTGCGGCCGCCCAGGGTCAAAGCGCGGCGTTGCTCATTTCTCCGTCCACCAGGCGTCGTATACCCAGCGGGTTGGCATTGCGCAGGGCTTCAGGCAGCAGCGCGTCCGGGTAGTTCTGGAAACATACCGGGCGCAGGAAGCGCGCGATCGCCAGGCTGCCCACCGAGGTGCCACGGGCATCCGACGTTGCCGGATAAGGCCCGCCGTGAACCATCGCATCGCAGACTTCGACCCCGGTCGGATAGCCATTGAGCAATAGCCGGCCGACCTTTTCCTGCAAGACCTCACTGAGCCAGCGATGCTCCAGCAGTTCCTGTTCCTCGCCGATCAAGGTCGCGGTCAGTTGCCCACGCAGCCCCTGCAAGGCCGCCGCCAGTTCACGCTGATCCGCCACTTCGATGACGATGCTGGCCGGGCCGAAGACTTCCTCCTGAAGCAGTTCATCGCCCTCCAGCAACAGGCTGACATCGGCCTGAAATAGCTGAGCCTGTGCCTGGGCGCCCTGCTGTGGCCGCCCCGCCAGGTGCCGCAGACGTGGATGCTGGTGCAAGGCTGCAAGCCCCTGGCAATAGCTGACCAGCGTGCCGCTGTTGAGCATGGTCTGCGGCGCCTGCTGGTCCATCTGCGTGCTGAACTGCTGGAGAAAGGCGCTGAACTGCGGCGAGCGCAGGCCGATGATCAGGCCAGGATTGGTACAGAACTGACCCGCACCCAAGGTCACCGAACCCGCCAGTTCGGCGGCGATCTGCGAACCCCGGACCCTGAGAGCCTCCGGCAGCAGGATCACCGGGTTGATGCTCGACATCTCGGCGAACACCGGGATCGGCTGCGGCCGGGTCGCGGCCATCTGGCACAAGGCATTGCCACCCTTGAGGGAGCCGGTAAAGCCCACCGCCTGGATCGCCGGGTGCTTGACCAGCCACTCCCCGACCCCGGCTCCGTAGATCATGTTGAACACTCCGGCGGGCATCCCGCTGCGCTGCGCCGCGCGGATGATCGCGTCCGCCACCCACTCGGCGGTCGCCATGTGCCCGCTGTGGGCCTTGAACACCACCGGGCAACCGGCGGCCAGGGCCGCAGCGGTGTCGCCACCGGCGGTGGAGAACGCCAGGGGGAAGTTGCTGGCACCAAACACCGCCACCGGGCCCAGGCCGATGTGGTACTGGCGCAGGTCCGGGCGCGGCAGCGGCTGGCGCTGGGGCAAGGCGCGATCGATGCGTGCAACATAGAAGTCGCCCCGACGCAGGACCCTGGCGAACAAACGCAACTGGCCGCTGGTACGCCCTCGCTCGCCCTGAATGCGCCCGGCGGGCAAGGCAGTTTCCCGGCAGACAGTGGCGATGAAATCATCCCCGAGGCCGTCCAGTTCATCGGCAATGGCATCGAGAAACTGCGCACGCCGCTCGGCGCTGAGGTTGCGGTACAGCGGGTAGGCCAGCGCCGCGGCCCGGGCCGCGGCATCCACTTCCGCCGCGGTCGCCTGAAAGAAGCTTCCCGGCAGGGCTTGGCCACTGCTGGCATCCAGGCTGTGCAACTGCACCTCGCCCAGAGCGCTGCGGGCGCCACCAATGTAGTTATGTCCAGACAAGCGAGTCATGAGAATTCCTTGACCGGCGCCAGAGGCCGGTGGTTGAAGATTTACAGGGCCCGTACCTGGCCGATGGCCAAGGGCTGGACGCTTGCACCGATGGTGTTTTCCAGGGGCGCGCCGAAGGCTTCGAGGCTGATCTGGAAGCGGTCGCCGGGGCGCGTGCGTACACCGTCGGCAAAGGACAGGGTGGCGGTGCCGAAGTAGTGCACATGGACGTCGCCGGGACGCAGGAACTGCACGTACTTGAAGTGGTGGTATTCGAGGTTGGCCAGGCTATGGCACATGTTGTCCTCACCGCTGAGAAACTCCCTTTCCCAGAGCACTTCAGCGTTGCGGATAATGCGGCTGCGGCCCACCAGGTGCCGGGGCAGTTCGCCGACCCGCAATTCCGGGCCGTAGGCGCAGTAGCGCAGCTTCGAGTGGGCCAGGTACAGGTAGTTGCGCCGCTCCATCACATGGTCGGAGAACTCGTTGCCCAGGGCATAACCGACGCGGTACGGCAGTCCATCGTCACCGATCACATAAAGGCCGGTGAGCTCCGGTTCCTCCCCCCCATCCTCGGCAAACGGCGGCAGCGGAAAATCGCCGCCGGGACGCACGACAATGCTGCCGTCGCCCTTGTAGAACCATTCCGGCTGGGCCCCCACTTGCCCGGCCTCGGGCTTGCCGCCTTCCAGGCCCCATTTGAAGATGCGCATGGTGTCGGTCATGCCCGCTTCGACCTCGCCGTCATGCTGGTGCATCTTGTCCCGGGCCGAGGCACTGCCCAGGTGGGTCAGGCCGGTGCCGCTGATCAGGCAATGGGCCGGGTCCTCATGGTCCAGGGGCGGCAGCACCCGGGCCTGCTGCAACAGCTGTGCATAGTCCGGTCCCGGATCACTGCCGCGCAGCTGCGCTTCCTGCTGCAGGCTGCGCTGGTTGCGGATCGCCGCCAGAGCCAGTTCACGGGTGCTGGAGGTGTTGCGCAATACTCGCACTTGCTGCTCTTCGATCACTCCGACCTGACGCTGGCCGGTGCTGCTGGCAAATTGAATCAAGCGCATGTTCGCTCTCCCATAGGTGTGTACGGCGCCGCCCGCAAGCGGCGCCCGAGGCTTATTCGATGATGTTGAATTCGCTCAGGTAGTCTTCGCAGATTTCCAGGCCCAGGCCCGGCTTGTGGTCATCGAGCTGGATGTAGCCCTTGACTGGCTGCGGCTCGCCCTTGAACACGTAGTAGAAGAGTTCGTTGCCGACCTCGACGTCGAACACCGGGAAGAACTCGGCCATCGGCGAGGCCGTGGTGGACAGGGTCAAGTGGTAGTTGTGCATCTGCCCGGCATGGGGAATCACAGGCACCGACCAGGCTTCGGCCATGGCGTTGATCTTGCGCGCGGCGGTGATGCCGCCGACGCGGTTGGTGTCGTACTGGATCACGTCGACGGCGCGGCGTTCCAGCAAGTCCTTGAAGCCATAGGAGGTGAACTCGTGCTCACCGCCGGAGATCGGCATGATGCCCATCTTCTTCAGTTCGACGTAGCCTTCAAGGTCGTCGGCGATCACCGGCTCCTCCAACCAGCGCGGCTCGAACTCCGCCAGCTTGGGCAACATGCGCCGGGCGTATTCCAGGGTCCAGCCCATATAGCACTCGAGCATGATGTCCACATCCGGGCCGGCCAGTTCGCGCAGAGCGCGTACCTGCTCGATGTTGCGGCGCATGCCGGCCGGGCCGTCCTTGGGACCGTAGCCGAAGCGCATCTTCAGCGCAGTGAAACCCTGGTTGAGGTAGCCCTGGGCCTCTTCGAGGAACAGGTCGAGATTGTCATTGGCGTAGAGCTTGGAGGCGTAGGTCCAGATCTTGTCCTTGGTGCGCCCGCCGAGGAGCTTGAACACCGGCTTGTTCACCGCTTTGCCCATGATGTCCCAGAGGGCGATGTCGATCGCCGAGATGGCCGCCATGCCGATGCCCTTGCGCCCCCACGCGTGACTCTGACGGTACATTTTCTGCCAGATGTATTCGTTGTCGAAAGGGTCCTCACCGATGGCGATCGGAGCCAGATAGGTGTCGATGACTTCCTTGGCCACCCGCGGCGCCAGGGCGCAATTGCCGATGCCCACCAGGCCGTTGTCGGTTTCCACTTCCACCACCAGCCAGCCGTGGAAACGGAACGAGCCCATGGCATCGCCACGCTCGAAGAGGATGTCCGTGGCATTGGTGCAGAAGTGCGCCTGAGGTGGCACGACTTTGCCTTTCCATTCGAATACACGGGTACGGATCGCGGTGATTTTCATCAGGGGGTTTCCTTGCAAGGCGTGGGTAGTGATCAGCCGACCTGGGACGGTGTGAGCTGTTTGGGAGCTGTCGGGGTGTGCCGAGTATTCAGGCGTGATAACAGGATGGCGCCGAGGATGCCTACCAGAGCCAGGGCGAACATCCCCGCACGTGGATCGGCAAACTGGGTTTCCATCAGGGTCTTGAGGTTCGGCGCGACAAAGCCGCCGAGGTTGCCGATGGAGTTGATCAGGGCGATGCCGCCGGCCGCCGCGGCACCGCTGAGATAGCCGGTGGGGATGGTCCAGAACAGCGGCTGCACCGCGACGAAGCCGGCGGCGGCGAAACAGAAGGCCAGGACCACCGGGACCATGCTGCTACCCAGCGCGGAAGCAGCGATGCCCAGGGCGGCCATGGTCAGCATCACCACCGCCAGGCGCTGATGCTGACCACTGCGGTCGGCATAGCGGGTCACCAGGCGGGTCACCAGCAGGGCACAGATCCACGGAATCGCGGTGATCAGCCCGACGCTGAGGCCCACGTGGCCGTCCAGCAGCCCGGCGATGCGTGTCGGCAGGTAGAACACCACGCCGTAGACGCTCATCTGGATGGTGAAGTAGGCCAGGCAGAATTGCAGGACCCGGGGATTGCGCAGGGCACTGAGGAAGCCGTGGGGGCTGCTGTCCTTTTTCCTTGCGTCCTCTGCGGCCAGGGCGTCATGCAGCGCCTGCTTCTGCTCGACGCTCAACCAGCGCGCATCGCCGGGACGATCCACCAGGTAGAAGTAGGCGGCGATGCCGACCACCGACGCCATCAGGCCCTCGACCACGAACAGCCATTGCCAGTTGGTCAGGCCGAACACCCCATGGAATTCCAGCAACCAGCCCGACAGCGGGCTGCCGAGGACCAGCGCCAGGGGTAGGCCGAAGTAGAACAGCCCCAGGGCCTGGCCCCGGCTCTGGGCCGGAAACCAGTAGGTGAGGTAGAGAATGATCCCCGGGAAGAAGCCGGCCTCGGCCACGCCCAGAAGAAAACGCAGCACATAAAACGTCTGGGCGTTGTGAGCGAACATCATCGCCGCCGACACCAGACCCCAGGTGACCATGATCCGGCACAACCAGACCCGCGCACCGAGGCGATGCAGCATGTAGTTGCTGGGCACTTCGAAGAAGGCGTAGCCAATGAAGAAAATGCTCGCGCCAAAAGCGAAGGCTGCATCGCCGAGGCCGGTGTCGGCTTGCAGCGCCGCCTTGGCGAAGCCGACGTTGGAACGGTCGATAAAGGCCAGGATGTACATCAGGATCAGGAAGGGCAGCAGACGCAGCCGGCTTTTGGAGATGGCGCTGGCGAGCGCCAGCGCAGAATCTGGACGGGTCATGTGGAGGTTCCTTGAGTGCCGGTCAGGCCTTGCGCAAGGGACAAGGCGGGCTTTTTGTAGTTGTTCGATCGCTGAGCGAGTGGCTGGCAGCCGCTCAATCGATGAGGCGACTTTAGCCAGCGCCGACAGCAGCGGCTAATCACTTATGGGCATCCAACGATAACCACAGGTGATCGCCGGAGGGCTTTTATTGCCTTTTAGGGTTATCGGAGATATCTCGTTCCTTTCGCGGGCAAGCCGACGCCTGCAGCCATGCCGGCCAAGGCGCTCTAGCAAACGGCGGATGCCAGAAAGCATTCCCATGCCAAGGCATGGGAATGCGGGAACCAGGAAATGCTCCGATCAGTGGCGGTGGGCGCCCATGCGGCAAGCGATCTCGAAGGCCTGGCGTCGCCCTGAACCTTGAGGAAGATGGTGTCGCCCGGGTAAGGCCCGTCGGTGGCGATGCCCAGAGCCTGGGCGGCCTTCACCGCCGGGCCGATGATCATCCTATGTACCTGGGCGCGCTTGGCGCGCTATTGGCTGACCCTGCTGCGCAGCACTCTGGTGGGCTGCTGGATGGGCATCACGCCCGGTGGCCCGACTGCGGCCTCGTTCATGAGCTACAGCCTGGCGCGGCCCTTCTCCAAGCACCGAGAGAACTTCGGCAAGGGCGAAATCGAAGGCGTGATCGCCCCGGAAACCGCCGACCAGGCTGCCGGCACCAGCGCCCTGCTGCCGATGCTGACCCTGGGCATTCCCGGCTCTGCCACCGCTGCGGTAATGCTTGGCAGCCTGATGATCTGGGGGCTGCACCCGGGGCCGACACTGTTTGTCGAGCAGCACGATTTCGTCTGGGGGCTCATCGCCAGTATGTACCTGGGCAACGTGGTCAGCCTGATCGTGGTGCTGGTCACCGTGCCGCTGTTCGCCTCGATCCTGCGAATTCCGTTCTCGATCATTGCACCGATCATCATGGTCTGCGCCATTGGTGCCTACTCGGTGCACAACGCCTTCTTCGACGTGGTGCTGATGCTGTTCTGGCCGCTGCTGTCTGCCGACCTGCAGCGGCTGCTTCAGCGCCGTGCAGAAAGCTGAACGAACATCCCCTGGCCCAATGAGCCCCTACCCTTGACGTAGCCCCTGGCAAGGCCTGGCATTTATTGTCAGGCTTGCCGCTGCCTTTTACTGCGAGCCCGGCCCATGACCAAGATTCCTGATGCCAATGTGATCCACAGCCGCCTGCGCCTGCGACAACTGCGGCTGATGCTGGCCTTGCAGGAGTTCGGCTCGCTACGCCGCGCAGCGGACAACATTGGCATGACCCAACCAGCAGCCACCAAGATGCTCCACGAAGCGGAGGACCTGCTGGGTGTGGAGCTGTTCGAACGCCTGCCTCGGGGCATGCGTCCCACGCCCTTCGGCGAGACAGTGATCTACTACGCACAGATGGTCTTCGCCGAGCTCAGCGGCATGCGTGAGGAACTGGTGGCACTGGAATCCGGCAACCTCGGGCGGGTCGCCGTCGGAGCCATTCCGGCCCTGGCCTCGGGACTGCTGACGCGGACCATCGCCACTCTCAAGCAAAGCCATCCACGGTTGTCCATGAGCATCCAGGTCGACACCAGCGACGTGCTGGTACAGGCCTTGCTTCAGGATCAACTGGACATCGTCCTGGGCAGGATTCCCGGCGGCGCACGGGCCGAGGAACTGCTCTTCGACAGCCTGGGTGAAGAGGCCCTGTGCGTGATCGCCGGGGTGCAGAATCCACTGGCGCAAGCCACGCACCTGAGCTGGGCACAATTGCAGAACGAGACCTGGGTCTTGCAACAGCATCCCAGCCCCATGCGCTCGATCATCAACCAGGTGTTTCACAACGCCCGGGTCGATATCCCCAGCAGCATCGTCGAGACCACCTCGATCATGACCTTGCTGTCTCTGGTGCAGCAGACCGACATGATTGGTGTTACACCGGTTTCGGTAGTCGAAGACTATCCCGGGCGTCACCTGTTGGCGGTGCTGCCGATCCAGTTCGAGGCGCGCTTGCCGCCCTTCGGGTTGATCACCCGGCGGCACCGCATCCAGTCATCGGCGATGCAGGCCTTCATGAACTCGGTTCGCAAGGAACACGGGCTGAGCCGAGACTGAATCCCGCCAAGGGGCTCAGGGAACGTTCAGGGTGATCAGGTAGGCGCCCGAGGTCACGGCCTTGCCTGCCTGGTCGATAACGGCATAGTGCTGGTCGTAATAGCGCCCCTCGCGCCCGCTGTCGGCCAGGAGCTTGACCTTGACTACGGAGTTTCCCGGGCCGCTGGCGCTGGCCAGCGGGCCGACCCGCCGAACGTCAATGGATCCCCCACGCGAGCCCTGAGGGCACTGCCGCAAGTTCAGCCCATCGCTGGCAGCATTGGAGGTGCAGTTGGACTCTACGATCTTGCCGTAAAAACGGATGATGCCTTGCCCTGAGGGAGTGGCGGCAAGGCAACTGCCCGATAGCCCAAGGAACAGACTCAAAGCAGTGGAAGCAAGCGCTACGTTCATCCTGACTCTCCTTGTGTGTAAGGACTGTATCGTCAGTCTAGGTACGGGCTTTAGCTTTTGAGAAAAGTCTGATGGACTGTTTGGAAGCATTAGAAAAGAAGTCCAATCAACTGGTTATCAAAATCACCTGCAAGCGTTGCTCAGGCGACTCTTCGAGCTGCCTCACGCGGCGCTGAAGCCCTGTCCCAATGCAGTTGGCGAGTACCTTTTCGACAATGATGCCATATGGCCACCATTCGACATAAAAGTCGACCCTTCATGCCATAAATAGGGAAAACAACCGACCGGGCATTGCACCCGGCCGGTGTCGTCAGCGACGGCGCGCAGAGCTCACGCCGCCCAGGGCGGTCAAGGCTGCTTGCGGAACACGAACACCAGCCCGACGATGATCAGGCCCATGCCCACCAGGCTCAGCAGCCCCAGGCGGTTGCCGAAGAACAGGTAGTCCATCAGCGCGGTCACCGCAGGCACCAGGTAGAACAGGCTGGTGACATTCACCAGGTTGCCCTGGGCAATCAGCCGATACAGCAACAGCGTGGCCAGCACCGACACCACCAGCCCCATCCACAGCAGTGGAATCACGAAACCTGCACTGTGCTCGAAGTGAAACGGCTGGAACGGCACGAACAGCGCGCACAGCAGCAGCCCTGCCAGGTACTGCACCGGCAGCGTGCCCAGGGGATTGTCGGTGATGCGTTTCTGCATGATCGAACCGGCGGTCATGCTGACCAGGGCCAGCAGCCCGCACAGCATGCCGGTGATGGACATCCCCGCCAGGCCGATGCTCTGGTAGACCACCATCACCAGCCCGGCAAGCCCCAGGCTCAGGCCAAACAGCCGGCTCCAGGAGCGCTGGCGCTCCATCAGCACCACCGTGAGGATCGGCTGCACCCCCATGATGGTGGCCATGACCCCGGGGGTCACCTTCAGGTCCAGGGCCAGGATGTAGAAGATCTGGTAGGCCCCCAGCAGCACCAGGCCGGTGGCCACGGCAAAGCCCATGGCCCGGCGCCCACGGGGCAACCTGAGCTTGAGCAGGGGCGCCAGCAGCATCAGGCCGATCAGGGCAATGACGAAGCGCAGCAGCAGGAAGGCAAAGGGTGAAGCGTGGGCCAGGCCCCATTTGGAGAAGATGGCGCCACTGCTCCAGAGCAGGACGAACAGGGTCGTGGAAGCGGCCGCGAGCGCGGACTTTTTTGAAATGAGCAACATGAAAACCACCTGTAATCAGGCAAGAAGCCAATTCAGCCGAGGCTGAAGTTCAGTAGTGTTTTTTTCAGGCGGGCGCAGGGAACAGCAGCGGTTGCTGATCAGCCCGAGAAGCCAACGCCCGGCGGTGATACGACTGCGTACACCGGCGTGCTACTGACAGGTGGGGGGTAATGACCGATCTGCACAGGCTGCTGATTCCCGCACGGCACGACGCCAGCGTTGACCGCTGAAACCACTACCGCGTTGAGAAGGGAAAAGGCCATGTACTGATGGTTCTCGAGAGAGGAAAAACCTGAGTCGCTGGACTCATCGGACGCCGAATATAACCAGCGCCCGATATTCATTGCAAGATTTATCCGAACAGCCACTTCCACAGGACTACCAGCACCACCACTGCCAGCACCGGGCGCAGGATGCGGTACAGCTTGGGATGGCGGCGCTTCCACTGCTTGACCACGCCACTGAAGCTGTCGCTGAAGCGCTTGCTCCAGGCGTAGGCCTGGTTGATCCCGCCGACACGCTCGTCATCCAGGTTCTGCGGCGCGGTGGCGCGGCCCAGTTGGGCGCTGACCCAACGGTTGATGCGGGTCATCAGGCGGCTGCTCAGCGGACGCTCGATGTCGCAGAACAGGATCACCCGGGTGATCTCGGTTTCGTTCTTCACCCAATGCACGTAGGTCTCGTCGAACATCACGTCTTCACCGTCGCGCCAGGCGTACTCCTGGCCATCGACGAAGATCCGGCAGGCATCGGAGTTGGGGGTCGACAGGCCCAGGTGATAACGCAGGGAACCGGCGAAGGGGTCGCGGTGCGGGTTGAGGTGGCTGCCACCGGGCAACAGCGCGAACATCGCGCCCTTGACGTTGGGAATCGCGCTCACCAGCTCGACGGTCTTCGGGCACAGGGCCTCGGCCGAGGGCAGCGGCTTGTCGTACCACTTGAGGTAGAAGCGCTTCCAGCCCTTCTTGAAGAAGGAACCGAAACCGGCATCGTTGTTCTTCTCGGCGGCGCGGATGTAACCCTCGTCGAACAGGTGCATGGCCTCTTCGCGGATCACTTCCCAGTTGTCCCGCAGGATGTCCAGCTCGGGAAACTTGCTGCGGTCCAGGTACGGCTTGGAAGGCACCCCGGAGAACAGGTACATCAGGGCGTTATAGGGGGCGAACAGCGCCGAATGGTTGACGAACTGGCGCAGTACCGGCAGACGCGCCTTGCCGCGCAGGTGCACGTAGAGAATGCTGCCGACGAACAGCGACAACACCGCGACCTTGGCGGTAAAGGAAAAGCTCATGCAACGACTCCTTGGAAATAGGCACCTGTAGGGGGAGCGTTCACCCGACCTGGCAGCCGGCAATGATAAACACTCCTGGGCCCTGGAAAAACCCGCACAACCCAACATTCAGCGTTAACGGTTATGCAACAAAGGCGTTAAGTAGCATAAGCAGCCAGGCCCTGGCCTGATATGGGTCAGCATTCGCCGGCAAGCCGGCTCCTGCGGGCGAATGCCTGATCCGTGCTTACTGCTGGTTTTCCTGCTCGGTGAACAGGTCGCTGAAAAGCATGCTCGACAGGTAGCGCTCACCGGAGTCCGGCAGGATCACCACGATGGTCTTGCCCTGCATTTCCGGGGTTTCCGCCAGGCGTACCGCCACCGCCATCGCCGCGCCGCAGGAGATGCCGCAGAGGATGCCCTCTTCCTGCATCAGCCGCAGGGCCATGGCCTTGGACTCTTCATCGGTCACCAGCTCCACCCGGTCGACCATCGCCAGGTCCAGGTTCCTGGGCACGAAACCGGCGCCGATGCCCTGGATCTTGTGGGGGCTGGGCTTGATCTCTTCACCGGCGAGTTTCTGGGTGATCACCGGAGAAGTCGCCGGCTCCACCGCCACCGAGAGAATCGGCTTGCCCTGGGTCTTCTTGATGTAGCGCGACACACCGCTGATGGTGCCCCCTGTGCCAACCCCGGCCACCAGCACGTCCACCGCGCCGTCGGTATCGTTCCAGATTTCCGGACCGGTGGTCTTTTCGTGGATCGCCGGGTTGGCCGGGTTATCGAACTGCTGCGGCATGAAGTACCTGGCCGGGTCGCTGGCAACGATTTCCGCCGCCTTTTCGATCGCCCCCTTCATGCCCTTGGCCGGCTCGGTGAGCACCAGCTCGGCGCCCAGGGCCTTGAGCACCTTGCGCCGCTCGATGCTCATGGACGCCGGCATGGTCAGCATCAGCTTGTAGCCACGGGCGGCGGCGACGAAGGCCAGGCCGATCCCGGTGTTGCCCGACGTGGGCTCGACGATGGTCATGCCCGGCTTGAGCTTGCCGCTGCTTTCGGCGTCCCAGATCATGTTCGCGCCGATCCGGCACTTCACCGAATAGCCCGGGTTGCGTCCTTCGATCTTGGCCAGGATGGTCACCCCGCGCGGGGCGATGCGGTTGATCTGCACCAAGGGCGTATTGCCGATGGAATGGGCGTTATCAGCAAAAATTCGGCTCATGGCTGGGTCCTTATGCAGCAGTGAAGAAGTCCCCAAGGGTATGCCTGGCGCCCTTGAGCGTCCAGTCGCGCAACACCCGGGCCAGCCGGGCCAGTCGTGCCTATGCAAGAGACACATCAGCGACGCCGAGTTCATGGCCCGGCTCCTGCGTTCCCCGAACCTGCGCCCCAGGCCACCCCGGGAACATTGACTCGAACGTCTGCCAACGGACGCAGTCAATGCCTGTATACGGCTGGAGGCTGCTGATCATGAAAGCTCGTTACCGTTGGCCCCTGTGGGTCCTGGCAAGCCTGGTGGTGCTGCTGGTGGCCCTGCATATCGCCCTGCCCTACCTGGTGCGCGACTACTTGAACGACAAGCTGGCGGACATGGGCGACTACCGCGGACGCATCAGCGACATTGACCTGGCCCTGTGGCGCGGCGCCTACCGCATCAATGGCCTGGAGATCGTCAAGGTCAGCGGCAAGGTGCCAGTGCCCTTCGTCAAGGCGCCGCTGATCGACCTCTCGGTGAGCTGGCATTCGCTGTGGTACGACCACGCGGTAGTGGCCAAGGTGCAGTTCATCCAGCCGGAGCTGAACTTCGTCGACGGCGGGGCCGACAAGCAGGCATCGCAGACCGGTGAGGGCACCGACTGGCGAGCCCAACTGGGCAAGCTGCTGCCCATCACCCTCGACGAAGTGCGGATCGATGACGGCAAGATCCACTTTCGCAACTTCAGCTCCAAGCCGCCGGTGAACATCGGCGCGACCCAGGTCAACGCCAGCTTCTACAACCTGACCAACGTGGTGGACCCCCAGGGCAAGCGCGATGCGCGCTTCGACGGCAAGGCCCTGCTCCAGGGCCAGGCGCCCATGGAAAGCACCGCCACCTTCGACCCCTTGAGCAACTTCGAGAACTTCGAGTTCCGCCTGCGGGCCCGGGATATCGAGCTCAAGCGCTTCAACGACTTCGCCTCGGCCTACGGCAAGTTCGACTTCAATGCCGGGCACGGTGACGTGGTGATCGAAGCCCAGGCCGAGAAGGGCCAGTTGCACGGCTATATCAAGCCGCTGTTGCGGGACGTGGAAGTCTTCAACTGGCAACAGGACGTGGAGAACCGCAACAAGAGCATTTTCCGCTCGGTGTGGGAGGCCCTGGTGGGCGCCAGCGAAACCCTGCTGAAGAACCAGCGCAAGAACCAGTTCGCCACCCGGGTCGAGCTCAGTGGCAGCGTGCACCAGCAAGATATCAGCGCGTTCCAGGCGTTTTTGCAGATCTTGCGCAACGGTTTCATCCAGGCCTTCAATGCCCGCTACGAGCAGCCCAAGCCGTCGCCTGACTGAGTCACCCCGTGACGCTCCATTCAGAGACTGAATGGGGCGTCCACGTTCACAGTCGACCGGGCAGCGCGTTATAGTCGCGCCATCACTCCCCATTCAATCGACCTGCCCCGGGCAGCTCGCCGTCACCGTTCGAGGAATTGCAGATGAAGTTCGAAGGCACCAGCGCATATGTCGCCACCGATGACCTGAAGCTGGCAGTCAATGCCGCCATCACCCTGGAGCGTCCGCTGCTGGTCAAGGGCGAACCCGGCACCGGCAAGACCATGCTTGCCGAGCAACTGGCCGAATCCTTCGGCGCCAAGCTGATCACCTGGCACATCAAGTCCACCACCAAGGCCCACCAGGGCCTGTACGAGTACGACGCGGTCAGCCGCCTGCGCGATTCGCAACTGGGCGTGGACAAGGTGCACGACATTCGCAACTACCTGAAGAAGGGCAAGCTGTGGGAAGCCTTCGAATCCGAGGAGCGGGTGATCCTGCTGATCGACGAGATCGACAAGGCCGATATCGAGTTCCCCAACGACCTGCTGCAGGAACTCGACAAGATGGAGTTCTACGTCTACGAGATCGACGAGACCATCAAGGCCAAGCAGCGGCCGATCATCATCATTACCTCCAACAACGAGAAAGAGCTGCCGGACGCCTTCCTGCGTCGCTGCTTCTTCCACTACATCGCCTTCCCCGACCGCACCACCCTGCAGAAGATCGTCGATGTGCACTACCCGGACATCAAGAAGGACCTGGTCAGCGAAGCCCTGGACGTGTTCTTCGATGTGCGCAAAGTGCCGGGCCTGAAGAAGAAGCCCTCGACCTCGGAACTGGTGGACTGGCTCAAGCTGCTGATGGCCGACAACATCGGCGAAGCGGTGCTGCGCGAGCGCGATCCGACCAAGGCCATCCCGCCCCTGGCCGGCGCCCTGGTGAAGAACGAGCAGGATGTGCAATTGCTCGAACGCCTGGCGTTCATGAGCCGTCGCGGTAGTCGTTAAGAGGCTGATGCCATGCTGCTCAACCTGTTCAATGAAATGCGCGCGGCCAAGGTGCCGGTGTCGGTGCGCGAGCTGCTGGACCTGATCAACGCGCTCAAGCAGCGCGTGACCTTCGCCGACATGGACGAGTTCTACTACCTCGCCCGGGCGATCCTGGTGAAGGACGAACGGCATTTCGACAAGTTCGACCGGGCCTTCGGCGCCTACTTCAACGGCCTGGAAAAACTCGACGACCACCTGCAGGCGCTGATCCCCGAGGAATGGCTGCGCAAGGAGTTCGAGCGCTCGCTGACGGATGAAGAGCGGGCGCAGATCCAGTCCCTGGGCGGCCTGGACAAGCTCATCGAAGAGTTCAAGAAACGCCTGGAAGAACAGAAGGAACGCCATGCCGGCGGCAACAAGTGGATCGGCACCGGCGGCACCAGCCCGTTCGGCTCCGGTGGCTTCAACCCGGAAGGCATCCGCGTCGGCGATGCCGGCAAGCGCCAGGGCAAGGCGGTGAAAGTCTGGGACCAGCGCGAGTACAAGAACCTCGACGACTCGGTGGAACTGGGCACCCGCAACATCAAGGTGGCCCTGCGCCGGCTGCGCAAGTTCGCGCGCCAGGGTGCGGCGGAGGAGCTGAACATCGACGACACCATCGACCACACCGCCCGGGATGCCGGGCTGCTGAACATCCAGATGCGCCCGGAACGGCGCAACAGCATCAAGTTGCTGTTGCTGTTCGACATCGGCGGTTCCATGGATGCCCACGTGAAGATCTGCGAGGAACTGTTCTCGGCCTGCAAGACCGAGTTCAAGCACCTGGAGTACTACTACTTCCACAACTTCATCTATGAATCGGTGTGGAAGAACAACATGCGCCGCGGCTCCGAGCGCACCTCGACCCAGGACCTGCTGCACAAGTACGGCGCCGACTACAAAGTGATCTTCGTCGGGGATGCCGCCATGGCGCCCTATGAAATCACCCAGGCCGGCGGCAGCGTGGAGCACTGGAACGAAGAAGCCGGCTACGTGTGGATGCAGCGCTTCATGGAGAAGTACAAGAAGCTCATCTGGATCAACCCCTATCCCAAGGACACCTGGGGCTACACCGCTTCAACCAATATCGTTCGCGAGTTGATCGAAGACCAGATGTACCCGCTAACCCTGCGTGGCCTGGAAGAAGGCATGCGCTTCCTGTCCAAATAAACCCGTTCGCCAGCAAGCCGGCTCCTACAGGGCGATGTAGGAGCCGGCTTGCCGGCGAAGCTTTCAGCCCCTCACCCGAACCGGCGCAGGAACGCCACCTGCTGCCGATGCGCCGTTTCCTGCACCACCGGCGCCAGGCGCACTTCGCTGCCCGGCAGGCACTGCGCCAACCGCGCCAGTGATAGCGGCGTCAACGCTCCCAATCGCGGATAGCCGCCAATGGTCTGGCGGTCATTGAGCAGGATGATCGGCTGGCCGTCCGGCGGCACCTGGATCGCCCCCAGGGGAATGCCCTCGGAAATCATCGGCCGGCCCTGGTACTGCAATGGCGGCCCGAGCAAGCGCGCGCCCATGCGGTCGGCCCGGCTGTCCAGGCTCCAACTGCTATTGAAGGCATCGAACAGGCTCAAACCGCTGAACTGGCCGATTTGCGCCCCCAGGATCACCTCCAGCGGTGCAGCGGATTGCCAATCCGGCAGTTGCTCCGCCGACAGGCTCTTGAGCGCACCGCCAGCTCCCGAATAACTCAACACCCCGCCCTCGCTCAGGGCGCGGCCATAACCATCGGGGCCACCCAGGGCTTCACGCAACACACTGGCGCAACTGCCCAACACCTTGGGCGCGTCGAAACCGCCAGGGGCGGCCAGATAGGCCCGGGCCCCAGAAAATGGCTGGGTGAATCGCAGTCGCTGGCCCTTTTGCAGGATGAAACTGCGCCCCGGGGTCAAAGGCCGCTCATCCACATAGGCCCCAAGATCAGCCCCGGCCAGGGCCAGCAGGCAATAGTCCTCGGCCTGCAGGGTGAAACCGCCCAGGGTAATTTCCACCACCGGCGCATCCAGGGCATTGCCCAGCAGCCAGTTGGCCCAGGACATCGACACCCAGTCCAGCGCCCCGCCCTGGGTCACGCCCAGGTGGCGCACGCCAAAGCGCCCGGCATCCTGCAGCAGGCACAGCGGGGTGCTGGCCTCGATCGTCAGTCGGCTCATGCCGGCACCTCCAGTGGCGTGTCATCGCCCCCCAGGCGCAGGAACTCGGCCCGCTCCACTGGGGCAAAGCGCACCCGGTCCCCCGGTTGCATCAGGCTGTAGCCGTCGCGCTCGCGATCGAACAACCGGCTCGGGGTGCGGCCGATCAGGTTCCAGCCCCCCGGCGATACCACCGGGTAAGCCGCGGTCTGCCGTTCGGCGATCCCCACACTGCCCGCCGCCACCCGCTTGCGCGGGGTGTTCAGCCGCGGCGCCGCGAGCGCCTCCTCCACCAGCCCCATGAAGGCAAACCCGGGAGCGAAGCCCAGGGCAAACACTTGATATTCACGCTGGCTGTGACGCTCGATCACCTCGGCCACCGACAGCCCGCTGCGCCGGGACAACAGCACCAGTTCCGGCCCGACACTGAGGTCGTACCACACCGGCAGCACGTGCTCGCGCCCGGCCTGGGTGGTGCCGGGCGCCAGGTCGGCCAAGGCGATCTCGATCCGCTGCCGGGCCTCGGACGGGCTCAGGGCCAGCAAATCGTAATGCACCATCAGCGTGGTATAGGACGGCACCAGATCGACCAGAGACTCGCCGAAGGCCCGCCGCAGCCCTTCGGCGGCGGCCAGCATCCAGGGCATGTTGTCCTCGGCGATCACCTCGAACAGCCGCACCATCAGGCAGTCGATGGCAACTACTTCAACCTGTGGCTTCATAGGCCGGACTGCTGGTTCAGGGCCTCGCGAATGCGCTGCACCGCCGCCACCGAACTGGCGTTGTCGCCATGCACGCACAGTGTGTTGGCGTGCAGCAGCAAGGCGCTGCCGTCGCTGGCGGCCAGGGGCTCGCCGCGGGCGATGGTCAGGGCCTGCTGGAGGATGGTTTGCGCGTCATGGTGCACCGCCCCCGGCAACTGCCGCGACACCAGATGCCCGGCGTTGTCGTAGGCGCGGTCGGCAAAGGCTTCGAACCACAGGGTCACGCCGTACTCATCGCCCAGGGCCTGGGCCGCGCTGTTGTCGCGGGTGGCCATGAGCATCAGCGGCAGTTGCGGGTCGTAGGCTGCCACGGCCTGGATCACCGCCCGCAGTTGCGCAGGCTTGGCCATCATGTCGTTGTACATCGCGCCATGGGGTTTGACGTACTCGACCCGGCCGCCCTGGGCTCGGCAGATGCCGTCCAGCGCACCGATCTGATAGTGCAGCAGGTCCTGGATTTCCTCGGGCGAGTAGCTCATGGAGCGGCGGCCAAAGCCTGCCAGGTCCTGGTACGCCGGATGGGCACCGATGCGCACGCCATTGGCCAGGGCCAGGGCTACGGTCTTGCGCATGATGCCCGGGTCACCGGCGTGGAAACCGCAGGCGATGTTGGCGCAGTCGATAAAGGGCATGACTTCGGCATCCAGGCCCAGGGTCCAGTTGCCAAAGCTTTCGCCGATGTCGCAATTCAATAACAGGCGGCTCATGGTCAGTGTTCCTGTGTTTTTATAAGGGGTCCGCTGCGGGGCAGCGCTGGCAATGCCCCGCAGATTATCAGTTAGCGTGCCTCAAGTTCCTTGCCGCGGGTTTCCGGCAGGCTCAAGGCTGCCAGCACCACCACGCCGTAGGACACCGCGGCAAAGGTGCCGATGGCCGCGCCCAGCGGCACATGCTGGCTGAGCAGGCCGATCAGCAGGGGGAACAGCGCCGCCAGCGCCCGGCCGCTGTTGTAGCAGAAACCCTGGCCGGAACCGCGGATGCGGGTGGGGAACAGTTCGGTGAGGAACGCTCCCATGCCGCTGAAGATGCCCGAGGCGAAAAAGCCCAGGGGAAAGCCCAGCCAGAGCATCACCGCGTTGCTCACCGGCATTTGCGTATAGAGCAGGACGATGGTGAAAGAGCCGGCGGCGAACAGTACGAAGTTCTTCTTGCGCCCGAGAATATCGGTCAGGTAGGCGCTGATCACATAGCCCATGTAAGAGCCGAAGATCACCATGGCCAGGTAGCCGCCGGTGCTCAGCACGCTCAGGCCGCGCTCGGTCTTGAGGAAGGTCGGCAGCCAGAAAGTGATGGCGTAGTAGCCGCCCTGGGCCCCCGCCGCCAACAGCGATGCGCGCAGGGTGGTGCTGAGGATCCCCGGGGCGAAGATCTCGTAGAACCGGGCCGGGTTGCTGGGCTCTTCCCGGGCCCGGGTTTGGCGATAGACCTCAGGCTCCTTGACCAGGCGGCGGACGAAAATCACGAAGATCGCCGGCAGGATGCCCAGCAGGAACAGCCCGCGCCAGGCGTCTTCCGGCGGCAGCAGGGAGAACAGCAGCGCATATAGCAACGCCGTTATGCCCCAGCCCAGGGCCCAGCCGGACTGCACCATGCCCACCGCCTTGCCACGGTTCTTGGCACGGATCACCTCGCCGATCAGTACCGCCCCGGCGGTCCACTCGCCACCGAAGCCGAAGCCCATCAGGGTCCGGGCGATCAGCAACTGCTCGTAGTTCTGCGCCAGGCCACACAAAAAGGTAAAGAATGCGAACCACAGGACCGTGAGTTGCAACGTCCGCACCCGGCCAATGCGGTCGGAGAGGATCCCGGCGATCCAGCCCCCCAGGGCGGAGGCCAGCAAGGTACTGGTATGGATCAGCCCGGCTTCGGCGGAGGTGATGCCCCACAGTGCGATCAGGGTCGGGATCACGAAACTGAGCATCTGCGTGTCCATGCCATCCAGGCCATAACCGAGCTTGCAGCTCCAGAATGTCCGGCGCTCCTGCTGGTTGATGTCCCGGTACCAGTCAAACGGGCCGGCGCGGCGCGGGGCCTTGGCGGCCAGTGTTTCGGGCGCACTCATGGCGATCTCCAGGGTAATTTATTGGTGTTGTTCTGGGCCCCGACGACGCATATCGTGGGTTGGCGCATTCTTCGGCTCGAGCGCCAACTGCGTCCAACTAATAAAAACTGCCCTTATGCATAAGAAAAGTTGATCCCATGAACCTCAAGTTCCTCGAAACCTTCGTCTGGGTCGCGCGGCTGAAGAGCTTCAGCCACACCGCGGAAAAACTCTTTACCACCCAGGCGGCGATCTCCAGCCGCATCGCGGTGCTGGAGGGCGAACTGGGCGTGAAGCTGTTCCTGCGCGACTCCCGGGGCGTCAGCCTGACCCCGGAAGGCGTCAAGGTGCTGGAGCACGCCGAGCAGATGCTCGACACCCTGCAGGTGCTGAAACAGTCCATCCAAGCGCCGTCGAGCAAGGTCGGGCGGGTTCGCATCGGGGTCATGGATACGGTGATCCACACCTGGCTCAGCCCCCTGGTGGCGGAGATGATGGACCACTACCCGCAGGTGGAAATCGAGCTGGTGGCCGACACGTCGCTGAACCTGTGCGAACAGTTGCAAAAGGGCTTTCTCGACCTGGTGCTGCAAACCGACCTGCTGCGCCAGGAAAGCATCCGCAGCCTGGAACTGGCCAGCTATCCCATGGGCTGGATCGCCGCCAGCAACTCGATCTACAACCGCGACTACGCCAACGTCGCCGAGCTGGCCCGGGAACGGATCGTCACCTACTCGAAGAACTCCCTGCCCCACCAGCAGGTGCTGAGCCTGATGCAGGCCAACGGCGTGCTGGCGCCGCGGCTCAACTGCGTCAACTCGGTGTCGGCCATCACCCGCCTGCTACGGGACGGCTTCGGCATCGGTGCCCTGCCGCCGGTGCTGGTGCGCGAGGAACTGGCCCGGGGCGAACTGACCCTGCTGGCCATCGAACAGCGCCCGCCGAACCTGCAAGTGGTGGTGTCGTGGCGGGTGGGAGTGGAATTGGTGGAGGACATAGTCGAGCTGTGCCAGCGCGTGGTGCAGCGCTATGGGCAGAAGGTCGGCGCGGATTACCTGGTGCTCAGCGAACCCCAGTGAACATCGCCATCCCCTCTCTCGTAGGAGCTGGCTTGCCAACGAACCGCGCGCTGCGGTGTATCAGGCGCGTCGCTTTCGCCGGCAAGCCGGCTCCTACACAGAAAACAAAATCGATACGGCTCCTACAGGGGGTCAGAGGCCTTTGAGGTCGCGCTCTTCAATCGGGCGGCTCTGGCGCAGGCGCTTGCCGCCCAGCACTACCCAGTCGATCAGCCGGTACAGGCATTCCAGGCCGAAGGACAGCAGCAAGGCGCCACTGATACCCCAGATCATGGCTTCCGGGGTCAACAGGATCTGGTAGCTGTAGCCGTCCCAGGTTTCCTTGCGGATTTCCGGGTCGGGGGCCAGGGCCACTTGCAGCAGGCGGATGTACCAGGGCCCCTGCATCGCCTGGTACTGCTTGTCCAGGGCCAGCTGGCGGCTGAGCAAGCCGCTCAGGCTCTCGGCATCGCTGCGAAACACCGGATCGTCGCTGGCCCGGTAATGGGCCACCAGGGCGTTCATGTCGCCCTTGAAGAATTGCTGCGCGGTGCCCTGGAAGCCCTGCAGGCTGTGCTGCGACTCGATCAGATGCGCCTCGACGCGCTTGGCGTAATCACTGATGAAACCCGGCACTTGCACACCGATCAACAGGCCGGCGGCGAACAGCACCAGCCGCAGATAACTGAGCAACATAGGGATGTCCTTATTCGGTCTGGCCATGGCTCACGCATTCACCGCGCCGCCACAGGCTCCACTGGCCCGGCTGGTAGCGGGTCCAGGTTTCGTTTTCGGTCAAGGGTTCAGTGGCGATCACCGTGACCACGTCGTTGGGCGTGGTTTCGGCCTGGAAGTCGACGATCACATCCACATCCTTCAGCCGCGCCGGGCCGAATGGGGCGCGCCGGGTGATCTGCGCCAGTTTGGTCGAGCAATAGCAGAACAGCCAGTCACCGTCGCTGAGCAGGCCATTGAACACACCCTTGCTGCGGTATTCGCTGCAGGCCTGGATCAGGGTCGGCAGCAGTTCCTCGATTTCCACCGGCTCGGGAAAGGCGGCCCGCACCCGGTTCAGCAGGTCACAGAAAGCCGCTTCGCTGTCGGTATCGCCTACCGGGCGGTAGAAGCTGGCCTGGGGCTGGAAATCCGCCAACTGGCCATTGTGCGCAAAGCACCAGTTGCGGCCCCACAGCTCGCGGACAAAAGGATGAGTGTTGGCCAGGCAGACCTTACCGACGTTGGCCTGGCGGATATGGCCGATCACCACTTCGCTCTTGATCGGGTAACGCTGAACCAGGTTGGCCACTTCCGACTCGCTGCTGGCCGCCGGGTCCTGGAACAGGCGCAGGCCGCGGCCTTCATAGAAAGCGATGCCCCAGCCGTCGCGATGGGGGCCGGTGCGGCCGCCGCGCTGCATCAGCCCGGTAAAGCTGAAGACGATATCGGTCGGTACATTGGCGCTCATGCCCAACAACTCACACATGCTCGGACTCTCGCTTCAATGCCGGGGGCAGCGTTACAAACGCGGTTCGACCCGCGTATTCAGGGGGGTGCCGGCTGCAGGCTGGCGGCCGTAACGGTCATTGCCGGCGCCACCGAAGGGCTGGTCATCCTCCACTTCGGCAGCCTTGGCGGCAGCTTTCGCCGCTTCGTTGCGTTCCCGGCGCTCCCTGGCCGCGCGCTCAATGGGCCAGCGGATCAGCACGAACAGCAGGTAGACGCCAAAGGCGATCATGCCGTACATGAACAGGTCGGATACCGCACGCCAGGCGTTGTTGCCGACCTTGAAGGCTATATCCAGGGCGGTGATGGCCACGGCCGGGGCAAATTTTTCCTTGACCGGGTCGATGATGGTCGGGCTGAACAGCAGCACCGCCACCAGCACTCGCAGCGGTTCGCGCAGCCAGCGCCACATCCAGCGGGTCAGGCGCATCCACACCAGCAGGCAGCCCAAGGCGGCGAAGGCATAGAGCCCCCAGGCGATCAGATAGTCGTTCTCGGTCATGGTGTCCATGGCAAGGCAGGCAAAGAGGCGCTTATGATAACGACTTTTGCCGTGTCAGGCTGCACCGCCGTCTGCCCAGCCCTCATTTGTCATCGCCCGAGAGCCACCCATGCCCTTAACCGCCAACGACAGCAACGCCCCGATTGCCCACAAGGCCGAAGGCGCTGACCCGTATGCCTGGCTGCAGGAACGCGACACCGACGCGGTGCTCGATTACCTGAAGGCTGAAAACAGCTACCTGGACGCCCAGTTGGCGCATCAGGGGCCCCTGCGTGAAACGCTGTTCCAGGAGATCAAGGGGCGGATCCTCGAAACCGACCTGTCCCTGCCCTCGCCCTGGGGCCCGTACCTGTACTACACCCGCACCACCGCCGGCGACGAATACGCCCGCCACTATCGCTGCCCGCGCCCGGCGGACGACAGCCTGACGGTGGACGAAAGCCGCGAGCAACTGCTGCTGGACCCCAACGCCCTGGCCAATGGCGGCTTCTTCTCCCTCGGGGCCTTCAGCATCAGCCCCGACCACCAGCGCCTGGCCTACAGCCTCGACACCACTGGGGAGGAAATCTACACCCTGTTCGTCAAGGAACTGGCCAGCGACAAAGTCAGCGAGCTGTCCTTCGACAACTGCGACGGCAGCATGACCTGGGCCAACGACAGCCTGACCCTGTTCTTCGGCGAGCTGGACGATACCCACCGCCCGCACAAGCTGTTGCGCTACCGGCTGGATGGCACCGCCGCCGAGGAAGTGTTCCACGAGCCGGACGGACGCTTCTTCCTGCATTGCTACCGTTCCAGCTCCGAACGCCAACTGCTGCTGTCCCTGGGCAGCAAGACCACCGGCGAGACCTGGGCCCTGGACGCCACGCAGCCACAGCTGCCGTTCACTTGCCTGGCGCCGCGGGTCGAAGGCCATGAATACGATGTCGACCACGGCCTGCTGGACGGCCAATGGACCTGGTTCATCCGCAGCAACCGCGACGGCATCAACTTCGCCCTCTACCAGGCCGCGGACAACGGCGCGATCCCCGAGCAGGACGACTGGCAACTGCTGGTGCCGCACAACCCCGAGGTAATGCTCGACGGTGTAACCCTCAACGCCGCAGCCATGACCCTGAGCCTGCGCGAAGGCGGCCTGCCGATCATCGAAGTGCACCCCCGGGACCTGCCGGTGTACCGCGTGCAACTGCCGGATGCGGCCTACAGCCTGCACGTGCAGAACAGCCTGGAGTTTTCCAGCGAGCGCATCCGCCTGCGCTACGAGGCCCTGAACCGCCCGGCCCAGGTGCGCCAGCTGCAACTGGCCGACGGCCAGCAGCAGGTGCTGAAGGAAACCCCGGTACTGGGCCCGTTCGACCCCGAGGCCTACGTCAGCCAGCGCCTCTGGGCCACCGCCGCCGACGGCACCCAAGTGCCCATCAGCCTGGTGGTCAAGCGCGACTGCCTGGGCCAGCCGACGCCGCTGTACCTCTACGGCTACGGTGCCTACGGCGAAAGCCTCGACCCCTGGTTCTCCCACGCCCGCCTGAGCCTGCTCGATCGCGGCGTGGCCTTTGCCATCGCCCACGTGCGCGGCGGCGGCGAGCTGGGTGAGGCCTGGTACCGCGCCGGCAAGCAGGAACACAAGCAGAACACCTTCAGCGACTTCATCGCCTGCGCCGAACACCTGATCGCCCAGGGCCTGACCAGCGCCCAGCAGTTGGCCATCAGTGGCGGCAGCGCCGGCGGCCTGCTGATCGGCGCGGTACTCAACCAGCGCCCCGAGCTGTTCAAGGTCGCCATCGCCGAAGTGCCTTTCGTCGATGTGCTCAACACCATGCTCGACCCGGAACTGCCGCTGACCGTCACCGAATACGACGAATGGGGCAACCCCGAGGAGCCCGAGGTCTACGCACGGATCAAGGCCTACGCGCCCTACGAGAACGTGCGCGCCCAGGCCTACCCGGCAACCCTGGTGATCGCCGGCTACAACGACAGCCGCGTGCAGTACTGGGAGGCGGCCAAATGGGTGGCCAGGTTGCGGGCCACCAGGACCGACGACAACCCGCTGCTGCTCAAGACCGAACTGGGGGCCGGCCATGGCGGCATGAGCGGGCGTTACCAGGGATTACGTGACGTAGCCCTCGAATACGCCTTTATCCTGAACATTCTGGGCCTGGCCTGAGGAACTCCCGGCGGCGTACCTGTCTTAACCCAGAACGCCGCCGGCAACCGCCGGACCGGGCCTGCGCCCGTGCAACAGACACAAGAAAAAGACCGTGATCCCATGTCCGAACCCACCTTACTGAACAACGAGATCCGCGACTGGCTGATGGACTGCGGCCTGTTCGACCAGTTGTTGCCCGCCGACTTCAACGCTGCGGCCGGCTACTTCAGCATCAGCAGCATCGCCGAGGGCGAAGCGATCTTTCATGAGGGCGATGCCGGCAGCTTCATGTGCATCATCCACAGCGGCCAGGTGGCGGTGCAAAAGCGCAACCACGACGGCCAGCCGCTGACCATCGCTACCCTGCGCAGCGGCCGGGCCTTTGGCGAAATGGCGGTGCTCGATGGCGAGCGACGTTCGGCTACCTGCGTGGCCGCCAGCCATTGCCAGTTGCTCAACCTGGGCAAGGACTCCCTGGAGAAGATGCTCAACGATGCGCCAAAGATCGCCGCCAAGATCATCCGCGCCCTGGCCGTGTCGCTGTCAAAGCGGCTGCGCATGGCCGACGGCCAGTTGCTCGCGCAGCAGATCTGAGCCCCGGGGTACCCTCGCCCGCTACATCCATCAACCCTGAACCTTGGGTTTGCTGTCGTTCTGCTCCAGCCCTGGCAGGGTCTGGTCCTTGGGCGGCTTGGGCATGTCGATCGGCGGCAGCAGGGGCGCGCTGCCACTGCTGCCGGCTTTCGGCGTGCTGGGCGGGGTGACTTGCGGATAAGGCGTAGGGGTCGCGGTGCCCGGGGTGCCGAGGGTCGGCGCCGGGGTCACCACCGGGGCACTTTGCGGCTCGTCGGCCAAAGCCGGGCCGGCACCAAGCGCCAGGGCAGCGGTGAGGGCGAGCGCCGCTTGGGCAATCACCGTTAGAATAGTGCGCTTCATCAATGGCTCCATTGCTATTGTCTGGCGTCAGGCTACTCCCAACCGGGGCGTTTTGCCTTCCTCAATGAGATCTCCATGAAACGTTTCGTACTGCTGGACACTACTGCGATTCCTGAAAACGGCGGTGCCTTGTGCCTGTTCGAATACGGTGAGGATTTCGTCATCAAGATCCAGGGCGGCGACGGCGGCCAGTTGATGAACACACGCATGCACGGTTCCGAGGACGCCCTGGCGCAGATCCCTTGCAGCAAGGTCGCCGGGCGCCCGAACTCGCGGGTGCTGATCGGCGGCCTGGGCATGGGTTTCACCCTCGCCGCGGCTCTCAAGCACCTGGGCAAGAGCGCCGAGGTGGTGGTCGCCGAGCTGGTGCCCGGGGTGGTGGAATGGAACCGTGGCCCGCTCGGCGAAAAGTCCGGCCGGCCGCTGCTGGACCCGCGCACGGTGATCCGCCTGGAAGACGTGGCCAAGGTCCTGCAGGCCGAGCCCCAGGGCTTCGACGCGATCATGCTCGACGTCGACAACGGCCCCGAAGGCCTGACCCAGAAAGCCAACAGCTGGCTCTACTCCAGCGCCGGCCTGGCCGCCTGCGCCCGGGCCCTGCGGCCCAAGGGCATTCTTGCGGTGTGGTCGGCCAGCGCCGACCGGCAGTTCTCCGAGCGCCTGCGCAAGGCCGGCTTCAAGGCCGAGGAAGTGCAGGTCTTCGCCCATGGCAATCGCGGCACCCGGCACACCATCTGGATTGCCGAGAAGCTCAAGGCCTGAGCTAAACTTTGTCCATTACCGTCATTAGTCCTTCTACAAAGGTGAACCCATGAGTTCGTCCACTCCTCCGTCCAACACCGCCAAGCTGGACCGTATCCTTGCCGACGCCCAGCGCGACCGGGAAATGGGCTACCGCGACAAGGCGCTGAAAATGTACCCCCATGTCTGCGGCCGCTGCGCCCGGGAGTTCTCCGGCAAGCGCCTGAGCGAGCTGACCGTGCACCACCGCGATCACAACCACGACAACAACCCCCAGGACGGTTCCAACTGGGAACTCTTGTGCCTGTACTGCCACGATAACGAGCACTCGCGCTACACCGACCAGCAGTACTTCGGCGAAGGCTCCCTGAGCACCCCGAAAGTCGCCAAGGCGACCCACAACCCGTTCGCCGCCCTGGCCGGGTTGATGAAGAAAGACCCGGAGTAAGCACCAGCCGCCGGGCATATTGTGGCCAGCGAGCGTGCTCCCGTTCGGCGGCAAGGCAGCCGTAAACCCTGTGTCCCCGGCCGGCCCGCTACACTGCATTGGCCGGCGTCGGGAGCAAGCTCCCTCGCCACAACAAGCCACCGAGCCGTGGGCAATCCCCGTATAATCGCGCTCTTTTCCCCCAAGGCGCTTTGTTCGTGGCAAACAAAAGGTACAGTTGCATCGGTTTGTATAACCCCAAGTCACCGGAGAACGTCGGTTCGGTGATGCGCGCCGCCGGCTGCTATGGCGTCGCCTCGGTGTTCTACACCGGCAAGCGCTATGAGCGGGCCCGCGACTTCGTCACCGACACCAAGAAGGTCCACCAGGACATTCCGCTGATCGGCATCGACGACCTGAAGAAAATCCTCCCCCTGGGCTGCATTCCGGTGGCCGTGGAACTGGTCGAGGGTGCCCGCCCACTGCCCGAGTACACCCACCCGGATCGCGCCCTGTACATCTTCGGCCCGGAAGACGGCTCCCTCGACAAGGAGATCCGCGACTGGTGCGAGGACGTGGTCTACATCCCCACCACCGGTTGCATGAACCTGGCAGCGACAGTCAACGTGGTGCTCTACGATCGCCTGGCCAAGGGCAACAACACCCGCTCCGGTCCCAAGTTCTGAGCACACGCCGGTCATTGCCCGGGAACCTGTGACGCCTTCGTGCAGTCAGCCTTGTATCCCTTACCGCCCTTGGAGACAGATCATGAGCGAGCGCAAACAGCTGCAAACCATCGAATCGACCCCGTTCCAGAGCCAGCCCACCCAGAATGTCCAGGGCTGGGAGCGCATCGGCTCGCTGGCCGGCGGCGTGGTGATGATGGGCAAGGGCCTGCGCCGTGGCGGCGTATTCGGCCTGATCCAGGTAGCCATCGGCGGCGTGGCCCTGGCCCGGGGCATCACCGGGCACAGCTCGGCGAAAAGCCTGCTGGAGAAAAGCCGCCAGGACATGAACAACGTGCGCAACAAGATCGAACGCGCTGCAGAAGAGCTGCGCAACCTGAAAGCCGATGCCGAAGCCGCCGGCCGCAACGCCAAGGCCGCCAGCAATGATGAAGTGAAGGTGCCCAAGGCCTGAAGCCGGGGCGTCCTCATGGACGCCTGGGGCCAACCGCGCCGGGTCAGCGCAGCAGGCTGGTGTCGAGGACCCTGGAGGACTCGCCCAGCACGCTTTCACTGAGCTGGATGAATTCGGCGGTGCTGACGCTTTCCAGGCGCATCGCCGCTTGCAGGACATCGTCCAGGGAACGCTTGTTGCGGGTCTTGAGGCGAATCTCCCGATCCAGCTCCTGCAATAGCAACACCGCCTTGGCCACTGTGGCGCTGTCCACCTGTTCGCCGCGCAGGCTGGTGACCTTGTGGCCGTCCCGGGCCAGGCGCTTCTCCAGCACCTGGTAACGTTCATCGCTGATGCCACCGGCACGGCGCAGCAGCTCGATGGCGTAGTACTGCGCCAGCCCTTCACTGATCCAGTCGCTGCGCTGGCTGTCGTTGATCCGTGCCAGAGATTGCACCAGCTCCCGCAGCAAGGGGCTGGCGCCGCTCTCGCTGACCAGCGGCAGGCGGCTGTGCAGGAACAGTGAATCGCGCCCGGCCAGGCTGCCGCGCCACATCGGATCGGCCGCGCCGACGATCAACAGCTTGCTCGGCTGGCGGGGAAACACCGCCTGCACCTGCGGCCAGACAAAGGTCAGCAGGGTCAGCACATCCATGCGCCGCATGCCCTGGCCCAGTGGCGAGACCACGCTGACGTCGGTTTCCCCCAGGCGCGTGCGGCGGCTGCCCAGGGTGCCGGCGAGCATCCAGCCGGCGGGACGGTCGAACAGCCGCGAGGGGTTGTCGATGCGAAAACGGTGCTTGCCGATCCGCGGCCAGGCGGTCTCGATGCTCTTCCAGCCGGCGGGCAGTTCGAAATCCAGGCGCGCCACCAGCTCGATGCCGTCCTGCTGGTCCAGGTGCGCCGGCGGCACCAGGGTTTCGCCGCGCAGCAGGGCCCAGTTGGCAGTACTGCGGCTGTCATAGCTGCCCTTCTTGATGCTGTGGTTCAGGCGTACCCGGTAGCTCAGGCTGGCCTTGCCGCTGGCCGGGCGCCAGACCCCACGCTGACCGCCGGCACCGGCGGGGGCGGCCTGCCATTGGCCGTCGGCCTTGAAGTCGCTGTAGTCGCCGGTCGAGCCCAGATCGAAATCCAGGCTGCGCAGCGCCGCGCCGTCGGCCAGGGTCAGGCGCACTTCGGCCTGATCGCTCTGGGGCAGGAAGCGCACGTGATAATCCAGATCGACCTTCTTCGCCGCAAACGCCGATGCACTCAATGCCAGCATCGCAGCGGCCAGCGCCAGCTTCGCCCCCACCCTCATACCCTCTCCTTGCTATTGAAACCTCGAAGCCGGCGCGGCGAACCCTCAGCCTGCGCGGAAAATCAGATGATCCTCCCAGTCCTCTTCCGCCACGCTGCCTTCGGCGAGCATGCGGCCGGACTGGGAAATACGTTCGTGGTGCACCGCATCGCGGTCGCCGCACACCAGGTGGTGCCACAGGGGCAGGTCCTTGCCCTCGCTCACCAGGCGGTAGCCGCAGGTGGGGGGCAGCCACTTGAATTCGTCGGCCTTGCCCGGGGTCAGCTGGATGCAGTCGGGCACCGAGTCGCGGCGGTTGGGGTAATCGCTGCACTGGCAGGTCTTGAGGTCCAAAAGCTTGCAGGCGATGCGCGTGTAATAGACGCTGTTGTCGTCCTCGTCTTCAAGCTTTTGCAGGCAGCACAGACCGCAGCCATCGCACAACGACTCCCATTCGTCCTGGTCGAGTTGTTCGAGGGTTTTGCGTATCCAGAAAGGTTCGACTTTGGCGGCCATGGCTCAAGCATCAATATCCGAGGGTGAAAAGGCCGCCAGTCTAGTGCCGAAGAACCGGCGGGCCAAGCGCTGGCGACTGTCGGTAGGCCGGGACTTGTCAGCGGGCCATGGGCACAGTAGCTTTGCCCCTCGGACCGACCCGCGTCCGTGTGCCATTAACGCTTGACCGCGTTGCACCCGGCAAACCGCACGGGGTCAGGAATACCCCTTCGCTCAGCTCATCTGCGCTTGCCGGTTTATTCCACTCATCTCACATGCTGCCAGGAGTTTTTCCATGAGCGCCAACACTCGCGTTGCCGACTACGCCATCCACCCGCAGTTCACCCAGCGCTGGTCGCCCCGGGCCTTCACCGGCGAAAGCATCCCCGAAGAAACCCTGCTGAGCTTCTTCGAAGCCGCACGCTGGGCGCCTTCGGCCTACAACTCGCAGCCCTGGCGCTTCCTCTATGCCCGCCGCGACACGCCGAACTGGGAACGCTTCCTCGGCCTGCTCAACGAATTCAACCGTGGCTGGGCGCAACACGCTTCGGCCCTGGTGATCGTGATTTCCAAGACCACCTTCACCGTGCCCGGCGCCAGCGAGGAAACCCCGGCCCTGTGGCACACCTTCGACACCGGTTCGGCCTGGGGCCACCTGGCCCTGCAAGCCAGCCTCAGTGGCTGGCACACCCACGGCATGGCCGGTTTCGACCAGGAACTGACCCGCAAGGAACTGAAGATCCCCGAAGGCTATGCCGTGCACGCCGCCGTGGCCGTGGGCAAGCTGGGAGACAAGTCGACCCTGGCCGACTACCTCCAGGCCCGGGAAGAGCCAAGCCCGCGTCGCCCCCTGAGCGAAACCGTGGCCGAAGGCGATTTCAGCCTCTAAAGCCGCGATCGCCTCTGTAGGAGCGAGCTTGCTCGCGAAGCCCTGAAGGCTGCCGCGCTTGCCTGGCAAGCGCGGCTTTCGCGAGCAAGCTCGCTCCTGCGATCAGGTCCGTTTCAATAGCCCCGGGCGAAATCCACTTCGCCGCGCAGGGCCTGCCCAGCCTGATAAGCCCGCAGGTTGTCGACGAACAACTGCACCATCAATTCCGGCGAGGTCGGCGCCGAACTGTGGCCCGTCAGCAGCAAGCCCCAGGCGGTCCAGAACGGATGCCGTTGCGGCAAGGGCTCCTGGCGGCAGACATCGATCACCGCCCCCGCCAGATGCCCATCCTTGAGGGCCTGCACCAGGTCCGCATCGACCACCGCCACGCCCCGGCCAACATTGATGAACAACCCCGTGGGCTTGAACTGCTTGAACAGCGCCGCGTCGTACAGGTCGTGAGTGCTCGGGGTGTTGGGCAGCAGGTTGACCACGTAGTCCACCTCCCCCACCAGGCGCCCCAGGTCTTGCAGGCCGGCCACTTCGATAAAGGGCGCCTGCTCCCGGGGCTGGCTGGCGATGCCGTACAGCTTCACGCCAAACGGCAGGAGGAACTGCGCCACGCTCTGGCCGATGTCGCCGGTGCCGACGATCAGCACCTTGCGCCCCACCAGGCTCTGGCCCAGGCGGTTGTCCCACTTGCGCTCGACCTGGCTCACCAGGCGCGCCAGCACCTCGCGCTCATGGCCCAGGATGTAGGTCAGCACGTACTCGGCCATCACCTGGCCGAAGATGCCCACGGCCCGGGTCAGGCGGTAGTGCCGCGGCAGGCCGTCGGCCAGCAGCGGGGTAATGCCGGCCCAGGTGGATTGCAGCCACTGGGGCTGGTGCCCCTGGCGCAGCAGGGTGGCCAGCAGGTCCGGCTGCCCCAGCCAGACCGGACAATCCGCCGCCAACCGTGCCAGCTCGGCGGAGTCGCCACTGGTCAGCACTTCCAGCTCCGGGGCCGCCTGACGCAACAGGCGGGCATAAACAGCGTGATCGTGTTCGGCAATCAGAACGCGCATGGCTCAAACCTTAAAAAACGGTGCAGGCAGCCGCCGACGGAGAATCGCTCCATCGATCAAGGCGGCTGCCAGGTCAGTCAGTTGCACTTACAAGGACGCCCGGGACCGGGCGCCTACAGGTCAGACCGGATCATTGCGACGCAGCAGCTCTTCGGGCAAGTGCTCGATATACTCGTCTTCTGCCGGTGGCATCTGCAGGTGGTAGCCCTGCTTGTCGAGGTTTTCCAGCACCTGGTGGATGTCCTCGCGGGACAGCTTGCGCTCCGGGCTCAGCACCAGGTCGAAGGCATGTTGCGGCTTGCCGAAGGCCAGCAGCAGGTTTTCCGGCACGCGTTCCAGAGCCTCGCTTTTGAGCACGTAGAGGTACATCTCGTTCTTGCGCGGGCTTTTGTAGATGGAGCAGATACGTTTCAAGGCTGTTCTCCGGCGGTGGCCAGGCTGTCCAGCAGCGCCTGGCCCATCAATTCGCGGCGCCAGCCACGCAACGAATCAGGCAATTGGTAAGGCCCGTTGGGGAAGCCGCTCTTGAGCAGGCTCTCCAGGGTTTTCTTGCGCAGCATCACTTCCGGGGCGATCCCCAGGCGCTCGGCCTGGGCCTGGCCCACGGCCTTGAGGCGCTTGAGCAGGGCCGCGGCTTCGATCGGCAGGGGTTCGGGCACGGCCGGCGGCCATTGATCCGGGCCGACGCTGGCGGTGCGCTTGATCAGGTCGAGGAGGAACTCGCCGTCCTGGCGCACGGTACGCGGGTGCATGTCTTCGATCTTGGCCAGCGCCGACAGGTTGTCCGGCTGGGTCTTGGCCAGGGGCCACAGGGCATGCTCGCGCACGATACGGTTGCGCGGCAGGTTGCGGGCACGGGCCTCGCGCTCGCGCCAGGCACACAGTTCACGCAAGACCGCCAGCTGGGCGCGGGACAGTTTCCAGGCCAGCTTGGCTTCGCGGTAGACCTCGTAGGGGTCCACTTCGCGGCGCAGGTTGGCCACCAGCTCGGCGCCGTCTTCCAGCACCCAGCGGTACTTGTCCTCGGACAACCTGGGCCGCAGTTCGGTGAACACCTGGGCCAGGTGCACGGCGTCTTCGGCGGCGTAGCTGACCTGGGTTTCCGACAGCGGGCGCTGCAGCCAGTCGGAACGGGTCTCGCCCTTGGGCAGGTCGATGCCCAGGACTTCCTGCACCAGGCGCGAATAGCCCATGGAGAAACCCAGGTTCAGGTAGGCGGCCGCCAGTTGCGTGTCGAACAACGGCGCCGGCAGGCTGCCAGTCAGGCGCAGCAGGACTTCAAGGTCCTCGCTGCAGGCGTGCACCACCTTGACCACTGCCGGATTCTCCAGCAGGGCCGCCAGTGGCTGCCAGTTGTCGATGGTCAAAGGGTCAATCAGGTAGGCGCGCTGCCCATCGCCAATCTGCAATAGGGCGGCAATGGGATAGAAAGTGTCGACCCGCATGAATTCGGTGTCGAGGGCGACGAATGGCAACTGCTGCCACTGGGCGCAAAGCTGACCGAGGCTATCGTTGTCGCGAATCCAATGTATATCGATGGCCACACGGCTCTCCCTTGAAGAATGGCGCGCAGTATATATCGCCTCCGGCGATTTCCGAGCATTCACCCGACAAGAGCAAGTGAGAAACCATCTGCCGGAGGGCAAGAATAGTCCGAGACTCTGGGCTAACCCTGTTTTCTCAGCACATAGACCCGCGAAGGCGCCCAACCGGGCAGCAGGTCCCGATGGTCGAGCACTTCAAAACCGGCTTCGCGGAACTCCGCTTCCAGCTGCACCTTGCTGGCCAGCGGCAGCATGCCGGAGCTGGCAGAAGCGGGTCTGGCGATCTGCAACAGCGGTTCGATCCGCGTGGCCAGGATCACCGTGTCCCGGCTGACCCGGTAGAACTCGCGCAGCAGGGCCAGGCGATCCTCGCCCCGGGTCACGTGGGCAAAGAGTTGCATGCAGATGATGCAGTCCACCGCATTGGCCGACAGGCCGATATTGAACGCCGAGCTGTGAAAGGTCTTGACCCGTTTCAGCAGGCTGGCCGGGTGGTGGGTCTGGGCATGGTTCAACATGTCCTGGGAAGGGTCCGCCGCCAGAATCACCCGGTTGCCGTGCTCGCCCAGCACCGGCCAGTAGCGCCCGGCGCCGCAGGCCACATCCAGGATCAGCCCCGGCTCGCCGGCTTCCTTCAGGGCGTGACGTACCAGGCGCGCCGTGCGCCAGGCGGCCAGGCGCGCGCCGATCCCGGCTGGCCGGGGCTCGCGGCAGACGCGCGCGTGCTCCTGGTCGTAGCGCCGAGCGAACTCAAGTTCGATGGACGGTGGGGGATGGGACGACATGAACGGCGAACTCTTTTTGGAATCCAGGGGCCACAGGTTAACGTGCCATTCGTGAAAAAAAGGTCGAAAGCCCGCATCGCCTTCCAGCACCGGTACTTGCCTTGCCTGGCCGGCGGCTGGCGCCAATAATGCTCCGCCCCCCTGCCCCTCAAGGAACGATTCCATGCTCCCGCGCCTGCTGTTGTGTACCCTGCTGGGCCTCAGCGCCCCAGCCCTGAGCTTCGCCCAGGAGCCCACCTCGCACCTGGACCAGGTGATCGAGCGCGGCCATCTGACGGTCTGCACCACCGGCGACTACAAGCCCTACAGCTACCTGCGCGACGACGGCCACTACGAAGGCATCGACATCAGCCTGGCCGAATCCCTGGCTGAGAGCCTCGGGGTGCGGGTGAAGTGGGTCAACACCACCTGGAAGGGCCTGATGGCGGACTTCCAGAGCCAACAGTGCGACATCGCCGTCGGCGGTATTTCGGTGTCACTGGAGCGGCAGAAAAAAGCCTTCTTCAGCCAGCCCCTGGGCATCGACGGCAAGATCCCCCTGGTGCGCTGCCAGGATCTCAAGCGCTACCAGACCCTGGAACAGATCAACCAGCCCGAGGTGCGCCTGATCGAGCCACCGGGCGGCACCAACGAAATCTTCGCCCGGGCCCACCTGCCCAAGGCCAGCCTGACCCTGTTCGCCGACAACGTGACGATCTTCGATCAGTTGCTGACCCACCGCGCCGACGTGATGATCACCGACGCCTCGGAGGCGCGCTTCCAGCAACGGCACAAGCCGGGGCTGTGCGCAGTCAACCCCGAGCGCTATCTGCAATACAGCGAGAAGGCCTTTCTCCTGCCTCGGGACGATGTGGCCTGGAAAAGCTACGTCGACCAATGGCTGCACCTGAGCAAGGCCACCGGCGCCTACGACCGGGTGGTCAATCAGTGGCTGGCCGCGCCCTCGTCCTGATCCAGCAGCAACTGCCGGAAAGCCTGGCAGGCGGCGCTGCGATAGGCGCCCTTGCGCCCCAGCAGCACCACGCTGCGCGGCGCCGGTGGTGACTGCAAGGCCAGGGTGCGCAGCCCCGGCTGCTCCCGGGCAATGGAGCTGGGCAGGATGGTCGCCAGTTGCCCGCGCCGGACCATCTCGACAATCGCACTGACCGAATTGGCCTCGGCGGCGATCGGCGGGGCAATGCCCTGCTGCCGGCAATACAGGTCGATGTGCCGGCGGGTGGCGAAGTCGGCGCTGAGCAGCACCAGGGGCTGGCGGCCCAGGGCCTCGGCACTCAAGGGCAGGCGCTCGGGCTGCGGATACTGCGGGCCGACCATCAGGCTCAGGGTCTCGATGAACAGCGCCTGACTCTCGATCTCCGCCAGGTGCTCGCCGGCGAAGGCGATACCCAGGTCCAGGCGGTCTTCGGCCAGGGCCGCCTCCAGGCGGTCCTGGGTCATTTCCTCGATGCTCAGGCCGATTCCCGGGTGCTGCCGGTAAAAGCGGCTGAGCAAGGGCCCGGCCAGGTAGGCGGTAAAGGTCGGGGTCAGTGCCAGGCGCAGCGAGCCGCGGCTCAGGTCCTGCACATCGTGGATCGCCCGCCTGGCCGCCTCCAGGTCCTGCAGGGCGCGGCGGGCATAGGCGACATAGGCCTGGCCGGCATCGGTGAGGCGCACGCTGCGCCCGGAACGGTCGAACAGCGGCGCCCCCAGGCCCTCCTCCAACTGCTTGATCTGTTGCGACAGGGTCGGCTGGGACACATGCAGCGCCTCGGCAGCCCGGGTGAAGTTGCAATGCTCGGCCACGGCCAGCAGGTAACGGATGTGACGCAACAGCATGGGGAATTCCAACTATAGGCTGTACTTATGGAAAGCATAATAAGCCGGTCTTGGACGCTATAGCTGAAAACTTCCATCCTTGCCCCATCAGCGACGCAAGGAGAACCCCATGCAGAACATCATCGACGGCTTCCTCAAGTTCCAGCGCGAAGCCTTTCCCCAACGCAGTGAACTGTTCAAGCAACTGGCCAGCACCCAGAACCCCGGCACCCTGTTCGTCACCTGCTCCGACAGCCGGGTGGTGCCCGAACTGCTGACCCAGCAAGAGCCCGGCGACCTGTTCGTGATCCGCAACGCCGGCAACATCGTGCCCAGCTATGGCCCCGAGCCGGGCGGCGTATCGGCCACCGTGGAATACGCGGTGGCAGTGCTGGGGGTGAGCGACATCGTCATCTGCGGCCACTCCGACTGCGGCGCGATGACCGCCATTTCCACCTGCAAGTGCCTCGACCACCTGCCCGCCGTGGCCAACTGGCTGCGCCATGCCGAGTCGGCCAAGGTGATCAATGCCGCCCGCCAGCACGCCTCGCCCGCCGAGCACCTGGACGCCCTGGTGCGCGACAACGTGATCGCCCAACTGGCCAACCTCAAGACCCATCCTTCGGTGGCCCTGGCCCTGGAACAGGGCCGGCTCAACCTGCATGGCTGGGTCTATGACATCGAGAGCGGCGCCATCGTCGCCCTCGACGGCAACACCCAGCGTTTCGTCTCCCTGGCCGAGTACCCGCACACCTGTGCCCTGGCCAGCCAAGCTTCCAGCGCTGCCTGAGCAGCCCCCGTTTCGTCACTCAAGAGGAGTCACCCCATGCTGCAATCCCAATTCGCCCAAGCTCCACGCCTGGCCCTGGCCGACACCATCATCGACGCCAAGGCGCGCAAGAACCTGTCGTGGCAGGACCTCACCGACGGCACCGGGCTGAGCCTGGCTTTCGTCACCGCCGCCCTGCTGGGCCAGCACGCCCTGCCGGCCACCGCCGCCGACCTGGTGTGCGACAAGCTGGGCCTGGACCAGGACGCCAGCCGCCTGCTGCAGAGCATTCCCCTGCGCGGCAGCATCGCCGGCGGCATCCCCACCGACCCGACCGTGTATCGCTTCTATGAAATGCTCCAGGTCTACGGTTCGACCCTCAAGGCCCTGGTCCACGAGCAGTTCGGCGACGGCATCATCAGCGCCATCAACTTCAAGCTGGACATCAAGAAGGTCGAAGATCCGGAAGGCGGTTCCCGCGCAGTGATCACCCTGGACGGCAAGTACCTGCCGACCAAGCCGTTCTGACCCCGGGTTGCAGGTTGCTTCAGCGGTAGGTGCCTGCCGGGCGTGCGTATCGTCCGGTTTGCGGCCCTGCGGCCCGGATCGCAGCCTGCGGCAGCGGCTACAGGTCCGCGGTGTTATTTAGTTTTTAAATAACACCGCGGACTTTCTGATTTGCCCCCACTCCAGACCGAGCCGCCTAATCGGGTCCTTGTTTGTTGAAGGTCCGACCATGGAAAACGTTCGTGCAACTTCCCGCCCCGCACTCTGGCTGATGGTCAGTGTGATTCTGGTGGCGCTCAATCTGCGTCCGTCGATGGCCGCCGTCGGCCCGCTGCTGTCGGGCATTCGTGGCGATATCCCCTTGAGCTTCAGCCTGGCTTCCCTGCTGACCATGCTGCCGGTCATGGCCATGGGCCTGGCGATGTTCTTCGGCATGGGCATCAGCCAGCGCCTGGGCGAGCACCGCACCGTGGTCCTGTCGCTGCTGGTCATCGGCCTGGCCACGGTCTCGCGGCTGTTCATGGACTCGGCGGCCGAGCTGATTCTCAGCGCGGTGCTGGCCGGCATCGGCATCGCCCTGATCCAGGCACTGCTGCCGGCGCTGATCAAGTCGCGCTTTGCCGACAATGTCTCGTTGTTCATGGGCCTGTACGTCACCTCGATCATGGGCGGTGCAGCGCTGGCCGCGTCGTTCTCGCCCCTGGTGATGAACCACAGTGGCAGTTGGCGCCTGGCCCTGGCGATCTGGGCCGCCCTGGCGCTGCTGGCCCTGGTGTTCTGGTACGCCCAGCGCGCGGCCCTGCCCAGGCTGCCGGGCAAAGGTGGAGCACGGGAGTCCTTTGCCGGTAATCGCCGGGCCTGGCTGCTGGCGGTGTTCTTCGGCCTCGGCACCGCTTCCTACACCTGCGTGCTGGCATGGCTGGCGCCCTACTACGTGGAGAACGGCTGGAGCGAGCAGAACGCGGGCCTGTTACTGGGCTTTCTCACCGCCATGGAAGTGATTTCCGGGCTGGTCACCCCGGCCATCGCCAACCGCAGCCAGGACCGGCGCCTGGTGCTGGTGGCCCTGCTGGTACTGATCATCGCCGGCTTCTGCGGCCTGATCCTCAGCCCCAAACACCTCAGCCTGCTGTGGCCGTGCCTGCTGGGCCTGGGAATCGGCGGGCTGTTTCCCATGAGCCTGATCGTCTCCCTGGACCACCTCAGCGACCCGCGCCGCGCCGGTGGCCTGACCGCTTTCGTGCAGGGCATCGGCTACCTGATTGCCGGGATGTCGCCGTTGCTGGCGGGCATGATCCGCGACCAGCTGGGCAGCTTCGAATGGGCCTGGTGGTCACTGGCCGCGGTGATGCTGGTGATGATCCTCATGGTGCTGCGCTTCGATCCGAAGCATTACCGCCAGCACATCCGCTGAGCCGGGAGAGGCCATCATGAACCCAGTGAACTTCACCCAGGCCAACCTCGGCATGCTGCTGTGGGCGGTGCTGATTGCCGCTTCATTCTTTGCCGCCGCCGAGGTCAGCCAGGCCATCGACCCGGTGCTGCTGACCGCCCTGCGCCTGTTGTTCTCGGCGCTGATGTTCGTGCCTCTGTTGTGGCTCAAGGGTTCGGCGCCCATGACCCTGGCCGGCTTGCGCGCCCATGGGCTGCTGGGCCTGCTGCTGGCGCTGTATTTCGGTTCGCTGTTCGAAGCCCTGCGCTATACCTCGGCGGTCAACACCGGGACCCTGTTCACCCTGGTGCCGCTCCTGACCCTGGTGTTCGAAGCCTGGCTGCTGCCTGGCAGCGGCCAGCGGCGCCGCCTGCTGCCGATGCTGGTGGCGGGGGCCGGGGCGCTGCTGCTGATCCTCAAGGGCGGCGCGCCAGGGCAATTGCCGTCGCTGTACGCCATGGGTATCTACGCCCTGGGCTGCCTGGCCATGGCCGCCTACTCGCCGCTGAGCCAGCGCTTCAAGGCCGGCAGCCTGCAAGGGCGCAGCCCGGCGGCCATGACCTTCTGGAACATGCTGTTCGGATCGCTGTTCCTGTTTGTCGCCAGCCTGGCCAGTGGCGGCTGGCGCAGTGCCGCGCTACTGCGCGGCAACGACCTGCTGTGGCTGCTGTACCTGGCGCTGTTCGCCACCCTGGCAACCTTCTGGCTGCTGCATCGGGCCATCGGCGTCATCGCCCCGTCCACGGTGATTTCCTACATCTACCTGAGCACCCTGTTCCTCACGCTGTTCCACTGGTTGTGGCTGGGCCAGGGGCCACAGTTGACAGAAATGCTCGGTGCCCTGCTGGTGGCCCTGGGCATGCTCGGCCTGGTGCGCGGCAGCCGCCCGACAGCCGCGGCGGCCTGAAATTTACCCGGGACAAGCACCATTGCAGTGCGCGAAACTGCGCAGGTCGTGTTATCGGACATTTATGTCCCGATGCTGTCCGCGAATCCCCGCCCCGGGCATTTAATTAGGACGATCGTTCCGCTAGCATCGATCCGGTTTGCGCGCCACCGGCGCCAGGTGCTCAGCGGGATGGAACGGATGCTCATCAGCAATGTGCTCAGAAAACTCGACATGCAGGACCTCATGGTCTTTATCGCGGTGTACGAGCAAAGCAGTGTCACCGGGGTTTCGGAAACCCTCTGCGTCAGCCAGTCGACCGTCAGCTACTGCCTGAAGAAACTGCGCAACGGCTTCGAGGACGAACTGTTCATCAACACCCGCACCGGCATGCGCCCGACCTACAAGGCCACCAGCATGTACAACCACGTGCTGAGGATCCTGGAGAGCATCAACCTGTGCCACAGCGGTGTGCCGGCCTTCGACCCGACCCGCCAGGCCGTGACCTTCAACCTCTGTGCCCCGGAATACTTCGAGCTGTTGATCCTGCCGCGCCTGCTCAAGGGCTTCGACTACGCCGACCTGCCGGTGACAGTCAACGTGCAGAAGCTGGAAAGTGATATTCCCGCCGAGGACCTGCGCGATGGCAGCGTCGACCTGGTGATCTGTTTCGGGCCCGACTTCCATCGCCGCCACGCCGACTTCAAGTCGCAGATGCTGCTGGAGGACGACCTGGTGTGTGTCTTCGACAAGCGTGCGACCCCGCCCAGGGAACCGCGCTTCAGCCTGCAGTCGTTCATCGAGCGGCGGCACGTGTTTCCCACGCCCTGGACGTCGGACAGCAACATGGTGGACGGCTGGCTGGCGCGCCAGGCCCACAAGCGGCAGATCGTCGCCCGCTCCAACAGCTACAGCGCAGCGCTGAAGATGATCACCGGCACCGACTTCCTCCTCACCCTGCCCCGGCGCATCCAGGCACTGCTGGCCAACGAGGCAGTGTTCAACCATTGCGAGGCCCCCAGCGGCCTGCCGGGATTCAGCCTGGACATGCAGTGGAGCCAGCACACCGATCAGGACAGCGCGCAGACCTGGTTCCGTGAACAGATAGTCAAGGTCTGCGCCGAGCAGGGGCTGGCCTGATCCTCAGCGGCCGACGGCGGCCTTGCTGTAGGACGCGCGGTCGATATCGACGATCTCCACGCACAGTTGCACCTGGACATCCGCCGGCCATGGCGCCAGATCCTGCAACACCGCCAGCAGGCTCTCGGACAACTGCTTCTTGACCTCTGGCGAACGGCCGCTGAGCAAGGCCAGCTTGACGTGGACAAAGCCGCGCTCGCCAATCCCGGTGCCGACCCGGAACGCTTCGACCTTGACTGCGCGGCTCTTGATGTCGAACTCGTCGGAGAACTGCCCGGACGCCACCAGCCCATGATTGAGTCGCAGCAGCGCCTTGTCGACGTCCAGTTGCGGCAGGTTGGCGGTGTATTCCATATGCAGGTGCGGCATGGCAAAGCTCCCGGTCAGTCAGGGGTAAAAAGGCGCTCCATACTACACAACCCGCCCCACGCCGCCGCAGTAGCCGTTAGCCTCATTGCCTGGACGCCGCCCTTTCCCGCAGGGCCAGGGTTTCCCAGGCCGCCACCAGCAGCATCACCAGGGTGGTCAGGCTGCCCAGCGCCAGGGCGGAAAACCACTGGTTCCAGGCCGCAGGCAACAACAGCAGCAAGGCCGCGAGCCCGGCCAGGTGCGACAGCGGCGGCAACGGCCGCTCGTTCATCACCCACTTGAACAGCGCGCAACCGAGCAGGAACAGCCAGGGGCCGCCGACGATCACCAGCACCGCGGCCTGGCTGGCATGCTGCGGGTGCACCAGCACCAGTTCGTCGGCCACCGCACTGACGATGATCCCGGCGACGATCAGCACATGCAGGTAGGTGTAGGCAATACGCGCCTGGCGCCCCGGGTCGCTGGAGTGGGCGATGCGGTGGTGGGCACGCTCGGCGCCGCTGTCGAAATACACCCACCACATGGCAATGCTGCCCAGCACCGCCACCACGAAAGCCAGTACCCCTTCGGCACTGGTGGCCAGCTCGGCGAAGGTGGCGCCGGTGACCAGCAGGGATTCACCCAGGGCGATGATCACGAACAGAGCGCAGCGCTCGGCCATGTGGTTGCCTTCGACATTCCAGTCTTCCAGGGTCGAGCGGCCGAGCCCCGGCACCCAGAAATACAGCGACGGCGACAGCACCTCGATGGCCAGGGCCAGCCCCCAGCACGCCAGGCGCTGCGGGCCTTCGAGCAGGCCACCGGTGATCCAGAAAACGCCCGAGAACATCAGCCACAAGAGGATCCGCTGGAAGTTGCGGGTCATGTTCAGCGGCTCGCCGCGCACTGCCCACAGTGAATAGGCGGTACGCCCCACCTGCATGAACACATAGGCGCCGGCGAACAGCAGCCCACGCTCGCCGAAGGCCTGGGGAATCGACGACGACAGCAGCAACCCGGCCACCATCAGCACGAACAGGCCGAGACGGATCGGCAGGGCTTCCGGGTCCAGCCAGTTGGTGATCCACGAGGTGAAGATCCACACCCACCACACCGCCACCATCAGCAACGCCACCTGCAGCGCTCCGCCCAGGGACAGATGAGCCAGCAGGGAGTGGGACAGTTGGGTCACGGCAAACACGAACACCAGGTCGAAGAACAGCTCGACCATGCCAACCTTGCCGCTGTCGTGGCTGCCACGCCCACGCAACAGGGAACGGGAACGACTCATGGGCACACTCCACCGATCAATGTTTCAACAGACGATCCACACAGCAAAGCAGCCGCCTGTGCCTATGCCAAGCTGGCGGCCTCCGTTCACTGCGCCGCTGTAGCCGCTGCCGCAGGCTGCGACCCGGTCCGCAGGACTGGCAAGGCCCCCACCCGATCCGCCAGGCATACCGCATGGGCAGGTTTGGGTCCCGCTGCGCGGTCCATCGCAGCCTGCGGCAGCGGCTGCAAGGCACGATTAGCTCGCGAGGGGCGCCCGCTCGCTCATGAAGGCTTCCAGCCGCGAGCGCAGCCAGCGTTCGGCGGGGTCGGTGTCCACATGGCTGAGCCAGACCATGGACAGGTCCAGGGTCGGGGTCTTGAACGGAAACGGCTCGCAGCACAGCTGCCCCGAGGCGGCCATGGCGGCGGCGGCATAGTCGGGCAGGCTGGCAATCAGCTTGGTGCCGGCGAGCAGGGCCGGCAGCGAGCTGTACTGGGGCACCGACAACACGACCTGGCGGGTGCGGCCGATCTCCGCCAGCCACTCATCGGCGAAGCCGGCGACATTGGCGGTGTGGGACACCAGCACATGGGGCCGCGCGCAGTACTCATCGAGGGTCAGCGGTGTATCGCTGGCATCGGCCCGCAGCACGCTGGGCTGGATATGCCGCAGCAGCTTGCGCTTGGCGTTGGCCGGCAGGCCGCGGGTCTGGCTGATGCCCACGGTGATATCGCCGGACGCCAGCAGGTCGGGAATCCGCCAGTAGTCCACGTGCTGCACCACGACCACCACTTGCGGCGCTTCCTGGCGCAGGGCCCGCAGCAGGGGGGGCAGCAGGCCGAACTCGACGTCGTCGGACAGGCCGATGCGAAAGGTCATGGTGCTGCTGGCGGGATCGAAATCGTGGGTCAGGCTCAGGGCCGAGGACAGCGCGTCCAGGGCCGGCGACAGGTGCTGGATGATCTGCTCGGCACGAGCCGTGGGCTCCATGCGATGGCCGACGCGAATGAACAGCGGGTCGTTGAACATCGCCCGCAGGCGGTTGAGCGCGGAACTGATGGTGGGCTGGCCGAGGAACAGCTTCTCCGCCACCCGGGTGACATTGCGCTCGAGCATCAGCGCCTCGAACACCACCATCAGGTTGATATCGGCCTTGCGCAGTTCATTGCGATTCATTGATGTTGCCCCCGGTCCCCAGACGGGAAGCAGTGTAGAAAGGCCGGAGGGCTGGCGTCCAGGCAAGATCTGCCAAGCGACGCCAACCCCGGGCAGACCTCAGGCGGAGTTTCTCGCCAGCCCACTCGCCCTTTGCTCACAGCGGTCCTCCTGGCCCTGGCGCAAACGCAGGGCCGCCAATGCCGCCACCAGCAGCACCAGGGCAATCACCTTGAGGCCATTCATGGCATTGCCGGTGCTCATCTCGATCGCGCCCATCACCGAAGGGCCGACAAAACCGCCCAGCAGCCCGCAGGAATTGACGAAGCCCAGGCCACCCGCCAACGCCGCGCCTTTGAGCCGTGAAGCCGGGTACAGGAAGATGATCGACTGCACCACGAAGAACATCAGCGCCGCCACGCAGAACCCCAGCAGGCTGAACACCGGCCCGGAAAACGCCGCGATCGACAGCCCCGCCGCCATCACCAGCAAGCCACAGACCAGCAGGCGCCGCGAGCGTTGCGGGCTGTTGGCCAGCCGGGGCAAGGCGATAGCCCCGACGGCTGCGGCGATCCAGGGCAGCGAGGTCAAAAGGCCAACGCTCATGATGCTCAGGTTGCCGTACTTGCCGATGATGCTGGGGAGGAAAAAGATCACGGTGTAGATGGTGATCTGATGGCAGAAGTAGACAAAGATCGCCAGCAGGATCTGTGGCGTGAAGCATTGCCGGAACGAGTGCCCGCCCTGCCCCGCGCCCTCGTCGGCTTCCCGGGCCAGGCGCTGTTCGATGGCCGCCGCTTCCTCGGCGCTCAGCCAGGGAGCACGGCTCGGGCGGTCCGGCAGGCGCCGCCATACCACCCAGGCGAAGAACACCGCCGGCAGGCCTTCGAGCAGGAACATCCACTGCCAGCCGTGCCAGCCCAAAAGGCCGTCCATCTTCATCAGCGCCGCGCCCAGCGGGCCGCCAATGATATTGGCCAGGCACACCCCCAGCAGGAAATAGCCGGTGGCCCGGGCCCGCTGCTGGCGGTCGAACCAGTAGGTCAGGTACAGCATGACCCCGGGAAACAGCCCGGCCTCGGCGATCCCCAGCAGCAGGCGCAGCACATAGAAGGAGGTCTCGCCCTGGACGAAAGCCATGGCGGCGGAGATCAGCCCCCAGGTCACCATGATCCGGGCGATCCAGAAGCGCGCGCCGACCTTGTGCATGATCAGGTTGCTCGGCACTTCGGACAGCGCATAGGTGAGGAAGAACAATCCGGCCCCCAGCCCGTAGGCCGCAGCGGAAATCCCCAGGTCCACATCCAGCTGATGCTTGGCCAGGGCGATATTGGTGCGGTCGAGAAAACTCAGGACATAGGCCGCGATCAGCAGCGGCATCAGCTTGAGGAACATCAGCCGGGTCAGTTGTTGCGGGTCCCGGGGCGGCGCGGCGGTTGCAGTGTTCATGGGCATATCCCTTTGTAATTGTTATGCGGGATCGCCAGCGCCCGGAAGGCGCCGGCAGCGGGCCTGCGGGGCTTAGAACGCGACCTGATCGCGCCCCTTGAGCCCGAGCAGGGTGCGGGCTTCGTCCGCCGTCGCCACCCGGCCGCCCAGGGCCTCGATGACGCTGCGGATGCGTCGTACCTGGTCGGCGTTGCTCGCCGCCAGCTTGCCGGGGCCGTCCCACAGCGAGTCCTCCAGGCCGACCCGGGCATGGCTGCCCATGGCCAGGCCCATGGTCGCCAGGGGAATCTGGTTGCGCCCGGCGCCGAGGATCGACCAGTGATAGGCATCGCCGAACAGCCGGTCAGCGGTGCGGCGCATGTGTGCCAGGTCCTCGGGGTGGCCGCCGATGCCGCCCCGCAGGCCGAACACCGACTGGATGAACAGCGGCGCCTTGAGCAGGCCGCGCTCCAGGAAATGCGCAGCGGTGTAGAGGTGGCCGATGTCGTAGCACTCGATCTCGAAGCGCGTGCGGTTCTCGGCACAGGCACTGAGGATATGGGCGATATCGCGGAAGGTATTGCGGAAAATCCGGTCGTCGCTTTCCTCCAGGTACGGCCGCTCCCAGTCGTGCTTGAACTCGGTGAAGCGGTTGAGCATTTCGTACAGGCCGAAGTTCATCGAGCCCATGTTCAGCGAGGCCAGTTCCGGCTTGAACTCCAGCACCGGTTGCAGGCGCTCCTCGACACCCATGGTCGGCGCGCCGCCGGTGGTGAGGTTGATCACCACGTCGCAGGCGGCCTTGATCTGCGGCAGGAAGCGCCGGAACAGCTCGGGGTCCTGGCTCGGCCGGCCGTCCTCCGGGTCCCGGGCGTGCAGGTGGACGATGGCCGCCCCGGCCTCCGCGGCGGCGATGGCCTCGGCGGCGATCTCCCCGGCCGTGACCGGCAGGTGGGGTGACATGGACGGGGTATGAATGGCACCGGTAACGGCGCAAGTGATGATGACGGGTGTTTTTCCAGGCATGACGGTACTCCGACTTTTATTCTTGATGAAAAAAATCCCAGGGTGTCGCTACAGGTTTCAGCGCCGGCGGTCCTCGCCGGCGCGGCCGGCCGGCGGGAGCTAGAGGTATTCGACGTTGCCGTCGACGCTGATCGCCTGGCCGGTGACGTTGCATGCCGCCGGCGAACAGAGGAACAGCGCCATGGCCGCCACGTCTTCGGCACTGACCATGCGCTTGAGGGAGATCTTCTCCAGGTACTGCTCGCGCATCTGCGCCACCGGTACCCCGGTCTGTTCGGCCCGGGCCTGGATCACCGCCTCCATCCGCGGCCCCTCGACTATCCCCGGCAACAGCGCGTTGACCCGGATATCGCTGGCACCCAGCTCCGCCGCCAAAGACTTCATCAACCCGACAATCGCCCATTTGGTAGCGGCATAGGGCGTGCGCCAGGCGTAGCCCAGGCGCCCGGCCACGGAGGCGATGTGCAGCAGGTGGGCCTTGTCCGAGGCCTTGAGCAGGGGCACCGCGTGGTGGGCGAAGCGGTATTGCGCGGTCAGGTTGATATCGATGGTGCGCTGCCAGTCGGCATCGCTGACGGCATCGATGCCCGCGGTCGGCCCGGCAATGCCGGCGTTGTTGACCAGCACATCGAGGCCACCGAAGTGCTGCACCTGAAGCTTGAACAAGGCTTCGATCTGTGCCGGGTCGGCGACATCGGTACGGGTTGCCAGGGCCTCGGGGTAGCGATCGCGAAAGGCCGCCAGGGCCGCTTCACTGACATCGCACACATGCACCTGGGCGCCGGCTTCAAGGTAGGCAGCGGCCAGCACTTCACCGATGCCCGCCGCGCCACCGGAAATCATCACCCGCAAGCCCGGATAAGGCTGCAAACGCTGAAGGATGCTCATGCCCGGCCTCCTTTACGCTGTGCTGCACCGTCGCTCTTGGCCAGCAGGCGGCCCAGGGAATCCGCCGCCTGCATGATGTCGTCGGTGACCGCTGCTCGCGCCGCCGGGCCATCGCCGGCGACCAGGGCCTCGACGATTCGGTTGTGGGCTTCCATGGAACGTTGCAGGTGGGCCTTGTCCGGCGCCACCAGGGCGAAGCAGGGGCCCATGTGCAGCCAGAAGTTCTCCACGGCGGCCATGGTCAGTTCGGCCCGGGCCACCGCATAGATGCGCCGGTGGAAAGCGAAGTTGGTCCACAGGTAGCGGGAGACATCCACCTCGTCGGCGGCCTTTTGCATCTGCCGGCAGAGATCGGCGATCTCCTGCATATCGGCCTTGTGCAGATGCTGCACGGCCTTTTCCGCCAGCAGCCCCTCCAGGGCCACCCGTGCATCACGGATTTCCCGCAGGCGCTCCACCGTCATCATGCGTACCCGCAGGCGGGAGGTTTCCGTGACCTCGAAGGCATTTTCCGCACTCAAGCGCTGCAGGGCTTCGCGCACCGGCATCGGGCTGGAACCCAGGGCTTCGGCCAGGCCACGAATGGTCAGTTTCTGGCCGGGCTGGAATCGGCCACTCATCAAGGCTTCGCGAATCTGTCGATACACCTGTTCCTGCAAGGTATCGCGAGAAACCTGACGCAAGGTAGGCAGGGGGATAGGACCTTCGGACATGGGGGGGACACCTGTGTTGTGATTCTTGTGGGCAGCAATATGTGATCACAAATCAAATATGTCAAATATTCATCCTCACGTCTCTGAAGCAATCAAGGGCTTAAATCAAGTAAAAAGAATCTTTTTATTCCGCACTGCGAAATATCATTCCGTATTGACCCACTAATTTATTGATGACAGGATTATTTTCACCAGCCGATTCAAACAGCGGAATCCAATCCTGATTTCCGTTCAGCGCCCGGAGCCCCCTGGGCAACCATCGGCCTCACGCTGCCCTTTCCTCCGGAGACTGCTGCAATGAGTCGCGACACCGCCCAGCCCTCTGTGGCATCCGCCCTGCACGGCAACATCCTGGTCCTTACCCTCGACAACCCGCCGGTGAACGCCCTTGGCGTGGAGGTCAGGCGCGGGCTGCTGGCCGCCATGGACAGCGCCGCCGACGATCCGACGGTGGCCGCCATCCTGCTGGTCGGCGCCGGGCGCCACTTCTGTGGCGGCGCCGATATTCGCGAATTCGGCCAGGCGCCCCAGGCCCCGGCATTGCCAGCGGTGGTCAAGCGCATCGAGGACAGCGCCAAACCGGTGGTGGCGGCCATCCAGGGCGTGGCACTGGGAGGCGGCCTGGAAGTGGCCCTGGCGGCCCACTACCGCCTGGCCCTGGGCAGCGCCCGCCTCGGCCTGCCGGAAGTGCTGCTCGGCCTGCTGCCCGGGGCCGGTGGCACTCAGCGCCTGCCACGCCTGATCGGTGCCCGGGCGGCCCTGGAACTGATGCTCAGCGGCCGTCACCTGAATGCCCGGGAGGCCCTCGACCTGGGGGTGGTGGACCGCCTGGCGGAGGGTGAGGATGCCCTGGCTGCCGGCCTGGCCTATGCCCGCGAGCTGGTGGACAGCCATGCCGGCGTGCGGCGCACCCGGGACGCCCGGGCCCTGGGCGATCAGCATCTGCAACGCGAACAGATCAACGCCGCCCGCGAACAGCTCACGCACAAGGCCAAGGGCCTGCTGTCGCCGCAGAACATCATTCGTGCGGTCGAGGCGGCCCTTGACCGGCCCTTCGATCAAGGCCTGGAGGAAGAACGCCGGCTGTTCCAGGAATGCCTCGACAGCCCGCAGCGTGCCGGGCTGGTACACGCCTTTTTCGCCGAGCGCGAAGTGCTCAAGGCCCCGGAAACCCGCATCGCCCAGCCTCGCCCCATCGAACAGGTGGCCGTGGTCGGCGGCGGCACCATGGGCGCCGGCATCGCTGTCTCGGCCCTCGACGCCGGCCTGCAGGTCACCATGATCGAGCGCGACCAGCAGGCCCTGGACCGCGGCCGGGGCAACGTCGAGAAGGTCTATGACGGGCTGATCGAAAAAGGCCGCCTGGATGCCGCCGGCAAGGCCGCGACCCTGGCCCGCTTCCGCGCCAGCCTGGACTACCAGGACCTGGCCCGGGCCGACCTGGTGATCGAGGCGGTGTTCGAGGACATGGCCGCCAAGCAGGCGGTGTTCAAGGAACTGGACCGGGTGTGCAAACCTGGCGCGGTACTGGCCAGCAACACCTCCTACCTGGACCTCAACGCCATCGCCGACAGCGTCTCGCGGCCTGCCGATGTCATCGGGCTGCACTTCTTCTCCCCCGCCAACATCATGAAGCTGCTGGAGATCGTGGTCCCGGCCAAGGTCGCACCGGACGTGGTGGCCACGGCCTTCGAACTGGCGAAGAAACTGCGCAAGGTGCCGGTGCGTGCCGGGGTCTGCGATGGTTTCATCGGCAACCGGATCCTCGCGGTCTACCGCCAGGCGGCGGACTACATGATGGAGGACGGCGCTTCGCCCTATCAGATCGACCAGGCCCTGCGCGACTTCGGCTTCCCCATGGGGCCCTTCCAGGTGGCCGACCTGGCCGGCGGCGACATCGGCTGGGCGACGCGCAAACGCAAGGCCGCCACCCGCAATCCCGACGCGCGCTACGTGCAGATTGCCGACCGCCTGTGCGAGCGCGGCTGGTTCGGACACAAGACCGGCCGTGGCTACTACCTCTATGCCCAGGGCCCGCGCAACGCCACCCAGGACCCGGAAGTCCTGGCCATCATCGACGCCGAGCGGGCCCGGGCCGGCATCACGCCCCGCCCCTTCGGCAACCCGGAGATCCTGCGGCGCTACATGGCGGCGATGATCAACGAAGGCGCCAACGTGGTGCACGAAGGCATCGCCCTGCGCCCCCTGGATGTGGACATCACCTTTATCCATGGCTACGGCTTCCCGCGCTATCGCGGTGGCCCGCTCAAGTACGCCGACCAGTACGGCCTGCCCCAGGTGCTGGCGGACATCCGCGAATTCGCCGAACAAGACCCGCTGTTCTGGAAAGCCTCGCCACTGCTGGAGCAGTTGGTGGAGCGCGGCGAGAACTTCGACAGCCTCAACCACAGCCATTGACTCAAGGAGCACGCGCCATGCGCGAAGCCGTCATCGTATCCACCGCACGCACGCCCCTGACGAAGGCCCACCGCGGCGAATTCAACATCACTCCCGGCCCGACCCTCGCCGCTTTCGCGGTACGCGCCGCCGTGGAACGGGCCGGCATCGACCCGGGGCTGATCGAGGACGCCATCCTCGGTTGTGGCTACGGCGAAGGCACCACCGGGCGCAACGTCGCGCGCCTGGCGGTGGTCCGCGCCGGCCTGCCCATCGGCATCGCCGGCACCACGGTGAACCGCTTCTGCGCCTCCGGCTTGCAGGCCATCGCCATGGCCGCCGGGCGTATCGTGGTCGATGGCGCCCCCGCCATCATTGCCGGTGGCGTGGAAAGCATCTCGCAGATCCGCGGCCGCGGCAGCGACGACCCGGACCTCGATCCCTGGCTTGTGCAGCACAAGCCGGAGCTGTTCCTGCCGATGATCGAGACCGCGGACATCGTCGCCGCGCGCTACGGCATCAGCCGCGAGGCCCAGGACCGTTTCTCGCTGCGCAGCCAGCACAAGACCGAAGCGGCGCAACGGGCCGGGCACTACCGCGAGGAAATCATTCCCTGCACCACCACCATGGCCGTGACCGACAAGCAGAGCGGCGAGGTCAGCCAGCACCAGGTCACGGTGGACGCCGACACCTGCAACCGCCCGGGGAGCACTTACGAGGCCCTGGCCAAACTGGAACCGGTGCTGGGCCCACAGCGCTTCATCAGCGCCGGCAACGCCTCGCAACTGTCCGACGGCGCCTCGGCCTGCGTACTGATGGAGGCCCGTGAAGCGGCCCGCGCCAACCTGCAACCGCTGGGCGTGTTCCGTGGCATGGCGGTGGCCGGTTGCGAACCCGACGAAATGGGCATCGGCCCGGTGTTCGCCGTACCCCGGCTGCTGGCCCGGCACGGCCTCAAGGTGGACGACATCGGCCTCTGGGAACTCAACGAAGCCTTCGCCTCCCAGGCGCTCTATTGCCAGCAGCGGCTGGGCATCGCCGATGAATGCCTGAACGTCAACGGCGGGGCCATCGCCCTCGGCCACCCGTTCGGCATGACTGGTGCGCGCCTGGCCGGCCATGTGCTGCTCGAAGGTCGGCGCCGCGGGGTCAAGTACGCCGTGGTCAGCATGTGCATTGCCGGCGGCATGGGCGCCGCCGCGCTGTTCGAAATCTATTGAGGACGCCGACATGGACCTGAGTTTCACCCCCCAAGAAGAAGCCTTCCGCAATCAGGTGCAGGCCTTCCTCGCCGAACACTTGCCCAGCGAACTGAGTGACAAGGTGGCCAATGGCGAACGCCTGTCCAAGGCCGACATGGAGCATTGGCATTCGACCCTCAACACCCGCGGCTGGCTGGCCAACCACTGGCCCGAGGCCTTTGGCGGGCCGGGCTGGAGCGCCGTGGAGAAATTCATCTTCGAACTCGAATGCGGCCTGGCCAACGCGCCGCGCATCGTGCCGTTCGGGGTCAACATGCTGGGCCCGGTGCTGATCAAGTACGGCACCCCACAGCAGCAGGACTACTGGCTGCCGCGCATCCTCGACGGCCGCCACTGGTGGTGCCAGGGCTATTCGGAACCCGGTGCCGGCTCGGACCTGGCGGCGGTCAAGACCACGGCGGTGCGCGACGGCGATCACTATGTGGTCAACGGCCAGAAGACCTGGACCACCCTGGGCCAGCACGCCAACATGATTTTCTGCCTGGTGCGCACCGACCGCGAGGCCAAGCCCCAGGAAGGCATCAGCTTCCTGCTGATCGACATGGCCAGCCCCGGGGTCGAGGTGCGTCCGATCATCACCCTGGAAGGCGACCACGAGATCAACGAGGTGTTTTTCACCGACGTGCGGGTGCCGGTGGCCAACCTGGTGGGCGAGGAAAACAAGGGCTGGACCTGTGCCAAGTACCTGTTGACCTACGAGCGCACCAACATTGCCGGGGTCGGCTTGTCCATGGCCGCGCTGCAACGCCTCAAGCGCGTGGCAGCACAGCGCACCCGCAATGGCCGGCCGCTGCTGGAAGACCCGCAGTTCGCTGCACGCCTGGCCCGGGTCGAGATCGACCTTGAGAACATGAAGACCACCAACCTGCGGGTGATCGCAGCGGTGGCCGGTGGCGGCGCGCCCGGCGCGGAAAGCTCGATGCTGAAGATCTGCGGCACGGAAATCCGCCAGGAGCTCACCGCTCTGCTGCGCCGGGCCATGGGCCCCGCCGCCCGGGTCATGCAGGACGCAGGCGACACCGGGGCGATGGATCTGGGCCCGGCCTTCGCCAGTAGCGCGGCGGCGCAGTACTTCAACAATCGCAAGCTGTCGATCTTCGGCGGCTCCAATGAAATCCAGAAAAACATCATTTCGAAAATGATTCTCGGGCTCTGAGGGGGCGCACATGAATTTCGAACACAGCGCAGAACGGCGCATGCTCGGCGACAGCTTGAACCGCTTTATCGCCCAGCACTACAACCTGGAAAAACGCCAGCAGAGCCTGCAGTCAGGCCAGGGTTTCAACTCCGGGATCTGGCAGCAGCTGGCAGAGATGGGGGTGATCGGCGCCCTGTTCAGCGAAGCCGACGGTGGCTACGGCGGCGGTGGCTTCGACCTGGCCCTGGTCTTCGAGGCCGTGGGCCGCGGGCTGCTGGTGGAACCGCTGCTGGGCAGCGCGGTGCTGGCCGGGGACGCCATCGCCAGCGCCGGTAGCGAAACGCAGAAGATCGAGCTGGCGCAGATCATCGACGGCAGCCTGATCGCCGCCCTGGCCCATGACGAACCCGACAGCCACTACGAACTCAACCGGGTCGCCTGCCGCGCCGAACCCCAGGCCGGGGGCTGGTGCCTGGATGGCACCAAGAGCCTGGTGCTGCACGGCGAGCAGGCCGGGTTGCTGGTGGTGTCGGCCCGCACCGCCGGAGCCATTGACGACAGCCAGGGCATTTCGCTGTTCCTGGTGCCCAGGGACACCCCGGGCCTGGAGATCCGCAGCAGCGCCACCCTCGATGGCGGCCCCGTGGCGCAGGTGCGCCTGAACCAGCTGCTTGTGCCGGGCTCTGCCCTGCTGGGCACCTTGCACCAGGGCCATGCCACCCTGGAGCGGGCCATTGGCCGCGGCGTGCTGGCGTTGTGCGCCGAAGCCCTGGGCGCCATGGAAGTGGCCAAAGTGGCCACCCTGGATTACCTGCGCACCCGCCAGCAGTTCGGCCGCCCGATCGGCAGTTTCCAGGCACTGCAACATCGCATGGCGGTGCTGCTGCTGGAGATCGAACAAGCGCGCTCGGCGGTGATCAATGCCGCCTCGGCCCTGGAGGCCGATCGCCTGGACCGCGAGCGCGCGCTGTCAGCGGCCAAGGTCAGCATCGGCCGCATCGGCACCCTGGTGGCGCAAGAATGCATCCAGTTGCACGGCGGCATCGGCATGACCTGGGAGCTGCCCCTGGCCCATTACGCCAAGCGGCTGGTGATGATCGACCATCAGTTGGGGGACGAGGATCACCACCTGCAACGCTACATCGCCCTCGGCAAGCAATAGGCCCCATGAATCGCGGCCCGGGCGGCCACCTGGGCCTGTCGCAAGGGCAGCAGGTGTCGCCGCCTTCCTTGCCCGGTGCGCAGCGCGCTGCCCGACGCTGCGCTCAATCCCCCCTGCTGAACCCAAGCCAAGCCTGGCGCCGCATCAGCGCGGCGCCAGGCAAGGGCGTGGCCGAGGTCGACAACCGCTACCTGGAGGTCATGGAGAACCTGGCCTACCGCGGCCACGCCCTGAGCCTCATCCACAAGATCTGGTAGATCGCGAAAACGACGCTGCCGGCCATTGCCGGCAGCCTCCCCTTCCCACTTGCGCGTTACAGCAATCGGGTGCGCAGCTCCTGGCAGGCCTGCTGATACTCCCTGCCCAGGCGCGCCACCAAGTCTCCGGCGCTCGGTACGCCGTCAACCACGCCAATCCCCTGGCCGCAGCCCCAAATCTCCTTCCAGGCCTTGGGCTTGTGCCTGTCTGCGCCGAAGTTCATCTGCGAGGGATCGCTGCTGGGCAGGTCATCGGGGTCCAGCCCCGCAGCCACCAGCGAGGCCTTCAGGTAATTGCCGTGCACCCCGGTGATCAGGTTGGTGTAGACGATATCCTCGGCCGCCGACTGGCTGATCATCTGCTTGTAGCCCGTCACCGCGTTGGCCTCCTGGGTGGCGATAAAGGCCGAGCCGATGTAGGCCAGGTCCGCCCCCAGGGCCTGGGCCGCGAGGATCGAACGCCCCGAGGCAATGGCCCCGGAAAGCAGCAGCGGGCCATCGAACCATTGGCGGATTTCCTGCACCAGGGCAAACGGCGACTGGGTGCCCGCATGCCCTCCGGCGCCGGCCGCCACGGCAATCAGGCCGTCGGCGCCCTTGTCGATGGCCTTGCGCGCGAAACGGTTGTTGATCACGTCGTGCAGCACGATGCCGCCGTAGCTGTGCACCGCCTGGTTGATCTCGGGGCGCGCGCCCAGGGAGGTGATGATGATCGGCACCTTGTGCTGCACGCAGACCGCCATGTCCTGCTCCAGCCGGTCATTGGAGCGGTGGACGATCTGGTTCACCGCAAACGGCGCGGCGGGCCGCTGCGGGTGCAGCCGGTCGTGCTCGGCCAGGGCCTGGGTGATCTGCTCGATCCACTCCCCCAGGCGCTCGGCCGGCCGTGCGTTCAACGCCGGAAAGGAACCGACGATCCCGGCCTTGCACTGGGCGATCACCAGCTCGGGAGTGGAAATGATGAACAGCGGCGCGGCCACCACTGGCAGGCGCAAATGCTGGGTGAAAATCTTCGGCAGGCTCATGTTCGGGCTCCTGGGCAATCCAATGGGTAGTTCATGATTCGGCGACGACCGCAGCGACCTTGGGCACCCGGGCGATGCGCGCGGTCACCAGTACCAGCCCGCCCGCCAGCAGGTACATGACAATCCCCAGGTACATGCTCGACACATGGCCGCCGGTATGGCTGTTGATCACCCCGTTGAGCCAGGGTGTGACCGCCGGGCCGAGGTTGCCCAGGCTGCTGATGAAGGCAATGCCCCCGGCGGTGGCCGCCACCGACAGGTACTCGCTGACCAGGGCGAAGAAGATCGGCGTGCCGGCCTTGATCCCCACGTACGCAAAACCCAGGGCCGTAACCGACAGCAGCAGGTGGCCGTTGAGCAAGGTGGTGACCGCCAGGCCGAACACCGCGATGGCCATGCAGCCGACGAAGTGCCAGCGCCGCTCCCGGTGCTTGTCGGAGTGCTGCCCGATCAGCACCATGCCGACGATCCCGACGATATTGGGGATCGCGGTGATCAGCCCGACCTGCAACAGGTCCTTGCTGCCCCAGCCCTGGATCAGGCTCGGCATCCAGAACACCAGCATGTAGGTGGCGCCCAGGAACATGAAATAGGCCGTGGACAGCAGGTAGATCCTGGGGTCGCGAAACATCTGCGCCAGGCTGTCCTGGGATTTGTCCCGGGCGTTCGCCAGATCCCGGGCCATGTCGGCGTCCAGCAGGCGCTGTTCCCCGGGGCTGAGCCAGCGGGCCCGGGCCGGGCTGTCCTGCAGATAGAAAAAAGCCACCACCCCCAGGACACTGGCCGGCAGCCCCTGGATCATGAACATCCATTGCCAGCCGTGCAGGCCGACCGTGCCATCCAGGTACTTGAGGATGCTGCCCGAGACCGGCCCGGCAATCAGCCCGGCGACCGCGGCGGCGGTCATGAAGATGGCGATCACCTGCCCCCGGCGCGGCGCCGGGAACCAGTAGGTGAAATACAGGATCACCCCGGGGAAGAACCCGGCCTCGAAGGCCCCCAAAAGAAAACGCAGAACGTAGAACTGCATCGGGGTGCTGACGAACATCATCGCCGCGGCCACCAGGCCCCAGCAGAACATGATCCGCAACAGGGTCTTGCGCACGCCGCTGCGCTTGAGCATCAGGTTGCTGGGCACTTCGAAGATGAAGTAGCCGATGAAGAAGATCCCCGCCCCCAGGCCATACACCGCATCGCCGAACGGCAGGGTCTGCTTCATCTGCAACTGGGCGTAGCCGATGTTCACCCGGTCCAGAAAGGCCACCATGTAGCACAGCATCAACAGCGGCAGCAGGCGCCAGCGGATCCTGGCGTACAGCGTGTCGAGCTGCCGGGCATGCTCGGGTGAGGCGTGGGGATCCTGGACCGTTATTGTTGTTGTAGTCATTGTCGTCTCCGACGCAGTCGCGGGTTGGCCCGCCTGGGAAATCACTCTTCAGCTATGGGTCGCCTCGCGATCCTGGAGCACGCGCCACATCACCTTGCCGGAGCCGGACTTGGGCAGGCTGTCGACGAACTCCAGCACCCGCGGCACCTTGTAGGCGGCCATGTGCTCGCGCGCCCAGGCGATGATCTCTTCGCTGGCGGTGTGGCCCCGGGCCTCGCTGCGCAGCACCACCAGGGCCTTGACGCTTTCCCCGCGGTAGGCGTCCCGGGTGGCGATGACACAGGCTTCGTGCACCGCCGGGTGCTTGAACAGCAGCGCCTCCACTTCCGCCGGCCAGACCTTGAAGCCGCTGCTGTTGATCATTCGCTTGAGGCGGTCGGTGAGAAAGAAATAGCCCTCCTCATCCATGTGCCCCAGATCGCCGGTACGCAGGAAACGCTTGCCCTCGAACTCGACGAACGCCGCCTCGGTAGCTTCAGGGTTGCGCCAGTAGCCTTTGAACAGCATCGGGCCAAAGGTGATGATTTCCCCCACCTCGCCGGGTGCAAGTTCCTCCAGGGTGCGCGGGTCCACGACCCGTGAATCGACGCCAAAGAACGGCATGCCCAGGCATTGCAGCTTGGCCCGCTCAGGGGGGTTGCCATGGCTGGCGGCGGCGGTTTCGGTGAGGCCGTAGCCTTCGAGAAAAGTCAGGCCGAACTCCTGGCGCAGGCGCTGCGCCACCGCCTCGGGCATCGCCGCCCCGCCACCGTTGATATGCACCAGGCTCGACAGTTCGAAGTCCTGGTAATGGGGGCTGGCGAACAGGTCGATGACCATGGTCGGGATGCAGGTCCAGTGGGTCACCCGGTACCGCGAGATCAGCCGCCCGGCCAGTTCCCGATCCCAGCGCGGCATGATCACCGTACTGGTGGCGTCGAACACCGCCCGCAGGACAAAGCACACCAGGCCGGTGATGTGGAAGAACGGCACGACCCCAAGGCCCACCGACTCCACGGTGGATTGGGTCCAGCTACCGCTGACCGCGTTGCTCATCAGGCTGCGATGGGTGTGCATGCAGCCCTTGGGATGGCCGGTGGTGCCCGAGGTGTATTGCAGCAGCGCCAGGTCATCGGCCTGGGCAGTGTGCGGGCCGGGGCAACGTGCCTGGGCCAGGGCCTGGTTCCAGCGCTGGTAGCCTTCGGGCAGCGCTGGCTCGCTGCGCAGCCAGGCATCGATCTCGGCGCTGGCGACCTCCGCCGGGTGCATGTCCGCCGATGCCGGCATGGCATCGCTGTAGCGGGTCACCAAGACCCGGTGCAGTCGCTGCTCGGGTTCGAGGCTGGCATTCGCCGCCTGGGCGATGGGCGCCAGGTCCGCGGCGCAGATCAGTACCCGCGCCTGGGCATCGCCGAGCTGGTAGCTCAGCTCTTGCACCTTGTTCATCGGGTTGATCGGCACCAGCACCGCATTGGCCCGCAGGATGGCGTAGCAGGCGATGATGAATTGCGGGCAGTTCTGCAGGTACAGCGCCACCCGGTCACCGGGCTCGACCCCTTCGCCCTGCAACCAGCCGGCCAGCGCCAGGGCCTCGGCCTGCAACTGGGCAAAGCTCAGCGTGTGGCCGAAAAACCGGTAGGCGACCTTGTCCGGGTAACGCCGGGCCGCCACCTCCAGGTTGAACCAGAGCGAGGTGGCCGGCACCGACAAGGCCAGGGGCAGGCGCTTGGGCCAGACACGGTGATGGGGGCGCTGGGTACGAGCGGTGGACATGGAAGACTCCTTCAAGCCCGGGAATGATCGAGGGAACAGCCATGGACAGCGTCATCCGGTGCCGGCTGGCCAGCCAGGCCGCACGTTGATGGGCCACCGCCCCGGATCGATCCTGCCCCATGCGAGGCGTGATTTTCAACCACTTATATTCCGCTGTGCGAAATAACATTCCATATTGACCAGTAGAATATTCGCTGACATCCTGCATTTCAACGAACTATCTGCCCTGCGAAACACAATCAGAACAATCACTGCTGCCTGGCCACGGGGAACACCTGCCCTCCAGGAAACCCGACCGGGACTGACCCAAGAGCCATCGCCCATGAGTGCCGTACCCGAAGTTTCGATGCTGCAAGGCCTGTTCAGCGGATTCGCGGCCCATCTCGGGTTGAACCTGCGGGAATACCAGCAGGCGCAAACCGTCATCGCGGTCACCGTCCAACCTCATCACCTCAACCAGGCCGGCAATCTGCACGGCGGTGTCATCGCCTCCCTGGCCGACACCGCCATGGGCATGAGCGGCACCTGGCATGCCGACCCCGCCCAGTGGCGGCTGGCCCTGACCCTGTCCCTGAACATCAACTACATGGCCGCGATCCCACCGGCCACCGAGGTCCGGGCCGTGGCCCGCCTGCGCGGCGGCGGGGCCAAGATCTTCATGGCCAGCTGCGACCTGCTGGATGCCCAGGACCGCCTGCTGGCCAGCGCCGAAGGGGTGTTCAAGCGCGGCCGCCTGCGCGCGGCAGCCACTGAGGTTATGGCGTGCCCTTGATTGGCCGGTGATGGCGTCAGGAACGGAATCGGGTTTCGTCAGGGAATCGCAGATTTCAATTGCGGCGGTTCCGGGATAACATTTTTCCTTTGTTTCCACGAATCCGCTGCGTGGTCAACCGGCATTGCGCCCGGCACCAGCCCCTACCGGAAGACCCCATGCAAGACCCGAACGACTCCCCGGAACAAGCGCCCAAAGACCGTAAGTTCGTCGAAGCCCTGGCCCGAGGCCTGGAGGTCCTGCGGGCCTTTACCCACGGTCACGCGGTACGCGGCAACCAGGACATCGCGCGCATCACCGGCCTGCCCAAGCCCACGGTGTCGCGCCTGACCTACACCCTGACGCAGCTGGGCTACCTCAAGTACAACCAGGACCTGGAGAAGTACCAGCTGGATTCAGCGGTACTGGCCCTGGGCTACGCCTACTCCGCCAGCCTGCGGGTGCGCCAGCTGGGCAAGCCGTTCATGGACGAGTTCTCGCGCCGCACCAACACCACCGTCAGCCTGACTTGCCGCGATCGCCTGTCGATGATCCACGTCGACAGCAGCCGCCCGCCGGAAGTCGCCAGCCTGCGCATGGAGCCTGGGCTGCGCCTGCCCCTGGCCACCAGCGCCGCCGGGCGCGCCTACCTGGCCGCCACGCCGAAAATCGAGCGTGACCACCTGTTGGGGGAAGTGGCGAAAAAACTCGGGGATGAATGGCCTGCCCTGGAAAAATCCCTGGAAGACTCCTTCCGTGAATACGAAGAGTTCGGCTTCTGCCTGTCACTGGGCGAGTGGGACCGCAACGTCAACGGTGCCGGCGTGCCACTGCGCCTGGCCGACGGCAGCATCATGGCCCTGACCTGCGGCGCCCCGAGCTTCCAGCTGTCCAGCGAAAAACTCGAAAGCTCCCTGGCCCACCAACTGGTGATGCTGGCGCGGGACCTGGAAAGCCTGGGCGTCTGAGGCAGGCCATAAAAAAACCCTGATCCGCGATGGATGCAGGTTTTTTTCATCAAAAGCGTCAAGACAGGGAGCCCCCCTGAGCTCCGGAAAACCGACGGCGTCCTGACGCACGACCTTCTGTCGATGCAGAAGTTACGGGTACACACTGTGTTGGCAAGGTGTATCCGCAGTCTGCAAGCTCTCGTATCAGCCGTCAGCAGCAACGGCTGACTGCCGCCAGCCGCCAGAAAAGAGAACAGGATAAAGAACGCCACGCCGCTTTCTCGTACAGAGAAAGCGGCGTTATTCCTTGAACAGGGCGGGGCCTGTTGGTCGATAACAGCGTTGAAGCTGCAGATGCCAGGGAAGTCGGGGATGGGTCTGACGCTCCTGGAACCTGCACATACTCGGTACTAGCGGGGACTCCTAATCAGTTGCCCGCCACGCTCTTGATGTTGCCGTAGGAGGAAGACAGACGTATTTCTCCCCCGTCGACCCCCGCCAAACCACCAAGGACCGCATAGCTACCACCACTTACGTGGCTGCTGGTGATGGAGTTGACGACCCGGGATTGGTTTTCTCCAACCAGGCCACCCACCTTGCTACGCACGCCGCCATAGACGCTCCCTTTGGCCGATGCAGTATCGATGAGACCACTGGCATGAGTACCCACCAGACCGCCGACAGCACTGTTACACTCGCCCCGGACGCTTCCGCTGGCCGAGACCGAGCGCAGATCACCCGCGTTGTAGCCGACCAGACCGCCAACATGGCTGTTGGAGCCGCCGTATACATCGCCTTGTGCCTCGGCGTATTGGGTAATACCGCCAGTGTTGTGCCCAATGAGTCCGCCAACATGGGTGGAATCCACGGCAGCTAACATGCCCGAGGCTTCGGCACCGCTGATTTCACTGTCCACGTTCTTGCCGACCAGGCCGCCGACGTTAAAGCTCTTTTGTCCATAGTTCTCACCGCTGGCCTTGACGTTGTGCAGAACGCTGTTCTGATTGAGCCCCACCAGCCCCCCAGAGGTGTTCAGCACTAGACCAATCACCAATCCGCTGGCTGACGAGTCAGTGATCCGGCTGGAGTTGTTGAAACCAACCAACCCCCCCACGTTGTTGCCAGCGCCCCCAAATACCATGCCCGAGGCGTGGGAGCCCACTATGGTGCCGTCCTGGTTGATACCCACCAGGCCACCCAGGTTCCGGTAGGCGTAGTCACGACTGCCACCCAACCCAATCTCTCCCGAACTTGAAGAGTCAGTGATCGAGCCGCTCTGGTTGATACCCACCAACCCGCCTATACCCACCAGAGCATGGCTGTTCATGGTGCCCCTGACATCGACACCGGCGCTGCTCTGGATCACTGAGCCCGTGTTCAGGCCCACCAGGCCACCGGCTGCCGAAGTTAAGGTGTTGCCAAGCACCACACCGGTGACTGAGGCAGTATCGATGGAGCCACCGGCGTTGCTGCCCACCAGGCCGCCGACCAGGTTGTCCTGCCGGCCCTTGGCATTCACCCGCAGTTTGCTGGCACTGACGTTGGCGATTTTCCCGCTGTTGCGCCCCACCAGGCCACCGACGGCACTGCTACCGGTGGTGGACGTGGCGCCGTTGATGGTCATCGAGGCCAGCTTGAGGTTGCCGATGCTGCCGGACGAACTGGCGAACAGCCCGCCGTCGGTGCCGTTGCTGTTGACCGTCAAACCGCTGAGGGTGTTACCCAGGCCCTCGAAGACGCCGCTGAAGGTTTGCTGCCCACCGATGGAGGTCAGGCGTGCACTGCTGTCGATGGAGTTGCCCAGCACGTAGCGGCCCGCCAGATCCTGGTCGATCGCCTGCAACTGCGTGGCGTTTTGAATCACGCTGTAAGCTTCGCCGTTGGCATCGAAGCGGGCGCCGTTGCCGGACAGGGTGACGCCGCCATTCTGGCCCAGCGCAAAGTTGCCGCCATGGTTCAGCCCGAGGCTGCTGTTGCTGCCGCTCAGCGTCAGCTGACGATTGAGCTTGATGTCCCCCTGGGCGTTGAGTTCCACCCGGGCATTGGCGCCACCGGCAAACAGGCTGTCATCCAGGCGGATGTCCTTGGCCGAAGAGAGGGTCAACTGGTTGCCACTGAACCAGAAGAGCCCGTTTTCCACCGCCACGTCGCCCTTGCCACTGGCCAGTTCGATATGAGTGGTTGCCAGGTTGCGCGACAAGGTGTCGGCATGGGCAGTGTTGCTCTTGGCGGTGAGGAAGGAGCCCACCTTGACTTCGTTGCTGGCGATCTTCCAGGTGCCCGTCTGGCCATCCCTGGCCTGGGTGTCGACCTTGGTCGTCAGTTGCACCCGAGTGTTGGCGCCCCGGGTCTCGATCACCCCGCCATCGCCCTTGCCGTCCAGCGCACTGGCGCGCAGCGAGCCATCAACGCTGACCACGCCCACGTCGCCGCCATCCAGGGTAATGCGCCCGGCCTTCTGCGACAGGGTGTTGGCTTCGACGGTGCCCTGGTTGTTGACCACCGTCTGCAGCACGGAGCCCGCGCTCTTGGCGGTCATCAGCACCTGCCCGCCATCGGCCTTGAGCAGGCCGGTGCCGGTGTTGTGCACCAGCGCGTCGAGCGCTGCGCTGTCGACATGCAGGTCCAGCAGTTGGTTGTCATCGAAGCTGACGGTGAAGCCATCGCCTGCGGCCAACGCCACACGGCCGTTCTGCGCCTTGATGGTGCCCTGGTTGGTCACCCTGGCCCCGAGCAGCGCCACGCCACCGCCGTCAGCGGCAGTGATGGAGCCCTGGTTGACCACCTCGGCTGCCGAGGTGCCGGCGAACTTGTAGTTGCCGGCCTTGAAATCGGCATCGCTGATATCCCGGGTCGAAGCCACCAGACCACCGACATTCACCTGAGCGCCCTGGCCGAACACCACGCCGTTGGGGTTGATCAGGAACACCCGGCCATTGGCATTGATCTGCCCGTGAATCTGGCTGCCATTGACACCCACGACCCGGTTCAGGGCGATCGAAGTGCTGGTGGGCTGGTTGAAGGTCACCGACTGACCGTTCTGCACGTTGAAATCCTTCCACTGAGTGACCAGCTTGTCCGTCTGCTGATTGATGGACATGTGCTGGCCCTGGGTATGGAAATCGGCACTGCCGGACACCACCTCCCCTCCCGTGGGCAAGGCAAACGCCGAAGGCAACCCGGTCAATGCCAACAGACTGGCAACTGCCACCACCAGGCCCTTGCCGGAGCCGGCACGCCGACGCCGGGCGCCTTCGTGAGTGACGTTCCAGCAGCCCTGGGCCTGGTTCCATACCAATGCATAGATCTTGTTCATGAAAACTCCATATCGATTTATCTACGTACTGCAAACCTTTGCAGCACGGCACTGCCGCTGAAGTGCGCGCTAGGCCTTCAAACTGGACGACGGTGTTGGGTAGAACTTGCCCACGGACGGCCCGGCTCAATGAGCGGTCGCGATCATGGGAAGGTAAAAGTGAACTCTGCAGCCCCGTTGGCAGCCCCTCCGGCGTGAACCTCCTGGTCATTGCCGATGCGGATGTAGCTGGCTCGCAGGGGAATGCTTGCGCCATCGCCGATGCGCTGCATCTCGTAGCTCTGGCCGCTGTACTCGATGCGCTCCGAGGTCAGCCCATTGGTCATGACAATGCCGAACCCGCGGGTGGTGGAATCGATCAGGCCCAGCACGCCCTTGACCGCAGAGCCCCCTGACTTGTCGATAAAGCTGATGCGAGGCCGGGCCTGCATCGAACAGCGGCTCAACCCGATGCTGAAGGGAACCTCGGGCGAGGTGGCATTGACCTGGGGAAAGTCCGCCAGGGAGAAGCGCCCCAGGCGCACGCCGATCTCCTTGTAGGCTTCCACCACACAGGTCTTGGGCAGCTCGATGTCCATGTTGAAGTCCAGGCCGCCCATGACCAGGCTCTTGCGGCAGCTGTAGGTCAGCGGCGGGCTGAGCTTGCCCAATTGGGATCCCAGGGTTGATTCGTTTTTTTCCAGGTCGTACGCATACAACTGCAGGTAGGACGAGCCTGTTACCTGGGTCACTTTGAGAGTGCCCGTGGGCAACTGATCCGGCGGTACGGTCAGGATCAGCGATTGAATAATCTGGGTGACCATGGTCTGAGCGGGTAAACCGCTCTCGTAGATCAGGTCATCATTTTTTTCCAGGACAATGGGAGAAGTGACCTGGGTCACCCGTATTCTCTCCCGCCCTTGCGGAACTACGTCCAGTCGCAGGCCAATGCCGGCGACATCGGTAGGCGCGGCGTCATCGGTCTGCGGCGTACCGGGGCTCCAATGTCCGGCGGTCACCAGCTCCCGCGGTTTCCCGGAGATCGCCAGGTTGAAACTGGTATGCAAGGTCACCGTACGCTCCCACAACACGGTTCCCACCGGGGTATTGGTGTTCAACGGGTTGACCAGCCTCCAGGGAGAACCGGCCTTGCTGCTGAGGTTGCAGTCCCTGGCATAACCGTTCAACGAGGCCGCTTGCGCCTCTGCGCCGCCCCAGCCGCAAAGCACCCCTGCGAGCATGACGCCATGAACCCACAGGGGCAGCGGTCTGCAATCGGCTACAAGCCTCAGCCATTGGCGAATCATCTGTCTTTCTCCCTGTCTGCGCCTTGGTGATACCGCCCATGACAAGGGCAGCGTTCTGCACAAACGAGATGGATTACCCAACAGTGGCCGGCTGCTCGCGGCCACCCTTAAAAAAGATCATCAAGGAACGAGACAAGCAGGTACCCGCCAGCAGCCGGAACCCGGTGCGCCAGGCGCACCGGGGGCAACTGCCATTCCTCGGATCAGTGGTTGTGGATCATCAGTTGCGAATGTCGCCCTGGTTCAGGCCGACCGCGGGTACCTGAGTCGCCAGGCCCAGCGCCGTGTTGTAGCGCATGTCGCCGTAGTTGACCCCGACCAGGCCGCCGTAGGTCTGGGCGTAGTTCGACACGAACTTGACGTTGCCGTAGGCCACGGAGTTGCGCAGATCGCCCATGTTCAAGCCGACCAGGCCACCCAGGCGGGCATAGGTGCCGCCGCTCACCTGACCATTGGCCAGGGAGTTGGTGATGAACGAATTGTTCTGGCCGACCAGGCCACCCACCGAACTCTGGCTACCGCCCACCACATTGCCTTTGGCCGAGGCACTGTTGATCCGGTGATCGACAAAGTCGCCGTTGGTCCCCACCAGCCCGCCGACAAAGCTGTTGGCGCCGCCGCTGACGTCACCGCTGGCCTCGGCCGAACTCAGGTCACCGTCGTTGTAGCCCACCAGGCCGCCGACGTAGCTGAGGTTGCCGCCGCTGACCTTGCCACGGGCCACGACATATTCGGTGTTGCCACCAAAGTTGTGCCCGATCAGGCCACCGATGTTGCCGCTGGCTCCGCCGACCACATCACCTGTCACTTCAGCCGTGTGAATCCGACTGTTGTCGTTCTTGCCCACCAGCCCGCCGACGTTGGCACCGGTCGAATCGCTGACCTTGCCTGTGGCCTTGACGTTATTGAGCTCGCTGTTCTGGTTCCAGCCCACCAGGCCACCGGCAGCCACGGAGCCCGCACCGACCACCGCGCCACTGGCGCTGGAGTCGACGATAGCGCCGTTGTTGTTGAAGCCCACCAGGCCGCCGATACGGCTGGCGGTGTACCCCCAGACGCCGACCGAGGAGCTGGCGCGTTCGATCCTGCCACCCTGGTTGTAACCCACCAGGCCACCCAGGTTCGGGTCCTGGACGTAACGGTTGAACCCGGTACCGACGGTGCCAGCACTCGAAGAGTCGCTAATCAGGCCGCCCTTGTTGACGCCTACCAGGCCGCCCATGCCGCCATTGGTGGTGACCTGCATGGTGCCCAGCACCCGCACGTCGGTGGTGCTGTTGGTAATGGTGCCGAGGCCAGTCGAAGCGACGTTGTTTTCCCCCGCCAGCCCACCGACGGCGGAGGTGTTGGCATTACCGGTCACCGTACCGGCCATCGAGCCACGATCGATGGTGCCGCCGGCGTTGACACCGACCAGGCCGCCGACAATGTTGTTCTGGTTGCTGTTGGCGAAGACGTTGAGGTTGGTGCCACTGACGTTTTCGATGCGGCCGGTGTTTACGCCGACCAGACCACCGATTTTGCCGAAGCCTGCGTTGGAGGTGGCACCGTAGATGTTCATCGACGCCAGCTTGAGGTTGCTGATGGTGCCGGACGAGCGGCCGAACAGACCGCCGTAAGGGCCGTCGGTATTGACCGTGAAACCACTGATGGTATTGCCCAGGCCGTCGAAGACCCCGTTGAACTCTCGGCTGCCACCAATGGACTTGATGCTGCCGGTGCCCTTGATGTCGTTGCCCAGCACATACAGGCCGTCGAGGCTGGTACCGATCGCCTGCAATTGCGCGGCGTTCTGGATCACCTTGTACAGGTCGCCATTGGCGTCGAACCAGGCGCCACTGCCGGACAGGGTGACCTGGCCCTTCGGCCCCAGGGCGTAGCTGTTGCCGTAGTCCAGGCCCAGGCTGCTGTTGACCCCGGTCAGCGCTACTGCACCATTGATCTTGATGTCCCGATTGGCATTGAGTTCGATACGGGCGCCCGCACCGCTGCTCTTGAGGTTCTTGTTGAGGCTGATGTCCTGGGCCGAGGCCACGCTCAATTGATTGCCGCTGGCCCAGGCGATATCACCATCGATCGACACGTTGCCGGCCTTGCTGTTCAACTCGATGTTGGTGGTAGCCAGGTTGTGCGACAGGGTATCGGCATACACCGTGGTTTCACCGGGCGTGGAGGTCGGATTGACCGTGACGTCCGAAGAGCTGATCTTCCAGGTCCCGGCCCGGCCATTGTTGGCCAGGGTGTTGACCCGGGCGGCCAGTTGCACCTTGGTGGTGGCGCCCTTGGTTTCCACCACGCCGCCATCGCCGATGGCAGTCAGTGCGTTGGCGCTCAGCGAGCCGCCGACGTTGACCACGCCGACGTCACCGCCGTCCAGGGTGATCTTGCCGGCCTTGCGCGACAGGGTGTTGGCTTCGATGGCGCCCTGGTTGTTGACCACGGTCTGCAGCATCGAGCCTGCGCTCTTGGCGGTCATCAATACCTGCCCGCCGTCGGCCTTGAGCAGCCCGCCGTTGCTGACCAGCGCATCGATCGCCGCGGCATCGACTTTCAGGTCCAGCAGGTTGTTGCTGTCGAAGCTGACGGTGAACTCGTTGCCGCCACCCAGGGCCACGCTGCCCTTCTGCGCCTTGATGTCACCTTCGTTGCGCACAGTCTTGCCGATCAGCGCCACGCCGCCGCCATCGGTGGCGGTAATCATGCCGTTGTTGACGACTTCAGCCTGCGAGGTCCCGGCGAATTTGTAGTTGCCGGCGGTGAAGTTGGCATCGGTGATGTTCTGGGTCGAGGCCACCAGGCCACCGACGTTGACCTGGGCGTTGTTGCCGAATACCACCCCGTTGGGGTTGATCAGGAACACCTGGCCGTTGGCATTGATCTGCCCCTGGATGTTACTGCCATTGACGCCAATCACCCGGTTCAGGGCCACCGAGGTCTTGGTCGGCTGGCTGAAGGTCACCGTCTGGCCACGGTTCACGCTGAAGTCGTTCCAGTTGGTGATCAGCTTGTCAGTGTGCTGGTTGATCGACATCTGCTTGCCATTGTCGAACGTCAGGATGTCCGCCGTGCCGGAGACCACCGTGCCTCCCGTCGGCAACGCGAAGGCCACAGGCAGAACACCAATGCCCAGCAGCCCGGCCACCATCACCACCAGGCCCTTGCGTGTTCCGGAGCGGCGACGACGGCGTGCGCCCTCGTCGGTCACACTCCAGCAGCCCTGGGCCTGATTCCACACCAATGCATAAACCTTATTCACGTTGACTCCTTATCTACTTATTAACGCCCTGCAACCTATGCAGGACGGCACCACCTCCGAAGCACACGCCGGCCTTCAGAAATACTGTGTCGCGCTGGCCCAGATCCGCGGCGTGCGCTCGGGCCCGCTGCCTTCCTGGTTGTTGTCCAGGGCCCAGGCACTGGTCACGCTGATCTGTTGCGAAGGACCGCTCCAACTGGCACCCACACCGGCGCCCGACAACTGGCGGCGGTTCTCGTCGTGGATCCAGGGGCTCTTGTTGACCTGCACCGCGCCGTGATCGACAAACGCCTTGAGCTGCCAGCGCGGGGCCAGGAGAAAGCGCAGTTCCAGGCTGGTCTGCCAGCCCTGGTCGCCACTGCTGGTCCCCTGGGGATAGGCGCGCACATCGAAGGGGCCGCCGATGCCGAATTTTTCCGAGCTGTCCAGGTTGGTCGAGGACCATTGGCCGTTGAACTGGCCATAGAGCTGAAAGCGCGGGCTCAGGTACTGCAGGCGCGCGGCATTGAGGTTGAGCTTCTGAAAGCCACCGTTGGTGCCGGCCGTGAAATGGTCGCGCCACTGGTCCATCGGGTCGTCGATGCTCAACCGGCCACTGCCGTAGGTGAGGTAGAAGAAGTTCTGCCCGCCGCCGAGCAGGCTGTCCTGGGAGTTGCCGTTGAGGCTCAGGCTCCACAGTTCCACATGCTTCTGGCTGCTGACTTCGAACAGGTCGATGTCGTCGCGCAGGCGCTTGTCCTCGTACTGCAACTGGGCGCTGAGATCGAAGGTGCGGCTGCGGATCAGCGGCTGAGTGATGAAGACACTGCCGATGCTCGCCTGGCCGTGGGCCTCCAGCACCTCGAAGTCCCGGCTCAACTCGTAGTTCATCCGCGAATAGGCCACGCCCACACTGGTGGACCAGGGGCCCAGGGGAAGCTTGTAGGCGGCGCGGTAGTAACGCTGGTCCTCATCGCTGCCGAGCAGGCGCAGGTTGAACTGATCGCCCAGGCGCAAGGGGTTGTTGAGGTTGAGGCTGCCCCCGAGGCGGTATTCGCCGGTGTAGTAGCCGCCGAAGTTGTCGGCTTCCAGGGTGCCGCTGGCCCAGGGCCCGGGCTGCGCATTGACCAGCAGGTCGGTGGTGCCGCGCTGCTCGCCGGCACTGAGAGTGCCCTTGACCCGGACCCCGGGAAGGTCGCTCAACAGCAGCAGGCTGCGTTCAAGATCTTCACTGCGGACCGCGGTATCGCTGTGCAGTGACGACAGCGGGCCTGTGATCACCGAATTCAGGGCCCGGGACTGGTTGTTCACTTGAATACGACCGTAGCGACCTTCCATGACCTCGATACGCACCACGCCGTCCTCGATGTCCTGGGCCGGCAGGAAGGCCCGGGCCAGCATGTAGCCCTGGTTCTGGTAATAGGTCGTCAGGCGCTCGGCGGCCGCGCGCAGCTGGTTCAGGTCCAGCTCCTGGCCCTTGAGGTCCGCCAGCAGGGCTTGCAGCGTCTCGTTGCTGAACACCTGGTTGCCGACGATCACGAAGTCGTTGACCTGCAAGCGGATGCCGGAGGTGTCCGGAGCCTGGGCAGGGGCGCTCGGCGGCTTCGCCGGCAGGTCCAGCTCCGGTGCCGGCTGCTCCGGCAAGGCCGGTTGCGTGGCCTGGATGTCGCGCATCGCCTGCCCGGCGTTGGGCACATACACCGCGGCAGCCGCCACTGCGGGCAACATCAGCAGCAAGCCCAGGCAGCCCCCGGACAATCGCTGCCAGCGCCGTTCAAGGCCCCCCGCAAGCAGGCTGTTCGATGACTTGCCCAAGGCAACTTCAGTCTTGTATCCGCGCACTTCCACTCAGCGTCTCCCCGCTGTCAGTTGCCACTTGGTAATGAACCACCGCCTGATCCGGGGTAATTCCCTGCATATCGGGCAGGGCGATCCGCGTCGAGCCGAAGGGCTCCACGGTGATCCCCTGCAATGTGATTGATCGATTGCCGCTGCCCAGCGCCACCTCAGCGAAGGACACGTAGTACGGGGTCGGGTTGCCGGCCAGCAGCGCAGCGCCAGCCTGCCCCGGCGCCACAAGGCTCCAGCGCAACTGGCGGACCGCTTCGTCAGCCTTGCCGGACAAGCCCTGGGGGCGGTACAGCAGCTTCATGCGCATGCGCGATGCCAGCCGCAGCAAGTCGTCCTTCGCGGCCGCCAGGGGCGGTACTTCGAGAAAGTTGATCCAGAACACCGACTCCCGATCGCCGGGCAATGGCTCGCCGCTGTAGCGCAGGACCAGGGCTGCGTTCTGCCTTGGCTCGAGCCGGGAGATGGGTGGCGACAGCACGAACGGCACCACCAGGGCGCTGGGGTCGACCTCGGCGTCGCCCTTGTCCAGCCAGGCCTGCAACAGGATCGGCGCACGGCCGCTATTGCCGACCCGGATGCTGATGGCCGGCTTGTCGGCGGGATAGATGAACCGTGTGCCGACAATCGACAGGTCGGCCTGGGCCCAGCCGCTGGACAAGGCCAGCAGCCCCAGCAGCCACCGGCAACCACGCAGGGAGCAAAGACGGCGATATCCGCCTTGATGGCCCATCAAGGCCGCTCCTCTACGGAACCTGCCGGCATCGCCCGGCAGGGGCGCTGAAGCACCACATAGCCCGTGGCGGAGGCCGTATCGCGGGGCGGCAACTGGTAGTCGATCAGGCACTGCTGATCCGGCTCCTGGCCCCATTCCACGCGAATCGTGCCCTGGTCCTGCTCGGTACGCAGCACCAGGCGGCTGCCCTGGCCCACCGCCCCCAGCTCGGCACCGTCCTGGGCATCGACGGCCACGGCAGCAAACGGCAACTGCTGGCCATCGGGCTGCTGGCTGTCGATCAGCACCGCACGCGCCCTGCGGGTCGGGTACGAAAGCATCACCACCGCCCCCGCCACCGGCGCCACATGGCGCGAGCTGAGCAGCAGCTCGACGTCGTCGGCAACGCCAGTGGGGTCGATGTCCACGGTGTTCAATTGATAGGGGCTCAGGCTGGAGACCACGGCATAGCCGCTTCCATCCACCCGCGTATCGGCATAGCCGACCCGGGCGCCCTTGGCATCGGGAGCATGCACCAGGCCCGTGGTTTCACTCAGGGTCTGGGCGAAGGTCAAGCCACCCGAATGCAGCACCATGCCCCCGGAAGCCCCCAGAGACTGCTGGCGATAGTCGCGGCCCTGGGAAAAGCTCGAACTCAGGGAAACCTCGGGCAGGAAATAGTTGAGGCTGGCGTTGGTCGAGGTTTCGCCCTGGCGCTGGTCATGGGCGGCGGACAACGCATAGGTGGCGTCGCCATCCTTGTCCAGTACGCCGGAAATGCCGCTGGTGTAGTGCGCGCCAGAACGCTTGTCATGGCTGGCGTAGCTGTTGATCGTGGTACCCCGGCGCCCTTCCCGCCCCAGGGGAATCGACAGGCTGAAGCTGAAAAACGTGTTGTCCGCCCCCGCGCCTGCCCGCGAACCACTGCTGGAAGCACGCATGCGCTGAGCCATGAAGGAGTAGCTGTTACCGCGCCACTGGTTGCTGTAGCCCATGGCGAAGTTCAGGGTCTGGCCCTGGCGATTCCAGTACTGGAGGCTGGAGCCCGTGGCATAGAGCTGCCCTGCGCCGTCGCCCAGTTGCTGGTTGATGTTGATATCCAGGCGGTCACGGACCCGGGCGAACGAGTCGACGCTCTCGCCCTGGTTGACGTGGTCCTGCAGGCTGATGGCGTCATGCAGGCCCAGGTAACCGCTGGTGGAATAGCGGTAGGCCAGCAATGAGAAGTTGGTCCCGCTGTTGGGCAGGTTCTTGCTGTAGGACAGGCGCACGCTTTGGCCCTGCATGCTGCCGCCCCGGGGCAGCTCGGTTCGGGCCTGGGTCAGGTCCAGGCCAAAAGCCCCGAGGGAAGTATTCAGTGCGCTGCCGATCAACGCCGACATGTAGCTGCCGGTGAGTGCCGTGCCGGCATAACCGGTCAATTGGTTATCCAGGCCGTAGTGCAGGGTGCCCTGGGCCACATATTGCTCGCTGCCACCGAGCCCGGGGTTCGCCACCTTGCCCGCCGTCAGGCTGTAGCGTGAGGTGCCGGGGCGCAGGGTTTGCACGGTGGTGGCAAAAGGTACGGTAAAGCGGCTGGTCTGGCCGTTGGCCTCGGTGACCGTCACGTCCAGATCACCACCAAAGCTTGCCGCTTGCAGATCGGAAATCTCGAACGGCCCCGGTGCAACGGAGGTTTCATAGATCATGTAGCCGCGCTGATAGACCGAGACCTTGGCATTGGTGCTGGCCGTGCCGCGGATCTGCGGTGCGTAGTAGCGCTGGCTCTCGGGCAACATGCGCGGGTCGCTGGCCAGCCGGACACCGCGAAACGATACCGAGTCGAACAGATCGGCTTCGGTCACGCTCTCTCCCACCAGCAACTGCGAGTGCCAGGCCGGCAGGTCGGTCTGGGCATAGATGTAACCGCGCTGATAATGGCCGCCCACCTCCGGCGACCAGGTGGCGGTACCGCTGTGACGCAGACGCCAGTCACCCAGGTTGAGCCCCAGGTTGAGCCCGGCATAGCCATCGGTCTGGCTTCGCCCATTGCTCTGGGAACTGAACAGGCTGGTGTTGTAGTTGAGCGTGGCCGCGGACACGCCGTAATCCCAGCTCGCCGGATCGACATAGGTTTTCGACAGGTTCTGCTGCAGGAAAAGCTGCGGCACCGACAACTCGATCTTCTGTTCCGCAATTTTGACGCGGGTGGTCGCGCCAGGGATGTAGCTGCCCAGGTCGCCGCAAAACAGCCCATCGCCCATGAGAGGGTGAGAGGAATGGGTGCCCAGGCTCGCATCGGTCTTTTTCAAGTCGATACCCAACTGCTGCAACAACGAACGGTCGTAGCACGGCTGGCTGCCCTGGGGGTCATCGCTGGCGCGGAACTGGATTTCCTGCAACGCCCGCCACTGACTGCTCACCAGCACATCAAGCAAGTATGTGCCGGGCGCGACATAGCCCAATTGTTGAAAGCGCGAGGTATCGATGGGAGTGCCCTTACCTTGAAATAGCATCTGGCTGTCGAACAACACATCCTGGCTGGAGCCCGTATCCGCAGCCTCTGCCGTCGCCGGCGCGATGCCGTCCTGGTCGGCCACCAGCACCATGGAATTGCTCATCAGCACCGCCGCCAGACACAGTGACTGCGTCGCCGGAACCCGTCTGCGGCCGGATGAAGGCCCAGAACAGCTCGCACGCAAATGCCGATGGCACGGAATACGCGACATAACGAGATCCCTGCCCCTCAAGAAAACCAAGCCACTGAAAAGCCCGCAGAAGTGATGAGGTACCCCGTCAAAGAAGCGACTTTTTCAGCAGGCCTCGGCCGCCGAAATCATCGATCACCTCATATTCGATTGATGCCTTGGTCGGCTGTGACGGAGCGCTCGCTGGCCAGGGGAAAGACTCATATCCGAAGGGTGCGACCATGCCTGGCTTCAAATCGATTCGACGGCCTGACACAGCAACTTCCATGCGTCCGAAGGACACGTAATAAGGTGTTGGGTTAAACACTTTGATAACCGGAACTTGCGAAGCGCCTGCTCGACTTAATTCCCACTTGAGCTTTTCGCCAGCCATGCCCGCATTGCCAATCAAGTTGTCAGGGCGGAAGAAAATCTTGATCCGAGTCCTGAATGCAAACTGCAACACGTTCTCGTCCTGTTTTCGCCGTGGTGGCGTTTCCAGTACATTCAGCCAGAACAACGATTCGCGATCTTTTGCCAAGGGTTCTTTTGAATAAGACACACGCAATATTGCCGAGCCTCCCGCTTCCACCCGGCTGACTGCTGGGGCCAGAAGAAAGGGAACCTTGATTTCCTCAGGAGACTTGTTGGCATCGCCTTCGTCGATCCAACTTTGCGCCAACAAGGCCACAGAGCCGGTGTTACTCAACTTCAATGTAACTTCACGAGCCTCTGCTGGATAAACCAGGCGCGTACCTTCCAGTACTATCCCGGCATGCGCGACCCCCGACAGTATCCCCAGGAACATGACACCGATAACGAGAGAATGAACAAAACGCGCAGTCGGCGTCATGACCTGCCCCTTAATAACTAACTGCTGTTATTGGTATGCAAGGGTGTAGCGGATGTAGGACACGCCCGAACCCGCACCGACGGAGGCTTCAGTAGATACGTAAGCGGCCTGGTACTTCAGGGTTGCAGTCTTTTCAGTGGAGATCGTAGCGACCTGGGGTGCGGCTTCCGCCTGACCCAGGACGATCTTCGCCGGAGTACTGCCGTGGTCGTTGTAGATCTGGATCTGCACGCCCCTTGCAGGCTTGCTACCGATCAGCTTGAGGTTGCCGGAGGCAGGGTCGACGTTGCCGAGTTGATCGAACTCGATGGAAACGCTCTTACCAGCAGTACAGCTGGCACCCGAAAGCTGTAGTACGAACGGTTTCAGCGTAGAAGTCTTGCCGATCTCGCTAAATACAGACGGGTTGATAGTACCGAGTTCAACGTTAGTCTCGTTACCTTCGCCCGGTGCCTTGCCGTTGATATCGCAGGTGGTGTCAGAGATGCTGCCACTGAACTTCACCACGCCATCGGTAGCCTGGGCAAAGGATGGAATCAATGCTGCCAGCATCAACCCGGAAGTTGCCATGGACAAGAGAGTCTTGCGTTTCATCTGATTTCCTTTTCCAAATGATTATAAGGAAGCAACAACAAAACACTTCCCTCCGAAAGCAACCGACAATAATACTGCCGCCAGCTTGGAAGAACGGATTTGCCTGACCTTATAAAAGTTAATTAATGCTGCTTGTTCCCGGCATCCCGGCCGGCTTGAACTACAAGTTCGGATCGGGTCTGCCAGCAGCGACCAAGCATATAGAAGAGTCGATTTATTTGGATCAAGATCACTACAGCATGATTTCCGGGAATGCTCCCGCAGAGAAACAGGAAATTTCTCGGAATGGGAAACCAACTTAAACAGCAGACAAACTAAAGTTATTCGCTAATAACAACTTCCTGGAATATCAATCCAATAGCCGATAACAGCATCAAGTATTGTGGACTATTGATATTTGGCCAAGCACCGCCGAATCGACCGGGCGCAGGACGCAGGACGCACTGATTCCGCCGGCGCTAACAGTTCGGCAGAAGGCGTTGCTGGAAAACGAGGGGGGGCGCACGGCCCGGGGCGGCCGATTGCGAGCAACAAAAAAGCCCCGGAAATCGATGATTTCCGGGGCTTTCATTTGTATGGCGGAGAGATAGGGATTCGAACCCTAGGTACCGGTGAAGGTACAACGGATTTCGAATCCGTCCCATTCGGCCACTCTGGCATCTCTCCAACGGCGCGCATCATAACAGCACCTTTGCTCGAAGCGAAGCCCCCCGAGCAAATTTTTTCCGTGCTATCAGATGCTTGCGTCGATTACAGCGGTACGCCGAGGCGCTGGGCCACTTCTTCGTAGGCTTCGATCACATCGCCCAGGCCCTGGCGGAAGCGGTCCTTGTCCATCTTCTTCTTGGTGTCCTTGTCCCACAGACGGCAACCGTCCGGGCTGAACTCGTCGCCCAGGACGATGGAGCCGTCGCTGAACACGCCGAACTCCAGCTTGAAGTCCACCAGCAGCAGGCCGGCGTCATCGAACAGCTTGCTCAGCACTTCGTTGACCTTGAGCGACAACTCTTTCATGCGCGCCAGTTGCTCGGCAGTACCCCAGCCGAATGCCACCACGTGGGATTCGTTGATGAACGGGTCGCCCTTGGCGTCGTCCTTGAGGAACAGCTCGAAGGTGTAGGGGTTGAGCTTCATGCCCTCTTCCACGCCCAGGCGCTTGACCAGGCTGCCGGCGGCGTAGTTGCGCACCACGCACTCCACCGGAATCATGTCGAGCTTCTTCACCAGGCATTCGTTGTCACCCAGCAGCTTGTCGAACTGGGTCGGCACGCCGGCGGCTTCGAGTTTCTGCATGATGAAGGCGTTGAACTTGTTGTTCACCATCCCCTTGCGGTCCAGCTGCTCGATGCGCTTGCCGTCGAACGCCGAGGTGTCGTTGCGAAACAGCAGGATCAAGCGGTCGGCGTCGTCGGTCTTGTAAACCGATTTGGCTTTGCCGCGGTAGAGTTCTTCACGTTTTTCCATGATGGGCTCCGCTTGCTAAGTAGGTGGGCTAGGCGATGTGGCGCCAGTCGAGCCCTGAATCTTGATCGGCCAGTTGCAGCCAGTCCGGGTCGCACCCGAGGGTGTCGACAAAACATTGCCGGGCCAGCTGCGGCAGGTTGTTCTTGCTGCTCAGATGAGCCAGGACCAGGTGCTGCAGGTCCTGCCATCCCAATTCGGCCACCAGGCTTGCGGCCTGATGGTTGTTCAAATGTCCCAGGTCGCCGCCAACCCGCTGCTTGAGAAAGTACGGGTAATAACCCCGTGCCAGCCGATCCCGGCAATGGTTGGCCTCGATCATCAAGGCATCCAGGCCACGGTAGCCGTCCAGCACCCCGGCGCAGTAGGAGCCGAGGTCGGTCAGCAGGCCGAAGCGCCGCCGGCCATCACTGAAGACAAATTGCGTAGGTTCCTGGGCGTCGTGGGCCACGGCAATCACGTCGATGCGCAAGGCGCCGATCTGCAGCGACTCGCCACCGCGGACAAAACCCGCGACCTCCACCGGTTTGCGCATCCCGCGCAAGGTGCCCTGGCTGAGGTAGACCGGTAGATTGTAGCGCCGAGACAGCAAACCCACGCCATGCACGTGGTCGGCATGTTCGTGGGTTACCAGGATGGCGCTCAACTGCGCGGGATCGACTCCCAGACGCAGCAGGCGCCGCTCGGTTTCCCGCAGGGAGAAACCACAATCCACCAGAACGCAGGTGTCGGCACTGACGATCAGCGTGCCATTCCCTTGGCTACCACTGCCGAGAACGGCAAAACGCATCGGATCAGCCCAGGTTGTCCTGAATCACGCCCAACACTTTGCGTGCCACATCGGCCGGCGCCACGGTGTTGATGTTCTTCTCGACGGTGACCTGGACGTTCTCGCCTACCTTGCTCAGGCGAACCTGATAGCGCTCGGCACGGGCTTCGATCTCTTCCTTGGCCGGCTTGCTGCCGAACAACTTGCCGAAGAAGCCCGGCTCGTCGTCTTTCTTCTCGGCTTTTTCCGCCAGGTTGATGTAGTACAGGCCCAGGCTGCGGTTGATGTCCTCAACCCGCCATTCACCCTGTTCCAGGGCACGGCCAACGCTGGACCAGGCGCGATCGAGGTCGGCGCCCAGGTTCAGCACCGGGTTGCCGCTGCCATCCTCGCTGAGGCTGACTCGGCTCGGGGTATCGAAATCGCGGGCCGCCAGCAGAGACACCGAACCGCCCTTCTCGGAGGTGCGGCTCATGCTTGCCAGCATGTCGTCCACCAGCGCTGCGTCCAGGCCGGTGTTGACCGAACGGTTGGTGAATTCCACGTCGGCAGTGCTGCCGGCGGGACGCTCGGCACTGACCACATAGACTTCACTGGTGTTGCGCTGCACGCCCGGCTCGATACGGACCCGTACGCGGGTTTCGCTGTCGGCGGCGACGCCGGCACTGCTCAGGCGCTTGGCCACGGCAGCGGAAAGTTCGTCGGAACGCTGCCAGCCGGTGGTGAACTCACCGGTTTGCGGGCGCTGCTGATCCAGGCGGAAACCGTTGTCCTGGAAGAACTGCACCGCCACTGGCCAGACTTCGGCCGGTGGATGCTGGGCCATGACCCAACGCGAATCGCCGCTCTTTTGCAGGGTGTAGTCGCTGGCATCGGCAATGGCCGACAGCGGCTGGGGACGAGGCACTTCGTACTCGCCCTTGACGTTGTCGTCGGCCACGTTGCGCGGAATCGGCAGCAGAGGGTCCAGACGCTTGGCGGTCTGTACATCCGGCGGCAATTGCATCGGTGCTGTTTGTTGCGCTTGCAGGTAATCGCTACCCCGGTCACGGAAGTAGCCTTCCGGGCCCCAGATCCAACCGCAGCCACTGGTGCTGGAGATAATCAAGGCAAGTGCGGAAAGTCCGGCCATTCGCTTCATGCGTTGTACTTCCTCAATTAAACCAAGACGCCGGACTGGCGCATGGCCTGCCGCAGCGGTTCGTGACAGGCGGCACTGAGCCAGGTGAGCGGCAGACGGATACCGTCCGGCATCAAGCCCATTTCGTGCAGGGCCCATTTCACGGGAATAGGGTTGGATTCGATGAACAGAGTCTTGTTCAGCGGCATCAGGGTCTCGTGGATCTCCCGGGCCTTGGCGGCATCGCCGGCCATGGCCGCGGCGCACATCTGGCTCATGGCCCGAGGCGCGACGTTGGCGGTCACCGAGATATTGCCCTTGCCGCCCAGCAGGATCAGCTCGACTGCGGTGGCGTCATCGCCGGAGTACACCAGGAAATCGCCGGGCACGCCGGCCAGGATGGCCTTGGCGCGCTGCAGGTCGCCGGTGGCTTCCTTGATGCCGATGATGTTCTTCACGCTGGACAGGCGGATCACGGTCTCGGCCTGCATGTCGCATGCGGTGCGGCCCGGAACGTTGTAGAGGATCTGCGGGATGTCCACGGCCTCGGCAATGGCGCGGAAATGCTGGTACAGGCCTTCCTGGGTCGGCTTGTTGTAGTACGGGGTCACCAGCAGGCACGCATCGGCGCCGGCGATCTTCGCATTGGTGGTCAGCTCGATCGCTTCGCGCGTCGAGTTGGCGCCGGTACCGGCGATCACCGGAATGCGCCCTGCAACCTGGGTGACCACCCGACGAATCACTTCGATGTGCTCGTTCACATCCAGGGTGGCCGACTCACCTGTGGTGCCGACCGCCACGATGGCGTTGGTGCCCTCTTGCAGGTGGAAGTCCACCAGTTTGCTCAGGCTGTCCCAGTCGAGATTTCCCTGTGCATCCATGGGTGTGACCAGTGCCACCATACTGCCCGCAATCATGCAACCGCTCCTGCCGGAAAAAGAGAGCGGTAATGGTACTGGCGCCAAGTTCCTTGCACAAGCGAAGTCCCGCGCCATGAGCATTCCCCTGAGCGATGGTTTTCGCTACCCTTCAGGCTTTGATCGCTACTGATAAGCGTGTAGACCGGGTTATCGCCTGCCTGTTGGATCTGCAAAGCCCCATTCCCGCGTTGCCAGCCTGTGTTCCGAGCGTTTCGGGGCCAGTCGCCGGCTTGTGGTCCGAGGCCTTGAAGTTCCGCCGGCGACGCTTGCCCGGTACTGGCTTGTCAAAAAGTACCGACCGCTCATCGCTTTAGGAATGCTGCATGTCCACCCCCACAGTTCGCGAACAATTCCTTGTCATCAGTGCCCTCGGCGCCAACCCCATGGAGCTGACCAACGTCCTGTGCCGCGCCAGCCATGAAAACCGCTGCGCCGTGGTGACGTCGCGCCTGACCCGGCATGGCGAGTGCAGCGCGCTGGTTCTGGAGATTTCCGGCAGCTGGGACGCCCTGGCGCGCCTGGAAAGCAGCCTGCCGTTCTTGGCCAAGAAGCATGCCTTCACGGTCAACGTGGTGCGCAGCGCCGCCCTGGAAAGCCGCCCCCAGGCCCTGCCTTATGTGGCCTACGTCAGCGCCGCGTACCGCTCGGACATCGTCAATGAGCTGTGCCAGTTCTTCATCGACCATCAGGTCGAGCTGGAAAACCTCACCTGCGATACCTACCAGGCTCCACAGACCGGCGGCACCATGCTCAATGCCACCTTTACCGTGACCCTGCCCGCCGGCACCCAGATCAGTTGGCTGCGCGACCAGTTCCTGGACTTTGCCGATGCCATGAACCTCGACGCGCTGATCGAACCCTGGCGCCCACAGAACCCCATGTAAGGAAGCCCCATGGCCGTTGCTATCGATCAACCTATTGCCGATTTCCAGGCCCCCGCCACCAGCGGGCAGACCGTCAGCCTGTCCGACCTCAAGGGCAAGCAAGTGGTGATCTACTTCTATCCCAAGGACAGCACCCCGGGCTGCACCACCGAAGGCCAGGGCTTTCGCGATCAATACGCCGCCTTCCAGGCTGCCAACACCGAAGTCTTCGGCGTTTCCCGCGACAGCCTGAAGTCCCACGAGAACTTCAAGTGCAAGCAGGAATTCCCCTTCGAGCTGATCAGCGACAAGGACGAAGCCGTCTGCCAGCTGTTTGACGTGATCAAGCTGAAGAAGCTCTACGGCAAGGAATACCTGGGCGTGGACCGCAGCACCTTCCTGATCGACAAGGACGGTGTGTTGCGCCAGGAATGGCGCGGGGTGAAGGTACCCGGGCACGTCGACGCCGTACTGGCCGCGGCCCAGGCCCTGAACAAGGCCTGAAATGACCGGGGCGGCTGTATCAGCCGCCCCGTTTATCTAGAGTAGAGGTGCCACCACCGGGTCCTTCCTGGGCCAGGCATCCAGCACTGCCTTGAACAGGGTCGCCAGGGGAATCGCAAAGAATATCCCCCAGAACCCCCACAGCCCGCCAAACAGCAGCACCGCACAGATGATCGCCACCGGGTGCAGGTTCACCGCGCCGGAGAACAGCAGTGGCACCAGCACGTTGCCATCCAGGGTCTGGATGATCCCGTAGACCGCCATCAGGTAGATGAACTGATCGCTCCAGCCCCACTGGAACAGCGCAATCAGCGCCACCGGTACCGTTACCACCACGGCGCCGACATAGGGCACCACCACCGAGACCCCCACCAGCAGAGCCAGCAAGGCCGCATAGTTCAGGCCCAGGGCGACGAAGGCGATGTAGGTCACCCCGCCACAGATGACGATCTCGATGACCTTGCCGCGAATGTAGTTGGCGATCTGCCGGTTCATTTCATGGGCCACGCGAGTAATCAGCGTACGTTCGCGGGGCAGATAGCTGATCACCCAGCGGCTGATCATCGCCCGATCCTTGAGGAAGAAGAACACCAGGATCGGCACCAGTACCAGGTAGATCATGATGTTCACCAGCAAGGGCAGGCTGGACAGGGAGAAGGTCAGCGCCCACTGGCCGAACTTGCCGATCTCGCCCCTGGCCACTTCGATGGCCTGCAGCACCTGCTCGTCGGACACAAGATGTGGGTAGCGCTCGGGCAACAGCAGCAACAGCGACTGCCACTTGGCGAGCATGCCCGGCAGCTCGTTGAACAGGGTGATCAACTGATGCCAGAGCAACGGCACCACCACCAGGATGAACACCAGCAGCAGCCCCATGAACAGCGCGAACACCAGCCCCACGGCCGCCCCGCCAGGCAGTCGCAGCCGCTCCAGGCTCACCACCAGCCCCTGCATCAGGTAGGCCAGGACCATCCCCGCCAGCACCGGCGCGAGCATGCCGCCCAGGGTCAGGACGGCAGTGAAGGCCAGAAACAGCAGAACGGCCAGCACCACCGCCTCTTCATCCGAGAAGTAGCGCTGAATCCAGTCACGTAGCACTTTGAACATCGATGTTCCTTAGATGAAGGCCCTCAAGGGCAGACTGCGCTCAGGCCTTTTTCAACCAGTAGCGATACACCCCGGCCTCATCCTCTTCACGCAGCAGGGTATGACCGGCCAGGCGGGCGAAAGTGCGGAAGTCACGCTGGGAGCCGGCATCGGTGGCAATGACCTTGAGTACCGAGCCACTGGCCAGGCGATTGAGTTCCATCTTGGCCTTGAGCAGCGGCAGCGGGCAGTTCAGGCCGCTGGCGTCCAGCTCGGCATCATGGGCGACAACATCGGTCATTGGGTTACTCCGATCATCAATTCAAGGCGTCTAGAATACCCTGCAAGCCAGGCCCACCGGCAATAAAGAAGGCCGACACCAGAGCACTGCCGCGCGCTGCCGGAGCCACGATCAGGTAGACGCCGGAATTTACCCAAAAGCACTTTTTATCCTCAGAGTTTTCACTGGCTTTGTCTGGTCCCCGGCCAGGTGTCCAGCTACAGTAGAGCCTTTGTCGATTAAGGCTTTGTGCATGAATGTATTGCGCCCTACCCTGCTGACGCTCGCTTGCCTGCTCGCCTCACCGGGCTTCGCCGACGACCTGCCGTCACTTGGTGATGCCAGTTCAGCCATTGTCTCTCCGCAACAGGAATACCAACTGGGCCGTGCCTGGCTGGCGTTGCTGCGCAGCCAGGTTTCGCAGCTCAACGACCCGCAACTCAAGGACTATGTCGAAACCAGCGTCTACAAACTGGTGGAAACCAGCCAGGTCAACGACCGGCGCCTGGAGTTCATCCTGATCAACAGCCCGCAGCTCAACGCCTTCGCCGCTCCCGGGGGAATCATCGGGGTCAATGGCGGGCTGTTCCTCAATGCCCAGACCGAAGGCGAGTACGCCTCGGTGCTGGCACACGAACTGGCGCACCTTTCCCAGCGCCACTTCGCCCGGGGGGTCGAAGCCCAGCAGCGCATGCAGGTGCCGATGATGGCCGCCCTGCTGGCCGGGATCGTGATTGCCGCCGCTGGCGCCGGGGACGCGGGGATCGCCACCATCGCCGGCACCCAGGCCGCAGCCATCCAGGAACAGCGGCGCTTCTCCCGGCAGAACGAGCAGGAAGCCGACCGCATCGGCATCCTCAACCTGGAAAAGGCCGGCTACGACCCGCGCTCGATGCCCACCATGTTCGAACGCCTGATGCGCCAGTACCGCTTCGATGCCAAGCCGCCGGAATTTCTCCTGACTCACCCGGTGACCGAATCGCGGATCGCCGACACCCGCAACCGCGCGGAACAGGCCCGGCAAGGCGGCACCGAAGACAGCCTGCGCTACCAGTTGATCCGCGCCCGGGTGCAACTGACCTATGAGGAATCGCCAGGGCTGGCCGCCAAGCGCTTTCGCGCGCAGCTCGATGAGAACCCGAAGAACGACATCGCTCGCTACGGCCTGGCCATCGCCCAGATCAAGGGCAGCCAGTGGAACGAAGCACGGGAAAACCTCAAGCCGCTGCTGGCCAAGTCGCCCAACGACGTGACCTACAACCTGGCTCAGATCGAACTGGACATGGCCAACAGCCGCCTGCCGGACGCGCAGACTCGGGTCGAAAGGATGCTCAACCTGTACCCGGGCAATTACCCCTTGAACCAGATCCGCGTGGACCTACTGCTCAAGCAGAACCGCCCGGCCGATGCCGAAAAGGCCCTGGAAGGCCTGCTGAAAAGCCGCCCGGACGACCCGGATGTCTGGTACCTGGTGGCGGAAACCCGCGGCCTGTCGGGTAATATTATCGGCCTGCACCAGGCCCGAGCCGAGTACTTCGCCCTGGTGGGCGACTATCGCCAGGCCATCCAGCAGCTGGACTTCGCCAAGCGCCGGGCCGGCAGCAACTTCCCCCTGTCGTCGAGGATCGACGCTCGCCAGCGCGAGATGATGGACCAGGAACAGATGGTCAAGGACATGATGCGCTGACATTGACGCAAGCCACAAAAAAGCCCGCCTCTTACGAGGCGGGCTTTTTATTGGGCAACCTCAGGGGCTGGCGAATTACTCGGCCAGCTTGAAGGTGATGAAGCTGGCTCGCCCCTGACGCAGTACCCGCATGGACACCGAGCGGTTCTTCGGCAATGCCTTGGCGATTTCAGTGAACTCCTTCGCCGAAGTGATCGCCTGATTGTTCAGGTGAGTGATCACGTCGCCCGGCTGCAAGCCGATCAGCGCCGCAGGACCGTCCTGGACTTCCTTGATGACTACCCCGCCCTTGAGGTCGAAGGCTTTCTTCTGCTCATCGTTGAGCTCGACCACCGCTACACCCAGACGATTGCTGCTGCGCTCGACACCCGACTTGGGCAGCATGCTCAGGTCTTTGTCTTCTTCAGGAATCGCGCCGACGGTCAGCTCGACATTCTTGCGCTTGCCGTCGCGGATCACTTCCAGGTTGGCCTTGGCCCCGGCCTTCAGCGCGCCTACCAGGTGCGGCAGGTCGGCCGACATGACGATGGGCTGGCCATTGAGGCTGAGGATCACGTCACCCACTTGCAGGCCGCCCTTGGCCGCCGGGCCATCATCCTGGATCTGTGCAACCAGCGCGCCGGCCGGTTTCTCCAGGCCGAAGGATTCAGCCAGGTCCTTGTTGACCTCCTGGATTACCACGCCAAGCCAGCCACGGCTGACTTTGCCACCGGTTTTCAGCTGGTTGGAAACGTCCATCGCCACATCGATCGGGATGGCGAAAGACACACCCATGAAACCACCGGAGCGGGTGTAGATCTGCGAGTTGATCCCCACCACTTCACCGGCCAGGTTGAACAGCGGGCCACCGGAGTTGCCCGGGTTGATCGGCACGTCGGTCTGGATGAACGGCACGTAGTTTTCGTTCGGCAGGCTGCGACCGATGGCACTGACGATACCCTGGGTCACGGTATGGTCGAAGCCGAACGGCGAGCCGATGGCCACCACCCACTGGCCGGCCTTGAGGTCCTGGGATTTACCCAGTTTCAGCACCGGCAGGTCTTTGCCATCGATTTTCAGCAGTGCTACGTCGGAGCGTGGGTCGGTACCGATCAGCTTGGCTTTCAGCTCACTGCGATCGGCCAGACGCACAAGAATTTCGTCCGCATCGGCGATCACGTGGTTGTTGGTGAGGATGTAACCGTCCGCGGAGATGATGAACCCGGAACCCAGCGACTGCGCTTCGCGCTGACGATCCCCGCGCGGAGAGCGTGGCTGGGGCATGCCCCGTTCGAAGAACTCGCGCAGCATTGGCGGCAGGCCTTCGAGATCGGGCATCTGAGCCGAATTGGAAACCCGGCGGTCCGGCAGTTTCTGCGTGGTACTGATGTTCACCACCGCAGGCGAGGCCTGCTCGACCAGTTGGGTGAAATCAGGCAGCTCGGCCGCCTGGGCAGAAACGGCCTGCCCAAGCACCAGCACGGTGGCAAGAATGGTGAAGTAGGACTTCAAGCGTGGTATCGACATACGGCTCCCGTTACGACGAGCGTGGTTAAGCGATATGGAACAGCAAATACCGAAACTGCAGGGGCGGCATCTTTGTTCCAGGAACGACAAATAAGGTCAGAACCGAGGGGGTTCTGACCTATAGAAAAACTCTGGGAATTTTGCAAATGAAATTGCTGACCAAACATTTCATCTTCTCAATTGTGGAGCGGGCATCACTGACCTCTTACACAACCAACAAAGGCTCATTGCTTGGCAGTGGTATCGGAACGCATCGACAGCGCAATACGTTCAGCAGTACCAATGGGGATCTCCCCGACCACCGTGACCATCATCTCGCCATCGGGGGTAGTCAGGCGGCGTGATACAGCCACCGTAGGTCCGAGCTGAGTGCGGGTATCGGTGACCGTCGCGCCGTTGAGCGGCTCGAGAAACACCGAAAAGCGCGCAAGACCATCGTCATACAGCAGGCTGTTGACCATGGATTTGGTTTCCGGATCCTTGCGGGCACTGCTGCTGGTCAATTCGAAGCCCGGAGGCAGCCAGTCGGAATGCCAGGTTTGCACAGTCTTGACCGCCGAGGCCTTGTCGCTGTCCAGAGACACCGGCTTGCAGCCAGCGCTGGGACGCAACTCGACGTCGTCAGGCACATCCGCAGTATCCAGGCGAGTGAACTGGAAGCGCTCCAGCAACTGCCCCTTGTCGTTGAGCAACAGGGACTTGAGCGGCAGCCCGGTCTCACGATCCAGGTGCAGCTCGAAACCATAGCGATGCTGGTCCTTGGGCGTGACCGAAACGATCACCGCCTGGCGACCGGCCACGCGCGACTTGCCGATGACAGCAAGGTTGTACCAATTCTTGAGTTTTTGCGGGTCCAGGGCTCGGGCGGCACCGTCAGGGGAATCCCCGAGACCTGCCACCAACTCGCCACTGACGCACTGGGTACGACCATCGACACGCACCACCTCTTGAGCGGACCCATCGAGCTGGATCAACCGCTCACGGACCTTTCCATCCTGGACGCGATGCCAGATGTTATGGGTAGAAAAACTACCGTTGCGCTCGTAAACGAAAGTGCCCTGAAAGCTTTGCTGCTGTTCCGCTTGCCCAAGACGCTGCAACCAGTCCTGGGCTTCGTCGGCATGGGCTGGAACCACAAACCAGCCACTGAGCAGAAGCGTTAATAGAGGTATGGCGCGCATGATCCTCCTTAGCGGTTTTCCAGGCTTGCCGCACGGGCGTAAGGCAGAGCGCTTTCAGTGCCTTTGAGTGCAGCTTGCTGGGCGTGCTGGCGCAAGTAGCTTGGCAGACGCTGATCGTGCCAGCCTGGCTGCCCTTGTAGTACGCCATTGGCCATGGGGCCAGTAGCTTCCGAGCTTTCATTGTAGCCGGCCAGTACTGCCGGCCCTTTGACTTGTGGAGTCGCCAGGGTGGGCTGGCCGGTTTGCTGTGCCAGTTCGACACCTGCGATCTCGTCCTGGTTGTACAGGCGAACACCGGCCAGCACGGCCACGGTCACCGAGGCAGCTACTGCCAGACGGCCCAGGCTGCGCCAAGGTCCGCGGGAGGCTTTGGCCGGCACGGCCTCATCAGCCAGAGCTGCAGAAACGGCAGCGGCGATGTCCAGACGCGGAAGCAGCAACTCCTTGTGCATGGCTGCCCGGGCGATTTGATAACGGGCCCAGGTCTCACGGGTTTCCACTTCGTCGACGGCATTCAATACCCGACGCAATTCCAGTTCGTCCGCTTCGTTATCCATCACCGCGGACAGCGATTCCTGCAGGGCTTCACGACTCATGGCGGTTCCTCTCTTGGCTGTCGCCGCTGTCTCAGGTTTCCTGCAACAACGGCTGCAGGGCTTTATCGATGGCTTCCCGAGCGCGGAAAATCCGGGAGCGCACGGTACCCACCGGACACTGCATGACGCTCGCAATGTCCTCGTAACTCAGACCATCGAATTCACGTAAAGTTAAGGCCGTACGCAAATCTTCAGGCAGTTGCTGGATGGTTCGATGGACGGTGCCCTCGATCTCATCCCGCAGCAACGCACGCTCCGGCGATTCGAGATCCTTCAGGCCATGATCGCCGTCATAGAACTCCGCATCCTCAGAACTTACATCGCTATCCGGCGGCCTGCGGCCGCGTGAAACCAGATAGTTTTTCGCCGTGTTGATGGCGATACGGTACAGCCACGTGTAAAACGCGCTGTCACCCCGAAAATTACCTAGTGCACGGTAAGCCTTGATAAAAGCTTCTTGTGCAACATCCTGGGCTTCATGGGTGTCGTGCACGAAACGCACGATCAACCCGAGAATTTTGTGCTGGTACTTCAGCACGAGCAGATCGAACGCTCGCTTGTCGCCACGCTGAACGCGTTCGACCAGCTGCTGATCCTCTTCCTGGGTTAGCATGAACACTCCTCGATAAGCTCGGAGGAGGCTTGCATCACTAAACGATCAGGCTTGCAAACATAGACTCGGGCTTTTCGCAAAAGTTCTCCCCCTCCAAGCAAGTTTCCTGCGGGCTCTGATCCGGCACGCACGAAAAACGCAGCACGGGCGAGGCCGGCTGCGCGAATAATCCTGTCGTCGAATTCTGTCACAAGGGACACACTGTAAACCTTGGATATAACCGACGCTGTCCCTTCTTTCAGGCAACCTTCTATTGAGTTTGGGGCCTTGGCAAAAGTTCCCAATCTTTATAGCTGCGCCAGACGAAGATTGTGTAACGGTGGCAAGAAAAACCGCCCTATGTCTTCGATCAGCCGCTCCAGAGGCTGGAATGCTCCGAATATCGGACTGACCGAGAGCAACGCTTTTGCTCGGTGAAGTCGCACAATGCCATGAAGGCGCGACTATTGTGCCGATCCCCCCCTCTATATACTAGTGGGCTGTGTGGCTGCTTTGACTTGCCGATTCAGGCGTCTTGCGCCAACCCCTTCCCGGGTCGCTTTGAGCGGAATCCTTCAAATGAGCCAACAGTTTCAACACGATGTTCTGGTGATTGGCAGCGGTGCCGCCGGCTTGAGCCTGGCCCTGACCCTGCCCAGCCACCTGCGTATTGCCGTCTTGAGCAAAGGCGACCTCGCCAACGGCTCGACATTCAGGGCCCAGGGCGGCGTCGCGGCCGTGCTGGATGATACCGACACCGTAGAATCCCACGTCGATGACACCCTCAATGCCGGCGGCGGCCTGTGCCACGAGGATGCGGTGCGCTTTACCGTTGAACACAGCCGCGAGGCCATCCAGTGGCTGATCGACCAGGGCGTGCCCTTTACCCGCGACGAAGACTCCAGCAGCGACGACAGCGGCTTCGAATTCCACCTGACCCGCGAGGGCGGCCACAGCCACCGGCGGATCATCCACGCGGCGGATGCCACCGGTGCGGCCATCTTCAAGACCCTGCTGGCCCAGGCTCGGCAACACCCCAATATCGAATTGCTGGAACAACGGGTCGCCGTCGACCTGATCACCGAAAAACGCCTGGGGCTGGAAGGCGACCGCTGCCTGGGAGCCTACGTGCTCAACCGCAGCACCGGCCAGGTCGACACCTTTGGCGCACGCTTCGTGATCCTCGCCTCCGGCGGCGCAGCCAAGGTCTACCTCTATACCAGCAACCCCGACAGTGCCTGCGGCGACGGTATCGCCATGGCCTGGCGCTCGGGCTGCCGGGTGGCCAACCTGGAATTCAACCAGTTCCACCCCACCTGCCTGTATCACCCATTGGCCAAGAGCTTCCTGATTACCGAAGCCCTGCGTGGCGAAGGCGCCCACCTCAAGCTGCCCAACGGCGAACGCTTCATGCCGCGCTTCGACCCTCGGGCCGAGCTGGCACCACGGGACATCGTGGCCCGGGCCATCGACCATGAAATGAAGCGCCTGGGCATCGACTGCGTGTACCTGGACATCAGCCACAAGCCGGAAGCCTTCATCAAGAGCCACTTCCCCACCGTTTACGAGCGTTGCCTGGAGTTTTCCATCGATATCACCCGGCAGCCGATCCCGGTGGTGCCGGCCGCGCACTACACCTGCGGCGGGGTGATGGTGGACCAACAGGGCCGCACCGACGTGCCGGGCCTGTACGCCATTGGCGAAACCAGCTTCACCGGCCTGCACGGCGCCAACCGGATGGCCAGCAACTCATTGCTGGAGTGCTTCGTCTACGCCCGTTCGGCGGCGGCCGACATCCTTCGGCAACTGCCCCAGGTGTCGATCCCCATCGCCCTGCCCGCCTGGGATGCCAGCCAGGTCACCGATTCCGATGAAGACGTGATCATTGCGCACAACTGGGACGAGTTGCGGCGGTTCATGTGGGACTACGTAGGCATAGTGCGTACCAACAAGCGCCTGCAGCGGGCCCAGCACCGGGTGCGCCTGCTGCTGGACGAGATCGACGAGTTCTACAGCAACTACAAGGTCAGCCGTGACCTGATCGAGCTGCGCAACCTGGCCCAGGTGGCCGAGCTGATGATTCTCTCGGCCATGGAGCGCAAGGAGAGCCGCGGCCTGCACTACACCCTGGACTACCCGCAGATGCTGCCCGAGGCCCGGGACACTATTCTGGTGCCGCCCACCTACGCCGGCTGAACTTGAGCCGCAGCCGCAGGCGCCGATGCTGGTCGGCGGCCTGCGCGTCCCGCGGTACACAGAGGGAGCGCACCCAGCGCTCCCCCCGCAGCCGAAAACGCAGCACCACGATCAATGGCAGCGCCAGGCTGTCGGGGCGCAACTGCACGGCCTGCCACCCCTCGGATCGACTCCACAGCTGCCAGCCTTCGGGCGAATGACGCAACCCGGTGAAGGCCCGTGGATGGCTCAAGAGAATCTGCCGCGGCAACACCCAGCCGGCGTGCAGCAGGCACAACCCTAGCCCCACGAGCCTGGCGACAGACGGAAGATCCAGCAGGAAAAACGCGCCCAGGGCGAACGCCTGGGCCAGCAGGTAGGCCGCCAGCAGTTGCCGTGAGGCACGCCAGCGGCATTCGAACAACCTACTTGGGTTGGACACGGTCCAGAATCATGCGGACCATGCGTTGCAGCTCGGGGTCCTCGGACTCGCTGCGCTCCATGAACCAGCCAAACATGTCCTGATCCTCGCACTCCAACAGCTTGCGATAGCACTCGCGGTCGGTCTCATTGAGATGCGGGTACACCTCCCTGACGAACGGCACCAGCAATACGTCCAGCTCAAGCATGCCGCGGCGGCTGTGCCAGTAGAGGCGATTCAGTTCAACATCTTCAACCATGGAGCGCTCCTCAAATAGAGCGCAAGTATACAGCCCGGGGGAGACGAGAACAGTCGGCTTTGGTCGGTGGCCACCCATCCTTTGTGAACTATCCATTTCAGGGGCGCCCCCTTATGATGTGCTCCAGACTTTTTACCCTGCGATGAACCATGGCTGACTCCGCTTTTTTCTGCTCCCTCTCCCACGAAGGCGTGCTTGCTGTCCGCGGGCCTGACGCCAGCAAATTCCTTCAGGGTCAGTTGACCTGCAACCTCAATTACCTCAGTGACAGCCAGTCCAGCCTCGGCGCCCGCTGCAATCAGAAAGGCCGCATGCAATCGAGCTTCCGCATCCTTCTGGAAGGCGACGGCTGCCTACTGGCCATGGCCCGCGAGCTGATCGAGCCGCAACTGGCGGACCTGAAGAAGTACGCGGTGTTCTCCAAGGCCAAGCTTGCCGACGAAAGCGCCAGTTGGGCGCGTTTCGGCCTGGCCGATGCCCAGGTCGCCCTGAGCGGTCTGGGCCTTGAGCTGCCCGAGGAAGACGGCTCCGTGGCCCGCGCCGATGGCCTGATCGCCTTGCGCGTATCCAGCCAGCGCGCCGAACTCTGGGTGCCGGCCGAGCGCGTCGCCAGCCTGCGCCAGCAACTGGCCGCGCAACTGCCCGAGGGCGAGCTGAACCAGTGGCTGCTGGGGCAAGTCCGCGCCGGCCTCGGCCAAGTCATGCCCGAGACCCGTGAACTGTTCATTCCACAGATGCTCAACCTGCAGGCCGTTGGCGGCGTCAGCTTCAAGAAAGGCTGCTACACCGGCCAGGAAATCGTCGCCCGCATGCAGTACCTGGGCAAGCTCAAGCGTCGCCTGTACCGCCTTGCCCTGCCTGGCGACGCCCTCCCCGTTCCAGGCACTGCGCTGTTCGCTCCCAGCCACAACAGCGCCATTGGCGAAGTGGTCCTGGCCGCCCGGGCGCAGCAGGGCGTGGAACTGCTGGCCGTGCTGCAGGCCGAAGCGGTGGAAGGGGGCGAACTGCACCTGGAAACACTCGAAGGGCCAACCCTGCAACTGCTGGACCTGCCGTACCAGCTGGATCGCGACCGCGAGATCCAGCGCTGATTGCCTGCCTTTTCTTGCAACACCCTAGAGAACTTACATGACTGAGCTGGCGCAAAAGGTCCAACAGGATTTGCTGGAGGCCATCGGCAACGATGACCTGGTTCTGCCAACCCTGCCGGAGGTGGCCCTGCAGATTCGCCAGGCAGCCGAAGACCCGGAAATCAGCGTCAGTACCCTGAGCAAGGTGATAGGCCGCGATACCGCGCTGTCGGCGCGGCTGATCAAGGTGGTCAACAGCCCCTTGCTAAGGGCGGCCCAGGAAGTCACCGACCTGCACACGGCAATCACCCGCCTGGGGGTCAACTACAGCAGCAACCTGGCCATCGGCCTGGTGATGGAGCAGATCTTCAACGCCCGCTCCGAAGTGGTGGAACAGAAAATGCGCGATGTCTGGCGCCGCAGCCTGGAGGTGGCCGGGGTCAGTTATGCGCTGTGCCGCAGCTACAGCCAGCTCAAGCCGGACCAGGCGGCCCTGGGCGGCCTGGTGCACCAGATTGGCGTGCTGCCGATTCTTACCTACGCCGAAGACCACTACGAACTGCTCTCCGACCCGGTCAGCCTCAATCACGTGATCGAGCGCATCCACCCGTTGCTGGGAGACAAGCTGCTGCGGGTCTGGGAGTTCCCCGAGCAACTGGTGGAGATCCCCGGGCAATACCTGGACTTCAGCCGCCAGTCGAGCCGGATCGACTACGTCGACCTGGTCCAAGTGGCGACCCTGTACTGCCACAAGGACACCGAGCACCCGCTGTCGCGGATCGACGCCTTCAGCGTGCCGGCCTTCAAGAAGCTGGGGATAGACCCGGACAACAAGGCCATGTGCCTGGACCTGGAAGAATCCCGCTCCATGCTCTATTGAGCATCCCCTAGCCGGCTGTAAAGCTCACCCGCACCTTCAACCCCGACGGCTCGCCATCGTGCAGGCTGATCTGTGCCAGGTGCGCGCGACAGATCTCACCGACGATCGCCAGCCCCAGGCCCGAACCCGCACCCTGCTGATTGCGCCGGTAGAAGCGCTCGAAGACCCGGTCACGGTCTTCCAGGGGAATGCCCGGCCCATCGTCCTCCACCTCCAGCACCCCGGGCGGTGACACCCGCAGCACCACATTGCCACCCGGCGGAGTATGGGCCAGGGCGTTGTCCACCAGATTGCTGAGCAGTTCATTGAGCAGGGTCGGTTCGCCCCTGAGCCACACCGGTTCGTCGGCCTCCAGGGCCAGGGCCACGCCCCGGGCATGGGCCAGAGGCGCCATGGCCATGCCCAGTTCACGGGCCAGCTGGCTGAGGTCGAGCAACTGCGCCCCGCCCTCGGCGATCGCCCGGGCGCCGTTTTCCACCCGGGCCAGGGACAGCAACTGATTGGCCAGGTGGGTCAGGCGGTCGGTGCCCTGGGCCGCACTTTCCAGAGTGGCGCGCCAGGTATCCGGCTCACTTGCGCGCAAGCCCAGTTCCAGGCGGGCCTTGAGCGCAGCCAGCGGGGTGCGCAACTCATGGGCAGCCTCGGCGATGAACTGCGCCTGGCGCTCGAACTGCCCGCGCAGGCGCTCGGTGAAATGGTTCAAGGCGCGTACCAGCGGCCACAGTTCGCGCTGCACCGAGACCAGGGGCAGCGGCCGCAGGTCGTCCGGCTGGCGCTCTTCCACCGCCCCGCGCAGGCGTTCCAGGGGGCGCAAGGCCGCACTCACCGCAAACCACACCAGCACCAGGGCGCCGATGGCCAGCATGCCCAGGCGCAGCAGGGTATCGGCCATCAGGCTGCGGGCCATGGCCACCCGCGCCTCGTCGGTCTCCGCCACGCGGATTTCCGCCATGCCGTTCATGTTCGGCTCGCTGACCGCCTTGAGCAGGCTCACCACCCGTACGTTCTGGCCCTGGTAGCGGGCGTCGTAGAAGCGCGCCAGGGCCGGGTAATCATCGGTTCGCGGGGTGCCGGGCGGCGGCCCGGGCAGGTTCTCATAACCGGAAATCAGTGTCTGATGGATGTCGTTGACCTGGTAGTAGATGCGCCCGGCGCTGTCGTAGGCAAAGGTGTCCAGGGCCACATAGGGCACGTTGGCACTCAGGCTGCCATCGCGCTGGGACAAGCCGGCGGCGATGGTTCGCGCCGAAGCCAGCAAGGTCCGGTCATAGGCGGTATCGGCGGCCTCACGGCCGTTCCAGTAGGCGCTCAGGCCGCTGGCCAGCATCAGCACCACCAGCAGCAGTGCGAGGTTCCACAGCAAGCGCCAGCGCAGGCTGCTGGGCTTATGCATCGCGGCTTTCCAGCAGGTAGCCCAGGCCGCGGAAGGTGACGATGGCGACCGCATGGCCGTCGAGCTTCTTGCGCAGGCGGTGCACGTAGATCTCGATGGCGTCGGGGCTGGCCTCTTCGTCCAGGCCGAACACCTGGGAGGCCAGTTGCTCCTTGCTCATGACCCGGCCGGGGCGGGCGATCAAGGCTTCGAGCACCGCCTGTTCGCGGGAAGTCAGGGTCAGCAACTCCTCGCCCAGGGTGAAACGCCGGGTGTCCAGGTCATAGGCCAGCACTCCGCAACGCTGCTGGCGCTCGCCCCCCAGCACGCTGCGGCGCAACAGGGCCTTGACCCGGGCCTCCAGCTCGGTCAGCTCGAAGGGCTTGGCCAGGTAATCGTCGGCCCCCAGGTTCAGGCCGTGGACCCGGTCCTTGACGTCACTGCGGGCGGTCAGCATCAGCACCGGCAGGTTCTTGCCGCGGGCCCGCAGGCGCGCCAGCACTTCGAAACCATCCATGCGCGGCAGGCCGACATCAAGGATCGCCACGGCGTATTCCTCGCTGCCCAGGGCCAGGTCGGCCGCCACCCCATCGTGCAGCACATCCACGGTCAGGCCGGTACTCTTGAGCGCCTGGGCGATACTTTCGGCCAGTTGCAGATGGTCTTCCACGAGCAGGACTCGCATGGCTGTTTACCTCGTTTCAGGGGGGATCGACGCCGCTCTTTGGCGCGGAGTGTACCGCCGCAACCGCCGCTGTGAAGCCCGAAAGCCACGAAAGTGCACTGAAAGGTTAGCGAAAGGTTGGCCCTTTAGAGTCCCGCCACGGACAGTCTCGACTGCCCTGGCCGTGAAGGCCGCTGACCCGCAAAACGCCTCGAAGCGTTTTCGTCAAAATAAGAACAATAACGGAGTACTCCAGGATGCCATCCACGCACCCTCAGGCTGTCCAGCCCACGCGCTTTTCCCGTCTGACCCCGACTGCTCTTGCCAGCGCCGCCACCCTTGCCGGTTTCGCGCCCTTGAGCCAGGCCGCCTTTATCGAAGACAGCAGCGCCACCTTCGAAACCCGCAACATGTACTTCAACCGCGACTTTCGCGACGGCACCAGCGCCCAGCAGTCCAAGCGCGACGAATGGGCCCAGGGGTTCATGCTCAACCTGCAGTCGGGCTACACCGAAGGTACCGTGGGCTTCGGCCTGGACGCCCTGGGCATGCTCGGGGTCAAGCTCGACTCCAGCCCCGACCGCACCGGTACCGGCCTGCTGCCGACCCACGATGACGGGCGCGCGGCCAACGAGTACTCCAAGCTCGGCCTGACCGGCAAGGTGAAGATTTCCGCCACCGAACTGAAAATCGGCAGCCTGATTCCGGAACTGCCGATCCTCAAGCCCAACGACGGGCGCATCCTGCCGCAGACCTTCGAGGGCGGCTTGCTGACCTCCAGGGAGATCAAGAACCTGACCTTCACCGGTGGTCGCCTGGACAAGGCCAAGGACCGCGATGACAGCAACTACGAGGATATCCGCCTCAACAACAAGAACAGCCGCTTCGCCGGCACCGTGGCCGGCAAGCACTTCAATTTCGGCGGCCTGGACTACAAGTTCACCGACAAGATCACCGGCAGCTACCACTTCGCCCAACTGGACGATGTCTACAACCAGCACTTTCTCGGCCTGGTAGCCTCCCAGCCCATGGGCCCGGGCACCTTCGGCAGCGACCTGCGCCTGGCCATCAGCGACGACCAGGGCCAGGCCCGGGGCGGCAAGATCGACAACAAATCCCTCAACGGCCTGGTGAGCTACGCCCTCAACGGGCATAAACTCAGCGCCGGCTACCAGCACATGTCCGGCGACAGCGCTTTCCCCTACGTCGATGGCAGCGACCCATACCTGGTGAACTTCGTGCAGATCAACGACTTCGCCGGGGCCGAGGAGCGCTCCTGGCAAGCCCGTTACGACTTCGACTTCGCCAAGCTGGGAGTGCCCGGCCTGAGCTTCATGACCCGCTACCTCAGCGGCGACAACATTGCCCTGAAGAACGGCGACACCGGCAAAGAGTGGGAACGTAACACCGAGGTCAAATACGTAGTGCAAAGCGGCACCTTCAAGGACGTCGCCGTGCGCCTGCGCAACGCCACCTACCGTTCCAACTATTCGGCACGCGATGCGGATGAAGTACGCCTGCTGGTGAGCTACAGCCTAGCGCTGTGGTAAGCCCCACCTATCACGCTCCTACGAAAAACGGGTCGGGGATGACCCGGACATACCTACAACAACTCCTGTGGAGACGCTCATGGACCTTTCACTGCGCAAACTCGCCCTCGCCGCCGGCTGCATGTTGTTCGCCGGCCAGTTGCTGGCAGCCTCCGCCGAGCCCAAGCGCCCGGAATGCATCGCCCCGGCCTCCCCTGGCGGCGGTTTCGACCTGACCTGCAAGCTGGCGCAAAGCGCCCTGGTCAACGAGAAACTCCTCTCCAAGCCGATGCGCGTGACCTACATGCCCGGCGGTGTCGGGGCCGTGGCCTATAACGCGGTGGTGGCCCAGCGTCCGGCCGATGCCGGGACCCTGGTTGCCTGGTCCAGTGGTTCGCTGCTGAACCTGGCCCAGGGCAAGTTCGGCCGCTTCGATGAAAGCGCGGTGCGCTGGCTGGCGGCGGTGGGCACCAGCTACGGCGCCATCGCGGTGAAAAGCGATTCGCCCTACAAGAACCTCGACGATCTGGTCCAGGCCCTGAAGAAAGACCCGAGCAAAGTGGTGATCGGCTCCGGTGGCACCGTCGGCAGCCAGGACTGGATGCAGACCGCGCTGATCGCCAAGGCCGCCGGGATCAACCCGCGGGATCTGCGCTATGTCGCCCTGGAAGGCGGCGGCGAGATCGCCACTGCCCTGCTGGGCGGGCATATCCAGGTCGGCAGTACCGACATCTCCGACTCCATGCCGCATATCCTGGCCGGCGACATGCGCCTGCTGGCGGTGTTCTCCGAGCAGCGCCTGGACGAGCCGGAAATGAAAGACATCCCCACCGCCAAGGAGCAGGGCTACGACATCGTCTGGCCGGTGGTACGCGGCTTCTACCTCGGGCCTAAGGTCAGCGATGCGGAGTACGCCTGGTGGAAAGAGGCCTTCGACAAGCTGCTGGCCTCCGAAGAGTTCGCCAAGCTGCGCGACCAGCGCGAGCTGTTCCCCTTCGCCATGACCGGCCCGGAACTGGATACCTACGTGAAGAAGCAGGTAGCCGACTACAAGACCCTGGCCAAAGAGTTCGGCCTGATCCAGTGACCGTCCCTTTCTGACGGCCCGGCCCTCGCGCATCGGGGGCCGGGCCCGGGAGTTAGCCATGCTCGTTCAACGTCTCTTCGCCGCGGTGTTGCTGCTGGCCTGTGCCGGCCTGGCACTGATGGCCTGGCCCTACCAGGCGGCCTTTTCCTACGAACCGGTGGGCCCGCGGGCCTTCCCCCTGCTGATGCTCGGGCTGATGGGCCTGGCCCTGCTGTACATGCTGTTTCGCCCGGCACCGATCAAGCACAGCGAAGAAGAACCGCCCCTGGACCGGCAGACCCTGACCAAGATCGCCCTCTGCGTGGCCTTGCTGCTGGTCTTCGCCGGGGCCTTCGAGCCCTTGGGCTTCATCGTCGCCAGCATTCTCATCGGCGTGCCCATGGCCCGCCTGTACGGCGGCCGCTGGCTGCCCAGCCTGGTGATCATCTGCCTGCTCAGTGTCGGCCTCTACTGGTTGTTCGACCGAGTCATGGACGTCCCCCTGCCCCTCGGCCTGCTCGACGTTCTGGAGAATTGATATGGATACCCTCAGCTATCTGGGCCAGGGCTTCGGCGTTGCACTGACCCCCTACAACCTGGTCACCGCTTTGTCCGGCACCCTGATCGGCACCGTGGTCGGGCTGCTGCCGGGCCTGGGCCCGATCAACGGCGTGGCGCTGCTGATCCCCATCGCCTTCGCCCTGGGCCTGCCGCCGGAATCGGCGCTGATCCTCTTGGCGGCGGTGTACCTGGGCTGCGAATACGGCGGCCGGATCAGCTCGATCCTGCTGAACATTCCCGGCGAAGCCTCCACCGTGATGACCACCCTCGACGGTTACCCCATGGCACGCAAGGGCCTGGCGGGCGTAGCCCTGTCGTTGTCGGCCTGGAGTTCGTTCATCGGTGCCTTAATCGCCACCTGCGGCATGGTGCTGTTCGCCCCGCTGCTGGCCAAGTGGGCGATCGCCTTCGGCCCGGCGGAGTACTTCGTGCTGATGGTGTTCGCCATCGTCTGCCTGGGCGGCATGGCCGGCGACCGGCCGCTGAAGACCTTCATTGCCGCGCTGATCGGGCTGTTCCTGTCGGCGGTGGGCATCGACGCCAACAGCGGTGTGTACCGCTTCACCGGGGACAATATCCACCTCACCGACGGCATCCAGTTCGTGGTGCTGGTGCTGGGCCTGTTCTCCATCAGCGAGATTCTCCTGCTGCTGGAAAAGACCCATCGCGGCCAGGAAGCGGTGAAGGCCACCGGGCGCATGATGTTCAACTTCAAGGAAGCGGCCTCGGTGTTCGTGGTGAACATCCGCTGCGGCCTGCTGGGCTTCATCATGGGCGTGCTGCCCGGAGCCGGCGCGACCCTGGCCAGCGCCGTGGCCTACATGACCGAGAAACGCATCGCCGGTGCCAGCGGCACCTTTGGCCAGGGCGACAAGCGCGGCCTGGCAGCACCGGAAACCGCCATCGGCGCCTCGGCCTGTGGCGCCCTGGTACCAATGCTGACCCTCGGCGTGCCCGGTTCCGGCACCACCGCGGTGATGATCGGCGCCCTGTCGCTGTACAACATCACCCCCGGCCCGCTGCTGTTCCAGCAACAGCCGGATATCGTCTGGGGCCTGATCGCCTCGCTGTTCATCGCCAACATCATGCTGGTGATCCTCAACATCCCGATGATCCGCATCTTCACCCGCATCCTTGCGGTGCCGAACTGGGCCCTGGTGCCGGTGATCGCCATCATTACCGGGATCGGCGTCTATGCGGTACACGCCACCACCTTCGACCTGTTCCTGATGGTGGGCATCGGCATCTTCGGCTACATCCTGCGCAAGCTGGACTTCCCGCTGTCGCCAGTGCTGCTGGGCTTCATCCTCGGTGGCCTGATGGAGCAGAACCTGCGCCGGGCGCTGTCGATTTCCAACGGCGCCATGGAGATCCTCTGGTCGAGCCCGATCACCGTCGGGGTCTGGGTGCTGACCGTGATCATGCTGCTGATGCCGCTGCTGCGTATCTGGCGCAAGCGCGCGGCCCAGCAACGTGCCGTGGCCGATGTCTGAATCCACTTGGAAACAGTGGTGGGGCACGCCCCTGGTGGGCCTGGCTGGCGGCTACCTCGCCAGCCAGATCGGCTGGCCGCTGCCGTGGATGGTCGGCTCGTTGCTGGCGATCATCCTGGTGCGCTGCCTGACGCCCTGGCAACTGGCGGAAATCCCCGGCGGGCGCAAATGCGGGCAATGGGTAGTGGGCATCGGCATCGGCCTGCACTTCACCCCGCAGGTGATGGAGCAGGTGCTGAGCCATTTCGGCCTGATCTTCTTCGGTGCCCTGGTCACCAGCCTGTCCAGCGTGGTCGGGGTCTGGCTCTTGCGGCGCACCGGCGAGGACCGGGCCACCGCGTTCTTCTCCAGCATGCCCGGCGGCTCCGGGGAGATGGTCAACCTCGGCGCGCGCAACGGCGCGGTGCTCAGCCGGGTAGCGGCCGGGCAGAGCCTGCGGGTACTGACGGTGGTGCTCTGTGTGCCGGCGGCGTTCAAGTACCTGCTGGGGGAAGGCACGCCCGCCCTGCATGCCGCTACGGTGGACTGGCGCTGGCTGGCCCTGCTGTTTCCGGCCGGTGCCCTGCTGGCCTGGCTCTGGCAGCGCCTGCGCCAGCCCAACCCCTGGCTGTTCGGCCCCCTGCTGCTCAGCGCGACACTGAGCATCGCCTGGGACCTGCACATCGGCCTGCCCGACGGCGCCAGCCAGATGGGCCAGTGGCTGATTGGCAGCGGCCTGGGCTGCCACTTCAACCGCCAGTTCTTTCGCCGGGCCCCTTCGTTCATGGGCCGCACCCTGATCGGCACCGCCCTGACCATGCTGATCGCCGGCCTCGCAGCCCTGGGCCTGAGCGCCCTGACCCGCCTGGACCTGCGCTCGCTGACCCTGGGCATGATGCCCGGCGGTATTGCGGAAATGAGCCTGACGGCCGAGGTCCTGCAACTGTCGGTGCCATTGGTAACGGCGATGCAGGTCATGAGGTTGCTGTTCGTGCTGTTTCTCGCCGAGCCCCTGTTCCGCCACTGGAACAAAGGCCCCCTGTAGCCCCAGGCTGCGACAAGGTCCGCAGGACCTTCAGTGGCCGAACCACCGCCGCGTCCCCACGGGCCGTTCGCAGCCTGCGGCAGCGGCTACAGATATGCCTTGGTTCAAGTCGCGAGCGGGGTGGCCGCCAAGCAGCCCCCCCATCGAGCACTGGTTACAACGGCGGCAGGCGCCACTCGATCGGCGTCTCGCCGTTCTGCTCGAGGTATTTGTTGGTGCGGCTGAAATGCCCGCAACCAAGAAAGCCGCGATAGGCCGACAAGGGCGAAGGGTGCACCGAGGTCAGCACCAGGTGCTTGGTGGCGTCGATCAGCTTCTGCTTGCTCTGGGCATGGGCGCCCCACAGCAGGAACACCAGGTGCGGCTGATGCTCGCTGACCACTTCGATGATCCGGTCGGTGAAGAACTGCCAGCCCTTGCCCGCATGGGAAGCGGCGTTCGCCCGTTCCACGGTCATGGTGGTGTTGAGCATCAGCACGCCCTGGTCGGCCCAGCTCTGCAGGTAGCCATGGTTGGGGATGTCGATGTTCAGGTCGCGCTTGAGCTCTTTATAGATATTCACCAGCGACGGTGGCGCGGGCACCCCGGGCTGCACCGAGAAGCACAACCCATGGGCCTGACCCGGCCCGTGGTAGGGGTCCTGGCCGAGGATCACCACCTTGACCTTGTCCAGCGGCGTGGAGTTCAAGGCGTTGAAGATCATCGGTCCCGGCGGGTAGATTTCCTTGCCGGCGGCATGTTCCTGGCGCAGGAACTCCCGCAGTTCGCTCATGTAGGGCTGGTCGAATTCGGCACGCAGGGCCTCCTTCCAGCTCGGTTCGAGTTTGATACGATCGTCAGCAGTCATGGCCATGCCCGTGAAAAAACAATGGCCGCACCCTAGGAAAGCCCACTTCGCTTGTCAATTGATCTGACACAGAACCGGCACTTTCCCTTACAGCGATCATACTGACCGCTTAAATTTCCCATCGAGGTCACGATGAACCTGCACGTCGAAGAACTCACCGGCACCGATGGTGCACGCATCGCCATTGCCACCCTGGACGCGGAAAAATCCCTGAACGCCCTGTCCCTGCCCATGATCCAGCAGTTGAGCGAACACCTCGACACCTGGGCCAAGGACCCGCAGGTAGTGTGCGTGCTGTTGCGGGGCAACGGCGCCAAGGCTTTCTGCGCCGGCGGCGAAGTGCGCAGCCTGGCCCAGGCCTGCCTGGCTCACCCCGGCGAAGTGCCGCCGCTGGCCGGGCACTTCTTCGCCGCGGAATACCGCCTCGACTATCGCTTGCACACCTACCCCAAACCACTGATCTGCTGGGGCCACGGTTATGTCCTCGGTGGCGGCATGGGGCTGCTGCAAGGTGCTGGCATTCGTATCGTCACCCCCAGCAGCCGCCTGGCAATGCCGGAAATCAGCATTGGCCTGTACCCGGATGTGGGCGCCAGTTGGTTCCTGTCGCGCATGCCCGGCAAGCTCGGGCTGTTCCTGGGCCTTACCGGCGCCCATATGAACGGCCGCGACGCTCTGGACCTGAACCTTGCCGACCGTTTCCTGCTCGATGAGCAACAGGAAGCGCTGATCGAGGGCCTGCTGCAACTGAACTGGCAGGAACAGACCCCAAGGCAGCTCAACAGCCTGCTCAAGGCCCTGCAACAGGAAGCCCTGGAGCAGATGCCCGACGCTCAATGGCTGCCGCGCCGGCAACAGATCGACAGCTGGCTGGATGTCAGTGACGTGGGCTGTGCCTGGCGGGCTATCAGCCAATTGCACAACCACAGCGATGCCCTCTACAGCCGTGCGGCCAAGACCCTTGTCGAAGGCTGCCCGCTGACTGCACACCTGGTGTGGGAACAAATCCGCCGCGCCCGCTACCTGTCCCTGGCCGAGGTGTTCCAGATGGAGTACACCCTGAGCCTGAACTGCTGCCGGCATCCGGAATTTGCCGAAGGCGTGCGCGCGCGGCTGATCGACAAGGATCATCAGCCGCACTGGCACTGGGCGGATATCACCAGCGTGCCCGAGGCCGTGGTGGAGGCGCATTTCCACAAGGCCTGGGAAGGTCGCCATCCCCTGGCGGACCTGACGGATTACTAGATCGTCACAGGCTGCGCACTGCCCGAAGGGACCCGGCGACAGTGGACTCGCCGAAGGTCCTGCGGACCTTGTCGCAGCCTGCGGCAGCGGCTACAGGGTTTAGCCCAGTACCGGCTCAATGACCGCGGCCACCGTGGCCATGGTCGCCGCGCCCGTGATCGCCGCGCCCGCCATTGTCACGCCCGCCGTGGCCGCCCCAGTCCTGGTTGCTCCAGTTGTTCGGCCGGCCATGCCCACCCCAACCCTGGTTCGGATAAGGCCGGTATACCGCGCGCGGTGGCTGGTAGTAACGCGGGGCCGATTGGTAATAGCGCGGCGCGGGCTGGTAGTAGCGCGGTGGGTAGTAACTGCGCCCCGTGGAATAGTAGGAAGACCCGCCACCGTAGTAATAGGCCGGCGCGGGAGCGCTGTAGACCTCCGAGCTGTAGTAGCCGGAGCCTCCACCGTAATAAGGGGCACACGCAGCAAGGCTCGAACCCAGTAAGGCAATCAGTAGAAGTCGACGATACATGGCGGCCTCCTGGACCGCGAAGAAGCCTCGCCAGCGACGCTGGCAGGCGGCAATCAGCAACAGGCTGACTGACGCAATATCTGACCGCGAAAAGCGCTTGTGGTGCGATTTGCGCAACACTTTGAAACAAGTGCTGCTGACGTCCTTTCCCGCGGTTTTCCACGCCCACGAAAAAGCGCTGCCTCAGGCAAAGGCAGCGCTGTGGGCAACGACTCTCGGCCCTTGGCCTCTTGTCATCCGAGGCGGTGGCCTGTTGTACGGGCCTTGGTGCCGGCTAGTGGTGCCAGCGTCGGTAGCCGCCGTAGTAGTGCGGCCCGTAGCCCCCGTGATAGTAGGGCCGGTAATAGTAGTGAGGCCTGTAGCCGCCTCCATAGTAGGGGTAGCCACCGTAGTAATAGGGGCCTGGAACCGCATACACGTCAGTGCGGTAGTACCCCGGCTCGACGTAATAGGGCACACAGGCGGACAGACTCAAGCCAAGCACAACACCGAGCAAGATTCGACGGAACATGGCGGCCTCCCGGACCGCGTGCAAGCCGTACCAGCGACGCTGGACGACGCCAATCGAAACGGCATGACTGGCATTGCATAGGACCGCAAAAAGCCTTTGTGGTGCGCCGCGCAGCAGTGCCCCGATGACTTCACCGACCAGTGGCGGGGCCTGCTCGGCGGCCTTGCAGGCTCCAGTTGCAACGAGCCCCCCGCTGGCCTTCCAGCGCCTGGCAAACGTATCGAAGTCGAGACAATTCAGGCGCGTGATGAACGAGTTATTTGCGCGCCGTGCCACTAGAATGCGTCATCGGGCCACTATCACGGAATCACCATGCCGCGCCGCTCTCCCCTGTATTCCCAGCGCTCGCTGGTTCTGGTCCTGATCGCCCTGCTGGGCAGCGGTTTTCTCGCCACCTCGCTGCTCAGCTACTACGCCTCGCGGGATTCGATCCGCGACAGCATCGTCAATACCGAACTGCCCCTGACCTCCGATACCGTGTACTCGGAAATCCAGAAGGACCTGGTGCGGCCGGTGCTGATCTCCTCGATGATGGCCCGCGATACCTTCATGCGCGACTGGGTGGTGGCCGGCGAGCGCGACCCGAGCCAGATGACCCGCTACCTCAACGAGGTCATGACCCATTACGACGCCTACACCGCGTTCTTCGTCTCCAACACCAGCCTCACCTACTACCAGGCCAAGGGCGTGCTGAAGAAGGTCAAGGCCGATGAGCCCCGGGACGCCTGGTACTTTCGCGTACGCGACATGAGCACGCCCTACGAGATCAACGTCGACCCGGACCTGGCCAACCAGGACAAGTTGACCTTCTTCATCAACTACAAGGTCTACGACTACCAGGACCGCTTCATCGGCGCCGCCGGGGTCGGCCTGACCGTGGATGCGGTGATCAAGCTGATCGACAAGTACCAGCAGCGTTACCAGCGCAGCGTGTACTTCGTCGACGCCTTCGGCCGCATCGTCCTCACCGGTGCCGACGGTGGCCCCCAGGGCGCCCGCAGCGGCCAGTCGCTGCATGAACTGGGCAGCCTCAAGGAGCTGCTGAGCCAATTGCCCAAGCCCCACAGCGGCAGCTATGAATACAATTCCCAGGGCCAGGGGCACTTTCTCAATGTGCGCTTCATTCCCGAGCTGAACTGGTACCTGTTCGTCGACAAACGCGAAGACGGCGCCCTCAACAGCATCCGCCAGTCGCTGTACCTGAACCTGCTGATCTGCCTGGTGATCACCGCCATCGTGCTGGTCCTGCTCAGCGCCGTGGTGCGCCGCTATCAGCGCAAGATCGAAGCCCAGGCCACCCTCGACAGCCTTACCCGTCTGCCCAACCGCCGCGGGTTCGACCTGCTGGCGGCCCAGGCCCTGCAAGAGGCCTGGCGCGACCTGACGCCGCTGTGCGCCGTGCTGCTGGATCTGGACCACTTCAAGCGCCTCAACGACACCTACGGCCACCTGGCCGGGGACCAGGTGCTCAGTGGCTTCGCCCGGGACCTGCAGGGCTGCCTGCGCCAGTCCGACATCGTCTGCCGCTGGGGCGGCGAAGAATTCATCGTCCTGCTCAAGGACACCGACAGCAGCGTGGCCCTGGGCATCGCCGAGAAGATCCGCCTGCTCACCGAACAGCAGCGCTATCACTATGAAGGGCAGCCGCTGCAACTGACCGTCAGCATCGGCTTGACCAGCCTGCAAGCCCAGGACACCCTGCACAGCCTGCTGTCCCGTGCCGACCACGCGATGTACCGTGCCAAGCACACCGGACGCAATCGAACCTGCGTGGAAATGCCTCACTCCAGCCATGAATGAACCTGAACTCTGCCCCGCCTGCGGTGCCCGCAACGACTGCACCCTGGCTGACCCGCGCCGCGCCGGCCAGGCCTGCTGGTGCTACAGCGTGGACATCGACCCGGCGATCATCGAAGCCCTGGCGCCGGAGCTGCGCAACCAGGCCTGCCTGTGCCCGCGCTGTGCCGGGGTCGACGCGCAGCTGCGCGCCGCTACCCTGCCCCGTCCCTGAGCCCCTCCAGCCGATAGCCACCGATCACCATGCGCATTGACCGTTTTCTCAGCAACCTGCCCCGTTTCAACCGCCAGCAAGTGCGCGTGCTGCTGGTGCAACGACGCATTCGCATCGATGGGCAGCCGGTCAGCGACCCCAAGGCCGAGGTCCGCGAGTTCAGCCGGGTGGAGCTGGACGACGAAGTGCTGCAGGCCGGCAAGCCGGCGCGCTACTTCATGCTGCACAAGCCCATGGGCTGCGTCAGCGCCACCCGCGACCCCGAGCACAAGACCGTGCTCGAACTGATCCATGAGCCGGACCCGCAGGATCTGCATATCGCCGGGCGCCTGGACTACAACACCACCGGGCTGATGCTGATCACCAACGATGGCAACTGGTCGCGGCGCCTGACCCAGCCCCAGACCAAACTGCCCAAGCTCTATTACGTGGAAACCGAGCAGGAGATCGGCCCCGAGTACGTCGAGACTTTCGCCCATGGCCTGTATTTCGCCTTCGAGGACCTGACCACCCTGCCCGCTCAACTGCAGATCCTCGGCCCCCGCAGCGCCCGGCTGAGCATCGTCGAAGGGCGCTATCACCAGGTCAAGCGCATGTTCGGCCACTTCAACAACAAGGTGCTGCGCCTGCACCGCGAACGCATGGGCCCGCTGCTGCTGGACGAACGCCTGGCCCCCGGTGAATACCGTGCTCTGAGCGACGCCGAAATACGCCTGATCTGAGCGTTGCGCCGCGCCACACGACCGCTGGGCAGAAGCTGTCGAACAATTTGCCCAATGACCTTGCAGGTTCCCGGTTGCCCTGCTTGAATCTGTCCGTCGGCCGAATTGTGACCGACGAGTCACAACCACACATCTAAGAAACCCTTTGCCGGCCTGAGCCCTGCCTGCTCTGCCTTCCCCCCGGCAAATCGCCCGCCTATAACAACACCCGTCGACCTGCCTTACCGGATCGACATGGGCTCCGATTCCAGGCGTATGCCTACCTGTCACATTGCCCGTGCACACTCACATTGCGCGCATACCCGCTTGCCAGGAGTCTTATGACATGAGGCCAGAAATCGCTGTGCTGGATATACAGGGTCAGTATCGGGTTTACACGGAGTTCTATCGCGCAGATGCCGCAGACAAGACCATCATTCTGGTCAACGGCTCACTGGCCACCACTGCGTCCTTTGCCCAGACCGTGAAGAACCTCCACCCGCAGTTCAATGTGGTGCTCTACGACCAGCCCTACGCGGGTCGCTCCAAGGCCCACAACAGGCACGAACGGATGCTCACCAAGGAAGTCGAGGGGCAGATCCTGCTGGAGTTGATCGAGCACTTCGCCGCCGAACATGTGCTGTCGTTTTCCTGGGGCGGCGCCGCCGCCCTGCAAGCGCTCTCCCAGCGCCCGCGACGCATCGAGAAGGCGGTGATCAGCTCGTTCTCGCCGGTGATCAACGAGCCGATGCGCGACTACCTGGAACGCGGTGTCGACTACCTCGGCAGCCGCGATGGCCATCGCGTCGGCGACCTGGTCAACAACACCATCGGCAAGCACCTGCCGTCGCTGTTCAAGCGTTTCAATTATCGCCACGTCAGCAGCCTGGCGGAACATGAGTACGGGCAGATGCACTTCCACATCAGCCATGTGCTCCATGGTGATCGCCAGTGCTACCTCAGGGCCGCACGCAACATCCAGGTCCCGGTGCTGTTCATCAACGGCGAATGGGACGAGTACACCTCGGCCAACGATGCCCGGCTGTTCGCCAACCATGTGCAGCAGTCGAGCTTCAGTACCATCCAGGCCACCGGGCACTTTCTCGACATGGAGCACAAGGCCGCCTGCCGCGACACTCGCCAGGCCCTGATGGGGTTCCTCAAACCGGGCCAGTACGACAACCGTTCGCGTGCCCCGCATGTCCAGGAGCAGCATGTACGAGCCCTCTGAAAAGCCCTCCTCGCAGGCCGCCTGCACACCGTGACAACCCCGGTTTTCACGGTATGGGGCGGGCTTGCGATGAAGGTCAGCGGCGCGCAAGCGCAAGTCAGCTAAAGAAAAACTTCAAATCCACGGCCACATCTGGTACAAAGTCAGCCGTTCGAGCGGGTGTCGTATAATGGCATTACTCCAGCTTCCCAAGCTGATAACGAGGGTTCGATTCCCTTCACCCGCTCCACTTCCCCAATCTGCGTGCCCACGCAGAAGCTCCAAGCAGTTTCCCAGTCGTTGAACCGCAACGATCTCTCCCTCCAGACCTGACCATTCAAGCCCAAGCCTTGTGCCTACCCGGGCCGATCGGTGCTGGCCAGAAAAGCTGCATAGCCATCGGCAACCACGGACGTGGCGCCAGTCTCATGGGACCAGAGCACCACCACCGGCTCACCGGCCTCCCCCAGCACGGCGTAATCGAAGCAGTAGTAGTCGCCCGTGCCGAACTGGGCGAACGGCAGCAGGCTGGAGAAACCCGCCGGGTCAGCGCAGACGTTGTCCTGCCAGGCCCGCCAGCCGCCTTCGAAATGGCGGACTATCGACTCCCAGGTCTTGCGCGGATCCCGGGCATCGAAGACCGGAAACACCTCCAGCGCCCCCAGGGCCTTGCCGTTGTGCTCCAGCAACCAGCGCGCGAACGAGCAGGGCAAGGTACGCCCCAATGCCATCTCTGCCGCGCGGATCGCCTCGATCGTCGTGCCTGTCACTCGCGCTTTGCCCATGATGCCTCTCTTGGGGTACGAATTCGGAGCCGGGGACACTCGGTGTTCCCGGGCCGGCGATTGTGCCGATGAAGATCCTGGCGTGCAAAGCATCCGGCGATGGCCCGGCCCGCAAAACTGGCTAAGATATCCGACCTGTTTTGCTGCACCACCTGCCCGGCCATCGACGATACCTGCGTCGCGCCCTGCGAGGGAGAAGCCCCTCAGCTGTTTCAACTGCATGACATTCCCTGCCCACCAGGGCTGCACACGAACCTGATAGAGCCTCCCGACATGACTCAGAACATCTACGACGACCCGATTTTTTTCCAGGCCTACAGCCAGATGGGCCGCTCCCTCGGCGGCCTCGACGCCGCGCCGGAATGGCCGGCCCTGCAAGCCCTGCTGCCACCGATGAACGGCCTAAGGGTGCTGGACCTGGGCTGCGGCTATGGCTGGTTCAGCCGCTGGGCCAGCGAGCACGGTGCCCGCCAGGTAGTGGGCCTGGACGTTTCGCAGAAGATGCTGGCCACCGCCCGCGCCACCACCTCGGCACCCAACGTGCAGTATCAGCAAGAGGACCTGGAGCAACTGCGCCTGCCCGCCTGCAGCTTCGACCTGGCCTATAGCTCACTGGCCCTGCACTACATAAAGGATTTGCCCGGCCTGTTCGCCCAGGTCTATGCGGCCCTGGTACCGGGGGCGCGCCTGGTGTTCTCCATCGAGCACCCGATCTTCATGGCACCGCGCAACCCGGGCTGGCAGGTGGACGCGCAGGGCCGCCAGTCCTGGCCGGTGGACAGCTACCAGCAGGAAGGCGAGCGGGTGACCCACTGGCTGGCCGAAGGGGTGATCAAGCAACACCGTACCCTGGGCACGCTGCTCAACACGCTGATCGATACCGGCTTCAACCTGCGCCATGTGCAGGAGTGGGGCCCCACGGCGCAGCAGATCGAGGACCTTCCGGCGCTGGCAGAGGAGCGGGAGCGGCCGATGCTGTTGCTGGTGGCAGCGCAGCGGTGAGGAGGTGCGGCGCCCTCAAGGTTTTTTAACGCCCCTTCGGGCCGCTCGCAGCCTGCGACAGCGGCTACAGAAGCCGCAGTCAGTAGCCTTGCTGTAGTGGAAAGCGCTGGGCCGCGCTGCGGGCCAGGAATTTTTCCTGGACCATGGGCCGGGCCAGGAAATAACCCTGGGCCTCATCGCAGCCGAAGGTGCGCAGCATCTGCAGGCACTTGAAGCTTTCAATACCCTCGGCCACGGTGCGGTAGCCCAGTTCCCGGGCCAGGGCGATGACCGAGCGGGTGATCTTCTGGTGCTGGGCACTGCTCTCAAGGTCGGTGACCATGGATTTGTCGAGCTTCACCACATTGGCCGGAATCTGATGCAGATAGGCGAAGTTACTGTAGCCGGTACCGAAATCGTCGATGGCCACATCCATGCCCAGGGCGCGGATCTTGCTCAACTGGTCCAGCACCCGCGGGTTGGAACGCAACCAGGCACCCTCGGTGATTTCCACTTCCAGGCGATGGGGTTCGATGCCGTGGCGGCGACAGGCCGCCTTGAGCACATCAGCGATGTCCTGGTCCTCGAAATCCTGGGGCGAGAGGTTGATCGACAGGCGCTGCACTTCACCGTCGCTCCAGGCCTGCAGCTTGCCGAGCACCGCATTGATCACCCAGTGGGTTACCCGGTGGATCAACGCATTGCGCTCCATCACCGGAATGAACTCCGCCGGTGAAATCGGCCCCAGCCAGGGGTGATCCCAGCGGATCAGCGCCTCGGCGCTGACCTGGGCGCCGTCGGGCAGGGCGAAACGCGGCTGAAACATCAGGTAGATCTGCCCACTGTCCAGGGCTTCGCTAATATCCGAGGCAAGGTTGAAGGCTCGCCGGTAGGCCTGGTCCCGCACCACGTCGTAAGGCGCCCAGGTGCTGCGGTTGAGGGTCGCCAGTTCCAGGGCGAACATGGCCTTGCGCAACACGTCGGGCACGGCGTCGCGGTCCGTGGAGAACTCCACCGTGCCCGCGCACACCCCGGGAATCATCGGCAGTTCCAGCCCTGGCGGCTGACGCCGCAGGCGCCGCACCAGGCCTTCCAGGAAGCGCTCGATCCCGGGAGCCGCCGGCAGCAGGAAGCCGAAGCGCTTGACCGATACGTGATACACCCGCACATGGCGCCCCAGGTAGGCGAGCAGTTGCTGGGCCAGGAACCGCACGATGGTCTCGAACGGCGCCAGGCCCATGGCCAGGGTCAGCTCGTGGGCCACGGTCATGTCCACCGCGTCCACCAGCACCAGCACGCGCCGTTCTCCCGGGTTCTCATCCGCCAGGTCGTACAGGTCGCTCTGAAATTGCTCACGGTTGGGCAGCCTGCTCACCGGGTCGCGCCGGGTCAGGCGCTGACGCTGCTCCACCTGCTCCATCACCAGGGATGCCAGGTCGCGCAGTTGCTGACGCTCGGCAGCGTTCAGGCGCTGGGGCTGGCGATCGATGACGCACAGGCTGCCGATCGCATGCCCGGTGGAGGTAATCAGCGGCGCGCCGGCATAAAAACCGATGCCCGGGTCTTGGGTCACCAGTGGGTTGGCGTGGAAACGCACATCCTGGCGGGCGTTTTCCACCTCGAATACATCACCGGACTTGATGGTATAGGCGCAGAACGATTGCTCGATGGGGGTCTGCTCGGGCGCAAAGCCCACCCGCGACTTGAACCACTGCCGATCACGGTCCACCAGGGTGATCAGGGCCGTGGGCACCTTGAAGTACTCTGCGGCCAGCCGGCAGATGCGGTCAAAACGCTCGCACCGGGCCGTATCCAGCAGTTCCAGGGCATACAGGGCAGCCAGGCGCTGCTCCTCGGCCAGCGCCTTATCGGGCATATTGCGCCTCGGGCAGGATCAACACACTCATCACCAATCTATCTCACCAACGCAGGGATGGAACGACACCCGGAAACCGGGTCGGGCCTTGAAGTAGTGGCACTACGACATCCATCGACAGCATGACGCAGTGACTAGTGCTTGCCAATTCCATCCGTCGGACGAACGGTCGACGGCAAGCCCCCCAACCCTGCGTTGAAACACTTGTCCTAGAGCATTGCCGACTGAAAGCCGGAACAACCCTCTGATAGCCTGCGACGCTATACCGCTGTGCTGCCCAGGGAGCCGGAACAGGCTTCACGCCCTGCCCTGAACCTGGCAACGGACGGCGAAAATCCCATCGGCCGCGACCTCTCACTTCGGACCAACCGCCCATGCCAAGGCTTTCCCCGTTGCCCCGCTGCCTGTACCTGGCTGTGCTGCTGCCAATCCTGGCCCATGCCGCACAACCTCAAGCGCCCAGTGCCGCCGACATCGCCTGGCTGCGGCGTGACGGCTTCGACCTGGACGCGGCGCAACTCCAGCGCCTGCACACCCTGGGGCGCAATGAGCTGCTGAGGGCGCAACTGGACGATCGCCTGCACGATCCGTTGCCACCGGTCATCGACACCCTGCTGCGCAGTTATCCGGCCCTGAACGATTCACCCCGCTCCCTGCTGGAGGAGTTCCAGCAGCGCCAGGAACAGATCAAGGCAATGCCCGAGGGCGAAGCGCGCAACCAGGCGCAAAAAGACCTGCGCCAGTACGCCGCCCAACTGGCTGAACAGACCCAGTCCAGTGTGCTGTTGCAAGCTGTCTACGGCCCCAACCAGCTCAAGGAACAACTGGTGCTGTTCTGGCTCAACCATTTCAGCGTGTTCCAGGGCAAGGGCAGGGTGCGGCTGCTGACCGCCGACTACCTTGAAAACACCCTCCGCCCCCACGCCCTGGGCAAGTTCAAGGACCTGCTGCTGGCCACCCTGCAAAGCCCGGCCATGCTCGAATACCTGGACAACAGCAGCAACGCCAGGGGCAAGGTCAACGAGAACTACGCCCGTGAACTGATGGAACTGCACAGCCTGGGCGTCGACGCCGGCTACAGCCAGGAAGACGTGCAACAGCTGGCGCTGATCCTCACCGGAGCCGGGCTGGCGCCCCTGGACGGTCGCGAGCAGCACTTTCCCCGCAACCTGCAGCCCCTGGTGGTGCAACAGGGCCTGTTCCAGTTCAACCCCAAACGTCACGACTTCAGCGACAAGCACCTGCTGGGCCATACCATCAAGGGCAGCGGGTATGACGAGATCACCCAGGCCGTAGACCTCATCACCCGGCAACCGGCCTGCGCGCGGTTCATCTCGCGCAAGCTGGCCCAGTACTTCGTCGCGGACGAGCCGCCGCCGGCGCTGGTGGCGCGCATGGCCAAGAGCTTCAGTGACAGCGATGGCGACATCGCCCAGGTCATGGCCACCCTGATGCAATCGCCGGAGCTGCTGCACGCGGCCGGCAGGAAATTCAAGGACCCGCAACAGTTCGTGGTCTCGGCGCTGCGCCTGACCTATGACGGCAAGCCCCTGGCCAACCCGCGACCACTGCTCAACTGGCTGAATCAGATGGGCCAGCCGCTGTTCGGGCGCATCACTCCCGACGGCTGGCCGCTGGTAGCCAGTGGCTGGTCGAGTTCCGGGCAGATGGCCAAGCGCTTTGAAATCGCCCGGGCCATGGGCTCGGGCAACAACCGGCTGTTCACCGCCGAGGGCAGCCAGGTCCCGGGGCCGGGGTTTCCCATGATCACCACGCCGATGTATTACCAGGCAATCGCCCCCTACCTCTCCAGCACCACCCGCAACGCCCTGGAGCAGGCCGTTTCCCCCCAGGAATGGAACACCTTCCTGCTGTCCTCGCCGGATTTCAACAATCGCTGAGAGCGCCCCACCTGACCAGGAGCCGTCATGAATCGTCGCCAATTGTTGATCGCAGCCGCCGCCCTGCCCAGCCTGACGTTTTGTGCCCGGCTGTTCGCCGCACCGGCCTCGGCGCCGCGCACCCTGCTGGTGTTCCTGCGCGGCGGCTATGACTGCAACAACCTGCTGGTGCCCTACAGCAGCGACTTCTACTACGAGTCGCGCCCGACCCTGGCGATTGCCCGGCCCGATGGGCACAACCCACAGAGCGCCATCGCCCTGGACAGCCACTGGGGCCTGAACCCGGTGCTGCGCGATTCGCTGTACCCGCTGTGGCAGCGCCAGGAACTCGCCTTCGTGCCCTTTGCCGGCACCGACGACCTGTCCCGCAGCCACTTCCAGACCCAGGACACTATCGAGGCCGGCCAGCCAAGCCAGCAGCACCGGCGCTACGACTCGGGGTTCCTCGCACGCCTGGCGCGGCAGGTGCCCGACAGCGCGCCTATCGCCTTTACCGACGCCCTGCCCCTGAGCTTCCAGGGCGGCCAGGAGATTCCCAACCTGTCCTTGCGCAGCGCCGGCAAGACGCCCTTCGATGAGCGCCAGGCAGCGATTCTGGCCTCCATGTACCAGCACACGCCCTATGCCGCCGCGGCCAGCGATGGACTGGCCCTGCGCCAGAAGGTCTCCCGGGAGCTGCAGCAAGAGATGCTCGCAGCCAATCGCGGGGCCGCCAATGCACAGAGCTTCGCCGCCCAGACCCGACGCATGGCCGGCCTGATGCGCGAGCAGTATCGCCTGGGCTTCGTCGATGTCGGCGGCTGGGATACCCACGTCAACCAGGGCAGCACCCAGGGCCAACTGGCCAGCAACCTGGCCAACCTCGGGCAAGGGCTGGCGGCCTATGCCGAGGCCATGGGCGAGCACTGGAAGGACAGCCTGGTGGTCGTGGTCTCCGAATTCGGCCGGACCTTTCGCGAGAACGGCGCCCGGGGCACCGACCACGGCCATGGCACGGTGTACTGGGTGTTGGGCGGCAGCATTCGCGGCGGGCGCCTGGCCGGCGAGCAAGTGACGGTGAACGCGCAAAGCCTGCTGCAGAACCGCGACTACCCGGTGCTCAACAACTACCGGGATCTGCTCGGTGGCCTACTGGGCGCTACCTGGGGGCTTTCCAGCGCTCAGGTGCAGGCGGTGTTCCCCGGTTCCCGGCCCGCGACCCTGGGCCTGGTCTGATGCCGTTGCTGAAACGACCGGGTGCTGGCAAAAAAAGAGCGATCCCAGGGTCTGTACGAAAACTCGCCGAGCAAAGATCAGGCAAGGCAAAAACAGGCGAGGAAGCGGAGTTTAGGAACCTAAATGAGCATTCCGAGCCTGTTTTTAACGCAGTCTGATCGAAGCGCAGGTAGTTTTCGTACAGAGCCCACGATCGCTCTGCGGTTCGCAAACGGATGCACCGGGCCATTCGCCCCGGCAGACTCTTGGCAACCTGCCGTGAATCCGCTTGAAACCATTTGCCCCCTGTCACCGCCCGGCTCCTGCCCGGCGTGCCGATATTTTTACCAGTGCGCAACTGTCTGCTTGCTGAACCTGAAGCCAATCCCGCCATCGATGCTGTCCCCCCTCCTGCCCGAGCGCTTGCCAAGCCGGGGAAAAACCTGAAGCATTCGCAGCCCGCGCCCCTGGCGCCCCCCCACGGAAGGAGCCGTGCCTTGAAAACACTGCTGTTGCTGCTCTCCCTCATCCTGCTGATGGTGCTCAACCTCGGTTACTACACCGAGCTTGAAGAGGCTGAAACCCATACCCGCTGGTTTATCAAGACATCCCCGACCCTGCGCCTGGAATTCTTCAACATCCACGCCAATGACGGCGACTACCGGCGCGTGGAAAAGCTCACCGATGAACAGCGCCAGATGATCATCGACTATTGCAAATACCGCCTGGGCATCGACACCCAGGTCACCACCCAGGCCGATGTGGAACGTTGCGCCAAGCTCTAGGGCCGCCCTGCCCCCCTCTCTCCCAGCCTCCGACCAGGGCTACGACCGCGCTAAACAGCCCTGATGCGGCGCTCATTGGCCCCTGGGGGCCGGAGCACCTGCGCCCGACACGGCTCCCAAAGTGCTATGGTGGCCGGCTGCCCTGCGTGCCAGGGCTCACTGGAGGAGCAATACGCTGAGCGCGTGGTCGCCACCTTGAGGAGGTCACTGAAGAGATATGTGTAACGCAAAAGATATCTATACCGCGGGTTGGGCCCTGGTGGTCATGGCCGGGCTGGTGTCCCTGGCGATCCAGGTCTACCTGGGCTATTTCAGGCTTGATGACATGGTCAAGCACCTGTCGCGCTGCCGGGTCATTGCCATCCGCATGCCGCTCCTGGGCAAGGACCCCCTTAGCCGTTTCTTCATGCTGCTGTGCATCGGCGCACTGTTCGCCATGCCCCACCTGTTCCTGCGCAACGGCGGCCTGAACGTGAAGGACTACAGGAAATTCCCCCTGGGCCTGAAGTGGCTGATCAATCTGTTCCAGTTCGCGGCCCTGGTGGCCGTCATTGCCTTCCTGGTGCTGTGGTGGGTCAGCCGCCACCTCTGACGGCAGGCATGGACCATACGGGGCGCCACCACCGGCGCCCCACGCTTGCCCCCCGCCTCAGCCAGCCGGCCGTTGCTGGCAAAAATCCTCACGGGTCATTGCAAAGAAGCGGCAGGGCAAGCCTTCGAAATCGGCATTGTGAGTGAAGCGAAAACCGACCTTGCGCGCCACCGCCAACGACGCCTCGTTGTCGACATGGGCATCGGCGACTATGCGCTGCACCGCCGGGTCGGCAAACGCATGCTCGACGATCCGCCGCGCGGCCTCGCTGGCAAAACCCCGCCCCCAGGCCCGCCGCACCAGGCGCCAGCCCATTTCCAGCTCGGGCCCCACAGCATCGAAGGGAATGAAGGAAACCCAGCCCAGCAACTCATCCGGCGCGTCCTTGGCGAAGATCGCCCAATACCCGCAGCGCGGGCCGAAATCCTGGGTCATGCGCCCCTGTAAAAAGTCCCTGTGCCACTGCCCGCCATCCCAGGTCCCGGTGATGAAGCGCGTGACTTCGGGATCCTGATCCATACCCAGGCACGCCTGGAAGTGCTCAAGGGTACGGGGGCGCAGCAACAGGCGGGCGGTTTCGAAATGCAGGTTCATCCGTGAGCCTCCTGAAAGGGGGCGCTCATGAAACCGCAACGCCGGAAAAAAAAGAACCCTCCGGTTCAGCAACAGGCCACGGCCCCTTGGTAGCGGTCCTGAGGAGGGCCCGGATATCGCGCATACAACGACGCATACACTTTTCGACATGATTGTTCAGATAGTTCTGATTGAATGATATTAATTCGCAGATGAGAATCCATTCCAAATAAAACGGAGGCTCTATCTGAAATGTCCAGTCCTGCCCGCCCACACCCATGGAAGTTGTGGTCCACATCCCTCGGTTTGATGGCCCTTAGCGAAGCCAGCCTCGGCGCCACCGAGCAATCCACCGAACGCCCATCCGACCCGGCATCCGTCACCCTCGGCACCACCCACGTCAAGGGCGAACACAAGCCGGGATACAAGCGCGAAACATCGGATTCGGTGAAGTTCACCGCACCGCTGCGCGAAACCCCGAAGTCGGTGACCATCATCACCGAATCCCTGATGCAGGAGCGTGCGGTGTCGACCCTGGCCGATGCCCTGCGCACCACGCCGGGAATCACCTTCGGCGCGGGCGAAGGCGGCACGCCGCTGGGCGACCGGCCCTTCATCCGTGGTTTCGAAGCCAGCACCGACATCATGATCGACGGCATTCGCGATGTCGGGCGCATGACCCACGAAGCCTTCAACGTCGAGCAGATCGAGATCGTCAAGGGCCCGGGCTCGGCCTACGCGGGGCGCGGTTCCACCGGCGGCACCATCAACCTGGTCAGCAAAGTGCCGCAGCAGGAAACCTTCGCCGCCGGCAGCCTGACCCTGGGCACCGATCAACTGCGCCGCACCACCGTCGACCTCAACCAGTACCTGCCCGAACAGAACATGGCGCTGCGCCTGAACGCCATGAAGCATGAAGCCGATACCCCCGGGCGCGACGATGTGGAAGTCACCCGCTGGGGCCTGGCGCCGAGCTTTTCCTTCGGCCTGAACACCGATACCCGCGGCACCCTCAGCTACTACCACATGCAGAGCGACGACATTCCCGACCAGGGTGTTCCGGTATCGGCCATCAGCGGCAAGCCGGTCAAGGTCGACCGGGACAATTTCTACGGCTTCAGCAAACGCGACTTCCGCAAGACCTCGGCCGACCTGTTCACCCTGCAACTGGAGCACGACTTCAATGACCACCTGACCCTGCGCAACACCACACGCCAGGGGCGCAGCATGCAGGACTACATCATGAGCCGGCCGATTGCGACACCGGCCCAGGAGCGCAACAACCTCGCACAACGCACCGCTCGCCCACGTAACGTGGTCAATACCTCGCTGATCAACCAAACCGATATTTTCGGCAAGTTCGACACCGGCTCCATCGGCCACAGCTACAGCGCCGGCCTGGAATTCTCCCGGGAACGGATCGACGAGAAAAACCGCTATGGCAGCGCGGGCAGCGCCGACCTCGGTGACCTGAACCACCCTAACCCCAAGGATCCCTTCACCCCGGTGCCACGCGGCGATGGCCAGCATCGCGTTACCAAGCACAACAACCGCGCCCTATACGTGATGGACACCCTGGCCCTGCATGAACAATGGGACCTGAACCTGGGGGCGCGCTTCGACAACTACCACGTGCGAGATGGTGTGCAGAGCAACCGCAGCAACCTCTGGACCTACCAGAGCGGCATCGTCTTCAAGCCGCTGCCGTACGGCAGCATCTACCTGTCCTACGGCACCTCGTTCAACCCATCGGGGGAAACCGCTGGGCAATCCGGGGGGGCCGACGGCGCCGCGGGCGGGCGGTTGAGCAACCTGGATCCGGAAAAGAGCCGCAGCATCGAGCTGGGCACCAAGTGGGACCTGCTGAACGAACGCCTGTCCCTGACCGCGGCCCTGTTCAAGACCGAGAAGACCAACGCCCGGACCTACGACCCGATCAGCAACGAGGTCACGCTGGACGGCGACGTCGAGGTGAAGGGGTTTGAAGTGGGAGCCACCGGCCATCTCACCGAGCAGTGGGAAGTGATGGCGGGCTACACCTACCTGGATGCCAAGACGGTCAAGTATGCATCCGGAAAAAACACCAACTTCGATGGCAACCAGGCCAAGTTCATCGCCCCCAACAGCGGCTCGGTCTGGACCACCTACGCCCTCACCGACCGCTGGAAGGTCGGCGGCGGCGCCAACTATGTGGACAAGCGCTATACCAACGATGAAAACACCCGCAGCCTCGATTCCTACTGGCGCTACGACGCCATGCTCGCCTACCGGGTGAACAAGAACCTGGACCTGCAACTCAACGTGCTCAACCTCACCGACGAGACTTACTACGACGCCTCCCACGTGGGGATGTTCGCCACCGTCGCGCCGGGGCGCTCCGCCGAGCTGGCGGCCAACGTACGCTTCTGATGCCGTAAAGCCGGCTCCTGCACTCATCCGCAGGAGCCGTCTGCCGGTGAACAGGCCTCAGAGCAACCCGCGAATATCCTCCAGCAGCCCTCGGGGAATCTGCACCCCGTGCTCCAGGCTGCGGGCCCGGGCCGCAAAACGCCGCTGTGACGGCAGCCGTGCGCCCTGTCGGGCAATCGCCGCGAACAACCCTTCCGCCCGTTCCAGCCCCTGCTCATAGCCCTCCCCCAAAAACACCCTGGGATCGAACGCCAGCACCAGTTCCCCATGGCAGGGCGTAGCCCCCACGCCTCCATCGAAGGCCATGGACTCGGCACTGGTCAGGTCGCCGATCAGGGCACCGGCCAGCAACTCGATCATCGCCGCCAGGGCCGAACCCTTGTGCCCGCCGAACGTCTGCATGGCGCCCTGCAACGCCGCCTTCGCATCAGTGGTGGGCTGGCCATCGGCGTCGATGGCCCAGTGCTCGGGAATCGGCTTGCCCTGGCGCGCATGCAGTTCGATATCCCCCCGGGCAATGGCACTGGTGGCGAAGTCAAAGACAAAAGGCTGGCCCCCCGGGCGCGGCCAGGCAAAGGCCAGGGGGTTGGTGCCGAACACCGGATGACGCCCGCCCGCCGGGGCCACCCAGCTATGGCTGGGGTTCATCGCCATCCCTACCAGGCCGTAGTCGGCAATCGCCTCGACCTCCGGCCACAGCGCGGAAAAGTGGAAGCAGCGCTTGATCACCATGGCGGCGATGCCCTGGCTGCGGGCCTTTTCCGCAAGGATCGGCAAACCGGTATGAAAACCCAGCAGGGAGTAGCCGTAATGGGCATCCACCTCCAGCACCCCGGGAGAAACATGCCGCAGGCTGGGTTCGGCCCGGGGGTCTATCCGGCCCTCGCGCACCGAACGTACGCAGCCCAGCAGACGATACACCCCATGGGAGTGGCACTCGTCACGCTGGCCCTGGGTGATGACTTCGGCGATCGCCCGGGCATGGGCGTCGGACAGGCCGTGGCGAGTGAGGACCTGATAGGACAGGGCACAGACTTCATCCAGTGACAGGGTGATGTATTCAGACATGCAGGAACCTCTATGGCAGGTGGGGAACGCTCCTGTGGGAGAGTTTGCGGATAGGTAAGGCAAGAAGGATGAGCAGGCGCGCCGGCACTCCCGAGGAGAGCAGGCGCGCCTCGGGTCAGCCCGGGCCCTGGCCGTCGAGCAACTGCGGCACCTGCAATGGATTGGCGCTGTGCAGTTCAGCCGGCAACAGCGACTCGGGCAGGTCCTGGTAGGACACCGGGCGCAGGAAGCGCTGGATCGCCAGGCTGCCCACTGAAGTGCTGCGGCTGTCGGAAGTGGCCGGGAACGGCCCGCCATGGACCATGGCATGGGCCACTTCGACACCGGTGCCGAAACCGTTGGCCAGCAGGCGCCCGGCCTTGCTCTCCAGCAGCGGCAGCAGCGCCCGCACCTGCGGCTGATCGCCCTCGCCCAGGTGAATGGCAATGGTCAGCTGGCCCTCCAGGCTGCGCAGTACCTGTTGCAGGACAGTCAAGTCGGCGCAGCGGACAATCAGCGAGGCCGGGCCAAAGATCTCCCCGCGCAACTCGGGGCACGCCATGAACGCCGCGGCCGAGGTGGCGAACAATGCCCCGCGCGCCTGCTGGCCCTGCCCTTCCGGGCCCTGGGCCAGGAGCTGCACCCGGGCATGCGCCGCGAGGCTGGCCACGCCTTGGCAGTAGCTGCGGTAAATGCCCGGCGTGAGCATGGTCTGCGCCGCCACGTGGCCGAGGGCCTCGGCGGCGGCCCGCTCAAAACGCTGCAACGCCGGCCCATCGACGGCCAGGATCAACCCCGGGTTGGTGCAGAACTGCCCGGCGCCCTGGGTCAGCGAGGCGACAAACGCAGGGGCGATCTGCTCGCCGCGCTCCTCAAGGGCATGGGGCAACAGCAGCACCGGATTGATCGAACTCATCTCCGCATACACCGGGATCGGCTCGGCGCGCGCCGCGGCGATCTGCATCAGGGCCATCCCGCCGCTGCGCGAGCCGGTGAAACCCACGGCCTTGATCCGCGAGTCCGCCACCAGCCCCTGGCCGATATCCCGGCCACTGTCGAACAACAGTGAAAACACCCCTTCGGGCATTCCCTGCTGCCGTGCCGCCCGGGCGATGGCCTGGGCCACCAGCTCCGAGGTGCCGGGGTGGGCCGAGTGCGCCTTGACGATCACCGGGCAGCCCGCCGCCAGGGCCGATGCGGTATCGCCGCCGGCCACGGAAAAGGCCAAAGGAAAGTTCGACGCACCGAACACCGCCACCGGCCCCAGACCCATCTGCCGCAAGCGCAGGTCGACCCTGGGCAAAGGCTGGCGCCCGGGCTGCGCCGGGTCGATCCGCACCCCGAGAAACCCGCCCTTGCGCACCACCGCGGCAAACAGCCGCAACTGGCCAACAGTGCGCCCGCGCTCGCCTTCCAGGCGGGCACGGGGCAGGCCGGTTTCCAGCAGGCAACGCTCGATCAGTTCATCCCCCAGCTCAAGAATCTGGCTGGCGATACTCTCCAGAAACGCCGCCCGCCGCTCCAGCGGCAACAGCCGATAAGGCTCGAACGCCGCCTGGGCCAGGGCACAGGCACGCTCCAGGTCGGCCGGTGCGGCCCCGCCAAAAGCCGGTTGCAGCACCTGGCCGGTGGCCGCGTTCAGCCCATGGATATGCCCGTGGGTGCCCAAGGTAGCTTGCTGGCCGATCAGCATCTGTCCAGTAACAGTCATGGTTTGCCTCGTCTGCTTGAAAGTGGGCACCCTCATTCCACCTCATCGCCGTCCAGCACCAGCTTGGCGCCGGGCACGCCGGTGTTGGCGCCCCAGTAGTAGATACACAGGGCCATGAGGGTGACGGTCAGGGTGTCGAAGGGGTGAGCCAGGGCGCCGATGCCGCCGAAGCTGCCCAGGTAGGAAATGACGATGGTCAGGGCATAGAACGCGATCAGCCACAGGGACGAACGCACCTGTTCGCCAAGGCTCAAGTGATCGGTGGGCACCAGGCGCTTGCACAACAGGTAGATCACGAACATCAGGATCTGCAGCCCCAGCAGCCAGGACACCGTGCCCCAGCCCGACCAGTAGACGATCAGCGCCGCGATCACGAAGGACACCGGCCCCAGCAGGGCAAAACCACGCACGCGGAACGGCCGCGCCAACTCCGGCGCGCTCTTGCGCAAGGCCGCGACACTGATGGGCGCCACTGCATAGCTCAGTACCAGGGCCGCCGAGACCACATTGATCAGGGCTTCCCAGGAAGGGAACGGCAAGGTCCAGAACACCGACAGGCCGAAGGTCAGCCACAGCGCCGGACGCGGAATGCCGGACTCTTCGTCGATGCGGGTGAAGATCTTGAAAAAGGTCCCGGTACGGGCCCAGCCGTAGACCACCCGCGGCGTGGCGTTCATGTAGATGTTGCCGCAGCCGCTGGGGGAGATCACCGCGTCGGCCACCACCAGGTAGGCCAGCCAGCCGACCCCGAGCGTCAGGGCGATATCGCGGTACGGCAGAGAGAACTCCTTGCTGATGCCGCTCCAGCCGTTGGCCAGCATTTCCGTGGGAATGCTGCCCAGGAAGGCCAGTTGCAGCAGGCCGTAGATCAGGGTCGAGAGCAACACCGAAAGGATCAGGGCAATGGGAATGGTGCGCTGCGGATTGCGCACTTCGCTGGCCACGGAAATGATCGGGGTCAGCCCCAGGTAGGCAAAGATGATGCCCCCCGCCGAGACCGCCATCTCGATCCCCGAGAGACCGAACGGCGCAAAGCCCTGGACATGGAAGTTATCGGGCTTGAAGAAGCTGAACAGCACCCCGATCACCAGCAGCGGCACGATGAACTTGAACAGGCTGATGAAGTTGTTGGATTTGGCGAAGGTCTTGACGCTGTAGTAGTTGAGCCAGAAGAACAGGCACAACAGGGCGAACTGCACCAGCCAGCCGATGATCGTCGGGTTGCTCGAACCCTCGTGGGTCAGCGCCGGGAACCAGGCCGCGGCGTACTGCCGGGCCGCCACCACTTCAATCGCCACCAGGCTGGAAAAGGCGATCAGGGTGATGAACCCCATCAGGTAGCCCAGCAGCGGCCCGTGGGAAAACACTGGATAGCGCACTACCCCGCCGGCCCGGGGCAGGGCTGCCCCCAGCTCACAGTAGACGATGCCCAGCAGCAGTACGGCAAAGCCGCCCAGCAGCCAGGAAAAGATCCCCGCCGGCCCGGCAATCGCCGAAACGTGGCTGGCAGCGAACAGCCAGCCGGAACCGAAAATCGCACCCAGACCGATAAAGGTCAGGTCCACCAGAGAGAGTTGTTTCTTGAATTTGCCTTTGCCTGACATGGGGCTGCGCCTGTTTTGGATTATTGGAATGGGCAGATGGAATGTCACGTCGGCGGGGCCGTCCGACGCTTGCAGCACTGCACCCGGGCTGTGCCTCGTGGCTTCCCGGAGCTGTTGTTCGAAAGCGGGCGCCCTTCACCCTGGGCGCCCGTGAACGCCTTACAAGCCGACGTTGGGCAGGCTCGGGCGCGTGGCCAGGGCCTTGGCGACAATCGCCTTGACCTCGGCCAGGGTCTCGCCTTGCAGTGGCAAGCGCGGCGGCCGGGTAATGGACGAACCACGCCCTACCAGTTCCTCGCAGAGCTTGATGCATTGCACCAGGTCCGGACGGGCATCCAGGTGCAGCAGCGGCATGAACCAGCGGTACAGGGCCAGGGCTTCCTCGAAGCGCTTTTCCTTGGCCAGGCGGAACAGCGTCTCGCCCTCCTTGGGGAAGGCCACGGACATCCCGGAGACCCAGCCCTCGGCGCCCACCGCAACGCTTTCCACCACCACGTCATCGAGCCCGGCGAACAGCACGAAGCGGTCGCCGACGGCATTGCGCAGGTCGATGAAGCGCCGGGTATCGCCGGAGGAATCCTTGAAGCAGACGATGTTCTCGCAGTCCTGCAGGGCGATCAGTACGTCGGGGGTGACGTCGTTCTTGTAGATGGGCGGGTTGTTGTAGACCATCACCGGCAGGTCGGTGCCGGTGGCCACTGCGCGAAAATGCGCGGCGGTCTCATGGGGCTTGGCCGAGTACACCAGGGCGGGCATCACCATCACCCCGTCGGCCCCGGCCCTGGCGGCCTCGCGCACGGTGTTGCGGGCAAACTCGGTGGTGAATTCGGCCACCCCGGCAATCACCGGCACCCGGCCGCCGGCGGCGTCCTTGGCCACTTCGATCACCGCGAGTTTTTCCGCGGTGGTCAACGAGGTGTTCTCCCCCACGGTGCCGCACACCACCAGCCCCGAGACGCCATCGTCCACCAGGCTGCGCATGACCTTGTGGGTGGCTTGCAGGTTCAGGGAAAAATCGGCGTTGAACTGGGTGGTCACTGCGGGGAACACACCGCTCCACTGGATGGCTTTACGGCTCATGGTCTTGTCCTTGTATGAGGTCGGCCGGGCCGACAGGCGTTGGATACGAAATCCAGAGTCGCCTTTTATCCCCGTCGCAGCTTGAGACTTTTCACCCCCGAAGGAGACGAAATCGGCACACTTGCCCGACGCTCGCGGCTCACCGGCGCGTTCCTCGCACACCGCCTCGACAGCCGAACGGACTGTGCCGATTTCGTCATCCACGACAGCGAAAACCCACAAGCGGCAGCGCCCCCGCCAAGGCCACTCTGTAGCTCTTTGCCCTCAGGTGCCCTCATGAAAAAAATAACCGTGATCGACTCCCACACCGGGGGTGAACCCACCCGCCTGGTCATCGACGGCTTTCCCGACCTGGGCCGCGGCTCCATGGCCGAACGCTTGCAGATCCTGGAGCGCGAGCACGACCAGTGGCGCCGGGCCTGCGTCCTCGAACCCAGGGGCAGCGACGTGCTGGTGGGGGCCCTGCTGTGCCAGCCGCAGGCCGGCGACGCCTGTGCCGGAGTGATCTTCTTCAACAACAGCGGCTACCTGGGCATGTGCGGCCACGGCACCATTGGCCTGGTGCGCTCGCTGTATCACCTGGGGCGCATCGACCAGGGCGTGCACCGTATCGAAACCCCGGTGGGCACCGTCGAGGCCACCCTGCACGAGGACCTGTCGGTGAGCGTGCGCAACGTCCCCGCCTACCGCTACCGCACCCAGGTGATGCTGCAACTGCCCGGCCACGGCAAGGTGCACGGCGACATCGCCTGGGGCGGCAACTGGTTCTTCCTGATCAGCGACCACGGCCAGCGCATTGCCCTGGACAATGTCGAAGCCCTGACCCACTACACCCGGGACGTGCGCCAGGCCCTGGAAGCCGCCGGCATCACCGGCGCCGAGGGCGGGGTCATCGACCACATCGAATTGTTCGCCGACGACCCGCAAGCCGATAGCCGCAACTTCGTGCTCTGCCCCGGCAAGGCCTACGACCGTTCGCCCTGCGGCACCGGCACCAGCGCCAAGCTGGCGTGCCTGGCGGCGGACGGCAAGCTCGCCCCGGGCCAGGCCTGGCGCCAGGCCAGTGTCATCGGCAGCCAGTTCAGCGCCCACTATGAGAAGGTCGGCGAGCAACTGATTCCGATCCTTCGCGGCAGTGCCCACATCAGCGCCGAAGCCACTCTGCTGCTGGACGACAGCGATCCGTTCGTCTGGGGCATCGGCTCGTGACGCCGGTGGCCGAGGCCGAGGTGATAGTGGTGGGCGCTGGCATCATCGGTGCCGCCTGCGCCCATGAGCTGGCCCGGCGCGGCCTGCGGGTGCAGGTGCTCGACGATGGTCGTGGCGGTGCCACCGGGGCCGGCATGGGCCATCTGGTGGTGATGGACGACAACCCGGCGGAACTGGCCTTGAGTCACTACTCCCTCGGCCTCTGGCGGCAGCTGCGCGAACGCCTGCCCGACGCCTGCGCCTACCGGAACTGCGGCACCTTGTGGTTGGCCGCCGACCACCACGAGAGGGACCTGGCGCGGGCCAAGCAGCAGGCCCTGGCCGACCACGGCATCAGCGGCGAGCTGCTGGACAGCACCCGGCTGGCGAGCCTGGAACCGATGTTGCGCAAAGGCCTGGCCGGTGCGCTGAAGATCTCCGGCGACGCGATCCTCTACGCCCCGGCCACTGCCCACTGGCTGCTCGGCAACGCTTCGCTGATCAGGCGCCAGGCAGCCCGGGTGCGCAGCGTCGCCGGGGACCAGGTGGAGCTCGCCGACGGTCGCGTGCTGAGGGCACAACGGGTGCTGCTGGCCAACGGCTTCGCTGCCCGGGAACTGTTGCCGGCCCTGCCCCTGCGCCCGAAGAAGGGCCATCTGCTGATCAGCGACCGCTACCCGCACCAGGTCGGCCACCAACTGGTGGAGCTGGGTTACGCCGCCAGCGCCCACGCCAGCCACGGCACCTCGGTGGCGTTCAATGTCCAGCCGCGGCCCACCGGTCAGTTGCTGATCGGCTCGTCCCGACAGTTCGACACCCTCGATCCGGCCATCGAACCCAGCGTACTGGCGCCCATGCTGCGGCGCGCCGTGGACTACCTGCCGGCGCTCGCCGAGCTCAACGGCATCCGCGCCTGGACCGGCTTTCGCGCCGCCACGCCGGATGGCCTGCCAATCCTCGGCGAACACCCGCGGCAACCGGGCCTGTGGCTGGCGGTCGGGCACGAAGGCCTGGGAGTCACCACCGCTCCCGGCAGCGCGCGACTGCTGGTGGACCTGATGCTGGGCGAATGCCCGGCGCTCGACCCGCGCCCCTATCTGCCCGGGCGCTTCGCCGCCCTGACTGGAGACTTGCCATGATCATCTACCTGGACCAGCAGGCCCTGCAGGTGGCCGACGGCCTCAGCGTGGCCGCCGCCGTGGCCGGCAGCGCCGACCCGCGCACCCGCACCTCCTGCGGTGGCCAGCCGCGGACCGTGTTCTGCGGCATGGGCATCTGCCAGGAATGCCGGATGACCATCGATGGCCGCCGCCAGCTGGCCTGCCAGACCCTGTGCCGGGACGGCATGCAGGTGGAGCGCAGCCAATGACCGCCCGCCACCTGCAGTGCCAGATCCTCATCGTCGGCAGCGGCCCGGCGGGGCTGGCCGCCGCCCAGGCCGCCAGCCACAGCGCCAGCTCGATCCTGATCGTCGATGACAACCCGCGCCCCGGCGGCCAGATCTGGCGCCACGGCCCCCAGCATCCGCCCAGCGCCGCCCAGGCCGAGCACTTCAAGGTACTGCAGCACCCGGCGGTGCGTTACCTCAGCGCCACCCGCATCATCTCAACCCTGGGCACCCACAGCCTGTTGCTCGAAGATGCGCGGCAGGCCTGGCACGTGGAATTCGAACAACTGATCCTGTGCTGTGGCGCCCAGGAACTGCTGCTGCCCTTCCCCGGCTGGACCCTGCCCGGGGTGACCGGGGCCGGCGGCCTGCAAGCGCTGCTCAAGAACGGCCTGGCGGTGGCAGGAAAGACCCTGGTGATCGCCGGCAGCGGTCCCTTGCTGCTGGCCAGCGCCGCCACCGCGCGCCGCGCCGGCGGCCGGGTGGTGCGGGTGCTGGAACAGGCCCCGGCGGCCTCGCTGCTGGGTTTTGCCGCCCAGTTGTGGCGCTGGCCGAACAAGCTGGCCCAGGCCCTGAGCCTGGCCACCCCGAGCTATCGCTGCAACGCCCACGTGGTCGAGGCGCTGGGCGAGCAGCACCTGCAGGCCGTGCGCATCCGCCAGGGCCGGCGCACCCTGGAAATCCCCTGCGACTACCTGGCCTGCGGCTTCGGCCTGGTGCCCAATGTGCGCCTGGCCAGCCACCTGGGCTGCCGCCTGGAACAGGGCGCGATCGCGGTCGATCAGCAACAGCGCAGCAGCCTGCCCCAGGTCCTGGCCGCCGGCGAGTGCACGGGCATCGGTGGCAGCGAACTGGCGCTGATCGAAGGCCGGATCGCCGGCTGTGTGGCCAGCGGGCAGGCAGACCGGGCCGCCGAACTGATCCAGCAGCGCCGTCACTGGCAGCATTTTGCCGAGCGCCTGCTGCGGCATTTCGAGCTGCAGCCGCAGGTCCTGCAACTGGCCCGAGCTGATACTCTGCTGTGCCGGTGCGAGGATGTGCCCTACGCCGCCGTGGCCGCAGCCCCCGACTGGGCCCAGGCCAAGCTGCAGAGCCGCTGCGGCATGGGCGCCTGCCAGGGCCGGGTCTGTGCCAGCGCGGCCCACCGCCTGTTTGGCTGGGTACCCACCCCGCCACGGGCACCCCTGGTGCCGGCGCGGATCGCCACGCTGCTGCTCGACAGCCAGCAGGCACGCCCCGGCGCCGACAATGCAACCGGCGGCCCCTGAACCCCTTGGCTTTATCGACCCAGATCCATCCCCCAAGCCCCCATAGAGAGAGGCAGACGATGATCGATGGCGCACAGCTGCACCACTTGCCCCGGGCCATCGCCGCCCATGCACCCCGGGACCTCAATGGCCTGCTGGCCAACATGGCGCCGATCACCCCGCTGCTGGACTGCATCCCCAGCGCGGTGTTCTTCATCAAGGACCTGCAGGCCCGCTACCGAGTGGCGAACCTGACCCTGGCCCAGCGCTGCGGTTTCAAGAATGTGCGGCCCCTGCTGGGCAAGACCTCCGCCGAAGTCTTCCCGGCGGTGCTCGGCCCGGTCTACACCGAGCAGGACCAGCGCGTGCTGCGCCAGGGCATCACCATCAAGGGCCAGCTGGAACTGCATCTGTATGGCAGCCGCGAGCCCGGCTGGTGCCTGACCCACAAACTGCCGCTGTACGGGCGTGACGGGCAGATCATCGGCATGGCCGGGATCTCCCTGGACCTGCAGGCCGCCCATGACACCCATCCGGCCTATGAACGCCTGGCAGCGGTGGACCGGCATATCCGCGAGCACTACAGCGAGGCCATCCGCCTGGACGACCTGACCCGCATCGCCAGCCTGTCCACTGCCCAGCTGGAGCGCTACTGCAAGCGCATCTTCCACCTCACGCCACGGCAGATGATCCACAAGGTCCGCCTGGAACACGCTTCGCAGTTGCTGCTCACCGAAGAACCCATCACCGAGGTCGCGCTGCAATGCGGCTACACCGACCACAGTGCCTTCAGCCGCCAGTTCAAGGCCCTGACCGGGCTCAGCCCGCGCCAGTTCCGGCAGAACGCTGCCCGCTAGGGCAGGCTCATTCCTGGCAGAAGGTGCGGTAGTCGAACAGCGCTTCGAAGCCGGCCTTGCGGTAGATCGACAGGCCATCGAGGGAGGCTTCCAGCACGCAGGTCCTGGCGCCCCTGGCCCGGGCGAACGCCAGCACCGCTTGAATCAGCGCCGTGGCATAGCCCTGGCCCTGGCAATCCTGCACGGTGCCGATGTCATCCAGGCGCGCCAGCCCCGGCAGCAGCGAGAGGGTCAGGGCACTCACCGGGCGCTCCTCGACATACAGGGTGAAATGGCTCAGGGCCCGGCCCGCCGACAGCGCCGCCCGATGCCGGGCCAGGTACTGCTCGATCCCCCCCTCGCCGGACTCGAATGCACTCTGCACGGGCTGCGCCCAATCCTCCAGGCGCAGGTCGCTACAGCGCACCTGGGCCTGCGCCGCAAGCGCTTGCCAGGGCTCATGGCGCGTCAGATCGAGCACCATGCAGGTAGTCTTGTCCGCCGCCAGCAGATGCTGCTGGTGCAATTGCCCGCTGACCCGGGGCACCAGCGCCTCGGGCACCACCACACAGAACGGCATGCCCGTGCGCTGCAGGAACGCCACGCCTTCGGCCAACGCCCCCGGCTCGTCGACGGCGCAGACATTCATCATCAACAGGTTCAGGCTGCTGGCTTCGACCCCGGTGCAATAGGCACTCAGGCCACTGCCGAAACGTCGATAGAACTGGGAGATGGAAACGAAGAAATAGTCTTGCGCCTGGTGATACAGGTCGATGACCGAAGCACCGGTACTGGCCGACATAAGCTGCCTCCTTGAGCGTCGTGGCGCCCCATGGGGCACCTGGCCCGGGCCACGTTAAGCCCAGCGCCCCGACAGCTCCAGCACAATCCTGTTTTATTGTGCGAAGGAGTGTTGTGAGGTGTAAGCGGGCACTGGAAAAAAAGCACTTTCGCCAGAGCCCTGCTGTCACAGCTTCAGACAACTCCCCCATAAGGAACACGGCCATGAAGTTCTCGAAGATCTCGCAAGCGCTGTCGATGTGGGCCGGCAGCCCGAAAACCTTTCTCGGCGCGCTGTTGCTGATTCTGATCTGGGGGCTCAGCGGGCCGGTGTTTCACTTCAACGACACCTGGCAGTTGATCATCAATACCTCCACCACCATCATCACCTTCCTCATGGTGTTCCTGATCCAGAACACCCAGAACCGCGACAACGACATTCTGCACTTGAAGATCGACGAGCTGCTGCGGGCCACCAAGGCGGCCCACAACGCCATGCTCAACCTGGACGGGCTGGACCTCAAGCAGTTGGAGCAGATGCGCCGCGAATACCGCGAGATCGGCCAGGGCGGCGATTCCGAGCTGTCCGTCAGCACCTCCAGCCAGCAGGACAAGACCGATCTCAATCAGTGCTGAGATCGGCTCGGCGAAGGCAGGCCCCTGCGCCGATCATCCTAGGGCAGAGGGTTGCCGCCGGTGACCCCGAACACTTCGCCGGTGATGTAGCTCGATTCCTGCGACGCCAATAGCACGTACAGGGGAGCGCATTCGGCCGGCTGTCCCGGACGCTTCATGGGGGTTTGCAGGCCGAACTGCGGGATCTTTTCCCGAGGCTGGCCACCACTGGGTTGCAGTACGGTCCAGATCGGCCCCGGCGCCACGGCGTTGACCCGGATCCCCCGCCCGATCACCTGTTTGGCCAGGGCCTTGGTGAAAGCCACGATCGCTGCCTTGGTGGTGGCGTAATCCAGGAGGCTGGCCGAAGGCTGGTAGGACTGGATCGACGCGGTATTGATCACCGTGGCGCCAGCCGGCATCAGCGGCAAGGCCGCCTGACAGATCCAGAACAAGGCATACACGTTGGTCTTCAAGGTGGCGTCGAACTGAGCGGTGCTGATGTCGGCGATGTCCTCCTGCGCCACCTGCTTGCCGGCCACGTTGACCAGGATGTCCAGCCCACCCAGTTGCTCATGGGCCCGGCGCACCAGGTCGCGGCAGAAACGTTCGTCGCTGATATCGCCGGGAAGCGCAACGGCCTTGCGCCCGGCGGCCTTGATCAGCTCTATCACCTGGCGGGCGTCACGCTCCTCCTCGGGCAGGTAGTTGATGGCAACGTCCGCGCCTTCACGGGCATAGGCAATGGCCGCCGCGCGGCCGATACCCGAATCGCCGCCGGTGATCAGGGCCTTGCGCCCCAGCAACCGGCCAAAACCGTGATAGCTGTGCTCGCCGTGGTCGGGACGGGGAATCATGTCCTGGTCGATGCCCGGCGCCGTTTGCGGCTGGTCGGGAAATTCCGGCTGGGGGTACTGGGTCAGGGGATTCTGCATCGCGTACTGATTGGATACGGGTTGAGTCGACATGGTGCTCTCCAACTAAAGGGCAAGGATGGGGCAACGGCGGGGCTCAACCGTCCAGCCGGTCGGACCGGCGCCCGGCCTGCAGGGCCTTGGCCATCTGCAGGTGGTTTTCCAGCTTGGGCAGGGTCTCTTCGGCAAATGCCTTGAGCTCCGGCACCTCGCTGGTCTGCGCCTGCTGCTGGATCTGCTCGATGGCTTCTTCGGTGGCCTTGACCTGGCGGGCGGCGTAGGCGCGGTCGAAGTCCTCGCCCTCGGCCTCAGGTACGCGGGGCATCAGGCGCTTGGCCTGGTCCATCACCTGGTCCCGGGGGGCGACCGGCAAGTCCAGCTGCTTGGCGATCTTGGCCAGATGCTGGTTGGCGGTGGTGCGGTCGTTGATCACCTGGATGGTGTATTCCTTGACCGCCTTGGATGAGGTCTGCTGGTGGGCCAGGCGGCTGGCTTCGATATCGGCCATGCCCTTGGCCGAGGCGTCGTCGATGAAATCCGCGGGGGACTGGGCCAGGGCGCTGGTGGCGCCAAGGCCCAGGAGCAGTGCCAGTCCGGCACCGCGCATGACTGTGGCCATGGGGTTCATGAGGTGGCTCTCCGCTTGCAAATTGATCTGCCGGAAGCCATGGCTCCCGTCTGCATAGGGAAAGGTGGGGGGCGCAAAGGTTTAGAAAAACCCTCGCTTGCACGACGAACGGTGAACCCCGGCACGGCCGGGCCAGGGCTTCATCCGGTGCTTGCCGGCTCAGGCGTTGGAGCGGCTTTTCTGTGCCCGCTTGACCGCGTACATGGCTTCGTCGGCGTGCTTGAACAGCTGTTTTTCCTCCAGGCCATGCTCGGGATACAGGCCGATGCCGATGCTCGGCAGGATGTTCAACGAGTGGCCGTCCAGGCGCAGCGGCTCGCCCAGCGTCCGCCGGATCTTCTCCGCTACCCGCTGGGCGTCCTCGCTGTGCTGCACGCTCTCCAGCAGGATCACGAACTCGTCGCCGCCGATCCGCGCCACGGTGTCGGTTTCCCGCACGCAGCCCTTGAGCCGGTTGGCCACCGCTTGCAGCAGCATGTCCCCCACCGCGTGCCCGCAGGTGTCGTTGACCTCCTTGAACTTGTCCAGGTCGACATACAGCAGGGCCATGCGCCCCGACTCGCGCCGGGCCCGGGCCAGGGCCGAACGCAGGCGCTCGCGCAGCAGTTCGCGGTTGGGCAGGTGAGTCAATTGATCGTATTCGGCCATGTAGTGCAGGCGTGCATGCAGCTGCTTGCGTTCGATGGCCGCGGCCAGCTGCGCGCTGACGTACTGCAAGAGTTCCTGGTCCTGTTCGCTGTAGCTTTCGGTGCCCGGGGCGCTCTTGACCATCAGCACGCCGATGGTGCCCTTTTGCGAATTCAGCGGTACGCCCAGCCAGCAGCGCGAACCCTGGATAGCCGCGAACTCGCTCCAGAGCACCCGGTTCACCGGGCACTCCGGCGCCAGCAGCAAGGGCTGGCCGCATTGCAGCACCTCGACGCAGAAGCGTTCGATCAAGGTGCCCGGCAGTTCCGGGCTGCCCTCGCAGTCATCGACGTGATAGGGAAAACTCAGGCTGGCGCTGCGCTCGTCGTAGAGCGCCAGGGAACAGTTCAGCGCCGGCAGCCATTCGCCGATGATCCGATGCACATGCCGGAACAGCACCAGCAGGTCTTCGGTGGCATGGGCCGCCTCGGAAATCGCGTACAGCGCCGCCTGCCGGGATTCCGCCTGCTTGCGCTCGGTGATGTCGCGGGCCACGGCGATGCGCAACTGGTCCACTTCCGACCAGCGCGCCGACCAGAGAATATGCGCCACCCGCCCGTCCTTGCGCACGTAGCGGTTCTCGAAATTCGGCTTGGGCACCCCGCCCATGATTTCCCGGGCGGCCTGCAAGGTACGTTCACGATCGGCCGGGTGCACCAGCTCGATCATCGGGCGGCCGATCAGCTCGTCGGCGGTGTAGCCGAAGACCCGCTCACAGGCGGCGCTAACGAACACGAAGCGACCCTCGACATCCACGGCGCACACGGCGTCCAGGAGCAGGTCGATGAAACTGGCCAGAGGCGCGGAGTTCTTGGTTGCCATCAGAGAAAGCTACTACCCATGAAAAATGCACTGAGTACCCATCCCTTGAGCCCGGTCGCAGGCCGAAGCCTGCAACTGCACACCGTCGCAACCCGCGCGGCGCGTCACGCCTTGTTGCCGACCAACCCTGGCACTGCGTGCAGCAGGGCATTGATCGCGAAACCGATGAACATCACCCCGCAGACCCGGGTGATCGCCAGCTCGTGGCGCTGGTACCAATTGCGTACCTTACGCGCGCCGACGATGCCGATGAGGATAGCGTATGCGCCAAGGCCGCCAAGGAAACTCAGGGCAATCAGCCCCGGCAGCATCGACCAGGTCAACAGCTCCGCGCGGCTGGAGAGCAGCGCGGTGAAGGTTGCCACCGCCACCGGATAAGCCTTGGGATTGGTCAGGCCGAACAGGATCCCGTGCCAGAACGGGTTGCGCGCCGGGCCCTGGGGTTCGTCGCCATCGCGCGGTTTACTGCGGATGGCCCGCAGGCCGAGCCAGAACAGGTACAGGCCGCTGAGCACGCCGAGGATATTGAACGCATCGCTGCCGATCTCCCGGGCCCCGACAATGGCGATCAGCGCCGTGCTGCACCAGACCACGTCGCCCAGCATGTGCCCGCAAAGAAACCCGGCCCCCGCCTGCCGCCCGCGGGCCGCGCCGATGCCGAACACCGCCAGCACTCCGGGCCCGGGGGTGATCGCATAGATGAAACCCGAGGCGATAACGGCCAGCAACAGCGATGAGGTCATCAGCAAGACTCCAGGACGATGCGCCTGACAAAAACGCCAGGCACAGGGGGAATGTGGCGGATTCTGCACGATCAAGGCACCTTGCCACCAGCCGCTTTCGTCAGCTGCCCCTGTGGAACGGTCTCTCAACCGGCGGAGTAAAAGCGCATTCCCGGGTAAGGATGATCGCGCCAGGCCAGCAATCGCGAGGCCAGATCGCTGACGGCCAGGCTCAGGTGGTTGAGCCCCTTGAGCATGGTTCACGCTCCCGTCAAGGTTTTCGGCAAGGGATAGCGCTGGCCGTCGTAGTGCAAGGTGACACGGCTGTCCCTGGGCGCCAGGTCGCGGCTCTCGCAACCGGCCGGCCCCTTGAAATGCTCGGTGTCGACGATTCGCGTACGCACCAGCAGGTCGGCATGGCCGTTGCGCTGGCCGTTGCCCAGTTCCAGGGTCCGGTGCAGGGTCCGGCTGCGCCCGACACACTCACCGCCCCGGCCGAGCTCAGCGCGGCGCTCATCCACCACCAGCCCTTCGAGCCTAGGCGGAAGGCCCTTGCCATCACGCACGAACAGGGTCAGCACGGTTTTCTCATGGGGGTGGGTGCTTGAGGCGCGGCGGTAGGTGGCCCGCAGGCCAAAGGCCCGCTCCTCCTCGCTCAACTGGTAACGCCCGGTATCGATCTGCAACCCCTGCAAGGCCAAGCCATCGGAACGCCGGGCCAGGTCCTTGTTGTAGCTGGCCACGGCCCAGCCGCTGTCGTCGAGCAGCAGCGCCACATCCAGGTTGTAGCGAGGTACCTTGGCATTTTCGGCCCCTTGCACCGGCGTTGCTCGAACCCCGATGTTGATGCCGTCTTCCGCCGGCCAGGGTTTGCAGACGTGGAGTTCTCCCGGGGAATTGGGGCTGTTGTCGCACTCGGCCAGCGCCATCGTCGCCACACCCAGCAACGCGCACAGCACCAGCCCGCGGGTCGATTGTTCAAGCAGGTTCATCAAGCTTCCTTATCGCTCGCCGGTATCAGATGCCACTGAAGCCATTGGGCAGGACGTAGCGTTGGCCATCGTAGTGCAGGGTGCTGACCACCGGTTTGGCGGCCACGGAGGTGGACTGGCATTCTTCCCCGACTTTTTTGCTCTGGGTACTGACGCTGACCGAACGCACGATCAGGTCGGCGTAACCGTGGCTGCGGGTCTTGGCGATATCCAGGGTGCGCGTGGTTTTAGTGCCCTCGCCGGCGCACTGGCCATCCCATTCGCCGTTGTAGGAATGGGCCACGAACTTCTCCAGCACCGGGCGCAGGGTACTGCCCTCGCGCACGTAGAGGCTGAGCCAGGTCTGATTGAACGGGTTGACCCGGGAGGAACCCTCGAACGCGGCCCGGACCCCGAACGCTCGAACCTGAGGCGTCAGTTGGAAGCGCCCGGTATCGAGCTTCACGCTCTCCAGGCGAAAGGCGTCGGAGACAAAGGCGGCAGGCTGCTCATAGCTGGCCAGGGCCTGTCCGCTGCTGCGGTCCAGCACTGCCAGTTGCAGGTTGTAGGTGCCGTCATCGGTGCCGGTGTCGCTGGGGTCCGGAACCTGCTCGGACAGCAGGCTGATGCTCTGGTCGGCAAAGGCCGGCCAGTCCTTGCACAGGGAAAAGCCCGGGACTTCGGCATTGCGTGGCGGCGGCAGGCACTGGGCGGCGGCGGATGTGGCACCGGCCAGCAGGGCCAGGCTGCCCAGAAGCGGGGCCAGGGAAGAGCAACGGATCATTCACGACTCCTTGTGACAGGCGGATAGAGCGCCATTTCAGGTCGCACTATCCTCCGCGGCGCGGGCGCTTTCAACGCCGGGAGCAGTTGCTCGGGAGTCTGTGGTGCCGGGCGTGCGGATGAACCCTTCGCTGGCTTGCCAGCGAAGGGTCCCGTCCCTCAGAACGCGTTGCGGAAAATCTCCTCGATCTGCCGCTGATCCGCCGGACGCGGGTTGGTCAGGCCGCAGGCATCCTTGAGGGCATTGGCCGCCAATAGCGGAATGTCCTGCAACTTGGCGCCCAACTCGCGCAAACCGGCGGGAATCTCCACATCACGGGCCAGGGTGCGGATCGCCGCGATGGCCGCCTGGGCGCCCTCTTCCGGGCTGAAACCGCGAATGTCCGCTCCCAGCGCGTGGGCCACATCGGTCAGGCGCTGGGCGCATACCGTGGCGTTGAAGCTCTGCACATGGGGCAACAGCACCGCGTTGCACACGCCATGGGGCAGGTCGTAGAAGCCGCCCAGCTGGTGGGCCATGGCGTGCACGAAACCCAGGGACGCATTGTTGAATGCCATGCCGGCGAGGAACTGCGCATAGGCCATGTTCTCCCGTGCCAGCAGATCGTTGCCGTCGTGCACCGCCTGGCGCAGGTTGGCGCTGATCATTTCCACGGCCTTCAGGGCGCAGGCGTCGGTGATGGGGTTGGCGGCGGTGGACACATAGGCTTCCACCGCGTGGGTCAGGGCATCCATGCCGGTGGCGGCGGTCAGGCCCTTGGGCATCGCCACCATCAGTGCCGGATCGTTCACCGACAGCAACGGCGTGACGTTGCGGTCGACGATGGCCATTTTCACGTGGCGCGATTCGTCGGTGATGATGCAGAAACGGGTCATTTCGCTGGCAGTGCCGGCGGTGGTGTTGATGGCGATCAAGGGCAGTTGCGGCTTGGCCGACTGGTCGACGCCTTCGTAATCGCGGATCTGCCCGCCATTGGTGGCACACAGGGCAATGCCCTTGGCGCAGTCATGGGGCGATCCGCCGCCCAGGGAGATGACGAAATCGCACTGTGCCTGCTGCAATTGCGCCAGGCCCTGCTCGACGTTGGCAATGCTGGGGTTGGGCTTGGCACCGTCGAAGATCACCGAATCGATGTCCTGCATGGCCAGCTTCTCGGCCACCATGCTGGCCACGCCAGCCTTGGCCAGGCCCGTGTCAGTGACGATCAGCGCCTTGCGAAATCCATAGTTGCGGATGGCGCTCATGGCCTCGTCGAGACAGCCGATGCCCATGATGTTCACGGCTGGAATGAAAAAGGTGCTGCTCATCAGAAGGTCTCCCGGCGAATGCCGATTTCACGGTGTCGATGCAATGTTTGCCAAACAGGATCGACCGATCGGTCACCGGCGTTGTTGATCTGGCTCAAGGGTCGGTCGTGATAAAGTCGCCAGCCGAAATACCTCCAGCCTTGAGACCGATGACCGCGATGATGGATTTCCAGGAATTTGATGCCGAACTTGAAGACTGGAACGCCCTGGGTGCCAGCACACCGTTCAGTGGCCTGCTGATCGGCAACGGCGCCAGCCGTGCCGTGTGGGAAGACTTTGCCTACGACTCACTGTTCGAAAACGCTCGCACAGTGGAAGAAAAACCCCTCAGCCAGTCCGAGCTCAGCGTATTCGAGGCCCTGCAGACCCGCAGTTTCGAGCAGGTACTGGGCGCCCTGAAAACCACCAGCCGAGTCAACAAGGCCCTGGCAGTCAGCTCGGCGGCGCCGCGCAATCGCTACTACGCCATCAAGGAAGCGCTGATCAACACCGTGCACGCGGTGCACATTCCCTGGCGCCTGGTCCAGGAGCAGAGCCTGGCGGCGATCAACCAGGAACTGCGGCGCTATCCCACGGTGTTCACCAGCAACTATGACCTGCTCAACTACTGGGCCGTGCAACAGGACAGCCAAGGCATCGACGACCTGTTCCACGGTGCCGATCCGGCCTTCGAACTGGGCAGCGCCCCTAGCGCCCCGACCCGCATTCTCTACCTGCATGGCGGCCTGCACCTGGTGCGCAACCTGGACGGCAGCGCGCGCAAGCTGACCTCCACCGAAGGCACCCTGCTGGGCAGCTTCGCCATCAACAACACCCTCAAGACCCTGGACGACGTGCCGCTGTTCGTCAGCGAGGGGCCGCTGGCGGACAAGCTCAAGACCATCCGCAGCTCGGATTACCTGTCGTTCTGCTACCAGCAGTTGCTGGATCACAGCGGCGCGCTGTGCATCTTCGGCCACAACCTGGGGCCCCAGGACAGCCACCTGGTCCAGGCGATCCGCCAGTCGGCGACCCAGACCCTGGCGATCTCCATCTACCCGCGCAGCGCGGCGTTCATCCAGCACCAGAAACGCCACTACGCCAAGCTGTTCGAAGGCCTGGACCTGAGTCTGCGTTTCTTCGACTCCAAGACCCACGCCCTGGGCAACCCGGCCCTGTCGGTGCCCGTGGAGCGCTGAGCACTCCCGCCCTGTAGGAGCTGGCTTGCCAGCGAAGACGTCCGCCAGGGCGATGCATGTCTTGGTGCTCATTCGCCAACCAGCCGGCGCCTGGCGGCGCTGAACGCCTTCAGTCCTCGCTGCTGTGCACCACCACCAGCAACTGCGCCTGCTCGTCCCCCACGGAACGGATGCGGTGGGGTTTCTGCGCATTGAAGTGCAGTGCATCGCCACGGTTGAGAATCACCCGCTCGTTCATGAAATCCACTTCCACCTGGCCTTCGTGGACGAACAGGAACTCCTCCCCCAGGTGTTCCTTGAAGGTCTTGTCACTGAATTCCCGGGCCGGGTAGATGATGAACGGCAGCAGGTTGCGCTCGCTGACCTGATGGGCCAGCACCGCATATCCCGGCGTCTGCCCGTTGGCTGCCAATGACTGGCGCTGGTCGCTGCGCACCAGGCTGTAGCTGTCGAGGCTGATGCTGTCCTCGGCGAACAGTTCCTCGACCTTGACGTTCAGCGCCTTGGCCAGCTTCAACGCGGCAGCGATCGACGGCGTGTTCAGCCCGCGCTCGACTTTCGACAGATAGCTCTTGGTCATCCCGGATTTCTCGGCCAGGGCTTCCAGGGTCACGCCCAGTTTTTTTCTCAGTAATTTCAAACGGATAGACATGTAGAGCGGTTAATCCATCTAGAAAACAACGATTGGCGCTTGCCAATGACACAAAGTGTCATATAGCCTCTTAAGTGTCATCGCGATTCACCAAGCGCCGTCGCAAGCAGCAGGTGAAGCGCAGATCCGACGTCCATTGCACTTCTCAAAGGACCTTCGACATGGCCAAGACATTAGCATTGCCCAAAGACCAACTGGTCAAGCAAGCCCTGACCCAGATGCAAAATACCCTGGCGGATAATACGTGGACCGACCGACAAAAGCTGGCCCTGACCTGCCGCATTCTGTTCGAGAACGGCCACGACTCGGGCCTCGCCGGGCAGATCACCGCCCGCGGCCCGCAACCCGGCACCTACTACACCCAGCAACTGGGCCTGGGCTTCGATGAAATCAGCGCCAGCAACCTGCTGCTGGTCAACGAAGACCTGGAGGTCCTCGAAGGCCACGGCATGCCCAACCCGGCCAACCGCTTCCACAGCTGGGTGTACCGCGCCCGGCCGGACGTGAACTGCATCATCCACACCCACCCGACCCACGTCGCCGCGCTGTCGATGATCGAAGTGCCGCTTGCGGTGTCGCACATGGACCTCTGCCCACTGTACGAGGACTGCGCCTTTCTCGAAGCCTGGCCAGGGGTGCCGGTGGGCAACGAAGAAGGCGAAATCATCTCCGCCGCCCTGGGCGACAAGCGCGCGATCCTGCTTTCCCACCACGGCCAGCTGTCCACCGGCGCGAGCATCGAGGAAGCCTGCGTGATCGCTCAACTGATCGAGCGTGCGGCCAAGCTGCAACTGCTGGCCATGGCCGCCGGCACCATCAAGCCGATCCTCCCGGAGCTGGGCCGCGAAGCCCACGACTGGATTTCCAAGCCCAAGCGCCACAGCGCCGCCTTCAACTACTACGCTCGGCAAAACCTGAAAAAACACGCCGACTGCCTGAACTGATCCACCCCTTATGCCTTGCAGGAGTTGCACCATGCCTACTACCCAGATCCACGGCATCATCGGCTACACCGTCACCCCCTTCGGCCCCAACGGCGAAGGCCTGGACCTGGACGCCCTCGGGCGTTCCATCGACCGCATGATCGACGCGGGCGTCCACGCCATCGCCCCCCTGGGCAGCACCGGCGAAGGCGCCTACCTGAGCGACGCCGAATGGGACCAGGTCAGCGAGTTCAGCATCCGCCACGTGGCCAAGCGCGTGCCGACCATCGTCAGCGTCTCCGACCTGACCACCGCCAAGGCCATCCGCCGCGCGCGTTTTGCCGAAGCCAAGGGCGCCGACGTGGTGATGGTGCTGCCCGCCTCCTACTGGAAGCTCAGCGAAGCCGAGATCCTCGTTCACTACCAGGCCATCGGCGCCAGCATCGGCGTGCCGATCATGCTCTACAACAACCCGGCCACCAGCGGCACCGACATGTCGGTGGAACTGATCCTGAAGATCTTCCACGCCGTGGAAAACGTCACCCTGGTCAAGGAAAGCACCGGCGACATCCAGCGCATGCACAAGCTGCAACTGCTGGGCGAAGGCCAGGTACCGTTCTACAACGGCTGCAACCCGCTGGCCCTGGAAGCTTTCGCTGCCGGTGCCAGTGGCTGGTGCACAGCGGCGGCGAACCTGATCCCGCAGCTCAATCTCGACCTCTATCAGGCCGTGCTGAGCAACGACCTGGCCCGCGCCCGGGCGCTGTTCTACCGCCAGTTGCCGCTGCTGGACTTCATCCTCAAGGGCGGTTTGCCGGCCACGGTCAAGGCCGGGCTGGAACTCGCCGGGCTGCCCACCGGCGAGCCGCGCAAGCCGGTATTCGCGCTGAACGAGGGCGGTCGCCAACAGTTGCAGACGCTGCTGCAGAGCCTGGGTTGATTTCCTGAAAAAAAAGCCCGGACAGCTGACACCGTCCGGGCTTTGGCATGGGCCGCGTCCAAGCGTGGCTCAGTGACTGTCCAGCGCCACCGGGGCCTGGGCCTTGAACTGCGGGTCCTGCAGCATCTGCGCAATGAAGTCGTCGGTGATGCGCCGCACATGCTGGTATTGGCCGCCATCAGTGTTGGCCCAACCACGCCAGGAGCGGGTCTGGTTGCTGACCCGATACTTGGCCACCTCCTGGTCACCGCGGCTGACATGGAACATCACCTGGCTGTCCCAAGTGGTCCGGCCCGGCACGATAAACAAGGTCATGGCACTGAGCAGCCCCATGGGAATGTTCTGCCAGCCAAAGTAATCACTGTTGGCCATCACGATCACGTTGTAGCCATCGGCACTGAACCCCGGCTGCACCTGCTCGAAGGTGCCGCGACGACGCAGTTCGTCACGGATCAGGCCGGCAGGGATGGCCCCCATCACACTGACGCTGATCGCCGGTAGCCGCTGCTGATAATCCACCTCGGCCCGCTTGAGACTGTGGCTGGTCTGGCAACCGCCAAGCCCCAGCATCAGCACCATCAAAAACCACAATTGATTACGCATTACAGATCCCCCGACAGCATGGCCTTGAGCATCGACGACTTGGGCCCCTGCTCCCTGACGATCAACGACGTGACCTCCTCCATCTTCTCCAGATCGACCCGTTGCAGGTTCGGCACCTGCGGGTATTTGGCGCGCACCAGGGCGGCGTCGCGCTCCAGGTGGTCGCTGTGCAGAAACACGCACTTGGCCCCCGACGCCGACAGGCAGCCGGCGCGAAAATCACCCAGGTAATAAGCCTTGCCGGCTTCCAGTTCCAAGGGGATGGAGAAATCTTCGCGGCTCCAGGCGGTGGCATTGCCGCGGTCGAAGTGCAGGTTGTAGATCTCGTAGCGCCCGGGTTTGAGCGGCATCACGAACAGGCTGCCGATGCCGTGCCAGGTCTCGCGCACATCCCGTGGCGTGCGGCCGTAGATCTGGTTGTACAAGCGCGCCGAGGCGAACCCGTCACCGCCGCGCGGGCGAATCAGCAGCATTTGTTCGTTGGCGGTGTGCACCGCCTTCGGCCAGATGCCGACCACCCCCACCACATAGGCCACCCCCGACTGCGAGTCGGGGCGCATGCTCTCGGCAACTTTCGTGGAAGACAGGCTGTAGCAACCGCTCAACGCCAGCAGCGCGGCGAGTAATACGAGAGGGCGAATCATGAGGTCGCAGATCCCTTGGACAATGATTGATAACGTCAACCAGAGTGCCAGGCCTGCCGAGCGCCCGGTGACGGGCGCGGAGGATAAGGCAAATGATGGCATTGCGCCATAACTCCGTCGCCAATCGGCTGGCGGCCTGCCAGATCACAATACGCTGCCCTCGCCCGGCCTCCAGGCAAATGCCAGGTGCTCGTGAAAACCCGCTGGCAGCACAAAGCCCGAACGCTGCATGGGTTCGGGCCTGGTGCTGTCGAGGGTGTGTGGAGCCGGGCCTAAACGGACGTCAGGTCCTTGATGTTGTGGCTGGGGCCGTTGGCCTTGACGCTGGCGATGCCCTTTTCCCGGGCCGCTTCCGAGGAATAGGTTTCACTGTTGCCGATGATCTGGTGGTTGGCCGCCTTGAGGTTGAAATAGGGTTTGCCATCCTTGGCGCTCTTGCGCTCGTAGCGCTCTTCCAGGGGACTGTTGGCCTGCACCGAGGCGATGCCGTTCTCGGCTGCGGCGCGGGTGGTGTACTGCTCGCTGCTGAGAATGACCTCGGCATTGGCCGCCTTGAGCACGAAGCGAAACTGGCCGTTGCTGCTTTTCTTCAACTCATACCATCCGGACATGCTGTAGCTCCTGGGTTGATCGATGGGCGTTGCGCCTTGAGAGTAAAGACTCTTTCAGCCATTCAGCCATTGCCCCGGTGGCTGAAGAAACGGTTTTCCACCCGCGCCAGCCCCAGGTGTTCACGCAGGCTGTGGCCGGTGTAGCGCTGGCGAAACAGACCCCGGCGCTGCAGCTCGGGGGTGATCAGTTGCACGAAATCGTCGATGGCCCCCGGCAGATGGGTGAACAGCACATTGAAGCCGTCGGCGGCGTATTCCTGGTACCAGGTAGCCAGCTCATCGACGATCTGCCCCGGCGTGCCCACCAGTACCTTGTGCCCGCTGGCCGACAGGCTGCGCAGCAGTTGCGCCAGGCTCGGCCGCTCCCGGCGGATCAGTTCCTGCACCAGGTGCCGGCGGCTTTTATGCCGCTCGGTGGGGGCGGCGTCGTCCAGCAACGGCACCTGCGCATGCAGGGGCAGATGCGACAGGTCGATACCCAGGTCCAGCAGGTAGGACAGGGCCTTGAGTTGTGCCTGGGGGTCCTGCAGTTCCTGCAATTGCTGGTACTTCTCCTCGGCTTCGTTGAGGGTGCGGCCCACCGTGGGGGCGATGCCGGGGAAGATTTTCAACTGCCCGGCATGACGCCCGTAAGCGGGAAGCCGTTCCTTGAGTTCGCGATAGAAAGCCTTGGCCTGCTGCAGGTCGGTCTGGGCGGTGAACACCAGCTCGGCGCAGCGCGCCGCCAGCTCACAGCCCGGCCCGGACGACCCGGCCTGGGCGATCACCGGCCAGCCCTGCAATGGCCGCGGTGCATTCAACGGCCCCTGTACCTGGAAGTGCCGCCCCCGGTGCTGCAACAGGTGCATGCGCTCCGGGCGCAGCCACTGGCCGCTGGCCTTGTCCCGGGGAAAGGCGTCGTCGGCCCAGCTGTCCCACAGCCCGCTGGCCACACTGAAGAACTCCTCGGCCCGGGCGTACCGCTCGGCGTGGCTCAGGGGTTCGGGGTGGTTGAAGTTCTCGCCGCCGACCAGCCCGGTTACCAGGTTCCAGCCAGCCCGGCCCTCACTCAGGTGGTCCAGGGAGGCGAACTTGCGCGCCAGGTTGTAGGGCTCGTTGTAGGAGGTGCTGGCGGTGGCGATCAGGCCGATATGCCGGGTCACCACCGCCAGGGCCGGCAGCAGGGTCAGCGGGTCCCAGCGCAGGCTGTAGGAACTGCGGGCCAGTACTCGCGGGTCCAGGTCCCCCACCGCCACGTTGTCGTTGAGAAACAGGGCGTCGAAACAGCCCCGCTCCAGGGTTTGCGCGTAGTGCCGGTAGCGCTGGAAATTCAACGAGGCGTCGGCATCCGCCTGGGGATGGCGCCAACTGCCACCATGGGCGCCGGAGCCGGAGAGAAAGGCCCCCAGCCCCATCTGCCCGCCGCGCTCAGCCACGGCTGGTGCCCTCCTCGGCCGTCGGCACCGGCGCCGGGGCCGTGCGCAAGAGCAGGCTCACCGAGGCCCAGACCAGCAGCGTGATCACCGCCAGAAAGCCCATCACCGCGCGGTAACCATTGAGAAAGGCGCCCTGGGCATCGTCCAGCGGCGTGGCGGAAAAGTGATGGAACAGCCCCACCCCCACCGCCAGCCCGACACCGCCACCGACGTTGTGCAAGGTCATCAGCGAGCCCATGGCCACCGAGCCCACTTCCTGGGGCACCGAGGAAATCCCCAGCACCGTGGACGGCCCGAGAATGCTGGCCCACCCCAGGCCCATGACGACAAAGGCGCCCAGCAGATAAGGCAGCGAAGTCTGGCCATCGAAACCGGCCTGCAACAACGCCGACAGCACGAACAGCAGCAGCCCGGTCTTGATCAGCAGCGCCGGCCCCTTGCGATCCACCAGGCGCCCCACCAGCGGTGACAGCAGCGCCACCCCCAGGGTGGTGGGCAGCAACAGCAGGCCGCTGGCCTGCACCGTTTCGCCGCGGATCTGCGCCAGGTACAGCGGCATGACGAAAAACGCCACACAGTAGAACAGCGCCAGGCCGAAACTGGCCGCCACTCCGGCAACGAAACGCCGGTTGGCGAACAGCTTGAGGTCGATGATCGGCGCGGCCACCCGCCGCTCCACCGCCAGGAATGCGCCCAGGGCCAGCACCGCCAGCGCCACCAGGGCCAGGGTCAGGGGTGAGCCCCAGCCCCAGCTGCCGCCCTGGACGATCACCAGCACCAGGCTCGGCAGGCCGATCAGCAACAGCAGCGCGCCCCAACCATCCAGGCGCGCCCCGGTCTCGGCCGAACGCGACTCCTTCACGCTGAAGCTGCAAATGCCCAGGCTCAGCAGTACGAAGGGCACGTTGATGAGAAAGATCCACTGCCAGCCGAAGGCGCTGGTTATCAGCCCGCCCAACACCGGGCCGACCGCCAGCCCCACTCCATTGACCCCGAACAGCACGCCGAAGGCCCGGCCCTGCTCGGCGGTCTCGAAGGTGCTGGAGACAATCGCCCCCGAGGCGGTATAGAGCACCGCGCATGCCAGCCCCTGGGCCACCCGCGCACCGATCAGGGTATCGATCTGCCCCGCCAGCCCGGCCGCCAGGGAAGCCAGGCCGAACACCGTCAGGCCGATGAACAGCACCCGCTTGCGCCCGTGCAGGTCGGCCAGGCGCCCCACCAGCACCATGAAGCTCGACAGGGCCAGGATGAAGCCGTTGATCACCCATTGCAGGGCGTCCACCGAGGCCCCGAGGTCGGCCTGCAGGGCCGGTAACGCGGTGTTGACGATGGTGAAATCCACACAGCCGAGAAAACTGGCGATGCTCACACCGAGCAATGCCCACCATTTGCGTTGCTGTTGCGCAAAAACGCTCATGGAAACTCCTTGTCAGTCATAAAAAAACGCTCTGTAGGAGCCCGCTTGCCGGCGAACAGCCCCTTGAGTCCGGCATCGCCGGCAAGGGCGCTTTCGCTGGCAAGCCAGCGCCTACATTGATCGCGGCGGATCAGATGGCGATGGCGCCGCTGGTCCAGTTGGGGTGAATGGCGCCGGGCAAGGTGAAGGGAATCGGGATCCCCCGCTTCTTGAACTTCAGGGGCAGCCAGCGCACCCGGTCCGGGCTGTGGGGTTCGATCAGCAACTCGCGGCTGGTGGCCATGGCCGTGGTCATCTGCTGCGGGTAGAGCACATAGTGGTAACCCTCGTCGGCCCACAGCGGCAGGATGATCGGGATCTCTTCCAGGATGTACTCCCGGCACTGGGCCGCCGCCCGCTCGATGTCCGCGTGTTCGTCACGCAGGCGCAGGCGCTCGGTGAATACGCCGATGGTGCTGTCGATGGCGTCGCGCAGTTCCTCGCGCTGCTGGTAGACCTGGTTCAGTTGCTGGCGCAGCTCGGCATAGCGGTCGCTGGCCAGTTCCTGGTTCCAGCGGGTGATGTGGTACGGCACCCGCAGGCCGTCGAGGATGCTCTGGTTGCGCGCCAGCCAGGCATCGCCATCGCGGATCGCCGCCGACAGCGCCTCCCCGGGGGACTTGCCGTGCTTGTTGTGGCGTTGCAGGGTATCGGCCACCACCACCTTGACGTGGCTGAAGCCGGACTGGTTGATCAAGTGAATGGTGGACCGCAGCTTCTGGTCCTCGTGATATTCCTGGCCGACGCTGACCGCCAGTACCACGCGCTTGCCGTCGAATTCGTGCTCCTCGCCGCCCTTGTTGAAGTAGGCCTTGAGGTTGATTTCCTGCACCTTGCTCATGAGTTCAGCTCCAGTAGGCCAAAGGCTGGTGTTCGCCGTAGTAACCGATAAAGACCCCGAGGGTGACCCGGGTGCTGCTGGCCGAAGGGCGCACGGCGTGGATCAGCCGCGGGTTGAGGAGGATCAGGTCGCCGGGCTCGGGCTTGACCACGAAATCCGGCGGCGGCAGCAGGTGGCGTTCGATGCCGTAGGCCCGTTCGCCCTTCAGGCGGTTGTACTCCTGCTCGTCCGGCTCGATGCCCCAGATCTCCAGCTCTCCGCCGTCCTCGGGGATTTCCAGGTAGATGTTGGTGGACAGCTGGGTCAGCAACTGCGGGCTGTGGCCCTCGGGGGCATTGCGTTCAAGCTTGTCGGTGTGGGGCGTGAGATCGACCCCAGAACCCTGGAAGCGGGCAATGCCGACGAAACACTTCTGCCCGTCCACCTGCAACAGGTGCGCGCCCTGCGGCCAGACTTCGTCCAGCAGCAGGCGCAGTTCGTCGATGGGCGAGGCCAGTGGCCGGAACAGATTGCGGATCTTGCGAATGTTGGGCAGGGCCAGGGCGTGGTATTCGGCCCGGCTCTGCTCATCCTGGATCTCGATATAAGCCTTGCCGACCCGGACGAACTCCTGCTGCTGGCTGAAGGCACTGCGCAGTTCCTGCTGATACAGATGATCCCGCGCCACCTGCAAGGTATCCGGTGGGCAGAAACCTTTGAGCTGAACGCCGTAAGAGCGTTTTTCCACAACATCGAGGATATGCCGCGCTTCAAGTTTGTCGGCCGTAGTGACTGTGAACATGCAAGCTCCCTTAATTCCCTGGAAGTAGCGACGAAGTACAACATCGGTAGAACGTAATAATTTGTTTCAGGGCCACCTTAGGCAGTTGCGATGGCCTTGTGAAATATCCTTTATCTCTAATATCCAAACTTAAAAATGTATCGAAAATCAGGCAAATAGCGGCCACCACAGGCACTTTGAAAGTGCTGCGAAAAGATTATGAAATTTGCTGATAGTTAAATTAAGCGAAGGACATTATTGCTCTTTATTTATTTAAAACCTCCCGAGATCAATTAATAAAACTGCCACACACTCATTCAACTTCATTGAATTGAGCATCCATGTAAGCTGCGGCATCGAAAGTCTTCTGAATAATGCCCTCCTCGCGGTAGAGATCGGCGGTGTGCTGCACGTCCTCCACCACGGCCGGGCCTACGGCGATACGCCGGGGCACCGAGTAGCGATTGGAACGCTCATGCACCTCCACCGACAAACCGCTGTAGCCGGCCTGGATCTTTGAAAACTCGCTCTGGTGCTGGTTGGCCCAGGCATAGGCACGATCCAGGCGCTGCAGGAAGTCGGCGATCTGCTGCGGCTTGTCGCGAATCGCCTGGTCGTTGGCCACCAGCAGCATGTGCCCGGCGAACAGCCCTTCGCCACTGACCAGCACCCGGCTGCCGCCCTCCATCTGCACCATGCTGGTATAGGGGTCCCAGGTCGACCAGGCATCGGCCTGGCCGTTGCTCAGCAGGCTGCGGGATTCGGCCGGCTGGAGAAAGATGAACTGCGCATCCGCGCCGTGCAGGCCCACCGACCGCAGGGCGGCCAGGGCCAGGAAATGGCCGATGGAGCCCCGGGTGGTGGTGATGCGCCGGCCCTTGAGGTCGGCGGCCTGCTTCAGCGGCGAATCCTCCTTGACCACGATCGCCACCGCGGTCGGCGTGACCTTGAGCTTGATCACCCCCACGGTCTTGAGCGGCGCCCCGGCCGCGGCGGCAAACACAAAGGGCGCATCCCCCAGGCTGCCGATATCCACCGCCCCGGCGGCCAGGGCCTCGGCGGTGGGGGCCGCGGCAGCGAAGGAGGCGAACTCGATGGGGTACGGCACCTGCTCCAGCTCGCCTGCCGCCTGCAGCAGAATCTTCAGCGACTGCTTCTGGCTGGACACCCGTAGCGCCGGCTGCGCCAGTGCACTACCCAGCCACAAACACAACACCAGCCCTTGCAGGAGCCGGCCTGCCGGCGAACCGCCCCTGCCCCCTGCGCCCTTCATGCCGCCGCCTTCGCTGGCAAGCCAGCTCCTACCAGGTGAACGACCGGCAGGACGCCACGGCTGTAGGAGCCAGCTTGCTGGCGAATGGCCCTTGAACCCTGCGCCGGTCATGCCGCCGTCTTCGCTGGCAAGCCAGCTCCTACCAGGTAAACGACCGGCAGGACGCCACGGGTGTAGGAGCCAGCTTGCTGGCGAATGGCCCTTGAACCCTGCGCCGGTCATGCCGCCGTCTTCGCTGGCAAGCCAGCTCCTGCGAGAGTGATCGTGGTCATGCTCAGAACGCCAGGCTGACGCGGCTGTAGTAGTAGCCGCCGCCCAGGCCATAGGGCGAGAACATTCCGTATTCATAGGTTCCCGCCCAGGCCTTGAGGCCGATCTTGTCCGGGTACACGTCGAACAGGTTGTTGGCGCCCACGGCCACGGTGAGGTTCTGGGTCACGTCGTAGGCCACGTCCAGGTCGGTGATCCACTTGGCGCTGTAGGTGCGATCGTTGCTCGGGATGTTCGAGCCTTCGGTGTACTCGCCAAAGCGGGTCAACTGCAGGTTGGTGGTCCAGTCGCCGACCTTGTAGTTGCCGGAGAGGATCCACTTGTCCTTGGGCGTGGATTTAGTCAGGTCGATCTGCTGCTGGCGGTCGAACAGCACATACCCCGCCCCCAGGCGCGACAGGGCCGCCGGGGTGTCCGCCAGGTCGCGGATGGTGGTCTTGTTGTGGTTGTAGGCGACGCTCCATTTCGCCGTGCCGTACTCGCCGAAGGACTGGCGGTAGTCCGCCACCAGGTCCACGCCCTTGGTCCGGGTGTCGGCAGCGTTGGTGTAGTACTGCCCGGCGAGGTTCGGCGAGAGGCCGTTCTCCACCAGGATCTGCGACACCGCCGGGCCCTTGAGGATGCCGGTCTGGAGAATGCGCTTGTCGATGTCGATCAGGTAGAAGTCGGCCGTCAGGCGCAGCCGATCGGTGGGCTCGGCGGTGAACCCCAGGCTGTAGTTGCGCGAGGTTTCCGGCTCCAGGTCCTTGGCGCCCAGGGCCACCGCTTCCGGCGAGTTGGGGCGCATCTGCTTGGTACGCACCGAGGTGGTGGTGCCACCGGCGCCGAATTCGGTGACCGTGCTGGTGGTGGAAAAGACGCTCTGGGCCAGGGACGGTGCACGGAAACCGTTGCTCACCGCAGCCCGCACCGCGTACCCGGGGAGGAACTCGTAACGGGTGGTGAGCTTGCCGCTGGTGGTGTCGCCTACCCCTAGGTTGTACTTCTCGTAGCGCGCCGCCGCACCGACGTACCAGTTGGGGGTGATGTTCAGGCCCAGGTCGATATAGGCCGCCTCACTGTGGCGCTTGAGGCTGTAGGCATCTTCCGGGGTCGTGCCGTTGACCGAGAACAACCCCGGGTCCGGCACCACACCGGCGAAAGGCCCGGTGTTAGGGACATAGCTGCCCTGGTTGTAGGAGTTGGCCTCGCCCTCCTCCAGCGCATATTTCTCCCAGCGGTATTCCACGCCGAAGGAGGTTTCCAGCGGGCTGCTCCAGCCGATGTCCAGGGCCCGGGAGAAGTCCAGGTTGTTGGTCCACTGGTCGAACACCAGGTTGCCCAGGTGGAAGTCGTGCTGGCTGTAGGGGCCATTGGAAATGTTCAGGTTGTTGGCCGTGTCGAGCACGCCGCGATCCTTGCCGTAGGTGCTCGACAGGTCCCAGTCCCAGCCACCGAGCAGGCCCTTGGCACCACCGGCGACCTGGAAATCGGTCTCGTGGATTTCCCGCCGCGCCTGGCCGCCGTTGGGGTAAGGCGCATTGGGAATGCCCGCCAGGCTGGTGATGTCGGTGGGCTTGCGGTGCCCCAGGTCCTTGTTGCTGTTGCGGTAGCTCAGGGTCGAGAACGAGTACAGCTTGAGGTCGTCCTCCAGAGGCAGCTCGGCGTTGTAGGCCAGGCTGGTGGTGCGGTCGCGGCCCAGGCCGTACTCGGTGCCCCAGCCCTGGCGATTGCTTTCCCGGGGGTCCGGCGAGCCGTCGGCCTGCTTGAAGTACAGCTGGCCGCTGGCGGCACTGGAGCGCTCGTAGGGTTCCTGCAGCTTGGCGTCCCAGGACAGGTTGATGAAGCCGCCGTTCTCTCCCAGTTTGTTGCCCCAGTTGAAGGCTTCGTGGCCGGTGGTGCCGTCGCCGTCGTAGTACTGGCCCAGGGTGGTGTCGGAGGTCAGGCCTTCGGCATTGCGCTTGAGGATGATGTTGATCACCCCGGCGATGGCGTCGGAGCCGTACTGCGCCGCCGCGCCGTCGCGCAGCACTTCGATGCGCTCGATGGCGGCGGTGGGAATCAGGTCCAGGTCCACCGGCACCGAGGCGTTGCCGACCCGTGCGCCGTTGTTGATCAGCGCCGAGTTGTGCCGGCGCTTGCCATTGATCAGCACCAGCACCTGGTCGCCGCCCAGGCCGCGCATGCTCACCCCGCGCACCAGGAACGCCGTGCCGCCGCCGTTGATGGTCGGTACGTTGAACGACGGCAGCAGGCGCCCGAGCATTTCTTTCAGGCCGTTCTGGCCGATGCTGCGCAACTGCTCGCTGTCGATCACATCGATCGGCGCCGGGCTGTCGGTCACCGTGCGTTGCTGGCTGCCGCGCACCCCGGTGACCACCACCGTGCCTAGGGTTTCGTCGGCCGCCAGCAGTTCGGCGGGCAGCGCCAGGCCCAGCAGGCCAAGGCTCAGGGGGGCCGCGCCGAAGAGGATTTTATGCAAGGAAATACTCATGACTTCAGATCCTTTGACAGGCGGCTCAGCGCGCTCGGGCGGCAACGGTTTCGACTTCGATCAAGGCGCCGGGCAGCACCAGCCCCGCCACTTGCACCGTGGTCCGGGCGGGCTTGAGCGGCTGCTTCTGGGTGCCGAAGAACTCGCGGAAGGCCACTTGCAGGCCGTCGAAATCCAGCTTGCCGCCCAGGGCCGGGTCCCCTACCAGGTAGATGCGCAGTTGCACCACGTCCCCCAGGGTCAGGCCCTGGCTGGCGAGGATCGTCTCCACCTTGCGCAGCACCACCCGGGCCTGGGCCTCGGTGTTGCCCTCGACGTGGATCTGCTCCTTGGACGCCTTGGGGTCCACCGGGTCCGGCAGCAGCCCGGAGAGGTAGGTCACCTCGCTGTTGGCGGGCAGGGTCACCGATTGCAGGATCGGCGAATTGGGGTAGCTGGACGGCACGCGCTGGATTCCCGCGGCCCAACTGCTGCTGGCGGCGAACAACAGCCCCAGCCCTACGACGGTGTTTTTCAAAGACATGCAAAGACGCTCCCAAGGTTGTGTGTGCCAGCCTCGGAGGTCCGCTACCCGGCATGGGTTACCGCTGTTGTGTGAGTGCTCGGCTTTTTCAGGCCGTTTGCTGTAGCGACGAGCCTTGCGCCCGTTGGAAAAGTTGCCGCACCACCCGCCGCGCCGCGCCGGCGGCGGCTTCCTGCCAGATGCCCACGCCGCTGTGGGCCAGGCCGTCGCTGGTGAGGTAGACCCGGCCCTGGGGCTGGTTGAGCAGGCCGTAGTCCGGCTCGGCCACTTCATGGCTGATCCAGGGGCCGAAGTTGTAGGGGATCTTGCTCCAGGCAATCACCAGCGGATTGCGCAGTTCCTGGCTGTGCCCGGGGTGCAGGAGCTCCACCGCCTGACGGGAAATCTCGATCTGCTGGGCCAGGGTTTTCTCCCCGAACCGTCGGGCGGTTTCGCCGTTGTTGTAGGCCGCCACCAGCACCCCTTCGGCCTGGTTGAAACCGCCGCTGGGGTACCACAGCCCGGAGGCTTCCTGGTTGATGAACGACAGCCCGCCGTAGATCTGGTACTGGCTTTCCCAGAAGCGCCGCGACTGCCAGGCCACCTTGTTGGCGTAGCCGAACTGCACCGCGCCGATGGCCTGGCGCACCGGGGCGCTGAAGTTGTTCTGCACCTTGGCCAGCAGCGGCAGGGGCAGGCTGCTGATCACGTAGTCGGCCTTGAGGTTGTGGGTGCGGCCGGTGCGCCGGTCCAGGTAGACCACTTCGGCGCTGTCGGCCTGGTTGCTGATGGAACGCACCTCGCTGTGCAGCCGCAACTGGCCTTTCAGGCGCCGGGCAAAGGCCTGGGGAATGCGGTCCATGCCGCCCACCGGCTGGAACATGGTGGGCGAGAACTCCGGGTATTCGTCGATCATCAACGCCGTGGTCAGCGCCGGGTTGAGCAGGGTCTGCAACGGCAGCGGATCATTCTTCTGCGCCAGCTGGTCGCCGGCGCCGGGCCAGACCTTGTAGCCGGAGCGGGCCGAACCCAGGTACTCCAGCTTGTCGGAAAGATCACCCCAGGTTTTCAGGAAACTCAGCAGGTTGCTGCGATCGGCTGGTGTCAGCTCCTGATCCAGGGCATGGCGATTGACGGCCTTGGCCAGCAGCTCGGAAAAATGCCCGCGGCTGTCATTGACCGCCTGGCGGATCTGCAACGCCGGCTGGTCAAGGTCCGGACGCACCAGGGCGTTGCGGCTGGTATTGACCAGCACCTCCAGCTCCACCCCCAGCTCGCGGCAGTAGCCGAGCATCAACTGATGGTGGCTGGGCAGGCGGCCGGCCCCGGCATTGAGGTAGAACCCCTCCCCGAATTGCGCGACCTGGGTGCTGCCGTCGCTGTACTCCACCCGATCGCCACCACGCACCGTCCAGTTGCGCCCGCCGACCCGGTCCCGGGCTTCCAGCAAGGTCACCTTGAACCCGGCCTTGCTCAACTCGTAGGCGCTGACCAGGCCACCGATCCCGGCGCCGATCACCACCACGCTGGCCCCCTTGCCCAGCGCCGCCGTGGGCAGCGCCGCGTAGTTTTCCTCGAACGCTTCGGCCGTTGCGCTGGCGCCGAACAGGCCCATGACCGCACTCGCCGCCTGGACCCCGCCGACAGCGGCAATACGGGCGATCAATTGTCTTCTGGTCAGTGGCATGCAAGCGCTCCCTGCTGCGGATGGATAGTGCGTTCGGTTATAGATCGGCGACTTATGCAGCCACTTGGGTCTATGTGAAGCCATCCTAGGGGCGCTTATTTAATAAGAGAAATACATTTTAAGCATATGCAAATATTACTTTGTTTCATATTCAAGCCAAAAGATTCTGCGCTCCGCGCATAGCCCTGCGCCTGGCCGTGCCTGGCCATACTCGCCCCGCCAGGAACCGGCTTGCCAGCGAAGAAGCCCCACGGCTCGCGCCGGCATCAGCGCCCCTTCGCCGGCAAGCCGGCTCCCACGGCCTGGGCGGCGTCGAGAACGCGCAACAAGTTGCCGCCCCAGATCTTCGCCAGGTCCGCTTCGCTGTAGCCCGCCGCCAACAGGCGCTGGGTAATCCGTGGCAGTTGCGCGACATCTTCGAGCCCCTGTACCCCGCCACCGCCGTCCCAGTCGGCGCCGATGCCCACATGATCCGGGCCGACCACTTCCAGGATGTGCAGCAGGTGGCGCAGGTAATCGTCCAGGCTGGCCCTGGGCTGCGGGTAGCGGGCTTCGACCTGGCGAATGCGTTCGGCCAGGTCCGCCACCTGTTCCGGGCTCATGCTCGCCGCCAGGCGGAACTCGCGGTACAACGGCCCCAGGGCCTTGTCCCGCTCGGGATTGGGCGCAAGGTTGATCAGGTCGCTGGGAAAGCTGTTGACCTGCACCACACCGCCCCTGGCCGCCAGTTGCCGCAGGCGCCGGTCATCCAGGTTGCGTGGATGGGCGGTGATTGCACGGCTGCTGGAATGGGAGGCAATGATCGGCGCCCTCGACAGCGCCAGGACCTGGTCGAACACCTGGTCCGAGGCATGGGAGACATCCAGCAGTATCCCCAGGCGATTGGCCTCGGCCACCAGCTCCCGGCCCGCCGGGCTCAGGCCGCGCCACTGCGGCAGGGCGGTGGCCGAGTCGGCGAAATCGTTGTTGGCCGAGTGCACCAGGCCGAGCATGCGCAGGCCCTGGCGGTAATAGGTGTGCAAGCGTGCCGGATCAGCGGCCAGGGGCTGGGCGTTTTCCATGCTGATGAAAACCACACGCTGGCCACGGGCGACGATGGCCGGTACATCGCCAGCCGTCAGGGCCAGGGCGAAATCATCGGGGTGGGCACCCAGCAGGTCGCGGATCCGCGCCAGCACCGCCAGCCCATGTTCGCTGGCCAGGGTCCGGCCTTCGGCGGTGAGCGGCCCCTGGGGGGTGAAAATGGCCCAGAAACCGCCGTCCAGGCCGCCCTCTTTCATCCGTGGCAGATCGACCTGGGACAGGTCGTCCTGGTAGCGATGGCGCTGGGTGATGTCCCAACCGGGGCGGGCCAGTTGCATGGGGGTATCGAGGTGGCTGTCGAGCACGATCAAGCGCTGGTGCAGGGCTTGGGCGGGGCTGTCGGCCAAGGCCCAGGGGCTGGCCAGCGCCAGGCACAGCAAGGTTCGGGTAAACATGCGGCCTCCTGGCCAATGAAAGAATTTCCCCCCGGATCGCAAGAGCTGGCTTGCCAGCGAAAGCGTCATCCTGGCCAGCGCAAGGCTTGAGGGCCTCTTCGCCGGCAAGCCGGCTCCTACATGGGGTGTCGGGTGTTCCGTAGGAGCTGGCTTGCCAGCGAAGGCGTTCTCGCCCTTTCGCCGGCAAGCCGGCGGCTACAGGCTCAGGTCCAGTGGAAGCTGCGGTCCCACAGGCCGGATACATCCAGTTGCTGGGGCAGTACGCCGGCCTCGAAGAACAGGTCGGCCACGTCCTGCTGGGATTTCACCGCTGCGTCGTCCACCGGTTGCAGCAGGCGCGGGCCGCTCTGGGCCCGGTACTGGGCAAGGAACACTTCCCGGGGCATGCCGAGAATCTGTGCGCTCCTGGTCGCCCATTCCTCGGGGTGGCTGGCAATCCACTGCCAGGAGCGGTACTCGCGCAGGATGTAGTCGGTGATCGCCGCGTGCTTGGCCGGGTCGGCGATGCTCTGCTGGTTGGCGGCGATCACGTAGTTGCCGGACAGGTAGCCCTGGCCGGTCTTCAATACCCGGGCCCCGGCCCGCAGTTCCGCCAGCTGGATGAAGTAGCCGAAGCTGACCCAGGCATCCAGGGCACCGTTCTGGAACGCGGCGAAACCGTCCTGCGCAGTCAGCGCCATGGGCACGATATCGGCAAAGCCCAGGCCCTGCTCCTTCAGCGCCTTGAGCAGGAAGTAATGGGAACTGGTGGAGCGGATATAACCGATGCGCTTGCCCTTGAGCTCGGCCACCGACTGCACTGCAGAGCCCTTGGGCACGATGAAGGCCTGGTTGTTGACGTCGCCGGTGAGCACCGCGATCAGCTTCACCGGGGCGTGGTTCTTGATCCCGAAGATCGGCGGGATCTCGCTCATCGGCGAGATGTCCAGGGTGCCGCTGACCAGGGCCTCGAAGCTCAGGTTGCCGCCGGTGAACTCAGCGTACTTGACCTTGTAGGGCGGCGGCTCGATGCCCGCCTCGGCAAAGAAGCTCGGCGCCGCCCCCTTGTAGGTGGCGACGTTCAGGGTGACCCCGGACAGGTCCACGGAGGCTCCCAGGCCCAGGCGCGGCAAGGCCGCGGCCAGACCGGCCAGGGCCGAGAGTTGGAGAAAATGACGACGCTGCATGGGCAATGGTCCTTAATCGAGAAAGTCCGGTTCTTCGCGCACGATCCGCTCGCGGTAAGGCTGGAAACTGAACCAGCCGCCAAACTCGGTGCCGACCTGGCGTGCGGTGTGGCGCGCCACCTCATGGGGAATGGGCCGCGGGGTGCCGGCAGCTTCGGCCAGCAGTTGAGTCTGGGCGGCGTTGTCCATGGCGATGAAGCGCCACACCGCCGCCTCGACGGTTTCACCCACGGTGAGCATGCCGTGGTTCTGCAGGATCAGCGCCTTGCGCCCCGCCAGTGCGGCGGCGATCCGCGCGCCCTCGCTGGCCTCCAGCACCACCCCGGAAAAGTTGTCGAACAGCCCGTGCCTTTCATAGAAAGCGCAGGCGTCCTGGGTCAGCGGATCGAGCAAGCGCCCCAGGCTCGACCAGGCCTTGCCGTACAGCGAATGGGCATGGGCCGCGGCGACCACCTCGGGATGGGCTTCATGCAGCGCCGCATGGATGGCGAACGCCGCCAGGTTCAACGCGCCCTCGCCTTCGATCACTGCCCCTTCGGGGTTGACTAGCAACAGGTCGCGGACCCGTACATGGCCGAAATACACCCCCACCGGGTTGACCCAGAAATGGTCCGGGCGCCCCGGGTCACGCACCGTGATATGCCCGGCGCCGCCCATGTCGAACCCCAGCCGGGCGAACACCCGGAACGCCGCGGCCAGGCTCTGCTTGCGCTGCAGGCGCTCCAGCTCGACGGTGGCCTGCTGGGGCGGATGCTCCCAGCGAAAAACCGTATGGCCATCGCGGGGCAAGTCATACACCGCGGGGCGAAAATGTGCGGTCATATCCGCTCTCCTTGAAATTGTCGAAAAGGCCCGCAGGGCCTTGCTTGGCGATCTCCCGCCGAACCTTCAGCGGTCTTGAGAACCCCGGCGGCCCTTCGGGCCGTGCGCTGCCTGCGGCAGCGGCTACACGAAGCGCTGCCGGCCAGGGCTGGAACCGCGCGTTAGTAGCCACGCTGGATCTCCACCGGGTTTTCCAGGGGTAAACCATCGCCCCAGCGCTGGAGATTGCGTCCCAGCAGGCGCGCGATATTCAGGTAGACCCGGGGCGAATTGGCCGAGGTGTGGGGCGACAGGCGAATACCCGGGTGGCGATAGAAAGGATGCCCCTCGGGCAACGGCTCGGGGTCGGCCACGTCCAGGCTGGCCAGGGCGATGCGCCCGGTGTCCAGGGCCTGCAACAGCGCCGGCTGATCGATCAGCGCACCGCGAGCGATATTGATCAGGTGCAACCCTGGCTTGGCCGCTGCCAGTACATCGGCATCAATGATGCCCCGGGTCTGCTCGGTCAACGGCACCGCCAGCAGCAGGTGATCGGCGCGGGCAAACAGCTCCTGCAGGTCGGCCACCGCCTCCACCCCGGGCACCTCGAACGGCTGCGCCGAACGCCGCAGGGCCAGTACCTGCATGCCCAGGGCCTGGGCCTTGGGCGCCAGCTCCCGGGCGATGCTGCCAAAGCCGAACAGCCCCAGGGTGCTGCCGGCCACCGAGGCCAGCGGCCGTTGCTGCCAGTGCTCGGCGCGCTCGATCCACACCTGGGGCAGTTGCTTGGCGGCAGCGAAGATCGCCGCCAGGGCAAACTCGGCAATGCTTTCGGCGGTGCTGCCTCGGGCACTGGCCACCGGCAGGTCCTGGAACAGCCAGCGAGGAAAATAATCCAGGCCCGAAGTCACCAGTTGCACGAAGCGCAGGCCAAACGGCCAGCCCGCCGGCGGCACTGGCGCGTTGCGAAAATCGGCGTGGGGCGCGGCCAGCAGCACCTCGATATCGGCGGGCAAGCCACACGGCAGGCCCCGGGGCAGGCTCAGTACTTCCACCCCCGGCAGCCACTGGCGCAACTGCTGGTTGAAGTGCTCGTCGAGCTGGCTGGCGATGCGCGTCACGCCTGGGCTCCGCGGCTGGGCAAGGCAAAGGCGGCGCGCCCCACGGCACCGAGAATCGCGTCGTTCTGCGGGGTATGAATGCGGCTGCACAGCACATCGCGGTAATGCCGCTCGATGGGGTTGCCCCGGGCCAGCCCGGGGTTGCCGATGGCTTCGATGCCCAGCTCCACGGCGCTGATGGCGTTGCTGGTCACCAGGTATTTGATCTGGGTCGCCTCCCCCGGGGCGATCCGCCCTTCGGCGGCGGCATCGAGCAGCACCCGGTTGTTGAGCAGCAAGGCGTCGATGCGCCCGATCAGTTCCTGAAAGCGCGGCAGGCTCGACAACGGTGCGCCAAGATTGGCCGGGGCACGCTGGGCCAGCCAGCCCAGCAGCCAGTCGCGGGCGGCCCGGGCCACGCCGTCGTAGATGGCAGAGAGCAGCACCGCCAGCCAGAGCACGCCCTTGCTGTCCAGCTCGGAAGGCCGGGGCACGTGAGCCGGCTGGATATCCACCGCCTGTTCCTCGGGCACGAACACCTCATCGAAGATCACGTCGTGGCTGCCGGTGGCGCGCATGCCCAGGTGGTCCCAGGTTTCCTCGACGCTGATCCCGGGGCTGTCACGGTGGACCAGCCAGGTACCCACTTGCGGCTCGGCCTCGTCGCTGCGGGCCCAGACCGCAAGCCAGGTCAGCCCGGGAATGCCGGTGGAGTAGATCTTGCGCCCGCTGAGCAGCCAGCCGCCCTCGACCCGTCGTGCCAGGGTCGCCGGCAAACCGCCCCGGGCCGGGGTACCCAGGTCCGGCTCGACCCGCAGGGCGTTGATCAGGGCACCCTCTTGCACCGCCTCCCGGGCCACGCGCTGGCGCAGGTGCAGCGGCCAGGCCGTGTTCTGTTGCAGGCGCGTGTGCTGCAGGTACTGCATCACCAGCACCAGCGCGGTGGAAGGCTCGCCCCGGGCCACGGCGCCTATCACTCGTCGCGCCTGGGCCAGGGTCGCCTCGCTGCCGCCCAGGGCCCGGGGCACGGTCAGGGCCAGCAGGCCATGCTGGTGCAGGCGTTGCAGGTTGGCGTGGGGAAATTCGCTGTGACGGTCGTAGTGCGCTGCGGTGGCGGCGAACTCTTCACTCAGTTGCTGCAGCAGGTCGGCGAACTCGCTGGAGTCTGGATCAGGGACGGGACGGGACACGGACGGAGACGGTTGCACGCTGGAAAGGCTCATCGGCTGGCAGTCCTGCTCAAGGGAAGGGAGATGTCGACGGCCGGCTCGGCCTCGGTTTCCACACCCAGCAGTTGCAGCAACCGCGCGCGCAGTGCCTGGAACCCAGGGGTGGAGGCCTGACGCGGACGCGGCAGGCGGATTGGCAATTGCTCGGCGATTTGTCCGTTGGCCAGCACCAGCACCCGATCGGCCAGCAGCAGCGCCTCGTCGACATCGTGGGTCACCAGCAGCACCGCCGGGGTGTGCACCCGCCACAGGCGGATGATCAGTTGGTGCATGCGGATCCGGGTCAGGGCGTCCAGAGCGGCGAAGGGCTCATCCAGCAGCAACAGGTGCGGCTCGCGTACCAGGGCCCGGGCCAACGCCACTCGCTGGGCCTCGCCGCCGGACAAGGTGCCTGGCCAGGCATTGAGCCGGTGGGCCAGCCCGACCTCCTCCAGCGCTGCCTCGGCCCGCTCCCGGGCCCCGGCCCCACGCACGCCAAGGGCAACGTTGCGCCACACGCGCTTCCAGGGCATCAACCGTGGCTCCTGGAACACTGCGGCCATGGCCGAAGGCACCTGCAACTGGCCCTGGTCGATGGGTTCCAGCCCGGCCAGGGTTCGCAGCAAGGTGGTCTTGCCCGAACCGCTGCTGCCCAGGAGGGCCACGAACTCCCCGGGAGCGATGTCCAGATCCAGGCCATCGAGCACCGCCTGCCCGGCAAAGCGCCGGGTGATCCGGCGGCATTCGACGGCAGCGCGCAGGCGGCCCTGCTGGGGCAATGACAGAGTCATGGGTCAGTTCCTGATAAAGGTCGGGCGCCAGGCCAGGGCGCAACGTTCAAGGCCGCGCACCAGCCCGTCGATGCCCAGGCCGAGCACGCTGTAGACCAGGAGGCAGATGACGATCACGTCGGTGCGCATGAAGTCCCGCGCGTCGTTGACCAGGTAGCCGATACCGGCGCTGGCGTTGATCTGCTCCACCACCACCAGCCCCAGCCAACTGATGCCGAAGGCATAGCGCAGGCCGACGAAGAACGCCGGCAGGGCCCCGGGCAGGATCACGTGGACGATCAGTTCCCAGCGTTTGAGGCCCAGCAGGGTCGCGGCCTCCACCAGCTTGGGATCGAGGCTGCGAATGCCGGAAAACAGCGTGAGGTAGATAGGAAAGGTAGTGCCCAGGGCGATCAGCGCGATCTTCGGCGTCTCGCCCACGCCGAACCAGAGAATGAACAGCGGCACTATGGCCAGGAACGGCAGGGTGCGCAGCATCTGCATGGGGGAATCGATGGCGAGCTCGCCGCGCCGGGACAACCCGGCCACCAGGGCCAGGAGCGTGCCCAGGCTGACGCCGATGGTCAGGCCACTGAGGGCGCGCTTGAGGGACACCCACAGGTGCCCGGCCAGTTCGCCGCTGCCGAGCATCTGCCACAGGGTGCCGCCGATGGTACTGGGAGCGGCGATGATCCGCGCCGGCAACAGCCCGCTGCGCGAGGCCAGTTCCCACACCAGCAGAAGCAGCAACGGGCTGACCAGGCGCAGCAGCAGGTTGCCCAGGAGCTGGTATCCGGGGCGCTCGGCCCAGCGACGGGACGAGGTGAGGGGGGCTGGCGCAGGCATCGCAACATCCTTATTTCAGCGCGTTCGAGCCCCATGCTAACTACATAAAAAACGTCCGTGAAATTCGTTTTGGTTCTAACTTAATATACAAAAATTGCATTCAATGATTGCCAAGACATGCAAATCAATAATCAAAAACAATCCGAAGGAGCCGGCTTTCCGGCGAACAGCCCCCTGAGGTTTGCACCGGCCTCGAGGGCGCCTTCGCTGGCAAGCCAGCTCCTACGGCGCAGCCTTGCCGACCCGGGCGGCGACCATCTCGCCGAACATGCTCACCGGCTCTTGCAGGTTGCCGAGGAACCGCGGGTGGACCAGCCACAGGTCGATCACCGGCTTGAAGTCGCTGACCGGGACGATCTCCAGCTTGTCCCGATGGCTGCTGTTTTCCAGCAGCGGCAGCGGCACCAGGCCATAGCCCAGGCCATTGGCGATCAACCCCAGTTGCAGCTCGGTGCCGAAGGTTTCCAGGTTGATCTGCAACGACAGCCCCTGTGCGCTCAGCGCCCGTTGCAGGCCGGCACGAAAGCCGCAGCCGTCCGGGTTCAGCACCCAGCCGCGCTGGTAACAGTCGGCCAGTTTGCACGAGCGCTTGCGCACCTCGCCCTTGGCCGCCACCACCACCAGGTTCATGCTGCCCAGGGAACGGCCCACCACGCCTTCGGGGAAGACCTTGCCAGCGGGAAACAGCGCCGCCACCACATCCAGCTCACCGTTCTCGACCTTGCTCAACAGGTGGCTGCCCCAGCCCGTGGCCACCGAGGTCTGCAACTGCGGATACAGCGCCTTCAACTGGCTCAGGGCATCGAGCAGCACCACATCGCCGATGGTCTGCGGCACGCCGATGCGCAGGGCACCACTGGGGGCGCCGTCATTGGCCACCAGTTCATTCAGCGCGTCGATGCTGCGCAGCACTTCCAGGCACTGGCCATAGACCCGCAAGCCCATGCTGGTGGGCTTGAGCGGCTTGGTGTTGCGGTCCAGCAATTCCACCCCCAGGGCTTCCTCGAAATTCTGCACCCGGCGGGTAATGGCTGGCTGGGTCAACTGCAGGGCATCGGCCGCCTGGCTGATGGTCTGGCAGCGGATTACCGCCACGAACGCATTCAGATCATCTATCTTCATTCTTTTTTCGCATAATAAATGACTGGAAAAATGTTCGATAAGAATAATACCTTTTAGCTCGCCCGTGTAGTTCGCGTCATTTGCCTTGTGTCCACGGAGGGAGCCCATGCCCCACAACGCCACGACAGTCGCCATCGAATCAGCCAACTTCGCCCGCCTGCGGGACTTTATCGCCGCTCTGGCCGAGCTGCTGGACAGCCATCCCGATGAAGCCCGGGTGCTGGACCAGGGCGCCGCGCTGCTGCACCAGCTGGTGAGCCAGGACGACTGGCTGCCCGCGGCCTTCGCCCAGCCGGATCCGCAGCGCTACCAGCAGTTCCTGCTGCATGCCGACTCGCGCCAGCGCTTCTCCATCGTCAGCTTCGTCTGGGGCCCTGGGCAGCGCACACCGATCCACGACCACCGGGTCTGGGGCCTGATCGGCATGCTGCGCGGCGCCGAGGACAGCCAGGGGTTCGAACGCCTGGCCGACGGCCGCCTGCAGCCTGCCGGCGCGCCGCTGCGCCTGGTGCCGGGCCAAGTGGAAGCGGTGTCGCCACGCATTGGCGACATCCATCAGGTGAGCAATGCCCATGCCGATCGGGTATCCGTCAGCATCCATGTGTATGGCGCCAATATCGGTGCCGTGCAGCGCGCCGTGTACGACCTGGACGGCCAGGAAAAACCCTTTGTCTCCGGCTACTCCAACCATTTGCTGCCTAACCTCTGGGACTTGTCGAAGGAGCCCCTGCAATGACCGATTTCCCGACCCGCAGCCCGGCACAGATCCGCCAGGCCCTGCTCGACCGCCAGGAGCTGGCACTGATCGATGTGCGTGAAGAAGCGCCCTTCGCCGAGGCCCACCCGCTGTTCGCGGCCAACATCGCGCTGTCGAAACTGGAGCTGGAGGTGTATGCGCGCATCCCCCGCCGCGACACCCCAATCACCCTCTACGACCAGGGCGAGGGGCTGGCCCAGCGCGCCGCCACGCGCCTGCGGCAACTGGGCTACAGCGATGTCGCCCTGCTGGCAGGCGGCCTGGAGGGTTGGCGCAGCGCCAGTGGCGAGCTGTTCAAGGACGTCAACGTGCCGAGCAAGGCCTTTGGCGAACTGGTGGAAGCCGAGCGCCACACTCCTTCCCTGGCCGCCGAGGAGCTCCAGGCACTGCTCGACCAGCAGGCCGACCTGGTGGTGCTCGATGCCCGGCGCTTCGACGAATACCAGACCATGAGCATCCCCGGCAGCACCAGCGTGCCCGGGGCCGAACTGGTGCTGCGGGTGCGTGAGCTGGCCCCCGATCCCCGCACCCGGGTGGTGGTCAATTGCGCCGGGCGCACCCGCAGCATCATCGGCACCCAGTCCCTGGTGAATGCCGGCATCCCCAACCCGGTGGCGGCACTGCGCAATGGCACCATCGGCTGGACCCTGGCCGGGCAGAAGCTCGAACACGGTCAGAGCCGGCGCTTCAAGGCCATCAACGAGGCCCAGCGGGCCCCAGCCCAGGACGCCGCTCGGGCCGTGGCCGACCGCGCCGACGTGGCACGCATCGACCTGGCCCAGTGGCGGCGCTGGCAGGCCGACCCCAAGCGCACCAGCTACCTGTTCGATGTGCGCACCCCGGAGGAATTCGCCGCTGGCCACCTGCCCGGCGCCCGCTCCACCCCCGGTGGGCAACTGGTGCAGGAAACCGACCACTTCGCCAGCGTGCGCGGTGCGCGCCTGGTCCTGGTGGACGACGACGGCGTGCGCGCCAACATGAGCGCTTCCTGGCTGGCCCAGATGGGCTGGCAGGTGGCGGTGCTGGACGGCCTGCGCGACAGCGACTTCAGCGTGCGCGGCCCCTGGCAGGCGCCACTGCCGGACACCTCGCCGGCCGAAGAAATCAGCCCCCGCACCCTCGCCACCTGGCTCCAGGAGCCCGGCACCCTGGTACTGGACTTCACCGCCAGCGCCAACTACGTGCAGCGCCACATCCCCGGCGCCTGGTGGGCATTGCCCAGCCAGTTGCAGGAAGCCCTGGCCCAGTTGCCACAGGCGGAGCGCTATGTCCTGACCTGCGGCAGCAGCCTGCTGGCGCGCTTCGTGGTGCCGCAGCTGCAGGCCCTGACCCAGCGTCCGGTGTTCCTCCTCAGCGGTGGCACCGCGGCCTGGATCGAAGCCGGCCTGCCCGTGGAAGAAAGCCGCCAGCAACTGGCTTCACCCCGGATCGACCGCTACCGGCGCCCCTATGAAGGCACCGACAACCCGAAAGAAGCCATGCAGGGCTACCTGGACTGGGAATTCGGCCTGGTGGCGCAGTTGGGCCGGGATGGCACCCACGGCTTCTTCGTCATCTGAACCGCTTCGCTGGCAAGCCAGCTCCTACAGACCCCGCCTCTGCACTGTAGGAGCCGGCTTGCCGGCGAAGAGGCCGCAGGCCTGGCATCGCTCGCAAGGGCACCCTCGCGGGCAAGCCCGCTCCTGCGAGGAGGGGTATTTCGGGCGCGTAGGCGGTGCTGGTCGATCATCAATCTGCCCGGATGGCAAATAGCAATAATTCTCGATATCATTCGCGACCTTGTGCTCACCGCGTCGTCAAGAAGGATATCCATGTCTCGCTCCAAGCCCGACTCTGCGTCGGCGGACTCTGTTCGCGGGTTCTATGCGGACATCCTGCATTTCCTGCGTAAACGCACGGACAACGCCAGCGACGCGGCGGACATGACCCAGGACGTGTTCACCCAATGGCTCGACTACCGTGACCGGGCCCAGGTCGAACAGCCCCGGGCCTTCCTGTTCCAGATGGCACGCAACCTGCTGCGTGATCATTGGCGGCGCCAGCAGGTACGCTCCCGGGCTCATCAGGACGGGCACCACGAGCAAAGCCTGGACAACGAGCCCCTGGCCGACGAGCAGCATGAGCCCCTGCCCGCGGCCCAGCGCCTGCAACGCCTGGAACAGTTGAAAGAAGTGCTCGCCCAACTCTCGCCGCGCCGCCGCGAAGCCCTTATGCTGCACCGCTTCGAAGGGCTGAGCCAGACGCAGATCGCCGAGCGCATGGGCATTTCCGTGAGCATGGTGGAAAAACACATCGCCTTTGCCCTGCTGCACTGCAAGCAGCACCTACAACGAGAAAACGGCAAGGAGCAGCCTGAATGACCCGCTTTTCCGGCACCCACAACGACCTCGACAGCGAGCAGATCGACGCCGAGGCCGCCAGCTGGTTCGCCCGCAACCGCAACGACCCGGACCGCGCCACGCGCAAGGCCTTCGATGCCTGGGTCAGCGAGCCGGCCCACGCCCGGGCCTATGCCGAGTTCGAAGAACTGTGGGTCGATCTTGCGCAATTGCAGCAACTGAGCCGGCCCATTCCCCTGCCCCGGCGCAAGCCCGCCCCCTGGCGCCCGGCCCTGGCGGCGGCCGCGGCGGTGCTCTGTGCGGTGCTGGCAGTCAACCTGGGCACGCCCCAGGGGCCCTACATCCAGCAGGTGGCGGCCCAGGAAAAGGGCGCCCGCGCCTTCAAGCTGCCCGATGGCAGCACCCTGTACGTCAACGCCAACACCCAGGTGAAAGTGGATTTCAGCGCCCAGCAGCGTGATATCTACCTGCAACAGGGCCAGCTGTACCTGGAAGTGGCCGCCGACAAGGAGCGCCCGCTGTGGGTGCACAGCGGCGCGGCCAAAGTGCGGGTGGTGGGCACCGCCTTCGACGTGCGTCGTGGCCAGCGCCAGCTGGTGGTCAGCGTCGCCCACGGCCAGGTGGCCTTCAGCCCGGACGGCAAGCCCGGGGAGTTGACCCTGCTCGGCGCCCGCCAGCAAGCCACCTATGACCTGCACAAAGGCACCCTGCGCCAGCAGACCCTGGACAGCGATGAGGTCGCGGACTGGCGCAGCGGGCACCTGGCCTTTCGCAACCGCGACCTGGCCAGCCTGGTGGATGAGTTGAACCTGTATCGGCGCCAGCCGGTGCAACTGGCCGAGGGTTCGCTGGGGGCCTACAAGGTCTCGGGCAACCTCGATGTCAACGACCCCGACGCCCTGATCAAGGCACTGCCCGTGCTGATTCCGGTAAAAGCCGTACCCCTGGCCGACGGCCAGCTGAGGCTCGAGGCTCGTTGATCCACTCATATGAGAATATTTTGCATTCGCATATGAGGTTTTTTTTCACTGCCGCGTCTTCCTCCCGTCTGCGATCTGTACGCAGCGCTTTTTTGGCCTTTAAGCCGCTCTGGGGGAAGTCATGTTTCGCGCGCTCTTGCCTGTTCCGTTAGTCCGTACCCGCCCTACCCTGCTCGCCGCCTGCCTGGCATTCAGCCTGCAGGCCTACGCCGGGCCGCTGCATTTCCAGTTGCCGGCGCAGCCTCTGGCCGCGTCCCTGAGCCAGATCGCCCAGCAGGCGAAGATCCAGCTGCTGTTCGATGAGCAACTGCTGCGCAACGCCAAGGCGCCGGCCCTGCAGGGTGACTACAGCCCGGAAGAGGCGATTCGCACCTTGCTGCAGGACGGTCGGTTCAACCTGGTGAAGGTCGACAACACCTACATCGTGCGCCCCGCCGACACCAACCTGAGCAGTGGTTCGGCCCTGCAACTGGGGGCCATGAGCGTGATCGGCAACGGCACCGAAGTGGATTCCTCGAGTGTCGGCCGCTCGACCCTGAACCAGGCGGAAATCGATCGCCACCAGGCCACCAACGTGGTCAGCCTGATCGACACCCTGCCCGGCGTGAGCCTGGGCGGCTCGCTCAAACCCGGTGGCCAGACCATCAACATCTGGGGCCTGGGGGACGCCGAAGATGTGCCGATGAGCGTCGACGGCGCCACCAAGAGCGGCTTCGAACGCTACCAGCAGGGTTCGGTGTTCATCGAGCCGGAGCTGATCAAGCGCATCGAAGTGGAAAAAGGCCCGCACTCCCCCGAGACCGGCAACGGTGGTTTCGGCGGCACCGTGCACATGGAGACCAAGGACGCCCCGGACCTGCTGCAGGAAGGTCGCAACGCCGGCGCCATGGTCAAGTACGGCTACAGCAGCAACAGCCATGAACAGGCCTACACCGGCGCGGTGTACGGCCGTACCGATGATCACCGCTTCGATGCCCTGGCCTACTGGACCAAGCGCGACGGCGACGACATGAAGATCGCCAGCGCCCAGCCCGACCCGCGCAACGCCTACCCGATCAACCCCAAGCGCCTGCCCAATACCGCCCAGGACATGGAAGGCGAGCTGTTCAAGCTGAACATGCAACTGACCGACGAACATCGCCTGGGCTTCAGCTACATGCGCTCCAACAGCGACATCTGGGCGCCCTTCTCGGCCAAGAGCTACCCGACGCCACCGAGCCAGAGCGACATCAACAAGTACGGTTATGACGGCGCCACCCGCCGCTTCCTGGCCCAGCGCAATACCATCGACACCACCTGGATCGCCAAGTACCAGTACACCCCCGTGGACAATCCATGGATCGACTTCGAGGCCAAGTACTCCGATTCCACCACCGACCAGACCGACGAACGCGGGCCGAACGCCTTCTTCCAGCCGGCCTCCGGTGGCCGCAAGATCACCGTGGGCTATGACGACAAGATCCTGGCCCTGAAAAACACCAGCCGCTTCAGCACCGGCCCGCTGGAACACGCGCTGACCAATGGCATCCAGATCCGCAAGCACACTCGCGAAGTGGACATGTGGATGCCGGGCAAGACCTATGAAGTACCCAAGTACAACTACGGCCACTACCAGCCTGGCTTCATGCCCCACGGCAAGGTCGACAACAATGCCTTCTACATCCAGGACGCCATCACCCTGGGGGACTTCACCCTGACCCCGTCCCTGCGCTACGACCATGTGCGCAACCGCGGCGAGAAGAACGACGCACCGTTCTACAACAGCCCCGACCCGGTGGCGGGCCACGATTACGGCGACAAGACCTACACCGGCTGGTCGCCTCGGCTGTCGGCGTTCTGGACAGTGACCCCGCAATTCGCCCTGTTCGCCGACTACAGCAAGACCTGGCGCGCGCCGGTGATCGACGAGCAGTACGAGGTCCAGTCGGCCGCCTCCACCCGTTCCGCCACCAGCCGAGACCTCGACCCGGAACGCATCACCGCGTTGCGCGCCGGTAACATCACCAGCTTCTCCGACGTGTTCACCCAGGCCGACCGCGTCCAGGTGCGTACCACGCTGTTCCACAACACCATCAAAGACGAAATCATGAAGAACCTCGGGATCGGCTGCCCCGAGCAACTCAGCAGCGGCAAGAGCATCGGCCAGGTGTGCAACCAGCCGACCATAGGCGTCTACCGCAATATCGGCGACCTGACCATCAAGGGCTTCGAGGTGGAAAGCTTCTACGACTCGACCTACCTGTTCGGCTCGCTGTCCTACTCGTGGATTACCGGTAAGCATGAAGGCGCCTACACCAACCCCTGGGGGCCGAACGTCTGGGCCCGGGACATTCCGCCACGCAAGTGGGTGGCCAGCCTGGGGGTGAAGATTCCACAGTGGGATGCGCAAGTGGGCTGGCAGGGCCAGTGGGTGCGCCAGACTGACCGGGTACCCAGCGACATCTATGCCGGCGGCCCGGCCAGCGCCTTGGGCGACGCCTACTGGGACCAGTACAAGAACGACCGCTACAACGTGCACGGCCTGTTCGCCAACTGGAAACCCCAGCAGCCTTACCTCAAGGGCACCGAAGTCAACTTCACCCTGGACAACATGTTCAACCGTGACTATCGCCCACCACTGAGCGGCGATAACGCATCCAGCCTGGGGCGCAACGCCAAGATCAGCGTGACCCGCTTCTTCTGACGGCAACTGGCTGCGGTGCATCGGACGCACCGCAACAGGCCAGCCGTTGGCCATTACGGATGTATTGCAAACCGTTAGCCAAGCCCTGCCGCCCGCACCTGCCGGGCTAAGATCGACTCCCCTCTGAAAACCGCTGAAATGCCTTTGGGCGCTTTCAGTCAACTCCCCATTGATTCCGTACGACACTTGTCGTACAAACCAGAAGACGTCATGGACAGAGGCTTCAGGAAGGTCAGGCGGGACCTGATCAATGCCTTACAAAGCGGCCACTATCTGCATGCCGCGCGCGGCTCGATCGAGGTCAAGAACCTGCTGGCCACCGGCGAGATCTCGACCAGTCAACTGATCGAGGTCATCAATGCCTGCAAGGGCCAGGACCACAGTTGCAGCGCCCACCACAGCGTCCCGGGCATCGCGGTCCACGTGCTGAAAAAGGCCGGCTGGTACATCAAGTTCTACTTTATCGAGCCAGATGTGTGGTTCATCAGCGTTCACCGATGAGGGCATCCCATGAAACTCTTTCTGCAAGGCGACCGGGGCAAGGCGCTCTGCGAGCATTGCCAACAGGTCGTCGGCATCACCTACCTGCGGCGCGACGTCCCTTTCAGCGACGGCCATGGCCTGGCCCGGGACATCCTGGTGGGGGTTTGCGACCTCTGCGCCACGGTGGTGGCCATCCCGCCCCAGTCCACACCGGCGATCAAGGAAGCGCGCAAGCAATCATTGACCTCCATCGAGGCGCGGCTGCCGGCGGTCTACCTCGATGTACTGGATGCGGCGATGCACTGCGTGGCCCCGGATGCCGGAGTGCAGATGCGCAAACTGTTCCTCGGCTACTACTTCAGCGCCCCCGCGGCGTCTTCCCTGGAGCAAGTGCACAGCGGCTTCGTCGCGTACCTGGCCGAGCAGGCCGAGGCCCGCCAGTTGCCTGCCGTGCATGCCATGAAACGCCTGTCGCTGAAGGTCAACCACTATGTGGCCGAGGATCTTGCGCGCCTGCTGCAAGCCACCCGGATGACCCAGACCGAGCTGCTGAAAGCGCTGATCGCGCAGATGCGCCTGGATGTGCTCGAAGGCGGCAACCCCGCGGTGATCGCCGACCTGCGCCAGCTGGCGCGCCTGGGGCTTTGACCTTCAGCCTTTGCCCCGGCCCGCGACCCGCCCCGCCCGCAGGAAATCCCCCCAGCGCCGCACCAGGTAGTTGTGCTCGTCCATCACCGAGTTCCACACGGCGATATGCCCCATGCGCTGCTGGTAGGAACCGCCATCGCGGGTCTCGCCGATATCGATCAGCGGTTCGCCGTCGCTACCCGGCAACTCTTCCCGGGCCGGTTTGCCGGCGTACCAGTAATCCCACTCGGCGCTGCTCAGGTGATCGCGGGTACGCGCCGGGTTGCCGATGTAGTAGCCCTGGCGTGCCATCACCGCACCGGGCCAGCCCGACAGCCACCAGTTGAGGTAGGCATAGGCTGCATCCAGCACCGCGCCCTTGGCGTGGCGCGACAACGACAGCCCGCCGAACCAGGCGCGGTAGCCTTCCTTCGGCACTGCCAGGCGGTATTTGACCCCCGCCCGGTGCAGGCGCATCAGCGTCGGCGACCACAGGCTCTGGATATCGATGCGCGGGCTGAGCATCAATTGCGCGGCCTCTTCATCGTCCGACCAGAACGCCGCGAAATGCCCTTCACGCTGCTTGCGCACCAGGATCCCTGCCAGCCGGTCGATCTCTTCGATGCTCAGGTTGCCGATGTCCTTGAAGGATTCCAGGCCACAGCCCTGCACCGCCAGGGCGGCGTCCAGGGCACCGATCGCTGCATCGCTCTGCAAGGCAATGCGCCCGCTCCAGGCCGGCTCCAGCAGCCAGCCCCAGCTTTCGTTGGCGCTGGAAAAACCCGCCGGCAGGCGCTCCGGGCGGTAGGCGAAACTGTCGGCGTTGTGGGTCAGCGGCAGCATGCTGATGCGCTCGCTGGCCGTGCTGCCCAGGCTACCGTCGTGCTGCACATAGAGCCGTTCGCTGGGCACGCTGCCACTGCCCAGGCGATCGTCCGGCGACAGGCGCCCGCGCTTGGGCAGGTCGTTGATCTCGTGCCACAGGGCAATGCGCCGGGTATCGATGGGCTGGATCGCCTGGGCCGGCCAGACAAAATCGACGTTGTGAAACCACTGGTCATAGAGGTCGTAGCTGTCCGGCTGCATCACCGCGATGCGCTGGGCCTGCTCCACATCGTGTACCTGATACACCAGGCGGATGCCCAGGTCCTGCTCGGCACGCACCCGCAGGGATTCGAGCAGGGTCACCGAGGTGCCCAGCACCCGCAGGGTGACTGGTTGCGTCGCCGCCATCAGGCACCCTCCCCGGCGGCCGGGGCGAAACTGCGGGCGAACACCTCGAAGGAGCGACGTAGTTGTTCGGGCTCCAGCCCGCGCAGGATAAACACCAGCCGCGAGCGATGGTCGGCACTGGGCCAACGGGGCAGATGCACGGGTGCGTGCAGGCAATGCTGCACGCCATGGATGACGATGGGGGCCTGGTTGGCGTTGATGTTGAGCAATCCTTTCACCCGCAGAATTCGTTCGCCGTGGCATCTTAGCAGCATCGACAACCAGACCCCGAAGCCCACCCAATCCAGGGCTTGCTCGAACTCCAGGCTGCACACTTGCGCCGCGCCATGCTGTGGCGCAGCCGCTTTGAGTGGCCCCTGCAACTGCCAGCGCGCCACTTCCCGCTCTGCCGTCGCACCGCGCAGCCCCTCCCCCAGCAACAGCTGATCGCCACTCTGGATCGCCTGGGTCAGCAACAGGGGCGCCCCGGGATTGAGCCGCTGCAAATGCTCGCGCAATGCCGCCTGGGTTGCTTCGTCGACACAATCGGTCTTGCTCAGCAGCAAGCGATCCGCGGCCGCCACCTGGGCCAGCCACTCCGGGTGCAGGCGCTCCTGCAACGCCGCGTGGCTGGCGTCCACCAGGGTCACCAGCAGGCCGATGTGCACCCGCCCGCGCAATTGCGGATCGTTGTTCACCGTGGCCAGGATCGGCGCCGGGTCGGCCAGCCCGGTGGTTTCCAGCAGCACCCGGCGAAAGGCCGGAACCTCGCCCCGGCTACGCCGCGCCAGGAGCGCCAACAGCGCCTCTTTCAGTTCGCCGCGAACCGAACAGCAGACACAGCCGCTGGGCAGCAGCACCGTGTCCGGCGCCACCTCCTGCACCAGCAAATGATCGATGCCGATATCACCGAACTCGTTGATCAGCAGCGCCGTGTCCCCCAGGCTCTGGTCCTGCAACAGGCGGTTGAGCAAGGTGGTCTTGCCACTGCCGAGAAACCCGGTGATGACGTTCAGGGGCAGGCTCATGGCTGTTGCTCCAGGTGCTTGAGGATCACAGGGTCCAGAGGATCGAGGGGCCGGCCGAGCATGGATTCGGCCAGGCTCCACAACTGCTCCAGGCCGCTGGCCAGTTCCTGGCGGCCGGTCGCCCCCAGCAGCAGATAGGCCGAGCCCTGGAAGTCTTCGACCTTGAGCCGCAACGGCACCAGTACCCGGTTGATCGCGGCGATTCTGCGCAAGCGTTCGCGACGCCGGGGCAGTTCATCCCCCAGCGGGTCGCTCCAGTGCACGTCTTCGCCCAGCAGCCCGCATAACCCGCACATGCTCAGCCCTCCTTCATGGCATGACATCCCCGGAGTTCGGGCCCAGGGTCTGGCCGACGAACAGGTTGCCCCCCGGCTCGCTGGCCAGCAGCACCGCGGTGGGCGCCACTTCATCGGCCAGGCCGAAGCGCCCCAGGGGCAGCTCGGCGGCCTTGGCGGTTTTCCAGGCGCTGCTGATGCCAGACACCAGCGGCGTCTCGATCGGCCCCGGGGCGATGGCGTTGACCAGTACGTTGTCCTTGGCCACTTCCAGGGCCAGGGACTTGGTGAAACCGATGACCCCGGCCTTGGCCGCGGCGTAGTGGGTCAGCTCGGCGCCGCCCTTGATTCCCAACTGCGAGGCGACGTTGATGATCCGCCCCCAACGCTGCGCCAGCATATGGGGCAAGGCCCGCTGGCTGGCGACGAAGACGCTGGTGAGATCGACCCGCAGCATGTCGTTCCACATCTCAATGGACAGATCGACGCAGCGCGCCTGGGTCAGCATGCCGGCGTTGTTCACCAGGATATCGATACCGCCGAAATGCTCGACACAGGCATCGACTCCGGCCTGGGCCCCTTCGACGCTGCCGACATCGGCCACGCATTCGACGACTTCAGCGCCCAGCTCGCGGCAGGCTTGGGCGCTCTCGGCCAGGCGCGCGGGGTCGCGGTCAGCCAGCAGCAGGCGTGCTCCCGCCACCGCGTAGGCCCGGGCGATAGCGGCGCCGATACCGCTGCCGGCGCCGGTGATCACGGCGCGGCGGTTGTGCAGGTGTTGCATGGGACTTTCTCCTTCAAGGGTGTGCGGTTCGCTGGCCAGCCTGCTCCTACGGAGGCGGTGAGCCGCCTGCACGAGCCGGCTGGCTGGCGAAGGGGTTCAATCCGGCCAGCGCACCGTCAGGCCGCCATCGATGACGATGCTCTGCCCGGTGAGGTAGCTGGACTCCTCGCTGGTGAGAAAGCGCACCAGGGACGCCACTTCATCGGCCCGCCCGACCCGGCCCAGGGGGATGGCACGGGCCGCCTTGGCCAGGCCTTCCGGGCCCAGGGAGTTCTGGCTGTCCAGCGACTGCGGGGTCTCGATCAACCCCGGGATCACCGCGTTGCAGCGAATGCCCCTGGCCGCCAGTTCCACTGCCAGCGAGCGGCACAACCCCGGCACCCCGGCCTTGGCCGCTGCATAGTGAGCGTGCTCCTGCCAGCCGTAGACGCCACCGGCAATCGACGAAATCGCCACCAGGGCACCGCCCTCACCCATGTGTTTGACCGCCGCGCGGAAGGTGCGCATGACCCCGGTCAGGTCCACATCGAGCATGGCGTTCCAGGCCGCGTCGGTCATGTCCAGCAAGGGTGCGCGGCGCAGCAGGCCGGCATTGGCCACGGCGTAATCGAGGCGGCCAAAGTGCGCCACTGCCTGCTCGGCCAGGGCGTCCACCGAGGCGCTGTCGGTCACGTCCAGGGGCAGCATCAGGCAGTGCCCGCCCGCCTCGGCCACGAGGTCGCGGGTGGCTTGCGGGTCATGGGGGTCGGCGGGGAAATACCCGCCCACCACCGCCACACCGGCCCGTGCATAGGCCACGGCCAGGGCCTGGCCGATGCCGCTGGCGGCACCGGTGATCACGGCGACTTTTTGAGTCATGGATAACTTTCCTTATTGAACGGATTCAGGACGCACATGGCGCGCGGCGAACATCAGCGCACCGGAGAGGAAACAAGGCAGCGCGCCGAAATACAGCGCCGAGGTCTGCCAGTCGCCACCGGCGGACAGCACCTGGGTGGCGCCGAAACCCGCCACCACCGCGCCGATCGGCCCCATGGCGTGGATGATCGCGCCGCCGGTGGCGCGGATGCTGGTAGGGAAGCTTTCGCTGATGAAGAACAGCGCCGCCGAGTACGGGCCGATCAGGAAGAACAGGCCCAGGCTGTAGAGACCCACCACCATCGGCATGTTGCTCGGGCCGTAGAGCATGCCGGCGAACGACAGGCCGCCGAGCATCCAGCCCAGGCCGATGACATTGCGCCGGCCGATCTTGTCGCCCATCCAGCCGTGGCTCAGGTAGCCGCAGTAGCCCACCAGGTTGGAGAGCACCAGGATGATCAGCGAGTTCTCGAAGGAGATGTGGTGCACGCTGACGATCACCGACGTGCCGAGCACGCTGAACACCTGGATCGCCGCCCAGTTGAGCAGGATCGCCGCGCCGATCACCAGGGTCGCGCGCCGCGCCGGGCCACGAAAGGCCGCAGCCAGGCCGGCCTTGCTGTGCTCGTCATAGTCCACGCCATAGGTCAGCGCCACCGCCTGGGCCTCGCTCACCGAACCACTTTTGCGCAGCTGGCTGATGCGCTGGTGGATCTGGAACTGCGGGCTCTCCTTGAGCTTGCGCGCCATCACCGCAATGACGATGGCCGGGATCGCGGCGAAGATGAAGCAGCCTTGCCAGCCGATGATCGGCAGCAGCACCGCGGTCAACCCGGCGGCGATCAGCGCCCCCACCGGCCAGCCACCCTGCACCAGGCTGTAGATGAAGCCCCGGCGCTTGGCCAGTTGCGGGTCGTCGGATGCCGCGTACAACTCGCTGAGGTAGGTGGCGTTCACCGTTTCCTCGGCATAGCCCAGGCCGCCCAGGGAGCGGATCAGGATCAGCGGCGACTTGCCCCAGGCGCCGCCGATGGCGGTCAGCGCCGAGCAGATGGCCGAACCGCTGACGGTGAAAATGATGCCCATGCGCCGGCCCAGCTTGTCCACCAGCGGCCCGATGGCCAGGGCCACCACCGCGGTGCCCACCGCCACCCAGGTGGCGATCTCGGCCTGCTCGACCTCGCCCCAGCCGAAGTGCCGGCCGATCTCCGGCAGCAGGGTGCCAAACAGAATGAAGTCGTACACCGCAAACACCCAGGCGAAGAAGGCGATCCAGGTGGCGAAGCGCACTTGGGCCGGGGTCAACTGCTGGGGTTTCCAGCCAGTCAGGTCGAGCTTGTTATAGATAGACATCAGTCACGCCTCGATGAAGTGGCCGGGGTCAGCGGTTGCGCGGGTGGCGGCGGATAAAGTCGTCGGCGATCTCGTCGAAGGTGACGAAGCGCACGCCGGCATGGCTCTGGATGTGTTCGATCAGGCGTTCGAGCATCAACAGCACTTGCGGGCGGCCGGAGACGTCGGGGTGGATGGTCATGGTGAACACCGCGTGCTCATGCTCGCGGTAGACCCAGTCGAACTGGTCGCGCCACATTTCCTCCAGGTGCCGCGGGTTGACGAAACCGTGGCTGTTGGGCGCCTTCTTGATGAACATCATCGGCGGCAGGTCGTCCAGGTACCAGTTGGCCGGGATCTCCACCAGGTCGGTTTCCTGGCCCCGCACCAAAGGTTTCATCCAGGTGTCGGGGTGCTGGCTGTAGTCGATCTTGGTCCAGCTGTCGCCGACCCGCACGTAGTAGGGATGGAAGTCGTTGTGCATCAGGCTGTGGTCGTACTTGATGCCCTTTTTCAGCAGCAGCTCGTTGGTCACCTTGCTGAATTCCCACCAGGGCGCAACGTAGCCGGTGGGGCGCTTGCCGGTGACCCGGGTGATCAGCTCGATGGATTTGTCGAGGACGATCTCTTCCTGTTCCGGGGTCATGGCGATGGGGTTTTCGTGGCTGTAGCCGTGCACGCCGATCTCGTGGCCGGCCTCGGCAACCGCCTTCATCTGCTCGGGAAAGGTCTCCATGGAGTGGCCGGGAATGAACCAGGTGGTGCGCAGGCCATAACGCTCGAACAGCTTGAGCAGGCGCGGCGCGCCGACCTCGCCGGCGAACAGGCCGCGGGAGATGTCGTCCGGCGAATCCTCGCCGCCGTAGGAACCGAGCCAGCCGGCCACCGCGTCCACATCGACACCAAATGCACAGAGAATTTCTTTAGCCATGAGCGGCCTCCAGTGATTGCTTGTGGTTGAAAAAAATCGTCGGAGCTAGCGCGGCAACGCCACCTCCAGCGCCAGGGCCGCATCCAGCAGTTGCCGGTCATGGCCCTGGGGCAGGCTCAGCAACAGCCCGGTGGGCAAGCCCTGGGCATCGCGGCCGCTAGGCAGGGCCACGCCGGGCATGTCGAGGAAACTGCCGGGCATGGTCAGGCGCAGGGTCGCCAGGTTGGTCCGGGCAAAGAGCTCGTCGTCCTGCTCCAGGGGCGCCAGGGGCGGCGCCACATGGGCCACGGTGGGGGTAATCAGCACCGCGCCGTCCAGTTCGTCCTGCACCTGTTGCTGCAACTGGCGCCGCGCCTGGTACAGCCGCAGCAACTGGCTGGCGGGCATCTGCCGGGCGCTTTCCAGGCGCCGTCGCACCCGCGGATCGAGCTGTTCGGCGTACTCGCTGTCGAGCAACGGCTGGTGCAGGGCGAAGGCTTCGGCGGCGCCGAGCCAGCCTTGTTCCTGGATCAGTTGCAGGGTGGCTTGCAGGCTGTGCAGCGGCCGTTGCTCCACCAGCGCCCCGGCCTGTTGCAGGCTTTCGATGACCACCCGCAGATTGGCCCGCACGGCGGCCTGGGTACGGCTGTCGTCAAGCACTTGCGAATCGACCCAGAAGCGTTGCCCGGCCAGGCTGCGGGGCGGCGGCAATTGCCGGGGGTCGCCACCGCGCAACAGCTCGTCGATCAGCCAGGCATCGCGCACGCTGCGGGTCAGCGGCCCGAGGCTGTCGAGGCTTTCGGCCAGGGGAAACACCCCCTCGCGGTCATAGCGCAGGGAGGTGGCGCGGTAACCCACCAGGCCATTGAAGGCTGCGGGAATGCGGATCGAACCGGCAGTGTCGGTGCCCATGGCGATCGGCACGATACCGGCCGCCACCGCCACCGCGGAACCTGCCGAGGAACCACCGGGAATCCGTGGCTGGGCATCACTGTGGGGGTTGATCGGAGTGCCGAAGTGCGGGTTCAGGCCGAGCCCGGAATAGGCGAACTCACTGAGGTTGGTCTTGCCCAGGCTGACCAGCCCGGCCCGGCACAGCTGCCGTACGCTGGGCGCATCCACCTTGGCCGGCGGCGCCTCGCGACGCACCTGGGCGGCGGCGGTGGTGATACTGCCGGCCAGGTCGAACAGGTCCTTCCAGGCCAGGGGCACGCCATCCAGCAGGCTCAGCGGCTGGCCGGCCCGCCAGCGGGCAGCCGCCGCCTCGGCCTCGCGCCGGGCCCGGGCCGGGCACAGGGAAATGAACACATGGGGCGTTGCCTCGGCCAACGCCAGGGCCTGCTCCAGAACCTGGACCGGATCGGTGCGGCCCGAGGCAAAGGCTTGCGCCATGGCCGTGGCGTCATTCAGCGAATCAGGGTGCATGGCTCACTCCGCAAAAATCTAAAAATGTACTAAATATTAAAATGTACATTTTATACAGAGCAGATTCCGTGCCAGCTCAAAACGCAGGGAGCACCGCGTGCTTTCGGAAAATCCCCCAGATTCGCCTGTAATAGCGAGCCAGAGTGGGTTACTGACAGAGATCGCGCGACAACCGACGGAGAAAATCCTCGCCCAAGGGTCTGCCATTGAAATAATGTATCTTTTATTAAAAAGTACATTTTGGTGCAGAAAGGTAACAACCCACCCAGGGCGGCCCCAGGACGGGGCAACCAAACGTGGCACTCAGTGACACTTGGCAACTGTGAGAGAATCCCCGGCCACCGCGGCCCGGCAACGGGCTCGTCACCCACCGGCAACAGCCCCTAGAGGAACCGATGAAAGCAGTGTCAGCAGAGGACCCGCGCACCGCATCGCGCTACGCCATGATCCGTCAGGTCTTGCGCGACGCCATCCTCCAGGGCACCGCCCTGCAGGGCCTGGTGCTGCTGGAAGCGCCCCTGGCGGAACTGTTCGGCACCAGCCGAGTGCCGGTGCGCAAGGCCCTCGATCTGTTGCACGGCGAAGGGCTGATCAGCCGTTTTGACGGCCGCGGCTACCTGATCAACCCCCAGGGCCTGGAGATCGAACCGCTGCGCCTGCCCCTGAGCCATGCCCACCTGGGGCTGGCCAGCGACGAAGAACTGGTGGACACCCGGCCCCTGGGGGAACGGATCTACGAAGAACTGGGCAGTGCCCTCTCCACCTGCATCGCCTTCGGTCACTTTCGCCTCGACGAACAGGCCGCAGCCGAGCACTACGGCGTCAGCCGCGCGGTGGTCCGCGAAGCACTGATGCGCCTGCGCGATCGCGGCCTGGTGGAAAAGGAACCCTACTCCCAATGGCTGGCCGGACCGCTGACCGCCCGGGAAGTCACCGAAGACTACGAACTGCGCGCCTGCCTGGAACCCGAAGCCCTGCGCCAGAGCGCGCCGGGCCTGGGCCGCGAACGCCTGGAACAGATGCTGGAACGGGTGACCCAGGCGCAACAGGCCGAGCACTGTGGGCTGGAGGCCCTGGAACGCCTGGAAGAAGACCTGCACCAGCAATGCCTGGGCGGCTTGCAGAACCGCAAGATGGCGGCGCTGATCCGTCAGGCCCAGAGCCCGATGATCATCAACCGGATCTTCTACCGCCTGCTGGGCATCGGCGCCGACCCGGCGATGCTCGCCGAGCACCGACTGATCCTCGAACTGCTGCTGCACGGTGCCTACGACGCTGCGGCCCTGAACCTCAGAGAACACCTGCAACGCGCCCGCCAGCGCATGTTGCAACGCCTCAAAGTGCTGTCGGTGCTCCCGGAACCGGAACTACCCGGCTTCCTCAGCAAAATCAGCTGAGCCCCGTAGCCGCCGCCGAGCCCGCGAGGCTGCGCAAAGGTCCGCAGGACCTTGCCTGGCGATCGCCTGCCAAACCTCCAGCGGCCCTCAGAACCCCGCGTCCCTGCGGGCCGTTCGCAGCCTGCGGCAGCGGCTACAGTGCGTTGCGCTTTACCAGGCTGAGGTCGGGGACGGTGCTGCGGCGCTGGCTCAGGTAGCGGGTGCAACTGACCCGCAGGAAGGAGGCGAAATTCACCACTTCGCCACGGTAATCCATGACCTCTTCATACAGTTTGGCGATCAGCTGGTTGGTGGTCATGCCGTCCACTTCGGCGATCTCGCTGAGGATGTCCCAGAACTGGTTTTCCAGGCGCAAGGTCGTGACCACGCCACAGATGCGCAACGAGCGGGAACGGGATTCGTAGAGAATCGGGTCGGCTTTGACGTACAGCTCGCACATGGCGTGGCCCTCGCTTACAGGGTGATTTTGGTGCCCAGCAGGCCCAGGAAACCGGCCAGCCAACTGGGATGCGCCGGCCAGGCCGGGGCGGTGGCCAGATTGCCTTGAACGTGGCCCTGCGTCACCGGGATATCGATATAGGTGCCCCCCGCCAGCCGAACTTCCGGGGCGCAGGCCGGGTAGGCGCTGCATTCGCGGCCTTCGAGGATGCCCGCCGCCGCCAGCAGTTGCGCGCCGTGGCACACCGCGGCAATCGGCTTGCCGGCCTGGTCGAATTCCCTGACCAGTTGCAGGACCTTTTCGTTCAGGCGCAGGTATTCCGGGGCACGGCCACCGGGGATCAGCAGGGCGTCGTAATCGCTGGACTTCACTTGGGCGAAATCGAAGTTCAGGGCAAACAGATGGCCCGGCTTTTCGCTGTAGGTCTGGTCGCCCTCGAAGTCGTGGATCGCCGTGCGCACGGTCTGCCCGGCGCTCTTGTCGGGACACACCGCATGCACGTTGTGACCGACCATCAGCAGGGCCTGGAACGGCACCATCACTTCGTAGTCTTCGACGTAATCGCCAACCAGCATGAGAATCTTTTTCGCGGCCATGGAGTGGACTCCTTCAGTGAAAGACGGGGGCGCAAGGAGTATTCAAGGTAGCCCCAATCCACCGGCCCGGGTAATAACCCGGTACTACAGCGACAACTGTACGGACAACTCTGCACCCAGCTGTAGCACCAGGATCGCGCGGCTTTATGGCTAGATGCAGGCACCTGTGTCCCTGTACGAATTCTGGTAGCCATCATGTCCTCGCGCGAAAACACCGGCATGGCCCTCGGCCTGCTGGGTGTCATCATTTTCAGCCTGACCCTGCCCTTCACCCGGATAGTGGTAGAGCAGATGCACCCCTTGCTCAACGGCCTGGGCCGCGCGCTGTTCGCGGCGATCCCGGCGGCCTTGCTGCTGCTCTGGCGCCGGGAAAGATGGCCGACCTGGAAACAGGTCAAGGGCCTGAGCGTGGTGATTCTCGGGGTGATCCTCGGCTTTCCAGTGCTTTCGGCCTGGGCCATGCAGACCCTGCCCGCGTCCCACGGCGCGCTGGTCAATGGCCTGCAACCGTTGTGCGTGGCGCTGTATGCGGCGTGGCTGTCCCACGAGCGGCCATCGAAGGCCTTCTGGGCTTGCGCCGCCCTGGGCAGTGCGCTGGTGCTGGGTTATGCGCTGCTCAGTGGCGCGGGCAGCATCCAGGCCGGTGATGTGCTGATGCTCGGGGCGATTGCCGTGGGCGGCCTGGGTTATGCCGAAGGGGGCCGGCTGGCGCGGGAGATGGGTGGCTGGCAGGTGATCTGCTGGGCTCTGGTGCTGTCCACGCCGCTGCTGATCGGCCCGGTGTGGTACCTGGCGGCGCAGCACCAGGGGGCGATTTCCATGAGGACCTGGTGGGCCTTCGGCTACGTTGCGCTGTTCTCGCAGTTCCTGGGTTTTTTCGCCTGGTATGCCGGGCTGGCCATGGGCGGAATTGCTCGGGTGAGCCAGATCCAGCTACTGCAGATCTTCTTCACCATCGCCTTTTCCGCCCTGTTCTTCGGTGAGCAGGTGCAGCCCATTACCTGGGTGTTCGCGGTGGGCGTGATCCTTACCGTGGTCCTGGGGCGCAAGACCGCGGTGCGCCCGGCCACACCGCTGCCCACGCCGCCGGCCAGCCCTCAGCCGAGGTAACCGTCGGCCTTGAGCAGGGTTTCCAGGCAGTGTTCGCTGATCTGGTAGAAGGCCTTGAGCTCTTCGATCCTGGCCAGCAGCTGGCTGGGATCCTGCGGTTCGGCACGCTTGACCGCCAGAATCATCTTGTTCTTGTTGGTGTGCTCCAGGGAGATGAATTCAAAGACCTTGGTTTCATAACCGCAGGCTTCGAGGAACAGCGCCCGCAGGCTGTCGGTGACCATTTCCGCTTGCTGCCCCAGGTGCAGGCCGTATTGCAGCATCGGCTTGAGCAGCTGCGGGCTCTGGATCTGCTGGCGGATCTGCTTGTGGCAGCACGGCGAGCACATGATGATCGCCGCGCCGGAGCGGATACCGGTGTGGATCGCGTAGTCGGTGGCGATGTCGCAGGCGTGCAGGGCGATCATCACTTCCAGCTGGCTGGGGGCCACGCTGCGCACGTCACCGCACTTGAACACCAGGCCCGGGTGCTCCAGGCGCTGCGCGGCGGCGTTGCACAGGGTCACCATGTCTTCACGCAACTCGACGCCGGTGACTTCGCCCTCGGCCTTGAGGGTATTGCGCAGGTAGTCGTGGATGGCGAAGGTCAGGTAGCCCTTGCCGGAGCCGAAGTCCGCCACCCGCACCGGCTGGTCGAGCTTGATCGGCGAGCTGCCCAGGGCGTGGCTGAAGACCTCGATGAACTTGTTGATCTGCTTCCACTTGCGTGACATCGCCGGAATCAGCTCATGCTGCTTGTTGGTCACCCCCAGGTCGGCGAGAAACGGCCGGCTGAGGTCGAGGAAGCGGTTCTTCTCCCGGTTGTGCTCGGCGGACGGCGCATCGCGCTGGGTTTGCGGCTTGCCCTTGAACAGCGAACTCTTGCCCTTCTTGCTGTATTCGAGCTGTACCTCGTCGGTGAGGGTCAGCAGGTGGGCGTTCTTGAACGCAGCCGGCAGCAGCTCGGCGATGGCGGCGATGCCTTCGTCCAGGGAGAAGTTCTTGGTGATGTCCCGGGTCTTGTAGCGATAAACGAAGGACAGGCACGGCTGCTCCTTGACCGTCAGTTGCTTGATGATCAGGCGTTGCAGGTCCGCCTCCGGGCCCACGTGCTTGGCCAGTACCAGCTTGATAAAGGCGTTCTGCGTGAGGCTGGTGTCGAGCAGTTGCAGGAACTGGGCGTGATGATCCGGCGCGGGGCGGGCGGAAGGTGCGGTAACAGACATGGGGGCAGGAGCCTCGGGCGATGCGCGGTGTCGATCAGGGAATGGCGGGTATTTTAGGGAGCAAGCCCCGTCGGGGCACGAAGTTATTCACCCGACGGTAAAAAATCGTCGCCCCCCGGAAAAATCCCCCCAATCCAGCCCCGTAGGAGCTGGCTTGCCAGCGAAGGCGTCCCCAAAGGCGGTGCAAGGCTCACGGACCTCTTCGCCGGCAAGCCGGCTCCTACACAGGTAGCACGCCATAGTCCCCAGCTGGGTGGGTCAGTTGAGCACCACCAGGCGGTTGGGCAATTCGTTGCGTACCTGGGTCAGGGGCACATGGGTCTTGAGCAACTCGCCGCTGGCTTCAATGCAATCAAGGAAGCCCTGCAGGGTCTGGCCTTGCCGGACCTGCTGGGTAAAGGCCTGGACAATCGCGTTCCAGTGCTTGTTGTCCAGGCGCCTGGAAATGCCTTCGTCCACCAGGATCTCCACATAGCGCTCGGCTTCGCTGACAAAGATCAGCACCCCGGTGCCGCCCACGGTGTGGTGCAGGTTCTGTTCGAGGAACTGGCGCCGGGCCAGGTTGGAAGCGCGCCAGTGACGCACCGATCGCGGAATCAGCCGGGTGGTGACCCGCGGCAGGCGGAACACCAGGCACAAGACGATAAAGGTCGCCCACTGCGCCAGCAGCAACAGGTGCATGTTCAGCCAGCCGGTGGCGTAGTGCACCAGCCCCGGCACCACCAGCGCCAGCAGGCTGGCCCAGAGCAGCGGGATATAGGCGTAGTCGTCGGCCCGGGCCGCCAGTACCGTCACCAGTTCGGCGTCGGTCTGCTGTTCCACCCGGGCGATGGCTTCGGCCACCTGCCGTTGTTCGAATTCACTGAGTAATGCCATGTCGTTGGATTTCCGCTTTTTATTGTCAGTTACCAGCCGCCGGAGGAACCGCCGCCGCCAAAGCTGCCGCCGCCACCACTGAAGCCGCCCCCGCCGCCGGAGCCGCCACCAAAACCGCCGAAGCCACCGCCTCCGTCACCGCCGCGCCCGCTGGTGGTGGTGATGAACCCGAGCGCCTGCGCCACCATCACCACCAGGATGAACAGCAGCACCATGAAGATGAACAGCCACGGGTGACGCTGGACAAAATCGTCCTGGTCGCTGCTCTGGCCGCCGCTGTCATAGGCCGTGGCCGGCTCGTCCAGCGGCGTGCCGCCGAGCACCAGGAGCATGGCCGAAACCCCGTCGCTGATGCCCTTGCTGAACTGCCCGGTCTTGAACGCCGGGGTGATCACCTGGTTGATGATCACCGAGGCCTGGGCGTCGGTCAGGCGCTCCTCCAGGCCGTAGCCCACTTCGATGCGCAGCTTGCGCTCGTCCCGGGCGACGATCAGCAGCGCGCCGTTGTTCTTGTCCTTCTGGCCGATGCCCCAGTGGCGCCCCAACTGGTAGCCGAACTCCTCGATGCTGACGCCTTGCAGGTTCGGCAGGGTCACCACCACCAACTGTTCGCCGGTGGCCTGTTCGTGGGCTTGCAGTTGCCGAGTCAGCAGGGCGCTGATGCTCGGCTCGATCATCTGCGCGTCGTCCACCACCCGCCCGCTCAGGGCCGGAAACCTCAGCTCGGCCTGGGCCGAGACCGCAAAGACCCAGAGCAACAGCACCAGGCCAATTTTATAGAGTCGCATCAGCACCTCATCCTTAATGTTTGTCCGCGTGTGCTACCAACTGCCGGACGCCCCGCCACCGCCAAAACTGCCGCCGCCCCCGCTGAAACTGTCCGAGCTTGAACTGGAGCTGGAGCTGCTGGAGTCGAACCAGTCGAACGCACTGCTGCTCGAACCGGTGTCGCGCTCGGCCCTGGTTTCGCGCCTGGCCGAATCGCCGCTGGCAACAACCGGCGAGTCATCGCCGCTGCGCCATTGGGTCAGGAACCCGAACAACGGTACACCGACGAACACCAGGTAGAACAACCTCTCGAACCACCACATCCACTCGATGTCCTGGTACCAGCTTTTCTCCACCGAGCGGTACACCAGCATCGGCCGGTCGGTGGACGACAATACGCTCACGATGGACGTGGCCCCGGCAATGATCCCCGAGGAATACAGGTCGTCTTTGAAGTACGGAATGATCGAACCATCGATGATGAAGTGGGCCACTATGTCGTTGAGCCGCCCCTCCAGGCCGTAACCGACCTCGATCCGCACCTTGCGATCGTCCTTGGCCACCAGCAGCAGGACGCCGTTGTTCTTGTCCTTCCGGCCGATCCCCCAGTGCCGGCCCAACTGCAGGCCGAACTCCTCGATGCTATGGCCACCCAGGCTCGGCACCGTGGCCACCACGACCTGGTCGGTGGTGGTCTGCTCGAGCCGCTCCAGCATCTGCGCCAGGTAGACCTGCGCGGATGGCGTGAGCAACTGCGCGGTGTCCACCACCCGCCCGGTCAGCTTGGGAAACAGGCGTTCAATCGGTGCCGCTGTCGCAGTGGTCGGTGCGGGCTCGACCTGGACAGCGGGTTGCGACGAACGCAACGGCACCCCATCCGTGGGTGTGGGCCCGGGTGGTTGCGCCAGTACGGCGCCACCCACCAGCCAAAGCCACAGCAGCGCGCCTTGCAGCACGCGCCGCCCGGGGCTCATCAGAATTTGACTTGCGGCGCTTTGTCGGCGTCGGGGCTGGTGGCCTCGAAGGATTCACGCACCGGCATGTCGCTGTACATCAGGCTGTGCCACAGGCGGCCGGGGAAGGTACGGATCTCGGTGTTGTACTTCTGCACCGCCAGGATGAAGTCGCGACGGGCCACGGCGATGCGGTTCTCGGTGCCTTCAAGCTGGGATTGCAGGGCCAGGAAATTCTGGTTGGCCTTGAGGTCCGGGTAGCGCTCGGAGACCACCATCAGGCGGCTCAGGGCACCGCTCAACTGGTCCTGGGCCTGCTGGAACTGCTTGAGTTTTTCCGGGTTGTCCAGGGTGCTGGCGTCCACCTGGATCGAGGTGGCCTTGGCCCGCGCCTCGATCACCGCAGTGAGGGTCTGCTCTTCGTGCTTGGCGTAGCCCTTGACGGTTTCCACCAGGTTGGGGATCAGGTCGGCGCGGCGCTGGTACTGGTTCTGCACCTGGCCCCAGTCGGCCTTGACCTGCTCGTCCAGGGTCGGAATGTTGTTGATGCCGCAGCCGCTGAGCAGGCTGGTAAGCAGCAACAAGGCAGCGATGGGCCAGCTCGAACGCAGGCTTTGAGTGATGTTCATGGGTGAGGCTCCTTGCACAACCTGATTGAAATGAAGCTTTTGCCCGCTTTCACACATCCTGTGGGCAAAATCTGCCTGCGCCACTGGAATGCATCGGGCTGATGGGCTAAAAGATGCCCAGCGCGAAAAAGAGTTCAGAAATAAGGCGGTGTGAAAACGTCGCGAGTGAAGGCAAGACAAGGCAAAAACAGGCGAGGAAGCGGAGTGTAGGAGCCTACATGAGCATTCCGAGCCTGTTTTTAACGCCGTATTGCCGAACGCAGCAGTTTTCACATGGCCTGAAGTGTGCGGGAATTATCTGAACAACAATAGTCGCTCCCTAAATTTTGGCTGTTCGACGCGTCACTCATGCGTCGGTCTTGAGCCCTTGAGAACAATATTCATGAAGAAGCTGTGTTTGCTGGGCCTGCTGGTCAGCCTGGCCAGTCACCCTGTATTGGCCGAAACTGCCCCGGTCCCCCTGGAAAACAAAGAAGCCTTTATCAGCGACCTGCTCAAGCGCATGACCCTGGAAGAGAAGATCGGCCAGCTGCGGCTGATCAGCATCGGCCCGGAAATGCCCCGCGAGCTGATCCGCAAGGAAATTGCCGCGGGCAATATCGGCGGCACCTTCAACTCCATCACCCGCCCGGAAAACCGGCCGATGCAGGACGCGGCCATGCGCAGCCGGCTGAAGATCCCGATGTTCTTCGCCTACGACGTGATCCACGGCCACCGGACCATCTTCCCCATCAGCCTGGCCCTGGCCTCCAGCTGGGACATGGATGCCATCGGCCGCTCCGGGCGCATTGCCGCCAAGGAAGCCAGCGCCGACAGCCTGGACATCACTTTTGCACCGATGGTCGATATCTCCCGCGATCCGCGCTGGGGCCGTACCTCCGAAGGCTTTGGCGAAGACACCTACCTGGTCTCGCGCATCGCCAAGGTCATGGTCAAGGCCTACCAGGGCCAGAGCCCGGCCCTGCCGGACAGCATCATGGCCAGCGTCAAGCACTTCGCCCTGTATGGCGCGGTGGAAGGCGGTCGCGACTACAACATCGTCGACATGAGCCCGGTGAAGATGTACCAGGACTACCTGCCGCCCTACCGCGCGGCGATCGACGCCGGCGCCGGCGGGGTGATGGTGGCCCTGAACTCGATCAACGGCGTGCCCGCCACCTCCAACACCTGGCTGATGAACGACCTGCTGCGCAAGGAATGGGGCTTCAAGGGCCTGGCGGTGAGCGACCACGGGGCGATCATCGAACTGATCCGCCATGGCGTCGCCAAGGACGGACGTGAAGCGGCCAAACTGGCGATCAAGGCCGGCATCGACATGAGCATGAACGATTCGCTGTACGGCAAGGAGCTGCCGGGGCTGCTCAAGTCCGGCGAGATCGAACAGAAGGACATCGACAACGCCGTGCGTGAAGTGCTGGCCGCCAAGTACGACATGGGCCTGTTCAAGGACCCGTACGTGCGCATCGGCAAGGCCGAGGACGACCCCGCCGACACCAACGCCGAAAGCCGCCTGCACCGCAGCGATGCCCGGGATATCGCGCGACGCAGCCTGGTGCTGCTGAAGAACCAGAACGACACCCTGCCACTGCAGAAAACCGCGAAGATCGCCCTGGTGGGCCCGCTGGCCAAGGCGCCGATCGACATGATGGGCAGTTGGGCCGCCGCCGGGGTGCCGGCGCAATCGGTGACCCTCTACGACGGCATGCGCAATGTACTGGGAGACAAGGCCCAACTGGTGTACGCCCGGGGCTCCAACATCACCGCCGACAAGAAGGTGGTGGACTACCTGAACTTCCTCAACTTCGATGCCCCGGAAGTGGTGGACGACCCGCGCACGGCGCAGCAGATGATCGACGAAGCGGTGAACGCCGCCCGGCAATCGGATGTGATCGTGGCCGCGGTGGGTGAATCCCGGGGCATGTCCCACGAATCCTCGAGCCGCACCGACCTGCACATTCCTGCCAGCCAGCGCGACCTGATCAAGGCCCTCAAGGCCACCGGCAAGCCACTGGTGCTGGTGCTGATGAATGGCCGGCCGCTGTCGCTGCTGGAAGAAAACCAGCAGGCCGATGCGATCCTGGAAACCTGGTTCAGCGGCACCGAAGGTGGCAACGCCATCGCCGACGTGCTGTTCGGCGACTACAACCCGTCGGGCAAGCTGCCGATCACCTTCCCCCGCTCCGTGGGGCAGATCCCCACCTACTACAACCACCTGACCATCGGCCGGCCGTTCACCCCGGGCAAGCCGGGCAACTACACCTCGCAGTACTTCGACGACACCACCGGCCCGCTGTTCCCGTTCGGCTATGGCCTGAGCTACACCAGCTTCAGCCTGTCGGACATGGCCCTGTCCTCCACCACCCTGAACAAGAGCGGCAAGCTCGACGCCAGCGTGACGGTGAAGAACACCGGCAAGCGTGACGGCGAAACCGTGGTGCAGCTGTACATCCAGGACGTGGCCGGCTCGATGATCCGACCGATCAAGGAATTGAAGAACTTCCAGAAAGTCATGCTCAAGGCCGGTGAAGAGAAAGCCATTCACTTCACCATCACCGAGGACGACCTGAAGTTCTACAACGCGCAGCTCAAGTACGCCGCAGAGCCGGGCGACTTCAATGTGCAGATCGGCCTGGATTCCCAGGACGTCAAGCAACAGAGCTTCGAACTGCTCTGAGCCTGCCAGCGGCCGGCGCAGGACCTGCGCCGGCCGACTCCTTCTGTAATCCCCACAATCGCTGCAATATCTGTCGCCGCTGCCGAGCCTGCGAGGCTGCGCAAAGGTCCGCAGGACCGTGCTTGTCGATCTCCCGCCAAACCTCCATCGGACTCACGACCGCCGCGACCGCTTCGCGATCGTTCGCAGCCTGCGGCAGCGGCTACAGCCTGCCGTGTCAGCCGCGTGAGTCAGCCGCGCCGATCCAGCAGGTTGACCACCAGACGGTCGACCCAACCCCAGATCCGCTGCTTGATCCGCCGCCACAGCGGTCGCTTGCGCCACACCGCCAGGCTGACTTCCTCGCTCTGGGCAAAGTCGGCGTCAAAACTCGCCACCACTGCCTGGGTCAACGCAGGGTCCAGGGCTTCCAGATTGGCTTCCAGGTTGAAGCGCAGGTTCCAGTGGTCGAAGTTGCACGAGCCCACGCTCACCCAGTCGTCCACCAGTGCCATCTTCAGGTGCAGGAAACGCGGCTGGTACTCGAAAATCCGCACCCCGGCCTTGAGCAGGCGCGGGTAGTAGCGGTGCCCGGCATAGCGCACCGCCGGGTGGTCGGTGCGCGGCCCGGTCAGCAGCAGGCGTACGTCGAGGCCTCGGGCCGCCGCCTTGCGCAACGAACGGCGCACTGACCAGGTGGGCAGAAAATACGGAGTCGCCAGCCAGATGCGCCGCTGCCCGCTGCTCAGGGCCCGGATCAGCGAATGCAGGATGTCGCGATGCTGACGGGCGTCGGCGTAGGCCACCCGGCCCATGCCCTCGCCGGTATCGGGCAGGCGCGGCAGGCGTGGCAGACCGAAATCGGCACCGGGCTTCCAGGCCCCGCGATACAGGTTGGCGCTCCATTGCCGGTCGAACAGCTGCTGCCAGTCGCTGACCATGGGGCCGGCAATCTCCACCATCACCTCATGCCAGTCGCAGCTATTGTCCTCGGGCTTCCAGAACTCATCGGTGACTCCGGTGCCGCCCACCACCGCCAGGGCCTGGTCCACCAGCAGCAGCTTGCGATGATCGCGGTACAGGTTGAGAAAGCCCTGGCGCCATTTCAGCCGGTTGTAGAAGCGCAGCTCGACACCGGCCTCGGTCAGGCTGCGGCGCAGGGCCTGGGTAAAGGCCAGGCTGCCGTAGTCGTCGAACAGGCAGCGCACCCGTACCCCGCGCTGCGCTGCCTGCACCAGGGCCTGGACCATGGCCTCGGCGCAGGTCCCGGCTTCCACCAGGTACAGCTCCAGTTCCACCTGGTGCTGGGCGCGGGCAATGGCCACCAGCATCCGCGGGAAGAACTGCGGGCCGTCGATCAGCAACTCGAAGCGGTTGCCTTCGCGCCAGGGGAACACCGCTGCGCGCATGTCAGCGCGCCGTGAAGATCAGCACCGCACCCACCGGCACCGAGAAACTGATGGCCGACAACCCGGCCATCTTGCGCAGGCTGTCGAGGCCGGGGGCCAGGTTGAAGTCCTCGGCGTTGAGCACCAGAGGCTCCAGGGTCACCACCTGGAAGCGCCGGTCATCCAGGCGGGTGGCCAGCAGTTCGGCGTTGTAGGTGTGTTCCTCGCCGTGCAGGGCGACGGTGACCGGCAGCAGCAATTCGATCTGTGCGCCGGGGGCCAGGTCGTTGATCGGTCGCAGGTTGATCTGTGCACTGATCCGCGCCTCGGGAAACTGGGCGATCTGGAACAGTTCCTGGCGCATGCGCTCATCGCGCAAGGGAATCCCGCTGCTCACCGACTCCAGTTCGATCTGCAACTGCGCCTGGCCCTTGCCATCGACCTTGCCATGCAGCACCAGAAAGCGCTGGACCTCGGAAACACTGGCGTTCTTGGTGGTGACGAAGGACACGCGGGAAGATTCGTTGTCCAGGTACCAGTTGGCCTGGGCCGGCAGGGCCAGTACCCCGAGCAGGCTGAAAAGAAGGCGGATCGGCGTACGCATGCAAGCTCCCATGTACAGAAGGCGCCACCTTAACCGCCCGCCAGAAGGCTGGCAAACGTCACGGCAGGCGGCGCAGTAGAGCTAGAAGCGGTAGGTATAGTTCAGGTAGAAGCGTTCGGCGCTATGGCTGATGATGCCTGCCGGTCCTCTGGAGAGGCTCTGGCGCTGGATGCCGTCGGGCTCGCCGTGGGTACGAAAGCGCCCGTGCAGCCAGGCGACATCGAGCCCATCGAACCAGCCGTCGAAGGCATAGCGCAGCACGCTCTGAAATTCCCGGCGGGAAAAACCTGCGTAGCCTTTGGCGTGATTGGAGGCAGCGTAGTGCATATCCAACTTCAGCCGCGGCAAGCCGAAGTCGGCGAAATCCATACCTCCCAGCAGCTTGAACATCTCCTCGTCCTGCAGGCCGAAGTAGTAGAACAGCTTGCCGCTGCTGTTCCAGGTGCCGTTGTCCTGGGCGAAGAAGGTGCGGTCATAGTCGTCACCCCAGACCTTGTTCCAGGTCAGCCCGGCGTAGTAGCGGCTGAACCGGTACTTGAACAGCAGATCCAGATGCCGAGCATCGTGAGAGCGCTCCGCCTCATACAGCCCGCGCACGCCGGAATACTCGAAGCGCTTGCCGGCATCCTGTTGGCGCCCCCAGATGGCATACACATCGATGCCGCGCTCGGGGGCCAGTTCGAAACTGTGGGTCAGTTTCACCGAGGACGCGCGCAGGTAGTCCCGGGCCACGCCGTGTTCAAGCTGCAGGTTGCTGCCACCAGGCAACACATGACCCAGGGCATAGAGCCGCAGGTCATCGATCCTCTGTCCTCGATAGTTGCGCAGGTCCTGGTTCCAGCCCGAGTCGTTGCGCGGACTGAAACCGTCGATGCGGCTGAAGTTCAGGCTTAGCGCGCCACGCTCGTAGCTCAGGTCCTGGCCCAGGGTGGCCGCCGGCAGGATGCGCGAATAGCGATCGTCGCGGTAAAGCTGGTATTGCCGGCTTTTTTTCCCCACTCCGGCGCTGAAGGTTCCGGCTTCATCCACCCAGCGCCCACGCAGGTACAGTTCGAGGGGCTTGGCGATGCCATGGGGCTGCTGCACGCTGCGGTCGGCTCGCAGGTTGCTGATGTTGTTGGCGTCTCGCCCTACGTGCAAGGCATCGGCCAGGCCATAGCTGTAGTCGAGACCCAGCACCTCGCGGTACCAGCCGGAACTGAAGCTGAACTGGGTGGCCTGTACCCATTCATCCCGGGTCGGACCGACCCCTCCCCCGTCGTTTTCCTTCCAGTAGGACTGGCTGTAACGCAAGGACCTGCGGCTGTCCTCGAAAAAGCCCTCGGCCAAGGCCCCACCGGCCACCAGACAACACAACAGCCCGCTCAGATAACGTTGCTCAGCCCGCATGAGATCACCTGTTCTTATTATTGGAATTGGCGTCATGGCCGCCGAAGGCGGACCAGGCTTCATTCTCGGAGCAGCGGGGCAAAGGGCAATGGGCACTGGTTCCGCAGAATGGAACCCGGTGTCTGAGGAGAGCGTTGTCCGCGCAGCACGATCAGGGCAGCCGGAATGCCCGAGCGGGAGGTTTCAGGCGATGTCTTTCTGCACCTGCTCGACGGTTTCCGCCAGTAGCCACAGGTGGCGGTTGCGCACCTGTTCGACACAGGCCAGGTCCCGCGGCCAGTGCAGGGCGATACTGCCGATCACCCGGCCTTCGGCCTGCAGCGGCAAGGCCACGGCGCGGATCAGGAACGGCAGGCGCACCGGGTATTCCCAGTGCCCTTCGGTGCGCTGGCCGAACCCCAGGTGCTGGGATTCCAGGCACTGTTGCCGGGCTTCGGCCGGCACCTGCTCCTGCTCGGCCAGACGCTCGACTTCTGCACTGGCCAGGGCCCCCAGGCAGGCCTTGCCCATGGCCGAATGAAACAGGCTGGCATGCTGGCCGACAATCCGGCTGTTGCTCGGGTAGCGCTTGCGCAATACCTCGGGCACCGCACTTTCCAGGACCTCCAGGCTCTCGCCGTCGAAGCTCGACAGGTCGGTGACCAATCCGGTACGTGCACTCAATTCCAGCAACCAGGGCGCCGCCTGCTCCACCATCTGGCGCTTGAAGCGCTGCCGGCTGTCACCGAACAGGCTCCGGGCGCTCAGGCGGTAGCGCCGGTCACTCAGGCCTCGATAGATCCAGCCCTGTTCCTGCAGGGTCAGCAGCATGCGCGATACCGTGGCCTTGGCCAGGCCCGTCAGGTAGTGCAGCTCCTCCAGGCCCAGGGCCTGGTGCTGGCCGATCAGCTCGACAATGGCCAGGGCCCGCTCCACTGAGCGCACGCTGCCGGTTTCTACCTTGCTGGCCATAGTCCGAGCTCCCTGACTGAGGAAAAGGTTTTACCCAGCAAGATGCGGGCCTGCGGACCTTGGCGACCACACCCCTTTGATTACCGCAGGTTGCCCGGCGGCCGCTGCCGCACCCACTGCGTCAGCTGCTCATGGGCGTAAGCCAATTGCAGCACGGCGTGGTCGGCCTGGGCCGGACCGATGATCTGCAGCCCCATGGGCAAACCGGCCAGGTTGAAACCCACCGGAATGCTGATACTGGGCAAGCCGGCCAGGGTCGGGCCGATCACCACTTCCATCCAGCGGTGGTAAGTGTCCATTTCCTGCCCATCGATCTGCCGCGGCCAGGCTTGCCGTGCATCGAAAGGGAACACTTGGGCGGTGGGCAGCAGCAGGAAATCGTAACGCTCGAACAGGCGCTGCAACGCGCGATACCAGTCGCTGCGGCTCTGGGAAGCGCGATACACATCCGCCGCGCTCAGCTTCGCCGCGCCCTCCACTTCCCAGCACGCTTCCGGCTTGAGCCAGCGGCGCTTGTCCGGGTCGTCGTACAGCGCCCCCAGGGAGCCCTGGACCAGCCAGTGGCGGTGTACCAGCCAGCAATCCCAGAGCTGGGCCAGGGAAAAGTCCGGCTGGCAGCTTTCCACCTCGCAGCCCAGGCTGGCGAAATCCCCGAGGGCCTTTTCGCACAGGCCCAGTACGCCCTGCTCCATGGCCAGGTAGCCGTTGTAGTCCCCCAGCCAGCCCAGGCGCAGGCCCTTCACATTTCGTTGCAGCGCCGCCTCCGGTTGCGCCGATGGGTCCTTCAGCGACAGAGGCGCCCGGGCGTCAAACCCGGCCTGGGTACCCAACAGCCGCGCCACGTCGGCCACCGTGCGCCCCATGGGACCTTCGGTGGCCAACTGCTGCACGGACAGTTCCGGAGTCGGGCCGAACGGCACCCGGCCCTGGGAGGGGCGCATGCCGAACACGTTGTTGAAGGCTGCGGGGTTGCGCAACGAGCCCATCATGTCGCTGCCGTCGGCCACCGGCAGCATGCGCAGGGCCAGAGCCACCGCGGCCCCGCCGCTGCTGCCGCCGGCACACAGGGTGCTGTCGTAGGCGTTGCCCGTGGTGCCGAACAACTGGTTGTAGGTATGGGAGCCCAGGCCGAACTCGGGCACGTTGCTCTTGCCGACGATGATCGCGCCACTGGCCCGGACCCGCGCCACGCTGATGGCATCCTGCTGGGGCACATGCTCGGCAAACAGCGGCGAACCCATGCTGGTGGTCATCCCGGCGGTGGCCGCCAGGTCCTTGATCGCCTGGGGCATGCCGTGCATCCAGCCCATGGACTGGCCCTGGGCCAATTGCCGGTCTCGCTCGTCGGCCTGCTCCAGCAGGGCCTCGGGGTCCCCCAGCGAGACCAGGGCATTGACCAGTGGATTGCAGCGCTCGATCTGCGCCAGGTAGGCCTGCATCACTTCGCGGCAGGACAGCTCGCGGGCATGGATGGCCCGGGACAGCGCCAGGGCATCCAGGTCGACAATCGACGCATTGATCGATGGTTCTGCGGGGTTGATCAAGACTCACCTCCCAGGCTCACGGCATCGGGTTTTTCGTCTCTGACCGCGTCATACATGCAGTAGGTACCCAGCAGGCTGAGGACCGAGGTCAGCAGGACATAGAAGGCTGGCGCCACCGGCGTGGCCATGACCTTGCTCAGCCAGGTCACGATCAACGGCGCAAAGCCACCGAACAGCATGACCGTGACGTTATACGCCACCGACACTCCGGTGGAGCGCACCTCGATGGGAAACTGCTCGGCCAGGGCCGTGGGGCCGGGGCCGAAGAAACCGCCGATGGCCCCGCACAGCAGCATCTGCATCACCAGCAGGCGCTCGATGGATGGCGCCGCAGCGACCCACACATACAAGGGATAGACCATGACAAAAAACGCCAGGGTGAACGCCATCAGCACTGGACGTCGCCCAATGCGATCCGACAAGGCCCCGGCAAAGGGAATCACCAGGGTCATCAGGGCCACGGCGAACATCTGCACCAACAGCACCTGATCCAGGGGCAGGCCGAGGTTGGTGTGGGCAAAGGTCGGCATGTTCACCAGCACCACATAAAAGGACACGGTGCCCCCGCAGCACATGCACATGGACACCAGGATCGCTCGGCGATAGGCCGATACCACCTGCCACAACCCGGGCCCTTTGCCACGCACCTGCTTGCGTGCCTCGACAAAGGCTTGCGGCTCTTCCATGTACTTGCGGATCCACAGCCCCACCGGACCGATCAGCAGGCCGATCACGAATGGCAGGCGCCAGCCCCAGAGTTCCAGGGTCTGGGGCGAAAAGAAATGGGTCACCGCCGCCACCATCGCCGCCCCGCTGAATACCGCCAGGCACTGCCCCACCAACTGCCAGGAGCCGTAAAGGCCCTTGCGGTGGGGCGGCGCACTCTCCACCAGGTAGGCCGTGGCGCTGGCGTACTCACCACCGGTGGCAAAGCCCTGGAGCATGCGTGCCACCACGATCAGCAGCGGCGCTCCGATACCGATGGCCGCATAGTTGGGGGCGAACACGATCATCGCGATGGCCAGGGTCATCAGTTGGATGATCACCAGCATCGCCGCCTTGCGGCCCCTGCGATCGGAATAGATCCCCAGCAGCACACCGCCCACCGGGCGCATGAAGAAACCCACACCGAAGGTGGCCAGGGCCATCAGCAGCGAGGTGTATTCATCTTCCGCGGGAAAGAACTGGCGAGCGATGAAGCTGGCGAGAAAGCCGTAGACGATGAAGTCGTACCATTCCAGGGCGTTGCCGACCACGGCGGCAACCACCTGCCGGGTCCTGGAAACAGAGGGAGTCGAGACGCTCATGGGATGTTCCTTGGAGACTTTTGAGCCTTCTGGCGGGCTCGCTAAAGTGCCGGGCGCCTACAACACGCCCGGGGCAGTCAGGGACACAGGAACAGGAAGGGTCAGGACGGTTTGAGCCAGCTTTCCGCCAGGGCGCCCCAATAGGCCGCGCCGGTGAGGAGGATGTCGTCGTTGAAGTCGTAACCCGGGTTATGCACCATCGGCTGGGCCACGCCGTTGCCGATGAACAGGTAGCTGCCCGGGCAGCGCTGCAGCATCCAGCCGAAGTCTTCGCTGCCCATCAGCTTCGGTGTATTGCCGTTGACCGCCTCGGCCCCCACCAGCTCGACACCGATCTTGCGGGCGAACTCGGTTTCCTCCGGGCTGTTGACCAGCACCGGATAGGCCGGGCGATGCTCGATACTGACCGAGCAACCGAAACTCTCGGCCTGGGTGCGGATAATGGCCTTGACCCGCTCCAGCATCTGCTCGCGCACCGGTGCGTTGAGGGCCCGCAGGCTCAGGCGCAGCAGGGCCTGCTGGGGAATGACGTTGGCCGCCTCGCCGGCTTGCAGGGCACCGACGGTGACCACCGCGGCTTCCTGGGCATCGATGTTGCGCGCTACCACTGTCTGCAAGGCCATGACCATGCTCGCCGCTGCCACCAGCGGGTCTACCGTCAGGTGCGGCATGGAGCCATGGCCGCCGACGCCTTCGACTATCACGTTAAGCAGGTCCTGGGAGGCCATCATCGGCCCCTCGCGAAAGCCCAGGTGCCCGGCCGGCAGCCCCGGCATGTTGTGCAGGCCAAACAGGGCATCACAGGGGAAACGCTCCAGCAGGCCGTCGGCAAGCATGGCCTCGGCGCCACCCTGGCCCTCCTCCGCCGGCTGGAAGATCAGGTTCAGGGTGCCGTCGAACTGCCGGGTGGCCGCCAGGTAACGGGCCGCCCCGAGAAGTAGGGTGGTGTGGCCGTCATGCCCGCAGGCGTGCATGCAACCGCTGTAGCGGCTGCTGTAGGGCACCCCGGTGTTCTCGATGATCGGCAGGGCGTCCATGTCGGCCCGCAGGCCCAGGGTGCGGGGGCTGCTGCCGTTGCGCAGCACCCCTACGACGCCGGTCCGGCCCACGCCGGTGTGCACTTCATAACCCCACTCTTCAAGGCTGCGGGCCACCAGCGCCGCGGTGCGGTTTTCCTCGAAACCCAGCTCGGGGTGGGCGTGAATGTCCTGGCGGATGGCCCGCAGGTCGCTGGCGACATCGTTGAGCCAGGCAAGAATGTGCTGGTGTCGGGTCATGGCGTATCTCCTCTGGGCCGGGTGGGTTCCCGTTCTTTTTTTCGGAGCGCTGCACGAGGGCCAGGGCGTGCTCGAAGCTCTGCGTCAGATAACCGCGAGCCGGGGCACAGGACAATCAAATGTGGTTCCACTGGATGGAACACAAAGCTGCCGCCATCGTTTCGACCCCGGTCAGGGGGCCAGGCGGCAACCTTCACGGGCACTGCGCCAGACCGCGCTATGGGTGCGCCCCAGCGCGCTGGCGGTGACACGACGGGGCTGCGGCTCATCGAGAAAAGCGCTGGTGGGCAGGTACTGGCGCACGTAGGCGCGGCAGTAGTCGGCAGGTTGTTGCATGACGTAACGGCAGGAGCAGTACTCCTTGGCGGTGTAGGCCCCGAGGATGTCCGGGAAGGCCTGCAACGCCACCCGCTGCTGCCAGCCCCAGCCCAGCAGCAGGAGCAGGAGCAGCCCGAGCGCCAGCAGGCTGAGCAGCGGACGCCGACGGATCAAGGGCCAGGGCTTCATGGCTGCTCCGGCGTGGCGAAGGCGGCCAGCACCCGCTTGAGCAATTCATTGTGCTGGTAGCTCCCGTCACGGTCGTCGCCATAGCGCACGATCACCAGGCGCTGCGCCGGCAGCACATACAGCGCCTGGCCCCAGTGTCCCAGCGCGGCGTAGGTATCGGCGGGGGCATCCGGCCAGGGTCGTGGCGCCCCGTCCACCTCGCGGTTGAGCCACCAGTGCCCGCCCGCCACGGCCACGTCCTGGTTGGCCCGATAGCCACGAAAGGGCGTGCGGCAGAATTCGACCCAGGCCTTGGGCAGCAATTGCCGGTCGCGCCAACGGCCATCGCGCTGCATCAGCAGGCCAATGCGAGCCAGATCGCGGGCCGTCAGGTAGAGGTACGAGGAAGCGACGAAAGTGCCAGCAGCATCCCGCTCCCACACCGCCTGGGTGATACCCAGGGGTTCGAACAGGGCACGCCAGGGATAGTCCGCATACTGCCCCTCCCCCACCATGCCCCGCAGGCTGGCCGCCAGCAGGTTGCTGTCGCCGCTGGAATAGCGAAACACCTGGCCCGGCGGGCCGGAGGCGGTCTGTTGCGCGGTGAAGGCGGCCATGTCCCGGTGCCCGCGGGTGTAGAGCATGGCCACCACCGAAGAGTTGAGAGGGGCGTATTCATAGTCTTCCTGCCAATCCAGGCCCGAGGCCCAGTGCAGCAGGTCCGCCAGGGTGATGTCGGGATGGGCCTCGAGCGGCGGGTAGAACTTCGCCGCCGGGTCCTGCAACTGGAACCGCCCCTCGCCAAAGGCCACTCCCAGCAGCACCGCCAGCAGGCTCTTGCTGGCGGACCAGGCGAGATGGGGCGTCTGTGGCCCGGTTGCCCCGGCGTAGCGCTCGTAGAGCAGTCGACCGTCGCGGATCACCAGCAAGGCGTCGGTGCGAATGCCCTGGCGGGATTCATCGTCCCGGGGCACAAAGGCGTATTCCTCCAGGGCCTGCAGCGCCGGGCCGCTGGCTGGCGTGCCCTGGCTCCATTGCAGCGCCGGCCACTCCTCGGCCCGGGCCGGCAGGCTGAGTAATAGAAGCAGGGCCAGCAGCAACCAAGCTTTGGGCATGAAGGACACTCGAGAGCCGTCTGGGGCCGAGCCTATTGCGGGCACATGACCGTTTCGCGACAACCTTCGCCGGCAAGCCGGCTCCTACAGGGTTGGGCGAATATTCGATAGGGCGCGAGAACCGCTTCTTGTAGGAGCTGGCTTGCCAGCGAATGCGGTTTCGGAGACTGCGCATTCCTCGCGGCAAGCCGGCTCCTACAGGGAGGCCAGGGCCTTGGCCAGGCGCTGTGCGCGAGCGCTGGCGGCGAGGTCCAGCAGGGCCTGGTCGCGGGTCCATTGCTCGCGCCAGAGCTGTGGCCCCTGGGCGAAGGCAATGCCGATCTCGGGTTTCAGCGCCTCGAACTGCACGAACAGGCCCGCCAGCAGAATGTGCCCGCTGCTCAGCGCCGGGTTCTGCCGGCTGGCTTCGGCACAGCCGGCCAGCAAGCCCAGCAATTGCAATTGCAAGGGCTGCGGCCAGCCGCTGTCCTGCCCCACGCCATACAGCCAGGCCAGCATGGCGCTCAGGACATAGATGTCTTCCAGGGTGCGGAACGGCTTGACGTAGGCATCCCAGCCGTCGCCGGCGAGCAACTCGCAGGCGGCGTTGTCCAGCTCCAGGCAGCCGTGGCTGATCTCCGGCATCAGGGCAATGGCAGGCAAGGTCTGGACCTTGACCCCGGGCTCGCCGGGATAGACCACCGTCAGGCGCAGGGCTGCGCGCTCCCCCGGGGCTTCGCAGCGAGCCGCCACCAGCAGCCAGTCGGCGGCATCTCCGGCAGTGACGAAATCCTTGCGCCCGTGCAGGCGCAGATCCTCCAGGCGGGTCTGCATGTCCGCCGGGCGCAGGCTGCGGCGTTCGGTCGCGCACAAAGCCCCCAGACTGGACGGCGCGCTGGGCCACAACATGCGCAATGCCGCCTGGTAGCCCACCAGGAACGCCAGCCCCGGGGTGGCCATCAAGCGCCCGCCGCGCACCGCCAGTTCGAAGGGCGTGACGTTGCCCAGGTGCGCCAGCAAAGCCCCGTAGCCCTCGGCCAGGTCGGGGTTGGCGGGCAATCGTTCACAGCTCTCGAGCAGGGCTTGCCAGGGCATTCGAAGGTCCTCAGGGGCTGTCATATAAGCATCACCAAAGCTTCATGGCGATGACACCGGGGCTACATAGCCTGACTTTGCACAACAAAGTCGATTGGCTGCAACCCAAGGCGGGTCAGTAGCCCGCACGGAGATTCACGATGACTCAGATCGCCCGCATCAGCGACACCGGCACTGAACGCCGCCTGCAAGCCGAACGCCTGATCGGCGCGAAGGCTCTGCAAGAAGCCCAGGCCCTGCGTTTCAACGTCTTCAGTGGCGAGTTCAACGCCAAGCTCAAGGGCGCGGAACTGGGTCTGGACATGGATGACTATGACGTTCATTGCAGCCACATCGGTGTGCGCGACCTGAACACCGGGCGCCTGGTGGCCACCACCCGCCTGCTGGACCACCAGGCCGCCAGCAGCCTGGGGCGTTTCTACAGCGAAGAAGAATTCAGCCTGCACGGCCTGGTGCAGCTCAAAGGGCCGATCCTGGAGATCGGCCGCACCTGCGTCGACCCGGCCTACCGCAACGGCGGCACCATCGCCGTGCTCTGGGGCGAACTGGCGGAAGTGCTCAATCAGGGTGGCTACAGCTACCTGATGGGTTGCGCCAGCATTCCCATGCAGGACGGCGGCGTGCAGGCCCAGGCGATCATGCAGCGCCTGCGCGAGCGCTACCTGTGCACCGAGCACCTGCGGGCCGAGCCGAAGAACCCGCTGCCGAGCCTGGACATTCCGTCCAATGTGATCGCCGAGATGCCGCCCCTGCTCAAGGCCTACATGCGCCTGGGCGCGAAGATCTGCGGCGAGCCGTGCTGGGACGAGGATTTCCAGGTCGCCGATGTGTTCATCCTGCTCAAGCGCGACGAGCTGTGCCCGCGCTACGCCCGGCACTTCAAGGCGGCGGTCTGATGCGCCGGCTGCGGGTCTACGGGCGTATCGCCCGAGTGCTGCTGGTGGTGGCGCTGGGCCTGAGCATGGCCAGTATCTTCGGTTTGCTGGAACGCTTGGGGGTCGCCAACTCCATGGTCCGGCGCCAGCGCTGGTCGCGCTTCTTCATGGCACGCTTGAGCAATGCCCTGCCCTTTCAGGTCTCGGTGCATGGCGAGCTGCCCCGCCAACCGATGCTCTGGATCAGCAACCATGTGTCCTGGACCGATATCCCGCTGCTGGGCATGCTGACGCCGCTGTCCTTCCTGTCCAAGGCCGAAGTGCGCACCTGGCCGGTGGCCGGTTGGCTGGCCGCCAAGGCCGGCAGCCTGTTCATCCGCCGCGGCGCCGGTGACAGCCAGTTGATCCGCAAGCAGATGACCCGGCATTTGCAGGAGCAGCACCCACTGCTGCTGTTCCCCGAAGGCACCACCACCGATGGCCGTGGCCTGCGCACCTTCCACGGGCGCTTGCTGGCCAGCGCCATCGATGCCGACGTCTGCCTGCAACCAGTGGCGATCCGTTACCTGCGCGACGGCCAGATCGATACCCTGGCGCCCTTCATCGGCGACGACGATCTGCTCTCGCACCTGATGCGCCTGTTCGCCAATGACCGGGGCCAGGTGGAGATCCACCTGCTCAAGCCGATTGCCTGCCAGGGCCAGGAACGTGCGGCGCTGGCCTTCCAGGCCCAGCAAGCAGTGCAGAAGGCGCTGTTCGGTGATGTCATGCTGCCCGCCGAACCACGCCGCAACGGCGAACTGGTCGCCGCCTGAAACTCTCTGCAGGAGCCGGCTTGCCGGCGAAAAGGCCCTTGAAACCTGCGTCGGTCATGAGAGCACCTTCGCTGGCAAGCCAGCTCCTACAACAGCCATCGTGAGTCAGGGCAATTGGATGTGCTGCGCGGCGAATGCCTGCAATTGCGGGTAGAAAGCGCGGAAGTCTTCGCTCAACGGTTCATACAGCCGTTCCAGCTCGACCATCGCCGCGGTCAGCTCCTCTGGCCGTGACAGGCGCCGGGCAATCCCCCGCAACACCGGCTCCAGCACCGCGAACTCGCGATAGGAACCCAGCCAGTCATCCGCCGCCATGTAAGGCGCAATCTGCGCCAGCCGCGCCGGCAACTGCGGCTCGGCCGCCAGCACCCGGTACACCTCGGCGGTGAACAGCGGCAGGGGCCGGTCGGCGTAATGCTGCCAATCCCGGGCCAGGCAATGGTCGAAGAACACGTCGATGACGATGCCGGCGTAACGCCTTCGCGTCAGGGAGAAACGCGACAGCGCCGCCACCACCAGCGGGTGACTGTCGGTGTAGGTATCGATGCGCCGATGCAGCTGGATCGCCGCCTCGACCTCGGGCGAAAACTGCCCTTGCAGGCGTCCCTTGACGAAATCGCCATACAGGCTGCCGAGTAATTGACCCGGGCGCTGGCCGCCAAGGTGCAGATGTGCGAGATAATTCATGGACGCAGCTTAGCACTGCGACCAACATATCGTTATAACCCGATATACCGATAAGTAATGATTTAAGACCAAAATCATATTGGTATATCGCGAAATAACGATTTAAATTTCGCTTCATCGCGATACAACGTTTCACAAAAAACGAGCACCGCCATGTCCCTCGACCTCGACGAAATAATAAAAGCCCTGGCACATCCGGTTCGCAGGGAAATCCTGCACTGGCTGAAAGACCCGACTGTCGAATTTCCCGATCAGGCTCACAGCAATGAGCACGGCGTCTGCGCCGGGCAGATCGACCAACGCTGCGGCCTGTCGCAGTCGACCGTGTCCGCCCACCTCGCCACCTTGCAACGCGCAGGCCTGATCAGCAGCCGGAAAGTCGGCCAATGGCATTTTTTCAAACGCAACGAGGAAACCATCCAGCAGTTCCTCACGCAAATGAGCCAACAGCTCTGACCTGACAAGGACCCGACAATGCCCCTTTCGCTTCTCATCCTGGCCTTGAGTGCCTTCGCCATCGGTACCACCGAGTTCGTCATCATGGGCCTGCTGCCCGATGTGGCGGCGGACCTCGGCGTGTCGATTCCCGGCGCCGGCTGGCTGGTCACCGGCTACGCCCTTGGGGTGGCCATCGGCGCGCCCTTCATGGCCCTGGCCACTGCCCGCCTGCCCCGCAAGGCAGCCCTGGTGGCGCTGATGGGAATCTTCATTGTCGGCAACCTGCTGTGTGCACTGGCCAGTGATTACAACGTGCTGATGTTTGCCCGGGTGATCACCGCGCTGTGCCATGGTGCCTTCTTTGGCATCGGTTCAGTGGTGGCCGCCGGCCTGGTGCCCGCCAACAAGCGCGCTTCGGCCGTGGCCCTGATGTTCACCGGCCTGACCCTGGCCAACGTCCTTGGCGTGCCCCTGGGCACCGCCCTGGGCCAGGCCGCCGGCTGGCGCTCGACCTTCTGGGCGGTGACGGTCATCGGCGTGGTGGCGCTGATCGGCCTGCTGCGCTTCCTGCCGGCCAAGCGCGACGAGGAAAAACTCGACATGCGTGCAGAGCTGGCGGCCCTCAAGGGCGCGGGCATCTGGCTGTCCCTGAGCATGACCGCGCTGTTCGCCGCGTCGATGTTCACCCTCTTCACCTACGTTGCACCGCTGCTCGGTGATGTCACCGGTGTCTCGCCCAAGGGCGTGACCTGGACCCTGCTGCTGATCGGCCTGGGCCTGACCCTGGGCAACATCATCGGCGGCAAACTGGCGGACAAGCGCCTGGGCGCCACCCTGATCGGCGTGTTCGCGGCCATGGCCGTGGTCTCCACCGTACTGACCTGGACCAGCGTGGCGCTGATCCCCACCGAGATCACCCTGTTCCTCTGGGCCACCGCTTCGTTTGCCGCAGTGCCGGCGTTGCAGGTCAACGTAGTGACCTTCGGCAAGGCCGCACCGAACCTGGTTTCGACCCTGAACATCGGCGCCTTCAACATCGGCAATGCCCTGGGTGCCTGGGTCGGCGGCAGCGTCATCGCCCACGGCTTCGGCCTGACCAGCGTGCCGTTGGCGGCTGCGGCCCTGGCGATCCTGGCCCTGCTGGTGACGCTGATTACCTTTCGCCAGGGCGGCAACGCCGAACTGGCTCCTGCAACCCACTGATCCTCTCCCTATCCCTTAAAGAAGGCTGCATTCCATGACGACTCTCTTTGATCCGATCAAACTCGGCGATCTCGAACTGTCCAACCGCATCATCATGGCGCCGCTGACCCGCTGCCGCGCCGATGCCGGCCGCGTACCCAACGCGCTGATGGCCGAGTACTACGTACAACGGGCTTCCGCCGGCCTGATCCTCAGCGAGGCCACCTCGGTGACCCCCATGGGCGTGGGCTACCCGGACACCCCCGGCATCTGGTCCAACGACCAGGTGCGTGGCTGGGCCAATGTGACCAAGGCAGTACACGGCGCCGGCGGCAAGATCTTCCTGCAGCTGTGGCACGTCGGACGCATCTCCCACCCGTCCTATCTGAACGGCGAAACCCCGGTGGCACCCAGCGCCCTGCAGCCCAAGGGGCATGTCAGCCTGGTGCGCCCACTGGCCGACTTCCCAACTCCGCGGGCCCTGGAAACCGCTGAAATCGCCGACATCGTCGACGCCTACCGGGTCGGCGCGGAAAACGCCAAGGCCGCCGGTTTCGACGGCGTGGAAATCCACGGCGCCAACGGCTACCTGCTGGACCAGTTCCTGCAAAGCAGCACCAACCAGCGTACCGACCAGTACGGCGGCTCCCTGGAAAACCGTGCCCGCCTGCTGCTGGAAGTCACCGACGCGGCCATCGAGATCTGGGGTGCCGGCCGGGTAGGCGTGCACCTGGCACCACGTGCCGACTCCCATGACATGGGTGATGCCAACCTGGCGGAGACCTTCACCTACGTCGCTCGGGAGCTGGGCAAACGCGGTATCGCCTTTATCTGCTCCCGGGAGAAAGAAGGCGCCGACAGCCTGGGCCCGCAACTCAAAGAAGCCTTCGGCGGCCCCTACATCGCCAACGAACGCTTCACCAAGGACAGCGCCAACGCCTGGTTGGCCGCTGGCAAGGCTGACGCCGTGGCCTTTGGTGTGCCCTTCATCGCCAACCCTGACCTGCCAGCCCGCCTGAAGGCCGATGCGCCGTTGAACGAAGCGCACCCGGAAACCTTCTACGGCAAGGGCCCGGTCGGCTATATCGACTACCCGACTCTGTAAGCCTGCATCGCTCGATAAAAAGCCCCGACTCTCGCGAGCCGGGGCTTTTTCATGGCCTGCACATTCGTTGTAGCCGCTGCCGCAGGCTCGGGCCGCGTACGCACGGTCGCCCCGAAGGGGCGCGATCATCTCAAGTTCGATGAAGGTCCTGCGGACCTTGTCGCGGCCTGCGGCAGGGGCTACAGAAAGCCATTCAGCGTTTGCGCTGGGCCCAGGCCACCGCCAGGCCGCTGAGGCAGATGACCGCGATACCGACCAGGGCGTACTGGTCCGGGGTATGGTCGAAGATCAGGTAGCCAAAGAGCCCGGCGAAAAGAATCTGCCCATAGCTGAAAGGCGCCAGCATCGCCGGCGCGGCATGGCGGAACGCCTGGGTTAGCAACATGTGGCCGAGCATGCCGCAGGTGCCCAGGCCGATCATGAACAGCCCATGAACTAGCGTCGGCGTGCTCCAGAAGAACGGCAGCAGCGCGCTCATGATCAGGCTGTTGAGGATCCCGGTGAGAAAGTTGCTGGTGGTCGGGCTGTCGACACCACTGAGCTTGCGGGTCAGCAACTGGTAGAAGCCGAAGCACAGCGCCGACCCCAGCGGCAGCAGGATTGCCGGCGTGAACAACGCGCCCCCGGGACGCACCACAATCAGCACCCCGACGAACCCCGCCAGCACTGCCAGCCACTGGGCGCGACTGACCCGCTCCCCCAGAAACGGCACCGACAGGGCAGTCACCAGCAAGGGCGCCAGGAAGTTGACCGCGGTCGCTTCTGCCAGGGGTATATAGCGCAGGCCGGTGGTGAACAGCAGGCTGGTGCCGATCAGGCACAGGGCCCGCAGCAATTGCAGCCCGGGGCGCTTGGTGCGCACCACCGCAGAGAAACCACTGCGCGGCACGAAGACCACCAGCATCAACAGGGTGTGCACCACATAGCGGGCCCAGACCACCATGACGATGGGATAAAAAGCCGACAGGTATTTGGATAACGTGTCGTGGCTGGCAAACAACAGGACCGCCAGGCAGATCAGGGCGATCCCCTTGATGGGGTGTTCCGCGCCGTTGAACGGTGAAGGGCTCACACTCATTCACACACCCGCAACAAAATCCCTACAAAATACGTAGCTCGCTATCTATCAACCGGCAGCAAGCCCGTATATAAAAGCACCCCATTGTGAAGTGCGACCCCGGGTATGAACGTCCCTCGCCTTAAATGTTGACACAACCGGACTCAATTACGCATTTTGTCTTAATGACGGAGGTTGGGGCTCAAGCGCAGCATATCCAGCCCGATGTCGATCCAGCGCTCTGCTTCGGTGTGCAGGGCGAAGCTGTCAGGGGCCAGCAACCACTGGTAGAGAATGCCATCGATGAACGCATGCAACGTGATAGCTGCCCGCGCCGCATCGAGATTCTCGGGCAATTGCCCACGATTCACTGCATTACGCAACGCCAGCTCGATGTGTACGTTGCAGTCCAGGCTGGCAGCGCGACGCTGGCGGCGCAGGTCGCACATTTCGTCGGTGAACTCGCACTTGTGAAACAGGATTTCATTGATGCGTCGGGTTTTCGGGTCCAGGGCAACTTGATGAAACAAATGAATGAGCAGCTTGCGCATGCAGCCCAACGGGTCCATTTCATCTACATTCTCACTGGCCGCGGCCATTTCATCCAAAGGTTCACGCAGGCTGTCGAGCATGGCCTGCACCAGGTCGGCCTTGTTGCTGAAGTGCCAATAGATGGCACCTCGCGTGACTCCCGCCAGCGCCGCGATGTCGGCCAGGGTGGTACGCGCCACGCCACGCTCGTAAAAGGCCTTTTCGGCAGCCTCGAGTATCTGGCTGCGAGTTTCTTGAGCTTCCTCTTTGGTACGACGGACCATGGCAGTAAAACCTCGATCAGGATCTTTCAGCGATGCGTGAAGACCTTCTGAATAAATATGGAACGGCATCTCGAGTGCCGTTTGCCCAGCCTACAATTCAACACCTACAGGGGCTTTTGTAACCGGATGGGTACGCCGCAGGGGTATTTACAAACAACCATGAACGTAAGTATATTCCTTAGCAAGCTACTTATCCACTCAGCCAAGCATTTTTACCCTTCCACTTTTCTTGTGCGCATCTTGCGTGCCTGACCCGAGGATTTTCATGCAACTCAAGCCAGCTGTTACCGCTCTGGTCACTGCCGTCGCCCTGGCATCGCTGCTCAGCGGATGTAAAAAGGAAGAGGCGGCACCTGCCCCTCAAGCCCCTCAGGTCGGCGTCGTTACCCTGCAACCACAAGCCTTTACCTTGACTTCCGAACTCCCGGGCCGGACCACTGCGTTCCGCATCGCCGAAGTTCGCCCACAGGTAAACGGGATCATTCTCAAGCGTCTGTTCAAAGAAGGTGGAGACGTCAAGGAAGGTCAGCAGCTTTATCAGATCGATCCATCGGTCTATGAGGCAACGCTGAAGAGTGCCGAGGCTAATCTGCAATCGACCAAGTCGATTTCTGATCGCTACAAGCAACTGGTCAACGAGCAGGCCGTAAGCCGCCAGGAATACGACACTGCCGTGGCCAACCGCCTGCAGTCGGAAGCCTCGCTGCAAAGCGCCCAGATCAACCTGCGCTACACCAAAGTGCTGTCGCCACTGACCGGCCGAATCGGCCGTTCCTCGGTGACCGAAGGCGCCCTGGTGAGCAATGGCCAGGCCGATGCCATGGCCGTGATCCAGCAGCTGGACCCAATCTACGTCGACGTTACCCAGTCCTCGGTGGAACTGCTGGAACTGCGTCGCGAACTGGAAAGCGGCCGCCTGCAGAAAGTCGGCGACAATGCCGCCAAGGTCAAACTGACCCTGGAAGACGGCAGCCAGTACAAGCTCGACGGCAAGCTGGAATTCTCCGAAGTCTCGGTGGACGAAACCACCGGCTCGGTGACCCTGCGCGCAGTGTTCCCGAACCCTGAGCACACCCTGCTGCCTGGCATGTTCGTCCACGCCCAGCTGCAAGCCGGGGTGAACAGCGCGGCGATCCTGGCTCCCCAGCAAGGCGTGACGCGCGACCTGAAAGGCACCCCGACCGCCCTGGTGGTTGGCCCGGATAACAAGGTCGAGCTGCGTCAACTCAAGGCCAGCCGCACGGTCGGCAGCCAGTGGTTGGTGGAAGATGGGCTGAAAGCCGGCGATCGCCTGATCACCGAAGGCCTGCAGTTCGTCAAGCCGGGCATTGAAGTCAAGGCCAGCGAAGCAACCAACGTTCCAGCGAAGAACCCGGCCCCTGCACAGGCAACTGACAAAGCTGCAGGCGGCAAAGGGGAGTAAACCATGTCGAAATTTTTTATCGACCGTCCGATCTTCGCCTGGGTAATCGCCCTGGTGATCATGTTGGTCGGGGCTCTATCGATCCTCAAATTGCCGATCAACCAGTACCCGAGCATCGCGCCGCCAGCGATCGCCATCTCCGTGACCTACCCAGGCGCTTCCGCACAGACCGTGCAGGACACCGTGGTTCAGGTGATCGAGCAGCAGCTCAACGGTATCGACAACCTGCGTTATGTGTCCTCGGAAAGTAACTCCGACGGCAGCATGACCATCACCGCGACCTTCGAACAGGGCACCAACTCGGACACCGCGCAGGTTCAGGTACAGAACAAGCTCAACCTGGCCACTCCGCTGCTGCCTCAAGAAGTGCAGCAGCAGGGTATCCGCGTGACCAAGGCAGTGAAGAACTTCCTGCTGGTGATCGGCGTGGTTTCCGAGGACGGCAGCATGTCCAAGGACGACCTGTCGAACTACATCGTGTCGAACATGCAGGACCCGATCTCGCGGACCGCGGGCGTCGGTGACTTCCAGGTATTCGGTGCCCAGTACGCGATGCGGATCTGGCTCGACCCGGCCAAGCTTAACAACTACAACCTGACCCCGGTGGACGTGAAGACCGCGGTTGCCGCGCAGAACGTCCAGGTATCGTCCGGCCAGCTCGGCGGCCTGCCTGCCCTGCCCGGCCAGCAACTCAACGCCACCATCATCGGCAAGACCCGCCTGCAGACTGCCGAGCAGTTCAAGGCGATCCTGCTGAAGGTCAACAAGGACGGCTCGCAAGTGCGTCTGGGCGATGTCGCGGACGTCGGCCTGGGTGGCGAGAACTACGCCATCAGCGCCCAGTTCAACGGCAAGCCGGCGTCCGGCCTGGCAGTGAAACTGGCCAACGGCGCCAACGCCCTGGACACCGCCAAGGCCCTGCGCAACACCATCAAGGACCTGGAACCCTTCTTCCCGCAAGGGATGAAGGTGGTGTTCCCGTATGACACCACCCCGGTGGTGACCGAATCCATCAAGGGTGTGGTTGAAACCCTGGTGGAAGCGATCGTCCTGGTGTTCCTGGTGATGTTCCTGTTCCTGCAGAACTTCCGCGCCACGGTGATCACCACCATGACGGTGCCGGTGGTACTGCTGGGTACCTTCGGCATCCTTGCGGCGGCCGGTTTCAGCATCAACACCCTGACCATGTTCGGCATGGTGCTGGCCATCGGCTTGCTGGTGGACGACGCCATCGTCGTGGTGGAGAACGTCGAGCGGGTGATGCACGAGGAAGGGCTGTCGCCCAAGGAGGCGACGAAAAAGTCCATGGGCCAGATCCAGGGAGCCCTGGTGGGTATCGCCCTGGTGCTGTCCGCGGTACTGCTGCCAATGGCCTTCTTCAGCGGCTCCACCGGGGTGATCTACAAGCAGTTCTCGATCACCGTGGTCTCGGCCATGGCCCTGTCGGTGCTGGTTGCCCTGATCTTCACTCCGGCCCTGTGCGCCACCATGCTCAAGGCCGTACCGCAAGGCGAACACGCCACCGAGAAGCGCGGCTTCTTCGGCTGGTTCAACCGCACCTTCGATCGCAGCGTGAAGAGCTACGAACGCGGCGTGGGCAACATGCTGCGCCACAAGGTTCCGTACCTGCTGGCCTACGTGCTGATCGTCCTGGGCATGATCTGGCTGTTCACTCGCATCCCGACCGCGTTCCTGCCGGAAGAAGACCAGGGCGTTCTGTTCGCCCAGGTACAGACTCCGGCCGGCTCCAGTGCCGAGCGGACCCAGGTGGTGGTGGACGAAATGCGCGCCTACCTGCTGGACAAGGAAAAGGACACCGTGGCTTCGGTGTTCACCGTGAACGGCTTCAACTTCGCCGGTCGCGGCCAGAGCTCGGGCATGGCCTTCATCATGCTCAAGCCGTGGGGCGAGCGTTCCGCGGAAAACAACGTGTTCAACCTGGCAGCCCGCGCCCAGCAGCACTTCTTCAGTTTCCGTGACGCGATGGTGTTCGCCTTCGCCCCTCCGGCGGTACTGGAGCTGGGTAACGCCACCGGTTTCGACGTGTTCCTCCAGGACCGCGCCGGTATCGGCCATGAGAAACTGATGGCTGCACGCAACCAGTTCCTCGGCATGGCAGCCCAGAGCAAGGTGCTGTCCCAGGTACGTCCGAACGGCCTGAACGATGAACCGCAGTACCAGTTGACCATCGACGACGAGCGCGCCAGTGCCCTGGGCGTGACCCTCACCGATATCAACAACACCCTGTCGATTGCCCTGGGCAGTAGCTACGTCAACGACTTCATCGACCGTGGTCGGGTGAAGAAGGTGTACATCCAGGGTCAGGCCGGTGCCCGCATGAGCCCCGAAGACCTGAAGAAGTGGTACGTACGCAACAGCGCCGGAACCATGGTGCCGTTCTCCTCCTTCGCCAAGGGCGAGTGGATCTACGGCTCGCCCAAGCTGGCCCGTTACAACGGCGTGGAAGCCATGGAAGTGCTCGGTGCCCCGGCCCCTGGCTACAGTACCGGTGAAGCCATGGCCGAAGTCGAGGCCATTGCCGCGAAGCTGCCGGCGGGTGTCGGTATCTCCTGGACCGGCCTGTCCTACGAGGAACGTCTGTCGGGCTCCCAGGCACCTGCGCTGTACGCCTTGTCCCTGCTGATGGTGTTCCTGTGTCTGGCGGCGCTGTATGAAAGCTGGTCGATTCCGATCGCAGTGATGCTGGTTGTGCCCCTGGGGATCATCGGTGCACTCATGGCAACCAGCATGCGCGGCCTGTCCAACGACGTGTACTTCCAGGTGGGTCTGTTGGTGACCATTGGTCTGGCGGCGAAAAACGCCATTCTGATCGTCGAGTTCGCCAAGGAACTGCACGAGCAGGGCCGCAGCCTGGTAGACGCCGCGGTGGAAGCCTGCCGGATGCGTCTGCGGCCGATCATCATGACCTCCCTGGCCTTCGTCCTCGGGGTCGTGCCACTGGCCATCTCCACGGGCGCCGGCTCGGGTAGCCAGCATGCGATCGGTACCGGGGTGATCGGCGGTATGCTCACCGCGACTATCCTGGCGATCTTCTGGGTGCCATTGTTCTTCGTCACCGTATCGTCCATGGGCCGCAGGAAAGCGGACCTGTCAGAAACTACTGCAACCCCTAATGAGGCTGGCCAATGAGCAAGTCGCTACTCTCCCTGGCAATCACCGCCATCGCGCTAAGTGGTTGCTCGCTGATCCCGGATTACCAGCGCCCGGAAGCGCCGGTGGCGGCGCAGTTCCCCCAAGGCCCAGCCTACTCGCCAAAGGAGGCCGCCAACGTGGCGGCCGCCGAACAGGGCTGGCGGCAGTTCTTCCATGACCCGGCTCTGCAGCAACTGATCCAGACGTCCCTGGAAAACAACCGCGACCTCAGGGTCGCGGCGCTGAACATCGATGCCTACGCCGCGCAGTACCAGATCCAGCGGGCTGACCTGTTCCCTGCGGTTTCGGCCAACGCCAGCGGCAGCCGCCAGCGCACTCCGGCACGCATGTCGCAGACCGGCGAAGCCGGGATCACCAGCCAGTACTCGGCCACCGTGGGCGTCAGTGCCTATGAACTGGACCTGTTCGGCCGCGTTCGCAGCCTGAGCGAGCAGGCCCTGCAGACCTACTTCTCCAGCGAAGAAGCCCGGCGCAGCACCCAGATCAGCCTGGTGGCCAGCGTGGCCAACGCCTACATGACCTGGCAGGCCGACAAGGAACTGCTGAAGCTGACCCAGGACACCCTCGCCGCCTACGAGGAAAGCTACCGGCTGACCTCGCGCAGCAACGAAGTGGGTGTGGCGTCGGCCCTGGACCTGAGCCAGTCGCGGACCTCGGTGGAAAACGCCCGGGTGCAACTGGCCCGTTACACCCGCCAGGTGGCCCAGGACGAAAACAGCCTGACCCTGCTGCTGGGTGCGGCGATTCCGGCCAATCTGCCGAAGGCCCAGCCGCTGTCGGCTGACCTGCTGAGCGACCTGCCGGCAGGCTTGCCGTCGGAGCTGCTGCAACGGCGTCCGGACATCCTCGAAGCCGAGTACAAGCTGAAAGCGGCCAACGCCAATATCGGCGCGGCGCGGGCAGCGTTCTTCCCGAGCATCAGCCTGACCGCCAATGCCGGTACCTTGAGCCCGGATCTCTCGGGCCTGTTCAAGGGGGGCTCGGGCACCTGGCTGTTCCAGCCGCAGATCAACCTGCCGATCTTCAACGCCGGCAGCCTGCGCGCCAGCCTGGACTACTCGAAAATCCAGAAAGACATCACCGTCGCGCAGTACGAGAAATCCATCCAGACCGCCTTCCAGGAAGTCTCCGATGGCCTGGCGGCACGCCAGACCTACAACCAGCAGTTGCAGGCCCAGCGTGATTTCGTCAACGCCAACCAGGACTACTATCGTCTGGCCGAGCGCCGCTACCGTATCGGGGTCGACAGCAACCTGACCTTCCTCGATGCCCAGCGGTCGCTGTTCAGCGCCCAGCAGGCACTGATCACCGATCGCCTGTCGCAGCTCACCAGCGAGGTCAACCTGTACAAGGCCCTCGGCGGTGGCTGGAGCGAACAGACAGCGAAGAACGAGCCACTGGCGGAAAAAGCCCCGGCGCTGCACCTGTTCTGAAGCGTCACCTGGCCATATGAAAAACCCACCTGACGGTGGGTTTTTTTATATGTACCAACTGGAACATTTGTGTTCGATTACCGCCCAAAAAGTGTTTCGTCCAATTGATTGGCCCTGATCCGCGACGCACCATTCCCGGCACCTGGACACACCAATAACAACAGGTCCGATGCCATGCCCCCACGCCCTGCCCGCTGCGGCTGATACCTCTGGTTCCACCCTGCTCCCCTGAAACCTGTGCCCAGACCCTTTGCGCGGCACTGGCCGGCTGCACCCCTAACAATTAGAGAGACCGACGAATGAAGCCAAGCACCCCGCCGTCCTACCTTCTGCCCAGCCTCCTGGCCCTGGCGCTGAGCAGCACCGCCCTGCCGGCACTGGCCGCAGAGTCGGGCTTTCTCGAAGATGCCCAGGCCAACCTGACCCTGCGCAACTTCTACTTCAACCGCAACTTCACCAACCCGACCAAGGCCCAGGGCAAGGCCGAGGAATGGACCCAGAGCTTCATCCTCGATGCAAAGTCCGGCTTCACCCAGGGCACCGTCGGCTTCGGCATGGACGTGCTGGGCCTCTACTCGCTGAAACTCGACGGCGGCAAGGGCACCGGCGGCACCCAACTGCTGCCCCTGGATCACGACGGTCGGCCGGCGGACAACTTCGGACGCCTGGGAGTAGCCTTCAAGGCGCGACTGTCTCAGACCGAGGTCAAGGTCGGCGAATGGATGCCAGTGCTACCGATCCTGCGCTCCGACGACGGCCGCTCGCTGCCACAGACCTTTCGCGGCGGCCAGATCACCTCGAAGGAAATTGCCGGACTGACCCTCTATGGCGGCCAGTTCCGCGCCAACAGCCCGCGTGACGACAGCAGCATGAGTGACATGAGCATGTTCGGCAAAGCGGCCTTCACCTCCGACCGTTTCAACTTCCAGGGCGCCGAATATGCCTTCAACGACAAGCGCACCCAGATCGCCCTGTGGAATGCCCAGCTCAAGGACATCTACAGCCAGCAGTTCGTCAACCTGATCCACAGCCAACCCCTGGGCGACTGGACCCTGGGCGCCAACCTGGGCTTCTTCTATGGCAAGGAAGACGGCAGCGCCCGCGCCGGCGACATGGAGAACCGCACCTGGTCCGGCCTGTTCTCGGCCAAATATGGCGGCAACACCTTCTATGTAGGCCTGCAGAAGCTCACTGGCGACAGCGCCTGGATGCGGGTCAATGGCACCAGCGGCGGCACCCTGGCCAACGACAGCTACAACGCCAGCTACGACAACGCCAAGGAGAAGTCCTGGCAGGTGCGCCATGACTACAATTTCGCCGCGCTGGGCGTTCCCGGCCTGACCCTGATGAACCGCTACATCAGCGGCAGCAACGTGCACACCGCCACCGTCAGCGACGGCAAGGAATGGGGCCGGGAAAGCGAAGTGGCCTACACGGTCCAGAGCGGCACACTGAAGAACCTCAACCTGAAGTGGCGCAACTCCACCATGCGCCGGGACTTCAGCAACAACGAGTTCGACGAGAACCGCCTGATCATCAGCTATCCCCTCAGCCTGCTGTAAGCCCCTCCAACACGGGGCCGAGCCAAAAGGCCGGCCCCTGCAGTTGTCGGCCTTGAACCGTGGCGCCCAAGGAGAGGTCCGCTGGTCGGGCTTAGTAAAAAAAATCCAATACACAGATAAAGTAAAGGGGTATTCACTTCAGGCGGGCAGTGCTCGCTTCCAGGAAAGGAAACCTATCGATTCAGTTCCGTTATCCATCGGATGTCGTACGTGAAGCTGGCGTAGCCTTGGAGGGTCTGCGTTATGAGCAAGCACATCGTCATTGTCGGAGGAGGTGTAGGCGGTACCATCCTGGCCAATCAACTGGTCAGCAAGCTCTACCCGGAGATACTCAGGGACGAGGTCAAAATCACCCTGCTGTCCGAATCGCCGGATCATTTCTACAAGCCCGCCTTCATGTATGTGGCGTTCAACCTGTTCTTCCAAGAAGAACTCAAGCGACCCGAACGCTCCCTGCTACGCCCCGAAATAACCTTCCGGGTCGACCCCGTCACCCGCTTCGATTTTGCCGCCCAGAGCCTGCACACTCGCAGCGGCAAGCGTCTTGGCTACGATTTCCTGGTGATCGCCACCGGCTGCGTGCCGGCACCGGAACGGATCGAGGGGCTCAAGGAAGCCGGCGACCACTTCTACCAATACCAGCCTGCCCGGCAACTGGCACAGCGCCTGAGCCGGATCGACAAGGGCCGGGTGTTCATCACCGTGTCGTTTCCGCAAACACCCAATGTTCCTCATCAATGCGGCATCGCGCCGGTAGAAACGACCCTGATGCTCGATGACTTCCTGCGGCGGCGCGGAGTACGGGATCGGGTCGAGATCATCTACACCTACCCCAGCACCGCGCAGCTACTGCGCAATTGCCTGTTCCTGCAACGCCCGGTCGGCGAGGTACTGCCGGATATCTTCGAACAGAGGAACATCCGCTTCCAGCGCGGCTTCACCCTGGCCAGGGTCGACCCGGACCGGCGCATCGCCTACTCGGAGGAAGGCGCTGAGCAGCCTTTCGACATTCTCATGGCCACCCCGCCGATCCGGGCCGTGGACGCCGTGCTCGAATCCGGCGCGTCTCAGGCACAGGGCCAGGAGGGCTGGTTGCCGACCCATCACGAAACCCTGCAAGTCTATGGCCTGGAGCGGGTCTATGTGATTGGCGATACCGTCGACCTGCCGATCAGCAAGGCCGGCGGCGCCTGCCACAACCAGGCCCCGGTGATTGCCAACAACATTGCCGGAGAAATCCGCCTGGGCTCTCCCGAGGCGGTTTATGACGGTAGGGTCCAGGCGGTCGCGCAGATGGGCCTCAATGCCGGCATGCCCCTTTGGTACGACTATGCCCACGACGTTCTGCCCACCCCGTCGAGCAAGTTGGGTGGCCTGCTGCGCACCGGATTCAATCGCGGCCTGTACTGGGCCGTAGCCCGCGGAATGCTTTGACCCTGCACAGGGAGGAGACAACGCCATGGACAGCTTTGATCCAAGCATGCCTGGTCCAAGGGCGACCCAGCCTGAAGTCGCCGGCACACCAGGCCTGGAAGCCCTGATGAAAAAGCTCCAGCCGCTGCTGGACAGCGCTCGCCTGGACAACATGGTCGACCTGTTGTCCCTGCTTTGCGATCTGATCGACATGCTCGATCAGGCGATGATCGAAAAACTTGCGCAACAGTTCGAAGAAGCCACCGCTGCCAGCTGGATGCTGGGCAATGCACTACGCATGGCCAAGGCCGAAACCTCAGCGCAAGGTACCGCTCCCAGCCTGTACGGGCTGCTCTCGCTGCTGCGTGAGGAGGACACGCGACGTGGTGCAGCCCTGCTCCTCAGAACCCTGAATGTCATTGGACGACAACTTTAAAAAGGATGTTTACATGAGTACCAAGCCTCAGCCGACCACGGCCAGGAACCTCAGCACCCAATGGGATCCCCAGGCCTACCAGCAGTTCGTGCGCCTGCGAGAACGACCGGCGGTCGAGCTACTGGATCATGTCGCCCTGCAGCACCCCCATCACATCTACGACCTGGGTTGCGGAACAGGTATCGCCACTCAACTGCTGGCGCAGCGCTGGCCCTACGCGGAGCTGACAGGCGTGGACAGCTCCTCGGAAATGCTTGCCGAAGCCAGCTGCCTGCCGATCAAGGCGCTGTGGCGCAGGTGCGACCTGCTGCAATGGAAAGCCGAACAGCCTGCCGACCTGTTGTTCGCTGCCGCAGTGCTGCACTTCATGAGTGACCACGAACACCTGCTGCCGCGCCTGTTGAACCAGCTCAACCCCGGCGGCTGCCTGGCGGCGCATATGCCCAATTGGCGCGACGCCCTGTGGTATCAGTTGATACTCGAAAGCCTGGAACAGGCAGGACCGGACGGCAAGCCGCTGGGCACCCCGGAGCTGCGGGCGTTCATGGCCGAGCGCCGGGTACTGTCGCTGGATAGCTACTACCGTTTGCTGGCGCCCCTGACTCGGGAACTGGACATCTGGGAAACCGAACACCTGCAGGTCGTGGAAGGCCAGTCGCCGATCTTCGACTGGGTCAAGGTCTCGGCCTTGCGCCCCGTACTCCTGAGCCTGGACGAGCGGCAACGACAATGCTTCCTCAACCATTACCTGGCACGGGTACATCGCTACTATCCGCCCGAAGGCGATGGCCGGACGCTGTTCCCGTTCAAGCGGGTGTTCATTCTGGCCACCGTCTGAAATCGCGCGGTGCAGCCCCGGCGCCTCAACTGCGGGATTCGATGCCCAGTTCGTCCCACACCGATTCCGCCAGGTGGAAGGTGGCGTTGGCCGCCGGGATTCCGCAGTAGATCGCGCTCTGCATGATCACTTCCTTGATCTCACTGCGGCTCACCCCATTGTTGGCGGCGGCCCGCAGGTGCAGCTTGAGCTCCTCGTTGCGGTTCATGCCGATCAGCATGGCGATGGTAATCAGGCTGCGGGTGTGTCGCGGCAGGCCCGGGCGGGTCCAGATGTCGCCCCAGGCATGGCGGGTGATCATTTCCTGGAACTCCGAGTTGAACTCGGTCAGGGCATTGAGGCTGCGGTCCACATGGGCATCGCCCAACACCGCGCGGCGAACCTGCATGCCTTCGTCATAACGCTGTTTCTCGTCCACAAAGGGCTCCTTGAATCGACTCTCAGGCCAGCAGAAAATCCACGACCCGGGCGCTGAAAGCGTCGCCGGCCTGGACGTTGGACAAATGCGCAGCATAGAACTCGGCATACTCCGCGCCCGCCACATGCTGCTGGATGAAATGCCCACCGGACGGTGGTGTCACGGCGTCTTCAGTGCCGGCAATCACCAGGGTGGGCACCTTGATCGCCCCCAGCTGTTCACGGAAATCCGCGTCCCGCACCGCCGCGCAGTTGGCCGCATAGCCTTGCGGCGAGGTGGCCGCGAGCATGTCGGTGATCAGCTTGGCCTGGTCAGGGTGAGCTTCGGCAAAGTCGCTGGTGAACCAGCGGGCGATGGAGGTATCGCGCAGTGCCACCATGGCTGCCTGGCCGTCACGTAGCACGGTCTCGATCCGCGGGTTCCATACGGACGGGTCGCCGATCTTCGCCGCGGTGTTGCACACCACCAGCTTGTGCAGACGCTCGCCGGCATTGATCCCCAGCCACTGGCCGATCAGCCCGCCCATGGACAGGCCACAGAAATGTGCACGCTGGATATCCAGCGCATCCAGCAGCGCCACCACGTCGCGGCCCAGTTGCTCGATGCTATAGGGACCTTCGGTGACCAGGGAACGGCCGTGGCCACGGGTGTCCATGCGCAGCACCTGGAAGTGCCGGGTGAAGGCCGCCATCTGCTTGTCCCACATGTGCAGGTCGGTGCCCAGGGAGTTGGACAGCACCAGTACCGGCGCGCCCTCGGGCCCTTCGAGTTGATAGTGCAGTTCGCCCTCGGCGAGTTTCACGAATCCCACAGCAGTCTCCTTCAGGCCTTCAAGGCAAAATGTTCAGCCACGGCGCGCTCGACCCAGGCCTGCGCCTGACCCAGGTAGTGCGCCGGGTCCAATAGACGATCCAGGTCCGCCGCCGACAGCTCGGCGGTAACCTGGGAATCCTCCCCCAATACCCCACGCAGATGGCGTTTCTCGGCCACTGCGCGCTTGCAGCATTGTTCCAGCAGATGGTGGGCGGTTTCCCGCCCCAGGCGCTGGGCCAGGGCAATGCTCACCGCTTCGGCCAGCACCAGCCCCTGGGTCAGGTCGAGGTTGTGCGCCATGCGCGCGCTGTCGACCTCCAGGCCTTCGGCCACCAGTAATGCTTGTTGCAACGCGCCAGACACCAGGCAGCAGATCTCCGGCAGGGTTTCCCATTCGGCATGCCACAGGCCCAGGCTGCGCTCGTGCTCCTGGGGCATGGCGGCAAACATCGTCGCCAGCAGGCCGGGAACCCGGGTCGCGGCGCTGATCAGCACCGCCGCGCCCACCGGGTTGCGCTTGTGCGGCATGGTGGACGACCCGCCCTTGCCCGGCGCCGAGGGTTCGAAGACCTCCGCCGCCTCGGTCTGCATCAGCAGGCTGATATCCCGCCCCAGCTTGCCCAGGCTGCCGGCCAACAGGCCCAGCACCGAAGCGAACTCCACCAGGCGGTCGCGCTGGGTGTGCCAGGGCTGCTCCGGCAGGGCCAATTGCAGCTCGTCGGCCAGGGCCTGGGCAATCGGCAAGGCCTGCTCGCCCAAAGCCGCCAGGGTTCCGGAAGCGCCGCCGAACTGCAGCACCAGCAAACGCGGCTTGAGCTGCTGCAGGCGCTCGCGGCTGCGGGTCAATGCCCCCAGCCAGCCGCCGATCTTCATCCCCAGGGTCACCGGCGTGGCATGTTGCAGCCAGGTGCGGCCGGCCATCGGGGTCGTGGCGTAACGTTGGGCCTGGGCAACAAGGATGTCCCCCAGGCGCTCCAGGTCCTGCTCCAGCAGGAGCATGGCGCGGCGCAGTTGCAGCACCAGCCCGCTGTCCATCACGTCCTGGCTGGTAGCCCCCAGGTGCACAAAGCGCTCGGCCTCGCCATCGCTGCGGGCGATCTGTCGGCCCAGGGCCTTGACCAGCGGAATGGCCGAGTTGCCGGCCGTGGCAATCGCCTCGCCCAGCATCTGGAAGTCATACAGCCCGGCATGGCAGGCGGCCTCGATGGGCGCTACTGCACTGGCCGGGATCACCCCGACGCGGGCCTGGGCCCGGGCCAGGGCGGCTTCGAAATCGAGCATGGCCTGGACCCGCCCCTGATCGCAGAACACCCCGCGCATTTCCCGGGCAGTAAAGTAGGCATCGAACAACTGATTGCTCGCAGTCAGGGTCATAAACAGTCCTTGGCAAACCTGCGCCCGAGCCGGGCGCAGGTACACAGGTCAAAGGTCGTGGTGCAGGTAGGCGGCCTGTTTCGGCAGGCGCAGGCTGAACAGGAAGGCAATCGCCATCATCACCGTGACATACCAGTAAAAGGTGTTTTCCATGCCCATGTTCTTGAAGTTCAGGGCCACCCATTCCGCCGAGCCACCGAAGATCGCATTGGCCACCGCATAAGCCAAGCCCACCCCGAGTGCGCGCACTTGCGGCGGGAACATCTCGGCCTTCACCAGGCCGCTGATGGAGGTGTAGAAACTGACGATGGCCAGGGCCAGGGTGATCAGCACAAAGGCCAGGAACGGGCTGGTGACGGTCTTCAAGGTCAGCAGGATCGGCACTGTGAACAGCGTACCCAGGGCACCGAACCAGAGCATCGAGTTACGCCGGCCGATCTTGTCCGCCAGCATGCCGAACAGCGGCTGCATGCACATGTAGAGAAACAGCGCGCCGGTCATGATGTAGCTGGCGGTCTTGGCGTGCATGCCCGCGGTGTTCACCAGGTACTTCTGCATGTAGGTGGTGAAGGTGTAGAAAATCAGCGAGCCGCCGGCGGTGTAGCCGAGCACGGTGATAAACGCCGCCGAGTGGTTCTTGAACAGCGCAGCGATGCTGCCGGCGTCCTTGTCCTCACGGATTTCCTTGCTGGTGGTTTCCTTCAGCGAACGGCGCAGCAGCAGCGAGATCACCGCGGCGATGGCACCGATCACGAAGGGAATGCGCCAGCCCCAGGCCTTGAGCTCGGCCTCATCGAGAAACTGCTGGAGAATCACCACCACCAGCACCGCCAGCAGTTGCCCGCCGATCAGGGTCACGTACTGGAAGGAGGCAAAGAAGCCGCGCTGGCCCTTGAGCGCCACTTCACTCATGTAGGTGGCGGTGGTGCCGTACTCGCCGCCCACCGACAGGCCCTGGAACAGGCGCGCCACCAGCAGCAGGAACGGCGCCCAGGCACCGATGCTGGCGTAGGTGGGCAAGAAGGCGATCACCAGGGAACCGGCGCACATCATCAGCACCGAGATCATCATCGAGTTCTTGCGCCCATGACGGTCGGCGACCCGGCCGAACAGCCAGCCGCCGATGGGCCGCATCAGAAAGCCGGCGGCGAACACCCCGGCGGTGTTGAGCAACTGCACCGTCGGATCGTCGGAGGGAAAGAAGGCCGGGGCGAAATAGATGGCGCAAAAGGCATAGACATAGAAGTCGAACCATTCCACCAGGTTGCCGGAGGAGGCGCCGACAATGGCAAAGATCCTTTTGCTGCGTTCCTCTCCGGTGTAGTGACTTGTCGTTGTTGTCATGGTTTTTTCACTCATGGGGGACAGTGTGAGTCTAGACACACTTGGCAACATTCCCGTTCCCTGCGGATAGCGCCCTGCCCGCTCCCGGGCAGAGGTCAATCGACCCTATCAACCTGTAGCGACTGTAGCCGCTGCCAAGCCACGGCGAGGCTGCGAAAAGGCCCGAAGGGCCTTGCTTGGCGGTCTCAAACCGAACCTCTGCCGGTCTCAAGCCCGCCGCGCCTGCTACGCAACCCGCGGCAGTGGCCACACAAGGCCGGGTCAGTAGTCGAAGAACACGGTTTCGGCGTCAGTACCCTGGAGGATCACGTTCCACTGGTAGTGACCGTCAGCATCGGCCTTGGCCAGCAAGGTGCCTCGGCGCTCCTCGGGCACGCAGGCCAGCAGCGGATCGCTGGCGTTGGCCGGCTCCCCCTCGAAGTAGATGCGGGTCAGCAGGTGCTTGACCAAACCGCGGGCGAACACCAGTACCACCAGATGCGGGGCCTGGGTCGTGCCTTTCAGGCCCGGCACCGTGCCCGGCTTGATGGTGGTGAAGCGAAAGCGCCCTTCGGCGTCCACCGGCACCCGGCCAAACCCCTGGAAGTTCGGGTCCAGGGGTTTGGCCTGATCGTCTTCGGGGTGGCGGTACTTGCCGGCGGCGTTGGCTTGCCAGACTTCCAGCATGGCGTCGTTGACGAAGTTGCCGTTGCCGTCCACCACCTGGCCGGTGATCGCCACCCGCTCGCCCAGGGTGCCTTCCTCGGTCAGGTCTTCGCGGTTCAGCCAGGTCAGGCCGATGTGGTAGTAGGGGCCGACGGTGTGGGATGTAGTCGCGGTCAGGGTCACGTTATTTCTCCATCGGCGTGGCGTCGCGGCCGCGCAGGACAATGTCCCAACGGTAACCGAGGGCGTAGGAAGGAATGGTTTTCTCCAGGTCGAAGCTGGCGATCAGGCGTTCCTTGGCGCGGGTGTCCGGCACGCAGTTGTAGATCGGGTCATAAGCCAGCAGCGGGTCGCCAGGGAAATACATCTGGGTCACCAGGCGGGTAAGAATGCTCGGCCCGAACAGCGAAAAATGGATATGCGCCGGGCGCCAGGCATTGTGGTGGTTGCCCCAGGGGTAGGCCCCGGGCTTGATGGTCTGGAACTGGTACCAGCCGTCGGCGTCGGTCACGGTGCGCCCGGTGCCGGTGAAGTTCGGGTCCAGGGGCGCATCGTGCAAGTCGCGGTCGTGGTTGTAGCGACCGGCCGCGTTGGCCTGCCAGATCTCCACCAGGATGCCCGGCACCGGCAGGCCGTTCTCGTCCAGAACCCGGCCGTGGATGATGATGCGCTCGCCCTGGGGCTGCCCTTCGTGCTGGGCCGTCAGGTCGTTGTCCCGTTCCTGGATCGACTCGGCGCCGATGCTCGGGCCGGTGATTTCCGACAGCGAGTGGGGAATGAACACCAGCGGCTTGGACGGCGAGCGGGTGTTGGTCGACTGGTAGGCCGGGTGCAGGTAATCAGGCTGAGTGCCCGCTTGCGGGCGCCGGTAACCGGGCTTGTCACTCATGGTGGTTCCTCGTTCTCTTCTTATATAAGGCAGGCAGTCAAACGCGCTCGATAGCCAGCGCCAGCCCTTGGCCGACGCCGACGCACATGGTCGCCAGGCCTTTTTTACCGCCGCTCTTTTCCAGCTGATGCAAAGCCGTCAGCACCAACCGCGCACCGCTCATGCCCAGGGGGTGGCCCAGGGCAATCGCGCCGCCGTTGGGATTGACCTGGGGCGCATCGTCCGCCAGGCCCAGCTCGCGCAGCACCGCCAAGCCCTGGCTGGCGAAGGCTTCGTTGAGTTCGATCACGTCGAAGTCGCTGACCGCCACGCCCAGGCGCTCGATCAGCTTGCGCACTGCCGGCACCGGGCCGATGCCCATGACCCGCGGCGCAACCCCGGCGCTGGCCATGCCCAGTACTCGCGCACGCGGGGTCAGGCCGTGTTTCTTGACGGCTTCGGCCGAGGCCAGGATCAGCGCCGCCGCACCGTCGTTGACCCCGGAGGCATTGCCGGCGGTGACGGTCTTGTCCGGGCCGTTGACCGGCTTGAGCTTGGCCAAGGCTTCCAGGGTGGTGTCGGCACGGGGATGCTCGTCCTGCTCCACCACTGTCTCGCCCTTCTTGTGGGCGATGCGCACCGCAACGATTTCCTCAGCGAAGAAACCGGCGGCCTGGGCCGCCGCGGCACGCTGCTGGCTGCGCAGGGCGAAGGCGTCCTGGTCAGCGCGGGACACTTTGTAGTCATCCGCCACGTTGTCGGCGGTCTGCGGCATGGCATCCACACCGTACTGGGCCTTCATCAGCGGGTTGATGAAACGCCAGCCGATGGTGGTGTCTTCCAGCTTCATGTTGCGCGAAAAGGCGGTATCGGCCTTGCCCATGACAAAGGGCGCGCGGGACATGGACTCGACGCCACCGGCAATCGCCAGCTCCATCTCGCCGCTGGCAATGGCGCGGAACGCCGTGCCGATGGCGTCCATGCCCGAGGCGCAGAGACGGTTGAGGGTGACGCCGGGCACGCTGTCCGGCAGGCCCGCCAGCAGCAGAGCCATGCGCGCCACGTTGCGGTTGTCCTCGCCGGCCTGGTTGGCGCAGCCGAGGAACACCTCGTCCACGGAGCTCCAGTCCACGCTGGGGTTGCGCTCCATCAAGGCCTTGATCGGCAGCGCCGCCAGGTCGTCAGCGCGCACTGTCGAGAGGCCGCCACCAAAACGGCCGATGGGGGTGCGAATGGCATCGCAGATGAATACGTCGCGCATCAGGCTTCTCCAGGGGCTTGGCCATGGGCCGCGGCGGTGCGCGCTTCCAGGTCACGCAGGGCGGTCAGTTCAACCTCGGTGGGTGCTGCGGTCTCGGCCACCTGGTCGGCGAAGCGGATCGCCCAGCCAGTGGCGGCCACCACCTGCTCGCGGGTCACGCCCGGATGCAGCGAAGTGACGATGAATTCGTGGGTACCGGCTTCCGGCTCCATGATGCACAGGTCGGTGATGATCCCCACCGGCCCCGCCCCTGGCAGGCCCAGGCGCTTGCGCGAATCGCCGCCTTCGCCGTGGCCGACCGAAGTCACGAAGTCGAGCTTGTCGACGAAGGAGCGCGAGGATTGCTTGAGGATGATCAGCACGCTCTTGGCCGAACCGGCGATCTCCGGAGCACCGCCGGCGCCCGGCAGGCGCACCTTGGGCCGGTGGTAGTCGCCGACCACGGTGGTGTTGATATTGCCGAAACGGTCAACCTGGGCCGCGCCAAGGAAACCCACGTCGATGCGCCCGCCCTGCAGCCAGTAGCGGAAGATCTCGCCGGTAGGCACCACGGTGTCGGCGGTTTCCGCCAGCTCGCCGTCACCGATAGAAAGTGGCAGGACGCTGGGCTTGGCGCCGATCGGGCCGGACTCGTAGATCAGCACCACGTCCGGTGATGAGGTCAGGCGTGCCAGGTTGGCGGCCTTGGACGGCAGGCCGATGCCGACGAAGCACACCGAGCCGTTCTGCAAGCGACGGGCCGCGGCCACGGTCATCATTTCATTGGTGGAGTAGGTCATTACTGGGCCTCCGAAGCTGCGGCCAGCTTGGCCTGGAATTCGCTGAAATCGGCACTGCCGTGGATGTATTCGTTGATCCAGGCGGTGAACGCGTCACGGTCGCGGGCGATCGGGTCCCAGGCCTGGTAGAAGCGGTTGTCGCGCTCGGAGTAGCCGTGGGCGTAGGACGGATGGGCGCCACCAGGCACATGGCAGACCGCGCTCAGCGCCCAGGTCGGCAGTACGCAGGCGTTCATCGGCGCGTTCAGGTCGTCGACGATTTCCTCGACGGTGACGATGCAGCGCTTGGCGGCCAGGGCGGCCTCTTTCTGTACCCCGAGAATGCCCCACAGCAGCACGTTGCCCTTGCGGTCGGCCTTCTGCGCGTGGATTACCGTGACGTCCGGGCGCACCGAAGGCACCGCCGCCAGCACTTCACCGGTAAACGGGCAGGTCACGGTCTTGATCAGGGGGTTGACCTTGGGCAGGTCGGAACCAGCGTAGGCCCGCAGGACGGCAAAGGGCAGGCCCGAGGCGCCGGCAACATAGGCGTTGGCCAGGTCGGCGTGGCTGTGTTCCTCGATCTCCAGGGGCTGTGGCCATTGCTTTTCCACGGCGTCGCGCAGGCGGTGCAGGGAGCCCACGCCCGGGTTGCCCCCCCAGGAGAAAATCAGCTTGCGAGCGCAACCGGCACCGATCAACTGGTCGTAGATCAGGTCAGGGGTCATGCGCACCAGGGTCAGGTCTTTCTTGCCCTGGCGGATGATTTCATGACCTGCGGCCGTAGGAATCAGGTGGGTGAAGCCTTCGAGCGCGACGGTGTCGCCGTCGTTGACGAATTGCTTCACCGCGTCGTGCAGCGAAAGGATTTCAGCCATGGATGGGGTCTCCCGATTGTTATTCAGCGACTGGAGAAAAAGGCGCTCTGGGCGCGCCGCAGTGACTGAAGATTAAGCCGGGGCCAAACCCCAAACAATCCGATAATCGACTGAGCGTTCGATTATCGAACAGATTGTTGCAGGGCTATCGATTGCTTTTCCTCAACCCCGCAACAGCCCTGCCGGCCTTCTGGGGCCGCTGCCGCGGGCGAGGATAACGTTCGAAGAACCCTCTGCGCCCTTCAGGAGCAGCGGGCCCTTCGAGCCCGGTCGCAGCTTGCGGCAGCGGCTACAGGGTAGTCCGCGCTCAGGTCGCGTCTGCGTGACTGACCATGCCCTTGATCACCACCGCAGTGGTGGCCAGGGCCGCCGGAATCACCAGGGCAGTCAGCACTTGTTCGAAGTTCCAGCCCAGGCCCAGCAGGGTCGCTCCCATCCACGCACCGAGAATGGCGCCGAAACGGCCGATGCCAAGCATCCAGGAGACCCCGGTGGCACGCCCCTGGGTCGGGTAGAAGCGCGCGGCCAACGACGGCATTGCCGATTGCGCACCGTTGACACACATGCCGGCGATCAGCACCAGGGTGGCCAACAGGGTGATGTTGCCCAGACTCTGCCCGACGGCGTAGGCAAAGACCCCAGCCAGCAGGTAGAAACAGCCGATCACCTTGTGCGGGTTGAAACGGTCCATGGCCCAGCCCACGGCCACCGCGCTGAGGACGCCGCCAAACTGGAACAGGGCGCCGATAAAGGCCGCCTGTTCCATGCTCGCCCCGCTGTCGCGCATCAGGGTCGGCAGCCAGCTGGTGAGCAGGTAGACAATCACCAGCCCCATGAAATAGGTCAGCCACAGCAACAGGGTGCCGACGCTATAGGTGCCGGAGAAAATCACCGCGAACACGTTGCGCGCCTTCACGGTCTTCTGTTCCGGCACGCTGAAGCTGCCAGCCTCGCCGACTATGGCCGGGGCAATCGGCGCCAGGGTCTTGCGCACCTTGTCGGTGCCGCGATTACGCACCACCAGGTAACGCGCGGACTCCGGCAGCCAGAGCACCAGCACCAGAGCCAGGATCAGCGGCAGGACCCCGCCGATCAGCAGCAGGCTGTGCCAGCCGAAGGCCGGGATCAGCTTGGCGGAAATGAAACCGCCGCCGGCCATGCCCAGGTTGAAACCGCAGAACATGCTGGTCACCAGCAACGACTTGTGGCGTTCGGGGGTGTATTCCGAAAGCAGCGTGGTGGCGTTGGGCATGCCCGCCCCCAGGCCCAGGCCGGTAAGGAAACGCAGGACCAGCAACTGGTCGACGTTGGTGCTGTAGGCCGAAGCCAGGCTGAAGGCACCAAACAGCAGCACCGCCCCCACCAGCACCACCTTGCGGCCGAAACGGTCGGCCAGGGGGCCGGAGCCCAGGGCGCCGAAGACCATGCCGATCAATGCAGCGCTCATGACCGGGCCGAGGCTGGCGCGGTCGATGCCCCAGTCCTGGGACAGCGCCGGGGCGATGAAGCCCATGGCCGCGGTGTCCAGGCCATCGAGGAAGACAATCAGGAAACACAGGATCACCACGCGCCACTGGTAACGGGACAGCGGCTGGGCATTGATGAAGGACTGCACATCAAGGCAGTTCCCTACAGCGGATTGGGGTTGGTTCATTGTTGTTATTTCCACGCTAAAACGCAGGCGAGCACAGGCCGCCAGGGCTGATCAGGTCACTAAAGGGGTGGCGATATCAGGCGATGCGAGCGGGACGGCAGGAACGGTCGCGGCAACGACGCAGGGAAAGCGTGCTCATGAGTGTTGGCCTCTTCTTTATTATTGGGCGGGCCACCAGCGGCGGGCGAAGATGCCAGCTTGCCGCCGATGACGCTGCCGCGACATTAATGAGCCAGGGGAAACAGCGTCAATTCGCCAAAGGCGTATCTGTGCGTTTATCGAACAGCTTAAGCAAACAACTGCGCGCTCAGATCGCGGCTGGCGCTCAGCAAACCGGGGAGAAAGCGCTGCTCCAGCTCGGCACGGCTGACCCGCCCGGCGTGGGTACTGACGTTCAGCGCCGCCAGCACCTGGCCGGAAGCGTCATACACCGGTACCGCAATGGAGCGCAGGCCCTGCTCCAGTTCCTGATCAACGATGCACCAGCCCTGCTGGCGCACTTGCTGCAGGCACTCCAGCAAGGCTTCCGGGGTGTGCAGGGTGCGGCTGGTCTTGGCTTGCAGGTCCGCATGGTCGAGGTATTCGTGCAGCGACGAATCGTCCAGGGCCGCGAGAAGGATGCGCCCCATGGAGGTGCAATAGGCTGGCAAGCGACCGCCGACAGACAGGTCGACCGAGATCAGCCGCTGGGTCGTGGCGGAACGGGCGATGTAGAGAATGTCGTCGCCTTCCAGGGTGGCCATGTTGCACGCCTCGTGCAGTTGCTCGCTCATGCGGTCCAGGTAGGGCTGGGCGGAGACCGCCAGAGGCGTCGACGAAAGATAGGCGTGGCCCAGGGTCAGCACCTTGGGCAGCAATGAATAGGTACGCCCGTCGGTGGTGGCGTAACCCAGCTTGATCAGGGTGTGCAGGCAACGGCGCACCGCAGCCCGGGGGATTTCCGTGCGATGGCTGATCTGGGCGATGGTCAAGTGCCGCTTGCGCTCCTGGAACGCCTGCACCACCGCCAGGCCCCGGGCCAGAGAGGTCATGAAATCCGGGTCACCGGTCAACGCCTGAATCCTCTTTGCCGCAGACGCCACGATCGGCGGGGCCACTGAGGTAAAGGAATTACGCATCTGATCGTTCATTTCAGGCTCTCTGCGACGAAATTCTTCGGTATTACAAGCCGTATTGGCGAAGAAGCACAAGCTGGGGCCGGCAACATTGGGCGATTATCGAACCATCGGCCGATAATCGCAATCCGCCAAGCCTGGCATCCGCGGCAGTGAGCCCGTGGGTTTATTGCAAAAAACCATAGTAATAATCACCAGTGGAATGCCCGGTTATCCCGAGTCTTTTGCAACCGACCACTTGCATCAAGATGCAGACTCCCCATATAGACTTGTACCAGCGGAGTAAGAATCAGGCTTTCCTCGTGTAGGAAATGATTAGAACTTTTGTGTCACAAAACGCTCACAATAAAGTTGGTCATTTTAAACTTGCCACCCATAGAGTTATTCTTCGCCGAAGCTATACTGCCGGAGTGAGGAATGTGGAGTCAGTTGCCCCATGCTCCTCTCTCGGGTGACTTGAGACGGTAATCGGTCACCTGCCGCAAGCGCTTGACCCCTAACCAGATTCGGCCAGCCCGCTTGCAACCAACAACACTGTTGCTACGACAGTTGTTTTCATCCGGTGACGTGGCCGCATGCAATTAACGGCACGCTTGAGAGACTCGAAGTCAAGGCCAGACTGGCACTGACTTCAGCTCCGCGTAGATGCCCGCAAGCAATGCGTCGCACCGGACTGGACCTTCACTCAATTAGGTAACACTGTGACGAAAGATGAACTGCGCGCGGAACTTGAGCGCCAGGAGCAACGTTACAAGGAAGTTTACGGCGGCGAGATCACCCGTTATGCCGCCCAGCCGGAACCTGAACGCAAACCTTGGCGCAAACGCGCCAGTATTCTCGATCAGGCCTTCACCCAAGAACTGCAAAAGATGGAAAAAGAGCTCAAGGCCGAACAGCCGTAATGCTGGCAGCCTGACTCATTCAGGGCTTGCTCTACTTGCCCGCCCGATCATCCCGGCGGCCAGGCAGACCATTGATGCTCGTTACCCCGGGCCCATGGCCATCTCGCCCATCCACAGCGAGAGAGGCTACCGGGCAAGCCCTTTGGTTGAAATTTCATACACGCGTTTTAACCCTCTGATTTCCGCGCCCAGGCCATCGGATTGACCGCTCGTGCCCAATAAACTCAATGGCTTGCCGTGTTTGAGGGGTATGTGCGAAAACTCTGCTCCCGGTCAGTTTTTTCGTTGAAGAATGTTACCGGCGAGCACCTTGTGCATTGATTAGCGGGGTTTTCTGGCATAATCGCGCCCCCTTATGACCGGGTCAGAAAACCTTCATGATCGATTTATTCAGCGGACTGGATGCTTGGGTGCTTGTGAGCCTCTTGCTCGCCCTGGCTTTTGTCCTCGCCTACGAGTTCATCAACGGCTTTCATGACACCGCAAATGCGGTTGCCACTGTTATCTACACCAAGGCCATGCCGCCGCACCTGGCCGTGTTCTTCTCCGGTGTGTTCAATTTCCTCGGTGTGCTGCTGGGCGGGGTTGGCGTGGCCTATGCCATCGTCCACCTGCTGCCGGTCGAGCTGCTGATCAACGTCAACACCGGCCACGGCCTGGCCATGGTCTTCTCGTTGCTCGCCGCGGCCATTACCTGGAACCTGGGCACCTGGTATTTCGGCATTCCGGCCTCCAGTTCCCATACCCTGATCGGCTCCATCCTCGGTGTCGGCCTGGCCAATGCCCTGCTCAGCGACATCCCCCTGGGGGATGGCGTGAACTGGCAGAAGGCAATCGACATCGGCGCTTCCCTGGTGTTCTCGCCGATGGCGGGCTTCATTATTGCAGCGCTGGTACTGATCGGCCTGAAATGGTGGCGGCCGATTTCGAAGATGCACAAGACTCCGGAACAGCGCCGCAAGGTCGATGACAAGAAGCACCCGCCGTTCTGGAACCGCCTGGTACTGGTGATCTCGGCCATGGCCGTGAGCTTCGTGCACGGCTCCAACGACGGCCAGAAAGGCATCGGCCTGATCATGCTGGTACTGATTGGTATCGTGCCTGCCCAGTTCGTGATGGACCTCAACAGCACCACCTACCAGATCGAGCGCACCCGCGACGCCACCCTGCACCTGAGCCAGTTCTACGAGCGCAATCACGAGTCCCTGGGTGAGTTCCTGGCCCTGGGCAAAAGCGTGAAAGACGACCTGCCGGGCAAGTTCCGCTGCAATCCGCAGCAAACCGAACCGACCATCGCCGCGCTCCTGAGCAGCCTCAAGGGCGTTTCCGACTACCATTCGTTGTCGCCGGAAAGCCGCATCGAAGTGCGTCGCTACCTGCTTTGCCTGGATGACACCGCGAAAAAGGTCGGCAAGCTGCCAGGCATCTCGGCCCGTGAAAAGGCCGACCTGGACAAGCTGCGCAAAGACTTGACCGCCACCACCGAATACGCACCGTTCTGGGTCATCCTGGCTGTCGCCCTGGCTCTGGGCCTGGGCACCATGATCGGCTGGAAGCGCGTAGTGCAGACCATTGGCGAGAAGATCGGCAAGCAGGGCATGACCTACGCCCAGGGCATGTCGGCACAGATCACCGCCGCCGGCCTGATCGGCCTGGCGAACATCTTCAGCCTGCCGGTTTCCACCACCCACGTACTTTCCTCCGGCGTGGCCGGGACCATGGTCGCCAACAAGAGCGGCCTGCAGAGCGGAACGGTACGGACCATCCTCCTGGCCTGGGTCCTGACCCTGCCGGCGACCGTGGCCCTGTCCGCCGGCCTGTTCTGGGCAGCCTCCAAGATCCTGGGTACCTGATACCCCAGCCGGCAACAAAAAAGGTGCGTCCCCAGGGACGCACCTTTTTTATGCCTTGAGCTTTCTTGCAGGCAAAAAAAAGGGCAACCGAAGTTGCCCAAAATGCCTTGCGTGCTCGTTGCCCTGGAAAGACTTAAGGCTTCTTGCGCTTATTCGCGTCTTTCCAGATAAAGAATCCAAACCCTGCGAAAAACAGAACCATGAGGCCGACAGTCAGCACTCCGGCGATCACCACATTGTCGAAAAACATGACTGGCCTCCTGCTCTTGCCCTGTTGCGATGGGGCTAAGTTAACCAAACGGGAGGCGGGGGAAATTGACCGGGGTCAATGTCGCCCATGACTGGGCGCGAGGAAGGGGGAATAAGTGACTTGCATCAACAGAAAGCGCCCAGATCAGCGCTTTTTCGGTTTGTTTTTCGGTTTTTTCTTGGCCTTGCCCAAGGGCATGGCGTGCTCGAATGCCTGGCGTACTTCGTTCAGGCGCTTTTCATTGAGATCATGCACACGCTTGGCACGCTCGGCGTTCAGGTCGATCAGCTTGTCGTCTTGATTCATGGCTTGGCTTGCATCACTCATGGTCTATATCGGCCGCACGCCTTGAAGCAGCGGGCGGCCCTGGCGAATGTGCCAATAATGCGACGTGGCGCCGCACCTGACCAGTGATCAGACCAAGGCGACTGCAATAAAGTCGCTGCCGGGAAGACTTTTTATCCGCACAATGGCCGCCCCTCCCCACAGGAAACCGCATGTGGAAATGCCCAAGCACCTGCCCCCGCTGCTGGCCCTGCGCGCCTTCGAGGCCGTGGCCCGGCACCTGAGTTTCAGCAAGGCGGCCCGGGAACTGTGCGTCAGCCAGAGCGCGGTCAGCCATCAAGTGCACAAACTCGAACAGCACCTGGGCCAGCCGCTGTTTGTACGACGCACCCGGGCCATCGACCTGACCACCGCCGGCGCCAGCTATTACCAACAGATCCAGCCGGCCCTGGAGCAGATCGCCGAAGCCACCCGGACGCTGTTGGCAGCAGAGCCATCGCAGGTTCTGCGCATCGGCCTGCTGGCCTCCTTCGCCACCTTGTGGCTGGCGCCGCGCCTGGCGGACTTCAGCCGCCGCCACCCTCAGATCCAGCTGGAGCTGCAACCGGCCATCAACCTGGCAGATGTGGCCGGTGCCGAGGTCGACCTGGCCATTCGCTATGGCAAGGGCCACTGGCCCAACGTCCAGGCCACACGCTTTCTCGCCGAGCAACTGTCACCGGTGTGCAGCCCCGAGTTCAAGGCCGGAGCCCTGGCCAACGGCACCTTGCTGATGGCCCGCTCCCACCGGCCCTTTGAATGGGACGACTGGAGCAGGCAGAACACCGTCGACCTCAGCCCTCACCCCAGCGTCATGCTCCACGACTACAACATCGTGGTGGAAGCGGCGGTGGCCGGCCAGGGCATCGCCATGGGCCGCCGCCAGTTGATCCGGCGCCACCTTGCCCAGGGCCGCCTGGTGGATGCCTTCGACCTCCCGGCTCTGCACAACGATCAGATCGGCTACTGGCTGGTGACCGCCGAAGGTCCGGCGAATCCGGCGGTGCAGTGCTTCGCCCAATGGCTGCTGGAGCAAGGGAGCGACCCATGAAAAATTCAGATACGTCGGATTAGATCTATCCGTTTGTCGCCCCCAGCCTGAACACCGATGCTGCAAGCCTTCCATTCGAGGACTTGCCATGCGCGACTCTCTGCAGCAACGAGTGCAACAACTGGGTCTTGAACTGCCGATCCCCGGCCAGCCGATCGCCAACTACGTCAACCATGCCCAGAGCCAGAACCTGCTGTTCATCTCCGGGCAAACACCGCAAGCAGAGCAGCATCCCCATCTGCTGGGCCGGCTCGGTGACAACCTCAGCATCGAGCAGGGTGCCCAGGCCGCGGAACTGGCGGCCCTGGCCCTGCTGGCGCAACTCTCGGCGGCCCTGGGGGACGACTTGTCGAGGCTGCAACGCATCAGCCGGCTGGGGGTGTTCATTGCCGCCAGCGCCGACTTCAAGGGCCATGGCCAGGTCGCCAATGGCGCCTCCAACCTGCTGGTCAATGCCCTGGGCGAGAAAGGCCGGCATGCCCGCACTTCGGTGGGCGTCGCCAGCCTGCCTGCCGGCGTCGCCGTGGAGGTCGACGGGATTTTCGAGCTCAAGCCGTGATGCCCCTGAACCCGGACCACATCGCCCGGCTACGGGCGGCCACACCGGGTTGCACCCGGGTCTGTCACTTCAACCATGCCGGGGGGTCCCTGCCCAGCCAGGGCACCCTGGACGCCATGTCCGGGCAACTGCAGCGGGAGGCCCACAGCGGGCCGATGGAAGCGGCCGGCGCCGGCGCCCAGTTGCAGGAGCAGGCGCGACAGACCGCCGCCCGAGTGCTCAACACCTGCCCGCAAGCCATCGCCTTTACCAGCAGTGGTTCGGCGGCCTGGGGCATGGCCTTCAACGCCCTGCCCGCCTGGCAGCCGGGCGACCGGATCCTGGTGGGGCGCCAGGAATGGGCCGGCAACCTGGCCTGCATGGCCCCGGCCGTGGCCGCCGGCGCGCAGCTGGAAGTCATTCCCTGTGACAGCCACGGTGCGGTTTCAGTCCCGGCCCTGGAGTCCATGCTCGACTCCCGGGTACGCCTCATCGCCTTGACCTGGCTACCGGCCAATGGCGGGCTGATCAACCCGGCCGCAGCCATCGGCCAACTGGCGCGCCAATGGCGCATCCCCTACTTCATCGATGCCGGCCAGGCGCTGGGGCAGGTGCCCTGCGACGTGCAGGCGCTCAACTGCGATGTGCTCAAGGGCGCGGGGCGCAAGTACCTGCGCGGCCCGCGAGGCACGGCCCTGCTCTATATAAGGCCCGGCTTCCTCGAGCAGTTGAATCCGCTGCCGCGGGACGTGCTGTCGGCGCCCTGGGACGGCCAGGGCTTCGCTCTGCGCAACGATGCCCGGCGCTTTGAAACCAGTGAAGTGTCGATGGTTCTGCTGGCTGGCCTGGCCAATGCCCTGCAGGAGTTCGAAAGCATCGGCGTGGCCGCCATTGCGCAAAGGATCAATGCCTTGAGCGAGCCGCTGCGCAAGAAGCTGCAGCGCTTGCCCGGCCTGCAACTCCAGGACCTGGGCAGCCCGGGGCAGCAATCGGGCCTGATCGCCTTCACTCTCGAAGGTTGGGACGGGCTGGCACTCAAGGAGGAACTGGCGCGGCGCGGCATCAATATCGGCGCCAATGGCGTCAACTACACACCACTGGACATGCAGGCCCGAGGCCTGGGCAACATTGCCCGGATCGCCTTGAGTTACTTCAATACACAAGAGGAAATCGAGCGCCTGTTGCAGGCCCTCGGGGAACTGGCGGGGAACAAGCGCTCCTAGACCTCGACATCCACCCACAGGCCCTGGCGCGGAGCATCTTCGATCAACGGCACCACCGGCACGGTGTTGTCGGCGTTCAGTTCATCGCCGGGCACTGCCAGGTGCTCTTCGGGGTCGTCCTCGGCCTCACGCTCACGGCGCTGCTTCTGTTGCTGGCGCCGCTGTTCCTCGCGCAGCAGCAGGGCGGACTCCTCGGGGTCGCGCTTTTGCAGGTCGATGGTGCTTTCGTTGGAGCTTTCCTGCACCGGTACCACAGGCGGGATGTCCGGTCGCTGGCGGATCGGATCCTGCTGGGCGGTGATCGGCACGGCACTCAAGGGGAGCATCGGTGGCAGCATATTATTGGTCTCCTGTCGGCAGGCTGTCGGCTGCGGCATGGGCGACTTGAGCCATCGGTCGCAAAACTGTGACCCAGTCGTCAGCCGATAGTGCCCCGCCACCCGACGAATGCACGCCGTACGCTACCTTTTAATCCAGGGGATTGATCAGAGTTCTTTGGACTGGAAGCGTCGTTCCGTTAAGATAGTCGGCTTTTTCAAAGCGGGAGTCAGGCAGCATGGCGCAGCAGTATCAACCGGGGCAACGCTGGATTAGTGACAGCGAAGCCGAGCTGGGTTTAGGCACCGTTCTGGCACAGGACGGTCGCTTGCTGACCGTGCTCTATCCGGCCACTGGCGACACCCGCCAGTATGCGCTACGGAATGCGCCCCTCACTCGCGTGAGGTTCTCTCCGGGTGACAGCATCACCCACTTCGAAGGCTGGAAAATGACCGTACAGGAAGTCGATGATGTCGACGGCCTGCTGGTCTACCACGGCCTCAACGGGCAGAACGAAGCCGTCACCCTGCCGGAAACCCAACTCTCGAACTTCATCCAGTTCCGTCTGGCCAGCGACCGTCTGTTCGCCGGGCAGATCGACCCGCTGGCCTGGTTCTCCCTGCGCTACCACACCCTGGAACACACCAGCCGCCAGCTGCAGTCCTCGCTCTGGGGCCTGGGTGGCGTGCGCGCCCAACCCATCGCCCACCAGTTGCACATTGCCCGTGAAGTCGCCGACCGCATCGCGCCGCGGGTCCTGCTGGCGGACGAAGTGGGCCTGGGCAAGACCATTGAGGCCGGCCTGGTGATCCATCGCCAACTGCTCTCGGGTCGCGCCAGCCGGGTGCTGATCCTGGTACCGGAAAACCTCCAGCACCAGTGGCTGGTAGAGATGCGCCGGCGCTTCAACCTGCAAGTGGCACTGTTCGATGAAGAACGCTTTATCGAAAGCGATGCCAGCAACCCGTTCGAAGACACCCAGCTGGCCCTGGTGGCCCTGGAGTGGCTGGTGGACGACGAGAAGGCCCAGGACGCGCTGTTCGCCGCCGGCTGGGACCTGATGGTGGTGGACGAAGCCCACCACCTGGTGTGGCACGAAGACCAGGTCAGCCCGGAATACGCCCTGGTGGAACAGCTGGCAGAGACCATTCCCGGCGTGCTGCTGTTGACCGCAACCCCGGAACAACTGGGCCAGGACAGCCACTTCGCCCGCCTGCGCCTGCTGGACCCGAACCGTTTCCACGACCTCGCGGCCTTCCGCGCCGAGAGCGAGAACTACCGCCCGGTGGCCGAAGCCGTGCAGGAACTGATGGATAAAGGCCGCCTGTCTCCCGAGGCGCACAAGACCATCCACGGTTTCCTCGGCAACGAAGGCGAAGCCCTGCTGGCCGCGGTCAACGACGGCGACAGCGAAGCCAGCGCACGCCTGGTGCGTGAACTGCTGGACCGCCACGGCACCGGCCGCGTGCTGTTTCGCAACACCCGCGCCGCGGTGCAGGGTTTCCCCGAGCGCAAGCTGCACGCCTACCCGCTGCCATGCCCGGACGAATACCTGGAGCTGCCCCTGGGCGAACACGCCGAGCTGTACCCGGAAGTCAGCTTCCAGGCCCAGCCCGACGTCAGCGATGACGAACAGCGCTGGTGGAAGTTCGACCCGCGGGTCGAGTGGCTGATCGACCAGCTGAAAATGCTCAAGCGCACCAAGGTGCTGGTGATCTGCGCCCACGCGGAAACCGCCATGGACCTGGAGGACGCCCTGCGCGTGCGCTCCGGCATCCCGGCCACGGTATTCCACGAGGGCATGAACATCCTCGAACGTGACCGTGCCGCCGCCTACTTCGCCGATGAAGAGTTCGGCGCCCAGGTGCTGATCTGCTCGGAAATCGGCAGTGAAGGCCGCAACTTCCAGTTCGCCCACCACCTGGTGCTGTTCGACCTGCCGTCGCACCCGGACCTGCTGGAGCAGCGTATCGGCCGTCTCGACCGGATCGGCCAGAAGCACGTGATCGAACTGCACGTGCCGTACCTGGAAACCAGCCCGCAAGAGCGCCTGTTCCAGTGGTACCACGAAGCCCTGAACGCCTTCCTCAACACCTGCCCGACCGGCAACGCCCTGCAGCATCAGTTCGGCCCGCGCCTGCTGCCGCTGCTGGAGAATGCCGATGACGGCGAGTGGCAAGCGCTGATCGACGAAGCCCGTGGCGAGCGTGAACGCCTGGAAGCCGAGCTGCACACCGGTCGCGACCGCTTGCTGGAGTTGAACTCCGGTGGTGCCGGCGAAGGCGACGCCCTGGTGGAAGCGATCCTCGAACAGGACGACCAGTTCGCCCTGCCGATCTACATGGAAACCCTGTTCGACGCTTTCGGCATCGACAGCGAGGACCATTCGGAAAACGCCCTGATCCTCAAGCCCAGCGAGAAGATGCTCGACGCCAGCTTCCCCCTGGGCGACGACGAAGGCGTGACCATCACCTACGACCGCAACCAGGCGCTGTCTCGCGAGGACATGCAGTTCATCACCTGGGAACACCCCATGGTGCAGGGCGGCATGGACCTGGTGCTGTCCGGCTCCATGGGCAACACCGCCGTGGCGCTGATCAAGAACAAGGCGCTCAAACCCGGCACCGTGCTGCTGGAGCTGCTGTACGTCAGTGAAGTGGTCGCCCCGCGCTCACTGCAACTGGGCCGCTACCTGCCGCCGGCTGCCCTGCGCTGCCTGCTGGACGCCAATGGCAACGACCTGTCGGCGCGGGTCGCCTTCGAGACCCTGAACGACCAGCTGGAAAGCGTGCCTAAGGCCAGCGCCAACAAGTTCATCCAGGCCCAGCGCGATCAATTGGCGCCGAAGATCAACGCCGGCGAAGCCAAGGTCGCACCGCGTCACGCCGAACGCGTGGCCGAGGCGCAACGCCGCCTGGCAGCCGACACCGACGAAGAACTGGCGCGCCTGACCGCGCTGCAGGCGGTCAACCCGACTGTCCGTGACAGCGAGCTGGTGGCCCTGCGTCAACAGCGCGAACAGGGCCTGGCCATGCTGGAAAAAGCCGCCCTGCGCCTGGAAGCGATCCGGGTGCTGGTGGCGGGCTGATAGCCCGGTTGTCAGCACTGAACAAAAGGCCCGCACTGTGCGGGCCTTTTTTTTGCCTGTCGCCTGCCAATGCAGCAACGCGCCCTAGCGGCTCACTGCACCATCGTTGATCGCCGGCAGACTCACCTCTGCTGGGGCATCAGCGGCATTCCCACAGGCCAGCCCCTCTTTCATCCGCTGGGCGTCACGGACAAAACAGCGCGCTGCCTGGAACAGAAACAGCAGGGTCAGGAACAGGGCCACGGGAATCAGGTACATCGCGTCGTGCAGACCGATGGCCTTGAACTCCTCGGTCATCAGCTCTGCGCCTGCGGCATACATTGCCGAATGGGCGAAGTGGTCGGAGAGCGCCCCCACCACCACCGGCCCCAGGCCGCCCCCCAACAGGTACAGGCCGGCGAAGAACAGGGCCATGGCGGTGGCGCGCAAGCGCGGTTCGACCACATCCTGCAGGGCGGTATAGACGCAGGTATAGAAGTTGTAGGCAAACAGCCAGCCGACACTGAATACCGCGACGAACACCCCGACCTCCACCCGCCCGGCATGCAGTGCCCACCCGGTGGCGAGGGTCGAGATGATCAGGCTGCAGGCCGCGAACAACAAACGACCATTGGCTACCCGCTGATGAATCTTGTCGGCGATCCAGCCACCCAGGGTCAGGCCCACCAGGCCGGTCACCCCGACGATCAGCCCGGTGGCCATGGCGGCTTCCTGCAAGGGCATGAGGAAGTAGCGCTGCAGCATCGGCACCAGGAACGAGTTGCAGGCATAGGTGGCGAAGTTGAAAGTCAGCCCGGCCAGAGTCAGCCAGAGAAAGGTCGGTATCACCAGCACCCGGCGAATGGGCCGGTCAATCCGCACCTGGGCCACTTTCACCGTTTCCGCCGCGCCGCGCTTGGGTTCCTTGATGAAGAACATGAACACCGCCAGCACCAGCCCTGGTACCGCCGCAATGAAGAACGGCGCCCGCCAGCTGTCGAAGGCCTTGACCATGGCACCGATGGTGAAGAACGCCAGCACCAGCCCCAGAGGCAGGCCGAGCATGAAGATGCCCATGGCCCGGGCCCGGCGGTGAGCGGGGAACAGGTCGCCGATCAGCGAGTTGGCGGCCGGGGCGTAGCTGGCCTCGCCAATCCCCACGCCCATGCGCACCAGCAAAAAGCTCCAGAAGCTGCCGACCATGCCGTTGACCGCGGTGAGCCCGCTCCACACCGCCAGCCCCCAGCCCATCAGCTTGCTGCGCGAGCCGGTGTCGGCCAGGCGCCCCAGGGGCAAGCCGGCAATGGCATAGACAATGGTGAAGGCGGTGCCGATGATCCCCAGCTGGAAGTCGCTCAGGTGCCATTCCATGCGGATCGGCTCGATGATGATGGCGGGGATGGTGCGATCGAAGAAGTTGAACAGGTTTGCCAAAAACAACAGGAACAGAATGCGCCAGGCATTTGCCGCTTGAGTCGAATTATCCATGGATCGATCTCTTTTATTGTTATTGGGCCAGACGCGAGCGGGCCTGGAAGCTGCAATCTAGTCAGCCGCACCCACGCTGTCTGTAATCATTCGCCAGCCTGATACCAAGGCATCGCAGGCAGGCGCGGGGATGGCACTTGCGGCTCCCCGGAACAAGCCGCCCGAACTTCGCCACAGCCCCCGCTACCCGGGCCTTTCCCAGTCTTTTCAAGGGCTTGGCCAAGGCCGAAAAAATACCTTGCGCCCCCCCTTCCCAAGGCCGATGCGAAGCCTAGAATAGCCGCCTTGCCAGCCCCCCTTATCAACCCCTCCCCCATCGAATACGCCAATGTCCGAAGCCAGTCCGTGTCTGAATTGCGGTGCCTGCTGTTCATACTTTCGTGTGTCTTTTTTCTGGGGCGAATGCGCCTCATCCGGCGGGACTGTCCCCGACGAGCTGGTGCAAAGCATCAGCCCCAGCCGGGTGGCAATGCTCGGAACCGACTGCAAATCCCCCCGCTGCATCGCCCTTGAAGGCGAGGTCGGCCAGGGTGTGAGCTGTTCGATCTATGACCAGCGCTCCAGCCCGTGCCGCGAGTTCGAGGCTTCCTGGACCGACGGCCAGCCCAACAGCGACTGCGACGCCGCCCGCGCCGCCTTCGGCCTGGCCCCCCTGGAACCGGCGGACACCGAGCCCTGGTACGAGGAAAGCGCTTAGCACCTTTGGCGATAGAGCCCATAAGCAAATCATTAGCAGCAGCGTGCCACCTCCCATTGCAGCCAGCGGGTGCCTTCTATACTCCAAGCACTCGTTGGCGCGCGGCTCCGCCGACCTCAGATGACTCAGAGATGGGCAGGCTATGGACTGGCTGGGCGTGCATTTCATTACCGAGCTTCCTCAGGCCGGGCAAGTGGTCCTGCATTGCACCCACAACCCGGTTCTGGTGCTTCTGGCCTACCTGGTAGCCTGTGCCGCCAGCTTCGCCACCCTGGACATGGCCGAACGTGTCAGTCATGCCGAACGACCGGCCAGCCAGCGCCTGTGGCGCTGGGTCGGAGCCTGCTGCCTGGCCGGGGGGATCTGGGCCATGCACTTCATCGCCATGCTGGCGTTCGAGGCGCCGCTGCAGATCCACTACGACCTGCCCCTGACCCTGCTGTCGCTCCTGATCGCGCTGGTCGCCGCCTGGCTGGCGATGAACACCCTGAGCCACGCGCACATGCCGCTGTGGCGCTATGGCGTTGCTTCGATCTGGATCGGCCTGGGCATCGCCGCCATGCACTACGTCGGCATGGCGGCCATGCGCAGCAGCGCCAGCCTGTACTACGACCCCTTACTGATGGCGCTGTCGGTATTGGTGGCGATCGCCTGCAGCCTGGCGGCGCTGCTGCTGTCCCGTCACCTGCGCGAAGGCAGCGGTATGTTCCACCAGTTGCTCAAGTACGCCAGCAGCCTGGTGCTGGGCGCTGCCATCGTGCTCATGCACTTCACCGGCATCTGGGCCATGACCCTGGTGCTGCCCGCCGGCAGCCTGCCCGCCCCCGCGACATCCGACGGGCATCTGCAACTGGGCCTGACCCTGAGCGCGATCGTGCTCTTGATCATCGGCAGCGGCATCAGCGCGGCCCTGGCCGACAAGAAGCTGCAACACAAGGAGCGGGACCTGCGGCGGGTCAATGCCCTGCTTTCGCAACTGGACCAGGCCCGGGTTTCCCTGCAGCAGGTGGCCCACTACGACGCCCTGACCAACCTGATCAACCGCCGCGGCTTCAACCAGCTGTTCGCCGAAAAGCTCATCGAGAAAACCACCTTTGGCGGCATGCTGGCGGTGATGTTCCTCGACATCGACCATTTCAAGCGCATCAATGACAGCCTCGGCCACGATGCCGGGGACGAGTTGCTGAAAGTCATCGCCGGGCACATCAAGAGCTCCACCCGCAGCCATGAAGACGTGGTGGCACGCCTGGGCGGCGACGAGTTCTGCATCCTCATCAATCTGTACGACCGCGAAGAAGCCCGGCAGATGGCCCAGCGCATCATGCAGAAAATGAAGGAGCCGATCGAACTGGGAGGGCGGCGCATGGTGATGACCACCAGCATTGGCATCAGCGTCTTCCCCGATGACGGCAAGACCTGCGAGGAGTTGCTCAAGAACGCCGACCTGGCCCTGTATCAATCCAAGGATTGCGGACGCAACAGCCTGCATTTCTTCAACTCCCACCTCAAGACCCGGGCCACCCTGGAACTGCAACTGGAAGAGGAATTGCGCAACGCCCTGCGCGACGACCAGGGCCTGCTGCTGTATTACCAACCTATCTACGACCTCAAGAGCGGCAGGGTCACCAAGCTCGAAGCCCTGATCCGCTGGCAGCACCCGCAACATGGGCTGCTGACCCCGGATCGCTTCATCTCCATTGCCGAAGCCAACGGCATGATCGCCGAGCTGGACAACTGGGTGCTGCGCAAGGCCTGCGCGGACCTGGCCTACCTGTCGCGCCATGGCGGTGGCGAACTGAAGATCGCGGTCAACTGCTCGGCCCTGAACCTGACCCGCGAAGAGCTCGCCGGGGAGATCGAAAGCGCCCTGCGCCAGGCCCAGGTGGCGCCGCAGCGGCTGGAGCTGGAAGTCACGGAAAACGCCCTGATGGGCAATATTGCCAGCACCCTGGCGCTGCTCAAGCAGATCCGCGGGCTGGGGGTGTCGCTGTCGATCGACGACTTCGGCACCGGCTACTCATCCCTGGCCTATCTCAAGCGCTTGCCCCTGAACACCCTGAAGATCGATCGCTCGTTCATCCAGGACATCCCCAAGTCGACCCAGGACATGGAGATCGTCCAGGCGATCATCATCATGGCCCACACCCTGCACCTGCAGGTGGTCACCGAAGGGGTCGAAACCCCGGAACAGCAAGCGTTTCTCCAGCACCATGGCTGCGACTACCTGCAGGGCTACCTGCTCAGCCATCCGGTGCCGCTGCGGGAGTTGCGCGGGGTGCTGGAGGAGCTCGACCAGCGCCACGCCGCGCCGATCAATCCGCGGGCGCCGGGTCCCGATAAAGGCGAACCAGGGTCGCTGGATCTTTTTCCAGATAGCCCTGCCCACCATGCAGACGCATCAACTGCGCAGCTAATCCGCTGATCGGCGTCGCCGAGCCTTGTTCGCGGGAAAACTTCACCGCTCCATCCAGGTCCTTGAGCAGGGTGCGCACATGCCACTTCACCGGCTCGAACCGGCTTTCAGCCATTTGCGGGGCCAGGATCTGCAAAGGTTTCGAGTCGGCAAAGCCACCGGCCAGGGCCTCGGCGATCAGCCGCGCATCCACCCCCGAGCGCTCGGCCAGGGCCACCACCTCGGCGATCACCAGGGCGTTGCAGGCGACGATCATCTGGTTGCAGGCCTTGGTCACCTGCCCGGCGCCCACCGCCCCCATGTGCGTGACCCGCTGCCCCAGGGTCAGCAGCACTGGCCGCACCCGCTCGACGTCCGTCGCCTCACCGCCAACCATGATGGCCAGGCTGCCGGCCTCGGCGCCCGGGGTACCGCCGGACACCGGCGCATCGACCCAGGCCACGCCGCGGCTTGCGGCCAGTTCGGCGGCCATTTCCCGGGTAGCCGTGGGTTCCAGGCTGGACAGGTCCAGCAGCAGCTGACCGGCCCGGGCGCCCTGGGCGATACCCTCGGGGCCAAACACCACCTCGCGCACCACCTCGGTATTGGCCAGGCACATCAGCATCAGGTCGGCATCGGCGCACAGCTGCGCCGGCGTGGCAACTTGTCGCGCCCCGGCAGCCACCAGGGGCGCGCATTTTTCCGGGTTGCGGTTCCACACCGTCAGCGGATAGCCCGCCGCCAGCAGCCGGCGGCACATCGGCAAGCCCATCAGGCCGATTCCGGCAAAGCCGAGTGAAGGTAACGCTGACATCATATTGCCCTCATTTGATTAAAGATCACCGAATACTGGCCGATTCATCATGATTCAGGAAAGGATTCCCCCGAGCGTCGCTCAGAAAAAACCCTGACGCCTTGGGCAAAATTCGCGCTCCACGCAGCGACGAGGTCCCATTCCGTGATGGTTCGACGACACCTCGTCCACGAGCCAACCTGACCAGGCATATGGCGCACAATGACTTCTAAAAACAAACCTGCCAACGCAGTCTCCGAGATGACGCTGACCTCCCCCACAACTAGCCCCTCAGACCCGAAGCCATTGTCCAGTTCACGCCCCCTGTCGACTCAGCAGTACCTGTATTTCACCGAAACCAATACCGACCGCATCCTCGACAACCTCGACGGTCTGCGCGACACGGTGTTCCCGCGGCCACCGCACCTGGAAGGCGAGCCGGACAACCGTCGCGACCAGGAATTTCCGTCAGTCTGCCTGATCGGCCTGGGCCGCTGCGGCTCCAACATCGCCCTGGATGTGGCCGAACTGGTGTACAACGCCCGCAAGTTCTACCTCAACGAATTCAATAACGAAGACAAGGCCTACGAAGGCGGCTACAGCCCCGGCCAGTGGATCCGCCAGAACCTGCGCCTGGGCCAGAACAAGGCCAGCAAGCCGGTGTTCCTGGTGGAACCGCTGGTGATGCTCGGCGACCTGGACAAGGACATTGCCGGGCGCATCCGTTTCTCGCGCAAGGGCGAGAAAAGCGGCTTCATCCGCGACTACAGCAAGATGAAGATCATGGACCTCTCGGAAGTCCACGCCGGTGGCGCCGGTAACGCGCCGATCCTCGGCCAGTACCTGGCCAAGATCATCCTCAACAAGGACACCCAGCGCTTCTCCAGCCCCGACTGGAAGATGATCCACTCGTACCTGATCGACTCCTGCGGGATCAAGGCCAACCAGTCGCGCCTGTACTTCTCGATCTTCAGTGCCGGCGGTGGTACCGGCTCGGGCATGGCCTCGGAATTCGGCCTGGCCCAGCAATACTCGTACATGAACAAGACCTTCGACACCAAGCCGATGGACGAGCACGACAGCAAGAGCGGGCACTCCTTCGTCTTCGAGCCGATCTTCACCAGTGGCATCTGCGTGCTACCGAACATTTCGGACCATCGCAGCGAAATGTCCGAGGCGCTGCACATCAACGCCGGCCGCCTGCTGTGCAAATACCTTTCGGAAGAGTGGGACTTCTCCTACAACTTCGACAATGAAGACAGCAGCGAAGCCAGCGTCATGGGACGGATCCGCCCCTGGAACGCGATGATGCTGATCTCCAACGACATCATGCGCTACGCCGAAGAAAGCGATGACGGCAACATCCAGAACATCGACGTCAACGCCATGGAGAAGCACGCCAACCAGTACATCTCCCAGCAGATCTTCAACATCCTCACCGCCCAGGCGGTGACCACCGACTACGACCAGAACTACTTCCGGCGGGCCGGCATCGACATCGGCGAAACCATCCGCCTGGATGCCAACGACCTGTTCATGAGCCTGGCGGGCCCGGTGGCGATCGCCTACGCCGAATCCGTGGTGCCGGAGCAGCCGGTGCCCACCGGCGACAAGTTCAAGGTGTTCGAGAAAGAGCCGCAGCGCCTGAACATCGACGACCTGTTCTTCCGCTCCATCGACCTGCCGCACTTCAACAAGGTGACCCAGGCCATCGAGGGCATCAGCCTGCTGCCGATCGAGTCCAAGCGCTATCGCGCGGCCCTGGAGCAGTACAAGGCCTCGGGTTACGACGCCGCGGCGCTGCACGACCTGCACTTCTTCAAGAACTGCTCGTCGGTGGTATCGATCGTGTCCCTGCCCAAGGACTACAAGCTGTCCTACATGGACCTGAACCGGCTCAAGACCCACCTCAACAGCCTGTTCCCCAACACCACCCTCAAGCGCTACGCGCTGGTGATCGGCGCTTCGGCCAACCTGTCGCTGACCACCCTGATCGCCAAGAGCCCGTGCCTGTCGGACGACTTCCTGACCCTGATCGTGGCCTTTATCAAGCGTTGCTTTGCACGCAATCCATACCGTTTCGACGACACCCTGGACAACTCGGTGCTGGACTTCATCGTCAGTGACCAGTTCGATGAAGACCGCATCGACGATCTGCTCAACGAATTCGAGAACCCGGCGAAGATCCTCGACACCAACTGGTATGCGATCAAGCCGATGTACGAGAAGAAGTACCGCGAGCTGATCAACGACAAGGACAAGTTCGTCTCGATCAACGACATCCGCCTGTCCCGGGATTGCGTGAAGAAGGCCATCAAGTACCTGCGGGAAATCTACCGCCACCGTATCGGCAAGACCCGGGTCATCTCGCTCAACAGTCACACGGGCAAGACCGCGTATTAAGAAGGGCTTCGCCGGCGCGCCGGCTCCTGCACGGCGGGGAAAAACCTGCTGTCCTGTGGGAGCCGGCTGGCTGGCGAATGGTCAATTTGCTCACATCGCGAAACAATTAAGCAGCTCGTCGGCTGGGCTTGAAACTGTTCCCCTTCCGTGAACGTCACCCTGAGGGAAAAGCCCGTGGGGCCTTTCTCTACGGCAAGGTGCCATCACTGGATTCACGGTTACTCGGCTACACACTTTTGTCCGACAAAAACCCGCCCCTTATCGGTGCACGCTTCTAGCGTTATGCCCTTTCCTGGATCAGGATCCAGGGTGAAACCACCACCGCCCACAGCGTCGGATCACGTTCCAGCAGATCGGATGCCCGCGTCGCAGACAGTTTCTCGACCTTTCCTTCGGCCAGCCAGGCCGCCACTTTTTCTGCCTGGTTCTCGGCCACGGCCTGGGCCGCCTCGATCAGATCCAGTTCGGCCTCGACCCACAATAGGGCACCCTTGGCGAAGAACGGCTCCAGTTCCTTCCAGCTGATAGATGCGGTCTCACCAAGCAGCTTGGCATAGAGGGTGCTAGGTTCTTGAGTCATGGGACTGTCCAGAAATGAAATCGGCGCAATCATAACGTCGGGGCTCTGGCAGAAAAACCCAGAAGCAAGCGCGACACCGATCGAGAAGCTCAGAAGCGCCAGGGACTGACGCCGAACCGGGCGCAAGCCACGCCGCAAATCTGTCTTTTTCTTTCAATTAAGCGACACCCCGCGTTTTTGCCCCCAGCAGCCAGCTTTTCAAGCGAACAACCGGCGCTCTACACTGTACCGGTACAGTTGCCAGGGGCATTTTCCGACGGGTATTCACGAAATATCTGATTCGGTTCTGCGACCAAGGCCGCCGGAACTATAAAAATTACAACAGTAAGAGTGGAGCACTATGAATAAGGCTACTAAGCAGATTTCCAAACTGTTTGCCGCTATGGTCCTGGCCGGGGTTGCCAGCCATTCGTTCGCAGCTGACACCATCAAGATCGGTATCGCCGGCCCCAAGACCGGCCCTGTAGCCCAATACGGCGACATGCAGTTCAGTGGCGCGAAAATGGCCATCGAACAGATCAACGCCAAAGGCGGCGTCAACGGCAAGAAGCTCGAAGCCGTTGAATACGACGATGCCTGTGATCCCAAGCAAGCCGTGGCAGTCGCCAACAAAGTGGTCAACGATGGCGTCAAGTACGTGGTCGGCCACCTGTGCTCCAGCTCCACTCAACCTGCTTCCGACATCTACGAAGACGAAGGCGTGATCATGATCACCCCGGCTGCCACCAGCCCGGACATCACCGCCCGTGGTTACAAGATGGTGTTCCGCACCATTGGCCTGGACAGCGCCCAGGGCCCTGCCGCCGGTAACTACATCGCCGACCACGTGAAACCCAAAGTGGTTGCCGTGCTCCACGACAAGCAGCAGTACGGTGAAGGCATCGCCACCGCCGTGAAGCAGACCCTGGAGAAGAAAGGCACCAAGGTCGCCGTATTCGAAGGCATCAACGCCGGCGACAAGGACTTCTCTTCGCTGATCGCCAAGCTCAAGCAGGCCAACGTCGACTTCGTCTACTACGGCGGCTACCACCCTGAGCTGGGCCTGATCCTGCGCCAATCCCAGGAAAAAGGCCTGAAGGCCAAGTTCATGGGCCCGGAAGGCGTGGGTAACGACTCCATTTCGCAGATCGCCAAGGATGCTTCCGAAGGCCTGCTGGTCACCCTGCCTAAATCCTTCGACCAGGACCCGGCCAACGTGGCCCTGGCTGACGCGTTCAAGGCCAAGAAAGAAGACCCGAGCGGTCCTTTCGTATTCCCTTCCTACTCCGCAGTTGAAGTCATCGCCGGCGCCATCACCAACGCCAAGAGCGAAGACGCGGCCAAGGTGGCTGAAGCCATCCACGCCGGCACCTTCAAGACCCCTACCGGCGACCTGAGCTTCGACGCCAAGGGCGACTTGAAAGACTTCAAGTTCGTGGTCTACGAGTGGCACTTCGGCAAACCTAAAACCGAAGTTTCCCCTCAGTAAGGCGCGGCCTGACTGACTGCCAATAAAGCCCACGGCGTGCCGTGGGCTTTGTTTTACGAATGTATGGGCCTGTGTTCCGTGATCCGGAATCCCGCCCACCTGAAAATCTCAAAACCGTCATCAGCGGTTCGCTGGCAAAACCCAGCCCGAAGTGGGTGCAGATCCACGGGGCCTGGGCGGGAAAATGACTCCACCAGTGAAATGCGTATCAGGTTTTTAGGAGCGTTGTAATGCCTGACATCTATCACTTTTTCCAACAGCTGGTTAACGGTCTCACCGTTGGCAGCACGTATGCCCTGATCGCCATCGGCTATACGATGGTTTACGGCATCATTGGAATGATCAACTTCGCCCACGGCGAGGTGTACATGATCGGTTCCTACGTGGCGTTCATCGCCATTGCCGGGCTGGCCATGATGGGACTCGACAGCGTCCCGCTCTTGATGACCGCAGCCTTCATCGCGAGCATCGTCGTCACCAGTGCCTACGGCTACAGCATCGAACGGATCGCCTACCGCCCCTTGCGGGGTAGTAACCGCCTGATCCCGCTGATCTCCGCCATCGGCATGTCGATCTTCCTGCAGAACACCGTTCTGCTGGCGCAGGACTCCAAGGACAAATCCATTCCCAACCTGATCCCGGGCAACTTCTCCATCGGGCCAGGCGGCGCACATGAAGTGCTGATTTCCTACATGCAGATCGTGGTATTCGTGGTGACCCTCATCGCCATGCTCGGCCTGACGCTGTTCATCTCCCGTTCTCGCCTGGGTCGCGCCTGCCGCGCCTGTGCCGAGGACATCAAGATGGCCAACCTCCTGGGGATCAATACCAACAACATCATCGCCCTGACCTTCGTGATCGGCGCCGCGCTGGCGGCCATCGCCGCCGTGCTGCTGAGCATGCAATACGGTGTGATCAACCCCAACGCCGGTTTCCTGGTGGGCCTCAAGGCCTTCACCGCAGCGGTCTTGGGCGGCATCGGCAGCATTCCGGGCGCGATGCTCGGCGGGCTGGTGCTGGGGGTGGCCGAAGCCTTTGGTGCCGACGTGTTCGGCGACCAGTACAAGGACGTCGTGGCGTTCGGCCTGTTGGTTCTGGTGCTGTTGTTCCGTCCGACCGGCATTCTGGGCCGTCCGGAGGTTGAGAAAGTATGACTAGGAATCTTAAATCGGCGCTGTTCAGCGCCTTGTTGGTCTGGGCTGTCGCCTACCCGGTGCTGGGCCTGAAACTGACCATCGTCGGCATCAACCTGGAAGTCCACAACACCAGCCCGACCATTCTTGCCACCATCGCGGTGTGCTCGGTGCTGATGTTCCTGCGGGTGCTGTTCCATAGCCAGATCAGCGCCGCCTGGAAGTCCTCTCCCAGCATGCCGTTGATCCCGGCCAAGGCCAGCAACTTCCTGACCCTGCCCAGCACCCAGCGCTGGATCATCCTGGCGTTGATCCTTGGCGCCCTGGTCTGGCCGTTCTTCGGCTCCCGCGGGGCGGTGGACATTGCCACGCTGATCCTGATCTACGTGATGCTGGGCCTGGGCCTGAACATCGTGGTCGGCCTGGCCGGCCTGCTGGACCTGGGTTACGTGGGTTTCTACGCCGTCGGCGCCTACAGCTATGCGCTGCTGTCGCACTACTTCGGCCTGAGCTTCTGGATCTGCCTGCCGATCGCCGGCCTGATGGCGGCCACTTTCGGCTTCCTGCTGGGCTTCCCGGTGCTGCGCCTGCGGGGTGACTACCTGGCAATCGTGACCCTGGGCTTTGGCGAGATCATCCGTCTGCTGCTGCGCAACATGACCGATCTCACCGGCGGCCCCAACGGCATCAGCAACATCGAGAAGCCGACCTTCTTCGGCCTGACCTTCGAGCGCAAGGCAGCAGAAGGCATGCAGACCTTCCACGAGTTCTTCGGCCTGCAGTACAACTCGATCAACAAGGTGATCTTCCTCTACCTGGTGGCCCTGCTGCTGGCACTGGCGGCGCTGTTCGTCATCAATCGCCTGCTGCGCATGCCCATCGGCCGTGCCTGGGAAGCCTTGCGTGAAGACGAGATCGCCTGCCGTGCCCTGGGCCTGAACCCCACCGTGATCAAGCTCTCGGCCTTTACCCTGGGCGCCGCGTTCGCCGGTTTCGCCGGCAGCTTCTTCGCCGCGCGCCAAGGCCTAGTGACCCCGGAATCCTTCACCTTCATCGAGTCGGCGATCATCCTCGCCATCGTCGTGCTGGGTGGCATGGGCTCGCAGCTGGGTGTGATCCTGGCGGCGATCGTGATGATCCTCTTGCCTGAAATGATGCGTGAATTCAGCGAATACCGGATGTTGATGTTCGGCGCCATGATGGTGCTGATGATGATCTGGCGTCCTCAAGGTCTGCTGCCCATGCAACGTCCTCACATGGAGCTGCGCAAATGAGCCGTGAGATCCTCAAAGTAACCGGCCTGTCGATGCGCTTCGGCGGCCTGCTGGCGGTCAACGGCGTGGCCCTGACCGTCAAGGAAAAACAAGTGGTGGCATTGATCGGCCCGAACGGTGCCGGCAAGACCACGGTGTTCAACTGCCTGACCGGTTTCTACCAGCCCAGCGCCGGCAGCATCCTCCTGGACGGCGAGCCGATCGAAGGCCTGCCGGGCCACAAGATCGCCCGCAAGGGCGTGGTGCGTACCTTCCAGAACGTGCGGCTGTTCAAGGACATGACCGCGGTCGAGAACCTGTTGATCGCCCAGCACCGGCACCTGAACACCAACTTCCTCTCCGGGCTGTTCAAGACCCCGGCGTTTCGCAAGAGCGAGCGCGAGGCCATGGAGTACGCCGGCTACTGGCTGGACAAGGTCAACCTGCGGGAGTTTGCCAACCGCCCCGCCGGCACCCTGGCCTACGGCCAGCAACGGCGCCTGGAAATCGCCCGCTGCATGATGACCCGCCCGCGGATCCTCATGCTCGACGAGCCAGCCGCCGGCCTCAACCCCAAGGAAACCGAGGACCTCAAAGCGCTGATCAGCGTGCTGCGCGAAGAGCACAACGTCACCGTGCTGCTGATCGAACACGACATGAAGCTGGTCATGAGCATTTCCGACCATATCGTGGTGATCAACCAGGGCACGCCCCTGGCCGACGGCACGCCGGAACAGATCCGCGACAATCCCGAAGTGATCAAAGCCTACCTGGGGGAAGCGTAAATGCTGCAGTTCGAAAACGTTTCCACCTTCTACGGCAAGATCCAGGCGTTGCACAGCGTCAACGTCGAGATCCGCCAGGGCGAGATCGTCACCCTGATCGGCGCCAACGGTGCCGGCAAGTCCACCCTGCTGATGACCCTCTGCGGCTCGCCCCAGGCCCACAGCGGCAGCATCCGTTACCTGGGTGAAGAACTGGTGGGGCAAAGCTCGGCGCAGATCATGCGCAAGAGCATTGCCGTGGTGCCGGAAGGCCGCCGGGTATTCGCCCGCCTGACCGTGGAAGAGAACCTCGCCATGGGCGGCTTCTTCACCGACAAGGGCGACTACCAGGAGCAGATGGACAAAGTCCTGGAGCTGTTCCCGCGGCTCAAGGAGCGCTTCACCCAGCGCGGCGGCACCATGTCCGGCGGTGAACAGCAGATGCTCGCCATCGGCCGTGCGCTGATGAGCAAGCCCAAGCTGCTGCTCCTGGACGAACCGTCCCTGGGCCTGGCGCCGATCATCATCCAGCAGATCTTCGACATCATCGAACAGCTGCGCCGCGACGGCGTGACGGTGTTCCTGGTGGAGCAGAACGCCAACCAGGCGCTGAAGATCGCCGACCGTGCCTATGTGCTGGAAAACGGCCGGGTGGTGATGCAAGGCACCGGTGAATCGCTGCTGACCGATCCGAAGGTGCGTGAAGCCTACCTGGGCGGCTAAGCACCTGCGTCACTGAAAACGGCCCTTCGGGGCCGTTTTTTTTATTCCGGGATAAAAAACTGCCCCGGGCTGTAACAAATCCCCATGAGCCTTCTCTAGAGGGGTAAGCAAGCACAGATGCTTCCTTACCCCAACCGCACTGGAGAAACATCATGAGCAACACTCGTACCCTGTCCGCCACTGCCCTGGTCCTGGCCCTGGGCTCTGCCCTCAGCGTCGCCGCCCTGCCCACCACCGCCCATGCCGCGGACGACATGGAAAAGTGCTTCGGCGTGGCCATGAAGGGCAAGAACGATTGCGCCGCGGGCGCCGGCACCACCTGCGCCGGGACCTCCAAGGTCAACGACCAGGCCAACGCCTGGAAGCTGGTACCCAAGGGCAGCTGCGAGAAAACCGCCAGCAGTACCTCGCCTACCGGTTTCGGCCAGCTCGAAGCCTTCAAAGCCAAGTCCTGATCCTGCGCCTGCCTGAGTGTCGACGATGAACACCGCCCCGCTGCACCACCCTGGCCACGACATTCAGGCGCGCGCCTCCAGCCTGCCGCCCCGCGCCGGGCTGGGGCTCAAGACCGAGCATTTCAAACACGTGCTGGAAGAGCAGCCCGACATCGGTTTCTTCGAGGTGCATGCGGAGAACTACATGGTGGCGGGCGGCCCTTTCCACCATTACCTGGGCCTGATCTGCGAACGCTACCCGCTGTCGCTGCACGGTGTCGGCCTGTCCATCGGTGGCGAAGGCCCCCTGGACCTGGCTCACCTGGAGCGGCTGGCCGGCTTGATCGAACGCTATCAGCCCCAGTCCTTTTCCGAACACCTGGCCTGGTCCAGCCACGGCCCGGTGTTCCTCAACGACCTGCTGCCCCTGGCCTACGACGGGCCCACCTTGCGCCGGGTCTGCGAGCACATCGACCAGGTGCAGAACCATCTGGGACGAACCATGCTGCTGGAAAATCCGGCCACCTACCTGCAATTCCAACGCTCGACCCTGGACGAGACCGACTTCATCCGCGAAGTGGTCCAGCGCAGCGGCTGCGGCCTGCTGCTGGACGTCAACAACCTCTATGTGTCGTGCATCAATCACCAGCGCGATCCCCTGGCCTACCTGCAAGCACTGCCGCTGCAGGCGGTGGGGGAAATCCACCTGGCGGGCTTTGCCGAAGACCGGGACAGCCTCGGTGACCGGCTGTTGATCGACGATCACGGCGCCCCGGTCGACGCTGCGGTCTGGGCCCTGTACCAGGAGGTGCTGGGGCTCATCGGCCCGATGGCCACCCTGATCGAGCGTGACAACCACCTGCCGGCCTTTGCCACCCTGATGGCCGAGGCCTGCCAGGCAGAAGCGTTGTTGCTCGGCGCCCAGGTGCAGCCATGAGCGGCCAGGGGGAATTCGCCAGGGCCCTGCTGAGCGCCGAACCGGGCTGCCCACAGGGGCTGTCCAGCAGCAACGGCGCCGATCCGGCCAGCCGCTTCGCGGTCTATCGCAACAATGTGCAGGCCTCGTTGAGCAACGCCCTGGCCGAGTCATACCCGGTCGTCATGCAATTGGTTGGTCGCGAGTTTTTCAACGCCATGGCCGCGCTCTACATCCGGGACTTCGCCCCCGCCAGCCCTCTGCTCAACGACTATGGCCGGGACCTGGGCGACTTTATCCAGGGCTTCGGGCCGGCCGCCGGCCTGCCCTACCTGGCCGACATGGCCCGCCTTGAACGGCTGCGGGTCGAGGCCTACCACGCCGCCGACGCCCGCCCCCTGGAGCCGTCACGGCTACTGGCGGCGATGAACCAGCCCGACCGCCTCGGCCAGGCGCAACTGCTCCTGCATCCGTCACTGCGCACCCTGCACTCCGGCTACGCCGTAGTGAGCCTGTGGGCGGCGCACCAGAGCGATCAGCCCTGGCCGGCTTTCGACCTGCAGCAGGGGCAGAACGCCCTGGTGCTGCGCAACGCCCTGGAGGTCGAGGTGATCGCCGTGGATACCGGCGCCATGACCTTCATTGAAGCCCTACGCAACCACTGGCCGCTGGAAATCGCCGCGGCCCATGCCCTGGACGCCCAGGCCGACTTCGACCTGGGCCAGTGCCTGGGCCTGCTGCTCGGCCACGGCGCTCTTATCGACCTGCAACCCCAGAAGAAGGCCTGACCATGAACACCCAGACAGAAACGCCCATTGCCGGACTGGTGAATCGGATCATTCAAGGGTTTGAGCGCATTCCCTACAGCCTGATCGCCTTTATCGCGCGTTTTTCCATTGCCGCGGTGTTCTGGAAATCCGGACAGACCAAGGTCGAGGGGCTGGCCATCGACCTGGTCGATGGCACCTTCCAGCTGGGCTGGCCGCGCCTGGCGGACTCGACCATTCCCCTGTTCAAGAGCGAGTACCACGTGCCCCTGTTGACGCCGGAAGTGGCGGCGCACCTGGCGGCCTTTGCCGAGCATTTTTTCCCGATGCTGATCCTGCTGGGCCTGGCCACGCGCTTTTCCGCCCTGGCGCTGCTGGGGATGACCCTGACCATCCAGCTCTTCGTCTACCCGGATGCCTACCCGACCCACGGCACCTGGGCGGCGATCTTCCTGCTGTTGATGGCCCGCGGCCCGGGCGTGTTGTCCCTCGACCACCTGCTGGCCCGGCATTTTCGCTACCGTCCTCTGTAGCCGCTGCCGCAGGCTGCGAAAAGGGCCGCAGGCCCATCAAGTTCACAAACGACGGTAAAGCCGGAGGAAGCTACAAACGATCCAGCGCCTCACCGCTGCGACGAAACCAGTCCATCAGGTAATCGGCCAGCACCTGGGTACGCTTGGGCAGGCCGCCCTGATAGGAGTGCACCAGGTACATCGGCATGCTGCGGGTCTGGTAGTCCCGCAACAGCCAGCGCAGGCGGCCGTCCGCCAGTTCGCTGTGCAGCACATAGGACGGCAGCCGGGCGATCCCCGCGCCCACCAGGGCAGCCTTCTTCAGGAGGTTGTAGTGGTTGCTGGCGAAGGGGCCGCTGACCCGCACCCGCAACAGTTCATGGCGCTGGTGGTACAACCACTCTTCCCGACCGCTGTAATGGCTATTGAGCAGGCAGCGATGCCCGGCCAGTTCCTGAGGCGTGCGCGGCTCGCCGTATTGCTCCAGGTAGGCCGGGCTGGCGCAGGTCATTTCATGCCAGGCCAACAGCGGCCGGGCCACCAGGCGCTGGTCGTTGGCCACCTCCGAGCGCACGGCCAGATCGAAACCCTCCCGGGTCAGGTCGCGGTAGCTGTTGTTCAGGTCCAGCTCGATCTGCACCTGGGGATAGTGCCGGGAGAACTCCAGCAGCAGGCCGTCGAAAAAGGTTTCCCCCAGGGAGACCGGGACGGTGAGGCGCACCGGCCCGACCATATCGTCCTTGAGCCGCGCCAGGGCCTGGTGGGCCCGCTCGACCTGAGCCACCAGGGCCTGGGCCTGGGGTAGCAACGCCGCGCCGGCGGCCGTGAGGTCCAGGCGCCGGGTGGTGCGTTGCAGCAGTACCACGGCGTAGCGGGCTTCCAGGGCGCTGATGCGTTTGGAGAGCTGGCCCTTGCTGCACCCCAACTGCTGGGCCGCCAAGGTAAAGCTGCCGGCTTCCACCAGCACCGCAAATGCCGCCAGGTCATCCATCTCGCTCACGGATTGTTTCCATTTGAAAACCAAAGGTTGCCTATTAGCGCGTTAATCCATAAAAAAAACCACTCTAGACTGCAACCTCACCCCCTTTTCGAGGAACAGCCCATGAAGATTCTCTTGATCGGTGCCAATGGCACCATTGGTTCGGCGGTCGCGCGGGAGCTGGAACAACGTCACGAAGTGGTGCGCATCGGCCGTACCAGCGGTGATTTCCAGGTGGATATCAGCGACAGCCAGTCGATCCGCGCGCTGTTCGAAAAGACGGGGCGCTTCGATGCGCTGGTATGCGCCGCCGGTAACGTGACCTTCGCGCCGCTGGGGGAAATGACTGCCGAGCACTTCAGCCTGGGCCTCGAGGACAAGCTGATGGGCCAGGTCAACCTGCTGCTGATCGGCCGCGAGTACGCCAACGACGGCGCCTCCTTCACCTTCACCACCGGCGTCCTGAGCCACGACCCGATCCGCAGCGGCGCCTCGGCCGCCCTGGTCAACGGCGCCATCGACAGCTTCGTGCGGGCCGCTGCCATCGAGCTGCCCCGGGGCCTGCGGGTCAACTCCATCAGCCCCAACGTGCTGCTGGAAGCCATGGGCAGCTACGCGCCCTACTTCCGCGGTTTCAAGCCGGTGCCGGCGGCCGACGTGGCCCTGGCCTACGCCAAGAGCGTGGAAGGCCTGCAGACCGGCCAGACCTATCGCGTCGGCTAAGCCCGTTTGTGCAAAAGCCGGCTTGTGCGGGAGCTGGCTCGCCTGCGCAGGCGTCCTCCCGAACCACACAAGGCTCCTGGGCCTCTTCGCCGGCAAGCCGGCGCCTACAGTGGATGGCGCTGCTGCGTTCAATCCGGGGTTGTGGTGGCCGGGCGGGCTGCGTAACGTGTCGGACTTCCGCCTGGAGGCCCAATGATGCGCACCGCCCGTTCCCTGCTTTGTTTCTCCCTGTTGCCGCTGTTTGCCGGCTGCCAGATGCTGCCGATGTTCAACCAACAGCCCCAGGCGCCGTCCATGGCCGGGTTGACCCGGATGCAGGGTGAACTCAGTGCCGCCGATGGCAAGCTGCTATTCAAACCCTGCACCGAAGACCGCCGTTATGTGGTCAACGATGGCGGCAACACCAGTGTGCTGCAGGAAGCGGCAACCCTGGCCGAGAAGCAGGGCAAGCTGTTTGCCGACCTGCGGGGCAAGTTCTCCGCCAGTGCCAGCAGCGACGGCCAACTGGACCTGCGCCAGCTGTACCGCGTCGAGCGCTCCGCCAGCGCGTGCAGCGATCCGAACTTCCAGCGCCTGATCCTGCGGGCCGGTAGCAAGAACCCGGCGTGGAACGTCGATGTCAGCGCCAAGGGCATGATGATCGAACGCGCCGGCCAGCCGACCCTGGCCCTGCCTTATCTGGAAGAACAGCTGGGGGATGGCCGTTTCAACCTCACCAGTGAAGCCAATCACCAGCGCGTGGAGCTGTGGGTGGCCCCGCAACGCTGCGTCGACCCCGTCACCGGCAGCGTTCAGCACCTGAGCGCAGAGCTGCGGGTGGACGGCCAGGTGCAGCGCGGCTGCGGCTATTTCGGCGGCTCGCGCAACGACTGATTCGACGAGCAGCGGTTTTAGCCTCACGGCCAAGGTGGTTTGCGGCTTATAATCGCCGGTTTGTGCAAAGCAAGCCGGCGCACTGTTGCGCACCGCCTACCCCGGATCCTGTCATGTTACGAATCACCGAACTCAAGTTGCCGATCGACCATCCCGATGAAGACCTGCGCGCCGCCATCGTGCAGCGCCTGGGGATCGCCAGCGATGAGCTGCTCGATTTCACCTTGTTCAAGCGCAGCTACGATGCGCGCAAGAAGTCTTCCGAGCTGTGCTTCATCTACACCATCGACCTCAGCGTGCGCGACGAAGCGCCGCTGCTGCTCAAGTTCGCCGACGACCGTAACGTCAACCCGGCGCCGGATGTCAGCTACAAGGTGGTGGGCCAGGCTCCGGCCGACCTCAGCCAGCGGCCGATCGTGGTGGGCTTCGGCCCCTGCGGGATCTTCGCCGGCCTCTTGCTGGCGCAGATGGGCTTCAAGCCGATCGTCCTCGAGCGTGGCAAGGAAGTGCGCCAGCGCACCAAGGACACCTGGGGCCTGTGGCGCAAGAGCGTGCTCAACCCCGAGTCCAACGTGCAATTTGGCGAAGGCGGCGCTGGGACCTTCTCCGACGGCAAGCTCTACAGCCAGATCAAGGACCCGCAACACCACGGCCGCAAGGTGCTCCACGAGTTCGTCAAGGCCGGTGCGCCGGACGAGATCCTCTACGTCAGCAAGCCGCACATCGGCACCTTCCGCCTCACCGGCGTAGTGGAAAACATGCGCCAGCAGATCATCGCCCTGGGCGGTGAAGTGCGCTTCGAGCAGCGGGTTACCGACGTGCTGATCGAAGACGGTCAACTGCAAGGCGTGGAACTGGCCAGCGGCGAACAACTGCATTCGCGGCACGTGATCCTGGCCCTGGGCCACAGCGCCCGCGACACCTTCCGCATGCTCCATAGCCGCGGCGTGTACATGGAAGCCAAGCCGTTCTCGGTGGGCTTTCGTATCGAGCACCCGCAATCGCTGATCGACAGCGCGCGCCTGGGCAAGTACGCCGGCCACCCGAAACTCGGCGCCGCCGACTACAAGCTGGTGCACCACGCCAAGAACGGCCGTTCGGTCTACAGCTTCTGCATGTGCCCGGGCGGTACCGTGGTGGCGGCGACCTCCGAGCCGAACCGGGTGGTGACCAATGGCATGAGCCAGTACTCGCGCAACGAGCGCAACGCCAACTCCGGCATCGTCGTGGGCATAACCCCGGAAGTGGACTACCCGGGCGGCCCGCTGGCAGGCATCGAGTTGCAGGAGCGCCTGGAGTCCCACGCCTTTGTCCTGGGTGGCAGTAACTACCAGGCCCCGGCGCAGCTGGTGGGCGACTTTATCGCCGGCAAGCCCACCACCGCCCTGGGCAGCGTCGAGCCGTCCTACAAGCCCGGCGTGACCCTGGGTGACCTGGCCCTGGCCTTGCCGGACTTTGCCATCGAGGCCATTCGTGAAGCCCTGCCGGCCTTCGAACGGCAGATCAAGGGCTACTCGCTACATGACGCGGTGCTGACCGGTATCGAGACCCGCACCTCATCGCCGCTGCGCATTACCCGCGACGCCTCGATGCAGAGCTTGAATGTGAAGGGGCTGTACCCGGCCGGTGAAGGTGCCGGTTATGCCGGTGGGATTCTCTCCGCCGGGGTCGACGGGATTCGCATTGCCGAAGCCGTGGCCCGCGACATTCTCGGCATCCAGGCCTGAGGGACGGGCCCTTTCGCCGGCAAGCCGGCTCCTACCGCCTACCGTAGGAGCTGGCTTGCCAGCGAAGGCGTCGTCCAGAACAACGCAAGGCTCAAGGGCCTCTTCGCCGGCAAGCCGGCGCCTACGACAAGTTCAGATACCGGCGCGCAATACGCTGGCAGGTAGCGCCTCACCACGCTCGACACTGGCGGCTACCGCCTCGATCAACACCGTCAGTTCATAACCCTGCTCTGCCAGCCACTGCTCATCGTAGTAGGTGGTCGCATAGCGCTCGCCCCCATCACACAGAATCGCCACGATCGACCCCGACTCGCCGGCCGCAACCATCTGCTGCGCGGCCATCAGCGCGCCGATCAGGTTGGTGCCGCTGGAGCCGCCAACCCGACGACCCAGGCGCTGGGCCAGATAATGCATGGCCGCCAGGGACAGGGCATCCGGCACCTTGACCATGGCATCGATCACCTTGGGCAGGAACGAAGCCTCGACCCGCGGCCGGCCGATGCCCTCGATCCGCGAACCGCAGTCCAGGCGCAGGCTGGCGTCGCCACTCTGGTAATAGTCGAAGAACACCGAGCGCTCGGCGTCGGCACACAGCACCCGAGTGCAGTGCTGGCGATAGCGCACGTAGCGCCCCAGGGTCGCGGTGGTACCACCCGTGCCCGGGCTGGAAATCAGCCAGCTGGGCTCCGGGTACCGCTCGAAACGCAACTGCTGGAATATCGACTCGGCGATGTTGTTGTTGGCCCGCCAGTCGGTGGCGCGCTCGGCATAGGTGAACTGGTCCATGAAATGGCCGCCGCTCTCCCGGGCCAGGCGCTCGGACTCGGCGTAGATCTGCGTCGGGTCCTGCACCAGGTGGCTCTTGCCGCCATAGAAGGCGATCTGGGCAATTTTCTCCTGGGAAGTGGTCGCCGGCATCACGGCAATGAACGGCAGCCCCAGCAGCCGGGCGAAATAGGCTTCGGAGATCGCCGTGGAGCCACTGGAGGCCTCGATCACCGGCGCGCCGGGCTTGAGCCAGCCATTGCACAGGGCATAGAGGAACAGCGAGCGGGCCAGGCGATGCTTGAGGCTGCCGGTGGGATGGCTGGATTCATCCTTGAAATACAGCTCGATGCCCGGCAGGCCCGGCAACGGCAGCGGGATCAGGTGAGTGTCGGCGCTGCGCTGGAAGTCGGCTTCGATGATACGGATGGCCTCACGGGCCCACTGGCGATTGTCGCTCATGCTCTATTCTCGTTGGATCGCACGCCGTACCGGCGCAAGAAGATGAAATGCACCCAGCATAGGTGATCCAGGCTCGCGACGGGCAGGCGCCTTTTTGCTGGAAAAAATGCCCCCTCAGCCGCTGCGGACGGACATGTTAGGAAATATCCTGCCCCCCTTACAGGTACAGCTATGAAGCAATTGGAAACACAACTGCAAGGGGGATTTTTCAGCAGCCCGCTTGCCTTCTGCATATAACAAAAAAGAATATAACTTTTGTTTTAACAACTAACTGTACGGGTTAGGGTGTGCCACCTTTTTAGTTTTTAGATGGAGAGCGACCTTGCCTCTGCGTAGCACTTTCACTCGTTTCTTTGCCATGGAAGCTGCCAGCGGTCTGTTATTGATCGCCGCAGCCATCCTGGCCCTGATTATCAACAACTCCCCCCTGTCCTGGCTGTACAACGGCCTGCTGGAAACCCCGGTGGTGGCCCAGGTTGGCGCCCTGAAGATCGCCAAGCCGCTGCTGCTGTGGATCAACGATGGCCTGATGGCACTGTTCTTCCTGCTGATAGGCCTGGAGGTCAAGCGCGAAGTGCTGGAGGGGCAGTTGGCCAAGCCGTCGCAGATCGTCCTGCCCGGCGCAGCGGCCATCGGCGGCATGCTGGTGCCGGCGCTGATCTACTGGTTCCTCAACCGTGACAACCCGCCCGCCCTCAATGGCTGGGCGATTCCCACCGCCACCGACATCGCCTTCGCCCTCGGGGTGCTGGCCTTGCTGGGCAAGCGGGTGCCGACCTCGCTGAAACTGTTCCTGATGACCCTGGCGATCATCGATGACCTGGGAGCGATCGTGATCATCGCGATCTTCTACTCCGGCACGCTGTCGACCCTGTCGCTGATGCTGGCTGGCGCCTGCATCGCCGCCCTGGTGGCGATGAACCGGATGGGCGTGGTCAAGCTCGGACCCTACATGATCATCGGCCTGATCCTCTGGGTCTGCGTGCTCAAGAGCGGGGTCCACGCGACCCTGGCCGGCGTGACCCTGGCCTTCTGCATACCCTTGCGCACCCGCAACGCCGAACCCTCGCCGCTCAAGGCGCTGGAACACGCCCTGCATCCCTGGGTGTCGTTCGGCATCCTGCCACTGTTCGCCTTCGCCAATGCCGGGCTGTCGCTGAGCGGCGTGACCCTCGAGAGCTTCACCCACCATGTTCCCATGGGGATCGCGGTCGGCCTGCTGCTGGGCAAGACCATCGGCGTCTTCGGCCTGACCTGGATGGCAGTGAAAACCGGTATCGCTGCCTTGCCGTCCGGGGCCAACTGGGGCCAGGTGCTCGGCGTGGCAATTCTGTGTGGTATCGGCTTCACCATGAGCCTGTTCGTCGGCTCCCTGGCCTTCGAGCCCGGCAGCAGCGAATACGCCGGTATGGACCGCATGGGCATCCTGACCGGTTCACTGTTTGCGGCCCTGATCGGTTACGCCGTCACCGCCGCTGCCAGCCGCAGGAACAACACCCTGGCGTCCTGATCCGCAGCGCTTGGCCAGGCTGAAAACACAAAACCCCGACCAGTTGCCTGGCCGGGGTTTTGTTTTGTAGCAGGGAGGGTCAGCGGGTAACGCGGCTGGTACCGTTGACCGTCATGATGCGCACGCGGTCGCCCACGCGGAACACTTCGTTTTCCTGAACCTGCTGCACATAGGCACGCATGCTGCCGTCGTCTTCACGCACGGTGATTTCAACGCCCTGGGTACGGGTCAGGCCTTCTTCAGTGGCCGAGCCCAGCAGGCCGCCGGCTACTGCACCGATGACTGCGGTGACGATGCTGCCACGGCCGCCGCCGATGGCGCTGCCGCCAACGCCGCCGATCACAGCACCTGCAGCGCCGCCGATCGGGGTCTTGGTGCCTTCGATTTTCACCGGACGCAGGGATTCGATGGTGCCCATGCGCACGGTTTGCACACGACGCGCTTCATCACGGGAATAGGAGTCACCGGTCAGGTTGGAGGCACAGCCACCGAGCAACATTGCCATCGTGGTGAAGGATGCAACCAGCAAAACAGACTTACGCATAGGATCAACTCCAAAGGACAGATAATCATTAGACTCCGCAGCTTGACGCCTGTCACGGCGTCGCCCGGATAAAATTGCTTTCATTCAGCCAAAGTACAGGCTGCGTAAACGCCAGGCTTTCTCATTACGGTAGCTCCAGCTCCCTGCATAGCGCCACCGAACAAAGGATTTTCCATGGACTACTTCATCATCATCGCGACCACCGCAGCTGGCTTGTATTTCCACTGGTGGCTGTATGTACGCATCAAGCGTTGGACCGATCGGGACCTGGCCCTCTCCCTGGCCGGAACCGATGCCCAGAAGAAGCAATTCATGCTGGAGCAACTGGCCGAGGCCCAGCGCCAGAAAGTAAAACGCCGGGACCTGCCGCAATGGCTGGAAACCGCTGCGGCCGGCTACCCCGGCGAGTGACCTGCAATCCGATCAAGGAGCCAGACGTTCGCGGACCCACTCCTGGCCTTGCAGGCGATAGTTCAAACGGTCATGCAGTCGGCTGGGGCGCCCCTGCCAGAACTCGATGCGCTCCGGCAGCAGGCGATAACCACCCCAGTGTTCCGGGCAATCGGGCTGGCTATCGCTGAAGCGAGCCTCAGTGGCCTTGAGCAACTCTTGCAGTTCGTCACGATCGGCGATCACCCGGCTCTGCGGTGAAGCCCAGGCTCCCAGCCGGCTGCCCAGGGGGCGCACCTGATAATAGGCATCGGACTCCTGTGGAGTGACCTTGACCACCCGCCCTTCAATCCGCACCTGACGCTCCAGGGTCGGCCAGAAGAACGTCATGGCGGCGAAGGGCCGTGCAGCCAGCTGCTGGCCCTTGGCGCTCTCGTAGTTGGTGAAGAAGGTGAAGCCCTGCTCATCCAGGCCCTTGAGCAACAGGATGCGGCAGTGAGGGCGACCATCGGTATCGACGGTCGCCACGGTCATGGCATTGGCTTCCACCGGCGGTTGCTCGGTTTTCACCGCATCGGCAAACCACTGGTGGAACAGCGCAAAAGGTTCAGCCGGGGCCTGCGCCTCGGACAAGCCGTCGCGAGTGTAGTCGCGGCGCATATCAGCCAGGGACTGAGTCATGCCTGCTTCCTTATCCTTGAAAATCAGTTTTTAGCCTGGGCGGTAGCCGTTGCGGTCTTCGAAGAGGCGGCGGCCTTCTTCACCGGAGCCTTCTTGGCTGCCGGCTTCTTGGCCACGGTAGCCTTCTTCGCAGGCGCCGCTTTCTTGGCGGAAGCCGCGGGTACTGGAGGCACGGCATCCTGTACGGCAACCATTTCAGTCTCGGAAGGCGTCGGCTGGTTGTACTTGCTCAGCAGGCCCAGCATGGTGCTGCGCTGGGTCAGCATGATTTCCACCCGACGGTTCAGCGAGCGACCCTGGGGGCTGTCGTTGGCGGCACGCGGCATCACCGAACCCATGCCACGCAGCATCAGGCGGTCCTGCTTCAGGCCGCTGAGGCTGAAGATTGCCGCTACGGACTGGGCACGATCACGGCTCAGCTTCTGGTTGGCCAGGGTCGGGCCGGTGGCGTCGGCATGACCGAGAATCAGTACGGCAGTCTTCGGATCACCTTCCACCGCCTTGGCGACGCGGGTGAACGGACCCAGGGTGACCGGCAGCAGCATGGCTGGACGATCCGGGTTGAACGAGGCATCTACCAGCGCAGTGACCACCAGCACGTTTTCACGACGCTCGATCTGCAGCTTGCTGTCCTTCACCGCTTCGCGCAGGCGTGGCTCGTAGTCGTCCAGCCAGGCCTGGGTGATTTTCGGGTCGGGCATCGGGATGTCCGCTACATTGACCTTGCTCAAAGGCTTGGGCTGGCTCTTGGGGAACGGCCACCACCAGTGGGTTTCGGAGTCGGCTGCCGCTGTCACTGCCGGCGCTGGGGCAGGCTCGGCCTTCTTCGCTTCGGCCACTGGCTTGTCGGAAGAATCCTTGGAGGAGAACGGCCACCACCACTTGCTGCTCTCGGCCTTGGCGGCAGGAGCGGCAGGGGCTGCGGCAACGACCGGCGCTGGAGCTGGAGCGGGCTCGGCTGCAGCGACAGGCGCCGGCTTGGCGCCAGCAGCGGCCTTGGCGGCAGGGGCCGGGTGCTTGCCGGCGGCTGTGTTCTTGGCAGCAGGGGCCGGTGCAGCGGCCTTGGCCACTACCGCAGGCTTGCTTGCAGAAGCGGCAGGTGCGGCTTCAGTGGTGGCAACCGGTTTTTCAGGCGCAGCTGGGGTTTCCTTGCTGCTGGCCTTATCGGAGCCGAATGACCACCAGTGGCCGCCATCCGCTTCATTTTGTGGGGTTTGCGCGCAACCGGTGACGGTCAGGCAGATGGCCAAGGCTAGAGACTTGTTCGACGACATGGGATATCCACAAAATGAGATAAAAAATTCGGTCTAAACAACCGTTACAAACAGACGCTTGGAAATTATAAAAGCCACAGGGTTCCATCCTGCAGCTTTCCAAGCATGTTTAAGCAAAAAAGTTCTTAACAGCAACCTTTTTACAGACAATCCGACAAAACCCGCACCAGCTTCTGTGCCCGAGGGTCCATCAACACATAGGGCCCCAGGGTATTTGTCACAAAACCGAACGCCACATCGTGCTCCGGGTCAGCAAAACCGATGGAGCCCCCTGCCCCCGGATGCCCGAACGCCCGCGCGCCCAGGCCAAAGGTGGCATTGGCTACCTGGGGCTGATCGAGCATGCAACCCAGGCCGAAGCGGGTCTGGGTCAGCAACGTCTTGTCCATGCCCAGGCTGTGTTCCCGAGTCAGCTCTTCGAGCATGTCGGCTTCCAGCAAACTGCCGTCCAACAGGCCGCTGTAGAACCCGGCGAGGCTGCGGGCATTGCCGTGGCCGTTGGCCGCCGGCTGCTGCATGCGCCGCCACTCGGGTTTATTGGTGCTGGTCAGGATAGACGGTGGATTGGTAAACGCCCGAGTACTCATCGCATCGGGTTCGCGCATGGTGACTTGCAGCAGGCGCTGGGCCGCAGCATCGCCCATATTGCCCTTGCCACGGGCGATATGCGCCACGCGGTAGAACTCCTCATCGGCCAGGCCGACATGGAAGTCCAGCCCCAAAGGCCTGGCGACCCGGGCCACGATGGACTCCCCCGGCCCGCGCCCATCGGCACGCCGGATCAACTCGCCCACCAGCCAGCCATAGGTGATGGCTGCGTAGCCGTGCCCCTCACCGGGCGTCCACCAGGGCTGCTCGGCGGCCAGGGCATCGACCATGGTCTGCCATTCGTAAAGGGCTTGCGCGGGCAACAGCTCGCGCACTGCCGGCAGGCCGGCCTGATGGCAGAGCAACTGGCGCAAAGTAATGGCTGCCTTGCCCGCCGCGGCGAATTCCGGCCAGTAGTCGGCCACGGGCGCATCCAGCTTGAGCTTGCCCTCGGCCACCAACTGCAGCGCGGTGACTGCGGTAAAGGTCTTGGTGCAGGAGAACAGGTTGGCGATGGTGTCGCTGTGCCAGGCCTCGGCGCCGTCCTTGTCCGCGGTACCGGCCCACAGGTCGATGACGGTTTCCCCGCCGACCTGGATGCACAGCGCCGCGCCGCGCTCCTGGGAGTCCTCGAACAGGGCGGCGAACGCCTCGCGTACCGCTTCGAATTTAAGCTCGTAATGACCTTGAATCTGCACCCCTGACTCCCCCTGCAACAATGCTCGACAACGTGGCGCGCATTGTTCCAGCCCCGAAGGCATTTGGGAACAGCCGGCGAGCTGCCGGCTATCACCGGCAAACCCTCGTTTCAGAGGGCTGCCCGGGGTTTCCCGGAAAGCCGCTCAGGCCTTGTGAACGTCAATGACCGTTGCCGGCATGGCCTCCGGCGTGCCCGCCCGGGCCCTTGCCGGCGCGGCCTTTGTCAGCACCATCGCCCCCATGCTCACCAGCCACGGCCTGCTCCGCCTCGACCCGAGCCTGCTCCGCGGCCTTGCCCAACTGATCAATGGCCTGCAGGTTGCTCTTGCGCACGCTGTCGACAAAGCCCTGGAACGGCACATCGGTGATGCCCACCAGGCCGAAATGGCCGTTTTCACCGTCCAGCAAGCGCCCGGTCACCGGCTGGTCCAGGTACTGGAACCAGTGCACGCCGACAATCGACGGCTCGCTGACCGCCTGCTTGAGGAAGTTGGCATAGGCCGGGCCACGGTCCTCTTCCCGGGCCAGCTCGGTCACACCGCCCCAGAACGGACCGCGATCCCGGGAACCGAAGTTGAACTCGGTCACCAGTACCGGCTTGTCGAGGCTGCGCAGGTAGGCAAAGTCTTGACCGTCCTGGGGCTTGAGGGTGTACATGTTGAAGCTCAAGACATCGCAGTACTGGGCGCAGGAAGCCACGGCCTCAGGGTTGCTCACGGCAAACCGCCCGCCCAGCAGCAGGTGGTTGGGGGCGTGCCATTTCAGCGAGTCGGAGATGGTCTTGAAGTAGGTATCGGCGAAGACCTTCTGGAAATACTTGAAGTCGGCCTCGATCTCCGGGTGCTCCGGGCTCGGCAACGGCGGCACGAACCCCGGGTCTTCCATCAACTCCCAGGCCGGCAGGTCGATGCCCCAGGCTTTCGACAGCCCGGCCTGGTTGCGGTACTTGTCCCGCAGTTGCTTGAGAAACGCGCGCTTGGCCGGTACGTCGGTGGTCAGGCGCAGGGTGCCGTAGGCCAGGGCATAGCGGGATTTGGCATCGTCGCCGGGGCCGGCCCAGGCCAATTCGTTGTCGGCAAAGTAGCCGATCAGCCAGGGGTCGTCCCGATGGTCGCGGGCGGCAATGGCCACGGCACGTTCGGTGGCCATGGCAAAGCGCGGGTCGAAAGGATCCGGCATGCCGCCCCACCAGTCACTGCCGGTGCTGATGCTGGCGTAATCACCCACGATCGACAGCGGCAAGGTGTAAGGCACCCGGTCGGCCAGCCCCAGGGCCGGAGCGCTCCAGTTGCCGATGGTATTGAAGCCCCAGGCCTGCAAGCGGTCCAGGGTGTGGCCAACCCAGCGTTTCTGGTCGAAGGCCGGTGCCACGCAAGGAGTTGCCTGGGGCGCCGGCGAGGTGTCGGCCGGCGCCTGCTGCGCAGTGGCACTGTCCGCGGTGCAGGGCTTGCCGTAGGTCCGTTGCAGGTTGGCCTGATAGAAGTCATACCAGCGCCCTGAACCATAGCCACGGCCCTGGTCGGCGCCATTGCCGCCACGGTTGTCGCCTTCACCGTAATACGCCGCCAGGGGTTCGTCGTCCTTGGGCAAGGCACCGAACATCCATTCCCGGCCCGCGACATAGGTCTGGTTGTTGTCGGGCGCCACAGTATTGACCCCCAGGGAATAGAACGGATGCCCCTGCGGGGTCACGAGGAACCAGCGGCCATCTCGTTTTTCCGTGCGAAAGAAACCGCTGGCCTTGAAGCTCGGCCCCTTGTTCCAGCCACCGTAGCTGTCCAGCGAAGCCTTCTCGCGCTCCTCCAGCCAGCCCTGGAGCTGTTGTTGCTCCTTGGCGTCGGCCGCCTTGAGCTGATCGTCACTGGTGATCTTTTCCGGCCAGCGGGCCCGGGTCGATTGACCGTAGGCATCCACCAGGGAACCGTAGACCGCCTTGATCACCCCCTCGCCGTCCTGCACGCCGAAACGCTCCAGCAGAATGCTCTGGGCCGCCTTGGGGTTGTCCATGGACAAGGTCACCGACACCACCTGGCTGCGGTCCAGTTGCCCTTCACTGCTGGCCAGCAGGATGCGCTGGCCGTCCAGGGTCATCGGCATCGGTGGCGCGGCCTTCATGCCCTGGCTCAGCGGACTGCTGGCCACCAGCGGCACCAGCAGGGTCTGCGCCGGGCCGGCCGGCAGGTCGACGCGGCTGACCAGGGTCTTGCCGTCATTGCTCTGGATGGTCACGTAGAGGGTCAGGGCCCAGTTCATCGCGCTCTGGATACGCAGGCTCATCATTCCCGACTGCGACCAGTCCCAGGCCCCGCTCTGGGGCGCCAGGCTCAGGCTCGGCCGGCTCGTGGGGTTGAAGATGATGCGCCGCAGCACTTCGCCTTCGGCCGTTTGCTCTGCGTTGGATTGCGGCAGGCTGGCATCCTGTGTCGCCACCTGCACCACAGCAGCAGGTCGGACAAAGTTGAACAGCGTCTGTTGTCCGGCAGGGGCCGCCCAGACGGGCGCGGCAAACAACAGGGCAAATACAGCGGGCAACGAACGGCGAATCATATGAACCTGGCTCTCCCTAAAGACCGATGAACGGCCGGTGCTGAAGCGGTGACATGAAATAGACAGCACGGCACGCAAATATGCGGGCCGTGCTTAAGATATTTCTCGGCGAAACGGCGGCAAGGCATTGAGGATAGCCTTGCCATAGCGCTGGGTGACCAGACGGCGGTCCAGCAGAGTGATGGTGCCGCGGTCCTGTTCGGTGCGCAGCAGGCGACCGCAGGCCTGGACCAGCTTGAGGGATGCATCCGGTACCGAGATTTCCATGAACGGGTTGCCACCACGGGCTTCGATCCACTCCGCCAGCGCCGCCTCCACCGGGTCATCCGGCACCGAGAACGGGATCTTGGCGATCACCACGTGTTCGCAGTAGGCCCCGGGCAAGTCCACCCCTTCGGCGAAACTCGCCAGGCCGAACAGCACGCTGGAATCGCCACCGTCGACCCGCGCCTTGTGCTTGTTCAGGGTTTCCTGCTTGGACAGGTTGCCCTGGATGAACACCTGCTTGCGCCAGTCCCGGTCCAGGCCGTCGAACACGTCCTGCATCTGCTTGCGCGAGGAGAACAGCACCAGGGTGCCCCGCGAGCCCTCCACCAGTTCCGGCAGGTCGCGGATGATCGCCGCGGTATGCGCCGGCGCGTCCCGCGGGTCGGCCCGCAGGTCGGGTACCCGCAGCACCCCGGCATCGGCATGGTGGAAAGGGCTCGGCACCACGGCGGTCACGGCCTTTTTCGGCAGGCCGGCACGCATGCGGAAACGGTCGAAAGTGCCCAGGGCAGTCAGGGTCGCCGACGTAACCAGGGCACCGTAGGCCACGTTCCACAGATTGCGCCGGAGCATTTCCGCAGCGAGGATCGGGCTGGCGTTGACCTCGATGTCGAACAGCGAGCCGCTTTCGGCCAGGGTCAGCCAGCGGGCCATGGGCGGATTGTCTTCCGGGTCCTCGACGGTGAACGCGGTCCACAGTTCCCAGTTGCCCGAGGCACGGGCCAGCAGGCTGCCGAACAGCGGGTACCACTCTTCGGCCTGGTTGCTGGCGATACCGATGTTGACCTCGCCATCCATGCCTTCCTTGAGCAACTCGGTCAGGCGGGTGAACAGGTCGGTGAGACGGGAAAAGCCCTTTTTCAACTCAAGGCCCATCTCGCGCATATGCTCGGGGATCAGCCCGCCGACAAAACGGTGGCGTGGCCGCTCGCGGCCTTCCATGTCTTCGCCGGTGCGGAAATCGGCGATCTGCTCGCAGGCGGTGAACATGAACTGCTGCTGGGTCTTGATCTCCCGCGCCAGCTCCGGCACCTGCTCGATCAGGCGCCCCAGATCACCCGGCAACGGATGCTGGGCCAGCAGCTTGGTGAGGTTCTTGGCGGTCTGCTCCAGCCAGTCGGCAGTGGAGCGCAGGCGGGTGTAATGGGCGAAGTGGCCAATGGCCTTGTCCGGCAGGTGGTGACCTTCGTCGAACACATAGAGAGTGTCGCGCGGGTCCGGCAGCACGGCGCCGCCGCCCAGTGCCAGGTCGGCCAGGACCATGTCGTGGTTGGTGACAATCACATCGACCTTGCCCATGCCTTCACGAGCCTTGTAGAAGGCGCACTGGCCGAAGTTCGGGCAATGGCGGTTGGTGCACTGGCTGTGGTCGGTGGTCAGGCGCGCCCAGTCGGCGTCTTCCAGGGCCGTGGGCCAGCTGTCGCGGTCGCCGTCCCATTTATTGCCGGCGAGTTTTTCGATCATGCTGGTGAACAGCTTCTGGCTGGCTTCATCCACTTCGATCTTGAAGCCTTCTTCCTCGAACAGCTGGGCCGTGGCGGTCTGGGCGTGGCCTTCCTGGAGCAGCATGTCGAGCTTGGACAGGCACATGTAGCGACCGCGGCCCTTGGCCAGGGAGAAGCTGAAGTTCAGCCCGCTGTTGCGCATCAGGTCGGGCAGGTCCTTGTAGACGATCTGCTCCTGCAGGGCGACGGTGGCGGTAGCGATCACCAGGCGCTTGCCGGCGGCCTTGGCCGTGGGAATTGCCGCCAGGCTGTAGGCCACGGTCTTGCCGGTACCGGTGCCGGCTTCCACGGCGACCACCGCCGGGTCGCCACTGCGCCGGCCTTCGTCGTCGGTGTCGATATCACCCAGGACCTTGGCCACTTCGGCGATCATCAGGCGCTGGCCGTAACGCGGCTTGAGGCTCTTGGCTTCGAGAAAACGCGAGTAGGCGCCCTGGATCGTGGTTTTGAGTTCGTTGCTGATCATGGTTTTTCGGGCGCACAAAACGCTGGATAAATTTTCAGTGGTTCGAATCGGCCGCTATCATACCCCGCTAATTCATCCCGCGCAGAACGGAGTACCCGAATGACCCCTTTCGCCCTTGCCTACACCCTGCATGTCCTGGCCGCCCTGGTCTGGGTCGGCGGCATGTTCTTCGCCTGGATGGTCCTGCGCCCGGCGGCCATGGTGGCCCTGGAGGGGCCGGCGCGGCTGAAGTTGTGGGCGCAAGTGTTTCCGCGTTTTTTCGTCTGGGTGTGGATCGCCGTGGTGCTGTTGCCGATCAGCGGTATCGGCCTGCTGCATTTGCGCTTCAGCGGCTTTGAAACCGCGCCCAAGTATGTGCAGATCATGATGGGCCTGTACCTGGTAATGACCGCCCTGTTCATCCGCATCCAGTCCCTGCAGTTGCCGGAGCTGCGCAAGGCAGTAGCGGCCGAGGATTGGCCCGCTGGTGCCGCGGCGCTGGGCAAGATTCGCCGGTTGGTGGGCAGCAACCTGATCATCGGCCTGGTGCTGGTCGCCCTGGCGGCGGCCCGGCCGACCTTCTGAAAACAGGCCGCCCGCTACAGAAGCGTGCGGCCGGGCAAGGTTCAACGCAAACGTTACGTTACAGGCGCTGCACCGTCAGCGCGCCAGGCTCGCCGGCCGGGCCGGGCTGACCCTGGGCGCCGGGCCGTCCGCTCTTGCCACCGTCGGTGCGGTACACCAGGCACCCCTTGGACTTGCCGCCCGCACCCGGCTTGCCACCGGCACCGGCCAGCCCGCCTGCGCCACCATCGACCCAGACCTTGATCTGCTCGCTGGGGAAGTCTCGCGGCAGTTCCACCCGGACCTGGGCGCCTGCCGCACCAGGACGGCCATCGCCGCCATTGTCACCGTCAGCCCCACGCCCCGCGCTGCCCCAGGTGCAGCCCGGTTCCTGGCCATTGGCGCCATCCAGACCGACATAACCCGGCGCACCAGCACCGCCCCGGGCGTCCACGGACAGCGTCTCGGCCTGCAACGACTCGATGCGCAGGTTCAGGTTGCGCCCCGGCTTGGCGGCCTTCAGGTAGGTACCCGGCGCGCCGCGGGAAGTGATCTGGCTGCCCGCTTCCAGCTCCGCACGGCGGACAGTCAAGTGCAGGCTCTGTTCGGTAGGGACGATGGCGATCCGCGCCTCATGCCCCAGCCGCAGTTCGTCCACCTTGAGTTCGGTGACATTGGCGGGGATTAGCAAGGTGCCATAGTCCGCCACTTCCAGCCGCTCCAGTTGCAGAGTGCTGGCGGTATTGGGCAGACGCATCAGGGAGTTGGTTTCGACCTTGACCACCTGGGCCATGGCCAGGGGGCTGCAGAAAAGAGCCAGCAGGCAGAGCTTACGCATGGTCGGCCTCGACAACGACAGGAGCAGGAAGAGTCTGCAGGTGGAAGATCCCCACCAGCAGGATGTACAGCCGGTCACGCCAGGGATGTGGCCGATCCTTGAGGCTGCCGTTGAACAGCAGCAGTTCCAGCAAATGGGTCAGCAGCAACAGGCTGCCCGCCAGATTCACTAGAAGATGCAGCGGGTTGATCAACGGCCTGGCCAGGTTGATCAACACCACCAACCAGAAAACCAAGGTCAGAAACTTCCCCAGCCCCCATAAAACCTTCATACGCTCCCCTCGTGAATTATTCTTTGCGCGCACAGTAACGAGTTATCCCGGGGGTAAGCCAGAGGGGAATGAAAATTCTTCACGAAGTGGCTGTTTAGCCACCGGATCGACGAGGATCGCCCGTTACAGACAGGCTGAGCCCATCGCCGAGAAGACACCGGGATCAAAGGCTCCTGCGCCATCAGCATGGTCCTGGCACAGGAGCAGAGGCGGCCACGTGCGGCTCGTCGCCGCACGGCCCTGGGGTTTCAGCGGTTGATCTGGATTTCCGTACGACGGTTCATCGCCCGGCCTTCGGCGGTCTTGTTATCCGCCACTGGCTTGCTTTCACCGGCGCCGGTTACCGAGACGAAGCTGCTGCGGGGAATGCCGTTGCTGATCAGGTACTCCACGACCGAGTGGGCGCGCTTGTCCGAGAGTTTCTGGTTGTAGGCATCGCTGCCGACGCTGTCGGTATGGCCGGTCACTCGCAGTTGGGCACTCGACGCCTCCTGTTTCAGTCGGGTGACGATGGTGTTGAGCTTGGTTTTGTCGGCATCGGTCAGCTTGGCCGAGTCGAAATGGAAGTGCACATCACGAATGACAATGGTTTCTTCCTTGACCACTACCACCTCTTCTACCACCGGTGGCGGTGGTGGGCAGCCGTTGGCATCGACCTGGACGCCTCTGGATGTGTGGGGGCACTTGTCGCGGCTGTCCGGCACGCCATCGCCGTCCTCGTCGCCATCACCTTTTACCCAGCAGTACGCACCCGCCAGGCCACCGACCACCAGTGCGCCGCCGCCCGCCCACGAGGAGCTTTCGGTGGCGCCCAGCGCCGCGCCCGTGACGCCACCTACCGCGGCGCAGATCGGCCAGTCGGTTTTCTGCAAACCTGCACAACCAGTCAACACACTGGTTAACAGAACCAGGGGTACTGCCGTCCGAATGATGCTCATCTGATTTCTCCTGAGGGATCGGCTCAAGGCCGATTCACGGAGTAAAGACCGCGCATTTCATCTGCGCCAGCACCTGGCTATCACCGGTTTCGCCCCGTAAACACGGGAGGTTCGCCGATTTAGTGGTGAACCGCTCTAGGCCCGCAGATGCCGGCACGCTAGTCTTTAGCGTTCTGACCGAGGAGCTAAGATGAGCGCCGGCATTTCCAACCGTACCCCGCAGCAGGCCCTGGCGGCTTTGCTGGATCGCTACGCACCACAACAGCTGCTGCTGATCGGTGCCAGCGACTTCCCCGCCCTGGCTGCCTTCAAGGAGGCCCACCCCACGACCCAAGTGGCCCAGGCGGCACCCGGCCCTCTGCCTGCGGAACTGGCAGCGCGGCGTTTCGACCTGGCCCTGGCCGTGGATTGCCTGGAGCACTTGCCCAAGCGCGACGGCCTGAACCTGCTTGGGGGCATTCGCAACCTCAATGCCAGCCGGATCGCCGTGCTGGCCGACCTGTGTGCCTGCGGCTGGCAGGAAACCGACTTCTATTCCCTGGCGTTGCAGGCCAGCGAACGCTTTCAGCGCGATGAACAGGTCCTGACCCTGTTCACCTACGATCTGCTTGAATACAAGCAAGTGCCCGATTGGCTCAATTCACGATTCTGGGCAAACCCGGAAAACTTTGGAAAGTATTGGTGGTAACACAATGAGTGCCTCGATTTGTCCCTGCGGCAGCGGCAACCTGCTGGATGCCTGCTGCGGCCACTACCATGCCGGTCATCCGGCGCCCTGCGCGGAAGCCCTGATGCGTTCGCGCTACAGCGCCTATGTGCTGGGGCAGGTGGATTACCTGCTGGCCACCACCCTGCCGGCGCAACAGGCGGGCCTGGATCGCCAGTCCATCAGCGACTGGAGCGCCCAAAGCACCTGGCTGGGGTTGCAGGTCGAAAGCTCGGAAGTCTTCGGCGGCCAGCCCGAGCATGCCTTTGTCACCTTTACTGCCCGCTGGCACGACAGCCAGGGCGAGCATAGCCACCGCGAACGCTCATCCTTCGTGCAGAACCAGGGACGCTGGTATTTCATCGACCCCACGGTTCCCCTCAAATCCGGCCGCAACGACGCCTGCCCCTGTGGCAGCGGGCACAAGTTCAAGAAGTGCTGCGCCAGCTATTTCAGCCGCTGAGCCGCGACCGGCCGCTACCAACCCGGGCCCAGGATGGGCACCGGCATCCAGAGGGAGTCTTGCAATGATCGGTGAGCTGCGTGCGTTACGAACCTTGTGCCTGCTCGGCGCGCTGGGCCTGACGGGTTGTGCCTCCTGGTTCAGCGATGAGTCCGTCGACCCGACGGTGCATCTGGTCAAGGTCGAGGTGGTCAAGGCCAACCTGCTGGAACAACGCTTCACCCTGCACCTGCGGGTGGATAACCCCAACGACAGCGACCTGACCGTGCGTCGCCTGACCTACAAGGTCTACCTGGAGCGCTTCCTGCTCAGCGAAGGCGAGCACGAACACTGGTTCACCGTCACGCCCCACAGCAGCCGCTTCTTCAAGGTGCCGGTGCGGACCAACCTGTGGCCGCAGATCCGCGATGTGGTGAAATTGCTGCGCAAGCCCGAGCGACCTATCCCCTACCGCCTCGAAGGGGAACTGGAAATCGGATTATTCATCGGCCAGGACGTGCACCTGAAGCGCAATGGCGTGATAATTCCCGGCGATTTTATCCCGGAGTAACCCGCAATGACCCAGCAACCTCATGTCCATGGCCCTGACTGCAACCACGATCATGACCATCACGATCACGATCACGACCATGGCCATGTTCACGGCCCGCACTGCAACCACGCCCACCAGGAGCCGGTACGCAACGCACTGAAAGACGTTGGCCGCAACGACCCTTGCCCATGCGGCAGCAGCAAGAAATTCAAGAAGTGCCACGGCGCCTGACCTGAGCGCGGGCGGGGCCTGCCTTAGCACTTGCGCCTTCAGCTGCGCCCGGCCTCCTGGGCCAGCAACTGCGCCAGGTCCAGGACGGTGGCGTACTCGCCATCCAGATTGGCCAGCGACATGGCATGCACCTCCTCGGCACTACGGGCCCGACCGTTGAAGTCGGGCTTGTCGAAGGTGTAGCAGGCGTCGGCCACCACCCACACGGCAAAGCCCAGGTTACCAGCCGTACGCGCCGTCGACTCCACAGAGTTGTTGGTGGCAACACCGACAATCACCAACCCGGCAATCCCCTCGCGCCGCAAATCCGCTTCCAGCGAATTGGCGCAAAACGCATCCGGCACCTGCTTCTGAACCCGCCATTCCCCGTCCCGGGGCTCAAAGCACGGTTGAAACTCCACCCCCGACTGCCCGGGCCAGAACACCGAATCCGGCGAACGCGACAGGTGTTGCACATGGATCACCGGCCAGCCGCGGGCGCGCCAGTGGGCCAGCAGCTCGAGCATCCGCACCTGCGCCTCGGGGTTGTTGCGCGGGCCAAGCCGAGGCTGAAGGATGCCTTGCTGCTGGTCGATGAGCATCAGTGCGGTGCTGGCCGGAAGGGGCATGTTTTTCTCTGTGGAGGTCATTGAATTTGCCGCACTTGAGCATCACTTAGCTGTTCAGGCAAGCCATCGAATGCAGACAGGACGACCTAATGCCGGAGTTTGCTGTCCTTAAGCACAGATACATCCCAATTGGAGCGTTCCATGATCGACCTGTATTACTGGACCACCCCCAACGGCCACAAGATCTCCCTGTTCCTGGAAGAAGCCGGCCTGCCCTACACCCTGTACCCGGTGAACATCGGCCTGGGTGAGCAATTCAAGCCCGAATTCCTGAAGATCGCGCCCAACAACCGCATTCCGGCGATCGTTGACCACCAACCCGCCGATGGCGGCCAGCCACTGTCGCTGTTCGAGTCCGGGGCGATCCTGTTGTACCTCGCGGAAAAGACCGGCCAGTTCCTGCCCCAGGACCTGCGCGGGCGCCAGGAAGCCCTGCAATGGCTGTTCTGGCAGATGGGCGGGCTGGGGCCGATGGCTGGGCAAAATCATCACTTCAGCCAGTTCGCCCCGGAAAAGATCCCCTACGCCATCAAACGTTATGTGGATGAAACCGCGCGCCTGTACGGCGTGCTCGATCGGCGCCTGGCGGACCGCAAGTTTGTCGCCGGCAGCGACTACAGCATTGCCGACATGGCGATCTATCCCTGGATCGCTTCCTATAAGAAGCAGAGCCAGAAACTCGAGGACTTCCCAAATCTGCAGCGCTGGTTCAACAGCATCCAGGCCCGACCGGCTACCGAGCGGGCCTATGCCCTGGTAGAGCAGGTCAATCCCGCCTCCTGAACCTTGTGCCTGCAGGAGCTGGCTTGCCAGTCACGGTGCCCGCAAGGGCCAGCCAAGGCCAGAAGGCCTCTTCGCCGGCAAGCCGGCTCCTACGGGTTTTGCCAGGCGCTGACGCGCCGGCGATCGCTATTTGCAGCGTCGTCGAGAAATACCTCCTGCCCCCGCTTGCGCGGCACTCGCCTGCTCACTAACGTAGCGCCTTTATCGACGCTACCCCCCGCAGGAGCTTTGCCATGGCCTCGCCAGCCTTCTCACATTTTCTTCCCCGGTTCGGCGTTGCCGCGGCAGTGGCCAGTGCTCTGAGCCTGGCCGGTTGCCAGTCCTGGAATACTCAAGACACCCTGCCCCCCACCTCTGGCGTGCAACCGCTCAAGGGCCTGGCACAGAACGTTTCCGTGCGGCGCAACGCGGTCGGCGTACCGCTGATCGAAAGCAGCAGCTTCCATGACGCCCTGTTCACCCTGGGCTATGTGCACGCCAGCGACCGCATTGGCCAGATGGTGACCCTGCGCCTGCTGGCACAAGGCCGCCTGGCCGAAATGTCCGGTGCCGACGCACTGGAAGTGGACCGCCTGATGCGCGCGATCAACCTGAAGAAAAGCGCCGATGAGCTGTACAAGGCTTCGTCGCCACGGATCAAGCGCTTCTTCGAGGTCTATGCCCGGGGCGTCAACGCCTACCTGTTCCGCTATCGCGACAAGCTGCCGCCGGACCTGGCAGCCCAGGGCTACACCCCCGAATACTGGAAAGCCGAGGATTCGGCGCTGATCTTCTGCCTGCTGAACTTCGGCCAGTCCGCCAACCTGCAAGAAGAGATCAACGCCCTGGTGCTGGCGCAGAAAGTCGGCAGCGACAAACTGCCGTGGCTGACTCCGAGCTATCCCGATGAACCCCTGCCCCTGGCCGAAGCGGACAAGCTCAAGGGCCTGAATCTCACTGTGCCGGGCCTGAACGAAGTCAGCCGCGCCATTAACCGTCTGGCCCAGCTCAACAGCCTGGGCACCCGCGGCGGCAGTAACCTGGCCATCGCCCCACAGCGCAGCCGCACCGGCCGCAGCCTGCTGGCCGCCGACAGCCACCTGCAAGCCTGGTACTACACCCAGATCCGCGCGCCTAAATACCAGGCCGCTGGCGCGTCCATCGCTGGCCTGCCGGCGATTCTCCAGGGCTTCAACGGCAAGGTGGCCTGGAGCATGAGCTCGGTGGAGGGAGACAACCAGGACCTGTTCCTGGAAAAGCTCAAGCGCCAGGGCAACGCCCTGTACTACCAGAACAACGGCAAATGGCAGCCGGTGACCGTGCGCAACGAAACCTATTTCGTCAAAGGCCAACGGCCGATTCGCGAAGCCGTGTACGAAACCCGCCATGGCCCGCTGCTCAACAGCGCCCTGGGGGCAGCGCTCGGTAACGGTTTCGGCCTGGCCCTGCAGACGCCGGAGCTCAAGGACGACAAGACCCTGGACGCCTTCTTCGACCTGTCCCGGGCGCAGAACGTCGAGAAGGCCTCGGATGCCAGTCGGGAAATCCGCGCCATCGCCCTGAACATGGTGTTTGCCGACGCCAGCAACATCGGCTGGCAAGTCACCGGGCGCTTCCCCAACCGCCGCGAAGGCGAAGGCTTGCTGCCTTCACCGGGTTGGGATGGCCGTTACGACTGGGACGGCTACGCCGACCCGATGCTCCACCCCTACGACCAGGACCCGCCCCAGGGCTGGATCGCCACCGCCAACCAGCGAGTGATCTCGCGGGGCTACGGCATGCAGCTGTCCAATTCCTGGCACGCCCCGGAACGGGCCGAGCGCATGGCCGGTCTGGCCTCCAGCGGCAAGCAGGACAACCGCAGCCTGATCGCCCTGCAGTACGACCAAAGCACGCTGTTCGCCGCCAAACTGAAAAAGATGTTCGAAGCTCCGGGCATGGCCCAGCCGCTGAAGCAGGCCATCGAGGCCTTGCCCGATACCGAACGCGCCAAGGCCAGGGAAGCCTATAGCCGCTTGCTGGCGTTCGACGGCAAGGTCAGCGCCGGCTCGGCCGACGCGGCGTTGTACGAATTGTTCCTGCAGGAGAGCGCCAAGCAGATCTTCCTCGACAAGCTCGGCCCCGAGTCCAGTGACGCCTGGCAAGCCTTCGTCGCCAACGGCAACCTTTCCTACTCGGCCCAGGCCGACCACCTGCTGGGCCAGGAAGACAGCCCGTTCTGGGACGATTCGCGCACCGCGCAAAAGGAAGACAAGCCAGCCATCCTCGCCCGTAGCCTGGCAGCCGCCATCAGCTCCGGCGAGCAACTGCTGGGCGCCGACCGCAAGGCCTGGCAATGGGGCAAGCTGCACAGCTACCAGTGGACCAACGCCAGTGGCCGGCAGATCCGTGGCCCGCTTCAGGCCGGGGGCGACCACAACACCATCAACAGCGCCGCGTACCGTTGGGGGCAGGATTTTGCCATCACCGATACACCGGCCCTGCGCTTGATCGTGGATTTCAGCCTCAGCGAACCCTTGATGGGCCTCAACAGCAGCGGCCAGTCCGGCAACCCGGTGAGCCCCAACTATGCCAACGGCATCGACGGCTGGCTCAAGGCCCAGTACCTGAGCCTGCCGATGCAACCGCAGAACTTCGAGCGCAGCTACGGCAAGACCCGCCTGACCCTGGTTCCAGGCAAGTAACCTTCCCCCACCCGCTTGCACGTCCTGTGCAAGCGGGCCTGCTCCAAAACGAACAGCTCACCGGCGCCCTCAACCGCGCTTGGCACTGGCAGCCCTGTCAGTTCGCCCATCGTAGATTGCCCACCCCTTCGCACCTTATTGGCGCCTGCCAAAAATCACGCCCCATCTCAGCGCACGGGTTCCCTCATGTCGCTGCTTTCCAGCGCTTTTAAAACACCTGTTCGGGACTCTGGTTCGGAAATTGCTACTTTCATTAAGTCTTATGCGGTCCAGTAACAGTACTCATGCGCCACAAGCGCTCATATTGGTTCTTAGGGATTGAATAATGAAAAAAGCATTGCTGACCCTTTCTGCATTGGCTCTCTGCATGGCCGCCGGCTCCGCGCTGGCCAAGGAATACAAGGAACTGCGCTTCGGCGTCGACCCTTCCTACGCCCCCTTCGAATCCAAGGCCGCCGACGGCAGCCTGGTGGGTTTCGACATCGACCTGGGCAATGCCATCTGTGCCGAGCTGAAGGTCAAGTGCAAGTGGGTCGAAAGTGACTTCGACGGCATGATTCCAGGCCTCAAGGCCAATAAATTCGACGGTGTGATCTCGTCCATGACCGTCACCCCGGCTCGCGAGAAAGTCATCGACTTCTCCAACGAACTGTTTTCCGGCCCCACCGCATTCGTGTTCAAGAAAGGCTCGGGCCTGAGCGAAGACACCGCCTCGCTCAAGGGCAAGACCGTCGGCTACGAGCAGGGCACCATTCAGGAAGCCTACGCCAAGGCCGTGCTGGACAAGGCCGGGGTCAAGACCCAGGCCTATCAGAACCAGGACCAGGTCTATGCCGACCTGACTTCCGGGCGCCTCGATGCCTCGATCCAGGACATGCTGCAGGCCGAACTGGGCTTCCTCAAGTCACCGCAAGGCGCTGACTATGAGATCAGCAAGCCGGTGGACGACCCGCTGCTGCCGGCCAAGACCGCAGTGGGTATCTCGAAAGGTAACAAAGAGCTGAAAGCGCTTCTGGATAAAGGTATCAAAGCGTTACACGATGATGGCACCTACGCCACCATCCAGAAAAAACACTTCGGTGACCTGAACCTCTACAGCGGTAAATAACCTGTCGGCGCCCATCCTCGATGGGCGCTTTTTTTATCGCTACGGGTCACAGATCGATGCTCGAAGAACTTCTAAAAAACCTGGGGCTTTCCGCGCTCAGCCTGAAGGGTTTCGGCCCTCTGCTGCTGGAAGGTACCTGGATGACCATCAAGTTGTCGGTGTTGTCGCTGCTGGTCAGCGTTTTACTGGGGCTGATCGGCGCCAGCGCCAAATTGTCCAGCGTTGCCCTGCTGCGGGTTCCGGCCCAGCTCTACACCACCCTGATCCGCGGCGTACCGGACCTGGTCCTGATGCTGCTGATTTTCTACAGCCTGCAAACCTGGTTGACCTCCTTTACCGATTTCATGGAGTGGGACTACATCGAGATCAACCCCTTCAGCGCCGGGGTGATCACCCTGGGTTTCATCTATGGCGCCTACTTCACCGAAACCTTTCGCGGGGCGATCCTTGCCGTGCCCCGGGGCCAGGTGGAAGCGGCCACCGCCTATGGGCTGAAACGCGGCCAGCGCTTTCGCTTCGTGGTCTTTCCGCAAATGATGCGCTTTGCCCTGCCGGGCATCGGCAACAACTGGATGGTGATGCTCAAGGCCACGGCCCTGGTGTCGATCATTGGCCTGGCCGACCTGGTCAAGGCTGCCCAGGACGCCGGCAAGAGCACCTACCAACTCTTCTACTTCCTGGTTCTGGCGGCGCTGATCTACCTGTTGATCACCAGTGCCTCCAACTTTGTCCTGCGCAGGCTTGAACGGCGCTACGCCGCCGGCGCCCGGGAGGCCGTGCGATGATCGAACTCCTGCAGGAATACTGGCGTCCCTTCCTTTATAGCGATGGCTACCACGTGACCGGCCTGGCCATGACCATGTGGCTGCTCAGTGCCTCGATCTGCATCGGCTTTTTGGTGTCGATCCCGCTGTCCATCGCCCGGGTCTCGCCCAAGCGCTACATCCGCTGGCCGGTGCAGTTCTACACCTACCTGTTTCGTGGCACACCGCTCTATATCCAGTTGCTGATCTGCTACACCGGGATCTACAGCATCGCCGCGATTCGCGCACAGCCAGTCCTGGATGCGTTCTTTCGCGATGCAATGAACTGCACCATCCTTGCCTTCGCCCTGAACACCTGCGCCTACACCACGGAGATCTTCGCCGGGGCGATCCGCAGCATGGCCCACGGCGAAGTCGAAGCGGCCAAGGCCTATGGCCTGAGCGGCTGGAAGCTGTACGCCTATGTGATCATGCCCTCGGCCCTGCGCCGCTCGCTGCCCTACTACAGCAACGAAGTGATCCTGATGCTGCACTCCACCACCGTGGCCTTCACCGCGACCATTCCCGACATTCTGAAAATCGCCCGCGACGCCAACTCGGCGACCTTCCTGACATTTCAGTCGTTCGGCATCGCCGCCATCATCTACCTGTGCGTGACCTTCGCCCTGGTGGGCCTGTTCCGCCTCGCCGAACGCCGCTGGCTGGCTTTCCTCGGGCCGACCCACTAGGACTTGCTGCAGGAAAACCGTCAATGCGCCACGAGATCCACGACCTGCTCGCCCCGCTGCCGGGCACCGCGCGTCAGGTCCACAGCTTTCACTTCGGCCCGCCCCAGGCCGCCGGCAAGGTCTATATCCAGTCCTCCCTGCACGCCGACGAGTTGCCCGGCATGCTGGTGGCCTGGCACCTCAAGCAACACCTGGCCGAGCTGGAAGCCGCCGGTCGCCTGCGCCAGGAAATCGTCCTGGTGCCGGTGGCCAATCCGGTGGGCCTGGAACAGGTGCTGATGGATGTGCCCCTGGGCCGCTACCAGCTGGAAAGCGGGCAGAACTTCAACCGCGGCTTCGCCGACCTGGGCGAACAAGTCGGCGATGCCATCGAAGGGCTGCTCAATGCCGACCCTGAACACAACCTTGAACTGATCCGCCGTCACCTGATCGATGCCCTGGCGCGCCAGCGGCCGCAAACCCAACTGCAGTCCCTGCAGTTGACCCTGCAACGGCTGGCCTGCGATGCCGACATGGTGCTGGACCTGCATTGCGACTTCGAGGCTGTGGCGCATCTCTACACCACCCCCGAAGCCTGGCCCCGGGTGGAGCCGCTGGCTCGCTACCTGGGCGCCGAAGCCTGCCTGCTGGCCACCGACTCCGCGGCCTGGTCGTTCGACGAATGCTTCAGCCTGCTGTGGTGGCAACTGCAACAGCGCTTCGGCGAGCGTTTCGCCATCCCGACAGGCAGCTTTGCGGTGACCGTCGAGCTGCGCGGCCAGGGCGACGTCAACCACGGCCTGGCCAGCCTCGACTGCCAGGCCCTGATCGACTACCTGACCCGGCTTGGGGCCATCGCCGGTGAAGCGCCGCCACTGCCCGAACTGCCCTTCCCGGCCACGCCCCTGGCCGGCGTCGAACCGGTGGCGACCCCGGTAGGCGGGCTGCTGGTGTTCAACGCCCTGCCGGGGGAATACCTGGAGGCCGGGCAACTGGTGGCCGAAATCATCGACCCGATCCACGACCGGGTCACCCCCATCCATTGCAACAACGCCGGGCTCATGTACGCCCGCTCGCTGCGACGCATGGCCACCGCAGGCATGGTGATCGCCCATGTCGCCGGTCGCGAGGCCTATCGCAGCGGTTACCTACTTTCGCCTTGAGGATGCACGCCCCCATGTACAAATTGACCGTTGAAGGCCTGCATAAATGCTATGGCGACAATGAAGTGCTCAAAGGTGTTTCCCTCAAGGCCAGGACCGGCGACGTGATCAGCCTGATCGGCGCCAGCGGCTCGGGCAAGAGCACCTTCCTGCGCTGCATCAACTTTCTCGAAACCCCGGATGACGGCGCCATGAGCCTGGATGGCCAGCAGATCCGCATGGTCAGCGACCGCCACGGCATGCACGTGGCCGACCCGGCCGAGCTGCAGCGGATTCGCACCCGCCTGGCGATGGTGTTCCAGCACTTCAACCTGTGGAGCCACATGACCGTGCTGGAAAACATCACCATGGCCCCCCGCCGGGTGCTGGGGGTCAGCACCAGGGAGGCCGAGGAACGCGCCCGGCGTTACCTGGACAAGGTCGGCCTGCCGGCACGGGTGGCCAGCCAGTACCCGGCGTTTCTATCCGGCGGCCAGCAGCAACGGGTGGCCATCGCCCGGGCCCTGGCCATGGAGCCGGAGGTCATGCTGTTCGACGAACCCACCTCGGCCCTGGACCCGGAGCTGGTAGGCGAGGTACTCAAGGTGATCCAAGGCCTGGCCGAAGAGGGCCGGACCATGATCATGGTCACCCACGAGATGAGTTTTGCGCGCAAGGTGTCCAGCCAGGTGCTGTTCCTGCACAAGGGCCTGGTGGAAGAAGAAGGTGCTCCGGAGGACGTGCTGGGCAACCCGAAAAGCGAGCGCTTGCAGCAGTTTCTCAGCGGCAACCTGAAGTAACAGCGGTACCGCGCCCGTTCAGGCTCTGGGCCGGGCGGGCGCGGTACGGGCTTCAGGCGACAGGCGCGGGAGGCGGCTCGTCGGGCAGAGTCGGTTCGCCCGGCTCGGTGGGTTCAAGGGGTTGCGGGGAATCGGGATCCGGCTGGCCGGGAATGCCACCGGCCATGCTGACGGGAGGATGCGCCAGCAGGGTCCAGGCCAGTACGCCAACCTGATTGGGTTCCAGCCTGGCCAAGGTGGCACTGATTCGCGGATCTATCTTCATGAGGGCACTCCTGAGCTGTGCCGGGTACGCCTTGCGCGTACCGGCAGTACCTTCAATAGAGTGCCTGCCGGCTCAGGAATTCCCGCTATTCGTCAGACAGACGAGCTCAGGTGCGTGGCAGGGTCACGCCGCGCTGGCCCTGGTATTTGCCGCCACGGTCCTTGTAGGACACTTCGCACTCTTCGTCCGACTCCAGGAACAGCATCTGCGCCACGCCTTCGTTGGCGTAGATCTTCGCCGGCAAGGTGGTGGTGTTGGAGAATTCCAGGGTCACGTGGCCTTCCCACTCGGGTTCCAGCGGGGTCACGTTGACGATGATGCCGCAACGGGCATAGGTGCTCTTGCCCAGGCAGATGGTCAGCACGTTGCGCGGAATGCGGAAGTACTCGACGGTGCGTGCCAGGGCAAAGGAGTTCGGCGGAATGATGCAGACGTCGCTCTTGATGTCGACGAAGCTCTTTTCATCGAAGTTCTTCGGATCGACAGTGGCCGAATTGATGTTGGTGAACACCTTGAATTCGTCGGCGCAACGCACGTCGTAGCCGTAGCTCGACACCCCGAAGGAGATCAGCCGATCCTGGCCTTCGCCACGCATCTGGCGCTCTACGAAGGGCTCGATCATGCCGTGCTCTTGCGCCATGCGGCGAATCCACTTGTCCGATTTGATGCTCATGGCGGGTGTCCTGAAATAGCGAGGTGAAAAAAAACGGTCTGGCATCTTACCGGGGCGCGAGGTCGGGTTCAAAGTCTGGGACGTTTTTCTCGCCTCACGCCACGATTTTCAAGGGCTGGGCGACGAGCGCCCCGCCGTCAGTCACGAAAACCGAGAAACCTTCGCACTGACCATTGGCACGTTCAGGAAAAAGGGTTAAGGTGGCGCCACTGTGCTGCTTGTGTCACTGAGAATCTCTACACGATGTTGAATTTCGATCCAACCATCTCCAAGAATTTTTCCTGCTCTTTGCACTCAGTCTCGGCCAGGGCTTTTCCTGAGTCGCAGTTAACTTTGTCCAAGGAGATACACCATGTCTAATCGCCAAACCGGTACCGTTAAGTGGTTCAACGATGAAAAAGGCTTCGGCTTCATCACTCCACAATCCGGTGACGACCTGTTCGTACACTTCAAAGCTATCCAATCCGACGGCTTCAAAAGCCTGAAAGAAGGCCAACAGGTTTCTTTCATCGCTACCCGCGGTCAGAAAGGCATGCAAGCTGAAGAAGTTCAAGTTATCTAACTTGTACTGATCCAGTAAAAAAGCCCCGCCCTCAACAGCGGGGCTTTTTTGTGCCCGTCACTTTTGTCGGCGCCCTCGTTGAAAAGACGCCCATGCGTCCCGGGTTACCAGGTCACGCCAAAGCCCACGGTGTAGCGGGTCTTGTCCAGATCGCTGTCTTCGGTACCGCGGATCAGGTCTTTTTCCGCCTTGAGGTTCAACGAAGCCCAGTCGGTGACCTTGTAGCGCAGCCCCATCTCGGCATCCAGTGCATAGTCGGCCACCCCCGAAAGCGGCCGCCCCACCTCGCCATTGGTGAAGAACTCCACCCGCTTGCCGATCAGGTAACGGTTGTAGTCCCACTTCATCGCCAGGGAATAGAAGTTGTCCTTGCCGCCATCGGCGTACTCGTAATCGGTACGGTTGAGCAGCGAGCCCAGGGAGAACGCACCCAGCTCATCATCCCAGAACTGGTAGCCGGGGCCGGTACCCACCACCCGCTGCCGCGCCAGGTCCTCGACCTTGTCCCGCTTGTAGGTCAGGCGCCCTTCCCAGAACCACTTTTCCGTGATGAAACGGTCCAGAGCGTACTCGGCGCTCCAATTGTCCGTAGTCACCACATGATCCTGGAACTCACGGTTGTATTCGCCCTGGGCATTGTGGCGCCAGGCCCCGTGACGCGCCGAGGTCTTGAAGTCGATGTCGTAGTCATCGGTGTTCTTTTCGGCGCGCTTGTAGTCCATGGCCACATCGACGTTGCCTTTCCAGACCATGTCCTCCACCAGCGGCTTGGGCTTCATGATCTGCTGGATGCTCGCCAGCTCCACCGTCTTGGGCGCCTCGCCGTTGGCCAGGATCACCTTGCCTTCGTCCGCCGCCTGCAGCGACTTGGCCTTCTCCCCGGTGTAGGCATCCTGCTTGACCAGCAGCTCCTGGTCGCTCTCCAGAGTCTTGACCTGCTTCCAGTCAATATTGATGGCGCCGCCATAGTCGGTCTGGATCAACAGCTTGCCGCCGTCGAACACCTTGATCTTGCCACTCAGGCGATCACCGTTCTTCAACCACACGGTATCGGCCAATACAGGCATGGAGGCGCTGAGCACCGCGAAACACAGCAAAGTTCTAGGCAACATAAGCAATAGAGGACTCGATCTTGCGAAAAAAAACGGCATTATTCCTGCTGAACAAGCCTTAGTCAGGACTGACCCGGGTATTGAGAGTGAGTTCAATACTCATCCGGCTTTGATCACCACAGCCGACCAGCGTCCCTCCTCTATTATCTGGAACCGCGAATGTGACCGAACACAGCGAAGAGCCGCAAAGCCCTGCACAGATCCGACGTACGGCGCTGTACCTGACCCTGGCCCAGGTCCCCGAAGGCAGGGTGGTGAGCTACGGCCAACTGGCGGAGATGGCAGGCCTGGGGCGGGCGGCACGCTGGGTCGGGCGCACCCTCAGCCAGTTGCCCCCTGACACCAGCCTGCCCTGGCATCGAGTGCTCGGCGCCGGTGGTCGCCTGAGCTTGCCGGCCGGCAGTCCCTCGGGCGACGAGCAGCGGGCCAGACTACGTGGCGAAGGTGTCTCTATCCTGAACAATCGCGTGGATATTCAGCGCCATGGCTGGCGCCCGGTGGAGCACAGCGGTTAGAGTGCGCGCTTTGTTTCCGTAATCTGAGGCAGACTTCAGCCCATGCCCCGTAAAACCTGGCGCGCCGCACTTGCCGCCTATGCCAGCCCCTCGACGCTCGTGCTGTTGCTGCTTGGTTTCGCCGCCGGCATGCCTTACATGCTGGTGTTCTCGACTCTTTCGGTGTGGTTGCGCGAGGCCGGTGTGGCCCGTGAAACCATCGGTTACGCCAGCCTGATCGGCCTGGCCTATGCCTTCAAGTGGGTATGGTCGCCCTTGCTCGACCAATGGCGCCTGCCCCTCCTGGGCAAGCTCGGTCGACGTCGCTCCTGGCTGGTGCTGGCGCAGACCCTGGTGATTCTCGGCCTGATCGGCATGGGTTTCTGCGACCCGCAAAAGCACCTTTCCTGGCTGATTGCCATTGCGGTGATCGTGGCATTCGCCTCGGCCACCCAGGACATCGCCATCGACGCCTACCGCCTGGAAATCGCCGACGACAGCCGCCAGGCCGCCCTTGCCGCCAGTTACATGTCCGGCTATCGGGTTGCCGTGCTGCTGGCCACTGCCGGCGCACTGTTTTTCGCCGAAGGCTTCGGCTCCACCGGTTTCAGCTACAAGCACTCGGCCTGGACCGGCACCTACGTGCTGTTCGGGGTGCTGATGATCCCGGCCCTGATCACCACCTTGCTGATGCGTGAACCCGCGGTGCCGCTGCGCACCCAACTGTCCGCCGGGCGCTACAGCTTCGCTCACCAGTTGATCTCGGTATTCGTGCTGATCGTGCTACTGGTTTCCGTCCCCGCCACCTTTACCCAGCTGTACAACACCGACTTCGCCAGCGTGATCTTCGACGGCGTCAGCCTGCTGGACCTGCTGCTGGAAGACCGCGCCTTCCTGCGGGCCATCCTCTACATCACCCTCAGCACCCTGTGCCTCTCGGCCATGGGCCGCCGGGGCCTGGCGCCGGTGCTGACGCCGGTCAACGACTTCATCCTGCGCTATCGCTGGCAAGCCTTTCTGCTATTGGGGCTGATTGCCACCTATCGCATGTCGGACACGGTCATGGGCGTCATGGCCAACGTGTTCTACATCGACCAGGGTTTCACCAAAGACCAGATCGCCGGGGTCAGCAAGATCTTCGGGCTGATCATGACCCTGCTCGGCGCCGGCATGGGCGGCCTGCTGATCGTGCGGTTCGGCATCCTGCCGATCCTGTTCATCGGCGGCGCTGCATCGGCCGGGACCAACCTGCTGTTCCTCATGCTTGCCGACATGGGCCCCAACCTGAAGATGCTGATCGTCACCATTTCCCTGGACAACTTCAGTTCAGGCATGGCCACTTCAGCCTTCGTCGCCTACCTGTCGAGCCTGACCAACCTCAAGTTCTCCGCCACCCAGTACGCCCTGCTCAGTTCCATCATGCTGCTGCTGCCGCGCCTGATCGGCGGCTATTCCGGGGTCATGGTGGAAAAGTTCGGCTATCACGACTTCTTTCTCATCACCGCGATCCTCGGGGTGCCGACACTGATCCTGATCGCCATTCACTGGTTCCAGGAGAGCCGCCGCGCCGGGCCGAAACCCGAGCCCGAAAGCTCCGCCAACAGCACCGCAGTCGGCGAAGAATCCTAGAAAATCCCGGGGGTTGCGCACTTTTCGCAGTAGCCCCCGGCCCCTCCGAGCGCAATCCTGTACGCCAGCGGAACTCGCCCGTACAATGCTCCGTCACTTCCAGTCTTCAGCAACCGACAACGGCCTACCATGCGCACCAGTCAATATTTGCTCGCCACACAGAAAGAAACGCCTTCCGACGCGGTCGTGATCAGCCATCAGCTGATGCTGCGCGCCGGCATGATCCGTAAACTGGCTTCCGGCCTGTACACCTGGCTGCCGATGGGCTTGCGGGTGATGCGCAAGGTTGAAGCCATCGTTCGCGAAGAAATGAACGCCGCGGGCGCGCTTGAAGTGTTGATGCCGAGCACTCAGCCGGCTGAGCTGTGGCAGGAATCCGGTCGCTGGGAAGAATACGGCCCGGAGCTGCTGCGCTTCAAAGACCGTCACGGTCGCGATTTCTGCGCCGGCCCGACCCACGAAGAAGTGATCACCGATCTGGCTCGCAACGAGCTGAGCAGCTACAAGCAGCTGCCGCTGAACCTGTACCAGATCCAGACCAAATTCCGCGATGAAATCCGCCCACGCTTCGGTCTGATGCGCGGCCGCGAGTTCATCATGAAGGACGCCTACTCCTTCCACGCCGACCAGGCGTCCTTGCAGGTCACCTACGACCGCATGCACCAGGCTTATTGCAATGTCTTCACCCGCCTGGGCCTGAAGTTCCGCCCGGTTGAAGCGGACAACGGCTCCATCGGCGGCGCCGGCTCCCACGAATTCCACGTGCTGGCCGAATCCGGTGAAGACGATATCGTCTTCAGCAACGGCTCCGACTACGCGGCGAACATCGAGAAAGCCGAGGCCGTGCCTCGCGAAACCTCGCGCCCAGCGCCAGCCGAAGAACTGCGCCTGGTCGATACGCCAGACACCAAGACCATTGCCGCGCTGGTGGAAAAATTCAATCTGCCGATTGAAAAGACCATCAAGACCCTGATCGTCCACGCCGAAGAGCCAGGCAAGCTGATTGCCCTGATCATCCGTGGCGACCACGAACTCAACGAAATCAAGGCCGCCAACCAGCCTGGCGTTGCTAGCCCGCTGGTCATGGCGTCCGATGCCGAACTGCGTGACGCCATTGGCGCCGGCGCCGGTTCCCTCGGCCCGCTGAACCTGCCGCTGCCGATCATCATCGACCGCTCGGTCGAGCTGATGAGCGACTTCGGTATCGGTGCGAACATCGACGACAAGCACTACTTCGGCGTCAACTGGGAACGCGATCTGCCGGTTCCGACCGTGGCCGACCTGCGTAACGTGGTGGCCGGCGACCCGAGCCCGGACGGCAAGGGCACCCTGGAAATCAAGCGCGGCATCGAAGTCGGGCACATCTTCCAGCTGGGCAACAAGTACAGCAAGGCGATGAAGTGCGAAGTGCTGGGCGAAAACGGCAAGCCGGTGACCCTGGAAATGGGTTGCTACGGCATTGGCGTATCCCGTGTGGTGGCTGCTGCCATCGAGCAGAACAACGATGCCAACGGCATCATCTGGAGCGACACCCTGGCGCCGTTCCAGATTGCCCTGGTGCCACTGCGCTACGAAACCGAGCAGGTTCGCGAAGCCACCGACAAGCTCTACTCGGAACTCACCGCTGCCGGCTTCGAAGTGCTGCTGGACGATCGTGACAAGAAGACCAGCCCGGGCATCAAGTTCGCGGACATGGAGCTGATCGGCATTCCTCACCGGATCGTGGTCAGCGACCGCGGCCTCGCCGAAGGCAACCTGGAATACAAGAGCCGTACCGAAGCCGAGGCGCAAGCACTGCCCGTGGCCGACGTACTGTCCTTCCTTCAAGCCCGTATCCGTCGCTGAAACCAGATAGAGAAGTCATGTTCAAGCGAAACACCTTAAGCCTCGGGGGCGCCGCTTTATGCGGCGCCCTGCTGGTCAGCGGCTGTGCCAACCAGATGTCGCAACGCAGCGAACACGAGGAACGTGTCGAGCGCAAACTGCTCGATCACAGCCTGCAGATCGATGTCGGTGAGCCTAAGGTGCTTGAGCTGCCGCAACGCCGAGTGCGCATTCACGAACAGAAGACCTTCGAAGTCACCGAGTTCGAGGTCACCCGCCGCTACGATCGCTACACGCCCTACCAACCCTGGCGCGAGATCTACGAGATCCCGCTGGGCGCGGTGGCACTGGTGGCGGGCGTCGGGGCCAATGTGGTCAATGTGTTCGCCCTGGGCAACCTGCCGGACAGCGTGACCAAGGACTGGATCAGCTACGGCGTGTCCGGACTCAACCCGTTCATGAACATGCCGTCCCATGGCCGTGCCCAGCAGAACCTGGCAGCCATCGATGAAGTCCAGCGCGACAAGCGCCTGGAGTATTCGAGCCTGCCATGGAGCGAGCGTCCGGTGCAGGTCAAGGCCGGCAAGCAGACCTACGAGCTGAGCACCGACCGCAACGGCGTGCTGCGCTTGAACCTGCTGGACAATCCGTTTTCCGAGCAGGACCTGAATCACATCGGCAAGCTGCAGATCAGTGTCGAAGACGCTCAGGACGAAGTGCATTCGGACTCCTCCCTGAGCATCAGCAGCGGCCTGCGCAGCAAGTTGCAGGAAGCCCATGCACTGATCTATGACGACCTGGAAGATGATGAGGTGAGCCAGTGGGTGCACCGGGTCAAGCGCCTGTCGGAGCTAGGCCTGGAGGAAGAAGCCAGCGAACTGGAGCAAAGCCTGATCGAGCTGACCCGCAACGATCCGGAGCTGCAGAACGAGTTCCTCAAGTCCCTGACCAAGAATGCCGGCCGCCTGGTGGCCGACCCCGGCAGCAACTGACCCCCTGTAGGAGCCGGCTTGCCGGCGAAAGCGATGCCTCGGATGGATCGCAACCGGCCAGCCCCTACACCCCCCCTCGGAACAGCTCCAGCTGTTCATGAGCGCCGCGCATATCCTGCAAACGCACGCCAATTCCCAGCAGGCGCACCGGCTTGCCGCCGCGTTTGAAGGCCTGGGTCAGCAATTGCCGATAACTCTCCAGGTCACGCCCCGCCCCCGCCTGCTCCAGGGTGGTCTGGGTAAAATCATGAAACTTCACTTTGACGAAAGGCTTGCCCGGCCGGTAGCTGCTGTCGATGCGCGCCATGCGCCCCGCCAGGGTCTCCATCAGTTCCGGCAATTTCTGCAGGCAACTGTCCAGATCCGGCAGGTCCACGTCGTAGGTATTCTCCACGCTGATCGACTGCCGCCGGCTATCGTTCTGCACTGGCCGCTCATCGATGCCCCGGGCCAGGCTCCACAGGCGCTCGCCAAAACTGCCGAACTCGCGCGCCAGCGCCAGCTTGCTCCAGTCCCGCAATTGCAGGCAGTCGACAATGCCCAGGCGCCCCAGCTTGTCCGCCGTAACCTTGCCCACGCCGTGCAGCTTGCTCACTGGCAGCTCGGAGACGAAATCCTCCACCTGGTCAGGGGTGATCACAAACAGACCGTTGGGCTTTTTCCAGTCACTGGCGATCTTCGCCAGGAATTTGTTCGGCGCCACCCCGGCCGACACGGTGATGTGCAACTGATTGGAAACCCGACGGCGAATGTCCTGGGCGATACGCGTGGCGCTGCCGGCAAAGCTCGGGCTTTCGGAAACATCCAGGTAGGCCTCGTCCAGCGACAAGGGCTCGATCAGTTCGGTGTAGTCGCGAAAGATCGTATGGATCTCTTTGGAGGCTTCCCGATAGGCTTCCATACGCGGCTTGACGATCACCAGGTCCGGGCACAGGGTCAGGGCGTGCCGGGAGGACATGGCCGAGCGCACCCCATAGGCCCGCGCCTCATAATTGCAAGTAGCAATCACCCCCCGTCGATCCGCAGACCCGCCCACCGCCAGCGGCTTGCTGGCCAGGTGCGGGGCATCGCGCATTTCGATGGCGGCGTAGAAGCAATCGCAGTCAATGTGGATGATTTTGCGCTGCATCATATAAAGGCAGAGATCATGGAAGGCACAGGTCGCAATGAAAGCAGAAGGCAAGTATCTACCGACACCTGTATATAGCACCAGTACCTTGCATCTTCGCGCTGATCTTCATCAGGCCCGGCTGAATTTATTTGCTCAATGACAACAACACCTTCAATAGAGCTGCAAGCCCCGTTCTAGCTAGGCCCGAGCCTTCCGAAAAGCCCCTTCAAGGAAGCTAAGCGATTGAACCGGAAGCAATTTTCAAAATTTAATGATTGACAGGATCTGCCAGCTCTGTAGAATTCGGCCACACAGACGCGGGATGGAGCAGTCTGGTAGCTCGTCGGGCTCATAACCCGAAGGTCGTCGGTTCAAATCCGGCTCCCGCAACCAAACATCAAAAAAGGCTACTCGAAAGAGTGGCCTTTTTTGTGCGTGCCTGTTTTGTACTACTCCCTCTCAAACATGGCACAGGCAAAACTCTTTAGCTGTCGATGACTTAAGAGACAGAACTGGCCATTCGACGTTTATTTGACCTATTGGACCATTAACGGTTGACACTCGGTCGTTCGCCTGTAGAATGCCGCCACACAGACGCGGGATGGAGCAGTCTGGTAGCTCGTCGGGCTCATAACCCGAAGGTCGTCGGTTCAAATCCGGCTCCCGCAACCAAACATCAAAAAAGGCTGCTCGAAAGAGTGGCCTTTTTTGTATCTGTTGAAAAAGTCCTTTCGCAACAATGATCTGGCAATGTGTTGCGAACCTTTAGCAGCGCGTCGACTCTTCACCATGCAAGCTATGCTCTGTCTCGGGGCAACCACCTTGCGTTGATCGCGCAGGCTCGCCGGGCCACGGTGAGACGCGTTAATATTTGAAATTATTTTTTCTACAGGGATTGGTAACTTGGCTGGATACCCCCATCCTGTCGCGCACAATCCACGAGGTGATTGATGCGCGCCAACATGTCTGATTCACAAGACGCCGATACTGCTACCGCCACTCAACCCATTACAGTCACTCGCTTGCGCTGGCTGGACCTGTTGAGCAAATACCGCCAGCCGCTGGGCCTGGCCGTGACCCTGCTGCTGTTCGCCATTGCCCTGATCGCCTGTCGCCACCTGCTCAGCGAGCTGGACTTCTACGCACTGCACGACTCGATCCTCGACGTGCCCAAGCCGGCCCTGCTCGGCGCCCTGGGCGCGACCATCGTCGGCTTCATCATCCTGCTGGGCTACGAGTGGTCCGCCAGCCGCTATGCCGGGGTCAACCTGCCCGGCCGCACCCTGGCCCTGGGCGGCTTCACCGCTTTCGCCATTGGCAACGCCATTGGTCTGTCGCTGCTGTCCGGTGGATCGGTACGTTATCGCCTGTACGCACGTCACGGGCTGGGGGCCTCCGACGTCGCGCACATGACCCTGTTTGCCAGCCTCTCTCTGGGTTGTGCCTTGCCACCGCTGGCGGCCCTGGCCACCCTGAGCAACTTGCCGGCAGCCTCGGCGGCCCTGCGCCTGCCTGAAAGCCTGCTGGCCGGCATTGCCCTGGCTATTCTTCTGCTGGGCGCGGTACTGGCGGTCGGTATCTATCGCCGGCGCCTGCCGGAACAGCCCCTGCGCGACAACCTGCTGGTGCGCGTCGGCCGCCGCACCCTGCGCCTGCCCGGACGCCGCCTGACCTTCCTGCAACTGATCATCACCGCCCTGGACGTCGCTGCGGCCGCCACAGTGCTTTATCTGCTGCTGCCCGAAGCACCGCCGTTCGGCGCCTTCCTGCTGGTGTACCTGCTGGCCCTGGCCGCAGGTGTGCTCAGCCACGTGCCCGGCGGCGTCGGGGTGTTCGAAGCCATCCTGCTGGCGGCCTTCGCCGACAAGCTCGGTGCCGCGCCCCTGGCTGCGGCACTGCTGTTGTACCGATTGATCTACGTGGTGCTGCCGATGCTGGTGGCCTGCGTCCTGCTGCTGATCAACGAAGCCCAGCGCCTGTTCCAGACCCGCCAATCGCTGCGGGTGGCATCCGGCCTGGCCGCTCCGATCCTCGCGGTGCTGGTGTTCCTCTCCGGTGTGGTGCTGCTGTTTTCCGGCGCCACCCCGGAAATCGATACCCGCCTGCAACACATCGGTTTCCTGATTCCCCATCGCCTGGTGGATGCCTCGCACTTCGGCGCCAGCCTGATCGGCGTGCTCTGCCTGCTGCTGGCCCAGGGCCTGCGTCGGCGCCTGTCGGCGGCCTGGATGCTGACCACAATTCTCTTGCTGGTGGGTGCCCTGCTCTCCCTGCTCAAGGGTTTTGACTGGGAAGAAGCCTGCCTGATGACCCTCACCGCCAGCCTGCTGGCCGTGTTCCGCCGCTCGTTCTATCGCCCCAGCCGCCTCACCGAACTGCCCTTCTCGCCGCTGTACCTGGTGGCCAGCGTCTGCGTGCTCGGGGCCTCCATCTGGCTGCTGCTGTTCGCCTATCAGGACGTGCCCTACAGCCACCAACTGTGGTGGCAGTTCACCCTCGACGCCGACGCCCCCCGGGGCCTGCGCTCGCTGTTGGGAGCTGCGGTGCTGTTGCTGGTGGTGTCCCTGACCTGGCTGCTGCGTACCGCACGCCCAGTCATCCACCTGCCCACCAGCGAGGAGCTGGACAAAGCTGCGAAGATCCTCATGGCCTCGTCCCAACCCGATGGCGGACTGGCCCTGACCGGCGACAAGGCGCTGCTGTTCCACCCCAACGACGACGCCTTCCTCATGTACGCCCGCCGCGGCCGCAGCCTGGTGGCGCTGTACGACCCCATCGGCCCGACCCAGCAACGCGCGGAAATGATCTGGCAGTTCCGCGACCTGTGCGACGTGCACCACGCGCGCCCGGTGTTCTACCAGGTACGGGCGGAAAACCTGCCCTACTACATGGACATCGGCCTGACCGCGATCAAGCTCGGCGAAGAAGCCCGGGTCGACCTCAAGCGCTTTGATCTGGAAGCCAAGGGCAAGGAGATGAAGGACCTGCGCTACACCTGGAACCGCGGCACCCGCGACGGCCTGTCGCTGGAGATCCACGAGCCGGGGCAAGCGCCGATGGACGAGCTGAAAGTGATCTCAGATGCCTGGCTGACCGGCAAGAATGTCCGCGAGAAAGGCTTCTCCCTGGGGCGCTTCAGCGACGACTACCTCAAGCACTTCCGCATCGCCATCATCCGTTTTGAAGGACGCCCGGTGGCCTTCGCCAACCTGCTCGAGACCTACAGCCATGACCTGGCCAGTCTCGACTTGATGCGCGCGCACCCGGACGCGCCGAAGCTGACCATGGAGTTCATGATGGTCGGCCTGATCCAGCATTATAAAAATCATGGATACGCCCGCTTCAGCCTGGGCATGGTGCCGCTGTCCGGCCTGCAACCCCGGCGTGGCGCGCCGCTGACCCAACGCCTCGGCTCGATGGTCTTCCGCCGTGGCGAGCAACTGTATAACTTCCAAGGCTTGCGCCGCTTCAAAGACAAGTTCCAGCCCGACTGGGAACCCCGTTACATGGCCGTGCCGGCCGGGCTCGACCCGCTGGTGGCACTGGCCGACACCGCCGCCCTGATCGCAGGCGGCCTGACTGGATTGGTGAAACGCTGATGATTCAACGCTCTTGGCGGTATCTGCTGGCCACACTGGTGGTACTGGCTTTGCTTGCGGGTGGTGGCTACTGGTGGTGGAACCGCCCCGCCCCTGAACCGACCCTAGAACAACTGGCCCAGGCCGACGGCTCGACCCTGACCCGAGTGACCCCAGGCGCCAAGGCCAAGGCCCGGGTGGTGGTGGCGGTGCTGCCTGATTCGACCCTGACCGACAAGCAACTGCTGGCCCTGAGCCGCAGCGGCGCGGCGCAGATCGTCCAGGTGGTCCTGCCCAAGGACGACTGCAAGCTGCAGGAACAAGCCCTGCAGAACGCCCTGCCGCAACTCGCCGGCCCGGCCACCCTGGTCAGCGGCATCGGCCCGGGCGCAGCCCTGGCCTGGCGCTGGATCGCCAGCCAGAACGACGACAAGGCCCAGGCCGTGTCGGTAGGCTTCACCATCAACCCGGCGCCCGGCTGCACCGATCCCTTGCCCAAGACCCTGGCCCACGGCCATTGGCTGGTGGCCTGGAACGACAACCCGGATGACGAAAGCGCCGGCTTCGTGCGTGATACCCCCAACGCCACCACCAGCATCAGCGACTACGACATCCACCTGCCCCAGGTGCTGAACAACGAGCTGCGCAAGCTGCTGGTGGGTTCGGAAAACGGCGGCCTGAGCATCCCCGTGGTGGAAGTGCCGGCCGGCCAGGCCAAGGACACCGTGACCCTGTTCCTCTCCGGCGACGGCGGCTGGCGCGACCTGGACCGCGACGTGGCCGGCGAGATGGCCAAGATCGGCTACCCGGTGGTGGGCATCGACACCCTGCGCTACTACTGGCAGCACAAGACCCCGGAACAGAGCGCCATCGACCTCACCGAGCTGATGCAGCACTACCGGCAGAAATGGGGCACCAAGCGCTTCGTGCTGACCGGCTACTCCTTCGGCGCCGACGTGCTGCCTGCCATCTACAACCGCCTGCCGGAAGCCGAGCAGCAGCGTGTCGACGCCATTATCCTGCTGGCCTTCGCCCGCACCGGCAGCTTCGAGATCGAAGTCGAAGGCTGGCTGGGCAACGCCGGCAAGGAAGCCGCTACCGGCCCGGAAATGGCCAAGCTGCCGGCCGCCAAGGTGGTGTGCATCTACGGCGTGGAAGAGGTCGATGAAAGCGGTTGCACCGACAAGACCGCCGTTGGTGAAGCCATGAAGCTGCCAGGGGGCCATCACTTCGATGAGAACTACCCGGCACTGGCCAAGCGCCTGGTGGATGCCATCGAGAAGCGCCAGGCCAAGGATCAGGCCACCGCTCAAGAGTGAGCCGAGCCTCGCCCGACAAAGCCCCCGCAGCCTCAGGTTGCGGGGGCTTTTTTACATCGACGGTACAAATGCCCTCACTGATTGGGGACGGATTAGGTTTGTGGGAAGCCTCCGACCTGCCGCCCCTGGCCAAGGCCTTTGCCAAGGACGCCGCCTACAGCAAGGACAGCGATCGTCACGCCTGGGCAGCGTACTACCTGAGCGCCATGGGCAAGGCGGTGGTGGACGATGTGGTGCAGGCGTTAGCCGCGTAACGACCAAGGGCGATCTCGGGGCCGGTGAGCTCCGGGAGAAACCGTCCCGTCATTAGCATCGATATCGATGGCCGGTCCGTTATCGCGAGCAAGCTCGCTCCTACAGGGCCGTGAAACGAAAAAGCCCCCGTTGCCTTTCGGCAGCGGGGGCTTTTGTTGGCTCGGGGTTACATCTCGACCTGGGTGCCCAGCTCGATCACCCGGTTCACCGGCAGCTTGAAGAAGCGCAGGTTGCCGTTGGCGTTCTTCAACATGAAGGCGAACAGCGCTTCGCGCCAGCGGGCCATGCCCACCAGCTTGGAGGCGATCACCGTCTCGCGGCTGAGGAAGTAGGTGGTCCGCATCGGGCTGAAGTCCAGTTCATCCAGGTGGCACAATTTCAGGGCTTCCGGTACATCCGGCTCGTCAGTGAAGCCGAAGTGCAGGATCACCCGGAAGAAACCTTCGCCGTAGGAATCCACCTCGAAGCGCCGATTTGCAGGCACTCGTGGAATGTCCTCGTAGACCACCGTCAACAGCACCACTTGTTCGTGCAGCACCTGATTATGCAGCAGGTTGTGCAGCAAGGCGTGGGGCACGGCGTCTGGACGGGCGGTGAGGAACACGGCAGTGCCCTGCACCCGATGCGGCGGCTGTACGCGGATGCTGCTGATAAAGATTGGCAGCGGCAGCCCGCCTTCGTCCAAGCGATCCACCAGCAATTCCTTGCCGCGCTTCCAGGTGGTCATGAGGATGAACAGCACGATCCCCGCCAGTACCGGGAAGGCGCCGCCCTGGAAGATCTTCGGCACGTTGGCGGCGAAGAACAGCCCGTCCACCAGCAGGAAACCCACCAGGAGCGGCACCACCAGCATCGGCGGCCACTTCCACAGCAGCAGGATCACCGCCGACACCAGGATGCTGGTGATCAGCATGGTCCCGGTCACTGCCACGCCGTAGGCCGAAGCCAGGGCACCGGAGGACTCGAAACCGAGCACCAGCAGGATCACACCCACCATCAGCGCCCAGTTCACCGCGCCGATGTAGATCTGCCCCTGTTCGGCGCTGGAGGTGTGCTGAATGTGCATCCGCGGGATGTAACCCAGCTGGATCGCCTGACGAGTCAGGGAGAAAGCCCCGGAAATCACCGCCTGGGACGCGATCACCGTGGCCAGGGTGGCCAGCACCACCAGCGGAATCAGGGCCCAGCTCGGCGCCAGCAGGTAGAAGGGGTTGCGGGCGGCTTCAGGGTTTTCCAGCAGCAGCGCGCCCTGGCCGAAGTAGTTCAGCACCAGCGCCGGCAACACCAGGGCGAACCAGGCCCGGGCAATGGGCTTGCGCCCGAAGTGCCCCATATCGGCGTACAAGGCTTCGGCACCGGTCAATGCCAGAACCACCGCCCCGAGGATGGCGACCCCCATGCCCGGATGGACAATGAAGAAGCGCACGCCCCACATCGGGTTCAACGCCTGCAGCACTTCCGGGTGCTGGAGAATGCCATTGACCCCCAGCCCGCCCAGAACCACGAACCAGGCCACCATCACCGGGCCAAACAGCTTGCCGATGCGATCAGTGCCGTGTTTCTGGATCAGGAACAAGGCCACCAGTACCACCAGCGCCATTGGCACCACCCAGTGTTCCAGGCCGCTGAATGCCAGCTCCAGGCCCTCTACCGCCGACAGCACGGAAATCGCCGGGGTGATCATGCTGTCGCCATAGAACAGCGCCGCCCCGATCAGGCCCAGAATCACCAGCATCGAACGCAAGCGCGGATAGGAACCGGAAGCGCGCCTGGCCAGCGCGGTCAGGGCCATGATGCCGCCCTCGCCCTGGTTGTCGGCCCGCAGGACGAACAGCACGTACTTGATCGAGACGACCCAGACCAACGACCAGAAAATCAGGGCCAGGATGCCAAACACCCCGTCGTGATTGACCTGAACTCCATAATGGCCGGCAAACACCTCCTTGAGGGTGTAGAGCGGACTGGTGCCGATATCGCCATACACCACCCCGACCGCCGCCACCAGCATCCCCAGAGGCTTGCCCCCGGAGTGCTCGCCACTCGCCGCCTGACTACTTGCCTGACCCATCAATGACTCCTACTACTCAAGACCGGGGCTTCTTATATAGAAAGCGCAAGGTTATACAAGCGCTATTCTCTTAAGTTGCGCAGTTTGCCATGTAATTTGCAGATTCTTATTACCACTAAGGCACCAACTAACACCGTATGAAAGCAACCGGGCATAACGGGACGAAGCATAGTCCAGCGCTCGTCGTATTTCCCCCGCATAAAGCTGGTCAAGCGCTTCGACCATCGCTAGAATTGCGCACTTTTTGATCAGAGGCGCAGCCAGCGCCCAACCGTCGCACTTGCCCCCCAAGTGGCTCGACACCCAATACCGAGGTTAGACATGTCCACCCCCTCCGCGCCGGCCAACCCGAAAGTCGGCTTCGTATCCCTGGGTTGCCCAAAAGCTCTGGTCGACTCCGAGCGCATCCTCACTCAACTGCGCATGGAAGGCTATGACGTGGTCTCCACCTACCAGGACGCCGACGTCGTGGTGGTCAACACCTGCGGTTTCATCGACTCGGCCAAGGCCGAATCCCTGGAAGTGATCGGCGAAGCCATCAAGGAAAACGGCAAGGTCATCGTCACCGGCTGCATGGGCGTGGAAGAAGGCAATATCCGTGACGTGCACCCTAGCGTGCTGGCGGTCACCGGCCCGCAACAGTACGAGCAGGTGGTCAACGCCGTGCACGAAGTGGTGCCACCGAAACAGGACCACAACCCGCTGATCGACCTGGTGCCGCCGCAAGGCATCAAGCTGACCCCGCGACACTACGCCTACCTGAAGATTTCCGAAGGCTGCAACCACAGCTGCAGCTTCTGCATCATCCCGTCGATGCGCGGCAAGCTGGTCAGCCGCCCGGTGGGCGATGTGCTCGACGAAGCCCAGCGCCTGGTCAAGTCCGGGGTCAAGGAACTGCTGGTGATCTCCCAGGACACCAGCGCCTATGGCGTCGACGTCAAGTACCGCACCGGCTTCTGGAACGGCGCACCGGTGAAGACCCGCATGACCGAGCTCTGCGAAGCCCTGAGCACCCTGGGCGTATGGGTTCGCCTGCACTACGTCTACCCCTACCCGCACGTGGACGAGCTGATTCCGCTGATGGCCGCCGGCAAGATCCTGCCGTACCTGGACATCCCGTTCCAGCATGCCAGCCCGAAAGTGCTCAAGGCCATGAAACGCCCGGCCTTCGAAGACAAGACCCTGGCGCGAATCAAGAACTGGCGCGAGATCTGCCCTGAACTGATCATCCGTTCGACCTTTATCGTCGGCTTCCCGGGCGAAACCGAAGAAGACTTCCAGTACCTGCTGAACTGGCTGACCGAAGCCCAACTGGACCGCGTCGGCTGCTTCCAGTACTCGCCGGTGGAAGGCGCTCCGGCCAACGACCTGGACCTGGAAGTGGTCCCGGACGAGGTCAAGCAGGACCGTTGGGAGCGCTTCATGGCGCACCAGCAGGAAATCAGCTCGGCACGCCTGCAACAGCGCATCGGCAAGGAAATCGAAGTGCTGATCGATGAAGTCGACGAGAATGGCGCCGTGGGCCGCTGCTTCTTCGATGCCCCGGAAATCGACGGCAACGTGTTCATCGACGGTGCGGGCGACCTGAAGCCGGGTGACAAGGTCTGGTGCCGGGTGACCGACGCCGACGAATACGACCTCTGGGCCGAAACCCTGTAAGGCGTAAAAAAACTGCCAAGCCCCGCTCTCGCCACGAGATGCGGGGCTTTTTTCGGTCTATCGTTTGCTCTGCCAGGCCTGCAATCACTGCGGCCTATCACTTCAGGGGCAGGCGGCATGCGCCAACACTCGGTCGTGCATACACCCAAACTCAGCGATTACCCGGAACTGACCCAGGTCTGGGAAGCCTCGGTGCGTGCCACCCACGACTTTCTCCCGGACAGCTATATAGAGTTGCTGCGCAAACTGGTGCTGACCCGCTACCTGGACGCAGTGATGCTGATCTGCACCCGCGATGCACGCCAGCGCATCACCGGGTTTGCCGGGGTCGCGGCGGGCAAGGTGGAAATGCTCTTCATCGACCCGGCCCACCGGGGCCGAGGCCTGGGCCGCCAGCTGCTGCAGTACGCGGTGGAACACCTCAATGCCCAGCAGTTGGACGTCAACGAGCAGAACCCCCAAGCCCTGGGCTTCTACTTCAGGCAAGGCTTCGAAGTGGTCGGGCGCTCGGAGCAGGACGGCATGGGCCAGCCCTACCCGCTGCTGCACATGCGCCTGAAACAGGCACAACTGCAGGCCAGGCGCGGCTAAAAGCCACAGCCGGCAAATGGACCCGCGATTAACCGGCGCCAGGCAGGTACAATAGCTGCCCTCTTTTGTTACGGCCCCTGTCATGACTGACCCGATTCGTCTCTCCAAACGCCTCATCGAACTGGTCGGCTGCTCCCGCCGGGAGGCTGAGCTGTTCATCGAGGGCGGCTGGGTCACCGTAGACGGCGAAGTCATCGACGAACCGCAGTTCAAGGTCGGCGCGCAAACCGTCGCTCTGGACCCCGAGGCCAAGGCCACCGCGCCGGAGCCTGTGACCATCCTGCTCAACGTGCCTGCCGGCCAGGACCTGGACAGCGCCATGCAGTCCATTGGCGCCGACAGCCTGTCCGAAGAACACCGCTACGGCAAACGTCCATTGCGCGGGCATTTCCTGCGCCTGACCGCCAGCGATGACCTGCAGCCCAACGCCAGCGGCTTGCTGGTGTTCACCCAGGACTGGAAAGTGCTGCGCAAGCTGACTGCCGACGCGGCCAAGATCGAGCAGGAATACGTGGTCGAGGTCGAAGGCGAGATGATCGACCACGGGCTCAACCGCCTGAACCACGGCCTGACCTACAAAGGCCGCGAGCTGCCACCGGTAAAAGCCAGCTGGCAGAACGAGAACCGCCTGCGCTTCGCCATGAAGAACCCGCAGCCGGGCGTGATTGCGCTGTTTTGCCAGGCCGTCGGCCTCAAGGTCGTCGCCATCCGCCGCATACGAGTCGGCGGCGTGTCCATCGGCAAGGTGCCGCTGGGCCAGTGGCGCTACCTGTCGGCCAAAGAGAAGTTCTAAAGCCGCCCCCATTCAGACGCCGTGCCCTTGCGCGGCGCTCCACGCGCATTGATCAGGACTGTAACCATGATTCATAACGATGTACTGCGCAGCGTGCGCTACATGCTCGACATCAGCGACAAGAAGGTCGTCGAGATCATCAAGCTCACCGGTTTCAAGGTCAGCCTGGACGATGTCGTCAGCTACCTGAAGAAGGATGAGGAAGAAGGTTTTGTGCATTGCCCGGACGAAGTCATGGCGCACTTCCTCGATGGCCTGGTGATCTTCAAGCGCGGCAAGGACGAAAGCCGTCCCCCGCTGCCGATCGAACTGCCGGTCACCAACAACATCATCCTGAAGAAGCTGCGAGTGGCCTTCGAACTCAAGGAAGACGACATGCACGCCGTGCTCAAGGCGGCCGAATTCCCGGTGTCCAAGCCGGAGCTGAGCGCGCTGTTCCGCAAGTTCGGCCACACCAACTACCGCCCGTGCGGCGATCAGTTGCTGCGCAACTTTCTCAAGGGCCTGACCCTGCGCGTACGCGGCTGAACCCCTCGCGCGGCCGCAGTACATTCTCAGCGGCCCTGATGAGCCGCTATTGCCCCAGGCAATAGTGGCTCCCCGGCAAGCGCCTGAAGACTAGGGTAGGCACACACCTATCTGCTCAGGACTTCCCATGCATCCCTATTTCTCCCTGCAAGGCCGCACCGCCCTGGTGACCGGCGGCACCCGTGGTATCGGCAAGATGATTGCCAAGGCCTTTGTCGAAGCCGGCGCCCGGGTGTATATCTGCGCCCGTGATCCCGACGCCTGCCAGCAGGTCGCCGAGGAACTGGCCGCATTCGGAGAGTGCCGGGGGCTGGCCGCCAACCTGGCCAGTGAGGAAGGCGTGCAGCAGCTTGCCGCCACTTTGGGCCAGCAACTCGACTCCCTGGACATCCTGGTGAACAACGCCGGCACGACCTGGGGCGCGCCACTGGAAAGCTACCCGGCCAAGGGTTGGGAAAAGGTCATGCAATTGAACGTGACTTCGGTGTTCAGCTGTATCCAGCAGTTGCTGCCGCTGCTGCGCCGTGCCGGCTCGGCGGCCCATCCGGCGCGCATCATCAATATCGGCTCGGTGGCCGGAATCAGCTCATTCGGCGAACAGGCCTACGCCTATGGCCCGAGCAAGGCGGCGCTGCACCAGATGTCGCGGATCCTCGCCCGGGAGCTGGTGAGCCAGCACATCAACGTCAATGTCATCGCGCCGGGACGTTTTCCCAGCAAGATGACCCAGCACATCGGTAACGATGAACAGGCCCTGGCCGAAGACGTGGCGCTGATCCCGATGAAACGCTGGGGCCGGGAAGAGGAAATGGCCGCCCTGGCCATCAGCCTGGCAAGCACTGCGGGGGCCTACATGACCGGCAACATCATTCCTCTGGATGGCGGCTTCAGTCTCTGATCGATGTTGTGCAATTCGCCGGCAAGCCGGCTCCTACAGGTGGCGCGGGTGTTGTAGGAGCTGGCTTGCCAGCGAACGGGTTATCATGCCCTCCCCTTACAGCCTCGACCCCAGAACATGACCTACAGCGTTTCCCCCATCGGCTTCGTGCGCTCCTGCTTCAAGGAGAAGTTCGCCATCCCGCGCCAACCGCAACTGGCTCCGGCCGCGCGCGGGGTGCTGGAACTGGTGGCGCCTTTCGACCAGGGCGACGCGGTGCAAGGGCTGGAGCAGGTCAGCCACGTCTGGCTGCTATTCCTGTTTCACCAGGCCCTGGAGGACAAGCCGCGACTCAAGGTGCGCCCGCCGCGCCTGGGGGGCAACAAGTCCATGGGGGTCTTCGCCACCCGTGCGACCCACCGCCCCAATGGAATCGGCCAGTCGGTGGTCAAGCTGGACAAGGTCGAGGCCAACCGCCTGTGGATCTCCGGCATCGACCTGCTGGACGGTACGCCGATCCTCGATATCAAGCCCTACGTGCCCTACGCCGACATCATTGCCACGGCGAGCAATGAGATCGCCAGCGCCGCGCCGCAGATTATTCCGGTGCAGTGGCAGGACAATGCCCTGCAACAGGCTCAGATCCACGCTCAGCGTCTGCAGGAGCCCCTGGTGGAGCTGATCGAGCAGTGCCTGGCTCAGGATCCGCGTCCGGCCTACCAGGTGCCCACGGCCGAGCGTGAGTACGGCGCCCAGTTCTGGGATCTGGATGTGCGCTGGCATTACCCCGAGCCAGGGCTGATCCGAGTGTTGGAAGTGGTCCCGGCGGGCTGAACCCCGGAAACGAAAAAGCCCGCGCTGCCTTTCCAGGCAACGCGGGCTTTTCTGTGTCCGGCAGAAACCGCCCAGTCAGCACGAACGCAATGCCTGGGCGGTCTTCGCGAGCACGCTCGCTCCTACTTTTCGACGAATGCACGCTCGATCAGGTAGTCACCCGGCTCGCGCATGCGCGGCGAAACGGTCAGGCCAAAACTGTTGAGCACTTCGCTGGTTTCATCCAGCATGCTCGGGCTGCCGCACAGCATGGCGCGATCGTCCTGCGGGTTGATCGGCGGCAGGCCGATGTCGCGGAACAGTTTGCCGCTGCGCATCAGGTCGGTCAGGCGGCCTTCGTTCTCGAACGGCTCGCGGGTCACGGTGGGGTAGTAGATCAGCTTTTCACGCAAGGCTTCGCCGAAGAACTCGTTCTGCGGCAGGTGCTCGGTGATGAACTCGCGGTAGGCGACTTCGTTGACGTAGCGTACGCCGTGGCACAGGATCACTTTTTCGAAACGCTCGTAGGTTTCCGGATCCTGGATCACGCTCATGAACGGCGCCAGGCCGGTGCCGGTGCTGAGCAGGTACAGGTGTTTGCCGGGCTTCAAGTCATCCAGTACCAGGGTACCGGTTGGCTTCTTGCTGATGATGATCTCGTCGCCTTCCTTCAGATGCTGCAGTTGGGAAGTCAACGGACCGTCTGGAACCTTGATGCTGAAGAATTCGAGATGCTCTTCCCAGTTCGGGCTGGCAATGGAGTAGGCACGCATAAGCGGACGGCCATTAGGCTGTTGCAGGCCGATCATCACGAACTGACCGTTCTCGAAGCGCAGACCCGGATCGCGGGTGCACTTGAAGCTGAACAGAGTGTCATTCCAGTGATGAACACTGAGGACACGCTCGTGGTTCATGTTGCTCATGTACGGGGGCTCCTAGAAATTGCCTGCGCTGACCATGAGCGCAATTGCACAGCATTCTAATGGCGGCGACAATATCTGTTAACTGGATTATTAAGATAAGGGTTATCGGTTATATCGATATGCGATTTACTCTCCGTCAACTGCAAGTCTTCGTCGCCGTCGCCCAGCAAGAGAGCGTTTCTCGTGCTGCGGGGCTGCTGTCCCTGTCGCAATCGGCCGCCAGTACCTCGATCACCGAACTCGAGCGCCAATCCAGTTGCCAGCTGTTCGATCGCGCGGGCAAGCGCCTGAGCCTCAATGCCCTGGGCAAACAGCTGCTGCCACAGGCAGTGGCCCTGCTGGACCAGGCCAAGGAGATCGAAGACCTGCTCAACGGCAAGTCCGGGTTCGGCTCGCTTTCGGTGGGTGCGACCCTGACCATCGGCAACTACCTGGCCACCCTGCTGATCGGCAGTTTCATGCAGGTGCACCCGGAGAGCCAGGTGAAGCTCCATGTGCAGAACACTGCGCATATCGTGCAACAGGTGGCCCACTACGAAATTGATCTGGGTCTAATCGAGGGCGACTGCAGCCATCCGGATATCGAAGTCCAGACCTGGGTCGAAGATGAACTGGTGGTGTTCTGCGCGCCCCAGCATCCACTGGCCAAGCGCGGCCACGCCACCATGGAAGAACTGACCCGTGAAGCCTGGATCCTTCGCGAACAGGGTTCCGGGACACGCCTGACCTTTGACCAGGCCATGCGTCACCACCGCAGTGCACTGAACATCCGCCTGGAGTTGGAGCACACCGAAGCCATCAAGCGTGCGGTGGAGTCGGGTTTGGGGATTGGCTGCATTTCCCGGCTGGCCCTGCGCGATGCGTTTCGCCGCGGCAGCCTGGTGCCGGTGGAAACCCCGGGCCTGGACCTGGCCCGGCAGTTCTACTTCATCTGGCACAAGCAGAAGTACCAGACCTCGGCCATGCGCGAATTCCTGGAACTGTGTCGCGCCTTTACCGCCGGGGTGCAACGCAGCGACGAAATCGTCCTGCCAAGCATTCCCTGATTCAGATCAGGATCACTGCCCAGACGATGGTGATCATGCTCAGAGCGACAAACTGCGCCGCGCTGCCCATGTCCTTGGCGTTTTTCGACAAGGGATGACGATCCAGGGAGATGCGGTCGATGGCCGCCTCCACCGCCGAATTGAGCAGCTCGACGATCAGCGCCAGCAGGCACACGGCGATCAACAGCGCACGCTCGACCCGGCTGACATTGAGCAGGAAGCTCAGGGGAATCAGGATCACATTGAGCAGCACCAACTGACGGAATGCCGCCTCGCCAGTGAACGCCGCGCGCAAGCCATCGAACGAATAGCCGGCGGCGTTAAGGATACGTTTAAGACCGGTTTGACCTTTGAAAGGCGACATAAGCTGGGCAACTGAAGAAAAAGAAGTGGGGAAGCTAGTTCAACCAAAGTCAAAAAAGCGTGAACAAACAGCCGGTTAATGGCTGGAAATTGACTCAAGTTGTTGCAAGAGCAGCGCTGCCTGGGTCCGGGTACGCACCCCGAGCTTGCGGAAGATCGCCGTCACGTGGGCCTTGATCGTGGCTTCCGACACGCTCAGCTCGTAGGCAATCTGCTTGTTCAGCAACCCTTCGCAGACCATGGTCAGAACCCGGAACTGCTGGGGCGTCAGGCTAGCCAGGCCTTCGCTGGCGGCCTTGGCTTCGGCTGAGACACTGACCTCTTCAAACGCCTGGGGCGGCCACCAGACATCACCGTCGAGCACACTGCGCACGGCCTGCTGGATGACTTCCAGGGAACTGGACTTGGGAATGAAACCGCTGGCGCCGAACTCTCGGGAGCGCACCATGACGGAGGCTTCTTCCTGCGCCGAAACCATCACCACCGGAATTTGCGGGTACTGCCCGCGCAACAGCACCAGACCGGAAAAACCGTAGGCACCGGGCATGTTCAGGTCCAGCAGGACCAGATCCCAGTCGGATTTTTCGGTGAGTCGCACTTCCAGTTCGGCAATGCTTGCCACTTCCACCAGACGCACATCGGGGCCCAGGCCCAAGGTGACAGCTTGATGCAGTGCACTGCGAAAAAGCGGGTGATCATCGGCAATCAGGATTTCGTATGTGGCCATTTTTCAAATGATCCTGTTTTTCATGGCAGGACTGATGCATTCAGCCCTCACCAAAGCAACACGTAGGCACGCCAGAATACCGTACCCAAAGAGCACGAACGCCGCGAAAAGCCTGAGCAAAACAGTGGTTCAAACAGCGCCGGCGCCCTAATCGGCGCCAAGCATGCCCAGCCAAGCCAGGGTGGTCAAGCGTGAAGCTTTGCGGCATCTTAGCTGGCTAACTAATAAGAGAGCCATCATGCGCAGCCAAGCCTTGCGTGCCGATGTCCTGATGCTGATTACCGCGGTGATCTGGGGCTCGGCGTTTGTCGCACAAACTTCCGGTATGGATCATATCGGCCCCTTCCTTTATTCCGGCCTGCGCTTCGCCCTGGGCTCACTCTGTCTCTTGCCGCTGGTGCTGCGTAAAACACCCACGAATCGTCAGCCCGAACCCTTGCTCAATCGTGGGCTGCTACTGGGCGGCGTACTCATGGGGCTGGCCCTGGCCCTGGGCATCAATCTGCAACAGGTGGGGCTGATGTTCACCACCGTCACCAATGCAGGTTTCATCACCGGGCTCTATGTCATTGTAGTGCCGCTTCTGGGGCTGCTGATTGGCCACAAGACTGGCCTGGGTACCTGGCTCGGCGCCGTGCTGGCGGTGGTGGGCATGTTCCTGCTGAGCGTCAGCGACAGCTTCCATGTTGCCTCGGGAGACTGGCTGCAGTTGATTGGCGCCTTCGTCTGGGGTGGGCACGTGATTCTGGTGGGAGTTTTCGCCGGCCGTCATGACCCGATTCGCCTGGCGTTCCTGCAATTTGCTACCTGCGCGGTGGTCAGCCTGATCCTGGCGTTGTGCCTGGAACCGCTTCGCTGGGAAGCGATTGTCGGCGCCGGGCCGGCCATTCTCTATGGCGGGGTGGTGGCCGTCGGTATCGGCTACACCTTGCAGGTGATTGCCCAAAAGGACGCAATCGCCTCTCACGCGGCAATCATTCTGTCCCTGGAAGCGGTATTTGCCGCCATTGCCGGGGCCTGGTTGCTGGATGAGTCGCTGCAGGCCCGCGGCTACTTCGGCTGCGCGCTGATGCTCAGCGGCATGCTGGTAGCCCAGCTATGGCCACAAAAGCCTCATTCCAGCACGACTACACAAAGGGTTTGAGCCGGGCATGCACATCGTCATCCGGATCGATGGCCTTCTGGAACTTCGCTGACAGGTAATGGGTGCTGAACACATCGAGGTAGGCATCCAGTACCTGGCTGACCTGCTCATCGCCGGCCAGCTCCAGGCATAACGCCGCCACTTCAGCGGTACAGAAGTGATCATCACGCTTGGAGCGACGCAGCTTGTAGCGCGAGAGCTTCTCCGGGGACAGGCTGAGAACCGGCAAGTGCTCCAGGTAAGGGCTCTTGCGGAACATCTTGCGCGCCTCGCTCCAGGTAGCGTCCAGCAGAATGAACAGCGGCCGCTTGCCCTCCTCCTGCCTGACTTCGCTGACCACCCGTTCGGGCGCGACGAACTCGCCCGGAAACACGATATAAGGCTGCCACTGCGGGTCGGCCAGCAACGCCAGCAGTTGCGGATCGACCTCAGTACGCGACCAGCTGAACGCCGTCGTGTCGCCGATCACATCGGCAATCAGCCAACCGGTATTGCTCGGCTTGAGCGGTTCGACGTCGTGCATCACCAGGCACATGGCTGACCGGGCAACGACTTTCGGTCGCCAGGCACACAGGCAATGGCTGGGAATCACTCGGCAGCGGGGGCAGCGTTCAGCCCGTGAGCCGCGTGCGAAAAAGGGCTTGGCCACGCGCGCCATCCGCAGATCACGTAGACGGGAAACCGCATGACTCATCGCAGGACATGCCAGCAAGAAACAGAAATCAACACGACAAACACTCAAGAGGGTAAAAAGTCGGACAAGTTTATCAGAGCTATCTGTTCAAACCTGTACCGCCCTGCGGCCTCTCCCCCTATAATTCGTCGCCACTGAACGCACAGTCGAGTGGCTGGTCGAAGCATCAGTCACTGCACCAGGAGAGTTTCATGTTGCGCTTTACCATTCCTACCGTCGCCCTTCTGCTGGCCCTGCCCCTGGGTGCCCAAGCTGCGTCCCTGCAAGAATTCGAACTGGGCAAAATGCTGGAGAAGGTCGCTGCGGAAAGCAACGTCGGCACTCCTCGGGAAATCAACGAGAACATTCTCGACCAGGGCTATACCGTTGAAGGCAAGGAACTGATCAACCACCTCAGCGTGCAGTCTGGCCATGCCGAGCAGATGCGCGCCAATCCCAAGGCGGTCTACCTGCAGCTTGGGGCAAGCGTCTGCCGCAATCCCAACTACCGCAAGCTGATGGCCAAAGGCGCCATCATGCGTTACGAGTTCACTGAAAACCGCACCAATCGCCCAGTGGCGTCGGCGCGCTTTCAGGAGTCGGATTGCCCGGCGCAAAGCACGCCCAAGAAAAAGTAATCACGAACGAGCGGCGCGCCGCTGCTGATCATCGGCGCGCAGTTCGGCGACCAGGGCCTGTAGGTATCGCGATGGCCGCTCCTGTGCTGCCAATCGGCGCCGGCACTCTTCCTCCAGGCTTATTTGATGGTCAGCGGCAGCGGCTTGCAGCAGCTGATACAACTGCGGATCAATCTCCAGCGTGACAATGGTCATCCCCTGCCTCCCTGCTCTGGTCCTGCATGGCCCAGAACCCGCTTGCTTCTCTCCGGCCCCTGCTCCTGCGCCAGACGCTGCACCTTAGTAAATCAGAGCCGTCATCCCTTGCCGCCCCTCCTGACCAGCGGTGCCAGCCTGGGGAAAACCGCGAACAAGCGGTTGCCAGCCAAGACTTTATGAGCACATGATCAAGCCATGTCCGAAACGGCTTGCGGACGGTTGAGGAGGCCGTCCTTGTGCGTCTTGCTGTGCAAATGTTCTCAAATAAAGGAAAGCAGGACCTCTGTGGATGACCCCAACACTGCCCAGCGATTGTCAGCTGTGATCGGGTCCGGAAATTCGCTCATTCGCTGGGCTGAGCAGGCAGCGACACAGGCAGTGTCGTGGCACATTCGAATATCTCGAGCGTGCGCAAGGTTCTGTGCAGAAGGAGAAGCTGAATGCCTTACCAATCGAATGACCTGTTAAGTCGTCATTTTCAGAGCAACGGTGTCGACCTGACGAACCAGGTCGAAGCGCAACTCAACCAGATAGCCCCCAACAGCCCGAATCTTCCTCTTTACCGCGACATGGTGCTCACCGTCCTGCGCATGGCCGAGGATGACCTCAATCGCTGGAATGCCAAGATAACCCTGCAGGCCCTGCGCGAACTGGAGCACGCCTTCCGCGTCCTGGAACAGTTCAAGGGCCGACGCAAAGTGACGGTCTTCGGCTCGGCACGCACCCCCAGTGAACACCCGCTATACGCCATGGCCCGAGAGCTGGGCGCGGCCCTGGCCCGCTCGGATCTGATGGTCATTACCGGGGCCGGCGGGGGCATCATGGCCGCCGCCCACGATGGTGCAGGCCTGGAGCACAGCTTGGGGTTCAACATCACCCTGCCTTTCGAGCAGCATGCCAACCCGACCGTTGGCGGTACGGAGAACCTGCTGTCGTTCCACTTTTTCTTCACCCGCAAGCTGTTCTTCGTCAAGGAGGCCGACGCACTGGTGCTTTGCCCTGGCGGCTTTGGCACCCTTGATGAAGCCCTGGAAGTACTGACCCTGATTCAGACCGGCAAAAGCCCGCTGGTACCCGTGGTACTGCTGGACATGCCGGGTGGACAGTTCTGGCAAGGCGCCCTGGACTTCATCCACAACCAACTGGAAGCCAATCGCTACATTCTGCCCAGTGACATGAAGCTGGTGCGCCTGGTGCACAGCACTGAAGAAGCGGTGCAGGAAATCCAGCAGTTCTATGCCAACTTCCACTCCAGCCGCTGGCTCAAGCAGCAGTTCGTCATCCGCATGAACTACAACCTCAATGAGCAGGCGCTGGAGCAGATGCAGACAGCATTCGCCGACCTGTGCCTGAGTGGCCAGTTTCAACAGCATGCCTACAGCGGGGAGGAACACGACGAAGTGCAGTTCAGCCATCTGGCGCGGCTGTCATTCGCCTTCAATGCTCGCGACAACGGTCGCCTGCGCGAGCTGATCGACTTCATCAACCTGCCGGAAAACTGGGCCAGGCCTCAGCCCCAAACAACGCAACGGGCACGAGAAACCAGCAAAGCCAACTGACCCCAGCCCTAGCCCGCTGCGTTATGCAGCGGGTACGGCGTCAGTCGTCCATGCCTCGGCCACTCAACAAGCGGCTGATCATGTCCATGGAATACCCGCGATAACTCAGGAAACGTCCTTGCTTGGCACGCTCTCGAGCATCTGCAGGAAACCGCCCGGCAAACTTGCGCTGCCAGACGTCACGCAATTGTTCCTGCCAATCGATACCGCACTCGCGCAGCGCAAGATCAATATCGCTGCGCTGCAAGCCGCGCTGGCCCAGTTCCTCACGAATACGCATGGGCCCGTAACCGGATCGGGCACGGTAGGAAACGAAGCTTTCGAGATAACGGGATTCGGACAGCAGGCCTTCTTCCGTCAAACGGTCAAGGGCTGCTTCGATCATTTCAGGAGGGGCGCCGCGCTGACGCAGTTTACGCGTCAGCTCGACACGACCGTGCTCGCGTCTTGCGAGCAGGTCCATTGCGGTTCGCCGCACCGCGACGAGGGTATCGAGTACGGCGGTCATTGGATCAATCAGATATCAGCGTCGGCCATATCGTCTTCGGTCTCTTTGACTGGGTTGGCTTTGACGTCTGGCGATGCAGTCAGCAGTTTTTCACGGATCTGCTTCTCCAGCGCGTTGCCGATTTCCGGGTTGTCCTGCAGGAACTTGGCCGAGTTGGCCTTGCCCTGACCGATCTTGTTGCCCTGGTAGCTGTACCAGGCACCGGATTTCTCCAGGAAGCCATGCAGCACGCCCAGATCGATGATCTCGCCGTTGAGGTAGATGCCCTTGCCGTAAAGAATCTGGAACTCGGCCTGACGGAATGGCGGAGCCACCTTGTTCTTGACGATCTTGACCCGGGTTTCGCTGCCCACCACTTCGTCGCCTTCCTTCACCGCGCCGGTACGGCGGATGTCCAGACGGACCGAAGCGTAGAACTTCAGCGCGTTACCACCGGTGGTGGTTTCCGGGCTACCGAACATCACGCCGATCTTCATGCGGATCTGGTTGATGAAGATCACCAGGCAGTTGGCGTTCTTGATGTTACCGGTGATTTTGCGCAGCGCCTGGGACATCAGGCGAGCTTGCAGGCCCACGTGCATGTCGCCCATTTCGCCTTCGATTTCAGCCTTGGGCACCAGGGCCGCCACGGAGTCGACGATGATCACGTCAACCGCGTTGGAACGCACCAGCATGTCGGTGATTTCCAGGGCCTGTTCGCCGGTGTCCGGCTGGGAAACCAGCAGGTCGTCAACATTCACACCCAGCTTGCCGGCGTATTCCGGATCCAGTGCGTGCTCGGCATCGACGAACGCACAAGTTGCACCGGCTTTCTGCGCCTGGGCAATAACCGACAGAGTCAGGGTAGTTTTACCGGACGACTCAGGGCCGTAGATTTCAACGATACGGCCTTTTGGCAGACCGCCAATGCCCAGAGCAATGTCCAGACCCAGAGAGCCGGTGGAAATGGCCGGGATCGCCTGACGGTCGTGATCGCCCATACGCATTACGGCACCCTTGCCGAATTGACGTTCGATCTGACCCAGGGCCGCAGCCAAGGCTTTCTTCTTGTTGTCGTCCATTAAAGTCCTCACGTAATCAATAAGGCCTGACGGCCAACACCTGTATAAGTAGCCAGTATTATTCCACAGCGCTCGAGGATCGCCTACCCCTGATTTGCGATTTCTGCCGCAGCATGTTGCAGCAACCCCTCTAGCGCGGCCTTCACCGTTTGTCGGCGGACCTCATCGCGATTCCCCGGAAAGTGCCGGCACTCGGTGGTCAGCGTCTCTCCCGCCCCCCAGGCCAGCCACACAGTGCCCACAGGCTTCTGCGCAGAACCGCCATCCGGCCCGGCGATACCGCTGACCGCCACGGCAAAATGCGCATGACTCCTGGCCTGTGCCCCCCGGACCATGGCCTCGACCACTTCACGACTGACAGCGCCGACCGAATTGAACAAATCGGCCGGCACATTCAATTGCAGGGTCTTCTGGCGATTGGAATAGGTGACATAACCGGCCTCGAACCAGGCCGAACTGCCAGGGATCCGCGTGATCGCCTCGGCGATGCCTCCCCCGGTGCAGGACTCCGCGGTGGTGACGTGGGCATTCAGAACCTGCAAACGCCTGCCGAGTTCAGCGGCAAGCTGGGTGATTTCTTTCACAATCCTCTCCTGATGGGGCTGGCGTGTGCTTACCGTACACCAGGCGAGGTGGCTTGCAAGTGACAGGCTGTCAGATCGGAATCAGAGTTGAGTACTCTTGGACCGGTCTATCTCCCTTGCGCAGTTTCGACAATCACGCGCGGCCTCCAGAACCACTGATAGAGGCACGTCACTTGGTGATCAGCATGTCGATGGTGCTGGTATCGCAAGAGTAATTGGCCTTCTTGTCCAGGACAAAATAGATGGACGACAACTTGCTGACAGGCACCTTGCTTACCGAAAAAACAGCTCCCGTACCTCTGGCCAAGCTACCCGACTGAAGAACCGAGTCATCCAAATTCAGGGACCAGGCAACCCCATCACCACAGCTGTCGTGAATGCTGTTGACACGCCCGAGAGCATTTACCTCACCAACGACCGGGCTGCTCCAGCGGATAACCGTCTGGCTATTTTTCCCGGGGTGAAACGCCACATTGCCCGGAGCGATAACAAAACTGCCGTTTCCAGTGAATGTATAAGTCTTGAAGTGGACCGATACGTGAGCCCCCGATACCGGATCCTGCCAACAGGTCACAGGTTGAGCAGTGCAGTCGTCCGCCTTGAAGAAAGGTAGCAACGTATAGTTTTCAGGCTTATTCACCCCTGATGTGTTCTGCATGAATGTCCAGGGCGAGTTCGCCACGACGCTCTCCTTGGCCAGCATTACATCCCTTGCCAGGTTCCACGACATGGCCGTCTCTGCACTCACATTGAGGGAAATCCCGATCAGTGCAAACAAGCTCATCAGCAAGATGTTTTTAGTATTCTGCATAACTTCTCCAGTAGTTCTCATTCCGAGCGTACATGCTCATTTTTCAAACAAAGCCGTGCGCATTCGGCAATCCTGAAACGGCCAAATAAGGCGAACTTCATATAAATCCCCAAGTACCCGAGACCATAAGCCAATGTCCTGCATCGCTGATGCGATAGCACTTTTACTGGCTGTCACTGGCCGTCACCTTGTCACTCCTCCCTTCCACCTGGATGCAACCCAACCCGGTCGGCTCCAGTGGAGCCGGAGAGTTGATCGACAACCTGCTCTCAGGGCTGCAGCAACATCTCCGTAGTGCTGCGCAGCACAGCCTGGGATTCGCGCACCCACTGCTGCAACGCCTTCAATTGCTCGGCATTGGCGTGGCATTCGCTGTAGTTGTCGACGACGCTGGCGGCGACGGTAGAGAGTGCAAGGCCCGAGGCGGCGCCATCAGTGACGCTGGGGCCTCCGGCCACGGGCAGGTTGGCGGCGCCGGCGTCGTGCACCCGGACAAAACCAGCAGGCACAACGCAGGATCTATCAGCCGCTTTCGAAACATAGACAGGAACCTCCTTGGTGATGGTGGCGCCCGCCTGATAGACCTTGACGATACGGTCGACGTACTCGACCACCACCTTTTCCCTGACCGTGCCCAGGGCCCGGCCTTGTTCAAAGGATTGTTTGAGACGAGCCTCATCGAGGTGCTGGTTGTTACTGCGCTCACTGCCGGCACCGCTGACGTAGCCGAGTGCATAAAGCAACCCGGCCGCCACAGCGATGGCCAGCCAGCCACGGATATTCATCAAGCCCTCCTGAGGCGCGCATGAAATGAATCACCCAGCCTGCCAAAAAAACCTGTAGCCGCTGCCGCAGACTGCGAAAAGGTCCGCAGGACCTTCAGACGGCAGCCCTCAAACCACCGGCAAACACAGCACCGCCCGCGCCCTGGCCCAGAGTTGCAGGCGGTCCTGCAAGCCATTCAGGCCACCATTGATCCGCCGGGTAATGCTGTTGAACTCATCGCGGTCAGCCAGGGCATTGAGCCCACCGCGCTCCCAGAACCAGGCCGCCGACTCGGCGGCCCATTGCGGCTGCTCCAGCAGCTCCGGCAAATCCAGCAGGCGCTCATCGCCAAACAGCCCGAGGCTGCACTGGCGATAGTTGCTGCGCCCGGTGATCTGGATCAGCCCACGCCCGCGATACCGCTGGCCGTCGCCGTCGGCCTCTGGGGTGTTGCCCAGGCGTGCGGCGAGAGAGCCCGTGTCGTACTTGCTCAGGTATTGATCACTGCCCAATTCGCGTACGTATTGCAGCTGCCCGGATTCGTGTCCGATCTGAGCAAGAAAAGCCGCCTGGCGCTTCGGCGTATCGATCTGCCGCTTGGCCATGGCGGTGTTGAGTGGAGAAACAAAAACGCCCGCTTGGCGGCGGGCGTTAGGCATGATTTGCAGCAGTTGTTCTTCGGTTATTGGCATGGTCAGTGTTTGAAGGTCGGATAAGAAAACGCCCCGGCGGTACGGGGCGTTTATTCAGTTTGTTCAGTAACCCAGGATGGCGCGACAGGGCGGTACTGAGAGTCGGGGAAGTGCGGCGATTGCGGCCAGTCACGCAAGGCCTGCATGTACACAAGCAGTTGCTTGAACTGTGCACTGGCAAGCGTTGTAGGTACTTCGATCTCCAACTGATCGCGGTGCCGCTCACGCAACCACCTCACCGAATCCAGTGCTGAATCACGCCAGACACGCTCTCCTACCGATACAGGTGACGGCGCCGTCGCACTTTCTATGTGGAGCCGAACTTCCTCTTCGGACATCGGGATCAACTGGCTGGATATGAAATGCGCGGGGGCATCGTCATCGTAAGCATGGACACGGTTTGTCTCGGGATTATGGAAATACTTCATGCACGTAACTCCGACCAAACTGGATTGACTGGACTACCAAAAGTTACTGAGTAAGTTGCTCCGACCGGCACCACGAACGATGCGTGATAGGCAGAAGTTGCCACGGCCACACCACCGCAAGTTGCAGTAACCGCACCGGTCGTAATAGATGCCTGAACTTGAATCGGGCGCCCCGTAGTATTGGTGTAGACAGTGCCTGAAACGCGACTGGCCGTAACATTCTGCCAGGCCTGCCCATCACCCAAGCCCCGAGGTCGGGTCTCTAACGCTGAAACGTTTGCAGCCAGACCGGAAATGTCGATATTCCCCTGGTTGATGGGAGCGTTCCAGGCCTTAATGCACCACATAACCGCCAGGTTGCGAGGGCGGGTTTCAATTCCGCCTGTTGGATTGGTTTTTAGATTTTCGTCGTCGGTGACTCCATTTCCAGTATCACCATAAACCCAAGAATCAAACACATTTCCAGCACTCGAGCTGTCCTTCACTGAGTGTGTATGACTCTTGAACTCATCGGCCTGCCAGCTGCCTACCGCCCGCCCAGCATCCACCCCCCGCCCATGATCCCAACCCCGCAAAAACTCGCCTCGCGTCTCAGGCAACCGGAAATTCCCCGCACCCTCGCCTCCGGTATTGAACGCAGTCCCCAGGTAAGCCGCCAGATCCGGATAGGTCGCAGCACTCTGCACACTGCCATCCACCTCCAGGAATCCGGCCGGCACCGTGCCCTTGGGAAACGGCACCATCGCCCCCACCGGCAAGGCCGACATGTTCTTCAACAGCGCCTCGATCTCCGCCTTGGTATAGGTCACCGACTTGGTATAGGCATCGGTGATCCCGTAATCGGCCAGGGTGGTGCGGATCTTCTCCGGTGGGATCGAATCACGCACGATCGCCTTGATCGCCGCCAGCAACTGGTCATGCTCGGCCTCGGCCGGCTCTTCCCCTCCCGCACGAATCACGTTGAGCAATTCGTCGGTAACCGCGTTTCCCCACTCAGAGGAAATCAGTGAGCCGACTTGCCCGGTCACCGGGTTCTCATCGACAAACTTTCCGTTCAACAGCCCTACGCTGGGAACACTTTTCGGATAGTCCACGTATTCCTGTCCTCTCTAGTCATAGTTGATGTACACCTGTGTATGCGCCGGTGTACTGCGATGGATAAGGCACTCCAGGGCGCTGCCCGGGTTCATGCCAAAACGTTCGCCCCAATAGCTGGCGCCGAAGCGCCGGCCCAGTTGCAGGCGGCCGCCGGTATTGAGGGTCCACATGAAGTTCGCCCGCCAGGTGCCGAAATGCGCGTGACCAAAGCGTGAGCGGCCCATGCGCGGGGTACTCAGCTCAGTGACGCTGGCATTGGGATAGCCCTGGCTGCGGGCGATTTCGACGAAGTAGGCGGCGCGCTGGCTGCCCACCGCCAACAGACGACGGCGCACGGCCAGGCGCCGGTCTTCGAACAGCGGGGTCAGCCCCAGGCAGGGGTCGGGCAGGTCCATGACCTTTTCCCAATCCGTCACCAGTTCGCTGACGCTGGCCGGGTCCATTTCGTTTTGCAGGTCCACGGCCCGGGCGTCGATGCGCGCCAGCTCCTGGGAGATGCCCTGCAACACCCGTTCAAGCTCCGGCACCCGTTCCGGGTCCCAGGCCGGGCCGCTGGGCAGCAGGCTGCGCAGCTGGCCCTGGTACTGGGCGGCGCTTCTTATTGCAGCCATTGGCAACCTCCAAATACCAGCAGTTGGTTGCTGCTTGCCGGCACATCGGCCAGCGGCGCCAGCAGGCGGTGATCCTGTTCACCGGTGGCGCTGCTGATGGCCTCGCGGATGTGGCTCAAGAGCAGGGTTTCTCCCAGGCCGGCCTCGCGGCTGTGCAGGTCGCGCAGTTGGTCCTCGACCGCGGCCCGCACCGCACTGGTGTCGGGGGTCAGGCGCACCTGGTAGATCACCGGCTGTATCACTGGCGCCAGCACATGCACCTCGGCGGTTACCGGGCGCAAGGGCTCGATATAGGCCAGAACCCGCGCCATCTGCTCGGCATTGGGAATCGGCTGCAGGTCGTCGTCACGCATGACGAACAGGCCCACGGTGCCCGGCCCCAGGTAGTTGCGCCGGCACCAGGCACGGGTGATGCCCGGGCACTCCATGGCCCAGGTTTCGTAGTCGTCCGCCGAGCCGCCATGGGGAATGATCCGATAGGAACGGATCACCCGCGAGCGCAGGGATTCGAGGCTTTCCCGGGCCACGCCACCGCTCAGGCCCGGGGCCAGGACGGTGAACGAGTTGCTGATGCCCTGTACCGGCTGCACCGCGGTCAGCTCCAGGCCGGCATCGGCATTGCCCAGGGTACCGCCGTCGACGGCCTGGATCGTGGTGCTGTTGAGGCCTGCGCTGGTGGTTCGCGCGGCGGTCACTGTGTAGCTGCGACCGTCGCTGCTTTGCAACAGGGTGCCGAGATCCAGCACGGCACCGGCTGCCGCGTTGAAACTGACGCTGCCACTGGCCGCCTGGGCCGCCTTGCGTGGCTGGTTCAGACGCAGCGCGGCGATGCGCTCCAGGGTCGACTCATCGGCCTTGTCCGGAAGGATCTGCTCGGCGATCCAATCCAGGTAGCCATACAGGCCAAAGGCGGCACCGCTCAGGGTGCGGGCCAGCACTTGGGCATCGGACTGGCGCAGCGAATCGCTGGCCAGGTCGCTTTGGGTGCGCTGAATCAGCACCGGCAGCGAAGGGGTTTCAAACGGCATAGGTCACCTGCCAACTGTGAATGGGGTTGATGTCCAGGCGCTCGCCGTCGGCCAGGATCAGCACCGTGCGCAGGTTCAGGCGCTGGGCATCGAGGCGCTCGGTCATGATCTCCACGGCGTTGCAGTGGCCATCGTCGATCAGCCACTGCAGGGCCTCGCGGGCATAGAACTCGGCATCGAGCTGGGTCTGCCGGCTCAGCTTGACCCGGCGCAACAGCCACAGCCGCGAGCCGATACGGTCGTCGGCCACGCTGGGAAAACTGTCGCCCCACCAGCCGTAGCGCTGGTCGTCATCCAGGGCGTCGTCATCGGCGGCGCGGCGCCAGGTGAACAGGCTGATTTCCACGGCCCGGGTCAGGGCGTTCTTCAGGTCATAAGTGGCGAACATGCTTAACCTCCCACCGGCGCGCCGGTCTGCCCCGGGCCGGGTTGCACGCCGCTGTGGACGTGGTTGATCTGGCTGATGCCGGCGGCGACCTGATCGCCCTGCGAGACGATCTTGCCGCTCATGCTCAGGGTCGGGCTGTCGATGATGACGCCGCTGCTGGCGCGGATATTCAAGGTGGCGGTGTCGATGTCGATGACCCGCCCGCGCTTGAAGTGAATCTTGTCGCCCTCGTCGGTGTAGATCGCCACTTCACCGGCGGCCAGGGCCTTGAGGCGATAGCGCCGGTCGGCCACCACCAGCACCACTCCATGGGAGCGATCGCCGCCGAGGAAGGTGGCGATGCCCTCGGCGCCGGCCAGGGGGTTGCTGGTAAAACCGTAAGGCTCGAAATGCTCCATGTCGTCGTTGACCTCGCCGGCGGTGAGGCGCATTTGCAGCGATTGCAATTTGTTGGCCGAATGGGCGAGCACCACGGTGCCCCGCGCCAACAGGCGTGTCAGTAGGCTCATGCTGGGTTCCTTGGGGGGAGAAGAGCCGGCTTGCCGGCGAACAGGGATTGCGCGGTTTCGTGCCGGGTGCCTTCGCCGGCCAGCCGGCTCCTGCGGTTGGGCGCAGGTTTCAGTTTTTTGCGGGTGTCGGGTTGGCATCGAAGGTCTGCGGCGGCGCCACCTGCAAGGTGGTGATGGAGCCCTGGTCGGACAGCGACCAGGTGACCTTGGAGATCAGCATGTCCTGGTCGAAACCCAGCACCGGGTCGATGACCCGCACCAACGTGTTGTGTCGCCACAAATCACCATTGCTCTGGCGCCAGCCCTGCACCTGATAGGTAGTGGTCAGCGCCTTGCCGGTGCGGGTGCCGCACTCCCAGTCAGCCCGCTGCTGAGCCAGTTCCGCACTCAGTTGCGCCGCCTCGTTGATCACCGTCACCCGTTTGCGCGAAGCCCGGGCATCGCTGGCCTGGCCGGACACCTCGCAGACCGCGACACCGCTGCTCTGGTCGCTGCCCTTGTGCTGGCCGATCACCCGGTACTCGGAAAACACCGCGGAAAAATCCATCGCTGCATTGGCCGAAAGAATGTTCTTGCCCAGCTCCAGGGCATCGCTGGCGCGCCCGCCGCTGCCCGGTGCCGCCAGCAGCAGGTAGCCGTCGGCGTCATCGGTGGAGAACACCCGGTACAAGGTCAACAAGCGGTCGATGGAGGCAAACACCGTCTCCCCCGGCACGATGCTGTGGGTGTGCAACTTGCTGGTGGGTGCAATCTCGCTGCGCACTCCCACCCCGTAAGAGCCGGCCAGGGCGCGGACGATGCTCAGCACATCCTGCTGGCGCCACTGGCTCGGCCGGTTGATGGCCGCGCAATCCACCAGATCCTGGGTCAGGGAGCTGCCCTGGATGCTCAGGCTGATCTGCCTGCCGTCATAACTGACCGGCGCCTTGTAGACATGCCCGGTGAGCACCAGGTCGCAGCCGATGCGCACCTGGCAGCGAGCGCCCGGGCGGATCCGCACCTGCCCATCCTGCCCCGGCCATTGCCAGATGATGTTGAGGCTGAAGGTGCGGAACTGGCGCTCCAGGTCTGCCGTGATCTCCACGCTTTTCCAGCCGCTGTAGTCCAGCCCGTCCACCGTCAGGGTGACGATATTTGCCAGTTCGTCCATGGGTCACTCCCGCGCAATCTGCAGATCGGCCGGCGGCAGGAAGCCCGGATGGGCCACCCGGTTGCGCTGTACCACTTCACCGACACGCGTCGCATCGGCAAACCGCTCATAAGCCAGGACCAGCGCCGGCATGCTGCTTTTGGGGCTGAGGCTGACCAGCCGTACCCCGGACGAAGCCACTGCATTGAGATGGCCCTGCAGTTGCTGGCGCAGGGTGTTGAGCGCCTGGTAATGCATCGGGTCGGCCTTGAGCGCGGCTTGCCAGATCACTTCGTTGAGCTGGTCACGCAGGGCCAGTACATCGTCGGCCACCGGCACCTCCAGGCGCTGCACCGGCTGGCTGGCCTGCTGCGCCAGGGGCGGCGTGCTCTTGAGCTTCACCACGGGCGTGGCCACCGGCAAGGCCGACACCAACCGGGCGATCTGCACCAGCAACGCATCCTGGACCAGGTTCGCTACCGCCTCGGCCGCCGCGGTGGTGTCCTTGCCGGTGGTCAGCTTGGGCGCATCGATGCGCCTGGCCGCCTCCACCTGCTGGGAAATATCGGCGAGCATCTGCCGATAGCCGGTGCGGGCAAAATCCTTGAGCCCGCGTACATCCTCCAGCAACCCCTTGAACTCCGTGCTCAGCTCCTTGGGTATTTCCTTGACCGCCTTGACCAGGGTGTTGAGGTCGCCATAGAACTCGATCAGCGGCTTGAACTCGTGTTCGATGACCGCGTACACCTCGGTCAATCCCTTGCGCAGCGAATCCACGCCGATCCGCGCCTGCTTGATCAGGTTGGTGGCGAACTCGAACCGCAGCACCGCCGAGCCCAGCAAGGTATCACTGGCCACCAGCACCTGCTGCTGGGTGTTGACCACCGCCGAAGGAAAGCGCAGCGGCTGGTCCGGGTAGAACTTCAGGCTGAAGGTCACCAGGCCACCATCCTGGCGGCTCTGGGTCATCTCGCACTCGCCGACCTTGACCTGCATCCGTCCAAGCCACGGATGCACCAGCTCGCCGCTGCCCTCCTCCAGGGCCTTGAGCAGCCTGTCGCGCTGCTCCAGGCAATCGGCGCCGACGATGAAGGCCGTCAGGTCATGGACTTTCGCCTGCTGGCCAAGGCCCTCGAAAAACGGCTGGTCGCGCTGCGGGTACTCATGCAACTGGCCTTTTTGCCCCACCGGGGTTTTCGCCTGGTCGACCCAGAAGGGCACGCCGCGAAAGGATGCGGGCAACAAACGATCACGCCAGTTATCCGCCATGGGAACCTCCTAGGGAAAGTGAGCGATAGCCCAGGGTCGAAGCGATGTTCAAACCCGGTTGATTGGTCGTGGCCTGTTCGGCGCGCAGGCCAGCCGGGGCGTTTTCGAAGCGCAGGGTCAAACCGCCTTCGAGTTGGGTGCGGTTGTTCGCGGCGTTCTGCTGGATCAGCGCACTGGAATTCTGGGTCAGCGAGCTGCCCTGGGTTGCGGCAAAGGGTGATGCCAGCCCGCCTTTACCCTCGGCGTTGATCTGCTTTTGCGCTTCGGTAAAGCCTTCGACCTTGGCGGTGACCGTGGCAATCAGCCCGCCGAAGCCGCCCTCGAACAGCTCCTTGATCGGCACCATCAGCGCTTGAAGCTGGCTCCACAGCCCGGAAAACCAATCGGCGATGGGGGCCCAGTTGGTCATGATCAGCTCCATCGGCGACCAGTCGAACAGGGCCTCGATGGCCTTCCTGATCGAGTCGATACCCGGTTGCAGCTCGGCCCAGATCGAACCGAAGAAGCCCGTGACCGCGCCCCAATTGTTGTAGAGGATCACCAGCGGGGAAAAGTCGAACAGGGTTTGCAGGACTTTCTTGACCCCGTCGATGCCCGGTTGCAGCCCCGCCCAGATCGACGCGAAGAAGCCGGTGACTGCCCCCCAGCTCCTGGTGATCATGTCCATCGGCCCCCAGTCGAACAGGCCTTTTAGAAAGGCCATCGCCGGTACCGTCAAGGCCTTGAGGGATTCCCAGATAGAGGCGAATAGCCCCGTCAGCCCTGCCCAGTTATTGATGATCAGTCCCAGAGGCGACCAGGAGAACACCTCCTTGAGGAAGCCGACGATCGAAGCCGTCATCGCCTGGATACTGTCCCAGAGCCCGGCAAAGAACGCCGTGATCGCCCCCCAGTTGCCAATCAGCGTGCCCAGGGGCGTCCAGCCGAACAGAGTACTGAGCACCTCCATCGCCTGCGCCGCAAAGCTCTTCACACCTTCCCAGAGGCTGACGAAAAAGGCCGAGATCGGCGTCCAGTTGGCAATGATCACCCCGGCGGCCAGTGCAATGCCCATGGCAATCAGCATCACCGGGCTGGCCTTGGTCACGGTGCCCATCAGATCGAGCACCTGGGTCGCCCCGGTCACGGCGGTTTGCATCGCCGAGAAGGCAATGGCGCCCATCGCCAGCCCCTCAACCAGCTTGGGGTTGTCGTCGAGCAGCGTCCCCACACTGTTGAGCATGGGCTCCAGACCGACCACCAGCGCCCCCACTGCCGGCGCCAGGGCGGCATCAATGGCCGAGGACACCTTGGCCATCGACTGACTGAATACATTCATGCCTTTGGCCGCATCAGCCGGCGCGCTGGAGTCGCCGACTTCGGCCAGCTTGCCCTTGAACGCATCGCAGGCCTTGATCCCGTCCAGAAACGGGGTGATCAGGCTGCCGCCCTTGAACAGCCCGCTGATATCCAGCTTGCCCAACCCGGTCTGCTCAAGGTTTTTCTTGAACGAGTCGACCTTGCCTTGAAGGGCGACGAGTTTGGGTGACAGTTGGTCTATGCCGGTCAACAGCACCGACTTCTTCTCTACGGTTTGTGTGTCTGCCATCACTGCACCTGCTGCATCGCATTGATCCGTTGCGCGTGCTCCAGGGATTCGCGGAGCACATCCAGTGGCCTGGCCATCATCTGTTCGGGGTCGACCTTCCAGAACCAGGCCAGGTCATAGGCGACAGCGATCAGGTCGGCGATGGCTGCGATGCCGCACTCATGAAAAAACTCGCCACCGCCCAGCTCAGGGCGTTGAGGTCCACCAGGTCGAGCTGGTTCACCGAGGACGGTGGAATGCCGGCGCAGACCGCGATGTATTTGGCCGCGACGTCCATGTCGAGGCTGACCTCTTCGCTCTTGTCGATCTTGTACGGCAGCGCCTTGATCGCCCGTACTTCCTGCACCGTCGGGCGGCGCAGGCTGAGTTCGGCCAGGGGCTCGCCGTGGGCCTCGATGGGCACCTGCAGCTTCACCGTGTTGCTCATTGCCAGGTCCCCTTCTGCCCTTCGAAGTTCAGCTCGATGCTGGCGTCGTCGCCCTTGGCAATAGGCTCGTCCACCAGGTAGGCACCGGCCAGTACGTAGACCTTGCCGTTGGCGAACTCGCAGGTGACGGTCATGTCGACGCCTTCGATCAGTTGCTTGAGCGGAAAGTCCGGGGTGTGCAGCGCGGTGACTTTGAACGACGGCGTGAGGTCGGTTTCCTTGTAGAAGCCCGGAACCACGGTTTCCCGCTTGACGGCCATCAGTGGTGCTTCGCAGCCGCCGCTGATGGTCAGTTGAGCGCCGTCCACTTTGACGTAGCAGGTGCCCGCGATCAGTTGACCCATGTTGTTTCTCCCAAAAAATAAGCCCGCTCAAGGCGGGCTGAAAAAGCGCAGCGATGCAGGTCCGGCTCAGGCCGCCGCGTCGTACTGCAGGCGGAATTGGTTGAGCAGCGCGAACACTCGCAGGCCGTTGATGTAGTCCGGCGGGAACAGCACGTTGACCCGGCTCGGGTCCTGCACATCGCGTTCGACGATCAGGTGCTCGGCGAACAGCTCGGCGTTCTCCACATGGCCCTCCAGCTCCAGCTTGGCGTACTGGGCAATCAGCTCACCGCGAATGGTGCTCGGGGTAACGATCGGCTGGCCGGCGCCGAAACGAGTGCCGTCGGCAGCCAGCTTGTGGCGCCCGTATTTGCTGGTGATCACGCTTTGCAGGCGGCGCACGATGAACGCCGACTGGTGCATGGTTTCGCTGTCCAGGTAGGAGTTGTCGGCCTGGCCGTAGGCGTTCTTCTGGTAGGTGGTGATCGCCCGCTGAATGCGCATGTAGCCGCCTTCGTAGTAGGCGGTGGCGATGCCGTAGCTCAGCAGCGACTGGCGCTCGGTGAGGGTGAAGCGCTCGCTGGCCGGTGCCGGGTCTACGCCCGGCAGGCTGCCGCTCTGGGTCGGGCGGCTGGCATCGGCGGAGATGAACACCGAAGTCCGCGCCGCCAGGGCGGCGGCCTGGACCCACACCGGTTGCGGCACGCCGCCTTCCAGAGCCTGGATGGTGATGTGCTGGTCGTTGCGTGCCTGGCCGGCCGCCACCAGGGTGCCGACGGTGCCGCGCTTGGCGCTGTAGACATGGCCGAACAGCTGCTTGGCCCAGGACCAGCGGCCGGTGTTGTCGTCCATCACCGCTTGCCAGGCATTCAAGCTGTCGGTATCGGTCCAGGGCATGCAGATGAACTCGAACGGCTCGTCGCCCAGGGCGGCCAGCGCCGCGACCTGATCCGGCGCACCGGTGCCACCGGCCATCTTGCCCAGCACCAGAGTCAGGCCCGCCGGGGTTTCTTCGCCATTGCTCTTGCCCAGGCGATTGAGTTGCAGGCTGATGTCGTTGCCGCTGTCGCCGGTCCACTTGGCGTTCAGGGTCACAGTGCCCTCGGCCGCGGTGGCGGTCACCGGCAGATCTACTGCAGCGTTGACCTTCAAGGCCAGGGCGCTGGCCGCTTGTGCGGCACTGGCGCCGCTGACGATGGAGGCTTGCACCCGCACCCCACCGACGTACAGATTAAGCAGGCCGGCGGCGCTGGCGCTACCGCTGATCTTCAGCTCGGCCTTGGCCACGCTGCCCTCGGTGCTGTGCAGCGGCAGGCACCAGATCTCGCCCACCGGGTCGGTCTTGCGCCAGGTTTCGTACATCGAAGCGAGCATCGAGCCCTGGCCGCCGATGCTCTTGGCCAGGGCCACGCTGGACACCAGCACCAGTTTGCCGAGATCGTCGCCGGCCTGATTGTCGTTGACCTGGGCGACGATCAGACGACGCATGGCCGAGGACGCGCTATTGGCCGCCGAATTGTCCATCTCGGCGTAGAACAGCGGCACACGGATGTCCGCCGGGATATTGCTGAAACCGATCGCCATTATTTGGCTCCTTGAGATTTCGCCGCTTTCACGGCTTTGCTAGTGATATCGCCATCGGCCAGACGCCGGCGCCACCAGGCGCTGTCCGACACTTCACGGCCGGAAGCGGGCAGCAGATCGCCCGCTTCCGGGTCCGGTACGGCGCGGCCGGCGACCGGCAGCACGGTGATGCGTTTGCTCATTGCTTCAGCTCTCCTGAAAAAGTCAGCTCCAGGCGCCCATCGGGCCCTGGGCGTTGCAGATTAGGGTCCGCCGGATCGATGGCATCGACCCGCACCGTGACCCCGGTCAAGGACGGCAAGCCGTCGAGTTCACGCTCATGCCAGGTTTCCGCCGGCTGGCCGGGCAGGTTGCGCCCCAGCTGGAACTCGGCGAAAAAGCGCAGGCGGTACAGCAGGCGGGTGGCGTCGAACGACACCAGTTCACCGCCGTCGTATTGGATCGGGTTGTACTCGGCGCCGGGTTTGAAACCGACCAGGGCACGCCAGAGTTCGGCGCGTAGGTCGTGCAGCGGATTCAGCGCTTTTGCAGGCTCGGCGGCGCCAAGCGCCAGGACCACGTCGAAGCGGTCGCGGATGGTCTGGCGAATGATGTTCTGCCCGGCGCTGGCACTGGCCAGATCGTTGCTGGGCGCCAGATAGGCGGCTGGCATTGGCGCACCAACGCCTGAGGCAGAATCGGCATGGGTGCCGACAATGATGCGCCCGGTAAAGCTCGGGCACTGTGCTTGTAGCTGATCGAGAACAGCCGAGAGTTTCATGACAAGGCTCCTGGAACGGGATGAGGCTGCGGTGAGGCTTGTTTCTGCCGGGCATGAAAAAACCCGTCGAAACGGGTTTCGCAAAAGCGCCCTGGAATCACGGCCCCAGGCGTGCTGCAGAATCTGTGGCAGCCAGCTCCAGAGCCCATCCGGCCAGTCACTCCCGCCCGGTCGGCAAGAGCTCATTGCTGGCCTTGAGCCCTGACTGCAGCGCGGCCCAGAACCCGGCATTTTCATAGCCCATGGCCCAGACGCTGGTGCCGCCCAGGCCCAACCTGGTCACCAGGGCGGTCTTGGTCTTGATGCTGGCGGCATCGTCGTACCAGAGCACGGGTTGCGCTCGTTCCGGGGTCCATTCCACGCCATCGGCGAAGCTCTTGACCGGGCCCCAGGTGGCATAAGGCGTCGCAGAAGCGGCATCCCGGTGAATGGCTGCCCGGTGCTCGGCAATGATTTCCTGATAGGCCGACCAGTGCACCCGGTTGCCGATGCTGTAGTCCTGGCCGTATGTGGGCAGCCCCGCCAGGACCTTGCTCGCCGGGACTCGGGAAACGGCGTAACTGAGCAGCGCCTGCTGCCAGTCGAAGCCCGATTCGGGGCCGGGCCAGGCTTCATTGTGAAAGCCGCCGCTGCTCCAGCCCGGCCCGACCTGGTCGTAGGTCATCACCTGGAAGTAGTCCACCGCCGCGCCCAGGGCCTTGTAGTCGTAGCCCTGCAGGTACTCAGGCTCGGTCTCGCTGAGCTTGGGCGGGATGCTGATGATCAGCTTCTTGTTGCCGGCATGCAGGGCGTTGCCCAGGGTTTTGACGAAGGCGCAAAACGCGGCGCGATTCCTGGGTTCGACCTTCTCGAAGTCCAGGTTGATGCCGGCGAATCCGCCCTCTTTGGCCAGCTTGACCAACTGCTTGACGGTGCCGGCGCTCAAGGCCCGGTCGTTGAGGATGGAATGGGAAATAGCCGGGTCGAAGGCGCCGATGTCTTCGTTGTAGTCGGAAACAGTCGGGTACAGCGGCAGGGATTGGCTCTTGGCAAAGCGGATGATGTTCTGCGTGGTTTCGTTCATGCCGTCCTGATGCAGCTTGCCGGTGACGGTCAGGCCGTAAGTGCTGCCCAGGCCGACGGCGGACAGGTTGCGGTGGAACGCCTGCAGATTGCTGTAGGACGCTTCGACCTGGCCGTCGGTATAGGCCAGGACAAAGGGTTCCGTATGGGCGGCAGTGGCCAGCAGCAGGCTGCAGCCGACGATCAAGGTCCGGAGAAAATGCCGGATCGCCAGGGTGATGCCTGGTTTCATGAATACTCCTGTGGGCGGGTTGCCTCATCAGCGGGAAATGTGATCAAGGCTCAAAGCTGCTCGACCCTGAGGGGTTTGCGGGCCTGGGGCGGCTTGCCCTTGGCCTTGGCCTTGCCTTGCTTGCCGCCGTTGCACTGGACCGTGGTCGTCCATCCGGCCTGGGTGAACAACTGTTCGACCGAGTCCACCAGATAGTCACCGTCGAGCCCGGCCTTGAAGCCCTGGGCATTGATCATTCGCTCGGCGAACAGATCGGTGCGCCCCGCAAGGTCCAGGCGCAGGCTGGCGGTGCTGCGGTTGAAGGCCGCCAGGCGCGCCTTGGCGGCCTGCTCGGCGGCAGACTGGTTCGGGTAGAGGTGGCGGTCGGTGTGCACGGCAGGCGAATCATCCGGCGAACCATCGTTACCCAGGTCGATGACCCGCAACTTTCCGCTCCTGGGGTCCTGGTGCCGGGTCTGCACTGCCTTGTGGGTGCTGCCGTCACTCAGGCGGAACTGGTAGCGGCTGACATCGCCACGCCCGAGGGTGACAACCCCCAGGGCCTTGCCGCTCGCGCTCTGCCCGGCCTGGCGGGGCAACACCAGCAGCTTGCCTTCGGCCACCTTGGCGGTGCAGTCGTATTGCCGGGCCAGGCGGGTGATGAAGTTGAAATCCGACTCGTTGAGCTGATCGATGCGCGGCACCTTGATGGCGAGCGGGCAGACCGGCTGCCATCCATTGCGCGCCGCCAGGTCACGGACGATGAGCTGCAGCGCAACGTTCTCCCAACTGCCGCTGCGGGTGGTCTTGCCACTGCCGCGCATGTCGCTGGCCTTGCCACGGATCTCGAGCGTATCGGGCGGCCCGTTCACCACCACTTCGTCCACGGTGTAGCGCCCCAGGCGAGTCAGCTCCTGGCCGGCGTAACCGAGGAACACTTCAATGCTCGCGCCGCGCCGGGGCAGCGCCACGGCGCCGTCGCGGTCATCGATGCGCAGCTCGAATTCATCCGACTCCAGGCCGGGCTTGTCCGTGGTGCGCAGGCTCAGCAAGCGGTCGTTGATCTGCGCGGTGATGTCCCGGCCATCGGCGACGATGCGAAACGCTGGGGTCATGTGCCGTACTCCAGAAAAAGCCAACCCCGTGCTCGACGGGGTTGGGTAAAGGGGTTGGGGCTCAATCCCATAGCTGGACCCTGGCCTCGGCCCGGGCCGGCAGCTCCGGCAGCCGGATCAGCAGCCCGGCGCGAAACGGCTGTACCTCGTCGGCCAACCCCTGGTTGGCGTCCAGCACCGCTTCGACACAGCCGTTGAGGTGGCCGTAATACTGGTAACACAAGGTATCGAGCAGATCCCCGTCAGACGTTCTGCAAGTCGTCGCCATAGCTTACGAACTCCAATGAAAAACCTTGTTTGCGCGGGATACCGCCGGCCAGCAGGTGGCTCTGATCTTCCTCGATACTGGTCAGGCACCAGGTGCCCAGCACTTCGCCGTAGCCGGTGGTCAGGCTCAGCGGCTGCAAGCGCCGCCCGATGCTGCGCAAGGTCTGCAACTGCCCCAGGCCGCCCTTGAACCCGGGAAACACCGTGCCTTTGAGAGAGATCCGCTCTTCACCCTGGCCCACCGCCTGCTGGGCGACACTACGGCTCAAGCGCTCCTGACCGGCCCAGCGGAATCCGCTCTGCCGGCGCAGCGCCTCGAAGGCTGCGGTATCGACGTTGAAGTAGTAAGGCTGGGCGCCCGCCCCGAGCGGTTGCAGGATCAACAGGTGCGCGAAGGGCTTCACCGCCTCGGCCGCCGGAGTGGTCTGTTCGGCAAATGCGGCGGTCGGGAAGATGTTGCCCAGGGAAGGACTGATCTGCCCGCCGATCCGATTGATTGCCGCGCCGGCCTTGGCCACCTGTTCCTGCAAGGCGCCAAGACGCTGCTGCATCTGCCCGGCCACGGTCACTGCCTGGCTGTACTTGGCCGCGACTTCCCCCACCACCGACTGCGCCGCACCGATACTGCGCATCGTGCGTTGCAGTTTGGCGCCCAGCGCCGGCCCGACAACGGGCAGGCTTTCAAGCTCCAGGGCGGCGCCGCTGATGTCGCTGATGGCGCCGTTCATGGGCCCGAGCATTTCATCAGCACTGCGCCGCCCCGCTTCCGCTGCCGCCACCAGGGAACCCAGCCCCGATTGCAGCTGTTCCATGTAAGCCATGCGATCTCCTTAAACGTGTGCGGCGTCGAACAGCTGGCGAGCGGCAGCTTGGCGGCTGAACTCGTCGAACTGCCAGCGCAGGTGGGGTTCCAGTTCCCGGGCCAGTTGCGCGGGGTCGCGCACATCACCCTGGACCGAGATCGACAAGTAGGGCGCGAAGCTGAACTGCTGCTCGATGACTGGAGGTACCTGGGGTTTGAGCGACTCCGGCGCGGTGATCGTGGCCGGCGCCGCAGCAGACGACGATGGGCTGAGCATCGAGCGCGCCGCCTGCCCCATCAGCGGGGGCGTCTGGCCTTTCTGGAAGGATTTGGCGATATCGCCCATGACCGGCGGGATGTTCTGTCCAGCGTTGCGCATCATCAGCGGACCGGCGGCGGGCAAGTGCTTGAGCGACTCGTCGGAGCCGAACAGCTTTTTACCCAAGGCGCCACCGGCGGCCGAACCGCCCCAGGCACCCAGGGCGCCGCCCACCAGCCCGCCAATCACCGTGCCGATCACCGGCACCACGGAGCCAATGGCCGCCCCTGCTGCTGCACCCGCGGCGGCGCCAGCAAGATTGCCCGCCGCCTCGCCGTAGCCTTCGGCTTTTTCATCCTGGGTCTGGGCATTCAGGTAAGTGTCCGCCACCTGGAAGCCTGCACCGAGCACCGAAAGGATCGCACCGCCCTTGAGCAAGGGCGCGACTCCCTTGGCCAGGGAACCGGCGCCTTTCATTACGGCACCAGAGGTGGCAGCCCCTCTGGCCACTCTCTCCAGGCCGCTGGGCGTCAAAGGGCTCTTGAAGCCTTTACTGCCCATGCCCCTCGAACGAGGCTCGCGCCTGGGCGTCTTGCGCCCGCCACGGCCCTTGCGGCGTTTTTTGTCCGGGCCGCAATCGAGCATGGGCGCACAACAGTCGATACCGCTCGCAGTGCCACCAGAGGAGCGCTTCGCCATTTTGCGGCCAACCTGCAGTGAACCTCGAGCGACATTCAGCAGGCCCTTGCCAATGGTGTAGACAGCCATCAGCTTTTTCACCGCGACATAAGCGGCGCCCAGGGCAGTCACCCCCAGTACCAATGAGGGTGCCTTCTCCGCCAGTTCGGTCAGCTTGCCGACCACCAGCGTGATGCTTTGGGCCACCAGATCCGTGGCCGGTTGCAGGGCCTTCCCCACGGCAAGCATGCCACGGTCGACCGCCTGCGCGGTTTCCTTCCACAGCTGGGCGGAGGCTTGCCGACGCTCGGCCAGGTTCTTGTCGATAACCCCCGAAGCACTCAACGAGTCCTTCTTCAGTTGCTCGTATTGCTGCCGGCCCTGGGTGTGAGCCAGCAAGGCCGCCTTGATCTGCATATCGGTGAACAGGTCACCGGTACGCAGGGACTCTTCCAGAGCCTCGAGCATGGACTTGGCCTTCGCCGGATCGGTTTCCTTGCTGATCTGCGCCTGGGCCTCGGCCATCTTCGCGGCCTTGGCCGGGTCGATGGCCCTGACATAGCGCATGGCCAGGGCAAAGCTCGCCTCCAGGCTCGACATACCCTTCTGGATACCGGTGTTCAGCGACGCCTGATAATCAATGCCGGCATCTTCGTAAGCCTTGACCGCCTCACTGGAACCGATTTTCTCGATCCAGTTCTGCAGTTGACCGGCGGCCTGATCAGCACCGCCCGCGGTGTTCATCTGCACTTGCAGCATCGAGCCCAGCTGGCTCACCGCATCCATGCCGGTGAGCCCCTCCCCGCTCGCGCTCTCGAGCAGCGCCGGGAGCAAGCGCGCCATGTCGGCGGCCTCGAAATTGCCCGCCTGCCCCTGCAAGGCGATGGCCTCCAGGGCCTGCTCCATGACCTTGGGGTCGCTGATCCCGGCCTTCAGCTCAAGGGCCCGCATCAGGTTCGACGTATCTTCGATACCCGCGCCCTGCCCCACCGCGAACCTGGCCGCAAGCCCCGCGTAACCTTGCGCCTTGTCCAGCGACATGCCCTTGGCAGTCATCTGCCCCACCAGAGCCGCCACCTCGTTGCGGGCCATTCCCGTATTCCGTGAAGTCTGAACGACGCTGCGGCTCAGCTGCGCTTCCTGAGGTTGATTGGCCACACCGGCCTTGATAGCGATGTCACGGATCAGCGCCTGATAGTCGGCATTGATCTTGACCGGAATGGCCAGCTTGCCGACCCCGTCCTTGGCCAAGCCATACGCCGCCTTGAAGTCGGCCTTGCCCTGGTCGATCTGCTGGTGCCCCCGGGCCTGCAGAGCGGAGCCCCGGGCCACCTTACCCAGCGCCTGATATTCCTGACGCAGTTTATCTACCTGCACACCTTGCTGGCGCAGGCCATCACGGCTCTGTTCCAACCGGCGCAACAGCCCGGCGGCAGATGCAGCACCGGTGTCATGGGCCTTTTTCCATTCATCCTGCAGGCGCAGGGTCTGGCCAATGGTCTTTTCCAGTACCCGGGCCTTGCTGCCCTGCTGCTCCAGTTGCTTGATCCGGCCTTCCAACATCTTGAAGGCGGCGTCCCACGTCGAACTGAGGGCGGTACCCACCACCACCAGCCCTGATTCCAGCTTGTTCGCCATCTGCTTCTCCTGCTCCTTGGGTGACGGGCTCAATCCGTGAGCCACCAGACCATGTCAGAAAACCTCATGGTCATGATTTCCTCGGCGGCGAAATGCAGCTCGCTGGCGAGCCGCTTCGCCGCCATCTTCATCACCGCAGGGTCAAAGCTCGTCGTCTTGCACCAGGCGAAAATAGCCGGCCTGCAGGCGCTGATAGTCCTTGAGCGCCATGCCCTCCAGATCCTTGGCACTGATTTGCGCCAGGCTGGCAAACAGCATCAGTTCGCGCTGTTCATCATCGCCGGCAGCTCCGGAGTTGGCCGCACGCACATCACGCACGGTGGGGGCGCGCAAGGTGACCTTGTCGCAGACCACGCCATTCATCTCCACCGGTTTGCTCAGCGCCAGCACCACGCTGTCGCTGCTCAGGGTCATCCAGGACGGGGTCTTGTCGATTGCTTGAGGCATGTTTTTTCCTTACAGGCCCAGGGCAGAACGTTGCGCGGCCAGTTGGTCGACGCCGTTGATCACGCGCTTCATGCCCAGGGCATCGATCTCGTAGATCAAGCGACCATCGACTTCCAGCTTGTAGTAGGTCAGGGCCACGTTGTGCTTGACCTCGGCCTTGTCGCCGGATTTCCAATCGCCCATGTCGACTTCCTTGAGCAAGCCGCGCAGGGTCACGATCACCGGCGTGACCTTGCCCTTGAGGCCCTTGAAGGCGCCACGGAACACGCCGTTGAAACCGCTGCCATCGGCCAGGCCGAACATCTTCAGCGACTCGCGGCGCACACCGGTGGTGGTGAAGCCGGCTTCCTGCTTCTCCATGCCCATGTCCAGCTCGACGGGCACATCCATGCCGCCGACCCGATGTTCCTCGGTCTTGAGGGTCAACTTGGGCAGGGTCAGGCTCGGCACGTCGCCTTGAAAGCTGATGCCATCGACGAACAGGTTCATGTTCGCCAGGGTTTCGGGAATCATTGCCATTGCTGCTGCTCCTTAAGCGGTGTGTTCGAGGACTTCGGTCAGCCACTGGTTGGTGACCTCGACGCGGAAGTTGGGGTTTTCGGCCGGTGGCACGTCGGTGAAGCGGATGTTCCAGTACACCTTGCCCTGCTCCAGCTGGCTGGCGGTGTTGAGTTCGGTGTCGGCGTAGACCTCGAAGTTGATGATCGCGCCCTGGTTCTTCAGATCACGCATGAACGCCTGCAGGCCCTCGGTGACGTCCTTGACGTAGGTCGCGGTGATCGAGCGGTCCACTGCCCATTTGTGGCCGTAGAGGATCGCGTCCATGACGATGTCCATGGTCCGTACCCGGGTGACAAAGGCCCACTTCGGATCGCTGGACAGCGTGCGGTTGCCCCATAGGCGAAAACCTTCATCACGAATGATGGTGGTGATGTTGGCGTTGTTCAGCAGGTTGGCGCGGCAGGTTTCATCGCCGTCCAGGAACTCGATGGCACGCGCAGTGCCGGTGATGCCGACAAACTCCTTGTTCGACGGCGAGGCCCAGAAGCCGTACTCGTTGTCGGTCCAGGCAAACAGGCCCGCGACCCAGGCCGAAGCCGGCGCATCGACGGTGGCGCTGGCGCCGTTGTCCCAGTACTGAATGCCCGGGTCGACCATATAGGCGCGCTTGGCGCCGAAGTGCTTGGCATACGCCATGGCCGCTTCGTCGGTGCTGTTGGGGCCATCAATGATCGCCAGGCCACGCAGCTTGTCGGCCAGGGCCACCAGCGCAGTACCGACCGCCTGGGTCGAGCTGTGCTTGGGGGTCACCAGCAACCGCGGCTGGGCGTTGAAACGGCTCTTGCCATCCAGCAAGGCTTGCAGGCCGGTACGCTTGCCGTCGGCCAGCACCCCGCCGATGATCGCCGAGGTCTGCTCGGCCGCATCCGCCACCTTGGCCACGCCGCAAGCGACGATCACCGCCTTGGCCCGCTGGTAGATGGCCTGGCAGGCCTTGGTGATGGCCGCATCCGGGCCCCAGGCCGCAATGGCCTCACGCTCGTTGGTGATCAGCAGCAGGTCGTTGGCCTTGGCGCTGAAGTCAGGGCCTTCGGTGAAGGTATCCACCAGGCCGATGATCGAAGACGTGGGCAGCGAGATGGTGCGTGCGCCGGTGTCGACGTTGGTGACAGTAACGCCGTGGAAAAAACCACTCATGGATAAACTCCAGACATGAAAAAGCCCCGGGTGAAGGGGGCTCGTAGGGATGATTGATTAGTGGGAAGCGGGAAAGAAAACGCCCCGGCGGTGCGGGGCGTTTATCGGGTTTGTTCGGCGATCCAGGATGGAGCTGCCGGGCGGTGTTCGGTCTGTGGGAAGTGTGGGGATTGGGGCCAGTCGCGCAAGGACTGCATGTATACAAGCAGCTCTTGGAATTGCTCGCCTGTCAGCGTCGTGGGGGCCTCAATTTCCAGCTGATCGCGGTGCCGGTCGCGTAGCCACATAACCGACGACAGCGCATCATCGCGCCATTGGCGCTCCTTCACTTCCATAGGAATGGGCGAAGGCCGGTTGATCAATTCGATTAGGGACTTGGCCGCGTCCTCAGTGATTGGCTTTAAATGGGCGGGAGCAAAGTTTTCAGCTGCGTCCGCATCGTCATACGCAAAAAGCGCACCGTTTTTTTCGTCAATAAAGTATTCCAACTTTTAAGCCCTCAGCTCTGCCCAATGTGAGATAACCGCGCCGCCGAGGGAATCCACGGCATACACAGAACCGGGCGGCACTACAGCCTGTACGCAGTTATAGTCGTTGCCAGTACCTCCGTCCTGACCTTGCTTTGAGACGATTACGTTATCCACGCGAATCTGCAGGCCACGGTCCGCGGTACTGGAAACGACACTAACTAAAATAGGCTTGCCGGTACTGTTCACGTATCCGACACCCGCTGAACGCATTGCTAGCACGTTTTGCCAAGTTTGGTTTATCCCAAAACTCATGTCCGCAAACCTTTGTGCGGACACTGCTCTCTCGCTATTGCGGGCCATGACTTGTTCTGCTGTTGCAAAGGTCACAGTCCCGCGAGAAGTCTCCGTAGACTGCGCCGCTAAAGGGACCAGGGCCGAGACATCAATGTTTCCCTGGTTGATCGGCGCGCTCCAGGCCTTGATGCACCACATGACCGCAAGGTTGTGCGGGCGGGTTTCGTTTGACGTGCGGGCAACTCGGCTGGCATCGAAAGTCAATGAACTCCCTTGTCTATCTGTAACAGCACCGTCAGCAAACGAATTGCTGATGCGCTCAGTCAACGCAAATGCACCGGACGCCGTTACCCCTTCACCCAAAAACTGATATGCCGCTGAAGGGTTAGCGTTCAACCCCGCAATGATATTTTGCAGGGCATCCTCTTGCGCAGTGCCACACCCCCGACCTGGGTCCATGCCTCGCCCATGGTCCCATCCACGCAGGAACTCGCCCCGAGACTCAGGCAGGCGGAAGTTACCAGCACCCTCATTGCCCTTGTTGAAGGTCGTCCCCAGGTACACCGCCAGGTCGGGATAGGTCGCAGCGCTCTGCACACTGCCATCGATCTCAAGGAACCCCGGCGACACGCTCGACTTGGGAAATGCCACTATCGAGCCAACCGGCAACGACGACGCTTGCGCCACAATCGACTCGATCTCAGCCTTGGTGTAAGTATCGGTGATGCCATGCCCGGCCAGGGTGGTCGGGTTCGTACCTGCAATCACGCGGCCGTACTTGTCGACCGTGACATTGGCATAGGAGCCCGCGCTGATACCGGTTCGCCCCGTCGCCATCTCGAAGGTCAGCGGCGTGGTGCCGAGAACAATCGCCCCGTCGGTGACCAACTGCCAGACGCTGTCGCCGTTGACCGTGCCCTTCTCGATGCTGACGAACAGCCCGGGGGTGACCTCCAGGCTGGTATCCGCATCCTGGGCACGGGTCCAGACGCCCGTCGGCGACACGACATACAGCCCGTTGTCCTTGGCCTGGGCCTGGTTTTTCACCAGTACCCGGGCATCAGCCGGGAGCAGTACGCCGTCGATGGTCTGAATCCCGCTCAGGGCAATATTGGCGGTGGTGGCCACCAGCGCCGAGTGCTTGAAGTCCAGCTTGGCCAGCGCTTCGATCACCGCATTGTCGACATACTCGCGGGTGGCCAGCACCACCGCCGGATCAATCTTCAACACGATCTGCGCAGTGTTGGCGACGATGAAGTTCATGCGGATGACCTGGGTCTTGCCGGTACCCTGGGCCAGCAGGGGCTTGAAGCTTGGTGCGCAGTTGGCCACCGCCACCAGGTCGCCGTCTGCGTCGAGCAGGCCGATTTCACGGATCCAGCGCCCGCCGACATCAGGCGGAATCACCTGTTCGGTGATGATGATGTTGGGGTTGGCCGGATCAGTACGCACCTGATTGACCGGGGCACGTCGCCATTCGTTGATCAGCTTGGTCTGGGTTCTGTTCGGGATGGGGTCGGTGCTGTTGGCATCGCCGATCGCCATTTCCTTGAAGGTCCAGGGCGTGCCCAGGGCAGTGGCGTTGGCCTGTTTCGCCTCGCCCACCGCAGTGAGGATGGCGAAGAACTGACTGTTGGAATCGATCATGAGTACACATCCAGGGTGTCTGTTTCATCAATGCACATGACCTGGCCGTAACGGCCGATCACTTCAATATCGCGAGGGGTCGGGGGGTAAACGTCGAGTACTTCACCCTGGTCCACATAAGCGCCGTAACCGATGACACCGGAGGTTTCCAGGCTGATGGCAAGGCCCGTCATGTGCCGGCTCACCGGCCTGGCGTCATCGATCAGCCGGGTCAGTTCCTGGTACATCTGTTCGGTGATGCCGGTATCCAGCACCCCGACTTTCAGGGCAAAGGTGGCTGGCTCGCCTTGGGGAGCCATCTGCCACCACTCGACCACTTCAATCAGGTAGCCCAGCGGTTCCACCACACGGCGCAAAGCGCCGATGGTGCCCTTGCGGGCATGGATGAAGAACGAGGCGCGAATGGCATTGCGCTTGACCGTCTCGCTCCAGCGCGGGTCCCAGCGATCCACCGACCAGGCCCAGGCCAGCTGTGGCAGCAGGTGCACCGGGCAGGTCGAGGGGTTGTACAGGGTGCGCAACATGGTGGCGGTGTCGCTGCTGTTGGTCGCCTCCAGGGCGCGTTCCAAGAGTGTGCTGTTGCTTGGCAGCAGGCTGGTCATATCAGCTCCCCAAGGTAACGCTGTAGCCGGTGCAATACGCGGCCTGTGCCTTGCTCGGGACTATGTCCTGCCAACCCCGCAGTTCGACCCGGGCCACGCCGGCCACATGCAGTTGGGCATCTATGGCTGAACGCGCCACTTCGATGCCCAGGCGCCGGCGTGGGTTGACCCAGGCAGCCAGCTTGCGCTCGGCCTCTGCCAGGGCGGCATCGCTTTCCGGGCCCGGCCCTTTCATGTGCAGCACCGCGTCGATGCGATACGGCAGTATCTGGGCGCTGTTCACCGTGACCCGATCGCCTAGCGGTCGCACGTCCTCATCATTGAGGGCCGCGGCGACCGTCGCCAGCAGTTCCGGCGCTGCTGCGCCGTCACCTTCCAGGCTCAACACTGTAACCGTGACGCAGGCCGGTGACGGGCTTTCGGCCTCGGCGTCCGCCACCCGGGCCGAGGCATTGCGGGCATGCAGGATGTAGCTGTTGCGCGGCCCGGCAGTGGTCAGGCCTTCGTAGGCCAGTTGGACACGCTCGCGCAGTGCGTCGTCGGCTTCCTTGACCTGCGCTACAGGCGGCACCGCTTGCGGGTCACCAGCCTGGATCACCAGGCGCTGCAGGTTGACGTTGGCCGCCAGCTGATCCAGGTCCGTGCCTTGGGCATGGGCCAGCAGCAGCGCCTTGGCCGCATCGTTGACCCGGGCCCGCAACAGCATATCGCCGTAGGCGGACAGCTCCAGTTGCTTGGTGACCGGATCGCTTTCCAGATTGGCCGTCCAGTTGTCGCCCATATAGCGGCGAAAGGTCGCCAGCTTGCCCTGATACAGCGCTTCAAAATCCAGGGTTTCCAGCACCTGCGGCGCCGGCAGTGCCGATAAATCCAGCATGCTCATGCCGTCACCTCCAAAACCGCGTCATTACCCAGGTAGCGGCCCGTCAGTTGGAAACTGACCTGGCCCTCCACCACCGCTACAACCTTTACCCGCTCCAGCTTCAAGCGGGGCTCCCAGCGCAACAGCGCCCGGGCGACTTCGGCCTGAACCGCGCTTTTCCAGCCACCGGTCACCGGCAAGTCGACATAACGGCGCAGGTTGCTGCCGTATTCAGGAAGCATCCGCCGGCTGCCCAAGGGCGTGGTCAGGATGTCCTCGATGGACTGCCGCAAATGCTCGATGCCGGACAGCGGCAAGCCGGTACGGCGATCCATTCCGATCATGGTGTTACTCCTGCAACTGAAAGTCCGGGTGCTGCTCCAGGTAGCCTCGGGCGAGGGTGTCGCTGACCGGTACCGATACCTCGCCCTGGGCCACCGACATTGCGCGGCCGTCCGCCAGGATCAGAAGGCGCGAGGTGTAGAGGGTGTCGCGAAAGACCGCAGTGCCACTGGTGGCCGTGCGGCCGGGCTTTTTTTTCGGGATTGCCATGCTTTTCTCCGGGTACAAAAAATCCGCATTCGGCGGATTGATCGGGTTTATCGGCGTTGTAGGTTGGGTGGCCGGCGTTGATCGCCAAGGCGTCACTGCGGTGGAGCGGTTGCTCCGGGGCCGGGCATCACGCCCGGATGGATGTGGGTCGAGCCGACATTCACCCCGTTGTGCTTCAAGCTCGCACCGTTGATTTGCACCTCGCCATTCAAGGTGATTGCCCCCGTCAGGGTGATGCTGTCGGCGTTGCCGGTAATGCTGCTGTCCGTCACCACGACCGAACTGGTGCCGACCTGAATCGTCACCGTGCCGCTGGGCAGGGAGATGCTGTAGCTCTTGGCCTGCCAGTCGTAGACCAGCGAGCCGCCATCATCGAAGCGCCAGACCTCGACGTGCTCGCGGTTATCCGGCTGGGCACCGGCATCGCCATACAGGCCGGGAACGAAGGTGCCCTGCGCCGGCTCGCCACTGGGGCTGATCAGTACGCCCTGCTCCCCCAGGCTCGGCGCCCGCCAGTGCCGGGCCTTGCCGGCGGCCTGGCTGTGCCAGCGAACCCAGGCGCTGGTCCAGCCCGCGCCATCGGATACCCGCAGTCTGCCCGCGGCAAGGTCCACGCCGACTACAGCGCAAGGCAGGATCAGGCCAGAAAGCATTCGGTCGTGAGTTGCGGTGACGTAATTCACGACATCTGCTCCGGCGCCTGATAGTGCCCCTCGTGACCGGGGCCGGTGTCGGGACTGAAACCCAATACCAGTGTTCCCGGGGGTTGATCGGGCCAGGGCCATTGTTCCTGGCCCAGGTAGATGGACTGCTGCCATTGCACGGTCCACTCGGTTTTCGGCGCCGAATCCACGGCCGTGCCGGCTGGTTTGGCCCACACCGCCTTCGCACTATCGACAGAATCAAGATTCCAGTACTGGCAACGCAGCAGGTCCATGAGCTGCGCTGCCAGAACAACCGCCTGCAAGGAGGCTTGCGCAAGGCTCGGGTCAACCCGCACCCGGGCCTCGAAGGTCGCCCGCAGGCAACTACGGCCGTCGCCCGGATCAGCTCCCGGGTCCATGCCGGTGATTGCAAAGTAGATCGCTGTCTCGGCGGAGCCATCAACGGTCTCGGGAAATGCCTCGACCTTGTGCAGATGCGGCATGGCCGTCTTGATCGTGGACGTGATGGCCTCGGGTAGCTGCGTCAGTACGCTCATTGTCTGCTTCCAGAATCAGGCCGAAGCGGCCCCGGCGGCGAAAGCCCGGGGCGCTCGACCGTGTTGAGGGCGGTAGCCGCCCGGTGAGTCAAGGCTGGTCCGAATGGGAATCCCGCGAAGGCGGTTCGCATACCCCGATGCGCTTGGCCGCCCAGCGCTCATAAAGGCCGATGGCGACGTCGGCGCCGGCCATGGCGGTCAGGCAACCGAAGGCGCAGGCGGTCCAGATCGACACGCCGGCGGCATACAGCAGCATGATCGCCGAGACCCCACAGACCACGCAGGCCCCGGAGCGCAGCGCCAGGCGCCGCAGCAGCGACCAGCCACGGGCGCCCTCCTTGTCGGCGCGCCACATTTCGCCGGAAACGCCACCGACCAGGGCCAGGACGATGACCAGCCAGATCGGCATGTCCAGCAACGCTTGTTGCTCGTTTGTCATTCACGTCTCCCGTGCGGATTGGGGCCAGCGAAATGGCCGGTTGATAGAAGGCTGATAACGATGTTTCAAAGGGTCCCTGTCTGTTGGTGGCCCACGTTAGGCAGGCATTCCAAAAAGCCCGGTCGCCCGGGCTTTTCAGTAATGCAAACCTTGGTCTTTCGGCACTACTGGTGCGGTACGGACCCATTCAAATTGTTCCTCCGACCGCGACCCTGTCCGCCGGATAACTGCTTCTGGTGCTTTACGCTGCACACCCGGGCCAGTTGCCAACCCTCTGAACCGTCGAGGCCGGTTCATCGCTGCCTTTGCTTTGCCACTAAAGAGCGTCTTTGCAGCCGCTGTTGCGCGGCTTGAGGCTCATATTATGCATTCATGCATATGCAGTCAATGCGTAAATGCATTTATTTATGCGCAAGATTTGCTGAAATGCATGGAAGGCGCATAAACAAAGGGCTGGGGATTTTTCGCGGGCAAAAAAAAGCCCGCTCAAGGGCGGGCTTTGTTCAAGAGGGCTGGCTTAGCGGGCGTACATGCCCCACCAGAAGACGTGACCGAGGATGCTGATCTGCTCTTCCTGGATCTCCTGGAAGCTGTAGTCCTCATCCGGATGTTCATCGCGGTTGAAGCTGCGCAGGCGGATCCCTGTAGGTAGGCGATACAGCTGCTTCACCCGCAATTGGCCGTTGTGGTTGATCGCGTAGAGGTCGCCATCAACGATGTCGCCAATTGCGCATTTGCCGGCATTGACGCCCACCGTGGCGCCGTCCCGCAGCACCGGCAACATGCTGTTGCCACGCACCGTGACGCACTTGGCCTGGTCGAACTGCACGCCGTTGTGCCGCAGGCTGCGCTTGCCGAAGCGCAGGCTGGCGCGTTCGCTTTCCTCGATGACGAATCTTCCTGATCCAGCAGCCAATTCAACCTCGCGCAGAAAGGGAACCGACACCTCGTCGTCATCGACAGGGGTATCGTCGTCCCACAGGCTTATGTCCTTGAGTTCCGAATGAATCTCGTCACGGGGCGCAGCAGCCCGGGCAGGCGCGATATCCACGCGCCCACGCAACTGGTCGGTGCTCACCTGGAAGTATTCGGCGATCCGCGAGATGTGCTTATCCGAAGGATCGACGATCTTCCCGCTGAGAATCCGCGAGAGGGTGGATTGAGGCACACCGGTGCGACGGTGAAGCTCCGTGGGGGAGATTCCGTCACGATCCAGCAGCTCTCTTAAGACAGTAGAAACGTTGCGTATTTGCATAGAACGCATATTGCTTGATCTTTTGCGCAATGACAAATGCTGATTTGCATATATGTAATGCATTTACCGGACAACCACAGGAGCGCCTTGGTGCCTGCGAGGCCGGGGCACCCATGGTAACCTTGCCGCCATCTGCAAAAAGCCGAGCCCAGCGCTCCTTTGCTTCACCCATTCAACGAATCCGCCTGAATACCGATGAGTAAAAATACCTCCGATCTGTCCTCCCACACGCCGATGATGCAGCAGTACTGGCGCCTCAAGAACCAGCACCCTGATCAGTTGATGTTCTACCGCATGGGCGACTTCTACGAGATCTTCTATGAAGACGCGAAGAAGGCCGCCAAGCTGCTGGACATTACCCTGACGGCGCGCGGGCAGTCGGCCGGCCAGGCGATTCCCATGTGCGGTATTCCCTACCACGCCGCCGAGGGCTACCTGGCCAAGCTGGTAAAGCTCGGCGAGTCGGTGGTGATCTGCGAACAGGTGGGGGACCCGGCGACCAGCAAGGGCCCGGTGGAACGCCAGGTGGTGCGTATCATCACGCCAGGCACCGTGAGTGACGAGGCTCTGCTGGATGAGCGCCGCGACAACCTGATCGCCTCCGTGCTGGGCGACGAGCGTCTATTCGGCCTGGCGGTGCTGGACATCACCAGCGGCAACTTCAGCGTCCTGGAAATCAAAGGCTGGGAGAATTTGCTGGCCGAGTTGGAACGCATCAACCCAGTGGAGCTTTTGATCCCCGATGACTGGCCACAAGGCCTGCCGGCGGAAAAACGCCGCGGTGTGCGACGCCGTGCCCCCTGGGATTTCGAGCGGGACTCGGCGCACAAGAGCCTCTGCCAGCAGTTCTCTACCCAGGACCTCAAGGGCTTTGGCTGCGAAACCCTGACCCTGGCCATCGGCGCCGCCGGTTGCCTGCTCAGCTATGCCAAGGAAACCCAGCGTACCGCCCTGCCCCACCTGCGCAGCCTGCGTCATGAGCGCCTGGATGACACCGTGGTGCTGGACGGTGCCAGCCGTCGCAACCTGGAACTGGACACCAACCTGGCGGGCGGGCGCGACAACACCCTGCAATCGGTGGTCGATCGCTGCCAGACCGCCATGGGCAGCCGTTTGCTGACCCGCTGGCTGAACCGCCCGCTGCGCGACCTCAAGGTCCTGGAAGCGCGCCAATCCTCTATTACTTGCCTGCTGGACGGCTACCGTTTCGAACGGTTGCAACCGCAGTTGAAGGAAATCGGCGATATCGAGCGGATTCTGGCGAGGATCGGCCTGCGCAATGCCCGTCCGCGGGACTTGGCCCGTCTACGTGATGCTCTGGCTGCACTGCCGGAGCTGCAAGAAGCCATGACCGAACTGGAGGCCACTCACCTCAATCAGCTGGCCGCCACCACCAGCACCTACCCGGAACTGGCCGCTCTGCTGGCCAAGGCCATCATCGACAATCCGCCGGCGGTGATCCGTGACGGCGGTGTACTCAAGACCGGCTACGACGCCGAGCTCGACGAGCTGCAGTCGCTGAGCGAGAACGCCGGACAGTTCCTGATTGACCTGGAAGCCCGCGAGAAAGCCCGTACCGGCCTGGCCAACCTCAAGGTCGGCTACAACCGTATCCATGGCTATTTCATCGAGCTGCCAAGCAAGCAAGCCGAACAGGCCCCGGCGGACTACATTCGCCGCCAGACATTGAAAGGCGCCGAGCGCTTCATCACTCCGGAACTCAAGGAGTTCGAAGACAAGGCGTTATCGGCCAAGAGCCGTGCCCTGGCCCGGGAGAAGATGCTCTACGACGCGCTGCTGGAAACCCTGATCAGCCATTTGCCGCCGTTGCAGGATACCGCTGGTGCCCTGGCTGAACTGGACGTGTTGAGCAACCTGGCCGAGCGCGCCTTGAACCTGGACCTCAACTGCCCACGTTTTGTCAGCGAACCTTGCATGCGCATCACCCAGGGTCGTCACCCGGTGGTGGAGCAAGTGTTGACCACGCCGTTCGTGGCCAACGACCTGAGCCTGGACGACAACACGCGGATGCTGGTGATCACCGGTCCGAACATGGGCGGTAAATCCACCTATATGCGCCAGACGGCCCTGATCGTGCTGCTGGCCCATATCGGCAGCTTCGTCCCGGCGGCGAGCTGCGAGCTGTCCCTGGTGGACCGGATCTTCACCCGTATCGGCTCCAGCGACGACCTGGCCGGCGGCCGTTCGACCTTCATGGTGGAAATGAGCGAAACCGCGAACATCCTGCACAACGCAACGGAACGCAGCCTGGTGCTGATGGACGAAGTGGGACGCGGTACCAGCACCTTTGACGGACTTTCCCTGGCCTGGGCTGCGGCAGAACGTCTCGCCCACCTGCGCGCCTATACCCTGTTCGCCACCCACTATTTCGAACTGACGGTACTGCCGGAAAGCGAGCCGCTGGTGGCCAACGTGCACCTCAATGCCACCGAGCACAATGAGCGCATTGTGTTCCTGCACCATGTCCTTCCAGGCCCAGCCAGCCAGAGCTATGGGCTGGCGGTAGCCCAGCTGGCCGGGGTTCCCAGCGCAGTCATCACCCGCGCCCGGGAGCACTTGAGCCGCCTGGAAACCACCAGCTTGCCCCATGAAGTGGCGCCTCAAGCACCGGGCAAACCCTCGGTTCCGCAACAAAGCGACATGTTCGCCAGCCTGCCGCACCCGGTGCTCGACGACCTGGCCAAGCTGGATCTGGATGACATGACGCCACGCCGAGCGCTGGAAATGCTCTATACATTGAAGACACGCATCTAACGCGAACGCCTTCAAGCTGTTAGAATCTCGCGCGGTTTGGGATGCTGCGGACTATTAGCCTGGTTGCGCAGACTATCGCTCCCAAACCTGGCGACCCCGTCATGTAGGGGCTCCGCTGCCGCCGCCTGAGGAGAGAATTAGAAATGACCTTCGTCGTCACCGACAACTGCATCAAGTGCAAGTACACCGACTGCGTAGAAGTCTGTCCGGTGGACTGCTTTTACGAAGGCCCGAACTTCCTGGTGATTCACCCGGATGAGTGCATTGATTGCGCACTGTGTGAGCCTGAATGCCCCGCTGTAGCGATTTTCTCCGAGGATGAAGTCCCGGAAGAGATGCAAGAATTCATTCAGTTGAACGTCGAGCTGGCAGAGATCTGGCCGAATATCACTGAAAAGAAAGATCCGTTGCCGGATGCCGAAGAGTGGGATGGCGTCAAAGGCAAGATCAAGGATCTCGAACGCTGATTCCCCCCGCGTTCCCAAAAGGCCCCTTGCGGGCCTTTTTGCGTTTCTGGGGCAAGGAAATGCCGGCGGGACTTTTCGACAGACGAAAAAAAGGGGCGGTATGACCCGCCCACATTTTTCCCTAGTCCCTGTGTTCCTTTTCATCGTCCTGATGAATCGCTTCCTGCGATGTCCTGACCATCGTCCTTGATGGCTGTGTCTATCCGTCGACACAGGGCTGATATTAGAGAGTTCCCCGGCAAGAGCAATCGCACTATTCGTGTGAAACTTTGTCGAAACTCATAGCCACTCATAAAAAATATTAGATAAATCAACAATATAAAAAACAGCCTACGCAAAACTAGACAACGCAGAAGTAGCCGAGAACCGAATGCGTACGAAAAAGTAATCTTTGGCTTACATGATGGTTGAGAGTTAAGCCAACTTCTCTGGCAATAGCCCATTCAAAACCACAAGCTGCGTGCAATAAAAAGCCCCGAGTCGATCGGGGCTCTTGTGAATCGATCCAGTGGCTACTGAAACAGCGACTCACTGGACAATCCATTCTTCTCGAGAATTTCCCGAAGGCGCTTGAGCCCTTCAACCTGGATCTGCCGAACCCGTTCACGGGTCAGACCGATCTCCAGGCCCACATCTTCAAGGGTGCTGCTCTCGTGTCCACGCAGACCGAAGCGTCGCACCACCACTTCGCGCTGCTTCTCGGTCAATTCGGAAAGCCACTGATCGATACTTTGTGACAGATCGTCGTCCTGCAACAGCTCACAAGGATCTGTCGGACGGTCGTCGGTCAGGGTATCCAGCAGGGTCTTGTCCGAATCCGGGCCCAGGGAGACATCAACCGAAGAAACCCGCTCGTTCAGGCCGAGCATGCGTTTGACTTCGGCCACCGGCTTCTCCAGCAGGTTGGCGATTTCTTCGGGGGAGGGTTCATGATCGAGTTTTTGCGTCAACTCACGGGCGGCGCGCAAGTAGACGTTGAGTTCTTTGACCACATGGATCGGCAACCGGATGGTCCGGGTCTGATTCATGATGGCCCGCTCGATGGTCTGACGAATCCACCAGGTGGCATAGGTCGAGAAGCGGAAGCCGCGTTCCGGATCGAACTTCTCCACCGCTCGGATCAGCCCGAGGTTGCCCTCTTCGATCAGGTCCAGCAGCGACAGGCCACGATTGACATAGCGCCGGGCGATTTTCACCACCAGCCGCAAGTTGCTTTCAATCATGCGCTTGCGCCCGGCCGGATCACCACTTTGCGACAACCGCGCAAAGTGCACTTCCTCTTCGGGGGAGAGCAATGGAGAAAAACCGATTTCATTGAGGTACAGCTGCGTCGCATCGAGTGCACGCGTGTAATCAATGTATTTGTGTTGCTTTAATGAAGCGGAGCTTTTGGATTTGGTGCGAACGGAAGGTGGAGTTGCCCCCTCATTATTCGACATCGAATCCATATCGATGCTGCTCTCCATAAGGAGAACCTCATCGTCGATGTCAAACTCCGGCACTTCTTTACTGAGAGCCATTGTTATAGTCCTTTGGTGAGTTCGACCTCAGGCTCAAGCGGCGCCTTTATCCCTGGCAACGCTGGAGCCTGTTCCCTCTACGTGAGCGGAACAGGCTGGTAACGGATCAACGACGTGGCAGGAATTGCAGCGGATCTACAGGTTTACCTTGTCGGCGAATCTCAAAGTGCAGTTTCACCCGGTCTGTACCAGTTGATCCCATCTCGGCAATTGTCTGTCCGACTTTGACCTGCTGTCCCTCCCGAACCAATAGCTTGCGGTTGTGGCCGTAAGCACTGACGTAGGTTTCGTTGTGTTTGATGATGACTAATTCGCCGTAGCCCCTTAAGCCACTCCCGGCGTAAACCACCGTCCCATCAGACGCAGCTAAAACAGGCTGTCCCAAATCTCCGGCGATATCAATGCCTTTATTCAAACTACCGTTTGAAGAAAATTTTCCAATGAGAACACCGTTCGAAGGCCATCCCCAACCCGTAGGAGCGGGGCCCGCGGGGGTAGCCGGAGCAGGCGCCGGCTTACTCGCTGGGTTGGTGGTGGTGGCAGTTGCAGGCGTTGTCGTGGTGCCTGCCGGGCGACGAATGACCGTGGTCTTGCTGGAGGAAGAGGCACTGGACTGGGTGCTGGTAACAACCGTCGCCGGCGTAGTGCCAGTGCGGCCGTCAAAGCGAATGACCTGCCCGGGATGGATGGTGTAAGGCTCGGCGATGTTGTTGCGAGCGGCCAGCGCCTTGTAGTCCCAGCCATAGCGGAAGGCAATGGAAAACAAGGTGTCTCCGCGACGCACCGCGTACTGCCCGGTGGTCACCGTAGGGCGCTGCGGCGCAACAGTGTTACTGCGCTCGACCACCCCCACGCTGCTGGATTTGGTGCTGGAGCAACCGACCAACAAGGAACTCAAGGCAAGGCCAATCATCAGTCGCTGAAAGCTTGTTGTACCTATACGCTGCGCAATGACTGTGAGACTCACCCGCCGCTCCCTTTGTGGTGGTTGACGATATAGATTGCCTGACTCAGGCGTGAAGTGACGCAAGTATAACTGGACACAGGCGCTTTACCGCTGGCCCAGCACAAGGACAGCCGCAAGAACCTGCCTCTGACCGTCGTATCACTCATTGACGATCGATACGGCACTAAGACACAGCCCGCCAGACAGAATTCACCCCAGCCTGATAAATGCCTTCAGGCCAGGGGACCATTGAGCAACGGCACAAAACGCACCGCCCCCAGGACGTGCCGGGCAAAGCCCTGTTCTTCACGGATGATCAGCATCAACTGCTGCACCTCCCCTGCCCCCACCGGAATCACCAGGCGCCCGCCAGGCGCGAGTTGATCGAGCAGGGCCTGGGGGATATCGGTGGCGACGGCAGTGACGATGATGCCGTTATAGGGCGCCAGCGCCGGCCAGCCTTCCCAGCCGTCGCCCCAGCGAAACACGACGTTGCGCAGGTTCAATTCCTGCAGGCGCTCCTTGGCCCGGTCTTGCAGGACCTTGATCCGCTCCACCGAAAACACCCGCTCCACCAGCTGCGACAACACCGCCGTCTGGTAGCCCGAGCCGGTACCGATCTCCAGTACCTTGTCCAGCGGCCCGGCCGCCAGCAGCAGCTCACTCATGCGGGCCACCATATAAGGCTGGGAGATGGTCTGGTTGTGGCCGATCGGCAGCGCCGTGTCTTCATAGGCACGATGGGCCAGGGCCTCATCGACAAACAGATGCCGCGGTGTGCGCCGAATCACTTCCAGTACCTGAGGGTTGGACAACCCCTCGTCATACAGGCGCTGGATCAGGCGTTCGCGGGTACGCTGGGAAGTCATGCCGATTCCCCGCCGCAGCAGATCGTCTTGCTCGCGAGCCATCAGCGCAGCCCCTCCAACCAGCCATCCAGACTCCTGAACGCGTCATTGAAGGTGCGATCCAGCTGCAGCGGCGTGACAGACACGTAGCCCTGCATCACTGCATGAAAGTCGGTACCGGGCCCGCCGTCCTCGGCGTCGCCGGCGGCAGCGATCCAGTAACCCGCCTTGCCGCGGGGGTCGACCACCTTCATCGGTGCCGCAGCACGGGCGCGATGGCCCAGGCGGGTCAACTGGATGCCCCGAATATGATCAAGCGGCAGGTTGGGAATATTCACGTTCAACACCGTCCGTGGTGGTAAATCCAGCAAGCCCTGGGCTTGCACCAGCTTGCGCGCGAAATAGGCTGCGGTGGCAAGGTTCTCCACCTGGCGCGAGACCAGCGAAAAGGCGATCGCAGGGCGTTGCAGGAAGCGCCCTTCCAATGCAGCGGCGACCGTCCCGGAGTACAGCACGTCATCACCGAGGTTGGCCCCCAGGTTGATGCCCGACACCACCATGTCCGGGTCATGCTCCAGCAGGCCGTTGAGCCCCAGGTGAACACAGTCGGTGGGGGTGCCATTGATGCTGATAAAGCCGTTGCCAAGGGTGTGCGGATGCAACGGACGGTCGAGCGTCAGCGAGCTGCTGGCGCCGCTTTTGTCTTGATCCGGAGCGATAACCACGCACTCGGCGTAATCCGCCAGCGCAGCGTGCAACGCCGCGATACCGGGTGCAGTTACCCCATCATCGTTAGAAATCAGAATGCGCATGAGCTGTCCGTCTGCCCCACCGGCACCAGATCGACGAGTTCACGCACCAAGGCGGTGGCGAAACATCCGGCCGGGAGGACGAATTCCAGTTGCAGAATATCAGGCTCGGGATAATGCCACGTCAAACCGCCAATGGGCAGCCGCAGGATGCGTCGTTCGTGGCTCATGCCGGCTTTTATCAGCCATTCGCACAGTGCCGCCTCGCGGTCGGCCATCTGCTGTTCAAGTTCATGAACCGCACCACCCGCCGGAGACTCGCCTTCGCCCCACAACGGGCCTGTGGGATGCAAGTCAAGAATTGCCAGGCGCGGATCCGTGCATTCATCCGGGCCGGCCATGAAAAAGCTGCGGCTGTCGGTAAATGCCAGCAAGTCGCCCACTTGCGCCTGCTGCCAAGTGCCGTCCGCCACTCGCGCTGCCAGCGCCTGGTTGAACAGGTAGCTGCGGGCGGTGGACAACAGGCGCGAACGCACATTGCGCTGCTCCGGCAGCGCCTGGCGGGCAGCCCAGCTACGGGCGTCCGTCAGGTTGCCACCGTCGTAGCCGAAGCGCTGGGCGCCGAAATAGTTGGGAATACCTTGAGCGGCAATCCTCTTCAGGCGCTCGTCGATGGCTGCCTGATCCGCCTTGAGCTCTGTCAGACGCAGGGTAAAGCCATTGGCGGCATGGGCCCCACGCTGCAATTTGCGCTTGTGGCGGGTGGCCTCGAGGATCTTCAGAGTGTGATTTTCCGCTGCGCCAAGATCCGGATCGGCCTTGCCCGGCAGTTGCACACTGAACCACTGGCGGGTCAGCGCCTGGCGATCCTTGAGCCCGGCATAGCTGACAGTGCGCAACGACACCCCCGCCGCCTTGGCGATCCGCCGCGCCGCTTCCTCGGTGTTCAAGCCGCGTTTTTCCACCCACAGCCACAGATGCTCGCCTTCCCCGCTCAGCGGGATATCGAGTACTTCATCAACCTGGAAGTCTTCGGCAGTGGCCTTGAGTACGGCGCTGCCCAGGGCATCGCCATAGGCCCGCGGGCCCAACAATTGCAGTTCATTCATGGGCGTTGCAACAAGGCCACGGAATGCACGGCGATGCCTTCCTCGCGGCCGACAAAGCCGAGTTTTTCGGTGGTGGTTGCCTTCACGTTCACCTGGTCCAGCTCGACCTGCAGGTCCTCGGCAATCAAGGCCCGCATGGTTTCAATGTGAGGTGCCATTTTCGGTGCCTGGGCGACGATGGTGTTGTCGACGTTGCCGATCTTCCAGCCCTTGGCATGAATCAGCGCGACAACATGACGCAGCAGGACACGGCTGTCGGCGCCCTTGAACTGCGGGTCGGTGTCCGGAAAGTGCTTGCCGATATCACCCAGCGCGGCAGCGCCCAGAAGGGCATCACTGAGTGCGTGTAACAGCACATCACCATCGGAGTGCGCGAGCAGCCCGAAATGGTGGGCAATACGCACCCCCCCCAACGTGATGAAGTCGCCCTCAGCGAAACGGTGCACATCGTAGCCGTGGCCAATACGCATAAAAAAACGCCCCGAAAAAGTCAGGGCGTGATTCTACCTGCTTTGGCAGGTATTAGGCGTTAAGAGCACGTGCATGGTGCTGCAAGTGGTCGTCTATGAAACTGGCGATAAAGAAGTAGCTGTGGTCGTACCCCGGCTGCATCCGCAACGTCAGCTCATGCCCGGCATTCTTTGCCGCTTGCTGCAGCACTTCAGGCTTGAGCTGGCCGGCGAGGAAATCGTCACGATCCCCCTGATCCACCAGCAACGGCAGCTTCTCGGTGGCTTCGGCGATCAGCACGCTGGCATCCCACTCGCGCCAGCGTGAGCGTTCCTCCCCCAGGTAACGGGAAAACGCCTTCTGCCCCCAGGGGCAATCCATCGGGTTGCTGATGGGAGCGAAGGCCGAAACCGACTGATAGCGCCCCGGATTACGCAGCGCGCACACCAATGCCCCGTGACCGCCCATGGAGTGCCCGCTGATCCCACGCTTGTGCGAAGCGGGAAAATGCGCCTCCACCAGCTCCGGCAGCTCGTTCACCACATAATCGTGCATCCGGTAATGCTGGGCCCAGGGCTCCTGCGTCGCGTTCAGGTAGAACCCGGCACCCAGACCGAAATCCCAGGCACCGTCCGGGTCACCGGGCACGCCGGGGCCACGCGGGCTGGTATCCGGAGCGACGATGATCAAGCCCAGCTCGGCAGCCATGCGTTGAGCCCCGGCCTTGTGCATGAAGTTCTCGTCGGTACAGGTCAGGCCGGACAACCAGTAAAGCACCGGCAGCTTGCCGCCCTGTTCGGCCTGGGGCGGCAAATACACGGCGAACACCATGTCACAGCCCAGCACCCGGGAATGATGCTTGTAGCGTTTATGCCAGCCGCCGAAGCTTTTCTGGCAGGAAAGGTTTTCCAGACTCATGGCAGACCTCCAGCGGCACGCCGCAAGCCATGGGCCGCAAGCGGAACTCCCGCTTGGCGCCTGTGGCTTGCCGCCTGCCGCTGCTGTTAGAAGTGAATGACGGAGCGAATGCTCTTGCCTTCGTGCATCAGGTCGAACGCCTTGTTGATATCTTCCAGGCCCATGGTGTGGGTGATGAAGGTATCCAGGGGGATCTCGCCGGTCTGGGACATTTCCACGTAGCTTGGCAGCTCGCTGCGCCCGCGCACGCCACCAAAGGCTGAGCCGCGCCATACCCGGCCGGTCACCAGTTGGAAGGGACGGGTGGAGATTTCCTGGCCGGCACCGGCCACGCCGATGATTACCGATTCGCCCCAGCCCTTGTGGCAGCACTCCAGGGCCGCACGCATCAGTTGCACATTGCCGATGCACTCGAAAGAGAAATCCACGCCGCCATCAGTCATGTCGACAATGACCTCCTGAATCGGACGGTCGAAATCCTTCGGATTGACGCAGTCGGTGGCGCCCAGTTGCTTGGCGATCTCGAACTTGGCCGGGTTGATATCGATGGCGATGATACGCCCGGCCTTGGCCTTGACCGCACCGATGACCGCCGACAGGCCAATGCCGCCCAGGCCGAAGATGGCCACGGTGTCACCGGCCTTGACCTTGGCGGTGTTGATCACCGCTCCGATCCCGGTGGTCACGCCGCACCCCAGCAGGCAGACCTTTTCCAGCGGGGCTTCCTTGGGAATCTTGGCCACGGAGATTTCCGGGAGCACGGTGTACTCGGAAAAGGTCGAGGTACCCATGTAGTGGAAAATCGGCTGACCCTTGTAGGAAAAACGCGTGGTGCCATCAGGCATCAGGCCCTTGCCCTGGGTGGCGCGAATGGCCTGACAGAGGTTGGTCTTGCCCGACAGACAGAATTTGCACTTGCCGCATTCCGGGGTGTACAGCGGGATCACATGGTCACCCACAGCCACCGAGGTCACGCCCTCGCCCACCGCCTCCACCACCGCACCGCCTTCGTGGCCGAGGATCGCCGGGAAGATGCCTTCAGGGTCGGCACCAGACAGCGTGTAGGCGTCGGTGTGGCAGACGCCGGAGGCGACGACCCGCAGCAGCACCTCGCCCGCCTTGGGCATGGCGACATCCACTTCGACGATTTCCAGCGGCTTCTTGGCCTCGAAGGCTACGGCAGCACGTGACTTGATCATCCTGACTCTCCAGCGAATAAAAACGAGGCACAGAGTGTAAAACAGCGCAATGCGATGAATAATCCAGGCAAAAGCAAAACATTATTGCTGTATGGGGACAATCAATGAATGACAACCGTTGGGAAGGTATCGACGAATTTGTCGCGGTCGCCGAATGCAGCCAGTTCACCGCTGCCGCCGAGCGCCTGGGGGTCTCTTCGTCCCATATCAGCCGTCAGGTGGCACGGCTTGAGGAGCGCTTGCAGACTCGCCTGCTGTATCGCAGTACCCGCCGGGTGACCCTGACCGAGGCCGGGCAGACCTTTCTCCAGCATTGCCAACGTCTGCAGGATGGTCGCGAGGAGGCCCTTCGGGCCGTAGGCGACCTGACCAGCGAGCCCAAGGGCATGCTGCGCATGACCTGTGCAGTGGCCTACGGCGAGCGCTTTATCGTGCCGCTGGTTACCCGGTTCATGAGCCTTTATCCGCAGTTGCGGGTGGATATAGAGCTCAGCAACCGCCCCCTGGACCTGGTGCATGAAGGGCTGGACCTGGCGATTCGCCTTGGGCGCCTGCAGGACTCGCGCCTGGTCGCCACTCGCCTGGCCCCACGCCGCATGTACCTATGCGCCTCGCCCTCCTACCTGGAACGTTATGGACGCCCGCACAGCCTGTCGGAGTTGAGCCGGCACAACTGCCTGATCGGCAGCTCGGATATCTGGCAATTGGAACTGGATGGGCGCGAATTTTCGCAACGGGTGCAGGGTAATTGGCGCTGCAACAGCGGGCAGGCGGTGCTGGATGCGGCCTTGCAAGGGGTGGGGCTGTGCCAGTTGCCGGACTACTACGTCCTGAAGCACCTGCAGAACGGTACGCTGATTTCCTTGCTGGAAGCTCACCAACCGCCAAACACCGCAGTCTGGGCGCTGTACCCGCAGCAACGGCACCTGTCACCGAAAGTGCGCAAGCTGGTGGATTATCTGAAACAAGGGCTGGCGCAGCGCCCGGAATACCGCGACCTGTAGCTGCTGCCGCAGGCGGTGACAAGGCCCGCAGGGCCTTCAGGGCCTCAAGAGCGGCGCCTCCTTCCGAGTCGTTCGCAGCCTGCACCAGCAGCTACAAGGTGCAGCGCAAGCCAGCAGTCAGCGGCGGTTGGACCAGCGCTGGCGCAACCATTCCAGGTCTTCGGGACGGGTGACCTTGAGGTTATCCGAGCGGCCTTCGATCAGGCGCGGCGCCTGGCCGGCCCATTCCATCGCCGAAGCTTCATCGGTAATCGCCACATCGGCTACCAGGCTGTCGGCCAGGGCCCGATGCAGGGCACCGAGGCGGAACATCTGCGGTGTGTAGGCTTGCCAGATCAAACTGCGGTCAACGGTTTCCAGCACTCGACCGTGCTTGTCCACACGTTTCAGGGTGTCCCGGGCCGGAACTGCGAGCAGCCCTCCCACAGGGTCATCCACCAACTCACCCAGCAGTTTGTCCAGGTCATCCCGGGAAAGATTGGGCCGGGCGGCATCGTGAACCAGCACCCAGTCGTCATCGGCAGCGCCCTGGGCGTGCAGATGGAGCAAGGCATTGAGCACCGAGCCGGAACGCTCAGCACCACCTTCGACCCGCTGGATCCGCGAATCATGGGCGCAAGCCAGGGCCGGCCAGTAAGGATCATCAACCGCCAGGCTGACCACCAGCCCCTTGAGGCCGGGGTGGTCGAGAAAGCAGCCCAGGCTGTGTTCAAGAATTGTGCGCCCACCCAGTTGCAGGTACTGCTTGGGGCGGTCCGCGGCCATGCGGGCACCAACGCCCGCGGCAGGAATCACGGCCCAGAAGGCCGGCAATACGTCGCTCATTGGGCCAACTGGTAGAGGGTTTCACCCTCCTTGACCATACCCAACTCATGGCGAGCCCGTTCTTCCACGGTCTCCATGCCTTTTTTCAGCTCCATGACTTCCGCATCGAGTACGCGATTTCGTTCCAGCAAACGCTCGTTTTCAGCGTGCTGGTCGGCAATCTGCTGAGTCAGGTCAGCAACCTGGGCCAAGCTGCCGTTCCCCACCCACAGGCGGTACTGCAAGCCAGCCAGCAGCAAGAGCAAGACCAGGAACAACCAATTGGGACTGCGCATCGAATATCGGGTATCCAGTGAAAAAAGACAGCCATGCCAACAACTTCGGACCTACTGATAGCACGAAGCCTGGAAGACCCAGGCTTGTGCTCTTAAGGCATCAGATTAGTGGCAAAAAACTCGCTGTAGCGATTTTCCCGACACAATCCGGTGTCTTTTTACCATCTACTGCTTAGCCGCGAAACTCACCGCGACCGTTGTACTTGGCCTTGCCGTTCAATTGCTCTTCGATACGCAGCAATTGGTTGTACTTGGAAACGCGGTCGGAACGGCACAGGGAGCCGGTCTTGATCTGGCCAGCCGAGGTACCCACGGCCAGGTCGGCGATGGTCGAATCTTCGGTTTCACCGGAACGGTGGGAGATCACCGCAGTGTAGCCGGCAGCCTTGGCCATCTGGATGGCTTCCAGGGTTTCGGTCAGGGTGCCGATCTGGTTGAACTTGATCAGGATCGAGTTGGCGATCTTCTTGTCGATGCCTTCTTTCAGGATCTTGGTGTTGGTCACGAACAGGTCGTCGCCGACCAGTTGAACCTTCTCGCCGATCTTGTCGGTAAGGATTTTCCAGCCGGCCCAGTCGGACTCGTCCAGGCCGTCTTCGATGGAGATGATCGGGTAGCGCTGGGTCAGGCCTTTGAGGTACTCGGCGAAACCTTCGGCGGTGAACACCTGGCCTTCGCCGGACAGGTTGTACTTGCCATCTTCATAGAATTCGCTTGCAGCGCAGTCCAGGGCCAGGGTCACGTCGGTGCCCAGGGTGTAACCGGCGTTGGCCACGGCTTCGGAGATCACTTTCAGAGCGTCTTCGTTGGAAGCCAGGTTCGGTGCAAAACCGCCTTCGTCACCCACTGCGGTGTTCAGGCCACGGGCCTTCAGCACGGCTTTGAGGTGATGGAAGATTTCGGTGCCCATGCGCAGGCCTTCCGAGAAGGACTTGGCGCCAACCGGCTGCACCATGAACTCCTGGATGTCGACGTTGTTATCGGCGTGCTCGCCACCGTTGATGATGTTCATCATCGGTACCGGCATCGAGTAGACGCCCGGAGTGCCATTGAGGTTGGCGATGTGGGCGTACAGCGGCAGGTCCTGGTCCTGAGCGGCGGCCTTGGCAGCAGCCAGGGACACGGCGAGGATCGCGTTGGCGCCCAGGGTGGCCTTGTTCTCGGTACCGTCGAGCTTGATCATGGCCTGATCCAGGGCCTTCTGATCGATCGGGTCCTTACCCAGCAGCAGGTCGCGGATCGGACCGTTGATGTTGGCTACCGCCTTGAGCACGCCCTTGCCCAGGTAACGGCTCTTGTCGCCATCACGCAGCTCCAGCGCTTCGCGCGAGCCGGTGGAAGCACCGGACGGCGCGCATGCACTGCCGATGATGCCGTTGTCGAGAAGCACGTCCGCTTCGACAGTGGGGTTGCCACGGGAGTCGAGAACTTCACGACCTTTGATGTCGACGATTTTTGCCATTGTTGTAAACACTCCAAAGTTGACGAAAACGACGCAGCTGTAGGAAATCTTTTACCGTCGGCAAGGCGGGGAAAGCGGGCAGTCTTGCAGACGATAAGGCTCAGGCCCGGGGGCCTGAGCAATAATCGTGCGGTACTTTACCGGAGAAATCGGTTTTACGCGGTTTCTACCGTCGGAAAACTCTTGACCAGCTCGTCCAGGGCCTTGAGCTGGGCCAGGAACGGCTCGAGCTTGTCCAGGCGCAGGGCGCAAGGACCGTCGCACTTGGCGTTGTCCGGATCCGGATGGGCTTCGAGGAACAGCCCGGCAAGAGACTGGCTCATGCCGGCCTTGGCCAGGTCGGTGACCTGGGCCCGGCGACCGCCAGCGGAGTCGGCGCGACCACCCGGCATCTGCAGGGCGTGGGTCACATCGAAGAACACCGGGTATTCGAACTGCTTCATGATGCCGAAGCCGAGCATGTCCACGACCAGGTTGTTGTAGCCGAAGCTGGAACCGCGCTCGCAGAGGATCAACTGATCGTTGCCCGCCTCTTCGCACTTGCTCAGGATGTGTTTCATTTCCTGGGGTGCGAGGAACTGGGCTTTCTTGATGTTGATCACCGCGCCGGTCTTGGCCATGGCCACCACCAGGTCGGTCTGCCGCGAAAGGAAGGCCGGCAGCTGGATGATGTCGCAGACTTCGGCGACCACGGCAGCCTGGGCCGGCTCGTGGACGTCAGTGATGATCGGCACGCCAAAGGCCTGCTTCACGTCTTCGAAAATCCGCATGCCTTCTTCCAGGCCCGGGCCACGGTAGGAGGTCACCGACGAACGGTTGGCCTTGTCGAAACTGGCCTTGAACACGTAGGGGATACCGAGCTTCTCGGTGACCCGCACGTATTCTTCACAGACCTGCATCGCCATGTCGCGGCTTTCCAGCACATTCATGCCGCCGAACAGCACCATCGGCTTGTCGTTGGCGATCTCGATGTTGCCTACGCGGATGATCTTCTGCGCCATCAGGGTCACGCCTTCTTCTGGTGTTGAGCCAATGCTGCTTTGACGAAACCGCTGAACAGTGGGTGGCCGTCACGGGGAGTCGAGGTGAACTCGGGGTGGAACTGGCAAGCGACGAACCATGGATGATCCTGGGCCTCGACCACTTCAACCAGCGCGCCGTCACCCGAGCGACCGGAGATCTTCAGGCCAGCCTCGATCAGTTGCGGCAGCAGCTTGTTGTTCACTTCGTAGCGGTGACGGTGACGCTCGATGATCACGTCCTTGGCGTAGCAATCGTGGACCTTGGAGCCCGCTTCCAGCAAGCATTCCTGAGCACCCAGACGCATGGTGCCGCCCAGGTCGGAAGCTTCGGTACGCACTTCAACGGCACCGGTGGCGTCTTCCCACTCGGTGATCAGGCCGACGACTGGATGGCCGCTGGTGCGATCGAACTCGGTGGAGTTGGCGTCTTTCCAGCCCATGACATTACGGGCGAACTCGATGACCGCCACTTGCATGCCCAGGCAGATACCCAGGTACGGCACCTTGTTCTCGCGAGCGTATTGCACCGCGGTGATCTTGCCTTCCACGCCACGCAGGCCGAAACCGCCTGGAACCAGGATCGCGTCGACGCCTTCCAGCAGCGCGGTGCCCTGGTTCTCGATGTCTTCGGAATCGATGTAGCGCAGGTTGACCTTGGTACGGTTGGTAATGCCGGCATGACTCATCGCTTCGATCAGCGACTTGTAGGCGTCCAGCAGTTCCATGTACTTGCCGACCATGGCGATGGTGACTTCGTGCTCTGGGTTGAGCTTGGCGTCCACCACTTTTTCCCACTCGGACAGGTCTGCACCGTTGCACTGCAGGCCGAAACGCTCGACGACGAAATCGTCCAGGCCCTGGGCGTGCAGTACAGCCGGGATCTTGTAGATGGTGTCGACGTCTTCCAGGGAGATCACCGCACGCTCTTCAACGTTGGTGAACAGCGCGATCTTGCGGCGCGACGACACATCCACCGGATGGTCGGAGCGGCAGATCAGCACATCCGGCTGCAAGCCGATCGAACGCAGCTCTTTTACCGAGTGCTGGGTCGGCTTGGTCTTGGTCTCGCCAGCGGTGGCGATGTACGGAACCAGCGTCAGGTGCATCAGCATCGCGCGCTTGGAACCGACTTCCACACGCAGTTGACGGATGGCTTCGAGGAACGGTTGCGACTCGATGTCACCCACAGTACCGCCGATTTCCACCAGGGCCACGTCGGCATCGCCGGCGCCCTTGATGATGCGACGCTTGATCTCGTCGGTGATGTGCGGAATCACCTGGATGGTGGCACCCAGATAATCACCACGGCGCTCCTTGCGCAGCACGTGCTCGTACACGCGGCCGGTGGTGAAGTTGTTGTTCTGGGTCATGGTCGTGCGGATGAACCGCTCGTAGTGGCCCAGGTCCAGGTCGGTCTCGGCGCCGTCGTGGGTGACGAACACTTCACCGTGCTGGAACGGGCTCATGGTGCCCGGGTCGACGTTGATGTACGGGTCCAGCTTGAGCATGGTGACCTTAAGCCCCCGCGCCTCCAGGATGGCCGCCAATGAAGCCGAGGCAATGCCTTTCCCCAATGAAGAAACAACACCGCCCGTGACGAATATGTAGCGCGTCATGAAAAACCCTAGAAGTCTGCGTTAAAGCGGTCAGTGCCGCCGGGGAAAGCGAAGGAAGGCCGAAGCCCCCGATCACCTGCATTAATCACAGTGCACCTTTCAAAAAAACCGCCGCGTGGTGACAGACCGGATGCAAAAACACCGGTAGGTTGCTCGCTACACATTTTTTGGAATCGCCCAGCAAAGACTGCTTGGTAATCGGCAACTCCTGCAATTCAGGCGAATCCACAGAAGTTGTATCAAGAAGGGAGCGTAGTCTACCGGAAAGCCCCTTTCAGCTCAAACCTTGATCGCTGGTTGGTGGCAGCCATTGCAATGGCCAGCCACCCTGGGGGTTTGTCGCAAGTGCCGGCAGGTTCGCCACCGCGAGCAAGCGGTCGTCCTGATACAGCAGCGGCAATCTGCCACGGACGAAACCCGGCAGCCCGCTTTCATTGAGCAGACGCTTCAAGTCCCGATGGCCGCGGCCGGCCAGGTGCATGATCTCGCCCCCCTGGCGATAGCGGATATGCAGCGATCCGGTCGGCACTGGCCCAGGGAACGACACCTGACCGTTGCCCGGCAGAAGCAAGGGCTTTTGCGGATCGAGCCACTGCAACCGTCCGTCGACCGGTTGCAGCCAGCTGCCGGACAGCCACCAGACTCGCCCTGCCGCACGATGCAACTCGCCATCGGCCAAACGCCACACCGGTCGCCCTTCGGCACCCGCATCTCGCAGGCTGTCCCAGCCGCGCCAGTGATCGGTATCCGGCAGACGGCCAAACCGGCTCAACCAATGGCTCAAGGCATTGCGTTGGCGCGCGCCCGACAAAGACTGCAAAGGTGCCAGGGCCAGTGAGGGCAGATCCAGCCAGGGCCAGACGCTAGCACCGCGGGCTGCATCCAGGTCCATGATCGCCAGCTCATCGAGCAGGCCCTGGGCTTCATTCAAGTGCGCGGCGCTGCGGCTCATGCTGAGTGCCGCCTGGGGCCAGCGCGCGGTAATCGCCGGCATGACCTGGTGGCGCAGGTAATTGCGCGAATACTGATGATCGGCGTTGGATGGGTCTTCGACCCAGCTCAACTGATGCTCCGCGGCGTAGCACTGCAGTTCGGCACGTGACACATCAAGCAAGGGTCGCAGCAGGTGCCCGTCGCCCAACGGCCGCGCTGACGGCATTGCCGACAAGCCCCTGACTCCGGCACCGCGCAGCAGGCGGAACAGCAGCGTTTCCGCCTGGTCGTCACGATGCTGCGCCGTCAGCAGCACTTCACTGCTCGCCGTGAGCCGTGCGAAAGCGCCATAGCGTGCCTCGCGGGCGGCGCGCTCCAGGCTGGCACCGGCTGGCACCTGGACGCGAAGCACCTGCAGCGGCACCCCCAGCGCATCACAGAAGGCCTGACAATGCTCCGGCCAGGCGTCGGCCGCAGCCTGAAGCCCATGATGGATATGCACAGCCGCAAGTGGAGGAAGGCGATGGTGCTGCGCCAGATCGGCGAGCAAATGCAACAGGACGGTGGAATCCAGGCCACCGGAGAAAGCCACGCGCCAACTCCTGGAGTCGCGCCAGGGCGCGAGGCTTTGCAGTAGTTTGGCGGAGAGAGCGTTCATGACGTGTTCAAGACCTGTAGGAGCGGCCGGGTGGCGTACTGCTTGCCCGCATAAGCAACAACGCCGCCATCGAATCGATGGCGGCGCCTGGGTCGCGAACGAGCGTGCCCCTACAAGGGGAGGCAGTGCTCGATCAGAGACCGTAGCTCATCAGGCGGTCATAGCGACGGGCCAGCAAGGTGTCGTTGTCCATTTCCTTGAGCATGGCCAACTGCGTGCTGAGCTCGGCACGGATCGAGGCCGCCGCGGCAGCCGGATCCCGATGGGCACCGCCCAATGGCTCGCCGATGACCTTGTCGACAATACCCAGGCCTTTGAGGCGCTCGGCGGTAATGCCCATGGCTTCGGCGGCATCGGCAGCCTTTTCCGAGGTTTTCCACAGGATCGAGGCGCAGCCTTCCGGCGAGATCACCGCGTAAGTGGAGTACTGCAGCATGTTCAACTGGTCACAGACACCGATGGCCAAGGCACCGCCGGAACCACCCTCACCAATCACGGTGGCGATGATCGGGGTCTTAAGGCGCGCCATGACCCGCAGGTTCCAGGCAATGGCCTCGCTCTGGTTGCGCTCTTCAGCATCGATGCCCGGATAGGCGCCGGGTGTGTCGATGAAGGTCAGGATCGGCATCTTGAAGCGCTCGGCCATCTCCATCAGGCGGCAGGCCTTGCGGTAGCCTTCCGGACGCGGCATGCCGAAGTTGCGGCGGACCTTCTCGCGTACTTCACGGCCTTTCTGGTGCCCGATGATCATCACCGGCTGCTCGTCCAGGCGAGCAACGCCGCCTACGATGGCGGCGTCGTCAGAGAAGTGGCGATCGCCATGCAGCTCGTCGAACTCGGTGAAGATGTGCTGGATGTAGTCCAGGGTGTACGGGCGACGCGGGTGCCGCGCCAGACGTGCGATCTGCCAACTGGTGAGCTTGCCGAAGATGTCCTCGGTCAGGGTGTTGCTCTTGTCCTGCAGGCGGGAAATCTCATCGCCGATATTCAGCGAATTGTCATTACCGACCAAGCGCAACTCTTCGATCTTGGCTTGCAGGTCGGCGATCGGCTGTTCGAAATCAAGAAAATTCGGGTTCATAGGCGTCCGTCTGGGCTCGACGTCCAAGGGAGCTTGGGCCGGCCGGTTGTCTATTCGCGCCCTACCTTAAGGGACGGACGCGTTGAGGTCGAGATTAAAAATTCAAGTGACGATGAGGCGCAATGATGGCACCTCACCGTCAACGGTATTGGAGGAAGACGTTGTCTCGCCCGAACTGGTCACGCAGGGCTTGAATCAAGCTGTCCGCCGGATCGATCCGCCAGTTCTCGCCAAACTGCAGCAGGGCCTTGGCGTCATCCCGGGTGTACTCCATGGTGATCGGGCATGCGCCGCGGTGGCGCTTGAACAGATCACCCAGCCAGCGTAGCTGATCGCCCTTCAGGGCATCGCTGTGGATCTTCAGGCGCAGGCTTTCCGCCAGGTTGGTCCGCGCATCCTCCATGCTCATCACCCGCTTGACCCGCAGGCGCAGGCCGCCGGAGAAGTCGTCGTTGCTGACCTCGCCCTCCACCACCACCATGGCGTCGGTCTGCAGCAGCGACTGCGCCGAGTGGAACGCATCGGCAAACAGCGAGGCTTCGATCCGCCCCGAGCGGTCGTCGAGGGTGATGAAGCCCATCTTGTCGCCCTTTTTGTTCTTCATCACCCGCAGGGCGATGATCATGCCGGCCACGGTCTGGGTATCCCGGGCCGGCTTCAGGTCGATGATGCGCTGGCGGGCGAAACGACGGATCTCGCCTTCGTATTCGTCGATCGGGTGCCCGGTCAGGTACAGCCCCAGGGTATCTTTCTCGCCTTTCAGGCGTTCCTTGAGGGTCAGTTCCTTGGCCTTGCGATGGTTGGCGTAGACATCCGCATCCTCATCGACGAAGACCCCGCCGAACAGGTCGGCGTGGCCACTGTCGTGGGTACGGGCGGTCTGCTCCGCAGCCTTGATCGCTTCTTCCATGGCCGCCAGCAGCACGGCGCGGTTCTGGTCGATATTGGCCTGGTAGGCCTTGGGCTCATCGAAGAAGTGCGGCCCCAGGCGGTCTAGGGCGCCGCTTCGAATCAAGCCGTCCAGGGTCCGCTTGTTGATGCGCTTGAGGTCGACCCTGGCGCAGAAATCGAACAGATCCTTGAAAGGGCCTTCCTCGCGGGCTTCGGTGATGGCTTCCACCGGCCCCTCGCCGACGCCCTTGATCGCCCCCAGGCCGTAGACGATGCGACCTTCGTCGTTCACCGTGAACTTGAACTCGGAGGTGTTCACGTCCGGCGCGTCGAGGCGCAACTTCATGATCCGCACTTCCTCGATCAAGGTCACGACCTTGTCGGTGTTGTGCATATCCGCAGACAGTACCGCCGCCATGAACGGCGCCGGGTAGTGCGCCTTGAGCCAGGCGGTCTGGTACGACACCAGGCCGTAGGCGGCGGAGTGGGATTTGTTGAAGCCGTAGCCGGCGAACTTTTCCACCAGGTCGAAGATGTTGCCCGCCAGGTCCGCATCGATGTTGTTGCTGGCGCAACCCTCAATGAAGCCGCCACGCTGCTTGGCCATCTCCTCGGGCTTTTTCTTACCCATGGCCCGACGGAGCATGTCCGCACCGCCCAGGGTGTAGCCGGCCATGACCTGGGCAATCTGCATCACCTGTTCCTGGTACAGGATGATGCCGTAGGTCGGCGCCAGTACCGGCTGCAGGCCGTCGTACTGATAGTCCGGGTGCGGGTAGGCCAGCTCGGCGCGGCCGTGCTTGCGGTTGATGAAGTCATCCACCATGCCCGATTGCAGCGGCCCCGGACGGAACAGGGCCACCAGTGCGATCAGGTCTTCCAGGCAGTCGGGCTTGAGCTTCTTGATCAGCTCCTTCATGCCCCGGGATTCAAGCTGGAATACTGCGGTGGTTTCAGCTTTCTGCAACAGGCTGTAGGTCGGCTTGTCGTCCAGCGGGATAAAGGCGATATCCAGCGGCTCCTCGCCGACCTTGGCGCGGTCGCGGTTAATGGTTTTCAGTGCCCAGTCGATGATGGTCAGGGTCCGCAGACCGAGGAAGTCGAACTTCACCAGGCCAGCAGCCTCGACGTCATCCTTGTCGAACTGGGTCACCAGGCCACCGCCCTCTTCGTCGCAGTAGATCGGCGAGAAGTCGGTGAGCTTGGTGGGCGCGATCACCACGCCCCCGGCGTGCTTGCCGACGTTACGCACCACGCCCTCGAGCTTGCGCGCCATCTCCCAGATTTCCGCTGCCTCTTCATCGACCTTGATGAAGTCCCGCAGGATCTCTTCCTGCTCGTAGGCTTTTTCCAGGGTCATGCCGACTTCGAAGGGAATCATCTTCGACAGACGGTCAGCCAGGCCGTAGGACTTGCCCTGAACCCGCGCCACGTCACGGACCACCGCCTTGGCCGCCATGGAACCGAAGGTGATGATCTGGCTTACCGCGTTGCGACCGTACTTCTCGGCCACGTAGTCGATTACCCGGTCGCGACCGTCCATGCAGAAGTCGACGTCGAAGTCGGGCATGGAGACCCGCTCCGGGTTAAGGAAACGTTCGAACAGCAGGTCGTATTCCAGCGGATCGAGGTCAGTGATCTTCTGCACATAGGCCACCAGGGAACCGGCACCCGACCCCCGGCCCGGACCTACCGGTACGCCGTTGCTCTTGGCCCACTGGATAAAGTCCATAACGATCAGGAAGTAACCGGGGAAGCCCATCTGGATGATGATATCCAGTTCGAAATTCAGCCGGTCGACGTAGACCTGACGCTTGGCCTCGTAATCCTCGGTGGTGTCCTTGGGCAGCAGCACGCTGAGGCGCTCTTCCAGGCCGTCGAAGGAAACCTTGCGAAAATACTCATCGATGGTCATGCCATCGGGAATCGGGTAGTCAGGCAAGAAGTGCTTGCCCAGCTTGACCTCGATGTTGCAGCGTTTGGCGATCTCGACAGTGTTTTCCAGCGCCTCGGGCAGGTCACTGAACAGCTCGGCCATTTCCTCGGCGCTTTTCAGGTACTGCTGGTCGCTGTAGTTCTTTGAGCGGCGCGGATCGTCCAGGGCCCGGCCTTCACCGATGCAAACCCGGGTTTCGTGGGCTTCGAAGTCTTCCTGCTTGATGAAACGCACGTCGTTGGTAGCCACCAGCGGCGCGCCGATCTTGTCGGCCAGGGCCACCGCAGCGTGCAATTGCTCTTCGTCGTTGGGGCGGTTGGTACGCTGCACTTCCAGGTAGAAGCGCTCGGGGAATACGGCCATCCACTCCCGGGCCAGGGTCTCGGCAACCTCGAGATCGCCGGCGATCAGGGCCATGCCGATCTCGCCCTCCTTGGCCGCCGAGAGCATGATCAGGCCTTCCGCGGCCTCCGCCACCCACTCACGCTCGATGATGATCTGGCCGTTGCGCTGGCCATCGATGAAGCCGCGGGAAATCAGCTCGGTCAGGTTGCGATAACCCACGGCGTTCATCACCAGCAGGCTGATGCGGCTCAGGGGGTTATCCGGGTCCTTGTTCGACAGCCACAGGTCGGCGCCGCAGATCGGCTTGATCCCCGCACCCATGCTGGTTTTATAGAACTTGACCAGGGAACACATGTTGTTCTGGTCGGTGACCGCCACCGCCGGCATGCCCATGCCGGCCAGCGCCTTGACCAGCGGCTTGATCCGCACCAGACCGTCGACCAGGGAATATTCAGTGTGCAGGCGCAGGTGAACGAATGAAGCCGGCATAGTGATCCTGTAATAAGCGCGAAAACAACAAGGCCCGGATTGTACCGGGCCTCGACTAAAACATCAGCCTCAGGACTGAATCTCGCCCAGCGCCTCGCGGGCTTCGTAGGCTTGCCGCACCGGAGCGAAAGAGCGCCGGTGAATCGGGGTCGGCCCCAGGCGGGCCAGGGCTTCCAGATGCACCGGGGTCGGGTAGCCCTTGTGGCCACCGATGCCATATCCCGGATAGATCAGCTCGAAAGCGGCCATTTCTCGGTCACGGCTGACCTTGGCCAGGATCGATGCCGCAGCAATCGCCGGAACCTTGCTATCGCCCTTGACCACCGCTTCAGCCGGCATCGCCAGCTTCGGGCAACGGTTGCCATCGATCATCGCCAGCTTCGGGGTCACACTCAGCCCCTCCACCGCGCGCTGCATGGCCAACATCGTGGCATGGAGGATATTCAGCTCGTCGATTTCCTCGACCTCAGCCCGGGCGATGCACCAGCTCAGGGCTTTCTCGCAGATTTCGTCGAACAGCTTCTCGCGCCGGGCTTCGGTGAGCTTCTTCGAATCGTTGAGGCCGAGAATCGGCCGCGTCGGGTCGAGAATCACTGCCGCGGTGACCACTGCACCACACAAAGGACCGCGGCCGACCTCATCGACCCCGGCCACCAGGTCCTCGGCGTCCGCCACCAAGGTGAAATCCAGGCCCATTTGCATTTTCGGGTTACTCACAGTCATTTGCCGATCAGCCCAAGCACGGCTTGCGCGGCCTGGTTGGATGCGTCGCGACGCAAGGTTCGGTGGATCTCGTCAAAGCCGCGAGTCTGCTCTTCACCACCTTCGATCAGCGGCGACAAGGTCTGGGCCAGAGCATCGGCCGTGGCATCGTCCTGCAGCAGCTCAGGCACCAGGAGGCGCTGGGCCAGCAGGTTCGGCAGGGAAATGTACGGGCTCTTGACCATGCGCTTGAGAATCCAGAACGTCAGCGGCGCCAGGCGGTAAGCCACGACCATCGGGCGCTTGTAGAGCAAGGCTTCCAGGGTCGCGGTACCGGAGGCGATCAACACCGCATCGCAAGCAGCCAGCGCCTTGTGGGACTGGCCATCGAGCAACGTCAGTGGCAGATCACGATTGGCCAGCAACTGCTCCAGCTGGACCCGCCGCTCCGGGCTGGCGCAAGGCATGATGAAACGCACGCCGGGGCGCATGGCCCGCAGGCGCTGAGCGGCATCGAGGAACAAGGCGCCCAGGCGCCCTACTTCGCCACCGCGACTACCGGGCATCAAGGCCACCAACGGCCCTTCTGGCAACCCCAGCTCCGCGCGTGCTGCGGCTCGGTCGGCCTCCAGCGGAATGGCATCGGCCAGAGAGTGACCGACGAACTTCACCGGTACCCCCTTCTCTTCATAGAAGCGGGCTTCGAAGGGGAACAGGGTCAGCATCAGGTCGCAGCCTTCGCGGATCTTCAGCACTCGCTTCTGCCGCCAGGCCCAGACCGAAGGGCTGACGTAGTGCACGGTCTTGATCCCGGCCTGACGCAGCTTGAGTTCGATATTCAGGGTGAAATCCGGGGCATCGATACCGATAAACACATCCGGCTTTTCAGCAATCAGGGTCTGGATCAGCTTCTTGCGTCGAGCCAGAAGCTCACGCAGGCGCCCAAGCACCTCTACCAGCCCCATGACCGCCAGGCGCTCCATGGGGAAGTAGGAAACAAGGCCTTCGGCCTCCATCAGCGGACCACCGACCCCTATGAATTCGACGGCCGGGTGCTGAACCTTGAGAGCTCGCATCAAACCGGCGCCGAGAATGTCGCCGGAGGCTTCGCCAGCCACCAGCGCAATACGCAGAGTGCTCATGATTAACGGGTGATGCCGCGAGTCGAGGACTGGATCGAGTCACGAAAGACCGCGACTTCAGGAAACTGTGCAGCCGGCTCGGCCAGCTCGGCCAAGGCCTGATCAACCGTCAGCCCCTGGCGATAGACCGTCTTGTAGGCACGACGCAGCGCGTGGATCGCATCTTCGCTGAAGCCGCGACGGCGCATGCCTTCGAAGTTCATGCTGCGGGCTTCGGCGGGGTTGCCGAATACGGTGACGAATGCCGGCACGTCCTTGCCGATGGCGGTGCCCATGCCGGAAAAGCTGTGGGCGCCGATATGGCAATACTGATGCACCAGGGTGAAACCGGAGAGAATCGCCCAGTCATCCACATGCACATGGCCGGCCAAGGCGGTGTTGTTGACCAGGATGCAGTGGTTGCCGATAACACTGTCATGGCCGATGTGGGCATAGGCCATGACCAGGTTGTGATCACCCAGAGTGGTTTCGGAACGATCCTGGACGGTGCCACGGTGAATGGTCACGCCTTCGCGGATCACGTTGTGGTCACCGATCACCAGGCGGGTTTCCTCGCCCTTGTATTTCAGATCAGGCGTGTCCTCACCTACCGACGAAAACTGGTAGATGCGGTTGTGCTTACCGATCCGGGTGGGGCCCTTGAGAATCACATGGGGCCCGATCACTGTACCCTCGCCGATTTCCACACCAGCGCCGACGATCGACCACGGGCCAACCTCAACGTCGTCGGCCAGGACGGCCGTCGGATCGATGATTGCGCGAGGGTCAATCAAACTCATAGTTTGCGTTCCGCACAGATGATCTCGGCAGAGCACACCGGCTTGCCGTCGACCGAAGCCTGGCATTCGAACTTCCAGATCTGGCGCTTGCAGCTGATGAACTTGGCTTCAAGGATCAACTGGTCGCCCGGCAGCACCGGCTGGCGGAAGCGCAGCTTGTCGGAACCGACGAAGTAATAGAGGGTGCCGTCGGCGGGCTTCACGTCGAGCATCTTGAAACCGAGAATGCCCGCAGCCTGAGCCATGGCCTCGATGATCAGCACGCCCGGCATGATCGGGTGCGCAGGGAAGTGACCATTGAAGAACGGTTCATTGATGCTGACATTCTTGTAGGCACGAATGCACTTGCCTTCAACATCCAGGTCCACTACCCGATCCACCAACAGGAAAGGGTAACGGTGAGGCAAGTATTCGCGAATCTCGTTGATGTCCATCATTTCGGGGGGAAGCCTGTAGTAAAGAGTGGGAGCGCGCGACTAACGCACGCTCCTCTAGCAAATCAAGGAGGCAGTCTAGCGGCTGTGCACACTTGATATGGAAATGGTATCAGCCATCAGATGAAGCATTGCCGCCGGGGGTCACGTCCCCAACGCGCTTTTCCAACTGACGCAAGCGCCGTGCAAGGTCATCCAGCTGGCGGATGCGTGCCGCGCTTTTGCGCCACTCGGCAGCAGGCTGCATGGCCGTACCGGAAGAGTAGGCGCCCGGCTCGGTAATCGAGTGGGTCACCATGGTCATCCCGGTGAGGAATACGTTGTCGCAAATATCGATATGCCCAACTAGGCCCACGCCACCGGCGAGCATACAGTGCTTGCCGATCTTGGTACTGCCGGAGATCCCCACACAAGCAGCCATGGCGGTGTGATCACCGACCTGGACGTTGTGGGCGATCTGGATCTGGTTGTCCAGCTTCACGCCATTGCCAATGACGGTATCGGCCAGGGCACCGCGGTCGATCGCCGTGTTGACGCCGATTTCCACATCGTCACCGATGGTCACGCCGCCAATCTGGGCGATTTTCTGCCAGACGCCTTTTTCATTGGCAAAACCAAAGCCTTCCCCCCCCAGCACAGCACCTGACTGAATGACCACACGCTTGCCGATACGCACGTCGTGATACAGGGTCACCCGTGGTGCCAACCAGCCACCTTCGCCGATTTCGCAGCGGGCGCCGATAAAGCAGTGAGCGCCGATGGTCACACCTGCAGCAATCCGCGCACCGCTCTCGATCACGGCAAAGGGGCCAATGCTGGCCGCAGGATCTACCTGCGCATCAGCGGCAATCACCGCAGAAGGATGAACACCTGCCTGTGCCTTTGGCTTGGGATCGAACAAATGGGAAATGCGCGCATAGGCCAGGTAGGGATCGGCCACTACCAGTGCATCACCGGCATAGGCTTCGGCATCCGCGGCCTTCAACAGCACCGCGCCGGCCTGACAATCCACCAGGTACTTGCGGTACTGGGGATTTGCCAAAAAGCTCAACTGAGCTGGGCCAGCCTCCTGCAAGGTGGCTAGCCCAGTGATTTCCTTCTCCCCGTCGCCACTCAAGGTGGCGCCGAGGAACTCGGCCAACTGGCCGAGCTTTATGGTCGCGGTCATGGCTTACTTCAGCTGATTCATACGCTCGATAACCTGGCGAGTGATGTCGTACTGAGGTTTGACATCAATCACTGCGCCACGCTCGAAGACCAGGTCGAAACCGCCTTTCTTGATGACTTCTTCCACAGCGCTGTCCAGCTTCGGCTTCAGCTGCTTGAGCATTTCGCGGTCGGCAACGGCTTTGGCTTCGTTCAGCTCCTTGGACTGGAACTGGAAGTCACGGGCCTTTTGCTTGAACTCGAGCTCCAGGCGTTCACGCTCGCCCTGCTGCATCTTGTCGCCACCGGCCACCAGACGGTCCTGGATGCCTTTGGCGCTGCTTTCCAGAGTCTTCAGCTTGGTCAACTGAGGGCCGAACTTTTTCTCGGCATCCACGGCGTACTTCTTGGCTGCGTCAGATTCCAGCAGGGCCATCTGATAGTTCAGGACGGCGATTTTCATTTCGGCAAATGCCGGGCTCGCGACCAGAACGGTGGCCAGGAGAACCAATTGAGTCAACTTACGCACGATGCACTCCTACAAAATCCATTGTCGTTATCTTGGATCAGGCTATTAGAAAGTCTGACCGAGAGAGAATTGGAACACCTGGGTTTCAGCGTCATCCGGTTTCTTGATCGGCATCGCCAGGGCGAAGCTCAATGGCCCCAGAGCGGTGACCCAAGTCACACCGACACCAACCGAACTGGCCAGATTGCTCAGGCTGATATCGTTGCACTGCGTTTTCACGTTCGACGCCGCAATGGTGTTGGACGTGCTTTCACAGCGAGAGTTGAAGACGTTACCCACATCCCAGAACAAGGAGGTACGCAGCGAGCGCTGATCCTTGACGAAAGGCAACGGGAACAGCAACTCGGCACCACCCTGGATCAATACGTTACCGCCGAATGGCAGTGGATCCTGGTCCGGGTCGGCAGCCGTACCGACGTTACCGGTTACACCAACACCACGACTAGGAGTACTGCGTGGGCCCAGAGTACTGTCCTTGAAGCCACGTACCGAGTTGAAGCCACCAGCATAGTAGTTCTCGTAGAACGGCAAGCCCTTGGTATCACCAAAGCCGTCGCCATAACCCAGCTCGGTATGGAAGCGCATGGTGTAGTTCTCACTCAACGGCGTGAACAACTGGCCACGGTAGTCGAGCTTGAAGAACGACAGGTCGCTGCCCGGGGTAGTGGTTTCCAGCACCAGGCTTTGCGAGTGACCGCGGGTCGCCAATACGCCTTTGTTCAGGGTCGACTCGGACCAGCCGGCCGAGGCCTTGAAGTTCAGGTAGCTGTCGCCCTGCTTGTTCACGAAGTCGAAGATTTCGTCGACGGTGTACAGGCCGGTCTTGATCTTGTCCTGCTGCGCGGTCAGACCGAAGGTCAGACGCGAGGTCTCGCTGATCGGGTAGCCCACGCTGACGCCGGCACCCAGGCTGTCCACCGCATAGCTGGCCACGTCGACGTCGAGGTCTTTGTAGTCAGTGGTGCGATAGAAGGCGTTGTAGCCCAGGCTCACGCCATCGGCGGTCCAGTAGGGGTCTACGTAGCCGAAGTTGTAGCGGCTCTGGTATTCGCTGCGGGTCAGGCCGATGCTGACCTTGTTACCGGTACCCAGGAAGTTGTTCTGGGTGATCGAACCACCGAGGATCAGGCCCGCGCTCTGAGCAAAACCGACGCTGGCGGTGATCGAACCGGATGCTTGTTCTTCAACCGCGTAGTTCACGTCTACCTGGTCATCCACACCCGGCACGGCCGGGGTCTCGACGTTGACTTCCTTGAAGAAGCCCAGGCGCTCAAGACGGGTCTTGGATTGATCGATCAGGTAGGTCGAAGCCCAGCCGCCTTCCATCTGGCGCATCTCGCGGCGCAGCACTTCGTCCTCGGACTTGGTGTTGCCACGGAAGTTGATGCGGTTGACGTAGGCACGCTTGCCCGGGTCCACCACAAAGGTGATGTCCACGGTGTGGTCTTCATCGTGAGGCTGAGGCACGCCGTTGACGTTGGCGAAGGTATAACCCTCGTTGCCCAGGCGGCGAGTGATGAGTTCGGAAGTGGTGGTCATCAGCTTGCGCGAGAACACCTGGCCCTTCTCCACCAGCAGCAGCGCCTTGACCTGGTCTTCAGGGACTTTCAGGTCACCGCTGAGCTTCACGTCACGAACGCTGTACTTCTCGCCTTCGTTGACGTTGACGGTGATGTAGACATGCTTCTTGTCCGGGGTGATGGACACCTGGGTCGAGGCGATATCCATGTTGATATAGCCGCGGTCCAGGTAGTAGGAACGCAGGCGCTCCAGGTCACCGGAGAGTTTTTCACGGGCGTACTTGTCGTCGTTCTTGAAGAACGACAGCCAGTTGGTGGTCTTGAGTTCGAACAGGCCGATCAGGTCTTCATCGGGGAAGACGGTGTTGCCTACCACGTTGATGTGCTGGATGGCTGCGACTGTGCCTTCGTTGATCTTGACCTTCAGGCCAACCCGGTTACGTGGCTGCGGCACGACTTCGGTTTCAACGCTGGCCGAGTAACGACCCTGAGCGACATATTGACGCTGCAGCTCGTTGCGCACGCCTTCGAGGGTCGCGCGCTGGAAGATTTCACCTTCCGCCAGGCCGGACTGCTTGAGCCCTTTCATCAGGTCGTCAGTGGAGATCGCCTTGTTGCCTTCGATCTCGATACTGGCAACCGACGGACGTTCGACTACCGTGATGACCAGGACGTTGCCATCGCGGCCCAGCTGGATGTCTTGAAAGAAACCGGTTTTGAACAGCGCACGAGTGGATTCCACCAGGCGACGGTCGTCCGCCTGCTCGCCGACGTTCAACGGCAAGGCACCAAAGACGCTACCCGCGGAAACGCGCTGGAGGCCGTTGACGCGGATATCGGAGATAGTGAAGGACTCGGCGTGAACTTCGGCGATCATCAATACGGTGAGAACCGCAGTTAGCAGCAGACGTTTCATGAAGTCCTTTCTTATTCCAACTGGCAATAAACAAACTGCCGCAAAATGCGGCAGATTCGCAATTCAGCGAAGCGTTACAGACGACCCAGATCGTTGACCAGAGCAAGCAGCATGACTCCGACCACCAAGCTGATACCGATCTGTATCCCCCAACCTTGCACCCGATCCGACAAGGGACGACCACGCGCCCACTCGATCAGATAAAACAGCAAATGCCCCCCATCCAGTACCGGGATGGGCAACAAATTCAGAACACCCAGGCTAATACTCAGATAAGCAAGGAAATTCAAGAAATCAGCAATGCCCGACTGGGCAGAAGCGCCCGCCACTTTAGCAATGGTTATCGGTCCACTCAAGTTTTTTACCGAGAGCTCGCCGAACAACATTTTCTTCAGCGATTCGAGGGTCAGAACGCTCATGGTCCAGGTCCGTCGGGCCCCTTCACCAATCGCCTCCAACGGCCCGTAGCTGACCTCGCGAAGCATCTGCGGCGGCCAATCTACCGCTTTCACCCCGGCCCCCAGGTAGCCATTTGGCGCTTTGCTTTCGCCGCGGCTGGCCAAGGTCACGGGGACGTCGATTTGAGCACCATCGCGCTCGACATGCAGCACAATTTTCGTATCAGGGTGCACACGGACCCAATCCACCACTTGCTGCCAGTCATTGAGGGGCTGGCCATCAAGGGCCAACAGACGATCGCCGGTCTTCAGGCCAGCGGCCTGGGCCGGGCCCTTGGGGTCAAGTTCAGCCAGCACCGGCGGCAGGGCCGGACGCCACGGACGAATGCCCAGGGAGCGAATCGGATCCGGCTCATCAGCCCCTTTCAACCATTTATCCAATTCCAGCTGGCGTGGCGAATCCACAGTGGCGCCCTGCTCACGCACCAGCACCTGCAGCGCACCGCTTTCACCCAGGCGCCGCACCAGTTGCAGGTTCACGGCCGCCCAGCCGGTAGTCGGCTCGCCGTCGATGGCGACGATTTCCTGGCCGGCACTGAGCCCGGCCTTGGCAGCAATACTGCCAGCCTCTACATCACCGATGACCGGCCGCACCTGCTGGCTGCCCAGCATCGCCAGGGCCCAGAAAAACACCAGTGCGAGGAGGAAGTTGGCAATCGGACCGGCAGCAACAATCGCGATACGCTGGCGAACCGACTTGCGGTTGAAGGACTGATCGAGCTCCTCGGCAGCTACCTCGCCTTCACGCTCATCCAGCATCTTCACATAGCCGCCCAGCGGGATAGCGGCGATGACGAACTCGGTGCCGCGACGATCATGCCAGCGCAGCAAGGGCATGCCAAAGCCCACGGAGAAGCGCAGAACCTTGACGCCACAGCGACGGGCGACCCAGAAGTGACCGAATTCATGGAAGGTGACCAGCACACCCAGGGCTACCAGGGTGCCGACAATCATATAGAGCGCGCTCATCTACTTTCTCCGCAATCCTATTCGCCGCCACTCGCCCCGGTCGCGAATCCTATCGCCCGTTACGCTGCAACCATTGTTGCGCCAGGACTCGAGCCCTGGCGTCTGCCGCAAACACTGCGTCGAGTTCATTGACTGCGACCACAGGCTCACGGGTTAAAACCTCATCGATGATACTCGCGATCTCCGGGTAGCGGATGCGCCGCTCGAGAAACGCCGATACCGCCACCTCATTGGCCGCATTCAGCATGGCCGGAGCGCTGTTACCCGCCTCGGCAGCTTGCCGTGCCAGGCGCAGGCAAGGGAACCGCTGCTCGTCGGGTGCCTGGAAATCCAGGCGAGCAATGGCGAACAGATCCAGCGGCGCTACACCGGAATCAATGCGCTCCGGCCAGGCCAGGGCATTGGCGATCGGGGTGCGCATATCCGGATTACCCAACTGCGCCAGGACCGAGCCGTCGACGTAATCCACCAGCGAGTGGATCACGCTTTGCGGGTGCACCACCACTTCGACCTGGGAAGGCCTGGCATCAAATAGCCAGCAGGCCTCGATCAGCTCCAGCCCCTTGTTCATCATGCTTGCCGAGTCCACGGAGATCTTGCGCCCCATGGACCAGTTCGGATGGGCACAGGCCTGTTCGGGGGAAACATGCTCAAGCTCTTCCAGAGGCGTCTGACGGAAAGGACCGCCCGAAGCCGTCAGAAGAATACGTCGCACACCGACCCGACTCAGCCCGCGGGAAAAATCCGCGGGCATGCATTGAAAGATCGCATTGTGTTCACTGTCGATAGGCAACAGCACGGAACCACTCTTGCCCACTGCCTGCATGAACAGCGCGCCAGACATCACCAGCGCTTCCTTGTTGGCCAACAGGATCTTCTTGCCGGCCTCAACCGCCGCCAGAGTCGGGCGCAGCCCCGCCGCCCCGACAATCGCCGCCATCACGGCATCGACTTCCGGAGCCGAGGCCACCTCGCACAACCCCTGCTCCCCCACCAGCACCTGGGTAGCCAGGCCGGCGGCGCGCAAATCTTGCTGAAGGCGGCTGGCGGCCGCGGCCTCGGGCACCACCGCAAAACGGGGCTCATGCTTTACGCACAACGCCAGCAACTCGGCCAGACGCGTGAAGCCCGTCAGGGCAAACACTTGATAACGATCCGGATGACGGGCAATCACATCCAGGGTGCTCAGACCGATAGAGCCGGTAGCCCCCAGAACCGTGATCTGTTGTACAGCCGTCACAGCGCAGCCATCCACAACAGCACGGCAAACACCGGAATGGCCGCGGTCAGGCTGTCGATGCGGTCCAGCACCCCACCATGACCGGGCAACAGGTTACTACTGTCCTTGATACCCGACTGGCGCTTGAACATGCTCTCGGTCAGGTCGCCGACCACCGAAATGAATACAACGATCGCTGCACCCAGCAGCCCCAGGATCATCTGCCCCAGGGTCCAGTCACGCACCAGCCCCACCACCGCGGTGATCACCAGGCTCAACGCCAGGCCGCCGTACACGCCCTCCCAGCTCTTGCCCGGGCTGACCTGGGGCGCCAGCTTGCGCTTGCCGAAGGCCTTGCCGGAGAAGTAGGCACCGATATCCGCGCCCCACACCAGCACCATCACCGCCATGATCAACCAGTTGCCCAGTGGCAGCTGCTTGATGAACACCAGCCCTTGCCAGGCCGGCAGCAGGATCAGCAGGCCGATCAACAACTTGGGTGCGGCACCCGACCATTGCTCGCTGGAACGCGGATAGGTCAGCACCAGGTAGGTCGCCAGCGCCCACCACAGCACTGCAGCCCCCAGCACCCAGGGCGCAACACCCGGAACCAGATGCATCAGGAACAACAGCGCCGCCACCACCACGGCGAAGGCCACCCGAGCCGGCTGCGCCTCGAAGCCCGCCAGGCGCGCCCATTCCCAGGCACCCAGGCTTACTACCAGGCCGATGAACAGGGCGAACCCCGAGCCTTCGAGCAGGAAGAACCCGCACAAGGCGATCGGCAGCAGGATCAGCGCAGTAATGATTCGTTGTTTAAGCATTAAACCCGGGCTCCAGCCTCGACCTGCTCGCTCGTCTTACCGAAGCGTCGCTGGCGAGATGCGTAATCGGCCAATGCGTTACGCATGGCTTCGTGTTTGAAGTCCGGCCAGAACAGGTCGGAGAAATACAGCTCGGCATAGGCCAGCTGCCACAACAGGAAATTGCTGATGCGATGCTCGCCACCGGTCCGGATGCACAGGTCCGGCAGCGGCAGGTCGCCGGTCGCCAGGCAGGTCTGCAGCAGGCCCGGAGTGATGTCCTCGGGCCGCAGATGCCCGGCCTGGACCTCGCGCGCCAGGCGTTGGGCGGCCTGAGCGATATCCCACTGGCCGCCATAGTTGGCGGCGATCTGCAGGATGAAACGATCACTACCCGCGGTAATGGCCTCCGCTTCGCGCATCGCCGCCTGCAACTCGGGATGGAAGCGTGAACGATCGCCAATGATCCGCAGGCTGATGTTGTTCTCGTTGAGGCGCTTGGCTTCACGACGCAGGGCCTTGAAGAACAGATCCATCAAGGCACTGACTTCGTCAGCCGGGCGCTGCCAGTTTTCACTGGAAAAGGCAAACAGGGTCAGCACCTCGACCTTGGCCTCAGCGCACACTTCGATCACTGCACGTACCGCATCGACACCCGCCTTATGCCCGGCGACACCCGGCATAAAGCGTTTTTTTGCCCAGCGGTTATTACCGTCCATGATGATCGCCACATGGCGCGGCACCGAGGACAACACAGACTGCTTGGTCTTTTCCATGAAAACGCCTGACCCTTATACGGCCATCAAGTCCTTTTCTTTTTCCTCAGTCGCCTTGGCGATCTGAGCTTCAAAGTCCTTGATCAGCTTATCGATTTCGGCGCTGCCACGGCGCTCTTCGTCTTCGCTGATTTCCTTGTCCTTGGTCAGCTTCTTCAACTCACCCAGGGCATCGCGGCGAATATTGCGCACTGCAACCCGCGCATCCTCGGCGGCAGCACGCGCCTGCTTGGTGAAGCCCTTGCGGGTTTCCTCGGTCAGCGGTGCCATCTTGATCAGCAGCAGCTCACCCAGGTTGGTCGGATTGAGGTTAAGACCGGCACTGCCGATGGCCTTGTCGATGGCTCCGAGCATATTGCGCTCGAACGGCACTACCTGCAGGGTCTGGGAGTCCTTCACGGTAACGTTGGCAACGCCACTCAACGGTGTGTCGGTACCGTAGTAAGGCACCATCACACTGCCCAGGATGCTGGGGTGAGCCTTGCCGGTGCGAATCTGGCCGAATGCATGGGCCAGGGACTCCAGGGATTTCTTCATGCGCTCTTGAGCGTCTTTCTTGATTTCGTTGATCATTGCTCGCCTTCCTCGATCAGGGTTCCTTCAGCGCCACCATGCACGATATTCAGCAGGGCGCCGGGCTTGTTCATGTTAAATACCCGCAGCGGCATCTTGTGGTCGCGGCACAGGCAGATTGCCGTCAGGTCCATCACTCCCAGCTTGCGATCCAGCACTTCATCGTAAGTCAGATGATCGAACTTCTCGGCATGCGGGTCCTTGAACGGGTCTGCAGTGTAAACACCATCGACCTTGGTTGCCTTGAGCACCACGTCGGCATCGATCTCGATAGCGCGCAGGCAGGCTGCGGAGTCGGTGGTGAAGAACGGGTTGCCGGTACCGGCCGCGAAGATCACCACCTCTTTGGAGTTCAGGTGGCGCATCGCCTTGCGACGGTCATAGTGATCGGTCACGCCGACCATGGAAATAGCCGACATCACGATGGCCGAGATATTCGCACGTTCCAGTGCATCACGCATGGCCAGGGCGTTCATCACAGTGGCCAGCATGCCCATGTGGTCGCCCGTGACCCGATCCATCCCGGCCGCGCTCAATGCAGCGCCGCGGAACAGGTTGCCACCACCGATCACCAAGCCTACCTGGACGCCGATACCAACCAGCTGGCCGACTTCCAGCGCCATGCGATCCAGCACCTTGGGATCGATCCCGAACTCTTCCGAGCCCATCAGGGCCTCGCCGCTAAGCTTGAGTAGAATGCGTTTATAGCGAGCTTGATAACCACTGCCCTGCTGAGCCATTGCGAATCTCTCCTGCGGCGTATTTAAAAAATTCTTTGCGGGCTGTTTACAGCCTGCGTTCACTCTAGCTTGACGCTGTCACAGCGCCATCAGAACACGACTTTGTAAGGCGGTTCCGAGGATAAACAACTAAATTACCCTGCCCATTTGAAAAGAGGCTGCGCGCGTGAGCGGGCAGCCTCTTCTGGGCGACAGTTGAAAAAACCGTCTTACTGTTGCTTGGCAGCAGCCAGTTGTGCAGCAACTTCTTCGGCGAAGTTGTCTTCTTTCTTCTCGATGCCTTCACCTACCGCGAAACGGGTGAAGGAAACGATTTCAGCGCCGCCTTTCTTGGCCAGAGCACCTACGGTGATTTCTGGATCCTTGACGAAAGCTTGCTCAACCAGGCTGGCTTCGGCCAGGAACTTGCTGATACGACCAGCGATCATTTTTTCAACGATTTCGGCTGGCTTGCCTTTCATCTTGTCTTCGTTCAGCTGCAGGAACACAGCCTTTTCACGCTCGATCGCTTCAGCCGAAACTTGCGATGGCAGCAGGAACTCAGGGTTGCTGGCCGCTACGTGCATGGCGATGTCTTTGGCCAGTTCAACGGAACCGCCTTTCAGAACAACCGCAACACCGATCTTGTTGCCGTGCAGGTAGGTGCCGACCACGTCGCCTTCAACGCGAGCCAGACGACGGATGTTGACGTTCTCGCCAGTCTTGCCAACCAGGATCAGGCGGGCAGCTTCTTGAGCTTCGATCAGCGGAGCGGCGTCGGTCAGCTTGTCAGCAAAAGCCTTTTCCACGCTAGCGGCAACGAATGCCTTGAAATCGTCCTGCAGAGCCAGGAAGTCGGTCTGCGAGTTGACTTCCAGCAGGACAGCGGCTTTACCGTCGTCCTTGATGGCGATAGCGCCTTCAGCAGCAACGTTGCCTGCTTTCTTGGCAGCCTTGATGGCGCCGGAAGCACGCATGTCATCAATGGCTTTTTCGATGTCGCCGCCGGCCTTGGTCAAGGCCTTTTTGCAATCCATCATGCCTTCGCCGGTACGCTCGCGCAGTTCTTTGACCAACGCTGCAGTAATCTCTGCCATTTTCAAAATCCTCTTGGATAGGTTTTCAACCATTCCACCCGATCGAACGGGCGCTCAATTCTTGGGCATTGCCCCGAAACCACTTCATAACAGCCCCGCATTACAGAAACTGTTGGGGCGCGACGACGAAATGATTTTCGAGTTGGCAAAAAGGGGGCCAAGCCCCCTTTTTGCGTGCTGAGTCAACGCTACGCGTCAGTTACTCAGGCTTCAGCCGCCGGTGCTGCAGCTTCTTCGAACACTTCGGTGCCGCCAGCAACGTTGTTGCGACCACGGATCACAGCGTCAGCCATCGAACCCATGTACAGCTGGATGGCGCGAATGGCGTCATCGTTGCCTGGGATGATGTAGTCAACGCCTTCCGGGCTGCTGTTGGTATCGACAACGCCGATGACCGGGATGCCCAGCTTGTTGGCTTCGGTGATCGCGATGCGCTCGTGGTCAACGTCGATCACGAACAGTGCGTCAGGCAGGCCGCCCATGTCCTTGATACCACCCAGGGAACGATCCAGCTTTTCCAGATCGCGAGTGCGCATCAGCGCCTCTTTCTTGGTCAGCTTGGCGAAGGTGCCGTCTTCTGCTTGCACTTCAAGGTCACGCAGACGCTTGATGGAAGCACGGATGGTTTTGTAGTTGGTCAGCATGCCGCCCAACCAGCGGTGATCGACGTACGGCGAACCGCAACGTGCTGCTTCTTCAGCAACGATCTTGCCAGCGGAACGCTTGGTGCCGACGAACAGAATCTTGTTTTTGCCCTGGGCCAGACGCTCTACGAAAGTCAGAGCTTCGTTGAACATTGGCAGGGTTTTTTCAAGGTTGATGATGTGGATCTTGTTGCGCGCGCCGAAAATGTACTTGCCCATTTTCGGATTCCAGTAACGGGTTTGGTGACCGAAGTGCACACCGGCCTTCAGCATATCGCGCATGTTGACTTGGGACATGATAGTTCCTTAATAAGTCGGGTTAGGCCTCCACGTATCCCAATGACCAACCAACAGCTTGTGCTGAGGGCACCCAGGTCATCGTGTCGACACGTGTGTGGGTTTGAGCTTTTCGGGGCATCCCCGGAAAGCGGCGCATTTTATACCACAGCAAGGGCAAAAACGGAACCCGGATTCACACTCGGCGATCCGCAGGCATTTTGCCCGCCTCTTGGAATCGGTCCAGAATGCACCATTGTATAGAGAGAAGCGCCAGCAGAACCTCAGATTTGCGCTGAGCCTCTGTTAGAATCGCACCTTTGCGGCTTTTGAAAACCTTGCTGGCCCATCGTAGGCCAAGCCTTGCGCATGCGGGTTTTCGAGCCATTTCCGTGTTTATCGCGCCCCTGGGCGTCAAGAGAGCCTGTATGACCGTCACCCTCAAAACTCCCGAGGACATCGCCAAAATGCGTGTCGCCGGCAAACTGGCCGCCGACGTGCTGGAAATGATTGCCGAGCATGTCAAACCCGGTGTCACCACCGAAGAACTGGACCGCATCTGCCATGACTACATCGTCAATGTGCAGGGTGCGATCCCTGCCCCGCTGAACTACAAGGGCTTCCCCAAATCCATCTGCACCTCGATCAACCACGTGGTGTGCCACGGCATTCCCAACGAGAAGCCGCTGAAGGATGGCGACACCCTGAACATCGATGTGACCGTCATCAAGGACGGCTACCACGGCGACACCAGCCGCATGTTCCACGTCGGCACCGTGCCGGTCTGGGCCGAGCGCCTGTCGCAGATCACCCAGGAATGCATGTACAAGGCCATTGAACTGGTGAAACCGGGCTGCCGCCTGGGCGACATCGGCGAAGTGATCCAGAAGCACGCGGAAAAGAACGGTTTCTCGGTGGTACGCGAGTTCTGCGGCCACGGCATCGGCAAGGTGTTCCACGAAGAGCCGCAGATCCTGCACTACGGCCGTGCCGGTACCGGCATGGAGCTCAAGGCCGGCATGACCTTCACCATCGAGCCGATGATCAACCAGGGCAAGGCCGACACCAAGGTCCTGGGCGACGGCTGGACCGCCATCACCAAGGACCGCAAGCTCTCCGCGCAGTGGGAACACACCCTGCTGGTCACCGAGACCGGCTACGAGATCTTCACCCTGCGCAGCGATGACACCATCGCCCGGGTGTCAGCCTGATCCACAACGCTGCGTCCCGACCTTATAGATAGAAAGGAAAGCCAATCGATGCCGCAGGTGGACCCCGAACTCTTCGACCGCGGCCAGTTCCAGGCGGAACTGGCGCTGAAGGCCAGCCCTATCGCCGCCTTCAAGAAGGCCATCCGCCAGGCACGGGAAGTGCTGGATACGCGCTTTCGCAGTGGGCGGGAGATCCGCCGGCTGATCGAAGACCGCGCCTGGTTCATCGATAACATCCTGCAAAAGGCCTGGGACCAGTTCAGCTGGAGCGAAGACGCCGACATCGCCCTGGTGGCGGTCGGCGGCTACGGTCGCGGCGAGCTGCACCCCTATTCCGACATCGACCTGCTGATCCTCCTGGACAGCGCCGACCACGAAATTTTCCGCGACTCCATCGAACGCTTTCTTACCCTGCTCTGGGACATTGGCCTGGAAGTCGGGCAAAGCGTGCGCTCGGTGGACGAATGCGCCGAACAGGCGCGGGCCGACCTGACGGTGATCACCAACCTGATGGAAAGCCGCACCATTGCCGGCCCCGAGCACCTGCGCCAGCGCATGCTGCAAGTGACCAGCACCGAGCACATGTGGCCGAGCAAGGATTTCTTCCTGGCCAAGCGGGCCGAGCAGAAGGCCCGCCATCACAAGTACAACGATACCGAATACAACCTGGAGCCCAACGTCAAAGGCTCGCCGGGTGGGTTGCGGGACATCCAGACCATCCTCTGGGTCGCGCGCCGCCAGTACGGCACCCTGAACCTGCGGGCCCTGGCCGGCGAAGGCTTCCTGGTGGAAAGCGAAAACGCGCTCCTGGCCTCGTCCCAGGAGTTCCTGTGGAAGGTCCGCTACGCGCTGCACATGCTCGCGGGGCGCGCCGAGGACCGCCTGCTGCTCGACCACCAGCGCTCCATCGCCACCCTGCTGGGCTTCGAGGGCGAAGATGCGAAACAGAGCATCGAAAGCTTCATGCAGCAGTACTACCGGGTGGTGATGAGCATCGCCCAGTTGAGCGACCTGATCATCCAGCACTTCGAGGAGGTGATCCTCGCCCCCGAGGACGAGGCACCGCCACAGCCGATCAATGCGCGTTTCCAACTGCACGACGGCTACATCGAGGCGATCAACGACAACGTATTCAAGCGCACGCCGTTCGCCATGCTGGAGATCTTCGTGCTGATGGCCCAGCACCCGGAAATCAAGGGCGTGCGCGCCGACACCATCCGCCTGCTGCGCGAACACCGGCACCTGATCGATGACGACTTCCGCCACGATATCCGCAACACCAGCCTGTTCATCGAGCTGTTCAAGTGCGAAATCGGCATCCACCGCAACCTGCGGCGGATGAACCGCTACGGCATTCTCGGACGCTACCTGCCGGAGTTCGGCTTCATCGTCGGGCAGATGCAGCACGACCTGTTCCACATCTATACCGTGGACGCCCACACGCTGAACCTGATCAAGCACCTGCGCAAAATGCAGTACACGCCGATCTCCGAGAAATTCCCGCTGGCCAGCAAGCTCATGGGCAAGCTGCCCAAGCCCGAGCTGATCTACCTGGCCGGTCTGTACCACGACATCGGCAAGGGCCGTCATGGCGACCACTCGGAAATCGGCGCCGTGGATGCCGAAGCCTTCTGCGTGCGCCACCAGTTGCCGCAGTGGGATACCCGGCTGATCGTCTGGCTGGTGCAGAACCACCTGGTGATGTCCACCACGGCTCAGCGCAAGGACTTGTCCGACCCGCAGGTGATTCACGATTTCGCACAGATCGTGGTCGACCAGACCCGCCTCGACTACCTCTACGTACTGACCGTCGCCGATATCTACGCCACCAACCCGACGCTGTGGAACTCCTGGCGCGCCAGCCTGTTGCGCCAGCTCTACACCGAGACCAAGCGAGCCCTGCGCCGCGGCCTGGAAAACCCGGTGGACCGCGAAGAGCAGATCCGCCAGACCCAGAGCGCCGCCCTGGACATCCTGGTGCGCAACGGCACCGATCCGGACGAAGTGGAACAACTCTGGTCCCAACTGGGGGACGACTACTTCCTGCGCCACACCGCCGGCGACGTGGCCTGGCATAGCGACGCGATCCTCCAGCAGCCGGCCGACGGCGGGCCACTGGTGCTGATCAAGGAAATCACCCAGCGCGAGTTCGAGGGCGGCACCCAGATCTTCATCTACGCCCCGGACCAGCACGACTTCTTCGCGGTGACCGTGGCCGCCATGGACCAGCTCAACCTGAACATCCATGACGCGCGCATCATCACCTCCAGCAGCCAGTTCACCCTCGACACCTACATCGTCCTGGACAACGACGGCGAATCCATCGGCAACAACCCGCAGCGAGTCGAGCAGATCCGCAAGGGCCTGACCGACGCCCTGCGCAACCCCGACGACTACCCGACCATCATCCAGCGCCGGGTGCCGCGCCAGCTCAAGCATTTTGCCTTCGCCCCCGAGGTGACTATCCACAACGACGCCCAACGCCCGGTGACCGTGCTGGAACTCAGCGCCCCGGATCGCCCGGGTTTGCTGGCGCGGATCGGCAAGATCTTCCTGGAGTTCGACCTGTCACTGCAGAACGCCAAGATCGCCACCCTGGGCGAGCGCGTGGAAGACGTGTTCTTCATCACCGATGCGCACAACCAGCCCCTGTCCGACCCCCAGCTGTGCAGCCGCTTGCAGGATGCGATCATCGAGCAGTTGAGCGTCAGCCACGAACCGACTATCGAAATGACCCGCCTGAGCATCTGACGGGTCCGAACCACCGCTTTGAGTGAGATACCGCCTCCATGAACAACGCTCTGAACCAGTTGCAGCCCTACCCGTTCGAAAAGCTGCGCGCCTTGCTCGGCACCGTGACGCCCAACCCGGACAAGCGCGCCATCGCCCTGTCCATCGGCGAACCCAAGCACCGCTCGCCAAGCTTTGTCGCCGAAGCCCTAGCCAGCAACCTCGATCAGATGGCGGTCTACCCCACCACCCTGGGCATCCCGGCCCTGCGCGAAGCCATCGCCGGCTGGTGCGAACGGCGCTTTGGCGTGCCCGCGCTCTGGCTCGACCCGGCGCGCAATGTACTGCCGGTCAACGGCACCCGCGAAGCGCTGTTCGCCTTCACCCAGACCGTGGTCAACCGCGGCGAAGATGCCCTGGTGGTCAGCCCCAACCCCTTCTATCAGATCTACGAAGGCGCGGCCTTCCTCGCCGGGGCCAAGCCGCACTACCTGCCGTGCCTCGACGAAAACGGCTTCAACCCGGACTTCGACGCCGTGCCGGTGGAGATCTGGCAGCGCTGCCAGATCCTCTTCCTGTGCTCGCCGGGCAACCCCACCGGCGCGCTGATCCCGCTGGACACCCTGAAGAAGCTGATCGCCCTGGCCGACGAGCACGACTTCGTGATCGCCGCCGACGAGTGCTACAGCGAGCTGTACTTCGACGAACAGGCACCGCCCCCGGGCCTGCTCAGCGCCTGCGTCGAACTGGGCCGCAAGGACTTCAAGCGCTGCGTGGTGTTCCACAGCCTGTCCAAGCGCTCCAACCTGCCGGGCCTGCGCTCGGGCTTCGTCGCCGGTGATGCCGAGATTCTCAAGGGCTTCCTGCTGTACCGCACCTACCACGGCTGCGCCATGCCGGTGCAGACCCAACTGGCCAGCGTCGCCGCCTGGAACGACGAAGTGCACGTGCGCGCCAACCGCGCCTTGTACCGGGAGAAATTCGACGCGGTGCTGGCGATCCTTGCGCCCGTGATGGATGTGCAGCGCCCGGACGGCAGCTTCTACCTGTGGCCGAACGTGGCCGGGGATGACGCAGCCTTCTGCCGCGACCTGTTCGAACAGGAGCATGTGACCGTGGTTCCGGGCTCCTACCTGTCGCGGGATGTGGACGGCACCAACCCGGGCGCCGGCCGGGTACGCATGGCGCTGGTAGCGCCGCTGGCGGAATGCGTGGAAGCCGCGGAACGGATTCGCGATTTCGTGCTGCGTCGCGCTTGAGGCCTTTCGCCGGCAAGCCGGCTCCCACAGCAGGAGCCGACTGCCGGCGAACGCCTCACTTCACCTGCCCCAGATTGGCCTCGCTCATATCCAAGTCGGCCAGTACTTCGCGTAGCACATCGTCGCCAATCTGATGCTGGCGGCTCAGCCGATACAGCTCCAGCCGTTGCGCACGCAGGGCCTTGATCCGCAGGCGCCGCTCCAGCAAGTCCATCTGGAACGCCAGGGCCTGGGCCTCGGCGGAATCGTTGTAGACCTCCAACTGATGCCGGTACTCGGCCATCAAGCGCCCCTTGAGTTCGGTGGCCAGGGCCGCCTGGGCAGCATCCGGGGTTTCACCGGTGTCAGCCACCTCTTCGGCCTCCAGGGCATGGATCGCCGCTTCGGCAGTCTTGCGCCAGGCATCCCGCACTTCCCCACGGCGCTTGTCGTCAGGGCTCTTCACAATGCCGCGCAGCAGCAGCGGCAGAGCAATGCAGGCCGCCACCAGGGACAGCAGGATCACCCCGGCAGCGATGAAGATCAGCAGGTCGCGCTCCGGAAAGGCTTCGCCGGCACCGAGAAACAACGGTACCGACATCACACCGGCCAGGGTTACCGCCCCGCGCACTCCACCCACGGTCAGCAACCAGCAGGAACGGGCAGTCGGCACCAGGGTCAATTCACCCTTGCCGCGCCAGCGCCGCAGCAGGCCGGACAGGCGCCAGATGCTCTGCACCCAGATGAAACGCAACACCAGCAGCACCAGGAAAATCGCCACCACATCCAGGCAACGGTAGAACAGGATCGGCCACAGCGAGGTCTCGTGACTGACCACGGCCTTGATGATGTCCGGCAGCTGCAACCCCAGGAGCAGGAAGATCAGGCCGTTGAAGGCGAACTCCAGCAGTGACCAGACGCTGCGATTGAGCAGCCGGGTGCTGGTCTGGCGCGGCAGCAGGTCGAGCCAGCTCTGCATCATCCCCGCCGCCACCGCCGAGAGAATGCCCGAGGCCCCCAGGCGCTCGGCCAGCACATAGGCGGCGAACGGCAAAAGCAGCATGAACACCACGTGGGTCGCCGGGTCATCCCAGCCTCGGGCGATCATCCAGGCCCGCAGGCGCCCCACCAGCCAGCTCAGTGCCACCCCGACCGCCAGGCCGCCCACCGCCACCAGGACGAAGGTCAGGCTGGCGTTGGCCAGGGAGAACACCCCGGTCACCGCCGCTGCCAGGGCGAACTTGAAGGTCACCAGGCCCGAGGCGTCATTCATCAGCGCCTCCCCCTGGAGCATGTGCATCAGGGGCGTGGGCAAGCGGTTCTGGGAAATCGCCGATACCGCCACGGCGTCGGTGGGCGAAAGCACGGCGGCTAGGGCAAAGGCCACCGGCAACGGAATGCTCGGCAGCAGCCAATGGATGAAGTAGCCGGCGCCCACCACGGTGAACAGCACCAGCCCTACTGCCAGGGTCAGGATCGGCCCGCGCAGGCGCCAGAATTCGCGCTTGGGCATGCGCCAGCCATCGGAAAACAATAGCGGCGGCAAGAACAGGAAGAGAAACAGCTCCGGGTCCAGGGCCACGTGCAGCCCCAGGGTCGGCCAGGCCAGCAAGGCGCCGGCGGCAATCTGCACCAGGGGCAGCGGCAGTGGAATCACCCGTCCGACAAGACGCGAGAGGCTCACCAGCATCAGCAGGATGAGGACGGTATAGGCGGTTTGCATAAAGCGGGCTTCCCGATCTGAAACTTCAAAGCAGACACACAACGGCGGCAGGAATTCACCGCAGAAGTGCCATATTAGCCGCTTAAGCTGCGTTTACGCCGCTGCACAAAAGTCGCAACGGCGCCCGGGCGTGGAAACACAATGCGACAAAGCCCCGCAGCAGCCGACGCCGAATCGGCGCGGTCGTGGCATAATCCGTGACCTTTCATCTCCAGCATCTCCAAAGGGGGCAATTCCTTGACCGCTTCAAGCAAAACGTTGCACCTTTTCGGCATCAAAGCCTGTGACACCATGAAAAAGGCGCGCACCTGGCTCGATGAACACGCTGTCAGCTATGACTTCCATGATTACAAAACCTCCGGCATTGACCGTGAGCACCTGAATCAGTGGTGCGACGAGCACGGCTGGCAGGTGGTGTTGAACCGCGCGGGCACGACCTTTCGCAAACTCGATGACGAAAGCAAAGCCGATCTCGACCAGGCGAAAGCCGTTGAACTGATGCTCGCGCAACCTTCGATGATCAAGCGCCCGGTGCTCGATCTCGGAGACAAGACCCTGATTGGCTTCAAGCCAGACCTTTACGCAGCGGCGCTCAAGTAAGCCTGCTCAATCAATTTCGCAAGAGGTAACTGCATGTCCACTACCCTGTTCAGCCTGGCATTCGGTGTCGGCACCCAGAACCGCCAAGGCGCTTGGCTGGAAGTGTTTTACGCATCGCCCCTGCTCCAGCCTGCGGCTGAAATCGTCGCTGCCGTAGCGCCGATCCTCGGCTACAGCGAAGGCAACCAGGCCATCACGTTCACCACCGCCCAGGCCGCGCAAATGGCCGACGCACTGAAAAGCATCGACGCCACCCAGGCCGCCCTGCTGACCCGCCTGGCCGAAAGCCACAAGCCGCTGGTAGCGACCCTGCTGGCCGAAGATGCCCAGCTGACCTCCACTCCAGAGGCCTACCTGAAGCTGCACCTGCTGTCCCACCGCCTGGTCAAGCCGCACGGCCTGAGCCTGGCCGGCGTGTTCCCGCTGCTGCCGAACGTGGCCTGGACCAGCCAGGGCGCGATCGACCTGGGCGAGCTGGCCGAGCGTCAACTGGAAGCGCGCCTGCGCGGCGAGCTGCTGGAAGTGTTCTCGGTGGACAAGTTCCCGAAAATGACCGACTACGTGGTGCCGAGCGGCGTGCGTATCGCTGACAGTGCGCGGATCCGCCTGGGCGCCTACATCGGCGAAGGCACCACCGTGATGCACGAAGGCTTCGTCAACTTCAACGCCGGCACCGAAGGCCCGGGCATGATCGAAGGCCGGGTTTCCGCGGGCGTGTTCGTCGGCAAGGGTTCGGACCTGGGCGGCGGTTGCTCCACCATGGGCACCCTGTCGGGTGGCGGCAACATCGTGATCAAGGTCGGCGAAGGTTGCCTGATCGGCGCCAACGCCGGTATCGGCATCCCGCTGGGCGACCGCAATACCGTGGAGTCGGGCCTGTACGTGACCGCCGGCACCAAGGTGGCGCTGCTGGACGAGAACAACCAGCTGGTCAAAGTGCTCAAGGCCCGGGAACTGGCCGGCCAGCCGGACCTGCTGTTCCGTCGCAACTCGGAAACCGGCGCCGTGGAGTGCAAGACCCACAAGTCGGCCATCGAGCTGAACGAAGCGCTGCACGCTCACAACTAAGCAGCGATTCGGTTTCACTGGAACCGGCCAGGCGCTTATCATCGGCGCCCGGCCTGTTCAAACGAGTTCTGCCACCATGCTTGTAGCCTCCCCCTGGCGCGCCGACTTCCCGGCCATCGCCGCCCTGCATCGCCAGGACCAGACGTACCTGGACAACGCCGCCACCACGCAAAAACCCCAAGCCCTGCTGGACGCGCTGGCGCACTACTACGCCAATGGCGCGGCCAATGTGCATCGTGCGCAACACCTGCCCGGCGCCCACGCCACCCAAGCGTTCGAAGACAGCCGCAGCAAGGTCGGCCAATGGCTGAATGCCGGTGACAGTGGGCAAATCGTCTTCACCCACGGCGCGACCTCCGCGCTGAATCTTCTGGCCTACGGCCTGGAGCACCAATTTTCCGCGGGCGATGAAATCGTCATCAGCGCCCTGGAGCACCACGCCAATCTGCTGCCCTGGCAGCAACTGGCCCAACGTCGCGGTCTCAAGCTGCTGGTCCTGCCCCTGGACCCGGACGGCCTGATCGACGTCGACGCGGCAAGCCGCTTGATCGGCCCGCGCACCCGTTTGCTGGCGGTGAGCCAGCTGTCCAACGTGCTTGGCGCCTGGCAACCCTTGACCCCACTGCTGGCCATGGCCAGGGCCCAGGGCGCACTGACGGTGATCGACGGCGCCCAGGGCGTGGTCCATGGCCGCCACGATGTGCAGGCCCTGGGCTGCGACTTCTATGTGTTCTCCAGCCACAAGCTGTACGGCCCGGATGGGGTCGGCGTGCTGTTTGGCCGTCATGCAGCACTCAAGGGCCTGCGCCACTGGCAGTTCGGCGGTGAAATGGTCCAGGACGCCGATTACCAGCACGCCAGCTTCCGCCCCGCCCCCCTGGGGTTCGAGGCCGGTACGCCGCCGATTGCCGGGGTCATCGGCCTGGGTGCCACCCTGGATTATCTCGCCGGCCTGGATCAGCAAGCACTGGCCGACCATGAAGCAGCGCTGCACGCCTACCTGCTGCACGGCTTGCAGGCGCGCAATGGCATCCGCCTGCTGGGCTCGCCGCAAGTGGCCCTGGTCAGTTTTGTCGTGGATGGGGTGCACAACGCCGACCTGGCGCACCTGCTAACCGAACAAGGCATTGCCGTACGCGCCGGGCATCACTGCGCCATGCCGCTGATGAAGAGCCTGGGGTTGGCCGGAGCGATTCGCGTGTCATTGGCGCTGTACAACGATTCCGAGGACCTGGAGCGTTTCTTCGAAGCCCTGGATCAGGCCCTGGAACTGCTGCGATGAGCCTGCCGGCGGATGCCGTCGCCGCCCTGGAGATTTTCCAGGGGGCTGCCGGCTGGGAACAGCGGGCGCGCCTGCTGATGCAATGGGGCGAGCGCCTGCCGCCCCTGAGCGAGGCCGACCAGATCGAGGCCAACCGGGTGCACGGCTGTGAAAGCCAGGTCTGGCTGGTGGCGGCCCTGGAAAACGGTCATTGGCAGTTTGCCGCGGCCAGCGACGCGCGGCTGATTCGCGGGCTGGTGGCCCTGCTCCTGGCGCGGGTCAATGGCCTGACGGCACAGCAGTTGCGGGAAGTGGACCTGGCCGACTGGTTCAACCAGTTGGGCCTGTCGCGCCAGCTCTCGCCTTCACGCAGCAATGGCCTGAACGCCGTCTTGCAACGCATGAGCGAACTGGCCAGCGCCCCCTAACTCCGTAGGAGCCTGCTTGCTGGCCAACAGGCCCATAAGCCTTGCACCCTCCTCGCGGCCCTCTTCGCTGGCAAGCCAGCTCCTACGGGGCGGCGGGCTTGCTGCGCTCCGACGGGCGGCGCACGCCGGCGACAATCTTGTCCACTGCCTTGGTCGCCGCCACCATGCCGAAGGTCGCGGTCACCATCATCACCGCGCCAAAGCCGCCGGCACAGTCGAGCTTGACGCCATCGCCGACAAAACTCTTCTGCAGGCAGATGCTGCCGTCCGGCTTCGGATAACGCAGCTGCTCGGTGGAAAACACGCAAGGCACGCTGTAGTGCCGGGTTACGGTGCGCGAGAAACCGTAGTCGCGGCGCAGGGTGGACCGCACCTTGGAGGCCAACGGGTCATTGAAGGTACGGTTCAGGTCGCAGACCTGGATCAGCGTCGGGTCGATCTGCCCCCCCGCGCCGCCGGTGGTGATGATCTGGATCTTGCGTCGCTTGCACCAGGCAATCAGCGCCGCCTTGGCATTGACACTGTCGATGCAGTCGATCACGCAATCGATGTCTGGGGTGATGTACTCGGCCATGGTCTCGCGGGTGACGAAGTCCGCCACCGCGTGCACCCTGCAGCCCGGATTGATGCCCCGCAGGCGTTCGGCCATGACCTCGACCTTGGGCTTGCCCACAGTGCTGTCCAGCGCGTGCAACTGGCGGTTGCTGTTGCTGACGCAGACGTCATCGAGGTCGAACAGCGAGATCTCGCCCACCCCGCAACGGGCGATGGCTTCTGCCGCCCAGGAACCGACCCCGCCGACTCCGACGATCGCCACATGGGCCGCCCGCAGCCGCTCCAGGCCTTCAATGCCATACAAACGGGCGACGCCGGCAAACCGTGGATCTTCTGTACTCATGACCATCACCTAAAAAACCGGCGCGCATTATAGGGCCTCAACGCGACAAGTTTTAACCTTGAAGCTACAAGTAAAGAACTTAAACCCGAATACAGTGCCCAAGGTCTGGCTTTCCTCTGTGCGCTGTACGCTCAGTTGAGGGCCGGTGTAGGATGCCCGCCGTTTGGCGCCTGCCAACCCTTCCCTCGTTCCACACCTTTTGGAACCCGAAATAGCTATGTCATCGCGTAAATTTGGACTCAACCTGGTGATAGTGCTGGCCATTGCCGCGCTGTTCACCGGTTTCTGGGCGCTGATCAATCGCCCGGTCTCGGCCCCCGACTGGCCGGAACAGATCTCCGGTTTTTCCTACTCGCCTTTCCAGCAGGGCCAGTTCCCGCAGAAGGACCAGTACCCGTCCGACGATGAAATGCGTCGCGACCTGGAGATCATGAGCAAGCTGACCGACAACATCCGTACCTATTCGGTGGACGGCAGCCTGGAAGACATCCCGAGGCTCGCGGAAGAGTTCGGCCTGCGCGTGACCCTGGGGATCTGGATCAGCCCGGACCTGGAGCGCAACGAGCGGGAAATCATGCGCGCCATCGAACTGGCCAATACCTCCCGCAGCGTCGTGCGGGTGGTGGTGGGTAACGAGGCGATCTTCCGCAAGGAAATCACCGCCGACCAACTGTCGGTGATTCTCGACCGGGTGCGTGCCGCGGTAAAAGTTCCGGTCACCACCTCGGAGCAATGGCACGTCTGGGAGGAAAACCCGGGGCTGGCCAAGCACGTCGACCTGATCGCCGCGCACATCCTGCCCTACTGGGAGTTCATCCCGGTGGACAAGGCCGAGCAGTTCGTCCTCGACCGCGCCCGGGACCTGAAGAAGATGTTCCCGAAAAAACCGCTGCTGCTGTCCGAGGTCGGCTGGCCGAGCAACGGCCGCATGCGCGGTGGCGCCGACGCCAGCCCGGCGGACCAGGCGATCTACCTGCGTACCCTGGTCAACAAGCTCAACCGCCAGGGCTACAACTACTTTGTCATCGAAGCCTTCGACCAGCCGTGGAAGGCCAGCGACGAAGGTTCGGTGGGCGCCTACTGGGGCGTGTTCAACGCCGCGCGCCAGCAGAAATTCAACTTCGAAGGCCCGGTGGTCGCGATCCCGCAATGGCGGGTGCTGGCCATCGGCTCGGTGGTGCTGGCGCTGCTGTCGCTGACCCTGCTGATGATCGACGGCTCGGCCCTGCGCCAGCGCGGCCGCACCTTCCTGACCTTTATCGCGTTCCTCTGCGGTTCGGTGCTGGTGTGGATCGGCTACGACTACAGCCAGCAATACAGCACCTGGTTCAGCCTGACGGTGGGCTTCCTCCTGGCCCTCGGCGCGCTGGGGGTGTTCATCGTGCTGCTGACCGAGGCCCATGAACTGGCCGAAGCGGTGTGGATACACAAGCGCCGGCGCGAATTCCTGCCGGTGGAGGGGGACTCCAGCTACCGGCCGAAAGTCTCGATCCACGTGCCCTGCTACAACGAGCCGCCGGAGATGGTCAAACAGACCCTCAATGCCCTGGCCAACCTCGATTACCCGGACTTCGAAGTCCTGATCATCGACAACAACACCAAGGACCCGGCGGTCTGGGAACCGGTGCAGGCCTATTGCGAGACCCTCGGCCCGCGCTTCAAGTTCTTCCACGTCGCGCCCCTGGCCGGCTTCAAGGGCGGTGCGCTGAACTATCTGTTGCCGCACACCGCCAAGGATGCCGAAGTGATCGCGGTGATCGACTCCGACTACTGCGTCGATCGCAACTGGCTCAAGCACATGGTGCCGCACTTCGCCGATCCGAAGATCGCCATCGTGCAGTCGCCCCAGGACTATCGCGACCAGAACGAAAGCACCTTCAAGAAGCTCTGCTACGCGGAATACAAAGGCTTCTTCCATATCGGCATGGTCACCCGCAACGACCGTGACGCGATCATCCAGCACGGCACCATGACCATGACCCGGCGCACAGTGCTCGAAGAGCTGGGCTGGGCCGACTGGTGCATCTGCGAAGACGCCGAGCTGGGCCTGCGGGTGTTCGAGAAAGGCCTGTCGGCGGCGTACCACCACGAAAGCTACGGCAAGGGCCTGATGCCCGACACCTTCATCGACTTCAAGAAGCAGCGTTTCCGCTGGGCCTATGGCGCGATCCAGATCATCAAGCGCCACACCGCCAGCCTGCTGCGCGGCAAGAACACCGAGCTGACCCGTGGCCAGCGCTACCACTTCCTCGCGGGCTGGCTGCCGTGGGTAGCGGACGGCATGAACATCTTCTTCACCGTCGGCGCCCTGCTGTGGTCGGCGGCGATGATCATCGTGCCGCAACGGGTCGACCCGCCGCTGCTGATCTTCGCCATCCCGCCGCTGGCGCTGTTCGTGTTCAAGGTGGGCAAGATCATCTTCCTCTACCGCCGTGCGGTGGGGGTCAACCTCAAGGACGCGTTCTGCGCGGCCCTGGCGGGCCTGGCCTTGTCCCACACCATCGCCAAGGCGGTGCTGTACGGCTTCTTCACCAGCAGCATTCCGTTCTTCCGCACCCCGAAGAACGCCGACAACCACGGCTTCTGGGTGGCGATCTCGGAAGCCCGGGAAGAGCTGTTCATCATGCTGCTGTTGTGGGGCGCGGCGCTGGGGATCTTCCTGGTGCAGGGCCTGCCGAGCAACGACATGCGCTTCTGGGTGACCATGCTCCTGGTGCAGTCTTTGCCTTACGTGGCAGCGCTGGTCATGGCCTTCCTTTCGTCGCTGCCAAAACCGGCGGAAGAAAGCCAGCCGGCTCCAGCTGCCTAAATCGATCCAAAGTACTAAACGGCGGCCTCTGGCCGCCGTTTTGCTTTAAGATATCCGCCATTTTGCGCGCCTCGCCCAACCCTGTAGGAGCTGGCTTGCCAGCGAACCAAGCAACGCGGTGTATCGATTAAACCGCCCTCGCCGCCCCGCCGGCTCCTGCACAATGCCTTGCACCGGAGTTACCCATGACGGCCCATGCCGAGCTTTCGCCGACCCTGCAACTTGCCTGTGATCTGATCCGTCGCCCCTCGGTGACGCCGATCGACGCCGACTGCCAGAAGCTGATGATGCAGCGCCTGGGGGATGCCGGCTTCAAGCTGGAACCGATGCGCATCGAGGACGTGGACAACTTCTGGGCCAGCCATGGCCAGCATGAAGGCCCGGTGCTGTGTTTTGCCGGCCACACCGACGTGGTGCCTACCGGCCCGGTCCAGGCCTGGCAGAACGACCCGTTCGACGCTCTGATCGACGAGCACGGCATGCTCTGCGGCCGTGGCGCAGCGGACATGAAGGGCAGCCTGGCGGCCATGCTGGTAGCCGCTGAGCGTTTCGTCACCGACTACCCGGACCACAAGGGCTCGGTAGCCTTCCTCATCACCAGCGACGAAGAAGGCCCCGCGCACCATGGCACCAAGGCCGTGGTGGAGCGCCTGGCGGCACGCAAGGAGCGCCTGGACTGGTGCATCGTCGGTGAGCCTTCGAGCACCAGCCTGGTGGGCGACGTAGTCAAGAACGGCCGCCGCGGCTCCCTCGGCGCCAAGCTCACCGTGCGCGGGGTACAGGGCCACGTGGCCTACCCGCACCTGGCGAAGAACCCGATCCACCTGGCGGCGCCGGCCCTGGCGGAACTGGCGGCGGAGCACTGGGACGACGGCAACGCCTTCTTCCCACCCACCAGTTTCCAGATCTCCAACCTCAATTCCGGCACCGGCGCCACCAACGTGATTCCCGGTGAACTGACCGCGCTGTTCAACTTCCGCTTCTCCACCGAATCCACGGTGGAAGGCCTGCAGCAGCGGGTCGCGGCCATCCTCGACAAGCACGGCCTGGACTGGCATGTGGAGTGGGCCCTGTCCGGGTTGCCGTTCCTCACCGAACCCGGCGCCCTGCTGGACGCGGTATCGGCCAGCATCAAGCAGGTCACCGGGCGCGACACCAAGGCCTCCACCAGTGGCGGCACCTCCGACGGGCGCTTCATCGCCACCCTGGGCACCCAGGTGGTGGAACTGGGCCCGGTCAACGCCACCATCCATCAGGTCAACGAGCGGGTACTGGCCAGCGACCTCGATGTGCTGACCGAAATCTACTACCAGACCCTGATCAAGTTGCTCGCCTGATGCTTGCCTGTCCTCTCTGCAGTGCCCCGCTGAACGTCGTGGACAACGGCGTGGTCTGCCCGGCCGGGCATCGTTTCGACCGGGCACGCCAGGGCTACCTGAACCTGCTGCCGGTGCAGCACAAGAACAGCCGTGACCCGGGCGACAACCAGGCCATGGTCGAGGCCCGCCGCGACTTTCTCAACGCCGGGCACTACGCCCCGGTGGCCCGGCGCCTGGCGGAGCTGGCGGCAGAACGTGCGCCCCAGCGCTGGGTCGACATCGGCTGTGGCGAGGGTTACTACACCGCGCAACTGGCCCAGGCCCTGCCCGCTGCCGATGGCTACGCCCTGGATATTTCCCGGGAGGCGGTGAAGCGCGCCTGCCGTCGTGCCCCGCAACTGACCTGGATGGTCGCCAGCATGGCGCGCATCCCCCTGGCGGACGCCAGCTGCCAGTTCCTGGCCAGCGTCTTCAGCCCCCTTGACTGGCTGGAGGCCAAGCGCCTGCTCAGCCCCGGCGGCGGCCTGATGAAGGTAGGTCCCACCAGCGGCCACCTGATGGAACTGCGCGAACGCCTGTACGACGAAGTGCGCGAATACACCGACGACAAGCACCTGGCCCTGGTACCCGAAGGCATGGCCCTGGCCCACAGCGAAACCCTGGAGTTCAAGCTGCACCTGGAACGCCCGCAAGACCGCGCCAACCTGCTGGCCATGACGCCCCACGGCTGGCGCGCCAGCGCCGAGCGCCGCGCCGCGGTGATCGAGCAGGCCGAGCCTTTCGAGGTCAGCGTATCGATGCGCTACGATTACTTCGTGCTGCAATAACCCACTAAAACCCAAGGCCCCGAGCCTGTGCTCGCGGCCGAAGAAATCCGCGAATGGATTTTTCAGACCGGCAATGAGGACATCCATGCGCCAGCCCGATATCGAGATTTACCTGAAAGACGCCGACGTCGACTACAAGGCCATCGCCGCCTGGCTGGGCGCCGTGCTTGGCCCGTGCAGCGACTGGGTACAAAAAGGCCAGACCTACAAATGCACCGCAGGCCAGGTGCCCGTGACCTGGCTGCCCAAGGCCGTGGGCAAGTGGAACAGCCTGTACCTGGAAAGCGACCAGACCCCGTGGGATGACGACATCGCCTGCGCCCGCGCCGCCTTTGCCGCGTTGAATGTGGAGGTGCGCTGCGCACCGGGCAGCTGGGTCGAGGAAGAGGGTGAAGAGTCCGCCGATCGCTGGATTCGCATCAGCGCCGACGGTGAAGAAGAGATTACCTGGCGCACTGCCTGAACAGTGCATACCCGTAGGAGCCGGCTTGCCGGCGAAGAGGCCTTCAAGACTTGCGTTCGATAGACGGGCGCCTTCGCTGGCAAGCCAGCTCCTACAGGGTGGGTTACAGGCCGACGACGTCTTCGGCTTGCAGACCTTTCTGGCCTTCGACCACAGCGTATTCCACCTGCTGGCCTTCGGTCAGGGAGCGGTGGCCTTCGCCACGGATCGCCCGGTAGTGGACAAATACGTCCGCCCCGCCTTCACGCTGGATAAAACCGTAGCCCTTGGCGTCGTTGAACCACTTCACGTTGCCTGTCTCACGAGTAGTCATGAATCCATACCTCATTTTTTTATTATTGGATTGGCGCACTGCAACCAAACCCTGAGAACTTTCCCCCAGCCTGCCTCTCTATGAGTGAAAGCGATACGACCGCGGGAGAGTCGGCCGAGTATATGACAGGCGTAAAAACTCTCAACTCAATCTTGTTTCGGCGCTTTTTTGCCGATTTTCGGCGAATCCGGCACACTACCGGCCCCGAGCAGTTGCTCGGTTTTCTACTCACTCACGCAGAAGCCGTATGACCCGCTCCCCGATCCGCCGTCTTGTGTTTGGCACCTTGCGCCGACTGCTGTACCTCTGGGTCCGCTCGGAAACCATCAACCAGTCGTCCTTCACCCTCGACCTCGACCGCAGCCGACCGGTGTTCTACGTCCTGCAAAACCCGTCCCTGACCGATCTCGCCGTGGTCGATACCGAATGCACCAAGGCTGGGCTGCCACGTCCGGTACTGCCGGTGTCGGTGGGCAACCTGCTGGAACCGGCGGCCTTCTTCTACCTGACCCCGGAGCCCGACTGGCTTGGTCGCCAGGACAAGCGCGGGGCGCCACCGACCCTGACCCGGCTGGTCAGCGCACTGACCCAGAATGCCGCCGAAGATGCACAGATCATTCCGGTCAGCGTGTTCTGGGGCCAGTCGCCGGACAGCGAGTCGAGCCCGTGGAAGCTGCTGTTCGCCGACAGCTGGGCGGTCACCGGGCGCCTGCGCCGGCTGCTGAGCATCATGATCCTGGGACGCAAGACCCGGGTGCAGTTCTCCGCACCGATCAACCTGCGCGAGCTGATCGAGCACAACAAGGGCCACGAGCGCACCGTGCGCATGGCCCAGCGCATCCTGCGGGTACACTTTCGCAACCTCAAGGCTGCGGTCATCGGCCCGGACATTTCCCACCGGCGCAACCTGGTCAAGGGCCTGCTCAACCAGCCCCTGGTGAAACAGGCGATCCTCGACGAGGCCGAGCGCGAAAAGATTTCCCCGGAAAAAGCCAAGGCCCAGGCCCTGCGCTACGGCAACGAGATCGCCTCGGACTACACCTACACCGCGATCCGCTTCCTGGAAGTGGTGCTGAGCTGGTTCTGGAACAAGATCTACGACGGGATCAAGGTCAACCACCTCGAAGGCGTGCAGAAGATCGCCCAAGGCCACGAAGTGATCTACGTGCCCTGCCACCGCAGCCATATCGACTACCTGCTGCTGTCCTACCTGCTGTTTCGCAACGGCCTGACCCCGCCGCACATCGCCGCCGGGATCAACCTCAACATGCCGGTGATCGGCGGCCTGCTGCGTCGCGGCGGGGCCTTCTTCATGCGCCGCACCTTCAAGGGCAACCCGCTCTACACCTCGGTGTTCAACGAATACCTGCACACCTTGTTCACCAAGGGTTTCCCGGTGGAGTACTTCGTCGAGGGCGGCCGTTCGCGCACCGGGCGCATGCTGCAACCCAAGACCGGGATGCTGGCAATCACCCTGCGCAGCTTCCTGCGCTCCTCGCGCATGCCCATCGTCTTCGTACCGGTGTACATCGGCTATGAAAGGGTGCTGGAAGGCCGGACCTACCTGGGCGAGCTGCGCGGCGCGAGCAAGAAGAAAGAGTCGATTTTCGACATCTTCAAGGTCATCGGCGCCCTCAAGCAGCGCTTCGGCCAGGTGGCAGTGAACTTCGGCGAACCGATCAAGCTGGCGGAATTCCTCGACCAGGAACAGCCGGACTGGCGGACCCAGGAGCTGGGCCCGCAGTACCGCCCGGCCTGGCTCAATGAAACCACCAACCGTCTCGGCGAGCGGGTGGCCCAGCACCTCAACGAAGCCGCGGCGATCAACCCGGTGAACCTGGTGGCCCTGGCCCTGCTCTCCACCACCCGCCTGGCCCTGGACGACCGCGCCATGGCGCGGGTCCTGGACCTGTACCTGGCGCTACTGCGTCGCGTGCCCTACTCGCCCCACACCACCTTGCCCGAAGGCGACGGCCGGGCTCTGATCCAGCACGTCAAGGACATGGACCTGCTGGCCGAACAGAGCGACGCCCTGGGCAAGATCCTCTACCTGGACGAGCAGAACGCCGTCCTGATGACCTACTACCGCAACAACGTGCTGCACATCTTCGCCCTGCCGGCGTTGCTGGCGAGCTTCTTCCAGAGCTCGTCGCGCATGAGCCGCGAACAGATCCTGCGTTATACCCGCGCGCTTTATCCCTACCTGCAATCGGAGCTGTTCATCCGCTGGCCGCTGGATGAGCTGGACGCGGTGGTGGACCAGTGGCTGGAGGCCTTTGTCGAACAGGGCCTGCTGCGCTTCGAGAAGGACCTGTACCAGCGTCCGGCCCCGAGCTCACGGCATTTCGTCCTGCTGACCCTGCTGTCCAAGAGCATTGCCCAGACCCTGCAACGCTTCTACATGGCTATTTCCCTGTTGCTCAACAGCGGCCAGAACAGCATCAGCGCCGAGGAGCTGGAAGACCTGTGCACGGTCATGGCCCAGCGCCTGTCGATCCTGCATGGCCTCAATGCCCCGGAGTTCTTCGACAAGAGCCTGTTCCGCCACTTTATCCAGACCCTGCTGGACCAGGGTGTGCTGCGCCGCGACGAAGCCGGCAAGCTGAGCTACCACGAAGCGCTGGGGGAACTGGCCGAAGGTGCCGCCAAGCGCGTGCTGCCGGCAGAAATTCGCCTGTCGATCCGCCAGGTCGCCCTGCACCGCAGCGAAGACGCCGCCGACCAGCTCGCGGCACCTGCGCAAAACGACTAGATTCTTACGGGCGCCGGGAGCAGCTGCGGCGCCCTCGATACGGAGATCCGCGATGAAAAAGCTCAGCCTGCTGGCCGCCACCGCGCTGCTCGGCGCTTGCCAGTCCATGAATCCCGCTGCCAAGGCCAGCCTCGACGGCGAAGTCTTCTACTTGCAGCGCATCGCCCTGCCTCCGGCCGCCACCCTGAGCGTGAGCCTGCAGGACGTGTCACTGGCCGACGCCCCTGCCGTGGTCCTGGCCGAGCAGAGCGGTCCGGTCAAGGGCCAGGTGCCGCTGCCCTTTCACCTCAGCTACGACCCGGCCCAGGTCAAGCCCGGCCACCGCTATTCGGTCAGCGCGCGGATTGAAGTGGCTGGCCAGCTGGTCTTCATCACCACCGAAAACAACGCCGTTAAACTCGACGGCAGCGACCCGCAGCCCTTGAAGCTGCGGGTCGACGCTGTTCGTTAATTCTTATTGCACAAGGAAGCCGCCATGCTCCGTACTTCGCTTCGTTTCACCAGCCTGTGCGCTGGCCTGTTGATCTCCGCCAGCGCCCTGGCCCTGTCCCTGAGCGACCTGTCCCAGGGTGACGCCAGCGGTGGCCTGAAAGATGCCCTGACCCAGGGTGCGCAGATCGCCGTCAAACAGCTGGGCACCCCAGGTGGTTTCAGCAACAACCCCGAGGTGCGCATCGAGCTGCCGGGCAACCTGGGCAAGGTCGCGAAAAAAATGAAACAGTTCGGCATGGGCGACCAGGTCGATCAGCTTGAAACCAGCATGAACAAGGCTGCCGAGGCCGCTGTGCCGCAAGCCCAGGCCCTGTTGGTGGATGCCGTGAAGAAGATGACCGTGGCTGACGCCAAGGGCATTCTTGCCGGCGGCAAGGACTCCGCCACCCAATACCTGGACAAGAGCAGCCGCGAGCAGATCCGCGCCAAGTTCCTGCCGATCGTCAAGCAGGCCACTGACCAGGTCGGCCTGGCCAAGCAGTACAACTCCTTCGCCGGCCAGGCTGCGACGCTCGGCGTGCTGGATGCCAAGAGCGCAAACATCGAGAGTTACGTGACCGAACAAGCCCTCAATGGCCTGTTCGAAATGATCGGCAAGCAGGAAGAAACCATTCGCCAGAACCCGGCGGCAGCCGCCACCAGCCTGGCCAAGAAAGTCTTCGGCACCCTGTAAGCCTCCCCGCTACCTGTAGGAGCCAGCTTGCCGGCGAAGATGTCGCCAGGACAAGCGCCTGCCCCAAGGGCCTCTTCGCCGGCAAGCCGGCTCCTACAGGATGTATTCCCGCATACCGGTTCCTAGGTTTTCTTGACCCTGAACCAGGCCGCATACAGCGCCGGCAGGAACAACAGGGTCAGCGCCGTCGCCACGATCAGCCCACCCATGATGGCCACTGCCATCGGCCCGAAGAACACACTGCGCGACAGCGGGATCATCGCCAGCACTGCCGCCAGGGCGGTCAGCACGATGGGCCGGAAACGCCGCACCGTGGCTTCGATGATCGCATCCCAGGGCTTGTGCCCCGCCTTGATGTCCTGCTCGATCTGGTCCACCAGGATCACCGAGTTGCGCATGATCATCCCCGACAGGGCAATGGTGCCGAGCATGGCCACGAAGCCGAAGGGCTGGCGGAACACCAGCAGGAACAAGGTGACCCCGATCAATCCCAGGGGCGCCGTGAGGAACACCATGGCCGTGCGCGAGAAACTGCGCAGCTGGATCATCAGCAAGGTCAGCACCACCACGATGAACAGCGGCACGCCGGCCTTCACCGAGTTCTGGCCCCGGGTCGAGTCCTCGACCGTGCCACCCACTTCCAGCAGGTAACCATCGGGCAGCTCGGCGCGAACCGGCTCCAGGGTCGGCAGGATCTGCTGCACCAGGGTCGCCGGCTGCTCCTTGCCGTAGATGTCGGCGCGCACGGTGACGTTGGGCAGGCGGTTGCGGTGCCAGATCACCCCTTCCTCGAAGCCGTACTCCAGGGTCGCCACCTGGGACAGGGACACGCTCTGGCCATTCTCGGTAGGCACCGCCAGGCTCGGCAGCAACGACAGTTCGGTGCGTTCCTCGCGGGTGCCCCGCAGCAGGATCTCGATCAGCTCGTTGTCTTCCCGGTACTGGCTGACGGTGGAACCGATCAGCGAACTCTGGAGGAATTTCGACAGGTTGGCGGTGCTCACTCCCAAGGCCCGGGCCCGGTCCTGGTCAATGTTCAGGTAGACCACCTTGCTGGGCTCTTCCCAATCCAGGTGCACGTTGACCACATGGGGGTTCTCTCGCACCTTGGCCGCTACCTTGCGCGCCAGGGCGCGGACTTCCTCGATGTGCTCGCCGGTGACCCGGAACTGCACCGGGTAGCCCACGGGCGGCCCGTTCTCCAGGCGCGTGACCCGCGAGCGCAGCGCCGGGAACTGCTCGTTGAGGGTTTCGATCAACCAGCCGCGCAGCTCTTCACGCTCCTCGATGCTCTTGGCCAGCACCACGAACTGGGCAAAGCTGGTGGCGGGCAGTTGCTGGTCCAGCGGCAGGTAGAACCGCGGCGAACCGGTGCCCACGTAGGCCACGTAGTTGTCGATGCCCGCATGCTCCTTGAGCAGGGCTTCTAGGCGCTTGACCTCATCGGCGGTGTTGCTCAGGGACGCGCCTTCCGCCAGCTTCAGGTCGACCATCAGTTCCAGGCGACCCGAGGCCGGGAAGAACTGCTGGGGAACGAAACGGAACAGCATCACCGAGCCGACGAACAGCAGGATGGTCAGGACGATCACCGTCTTGCGCCGCTCCACGCACCAGCCCACTACCCGCCGGACCCGCTGGTAGAAGGGTGTACCGTGGGGATTGGATTCGGCGCCGTGCTTGGCGGCGTGGATCTTCGCCAGGTCCGGCAGCAGTTTTTCCCCCAGGTACGGCACGAACACCACGGCTGCAATCCACGAGGCCACCAGGGCAATGGTCACCACCTGGAAGATCGAACGGGTGTATTCGCCCGTGCCGGACTGGGCCGTGGCGATCGGCAGGAAGCCCGCCGCAGTGATCAGGGTGCCGGTGAGCATGGGGAAGGCGGTACTGGTCCAGGCGAAGCTGGCGGCCTTGATCCGGTCGAAACCCTGCTCCATCTTGATCGCCATCATCTCTACCGCAATGATCGCGTCGTCCACCAGCAAGCCCAGGGCCAGCACCAGCGCTCCCAGGGAAATCTTGTGCAGGCCGATCCCCAGGTAGTACATGGTGGCGAAGGTCATCGCCAGCACCAGGGGAATCGCCAGGGCCACCACCATCCCGGTCCGCACTCCCAGGGAGAAGAAACTCACCAGCAGCACGATGATCAGGGCCTCGGCCAGCACCCGGACGAACTCGCCCACCCCAGTCTTCACCGCCGCCGGCTGGTCGGACACCTTGCGCAGTTCCATCCCCGCCGGCAGGCTTTTCTGCAGGCGCGAGAACTCGCCTTCCAGGGCCTTGCCCAGCACCAGGATGTCACCCCCCTCCTTCATCGCCACAGCCAGGCCGATGGCGTCTTCACCCATGAAGCGCATGCGCGGCGCGGGTGGATCGTTGAAACCACGACGCACGTCCGCCACATCACCGATGCGGAAGGTACGACCGGCGACGCGGATCGGGAAATTGCGGATCTGCTCCACGGTCTGGAAATTGCCCGACACCCGCAGTTGCACCCGCTCGCTCGGGGTCTCGAAGAACCCAGCGGTGGACACTGCGTTCTGTTCTTCCAGGGCCTGTTGCACCGCCGCCAGGGGCAGGCCCAGGGTCGCCAGCTTGACGTTGGACAGCTCGATCCAGATTTTCTCGTCCTGCAGGCCCAGCAGGTCGACCTTGCCCACGTCCTTGACCCGTTGCAGCTGGATCTGGATGCGGTCGGCGTAGTCCTTGAGTACCGCGTAGTCGAAGCCCTGCCCGGTCAACGCATAGATATTGCCGAAGGTGGTGCCGAACTCATCGTTGAAGAACGGCCCCTGGATACCGGGCGGCAGGGTCTGCCGGATATCGCTGATCTTCTTGCGTACCTGGTACCACAGCTCGGGAACCTCGTTGGAGTGCATCGAGTCCCGGGCGATGAAGGTCACCTGGGACTCCCCCGGCCGCGAGAAGGACACGATGCGGTCGTACTCGCCAGTCTCCATCAGCTTCTTTTCAATGCGCTCGGTGACCTGGCGCGAGACTTCCTGGGCCGTGGCCCCGGGCCAGTTGGTGCGGATCACCATGGCCTTGAAGGTGAAAGGCGGATCCTCGCTCTGCCCCAACTTGGTGTAGGACAGCGCACCGACAATGGCCAGCAGCAGCATCAGGAACAGAACGATCTGGCGATTGCGCAACGCCCAGGCGGAAAGGTTGAAACCCATCGGGGATTACTCCTTGGCCGCCAGATTGACCACGCGGTTGGAGCGATCCACCGGGCGCACCTGCAAGCCCTCATGGAGCACATGCACCCCCGCGGCCACCACCCAATCGCTGGCGCTCAGCCCTTCCAGCACCGGCACGCTCTTCTCGCCGAAGGCGCCGACCCGCACCGGGGTCTTGTGCAGGGTATTGTTGGCATCCACCCGCCAGACATAAGTCGCCCCGCCTTCCGCGGACAACGCCGACAGCGGCACCGACAGCGGCACCGCATCGCCGCTCTGGATGAACACCCGGGCACTCTGGCCCAGCTCGGCGGGAACCTTGCCGGCAGTGAAGGCAATACGCGCGGCGAAGGTCCGGGACTTGGGATCGGCAGCAGGCGACAGCTCGCGGATGCGCCCGTCGAAACGCTGGCCCGGCTGGGTCCAGAGCTCCACCGATACCGGCTGGCCGACCTTGAAGCGGCCGTAGTTCTGCTCGGGGAAGCTGATCAGCACCTCACGCTCGCCATCGGTGGCCAGGGTGAAGACCGTCTGCCCGGCCGCCACCACCTGCCCCACTTCCACCGCACGCTTGGCCACCACGCCGTCCTGCGGCGCGCGCAGCACCGCGTAGCCGGCCTGGTTGTTGGCCACATCGAACTCGGCCTTGATCTGCTTCAGGCGCGCTTCGCCGGAACGGTAGAGGTTCTCGGCGTTGTCGTATTGGGAATGGCTGACCATCTGCCGCTCCAGCAGGGTCTTGTAGCGATCACGCTCGGCGCGCACCAGGTTGAGGTTGGCGCTGGCTGCAGTGACCTGGGCCCGGGTGGCTTCAAGTTGCAGGCGCACGTCCTGCGGGTCGAGCTCCGCCAGGGGCTGGTTGGCCTTGACCCGCTCGCCCTCCTCCACCAGCCGTCGGCTGACCTTGCCGCCGATACGAAATGCCAGGTCCGGCTCGTAGCGGGCGCGCACCTCGCCCGGGTAGCTGTCCGAAGCTCTTGCCGAAGGCTCTGGCTGGACCACCATGGCCGGCCGGATGCCAATTTGAACGGGCTCTTCGTGCCCACAAGCAGACAGAAAAAAAGCCAGGCTGACTGGCAAGGCATAGCGGAACATGGCGGCGACCTTTCGCTAATGGTGCTTGGAATATTTATACTGGCCGGTATGTTATTAATAGCAAACTCACCAGTCCAGTATTAACAGCGAAAAAATGTCCGACAATATTTCCGCAAACGTTGGGCCAGGCAGGCCCAAGGATCTGGCCAAGCGCCAGGCCATTCTCGAAGCAGCCAAAGTCCTGTTCTTGAGCAATGGCTACGCCAGTACCAGCATGGATGCGGTCGCCGCTGAGGCCGGGGTTTCAAAGCTCACGGTCTACAGCCATTTCAATGACAAGGAGACCTTGTTCACCGCCGCTGTGGTGGCCAAGTGCGAAGAACAGCTGCCCACGCTGATCTACGAACTGACTCCCGACACGCCGGTGGAGAATGTCCTGCTGAACATCGCCCGGGGCTTTCACCATCTGATCAACAGCGACGAGTCGGTGAACCTGCACCGCCTGATCATGACGCTGGGCAGCCAGGACCCCAAGCTCTCGCAGATCTTCATCGAGGCCGGTCCCGAACGGGTGCTGCTGGGCATGGAGCGGCTGCTGGCGAAGATCAATCAGTTGGGCACCCTGCGCATCGACAAGCCGCGCAACGCCGCCGAGCACTTTTTCTGCATGCTCAAGGGCGGGGCGAATTTCCGCCTGCTCTACGGCTGCGGCGAACCCTTGAGGGGCGCCGCCGCAGAGGAGCATGTGCAGGAAGTGGTGGCGCTGTTCATCCGCGCCTACCGGCCGTAGAAACCGGCAGGTGCAGGAGCTGGCTGATGTAGGAGCGGGCTTGCCAGCGAAGCGGACTGAAGACCGCCTTCGCCGGCAAGCCGGCTGCTACAGGGGGGCTCAGGCCTTGAGGGCCTTCTTCGGGTAGATGTCGTAGCGGCTGGATTTGCCCTCCAGCCCATGGCTGGGCTTGGGCCCTTCGATGCACGGCGCCTTGCGCGGACGCTTGACCACCACCCGGTGGCTGGCCAGGGCCAGGGCTGCGGCGAGCAGGGCCGGGGCGTCGTTGTCATCGCCCACCAGTGGCCGGAACAAGCGCATTTCCTTCTTCACCAGGGCACTTTTCTCCCGATGGGGAAACATCGGGTCGAGGTAGATCACCTGGGGCGGTTCACCCTGCCAGTTGCGCATCAGCTCGATGGAATTGCCCTTGAGCAGGTGCATGCGGGCCACGATAGGCCCTACCTCGGCGTCCTGCGCAGCGCGGGCCAGGCCGTCTTCCAATAGCGCACCAATCAATGGCTGGCGCTCGATCAGGCTCATCTCGCAACCCAGGGTCGCCAGCACGAAGCCGTCCTTGCCCAGACCGGCCGTGGCATCCAGCACCCGTGGTCGCACGCCCTGGGCCACGCCCACCGCCTTGGCGATCATCTGCCCGCTGCCGCCGCCGTACAGCCGCCGATGGGCTGCACCACCCTCGACGAAATCCACCCGTACCGGCCCGGGCGCGTCCGGCCCCAATTGCTGCAACTGCAGGCCCTGCTCCCCCACTTGCAAGGCGAACTCGGCCTCATCGACCTGCAGCGCCAGCCCCAGGCGCTCGGCCCATTGCTCGGCCGCTGGGGCGAATCCGGCGCCCAGGGCCTCGACTTTGATGCGGCAGGCTGCGGGTTGCTCATTCATCTGAAAACACACTCAAAAAATTAATGATCGGCAAAAACTGCCGATAACAGGACTATCGGCCATTTTGCCAGAGCTCAAGCGTCGACCGAGAGCAATGTCAGACATTCAACGCACATCGATAGGTTATATCTCGCCCCACGGCGACTATGGCCTGCGCAACTCCCAGGCACTGAGCGGCGTCAGCCATCTGTGGCAGGACTTCTTTGCCCAGGCCCTGGCCGAGCAACGGGGTGAAGGTGCGAGCGTTGAATCGGTACCGGCGGTGGCCATCGATGGCCCGGTTGAACCGGCTGGCGGCAGCGATGTGCTGGCGCAGATCGTCAACCAGCGTCATTGCGACGTGCAAGACACCGAGGTCCGCCCGCCGGAGCCGCTGTTCCTGCCTATCGCCGAGTTTGAAATGGACCTGCTGGATAAACCCGCCCCGCCCTTCCCGCCAGAAGAGATCGTGGCCCAGCAGCGCCAGCAGGATTTCGAAAGTGGCTGGGTACGCCCGATCGTGCTCAACGCCGGCCAGCCGATTCCTGCTCCAGGCCCTGCGCCGGAGCCCCGCCCACTGCACCTGCCGATCGCCGAATTCGAACTGGACCTGCTGGACAAACCCGCCGAGCCGTTCCCGCCTCAGGAACTCATCGAGCAACAGCGGGCGATGGACTTCGATATCGGCTGGGCCCGCCCACTGATCCTGCAGAACCTGCGCATCGCCGCCTGAGCCCAGCCTCAGCGACACACCCACCAAGGCCCTACATCCAGATGAAAGTGGTTGCGATGGGCATTGTTGTAGTCCGGCCCCAGCACCACGTTGAACGCATCACAGGCGCCATCCCGGGCCAGGCGCAGAAACCGGCCTTCATTGCTGTCCTTGGGCCAATCCCGGAGCACGCTGATGCTGCGCCCATCCCCCAGGCGAAAGCCGGCGATGTCCAGGGCATTGGCACTGGCATGCTGGCTGCGGGCACCGCTCTCGCGGCTGTACATGTTGCGGCAGGCGAAACTGCCCAGGTGATCGACTCGCGCCACCCGCTGGCCGTACACCGCCTGCGCGGCCGACTGCAGGCCGTGGCGCTCATACAGGGCAAAGGCCACCGCCAGCGGGCAACTGGCAAGAAAGCTGCTGCTCAGGGCCACGTCGCCACCCTGTACACGCAGGGTATTGCTCAATGGGCAAGCGACGTCCCTGCGGCTGTCGAGCTGGCGGCTGGTACGCAAACCCGAGCCCGCCAGCACCTGGTCGCACAGTTGCGGGTCATCCCGCAGCCGCGCCAGCTTGAAACGGGTCAACAGGTTGGGCTTGGCCCGCACGTCCAGCGGCGCCCAGGGATTCCAACTGTCCGCGACGGGCAACCAGCCCAGGCGAACACCGATCAACAACAGGGCGCCCAGCAACAACAAGGCGCCCAGGACTTTCACTACCCGCACAGACACTCCCGTTTCACGGCTGCTTGAACATTTGATTGATCTGCCCGAACGGCATCGCCCGGTCGGCAAAATCGAAACGCCCGTGGCTATGGATATCTAGCGCAGCCCGGTAGAAGGCTCCGTAAGCGGCCCGCGCCAGGGCCGAACCGACACTGATGCGCTTGACGCCCAGCTCCGCCAGTTGCGCCACGCTGAGGTTGAGGCTTCCCGACATCAGCACGTTCACTGGCTTGGGCGCCACCGCTCGCACCACCTGCTGGATATCCTCGGCACTGCCCAGGGCCGGGGCATAGAGCACATCGGCACCGGCCTCGGCAAAAGCCTGCAAGCGGCGAATGGTGTCTGCCAGATCATCACGCCCGTGCAGCAGGTTTTCCGCCCGGGCGGTCAGGGTAAAGGGAAAGGGCAGGCTGCGAACGGCCGCCACGCAGGCCTCGATGCGTTCCACCGCCAACTGGAAATCGTAGATCGGCTGCTCGGCATGGCCCGTGGCGTCCTCGATCGAAGCACCGACCACACCGCTGGCCGCCGCAAGAAGCAGCGCCTGGGCACAGCCTTCGGGGCTGTCGGAAAACCCGTTTTCCAGGTCCGCCGCCACCGGCAGGCTGCTGGCGCCGACGATGCTGCGCACGTTGTCCAGCGTGTCCTCCAGGCTGAGTGCACCTTCGGCATCCGGGCGCCCCAGGGAAAAGGCATAGCCGGCGCTGGTGGTGGCCAGGGCCTCGAAGCCGAGGCTGGCGAGCATCTTCGCCGAACCGGCATCCCAGGGGTTGGGAATGACGAAGGCTCCGGCACGTTCATGCAGGGCCCTGAAGGCAGTGGCTCGAAGGGTTTGCGCGTCCATTGGCTCGCTCCTGAAGAAGGCCGTGAAGGCGCTTCAGAGCAAGCCGAGTTGCTCCGCAGCGGGCTCTCTGTATAACTCAGGCAATGCGGGCAAGCCAGGCAAACGTTGCATCAGCCGGGCGTGAAAACGCCGCGCCAGTTCGGCCGCCAGACGGTTGTCCGAAGTGTGCAGGAACACGTAGGGCGTACGCCCCTCTTCGATCCAGCCGGCGACCTTGTCGATCCAGGGCTCAAGGAAAGGATCGTTGGCCTCAAGCTCCGGATGACCGATGAAGCGCACCTGGGGAAACTGGGTGAAGGCTGCGGGGCGCGGTGGCACCTTGGGCTTTTTCGACTGCGCATGCAGCACCGCAGGAGCGGTCGACGTGCAACTGAACAGGGCCCGCGGGTCGAGGCAGATACGTTCCACGCCACGCTCGCGCAGCAGCCGGTTGAGCATGCGTTCGGCATCGCCCTTGGTGAAGAACTCCGGGTGCCGCACTTCCACCGCCAGCGGCCGCTCCAGGCCATCGATGAACCCGGCCAGTTCCGCCAGACGCTGTGGCGCAAAGCTGGCCGGCAACTGCAGCCACAGCGGCGACACCCGCTCACCCAGGGGGCTGAGCAGCTGGATAAAGGACTCAGCGGCGCTCAACTGCTCGCGCAGGTCGCCGCCGTGACTGATGTCACCGGGGAACTTGGCGGTAAAGCGAAAGTGCTCGGGCATGATCTCGGCCCAGCGCTGCACGGTTCCGGGCGCCGGCCGTGCATAGAAGGTGGTATTGCCTTCGACGGCGTTGAAGACCTGGCAATACAGGCCGAGGAAATCATTGGGCCGGGCGTCTTCCGGGTACAGGTACTCACGCCAGGCGTTTTCGCTCCAGGAAGGACAACCGAGGAAATAAGGCAGCATCAGATATGCAGGTCGAGACCCACCACTTCCATATCCCAATCGACAAAGCCGGCGGTGGTCAGGTAGCTGGCCAGGGCGTTGGCCACGCTCTTTTTCATCGCCCGCTGGAAGATCATGTCCTGGGGGCGGGCGGGAAGATTGCCGGTACGTGGGGAAGAAGCCTGGGAACGGCTCTGGGCCGAAGGCTCGGGCTGCACTTCAATGGCGTCGGCATCGTCCAGGGACTCGTCTACCAGCGCACGGCCTTTGCGAGGCTTGCGCTTGATGGGGTAGGACTGAGAGGAGATGCCGTCTATACGCATACAGAAAAGCCCGGGGTCGATGATGGCAATTTAGCGGCACCGCTTCGACTTAGCAAATGCCCAAGTGATAACTAGAACACAGAAAAGCCAAAAGGTTTAAAACCGGGCAGGTTCAGGCTGAAAAAACGGACGATTGGCGGGCGTATGCAGGAGTTATCCGCATAACCGCGCACATTTGCTCTGGGTTCAACGGGCCTTGGGAGTAGCGACCTTGTCCCGCAGATAGACAGGTTGGGCCTGGTCGGCAACGATCGCCTCGCCGCGCTCCCAGGCAAATTGCGCCAGGGTCAGCAGGTCGACCGCATGCGGCAGCATGCCGGCGTCCTGGCCGCTGAGTTCGACGGCAATGCGCTCGCCATACCCCCAACCGGTGCCCGCGCCGAACCAGTCGCCGCTGGAACCTTCGGGCAGGGCCGCGACTTCCGGCGGCAATACCGCTTCCGCGCCCACCAGGCGCATCTCGCCGGCAACTTCCTGGTAGCAGCCCCAATAGACTTCATCCATGCGCGCATCGATGGCCGAAGCCACCTGGGTCGCGCCATGCTCGCGCAGAGCGCGCTGGGCCAGCACCGCCAGGTTGGATACCGGCAGCACCGGGCGCTCCAGGGCAAAGGCCAGGCCCTGCACCACGCCGATGGCGATGCGCACCCCGGTGAAGGCGCCCGGGCCACGGCCAAAGGCAATGGCCTCGACCTGTTGCAAGGTCACCCCGGCATTGGCCAGCAGTTCCTGGATCATCGGCAACAGCTTCTGCGCATGCAGGCGCGGGATCACCTCGTAATGGCTCGTGACCTTGCCGTCATGCAGCAAAGCAACGGAGCAAGCTTCAGTCGCGGTGTCCAGGGCCAGCAAGGTGCTCATTCGGGGTTCCATAGGCATTGAAAAAAGTGACGCATTATAAACAGCAACGGCCCGCAAGCGGGCCGTTCAACGATCAAACGCTCAGGCAACTCAGCTCAGGGCTTCGAGTACCTTGCCGGTGATCACTTCCACCGAACCGACGCCAGGGATATGGCTGTACTTAGGCTTGCCCTGGGTGGCAGCCAGTTGCTGGTAGAACTCCACCAGCGGCTTGGTCTGCGAGTGGTAGACCGACAGGCGATGACGCACGGTTTCCTCGGTGTCGTCCTTGCGCTGCACCAGGTCTTCACCGGTGATGTCATCCTTGCCGGCGATCTTCGGCGGGTTGTAGACGGTGTGGTAGACCCGGCCCGAAGCTTCGTGCACACGGCGACCGGCGATGCGCTGGACGATCTCTTCGTCGTCGACGGCGATTTCCACCACGTTGTCCAGCTCGACACCGGCCTTCACCAGCGCTTCGGCCTGGGGAATGGTGCGCGGGAAGCCGTCGAACAGGAAGCCATTGGCGCAGTCGGCCTGGCTGATGCGTTCCTTGACCAGATTGATGATCAGGTCATCGGACACCAGGCCACCGCTGTCCATCACGCTCTTGGCCTTCAGGCCCAGCTCGGTGCCGGCCTTGACCGCAGCACGCAGCATGTCACCGGTGGAGATCTGTGGAATACCGAACTTTTCGGTGATGAACTTTGCCTGAGTACCTTTACCGGCCCCGGGAGCTCCCAGCAGAATTACGCGCATCGATGTGCTCCTCAATTTTTTATTTAGAAACGCTCGGATTCGCCTCGTGGGGCCAATCTCAAAAATGGGGGTGTGGCCGCCCAAACGGCCAAAGGCTGATCAAGATACACAGCCGACACAGCGCACACAAGCAGTCGAAAGTCGGAGGAACCCGGCCCTTTTGTGCCCCATTGGCCGGGTAGAACAAGTCGCAACCCGACAACAAAGTGTCGCCAGATGAACCAGAACGACACCTCGCAATTGCCTTGATCGGGGCCGCCGCGCAGCTGGCCGGCAGCCCTCTCGCACCTCAGCCGGTATTGCGCAAGCCAGCGGCGATACCGGCCACGGAGACCAGCAACGCCTGTTCCACGGGGCTTCCTTGCGGCGCCTGCTGCTTGCGCGAGCGCGCCAGCAGCTCGGCCTGCAACAGATGCAGCGGGTCGAGGTAGGTGTTGCGCAGGCGGATGAACTCCAGGGTATCGGGGCTGTGCGCCAGCAGTTGCGACTGCCCGGTCAGGCCCAGGACCACCGCGCAAGCCTGCGACAATAGGTCGCGTAAATGCTCGCCCAACGGCAACAGTTCGGCCTCCACCAGGCGCTCGTCATAGGAGCGGGCAATATCCGCATCGGCCTTGGCCAGCACCATCTCCAGCATGTCGATGCGGGTGCGGAAGAACGGCCATTGCTCACGCATCTGCCCCAGCAGGTCACCCTCGCCACGGGCCAGGGCCTTGCTCAAGGCCGCTTCCCAGCCGAGCCAGGCGGGCAACATCAGGCGGGTCTGGGTCCAGCCGAAGATCCAGGGGATCGCCCGCAGGCTCTCGATGCCCCCGGCACGGCGCTTGGCCGGGCGGCTGCCCAGCGGCAGGCGGCCCAGCTCCTGTTCCGGAGTGGACTGGCGGAAGTACTCGACAAACTGCGGATTGTCCCGCACCACCTCGCGGTAGGCCCGGACGCCATCGGTGGCCAGCTCGTCCATCAGGTGACGCCAGGCCGGCTGCGGTGGCGGCGGTGGCAACAGAGTCGCCTCCAGTACCGCGGCCAGATAGAGGTTGAGGTTCTGCTCGGCGATGTCCGGCAGGCCGAATTTGAAGCGGATCATTTCCCCTTGCTCGGTGGTGCGGAAACGCCCCGCCACCGAACCCGGCGGCTGCGACAGAATGGCCGCGTGGGCCGGGCCGCCGCCACGCCCCACGGTGCCACCGCGGCCGTGGAACAGCAGCAGTTCCACCTGCTGCTCGCGGCAGATGTCCACCAGCCGCTCCTGGGCCCGGTACTGGGCCCAGGCCGCAGCCGTGGTGCCGGCATCCTTGGCCGAGTCGGAGTAGCCGATCATCACTTCCTGCGGCCCTTGCAGGCGCGAACGATAGCCCGGCATGTGCAGCAGTTTTTCCATCACCGGGCCGGCGTTGTCCAGGTCCGCCAGGGTCTCGAACAGAGGCACCACGCGCATCGGCCGCAGCACACCGGATTCCTTGAGCAGCAACTGCACCGCCAGCACATCGGAGGCCGCGCCGGCCATGGAAATCACATAGGAACCCAGGGACGCCGCTGGCGCACCAGCGATTTCGCGGCAGGTGGCGAGCACTTCGGCGGTGTCCGCCGAGGGCTTGAAATAGCCTGGCAACAACGGCCGACGGCTGCTCAGTTCGCGCATCAGGAAGGTGATGCGATCCTCCTCGCTCCAGTCCTCGTAACGCCCCAGGCCCAGGTAATCGGTGATTTCGGTCATGGCCGAGGTATGCCGGCTGGAATCCTGGCGTACATCCAGGCGCACCAGGAACAGACCGAAGGTCACTGCCCGGCGCAGACAGTCGAGCAGCGGCCCGTCGGCAATCACTCCCATGCCGCACTCGTGCAACGACTGGTAGCACAGCTGCAGCGGCTCCAGCAGGTCACGGTTGTTGTGCAACACCTCGGCGCCCGCCGGCACCGCCGCGCTGAGCGCCGCGTGGGCCCAGTTGCGGGTGGCCCGCAGGCGTTCACGCAATTGCTTGAGCAGCGCCCGATAAGGCTCGGCGCTATCTCCGGCCCTGGCCAGGAGCGCCGGGCTGGCCTGCTGCATGGACAGCTCGGCCGCCAGGTGGTCGATGTCCCGCAGGTACAGGTCGGCGGCCATCCAGCGCGCCAGCAGCAGCACTTCGCGGGTTACCGCAGCGGTGACATTGGGGTTGCCATCACGGTCGCCGCCCATCCACGACGCAAAGCGGATCGGCGCCGACTCCAGCGGCAGGTGCAGCCCGGTGGCCTCGAACAAGGCCTTGTCGGCCTTGCGCAGGTAATTGGGGATCGCCTGCCACAGCGAATGCTCGATCACCGCAAAGCCCCACTTGGCTTCATCCACCGGAGTGGGTCGGGTCCGACGGATTTCCTCGGTGTGCCAGGCCTCGGCGATCAAGCGTTGCAGGCGCTCCTGGATCTGCCCGCGCTCGGCGCTGGTGAGGTCACGGTGGTCCTGGGCCGCCAGTTGCCCGGCAATCGCATCGTATTTCTGGATCAGGGTGCGGCGCGCCACTTCGGTGGGGTGAGCGGTCAGCACCAGCTCGATTTCCAGGCGCCCCAGTTGCCGGGCCAGAGCATCGGCGCTGTGCCCTTCGGCCCGCAGGCGAGCCAGCAGCTCCGGCAGCACCCGAGCCTCGAAGGGTGCCGGCTGCGACTCGTCGCGGCGGTGGATCAACTGATACTGCTCGGCGATGTTCGCCAGGTTGAGGAACTGGTTGAAGGCCCTGGCCACCGGCAGCAGTTCGTCCTCGCTCAACTGGTCGAGGCTGGCGCTCAATTCGGCCCCCGGCGAGCCCCGGCGATCGGCCTTGGCGCCTTTGCGAATCTGCTCGATCTTGTCGAGGAAAGCCTCCCCGTACTGGTCGCGAATGGTATTGCCCAGCAGTTCCCCCAAGAGGTGAACGTCTTCGCGCAAGCGCGCATCAATATCGGTCATCGAGGTGTTCTCCAGCGGACTCAAGGCGGCACGGAAGGCTCAAGAGTGCCGCCTGCACACCTCGCTTAGCAAGCGTGGGGCAAAGCGCACCAAACCTTCGGCGATGCAGCTAGTCTCAAGCATAGGCCGCACGAGGGCCGCCTACCGGCCCCGGCCGGTCCACTCAACCCAGCCTGCCACGAGCAGGTGTTCATTGAGGTCATCATGAAAATCCGTGAACTTGCGCAACACTGGGAAGAAAACGCCAAGGGTCGCCTGACCCGGACCGGCTACCGGATTCACCTGGATGTGGAAGCCGCCGCACGCCTGGCCGCCCTTTCCGAGATGTACCCCAAACGCCAGACCGAAGAACTGCTCGGCGAACTGATCGGCGCCGCCCTGGAAGAGCTGGAGGCGAGCTTCCCCTACATCCAGGGCCAGCACGTCGTGGCCACCGATGAAGAGGGCGATCCACTGTACGAGGATGTGGGTCCCACCCCTCGTTTCCTGGCATTGTCGCGCCAGCATCTGCACCTGATGGCGAGCCAGTCCGACAAGCCCAAGCACTGAACTTCCACACTCCCGCGGTCACCTGACAATCATCCTTCCCGGCCCTGCAAAGGGTCGGGGATACCCCTGCGCACGGCAAAAGTTCCCGATCTAGAGCCCTGTCCGATGCGTCAGATTTTTTTCCGGCCAATCGCCATCTTTCTCTGAACTATTCAAAAAAGCCTCGGGTCACACCCATTAGCCATCACTGGAACGGCCGTTTCAAATTTTGCCATCAGCGCTCGTCGTCACTGAAGCGTCACGGCGCCAGAACCAGGATGGATTTTGATGTTTTCCAGGAGTTACCCAATGGAGTTGAAGACCATGAAGATCAGCACTGCCAAATCCTCGTTCACCTCTCTGCGCGGGCTGAAGCTGGCCGCGCTGGCCCTCGGTAGCAGCATGGTTCTGGCCGGTTGTGCCGGGAACCCGCCCACCGAGCAGTACGCGGTCACGCAATCTGCGGTCAATAGCGCAGTGAGCGCAGGCGGTACCGAATTTGCTGCCGTGGAAATGAAGTCGGCGCAGGACAAGCTCAAGCAAGCCGAGATTGCCATGCACGACAAGAAGTACGACGAAGCCCGTCGCCTGGCTGAACAAGCCGAGTGGGACGCCCGCGTAGCAGAGCGCAAGGCCCAGGCCGCCAAGGCCGAGCAGGCACTGAAAGACTCGCAGAAAGGCGTTCAGGAACTGCGTCAGGAAGGTATGCGTAGCGTGCAATAAGAAGCCGCCGCCGATTCCCACGTACTCGTATTTGATTGAAAGGACGAACCATTATGCGCAAACAATTGATGATCCCAGCCCTGTTGGCCATGAGCGTAGCCCTGGCGGCCTGCTCCACCCCGCCTAACGCCAACCTGGAAAACGCCCGCACCAACTTCTCCGCCCTGCAGGCCAACCCGCAGGCCAGCAAGGTCGCCGCCCTGGAAACCAAGGACGCCGCCGACTGGATGGACAAGGCCGACAAGGCCTACCTGAACAAGGACGACGAGAAGAAGGTCGACCAACTGGCCTACCTGACCAACCAGCGGGTCGAAGTGGCCAAGGAAACCATTGCCCTGCGCACCGCCGAAGCCAAGCTCAAGGACGCCGGCGACCAGCGCGCCCGCGCCATCCTCGATGCCCGCGACGCGCAGATCAAGCAGTTGCAGGACAGCCTCAACGCCAAGCAGACCGACCGCGGCACCCTGGTGACCTTCGGTGACGTGCTGTTCGCCACCAACAAGTCCGACCTGAAATCCAGCGGCCTGGTGAACATCAACAAGCTGGCGCAATTCCTCCAGCAGAACCCCGATCGCAAGGTGATCGTCGAAGGCTACACCGACAGCACCGGCAGCGATTCCTACAACCAGTCGCTGTCCGAGCGCCGTGCCGGCTCGGTGCAGATGGCTCTGATCCGCATGGGTATCGACCCGGCGCGCATCGTCAGCCAGGGTTATGGCAAGGAATATCCGGTGGCCGATAACGGCAGTGTTTCCGGCCGCGCCATGAACCGTCGCGTGGAAGTCACCATCTCCAACGACAACCAGCCGGTAGCACCACGTTCATCGGTCAGCCGCAACTGATCGGGGACCCTGCCTATATAGGCAGGTAAGACAAAACGCCGCCGACCTCTTCAGGTCGGCGGCGTTTTTTTATGCCGTTATCCATGTAGGAGCCGGCTTGCCGGCGAACAGATCACTGCTCCAGTTGCGGGGTTTCCTGCCCCATGCAGCGCACGGCCTGCTTCTTCTTGTTCACCAGCACCCCGGTCAGGCCTTTCTGCTGGGTGTCGAACAGCACCAGTACACCGTCGATGCACTGGGCCACTTCATCGGCCGGTTGCAGGGAGATCTTGTAGTCCTCGCCGGGCACGGTCTTGAGCATGGTGAAGTCGCTGAGCAGCAATGCATCCTCCGGTTTGGCGAAGTGCAGGTAGCCGTAGTACCACAGGCTGCCCACGGTGACGATGATGCTGCAGATACCGGTGATGATCATGGGAATGGCGTTGCGTTCTTCACTCATTGCGGACTCTCTGGAGGTTCAACTGCTGAATTCGGGGGCGTCGGGTAATTGGGGATCTCCCCCAGGCGGCGCAACCCGTCGAAATGCTGCGGATCATCGAGGTAGCGCAGCATCACGCGGCGCCAGGTCGGATCGGCAAAGGTTTGCACATGGCCGCCGCGGGTCAGCTGCAGGACCCTGGGCGGGGGCGCAGCTTGATACACACGGATGCCATTGGAAAGGGGCACGATGGGATCGTCGATGCTGTGGTAGATCAGTTTCGGCACCCCGGTCAGGCGCGGCATCGAGTGAATCGCACTGTCGGTGTCCGGCACCAGCCACGACAACGGCACCTGCAACGGCCAGGTCAACCAGGAAGTGCTCAGGGCATAGCGCCCGACATCGCGATAACTGGCCGGTACGCCATCGAGGACGATGGCCTTGAGCTGGGCCTGACGTTCGGGGTGCTGTACCAGGTAGTGGATGGCCAGGGCGCCGCCCAGGCTTTGCCCCAGCACGATCAATGGCTTGCCCTGCACTTCGGGGGCCTTGTCCAGCCACTTGAACGCGGCATCCAGATCCTGATAGATCGCCGGCAGGCTCGGTGCACCTTCGGACAGGCCATAACCGCGATAGTCCACCAGCAGCACCTGATAGCCCTGCTCCGGCAGCCACCAACTGCCCCCCAGGTGCCAGGCCAGATTGCCGCCGTTGCCATGCAGGTGCAGCACCGTGCCCTTGACCGCCACTCCGGGTTTGGCCGGCAGCCACCAGCCGTGCAGCTTGAGGCCATCGGCGGTGGTCAGGGTCACGTCACGGTATTCGAGCCTGGCCCGCTCAGGGGTGAAAGGCAGCCCGGGTTCGGGATAGAACAGCAACGAACTGCAGCCCTGCAGGCCCAGCAGCAGGGCAAATACCGCGCAACACTTCAGCAGCCGGCTCATCCGCAGCCCCCTGGCGTGCACCCGGATGGGCGCTGAAGGCCCTGCGGGCCTTGTCGCAGCCTGTGCCAGTGGCTACAGCTGTCTGTGGATACGTCCATGTGCGCCCCCCGGCAGAAGTCAAAGAATGTTGGAGTAGTCCGCCTCGATCCGGTCCAGGCTCAGGTGGTTGAGGAAGTTGGAGAAACACATCCAGGCCGACAGCGCGTTCATGTCGCGAAACTGTTCGGGCAGGTACTTGGGTGCCACCACCAGCCCTTCGTCCACCAGCTGGCGCAGGGTGCGCATGTCCTCGAGGGTGGTCTTGCCGCAGAACAACAGCGGCACCTGCTCCAGCTTGCCCTTGCGCACAGCCAGCTGAATGTAGTTGTAAACCATGATGAAGCCCTTGAGGTAGGACAAGTCTTTGGTAAACGGCAGCCCCGTGGGCACCGACCCGCGGAACACCCGGCTGGCATTGCCGTAGCTCTCGGCCATCTCGAAGCCCTGCTCGCGGAAGAACTCGAACACCTGCAGGAAGTCCGCGCCCTCCTCCACCATATGGATGGCCCGGGTGCGGTTGGTCAGCTTGCGCAAGCGGCTGGGGTAAGAGGCAAAGGTGATGATCTCCATCAGGATCGCCAGCCCCTCCTGGGTCACCGTGGACGAGGGCGGGCCCTTGGCCAGGAAGGTGCAGATCGGCTGGTTGAGGCCGTTCAGGGTGGTGCCCACGTGCACCAGCCCCTCATGGACTTCCAGGGCCCGCACGTCACGGTTGTTGAACATCGCATCGCTGCGGATCTTGATGTAGTCGGCGCCCGCCGCGGCGTCGGCGACGATACCGTCGGACTCGAACACCCGGATGGTTTCCTCGGCCTCGCCGAACACCTTGTTCAGGCGGCTCTGCAGCAGGCTCACGGCATCCTTGGCACTCAGGGTCTTGGGTTCGTCCTTGAGATCGCCCCGACCGTCGATGTTGTTCAGGTAATCGGACATCATCAGCCCCAGGTCCGCCAGGGTCGGGTCGCCGGCATGGAAGGCATCGGATGCGGCGCCGTACAGCTCCTGCGAGATCAGGCCGAAGTCGCCGGTACCTCGTGCTTCGAGCATGCGCACCACCATGCGGTATTCCTTGCACATGCGGCGCATGATCTGCCCCACCGGGTTGAACTGGCCCAGTTGGCGGGTGATGTCGCGCTCGATGTTCTGGAATTCCAGCTTCACCGCGCCAGAATCGAAAGAGAGTGGCCGCCCCTCGTAATAGGCGCGGTCCACCGCGGGCATTTCCTTGCCCTTGGCCTTGAGAAAGCCTTTGCGGACGTTCTCGTCCCACTTCACCGCATCCAGCACGCGGATCGGTGTCTGGGCCAGCACTATGCGATCGGACAAGGTGCGTATCGTCTGCTGGTAATCGTCCACCAAAAGCTCCTATTGAATGGGTCTGTAGCGCGGGGTCACTTGCCCACGCGCTTGAAGCGCGCCGCCTCGACGAACAAGTCGGAATTGGCGGGGTCGTCAAGGTAGGCGAAGACCTCGGGCAAGGGGCTGCTGATCAGCACGCCATCGCCTTCGGCCGTGGCCATGGGCTCACCGCTCAAGGCCTTTTGACCCAGGGCCTGGCGAATCTGTTCCAGGTCCAGGGTGTAAAGCACCAGTTCGTGCCTTGCCGTCAACTCGAAGCCGGCAATGCTGTAGTGCCCGCCAAAGGCCTGGGGCACCGCCGCCGACAGGTACCAGCGGTTGCCATGCCGGGACACGGTGAAATCATAGGTGTCCCGCGGGCGCGCCGTACCGCCTGGGTAACTCGAGGCACGGTAGCGGTTGGCGCCGATCTGGCTGAGCTGGATGTTCAGCGGCTCGCCCCAGGCATTCTTGCTGGCCCACTTGCCCAGCAATTGGGCAGGCGCCGCCTGCGCAGCCGGCAGCGGCTCCTTGAAGGCCACCAGGCAACCGCTGAGCAGCAGGAACGACAGGGCAATCAGGACGCGCCAGGCTTGCATGCAACTCTCCCATGAACACCAGAATCACTGTAGCCGCTGGCGCGGGCCGCGACCGCCAGGCCGCAGCCGGCAAGCCAGGCCGGGCGGCTCAGACCGAAGCCAGAACCAGATGCATGTAGCGCGTGAGGATGCCGAGCATCTCTTCTTCCACCAGCGGCTCGGCGCCGTTGAGCAGGCCCTGATATTCCATCCGGCCGATTATCGACGTCAATACCTTGGCATCCTGCTGCGGCTCCCGCGAGCCCAGGACCTGGAAAAACTGGCAAGTGCCGTGCAGCAGGATCTGCTGGTGCGAGCGCACCAGCTGCGCCAGGCGCGGGTTGAGCAAGGCTTCCTGGCGGAAGGCCTGTTCGGCCATCAAGTGTTCACGACGGGTACTCAACTGGCGCCGTACGTAATCGGCGGTCATACGCGCGATATCGTCGGCCAGTTGCGAGCGCGAGGCGGCGCTGCCGTCGCCATAGGCGACCATTTCCCGCAGCAGCCCCTCGTTGCTGGCCCACAGCTTGGCCATGAACGCCGCGCTGCGCTCCACGTACTGGGCAAAGGTATCGGTGAGCAGGTCATCGATATCCTTGAAGTAATAGGTGGTGGCCGACAAGGGCACACCGGCTTCGGCGGCCACCGCACGATGGCGCACGGCCCGCACGCCGTCACGCACGACAATGCGCATGGCGGCATCGAGAATGTCCTGTCTACGCTGCTCACTGCCTTGGCGGCTGGCCTTGCGGCCCTGGTACTGAACACTTTCAGCCACCGCAGTGGCGATGCCAGCTGCACCTTCTTGAGCAATTGCGCGGTTCACGACAGGTATTCCCTCTTAAAAATCACACAGAATTAGAAGCGGTACGTCAGTTCCAACCAGACAATAAAAAGCCGCCTGATGAAGGCGGCTGATTATTCAGAGCACTTAAGCTTGCGGCCGCATGTGCGGGAACAGGATCACGTCGCGAATCGACGGCGAGTTGGTCAGCAACATCACCAGGCGGTCGATACCGATGCCCTCGCCGGCGGTGGGCGGCATGCCGTATTCCAGGGCACGGACGAAGTCGGCGTCGTAGTGCATGGCTTCGTCATCACCGGCGTCCTTGTCCGCCACCTGGGCCATGAAGCGCTCTGCCTGGTCTTCCGCGTCGTTCAACTCGGAGTAGGCGTTGGCGATTTCGCGACCACCAATGAACAGCTCGAAACGGTCGGTGACGTTGGGGTTATCGTCGTTGCGACGGGCCAGCGGCGACACTTCGAACGGGTACTGGGTAATGAAGTGCGGCTGCTCCAGCTTGTGCTCCACCAGTTCCTCGAAAATCATCACCTGCAACTTGCCCAGGCCTTCGAAGCCCAACACCTTGGCACCGGCCTTCTTGGCGATGGCGCGAGCCTTGTCGATGTCGTTCAGGTCATCAGCGGTCAGTTCGGGGTTGTACTTGAGGATCGAGTCGAACACCGACAGGCGCGCGAACGGCTCGCCGAAGTGGAACACCTTGTCGCCGTACGGCACGTCGGTGCTGCCCAGGACCAACTGCGCCAGTTCGCGGAACAGTTCTTCGGTCAGGTCCATGTTGTCTTCGTAGTCGGCGTAAGCCTGGTAGAACTCCAACATGGTGAATTCAGGGTTGTGACGGGTCGAAACGCCTTCGTTACGGAAGTTGCGGTTGATCTCGAACACTTTCTCGAAACCGCCAACCACCAGGCGCTTCAGATACAGCTCAGGGGCGATACGCAGGAACATTTCCATGTCCAGCGCGTTGTGGTGGGTTTCGAACGGCTTGGCCGCCGCGCCGCCAGGGATGGTCTGCAGCATCGGCGTTTCGACTTCGAGGAAGTCGCGCTTCATCAGGAAGCTGCGGATGTGGGCGATCACTTGCGAACGCACGCGGAAAGTCTGGCGTACTTCTTCGTTGACGATCAGGTCGACGTAGCGCTGACGGTAGCGCTGCTCGGTGTCGGTCAGGCCGTGGTGCTTGTCCGGCAGCGGGCGCAGCGACTTGGTCAGCAGGCGCACATTGGTCATTTCAACGTACAGGTCACCCTTGCCGGAACGGGCCAGAGTGCCTTCGGCAGCGATGATGTCGCCCATGTCCCAGGTCTTGACGGAGGCCAGGGTTTCTTCGGACAGGGTTTTACGGTTGACGTAGACCTGAATGCGACCGGTCATGTCCTGGATCACCATGAACGAGCCACGGTTGAGCATGATGCGACCGGCAACCTTGACCGGGATTGCAGCCTCTGCGAGCTCTTCCTTGGTCTTGTCCGCGTATTTCTTCTGCAGATCTTCGCAGTAGTTTTCGCGGCGGAAGTCGTTCGGGAAGGCATTGCCCTTGGCGCGCTCGGCAGCAAGCTTTTCCTTGCGCAGGGCGATCAGGGAGTTTTCTTCCTGTTGCAGGGCTTGCGGGTCGAGTTGTTGGTCGCTCATGTCTTTTGAAATTCCATCACAGGTTCATTGCCCCCAGGCCTTCGGCCTGGAGATCGCCGGCAAGCCGGCTCCTACGGGATCGCACCGTGTCAGCCGATCCCGTATTGCAGTATTACAAGCCCGATTTCAGGCTGGCTTCCAGGTATTCGTCGATGTCGCCGTCGAGTACCTTGTCGCAGTCGCTGCGTTCGATGTTGGTGCGCAGATCCTTGATCCGCGACGCATCGAGCACGTAGGAGCGGATCTGGTGACCCCAGCCGATGTCCGACTTGGTGTCTTCCAGCGCTTGCGACGCGGCGTTGCGCTTCTGCATTTCCTGCTCGTACAACTTGGCCCGCAGCATTTTCATGGCGGTGTCCTTGTTGGCGTGCTGGGAACGTTCGTTCTGGCAGCTGACCACAGTGTTGGTCGGTACGTGGGTGATACGTACGGCCGAGTCGGTGGTGTTTACGTGCTGACCGCCGGCACCGGAGGAACGATAGGTATCGATCCGCAGGTCTGCCGGGTTGATTTCGATTTCCACCTTGTCGTCGATCTCGGGCGAGACGAAAACGGCGGAAAACGAGGTGTGGCGACGGTTGCCGGAGTCGAACGGGCTCTTGCGCACCAGACGGTGCACGCCGATCTCGGTGCGCAGCCAGCCAAAGGCGTATTCGCCCTTGATGTGCACGGTCGCACCTTTGATACCGGCGACTTCACCGGCCGACAGTTCCATGATGGTCGCGTCGAAACCGCGTTTGTCGGCCCAGCGCAGGTACATGCGCAGCAGGATGTTGGCCCAGTCCTGGGCCTCGGTGCCGCCGGAGCCGGCCTGGATGTCCAGGTAGGCGTTGTTCGGGTCCATTTCGTGGCTGAACATGCGGCGGAATTCGAGCTTGGCGAGGTTTTCCTCGAGACGGGCCAGCTCGGCGACGACATCGCCCACCGCGCCTTCGTCCTCTTCCTCGACCGCCATGTCCAGCAGATCGCGGCAATCGGCCAGGCCGCCGTTCAGTTCGTCCAGGGTCTCGACGATCTGTGCCAGCGCTGCGCGCTCGCGGCCCAGTTCCTGGGCGTATTCGGGTTTGTTCCAGACACTCGGATCTTCAAGCTCGCGATTGACCTCGGTCAGACGCTCATGCTTTTGATCGTAGTCAAAGATACCCCCGAATAGTTTCGGAGCGCTCGGACAGGTCCTTGATGGTGTTCAGGATCGGGTTGATTTCCATGGGGGGCGGCACTCGTTGGCGAACTTTTGAAAGCCGGAGATTATAACGGAATCACTGATTCACGGCAGCCCGCTTAGCGGCTTTAAGCGCAATTAGACCCGCTAATTTAAGCGCCAGGACCTATACAATCCGAGCGTGAATGCCACTTCTCGCACTCGATTGCCAGCAGAACCAGGAAACAGCCCGCCATGGAGAGAACCCTCAGCGACTCGCAAATCCGCTACATCAAGGCCCGCGAGCGTCGCAATCTCAGGGGAGCACAGGCATTCATATGCCTGTTCCTGAGCCTGTTCGTGCTGATCCTGCTGCAAGGGGTCTGGCTGTTGATCTCCCCACAGCTGGCCTGCGCCCTGCTGGTGCCGTGGGCGATCTTCCTGTGGTGGTGGGTCTTGCATCGTCTGAAAGGCCAGCAAAGCGAGGTGGCAGCCCGGACCCAGTGGCTGCAAGGCCAATTTAGTGCCACCTGGGTCTCCAGCCACAGAAATGGCCACTTCAGCTACAGCTTCGGTGACTACCCCATCGCCGCCTGCTGCCGGCTGAACAACCTCTTCAACGAGAAAAGGCTCGACCTGCACACCCGATACAGGGTCGAAGCCGCCCTTCTCACCTGCTCGCAAACCGCGAGCCACAGCTACTACCTGTTCGGCGACACCCTGGTCACCGTCCCTCGGGACCCGGCGACCGACGAGCAGCCTGGAAGCTGAGGCGGTTACTCGATCCCGACCTGGTTGCGGCCGTTGTTCTTGGCCAGGTACAGCCCCTTGTCCGCCGCCGAAATCAACTGCCGGCAATGGCTGTTGGGCTGCGGCGTTACGGTGGAAAGACCGATGCTGATGGTCAGGCTCGCGCCCTCCACCGGCGCGATATGGGGGATTTTCAAGGCTTCCACGGTCTGGCGCAGCTTCTCGGCCACCAGTCGCGCCCCGCCCGGCGAGGTATTGGGCAGCACCAGCACGAACTCTTCGCCGCCGTAGCGGGCCGGCAGGTCGGAAGGCCGGCTGCTGGCCTCGCGAATCGCCGTGGCCACCTTGCGCAGGGCTTCGTCGCCCTCCAGGTGGCCGAAGGTGTCGTTGTAGGTCTTGAAGTAGTCGACGTCGATCATCAACAGCGACAGCTGGCTCTGTTCACGCATCGCCCGCCGCCACTCCAGCTCCAGGTACTCATCGAAATGCCGGCGGTTGGACAGCCCGGTCAGGCCGTCGGAGTTCATCAGCCGTTGCAGCACCAGGTTGGTGTCCAGCAGTTGCTGCTGGCTGACCCGCAGGGCGCGGTAGGCCGCGTCACGCTGCAACAGGGTCATGTAGGAACGGGAGTGATAGCGAATGCGCGCCACCAGCTCGATGTTGTCCGGCAGCTTGACCAGGTAGTCGTTGGCCCCGGCGGCAAAGGCCGCGCTCTTGATCAGCGGGTCTTCCTTGGTGGAGAGAACGATGATCGGGATGTTCTGGGTCGCCGGGTGGTTGCGGTACTCGCGCACCAGGGTCAGGCCGTCCAGGCCCGGCATCACCAGGTCCTGGAGAATCACCGTGGGCTTGATGCGGATCGCCTGGGCAATGGCCTGGTGCGGATCGGCGCAGAAGTGGAAATCGATGTTTTCCTCGTTCGCCAACCCACGCCGCACCGCTTCGCCGATCATGGCCTGGTCGTCCACCAGCAACACCATGGCGGCATTTTCGTCGGTCTTGAATTCGTCGAGCTGTAAGTCATTCATGGGTTGTCACCTGAATTGCTACCTGGCCAGGACAGCTGCGTTTATCAGTCATTTGGCAAATATCTCCAGCAAACGTGGAGCGATCTTGTCCAGCGGGCGAATCTCTGAGGCGGCGCCGATGGCAGCGGCCGCCTTGGGCATGCCATACACCGCACTGCTGTTCTGGTCCTGGGCGATGGTCAGATAACCCTGATCACGCATCAGCTTCAAGCCCTGGGCGCCGTCACGGCCCATGCCGGTCAGCAGCACCCCCACCGCATCGCCATTCCAGAAACTGGCAACGCTCTCGAAAAACACATCGATGGAGGGCCGGTAGATCTCGTTCACCGGCTCGGCGGTATAGGCCAGGGTGCCGTTCTTCAATAGACGGATATGATGGTTGGTGCCCGCCAGCAGGACCTTGCCGCTTTGCGGCGGCTCGCCTTCCCGGGCCAGGCGCACCTCCAGGCCGGAGGCACTGCTGAGCCATTCGGCCATGCCTGCGGCAAACACCTGATCAACGTGCTGGACCAGCACGATGGCGGCGGCAAAGTCCTTTGGCAAGCCCTTGAGCAACACTTCCAGAGCCGCCGGCCCACCCGCGGAGGAGCCAATGGCCACCAGGCTCTGGCGTGGCGCACCGCTGCGCAGTGGCTGGGGCGCGGAACGCACCCGGCTGCCGCGCTGGCCGATCAGCCAGCCGATATTGAGGATCTTGCGCAACAGTGGCGCCGCCGCTTCCTGGGCATTGCCCGCGCCCAGGGCCGGCGTGTCCACCACATCCAGCGCGCCGTGGCCCATGGCTTCGAACACCCGGTGCACATTCTGCTGGCGATCGACGGTGACGATCACGATGGCGCACGGCGACTCGGCCATGATCCGCCGCGTGGCCTCGACGCCATCCATCACCGGCATGATCAGGTCCATGAGAATCAGGTCCGGGGTCAGTTCGGCACAGTACTTCACCGCTTCCGCACCATTGGTGGCGACCCACACCACCTCGTGGCTGGGGTCGAAGGCCAGGGCACGGCGCAGGGCCTCCACGGCCATGGGCATGTCATTGACTATCGCTATCTTCATGCCCGCGCTCCTCCAATCAGTTCCACCACTGCATCCAGCAGGGCGTCGTCATGGAAACTGGCTTTGGCTAGATAATAGTCGGCACCGGCATCCAGTCCACGGCGCCGGTCTTCCTCACGGTCCTTGTAGGACACCACCATCACCGGCAGGGACTGCAGGCGATTGTCACGACGCAGGAGTGTGACCAATTCAATTCCATCCATTCGCGGCATGTCGATGTCGGTGATCAACAGGTCGAAGCTTTCCGAACGCAAGGCATTCCAGCCATCCATGCCATCCACTGCCACCGCCACGTCGTAACCGCGGTTGATCAGCAGCTTGCGTTGCAATTCACGCACCGTCAGCGAATCGTCCACCACCAGAATACGCTTGCGCGCGGCCTGTGCGTGCTGCTGATGGTTGCGCGCAATGCGCTCCAGACGCCCGGTATTGAGCAGTTTGTCCACCGAGCGCAGCATGTCCTCGACATCCACGATCAGCGCCACCCGGCCGTCATCGAGCAGGGCTCCGGCGGAGATGTCCTGAATCTTGCCCAGGCGGTCGTCCAGCGGCAGCACTACCAGGGTGCGCTCGCCGATGAAACGCTCCACGGCGATCCCGTACACCGCATCGCGCTCGCGGATCACCACCACTTTCAGAGTTGGCGCGCTTTCCTGGGTTGCCGGCCGCTGCAGCAACTGGCTGGCGGCGACCAGGCCGACATGCCGGCTTTCGTGCCAGAAATGCTGGCGCCCTTCCACCTGGACGATGGCCTCGGGCTCCAGGTCGCACATGCGTTCGATATGGGCCAGCGGGAAGGCGTAGGCCTCGTCGCCGACCTCCACCACCAGGCTGCGTACCACCGACAGGGTCAGCGGCACCTCCAGATGGAAACGGCTGCCCTGGCCAGTGTCCTGTTCCAGCACCACCGCCCCGCGCAGCTGACGCACCATGTGCTGCACCGCATCCAGGCCGACGCCGCGACCGGAGACCTCGGTGACCTTGTCCCGCAGGCTGAAGCCCGGCAGGAACAGGAAGGTCAGCAACTCGTCCTCACTGAGCTGGGCCGCGGTCTGCGCCGGCGACAACTGGCGCTCGACAATGCTCTGGCGCAAACGCTCCAGATCGACCCCATTGCCGTCGTCACTGAGTTCCAGCACCAGCAGACCGGCCTGGTGGGATGCCCGCAGGCGAATCACCCCTTCCGCCGGCTTGCCCGCCAGCAGGCGCTGCTCCGGCAGTTCGATGCCGTGATCGACGGCGTTGCGCAGCAAGTGGGTCAGCGGCGCTTCGAGTTTTTCCAGCACATCGCGGTCGACCTGGGTCTTCTCCCCCTCGATCTCCAGGCGTACCTGCTTGCCCAGGCTGCGACCCAGGTCGCGAACCATGCGCACCTGGCCGGTGAGTACGTCGGCAAAGGGCCGCATGCGGCAGGCCAGCGCGGTGTCGTAGAGCACCTGGGCGCGCTGGCTGGCCTGCCAGCCGAATTCGTCGAGCTCGGCGGTTTTCTCCGCCAGCAACTGCTGGGATTCGGCCAGCAGGCGCCGCGCATCCGCCAGGGCCTCCTGAGCCTCCAGGCTCAAGGCATGTTCCTTGAGGTGCAGGTTGAGGTTTTCCAGGGCGGTCAGGCTGTTGCTCTGGATCCGTCGCAGGCGCTGCAAGGTGGCCAGGTAGGGCTTGAGCCGCTGGGTTTCCACCAGGGATTTGCTCGACAGGTCCAGCAGGCTGTTGAGACGTTCGGCCGTGACCCGCAGCACCCGCTCGCCGCCTTCGGTCATGCGCTTGCCCGGGCGAGCGGGCTCATGGGCGGGTTCGCTGGCAGCCAGCAGCACGGGCTCGGCCTCGGCCTCGGGCTCGCCCAGGAACGCTCCATGGGCTTGCACCGGGGCTTGCGGTTGTGCGATTGGCAGCTCCGGTACTGGCGGTTCCGGCATTTGCGCCGCCGGCATCGCGGCCCCTGGGGTCAACAGGCGCTCCATCAGGGCCACGTACAACGGGATGTCCGCGGCGACCAGCTCCGCACCGCCCGGGGTGGCGATGCGCATCAGCAGGTCGGTGCCCTGCAGCAGGGCATCGATATGCTCGGGCTGCAGGTACAGCCGCCCTTCCTGGGCGCTCACCAGGCAGTCTTCCATCACGTGGGCAACGCTGACCCCGGCATCGACCCCGACAATCCGCGCCGCGCCCTTGAGGGAATGGGCTGCGCGCATGCAGGCTTCCAGCTGGTCGGCCTGGGTCGGGTTGCGCTCCAGGGCCAGCAGCCCGGTGCTGAGCACCTGGGTCTGGGCTTCGGCTTCCAGGCTGAACAGCTCCAGCAGCGAGGCGTCGCGCATCTGATCGGGGGTCATGTCAGGCTCCGGGTCACGGCCGCGAGCAATTGCTCTTCGTCCAGCAGGCGCAGGCTGCGCCCCTGCCATTGCAACACGCCACGGGTGTACTTGGCATTGGCCTGCTCGCCGGAGGCCGAGGCGCCGTTGAGGATGCGCTCGTCGATGGCGTGGATGCCGTGCACTTCGTCCACCGGCACCACCACCGGGCCTCCGGCGGCGCCGATGATCAGCATGCGCGGCATCACCCGTCCTCCCGCCGGCGCGGCCGGGGAAGGATCCAGCCCCAGAAGCTCGGTCAGCGACAAGCAGGCCACCAGCGCCCCGCGGACATTGGCCACCCCCAGCAGGGCGCGCGAGCGCTGGTGCGGCAAGGAATGAATCGCCTGCTGCGGTGCCACTTCCAACAGGCAGCGGGTCGGCAGGCCCAGCCACTCTTCGCCGAGGCGGAACATCAGCAGCGAGCGAGTGACCACATCGCTGTCGGCCTCCAGCACCACCGAATGCTCGCGGTCCTCCTGGCGCAACGAATAGCGGTCCAGCAGGCGGGTGGCGGCGGCCGAATACACCGAGCAGTTGCGGCAATGAATGTGCTCGGCCAGCAACGGGCAGGACTTGTCGCCATGGATACCGATGCGGTTCCAGCAATCATCGATGGCCTGCGCATCTTCACGGGTGACGTCCAATGAATAGGGATGGCTCATCGTTTCAACTCACTGTCGGCAGAGCGAACGCTGCGGGCCGCGCGCTCCTGCAATCGTTGGGCCCCGGCCACATCACCCTGGGAAGCCAGCAGCGCGCCCAGGTGCGCCAGAGCTTCGGGGTGCTGGGGCGCCAGGTACAGGGCCTTGCGGTAGTAACCCTGGGCTTCCATGGCGTTGCCGGCCACATCACTGAGCAGGCCCAGCCAGTAGAACACCTGGGCCACCGGCTCGTGCTGCTGCAAATAACGCTCGCAGGCGGCACGGGCCTCGGCGCTCTTGCCCTCGTTGGCCAGGGCGGCAATGGTGGCCAGCAGGCTGGCGGCATCGCTTTCCATCAGCGCGCCGTCGCTCAACGGCGCCGCTACCGGGCGCCTGGCGAACGGCCGTGGGCGCGGCGCCGGGGGCACCACGCTGCGCACGGGAACCGGCAGCGGCAAGGGTTGCGGCAGCACCACCGGGGCCGGCTCGGGCTCATGGTGGCGGCTGAAGGCGAAGGACTGCGGGATGCCGATGGAGCGCATGCCCAGGCGGCCCAGGAGGCTGCCTTCGGCGGGGCCGATGAACAGCACGCCCTCTTCATGGGTCAGGCGCTTGAGCACCTCGAACACCTGGCGCTGGGTCGGCTGGTCAAAATAGATCAGCAGGTTGCGGCAGAACACGAAATCGAAGGCCGGTTCACTGGCCAGCAAGCCCGGATCCAGGACATTGCCTACCTGCAACCGCACCTGCTCACGAACCCGCTCGCTCAGGCGATAACGCTCGCCTTCTTCAGGGTTGAAATGCCGCTCGCGAAACTCGATGGGCTGGCCGCGAAAGGAATTCTTGCCGTACAGCGCAGCCTTGGCCCGCTCCACCGACAACGGGCTGACGTCCAGGCCGTCGACCTTGAACTGATGCGGCGCCAGGCCGCCATCGAGCAGGGCCATGGCGATGGAATAGGGCTCCTCGCCGGTGGAGCACGGCAGGCTCAACAGGCGCAGGGCCCGCATGCCCTTGATCTGCGCCAGCCGCGCCTTGGCCAGCTTGACCAGGGTAGCGAAGGATTCCGGATAGCGGAAAAACCAGGTTTCCGGAACGATCACCGCTTCGATCAGGGCCTGCTGCTCATCCCGCGAGCCTTGCAGTTTCTGCCAGTACTCATCGCTGCTGCGGGCATACAGGGCATTGCAGCGCTGGCGTACCGCGCGCTCGATGATCGCCGGCCCCACGGAGGCGACATCCAGGCCGATACGTTCCTTGAGGAAATCGAAAAATCGTTGCTCCTCGCTCATCGAGGCTCCTCAAGCGATGCCGGATCCAGGGGCACGGCGGGAAACAGCAGCTCACGCACCTTGAGAGGCAGCAGGTCGTCGACCCGCACCCATTGCAGCAGGCCCTGGGCGTCTTCGCGCACCGGCCCCAGGTATGGCGCCTGGCAGTTGTCCAGGCCATAGGGCTGGAACTGCGCCGGGTCGCAGCGCAGGGTGTCGTTGGCCTGCTCCAGCAACAGCCCGAGAATCCGCGCCGGCTGCCCGGCATCGCCACGGTAGTGCACCAGCACCAGCCGGGTACTGGTGCGCAACTGCGCCGGGCGGCCGAAGGTCAGCTCGCACAGGTCGATGACTGGCACCACCACGCCGCGATAGGCAAACACCCCGGCCACCCAGGACGGCGCCTGTGCAATGGGCTTGAGCTGCAGGCGCGGCAACACCTCCACCACATCCACGGCCTGCAGCGCATAGCGCTCCTGGCCGATGCGGAACACCAGGAACAGAGCATTCCTGGCACCAGTTGCGCCGTTGCGCTTGTGCGCGAGCTCATCCATCAGACTTTGAAACGCGAAACGCCGCTGCGCAGCCCCACCGCCACCTGGCTCAGCTCGTCAATGGCAAAGCTGGCCTGGCGCAGGGACTCGACGGTCTGGCTGCTGGCATCCCCCAGTTGCACCAGGGCATGGTTGATCTGCTCGGCACCCGTGGCCTGGGCCTGCATGCCCTCATTGACCATCAACACCCGCGGAGCCAAGGCCTGGACCTGATGGATGATCTGCGACAGCTGTTCACCCACCTGCTGCACCTCGGCCATGCCGCGGCGCACTTCCTCGGAAAACTTGTCCATGCCCATGACCCCCGCCGACACCGCCGACTGGATCTCACGGACCATCTGCTCGATGTCATAGGTGGCCACTGCGGTCTGATCCGCCAGGCGCCGCACTTCAGTGGCGACCACGGCAAAACCACGGCCGTACTCGCCGGCCTTCTCGGCCTCGATGGCGGCGTTGAGCGACAGCAGGTTGGTCTGGTCGGCGACCTTGACGATGGTCACCACCACCTGGTTGATGTTGCCGGCCTTCTCGTTGAGGATCGCCAGCTTGGCGTTCACCAGGTCTGCCGCGCCCATCACCGAGTGCATGGTGTCTTCCATGCGCGCCAGGCCCTGCTGGCCGGAGCCGGCAAGCACCGAGGCCTGGTCGGCGGCGCTGGACACTTCAGTCATGGTGCGCACCAGGTCCCGGGAGGTCGCGGCGATCTCCCGCGAGGTGGCGCCGATTTCCGTGGTGGTGGCGGCCGTCTCGGTGGCGGTGGCCTGTTGCTGCTTGGAGGTGGCGGCGATCTCGGTCACCGAGGTGGTGACCTGCACCGAGGAGCGCTGGGCCTGGGACACCAGGGCGGTGAGCTCGGTCATCATGTCGTTGAAGCCGGTTTCCACGGCGCCGAACTCGTCCTTGCGGTCCAGGTTCAGGCGGCCGCTCAGGTCACCGGTGCGCATGATTTCCAGAATGCTCACGATGCGGTTCATCGGCGCCATGATTGCGCGCATCAGCAGCAGGCCGCAGAGCCCGGCAGCCAGCACCGCCAGCAGCAACGACACGCCCATGCTGACCTTGGCCGCGGCCACTGCATCGTCGATGGCGGCGGTGGCGGAGTCGGCCACGGCCTTGTTTTCGCTGATGATGTCGTTGAGTTTCATCCGCCCGGCGGTCCAGGCCGGGGTCAGTTGCTCATTGAACAGGCGGATTGCCTCGGCCTCCTGGCGACGCTGGTGCAGATCGAGCACGGCGGCCTGGATGCGGTTGAACTCTTGAAGATCCTTCTCGAAGGCATCGAACTCGCTCTGGTCCTCGCGGCTGTTGATGGTCTGCTTGTAATTGGTCATCTGGGTCTGCAGGCGTTCTTCGAAGGCCTTGAAGTCCGCCTTGTCCTCGGCGCTGATGTCCTGATTCTGCTTGAGGCCGATGATTTCCTGGGTCTGCAGGTAGGTGTCGACCCAGGCGCTGCGGATCATCGAACTGAAATAGACCCCGGGCACCGCGTCATTGCGCATGCGCTCTTCACCGGATTCGATCTTCAACAGCCGCGAGTACGAGACGACGACCATCAACAGCATGATGGCGATAATCACCGCAAAGCTCGCCAAAATGCGTTGGCGCAACGTCCAGTTCTTCACAGTCAGTCCTCGAGGCCATTCAAAAATGTGGGGAGTATAGCCGAGGACGATGCAGGTTTTATGGGTGGTTTAGCACCACGGTTGGCACTTTCGATAAATTTGTGCACCCGCTCTGGATGGCGGCTCAGCGGCAGTTTTATCACCCCAGCCAAGGCAATTCGGCAAATACACCCGGCAGAACCGCCATCCCTGGCGAACGGCACTCCCAACACCGCTTCAGAGGTTGTTCTGGCGCACCTGGTTCTCCAGTTCGGCCTTGAGCCCCGGCGCCAGTTGCAACTGGCGCGCCAGCTCGTCCAGGTAGGCTTTTTCCATGAAGTGCTCTTCATCCACCAGCATCACGCTGGCCAGGTACATTTCCGCGGCCATTTCCGGCGTGCTCGCGGCCCGGGCGACATCCGCCGGGTCCAGGGGCTTGTTCAGTTCACTGTGCAGCCACTGCTGCAATTGCGGGTCGTTGTCCAGCTTGCGGAACTCGCCCTCGATCAGCGCCCGCTCGCGCTCGTCCACATGGCCGTCGGCCTTGGCCGCCGCCACCAGCGCCTTGAGGATCGCCTGGCTGTGCAATTCCACCTGCTGCGCCGGCAGGCGGTCCAGGGTCTGGGGTTCGCTGCGCGGGGCGGCGCCCTGCTGCGCCTGCCAGTTGCCGTAGGCTTTGTAGGCCAGCACGCCGAGGGCCGCGAGACCGCCGTAGGTCAAGGCCTTGCCGCCGTACTTGCGGGCCTTCTTGTTGCCCAGCAGCAGGCCCATGGCCCCGGCTGCCAAGGCACCGCCACCGGCACCGGAAAGCAGCCCACCGAGGCCGCCGGACTGGCCACCGAGCAAGCCGCCGAGGCCGCCCTGCGAGCCCTTGCCGTGCTCCGCCGGCGCTGCGCCTGCCTTGTTCTGCAGCATTTCCTGGCCGGACCTGAGTAATTGATCGAGCAATCCACGGGTGTTCATCTGCTGCCTCCGGAAAATAGGTGTCATGTCGACACATAAGGCTGTAAGCCTAGAGAGAAGTGCCCGGGTCGATGCGGCGATAGTGCTTCTGAATGTTGCTTTGCCCGGCCTGGAACACCGACGTCGCCCCACTGGATTGGCGCCCCGAGTTACGGCACTATCCGCCTCCTGAAAAGCACCGGCGCCACTGCCCGGACTCACCCCATACCTTCCGGCAGCAAGGATGCGCCCATGCCCCGTGACAACCCCGCCACCGCCTGCGAGTGCCGCCCATGAGCCTGGACGCTGCCAGCCGTTATCAGGTGACGCGAATCCTCACCGGCCTGGCGCCCCATTGCCTGCCACCGCTGCTGTTCTATTACGCCCATGTCTGGGGCATACCGGTGTACCGCAGCCACTTCGGCGCTCTCGCCAAGGGCTTCGGTCTGGGGATGATGGTGGAACTGCTGCTGCAACTGCTGATCGTCGTCAGCTTCCTGCAGGTCTTGGTGCCCCAGCTCAAGGTCAAGCTGGTCCTGATCGGCACCCTGGCGCTGTTCACCGCCTGGGCAATGTTTCCCGACCATCCGATACGCGGCTACGTCTATTGCTTCCTGATGACCGTGCCGCCATTGCTGGCGATCTGGCTGGCGCAGGGTCTGTGCCGGCTGTGCCTGCCCGGGGAGCAGTTGCATGCCCAGTAGAAACACCCCAATTGCGCGCTTCTGGCTGGCGCTTGTGCTGCTGATCATTGGCCGCCCCTGCCTGGCCATGAGCCTGGAGCAGCAGTTCGCCGGGCTTGCCGACTGCTCCATGGAAAACGTCTATCTGGACGCCAGCGACCACCAGCCCCGGGGCGCGTACTTCAGCGAACGCCAACTGCAGCCCTGCGAGCTGGACGAAGCCGCCCGCTATTGCGTCGACGACCAGTACCACGGCCTGGCAGTCAGCGCGGTGATGATTCCCTATCGCGGGCCGTTCTCGGTCCACGCCCTGTATCTCAAGGACAGTGTCGACAGCGTGCGCCAGCGTCTGGGAACCGCCTTCTTCGGTGATGGCCGGGAACGCCCGCTGCTCACCGAAGACCGCCATACTCCCGGCAGCTCGGTGCTGTATTGCGACCCGCAAAGCCAATGAGCCTGCTTGCCCACATGCCTGTTCTGTATCGCCCCCGGATGACCCTGCCGATGCCCACCCCCCGTCGCTGTTTGCACCTGATCGCCCTGAGCCTGATGCTCGGTGCCGCCGCCCAGGCCGCCGCCGCACCTGCCTGCCCGTCCAGCGACCTGAAGGTCTTTGCCCAGGCCTTTGCCAGCAGCCCGGAACTGCAGCAGGCATTCACTGCCGTGCCACTGGTCGAGCAACGGCCGATCACTGACGAGCGCGGCCGGGAAGTCACCGCGCGCTACAAGCTCACGGGCGACACCCACCACCTGCTGACCCGTCTCGCCCCCAAGGCCCAGGCCGAAGCTGGCCTGCAGAGCTTCTGGGAGGGCAATACCCTGGTGGTCAACGATCCCCTGGGCGATGTGGTGCAAGCCTTCGTCTTTGAACAGGGTGCCTGCTGGCAACTGGTGCGCGTCGAGCAATGGTCCATGGACGAATTGCTCACACACAACGCCCCCGCAGGCGAAAGCGCCCTGCAGCGACAGATGCGCAAGGCTGACCTGTTCCTGGGCTACGGCGGACGCGAGCAGTACCCGCTGACCGCGTACTTCTTCGAGCTCGGGCAACGCATCCTGCTCGATGCCGCCCGCCAAGGCTCACCCAAGGCCGCGGTGCAGGCGGTCAGCCTCGGCTACTCGGGCATGGCCCCGGCGCTCAAGCCGGGGGAGCCGGAAGAACTGCTGCTGCCCTACGCCAAGACCGATGCCGAGGCGGCGCTGATGCTGTCCATGTACTACTGCGACCCAGTCGGCGATGGCTCGATCACCCAATGCCAGCAGCCGCGCAAGTCCGAAGAGCTGGTGCTGCGCACCGCCAGAGAACTGGATTCAGGCAGCGCCTTCTACTACCTGGGCAGTGGCTATGCCGATGGCCAGTGGGGCGTCACCGACAGACCCAGGGCCCTGGCCTGTCACCAGGAAGCACTCAAGCGCGGTGACCTGCATAGCCTCTGGCCGCTGACCTGGTGGAGCAAAAAGAATGAGATGCCGGCCGGCGGCGCCCAGTGCCTGGAACCTTCAGCGCCCGCCCAGGCGGGAAGCTGAGCCCGCATCTTGACGCTTTTTAACAAAATCCCCATAGCTGCGCCCCGGCCTGATCGGGTTAATTGAGACTCTGGCTCGATCAACCCCGGAGGTCCGTTCCATGCGCTGTACCTCGCTTTCATCACCGCTGTTGCCGGTACCCCGCAGATGACGGCCTCCGGAGCGACGCAAGCAGCGCGCCTGGAGCAGGTGGACGCCCTGCGCGGTTTCGCCCTGCTGGGCATCCTGGCGGTGAATATCTGGTCCTTCGCCGATCCGTACTACGCCTCGTCGGTGAGCAACCCGGGCTACGCCAGTAGCCTTGACCACCTGGTTCGCTGGCTGGTGTCGGTGTTCTTCGAGACCAAGTTCTACCTGCTGTTCTCGTTCCTGTTCGGCTATAGCTTCACCTTGCAGATGACCTCCGCCGAACGCTCGGGGGAGCGCTTCGTACCGCGCATATTGCGCCGGCAACTGGCCTTGCTGGTGATCGGCCTGATCCACGGCGCCCTGCTGTTCTATGGCGAAATTCTCTCGCTGTACGCCGTGCTGGGGCTGGTCCTGCTGATTCTGCGCGGCTTGTCGGTCCGCTGGGCGGCGGCCCTGGCCGCACTGTTGATCAGCGGCACGGCGGCGCTGTTCCTGCTGTTCGGCATCACCCTGCTGGAGGCCGGCCTCTACACCGGCGCCGCCGATGACGGGCCGGTACTCAAGGACCTGGCCCTGAGCGGCAGCGCCCTGCAAACCCTGGCCTACAACGCCTCGCATCTGCTGGAAACCGCCTCGGCGCTGTGGCTGCTGCAGGGCCCCTGCACCCTGGCAATGTTCCTGCTGGGCTATGTGGCGGGGCGCAACAAGCTGCTGGTGGCGCCCTACGCCTTCGAACCGCACCTGGCACGGCTGCTGAGGATCAGCCTGCCGCTGGGCCTGGGTGGCGCCCTGCTCTACGGCTACTGGGCGGCCTATGCGCCCGGCGGCGGCCTGGAAGTGCTCGGCTACGGCGTCAGCCAACTGACCGCACCACTGCTCTCGGCCAGCTACGCCATGCTGCTGCTCAAGGCCTTCGGCTCGGCCCCGGGCCAACGCCTGTGCCGACGGCTGGCGCCACTGGGGCGCATGTCCCTGAGCAACTACCTGCTGCAATCGCTGATTCTGGGGCTGCTGTTCACCGGCTACGGGCTGGGGCTGGTCAACCACTTGCCGCCGCTGTGGATTGTGCTGCTGGTGGTTGCCATCTACCTGCTGCAGATGCAGCTCAGCACCCTGTGGTTGCGCAGCCACCAGTACGGCCCCTGCGAGTGGCTGCTGCGGGCCGTGACCATCGCGGCCTGGCCAAGCTGGCGCAAGCGCCTGGCGGCCTAGGCCAGGCGCAGGTACAGGTGGATGTCCTCGGGCTCGATGCGCAGCAGTTGCGGGTCGGGCGTGGCCAGCAGTTCGCAGCCCAGGCGCATATAGAAATCCACCGTATGCCGCGACGGCGTGGCTGACACATACAAGCCCTGCCCCCCCAGGACCAGGGCCTGCTCCCGGGCCAGGGCAAACAACTGCCGGCCCAGGCCAAGGCCGCGATAGGCCTGGCTCACATGGAGGAACTTCAATTGCCGCAGATCCAGCCCGGCACAGGCGATCGGCAGGCAATCCACCACCACCGCGGCCACCAGCGCCGGGCCGTCGAACACCCCGTACAGCCAACCGCCACGCCGGTAACACTGCTGCAAGATCAATGCATCATGCTCGGCCTCGCCCTCCGGCCAGCCCTGCACCACTTCATGCTGGGCGTAGCAGCTCAATTGCCCATTGCACAGGCGGTAGAACTCATCGATGACCTCGGCGCGGTCGATCCATTTGAGCAAGGGGATATCGTCTTCGCCGAGCAAGCGCGGGTGCAGCATGGGAGCAGTTCCTGAAGGGGATCGGGCGGTTACCAATGGACACAAGCTAATCATTTTTCTGCCCCTGGCGAACCGTTTATTCTATCCGGCGTCTGTTTATAGTCCGTTGCGTTTGGCCGATGGCATGACCGAACCACCCCTCGCGATCCCCCCACGCAGCCAGGAACGGCTTGGGATCTTTCTCTGATCAAGGTTCAACCATGCACCGCAGGAATCTCCTCAAAGCCTCCATGGCCCTGGCGGCCTATACCGGCCTCTCGGCCAGCGGCCTGCTGGCCGCCCGCGCCTGGGCCGGCGCCGCTGATGGCCAGGCCCAGGCGTTCGATTTCGAGCAGCTCAAGGCCCAGGCCAAGCAACTTGCCGCCAGCCAGTACGTGGACACCAAGCAGGTGTTGCCGCCCACCCTGGCGAAGATGACCCCGCAGAACTTCAACGCCATCCAGTACGACAGCAAGCACTCGCTGTGGAACGAGTTGAACGGGCAGTTGGACGTGCAGTTCTTCCACGTCGGCATGGGCTTCAAGCAGCCGGTGCGCATGCACAGTGTCGACCCCAAGACCCGCCAGGCGCGGGAGGTGCACTTCCGCCCGCCACTGTTCAACTACCAGAACACCAGCGTCGACACCGCCCAGCTCAAGGGCGACCTGGGCTTTGCCGGGTTCAAGCTGTTCAAGGCCCCGGAACTGGACAAGCACGACGTGGTGTCCTTCCTTGGTGCCAGCTACTTCCGCGCAGTGGACGCCACCGGCCAGTACGGCCTCTCGGCCCGTGGCCTGGCCATCGACACCTACGCCAAGCGCCGCGAGGAGTTCCCCGACTTCACCCAGTTCTGGTTCGAGACCCCGGACAAGGACAGCACCCGCTTCGTGGTCTACGCCCTGCTGGACTCGCCGAGCGCCACCGGTGCCTACCGTTTCGACATCGACTGCCAGGCCGAACGCGTGGTGATGGACGTCGACGCCCACATCAATGCCCGCACCGCCATCGAGCAACTGGGCATTGCACCGATGACCAGCATGTTCAGCTGCGGCACCCATGAGCGGCGCATGTGCGACACCATCCACCCGCAGATCCACGACTCCGACCGCCTGGCCATGTGGCGCGGCAATGGCGAGTGGATCTGCCGCCCGCTGAACAACCCGGCGAACCTGCAATTCAACGCTTTCGCCGACAAGGACCCGAAAGGCTTCGGCCTGGTGCAGACCGACCACGAGTTCGCCAGCTACCAGGACACCGTGGACTGGTACAGCCGCCGCCCGAGCCTGTGGGTCGAGCCCACCACTGCCTGGGGCGAAGGCAGCATCGACCTGCTGGAAATCCCCACCACCGGCGAAACCCTGGACAACATCGTGGCCTTCTGGACCCCGAAAAAACCGGTGGCCGCCGGGGACTCGCTGAACTACGGCTACAAACTCTACTGGAGCGCCCTGCCGCCCGTGGGCACGCCCCTGGCGCGAGTACACGCCACCCGCTCCGGCATGGGCGGTTTCGTCGAAGGCTGGGCCCCGGGCGAGCATTACCCGGAAGTCTGGGCGCGGCGCTTTGCCGTGGACTTCACCGGCGGCGGCCTCGACCGCCTGCCAGCGGGCACTGGCATCGAGCCGGTGGTCACCGCGTCTAACGGCGAGGTCAAGGACTTCAACGTGCTGGTGCTGGACGAGATCAAGGGCTATCGCATCACCTTCGACTGGTTCCCCACCAACGACAGCGTCGAACCGGTGGAACTGCGGCTGTTCATCCGCACCAACGACCGTACCCTGAGCGAGACCTGGCTGTACCAGTACTTCCCGCCGGCGCCGGACAAACGCAAATACCCGTGACCCGCTGCCAGCCCCGGCCCGCCCTACGGGCCTCTTCGCCGGCAAGCCGGCTCCTACAGATCGTACCGCCTGCGTAGAAGCTGGCTTGCCAGCGAAGGCAGCCTGAAGCCAGGCACAAAAAACGGCCCGCACGGGCCGTTTTTTTTACATCGGCAAAAGCCTAATCGCGCAAATCCGACTCATGAATCGGCTGGTCCCTGTGGGTCGCCCGCTGGTACTGGGCCGGCCAGATCGCCTTGCGCCCGCCCAGGTCGTCATCGGCATGCAGCGGCCAGTAAGGATCACGCAACAGCTCACGGGCGAGAAAGATGATGTCCGCCTGACAGGTACGCAAAATATGCTCCGCCTGGGCCGGTTCGGTGATCATCCCCACGGTCCCGGTGGCAATCCCCGACTCCTTGCGCACTCGCTCGGCAAAGCGCGTCTGATAACCCGGCCCGGTGGGAATCTCGGCATTGGCCGCGGTGCCTCCGGACGACACATCGATCAAATCCACCCCCAGGTCCTTGAGGCGCCGCGCCAGCTCCACGGTCTCGTCCGGGTTCCAGCCGTCTTCCACCCAATCGGTGGCCGACACCCGCACGAACAGCGGCAGCTCCTCGGGCCACACCGCGCGTACCGCTTCGGTCACCTGCAGCACCAGGCGAATGCGGTTCTCGAACGAACCGCCGTATTGGTCCTGCCGCTGGTTGCTCAGGGGCGAGAGGAACTGATGCAGCAGGTAGCCATGGGCAGCATGCACTTCCACCACCTTGAAACCGGCCTCCAGCGCGCGTTTGGCGGCCGCGACGAAGGCCTGGATGACTTCGCCGATCTGCCCTTCATCGAGCTGGGTCGGCGGTGTGTGCTGCGGGTCGAAGGCAATCCGCGAGGGCCCCACCGGCACCCAGCCGCCGTCCTCGGGCTTGACGCTGCCAGACTTGCCGAGCCAGGGCCGATGAGTACTGGCCTTGCGCCCGGCATGGGCCAGCTGGATACCCGCCACCGCGCCCTGGGCGGTGATGAAACGGGTGATGCGCTGCAAGGGTTCGATCTGCGCGTCGTTCCACAGGCCCAGGTCCTGGGCGGTGATCCGGCCTTCGGCGGTAACCGCCGTGGCCTCGGTGAAGATCAACCCGGCGCCGCCGACGGCGCGGCTGCCCAGGTGCACCAGGTGCCAGTCGTTGGCCAACCCGTCCACCGACGAGTACTGGCACATGGGCGACACGGCGATGCGGTTGAGAAGGGTCAGTTGACGCAGGGTATAGGGTTCAAGCAGCAGACTCATGGGGCACCTCTCGGTCAATGGTCAGGCTCCAGGGTTCTGTTTGAACGGTCGACGAGTGACTGCGAAGTGAAGCGCCCGCCCCCGCGGGTAGAAGAATGACAAAAGGTCACAAGGCCAATCAGACAGTGCTTAGAGACTAGTCGACAACACTGTCGCCGGCAGGGTTCCTGATGCGTGCCCGGGCAAAAAAGGCGCTGCTCCCCTTGTAGCCGCTGCCGCAGGCTGCGATCGGCTGCGTAGCAGACGTGGGGCTTCAAAGGCCCTCAGAGGTCGGCGCAAGATTGCCGGCAAGGCCCTGCGGGCCTTTTCGCAGCCTCGCCACAGGCTAGGCAGCGGCTACAGGGGTTGCCAGCAGAGGCGGGGGAAGGTGGTGAGGACGCACAAGGCAAGGCCCGGCGCCCTTTCGTAGGTCAGCGCGGTTCGATGTGGGCAATCATCAACTGCACGGTTTCCTGGCCACGGAACTCGTTGAGGTCGAGTTTGTAGGCCAGCTCCACCCAGCGGATGGTCGGGTTGGGCCAGACTTCGCGGTCGATGCCGAAGGCAATGCCGTCCAGCTTCAGCGAGCCGCATTCGCTGCGCAGCACCACTTTCAGGTGGCGTTCGCCAACGATGCGCTGCTCCACCAGTTCGAACACGCCATGGAACATCGGCTCGGGGAAATGCTGGCCCCAGGGGCCGGCGTGGCGCAGGGCGCGGGCCAGTTCCAGGTGGAACTCTTCCACGGCCAGGGTGCCGTCCGACAGCAGGCGCCCGGTGAGGTCTTCTTCGCGCAGCTGGCGCCGCACTTCTTCGTCGAAGGCCTCGGCAAAGGCCGGGAAGTTCTGCTCCGGCAGCGACAGGCCGGCGGCCATGGCGTGGCCGCCGAACTTGCTGATCAGTTGTGGATGGCGCGCGGCCACGGCGTCCAGGGCGTCACGGATATGGAAGCCCGGCACCGAGCGCGCCGAACCCTTGAGCATGCCGTCGCCGGCATCGGCAAAGGCGATGGTCGGCCGGTGGTAACGCTCTTTCAGGCGCGAGGCGAGAATCCCGATCACCCCCTGGTGCCAGTCGGCGTCGAACAGGCACAGGCCGAACGGCATCGACTCCACCGGCAGCTCCTTGAGCTGGGCCAGTGCTTCGCGCTGCATGCCCTGCTCGATGGATTTGCGGTCCTGGTTCAGTTCGTCCAGCTGGGCGGCCATGGCCCGAGCGGCGGAAACGTCGTCGCTGAGCAGGCACTCGATACCCAGGCTCATGTCGTCCAGGCGCCCGGCGGCGTTGAGCCGCGGGCCGAGGATAAAGCCCAGGTCGGTGGAGGTGATGCGCGAATGATCACGCTTGGCCACTTCGAGAATCGCCTTGAGCCCCGGCCGCGCGCGACCGGCGCGAATCCGCTCCAGGCCCTGGTGCACCAGGATGCGGTTGTTGGCGTCCAGGGGCACCACGTCCGCCACGCTGCCCAGGGCCACCAGGTCCAGCAGCTCGCCGATGTTCGGCTGCGGCCGGGTTTCATAGCGCCCCAGGCTGCGCAGGCGTGCGCGCAGGGCCATCAGCACATAGAAGATCACCCCGACCCCGGCCAGGGTCTTGCTGGGGAACTCGCAGCCCGGCTGGTTGGGGTTGACGATGGCGTCCGCCGCCGGCAGTTCATGACCGGGCAAGTGGTGGTCGGTGACCAGCACTTGCAAGCCTGCTGCCTTGGCCGCCGCCACGCCCTCGACACTGGAGATGCCGTTGTCCACGGTGATCAGCAACTGCGGTTCGCGCTGCAGGGCCACGGCGACGATTTCCGGGGTCAGGCCGTAGCCGTATTCAAAGCGGTTGGGTACCAGGTAATCGACATGGGCCGCGCCCAGCAGGCGCAGGCCCAGCAGGCCCACGGTGCTGGCGGTGGCGCCGTCGGCGTCGAAGTCGCCGACGATGAGGATGCGCTGGCGCTGGTCCAGGGCGGTCACCAGCAGGTCCACCGCGGCATCGATGCCCTTGAGCTGCTGATACGGGATCAGCCGCGCCAGGCTCTTGTCCAGCTCCTCCACCGACTGCACGCCACGGGCGGCGTAGAGGCGGGTCAGCAGCGGCGGCAGATCGCCGAGAAAGGGCAGGACGGCGGGCAACTCACGGGGTTCGATACGCATGGGCTAACAGCAACTTCTCTGGGGGGACGGTGGATCGTTCAGGGGCAGAGCGGGCGATCAGCCGCGCTCGCCCAGCAGCCATTCCAGCTGCACTTCGTGCTGGCCGCGATCATCGGTGACGAAGATCGTGCCTTCGCTGATCATCACGTCCCACTTGATGACGCGCGGCATGTCCTTGGCCAGGGTCTCGAGGACTTCCTGGGGCACGCCGGCGATGTTGAGGTTCTTCAGGTTCTTCACCGCGTCCAGCACCCGGGTCTGCCAGACCCGCAGGCTGCCGTAGGCCAGGAGGCTGGTGCGTTCGGTGCGGCGCGAGCACCAGGTCAGGCGATCGGCGTCCGGCTGGCCGACTTCGATCCAGTGCAGGACGCGGTCGTCCAGGCTCTTTTCCCACAGGGCGGGTTCATCCACGTCCGACAGACCCCGACCGAACGACAGGTGCTCGTTGTACCAGAAGGCGTAGGCCAGCAGCCGTACGGTCATGCGCTCTTCGGTTTCCGAAGGGTGACGGGCGATGGTCTGCTTGACGCTTTCATAGACCCCACGATCGAGGTCGGTCAGGTTCAGTTCGAATTTGTAGGTGGTGGACGGCTGGGCCATGTGCGGGCTTCTTGAATGTGCGAAAAGGCGGCAAGTCTAACCCGAAACCCGCCGCCCTGCCCGACCGCTGACCGGGCCACCCCTGTCCTGGATGACATCCGCTGAAACGCATTGGCTGGGTAAAGTCGGTTGCCAGCCCGTGACCATGGCTTTATAACCCCGCGCAAACCGGCTGACGCGCACCGCGCCAGAGCCGCTGTTCAATAGAAAAGGACGTCCATGACCCTCTTTGTCATCCTGCTCGTCATCGTGCTGCTGTTCATCGCACTGATCCTGTACTTGCGCCAGAAATCCGCCGACCAACAGCAATACCTGGAACAGACCGGCAACCTCACCGCCCAGATCAATCAGACCCTGCTGATGAGCAAGGCCGAGCCGCAACTGGCCCTAGAACTGGCGCTGCAACTGCCAGAGGGCGAGGCGCAGCAGTTGGCCCTGCAACTGGTGGCCAGCGAGCTCTATGTGGCTGGGCACAAGGCCCAGGCCACGGCGATCTACCAGCAACTGCCGCCTCACGCTCGGGAATACGTGCTCAATACCCTGATTGAAACGCTGCTCGACAGCCAGGATACCCAGGCCTGCCTGGAGCTCCTGGAGCACTGGGGCGAATCCCTGCCCAGCTGGCCGCTGCTGCAGGTGCCAATCCTCCAGGCCCGCGGTGAACAGGCGCGCGCCCTGGCCCTGATCGGCGAGCTCGGCGACCCGAAAAACCCTGCGGCCCATGAACGCCAGAGCATCGGCAATCTGCTGATGCTGTCGCGCCTGCAATTTCAGGCGGGCATGCAAGACGCCGCGCTGATCAGCCTCGAACAGGCCTGGGCGAGCTTCCAGCAACCCGGGCAGGAGCGCTATCACACTGTGCTGCGCAGCCTTTTCGACGCCTTCGCCACCCAAGGGCATGCCGAGCGGATTCTGGCCCACTCGGCCGAACTGCCGGCCGAGGAACAGGTGCAGGCGCTGATCGCGCTGTTCGATGCCGGCCAGGTGGAGCCGGCCTTCAGCTTGCTGGCCGACAACGGCACCCTCTACTCCTCGACCTACAGCGACCTGATGGACTCGGCCCTGAAACGCCAGACAACCGAAACCGCCCTGCGCCTGCTGGACCTGACCCCCGAGATGCACCAGCACAGCGTGCTGCTGCAACTGCTCAGCCATCTGGCGGCCCAGGGCCAGACCGCCGAAGCCGAGGCCCTGCTGCAGGCGCGAGCCAGCCACGAGTCGCAGCGTCCGGGGCTGATGCTCAACCTCTGCGATGAGTTGCACCAGGCGCAGCCGCAATGGACCACAGCCCTGCTGACCCAGGCCCTGCAACTGATCGACGGCTACAGGAATGAACATGAGTTCTACAACAGCTTGCGCATGCAGGCCCTGCAAACCCAGCTACTGATGCAAAGCCACCTGCCAGCTCATCGCCGGGACAGCTGGCTGGTGCGCAGCAGCATCGAGGAAATGCACCGCCTGCGCCAGCAGATGCCCGGTGACGAGCAATTGCTGCATCTGTGCGACCAAGCCAAGCTGCTGCACGCCCTGGACCAGACCGCCCAGGCCAGGTCCCTGCTGGAGCAGGCGGTGCAGCTACTGGATGGCGAGCCGCTGCCGGATGTGGATGAGATGGACGCCCGCTTCTACCTGGAGGACATCGCCAGCGCCTACCTGAGCATCGACGATGTACAACAGGCCCAGGCCCTGCAGGACCGGCTCAACGCCGAGGATTCGGGCAGTCGCATCCTGGAAGAGGAACTGCTGCTCAACCATATCCAGCATCAGCGTTACGCCCAGGCCATCGAGGGCCTGAACCTGGGCATCCTGCTCAGTGACAAGAAGCCCCTGTCGCTGCTGTACCAGGCCCTGGAAGACCTGCAGCAGCGTGCCCCCGAACGTGCCGGCGAGCTGAAACAGCAGCTGATGGCGCGCATCGCCAACGGCCAGATCTGGCTCAGTTCCCAGACCAACTGACGCCCCCCCGGTTGCGCGCCCTTGGCGGGGCGCGTCACCGGCCAACAGCCGCACCCGAGGAAGATTCATCATGGAAGTACTTGTCATCCTGCTGCTGATTACCGGCGTGATAACGCTACTGGTGGTCTATGCCAACAAGCGCAGCGCCGGCAATGACCTGGGCATCACCCTGGACGAGGCAGCGCAGATCAATCGCGCGGCGCACCTGAGCGCCATCGAACCGCAAGTGGGCTTGCAACTGGCCCAGCGTCTGACGGGCAAAGCCCGGCAACTGGGGCTGATGCAGATTCCTGCGGCGCTGTACCGACAAGGCGACCAGGAACAGGCCCTGGAGGTCCTGGCCGAACTCGATGAAACCTACCAGCCCATGGCCCTGAACCAACTGCTCGAAACCCTGCTCGACAAGGACGGCCCGCAGGCTGTTCTAAGCCTGCTGGAGCGCCTGCATCAACCCCTGCCGTCAGCGCCCATGCTGCGCATACCACTGCTGGTGGCCAGCGGTGAACACGAGCAGGCCCGCGCCTTGCTGGTGACCTTCGGTGTCGAGCAATTGAGCCAGGACTCCGCCAGCGATCATCGGCAGTTGGCTGCCCTGCAACGCAGCTTGGGCCTGGCCGACAAAGCCGCCATCAGCATCGGCCTGGCCTGGCAACTGCTGCTGAAGCAGCCGGCCAATGAACTGGACCTGCATGAAGTGGAACAGACCCTGCGCGAGTACCGCGCCCAGGGGCAGGACGCGCAGTTCCCGGCCATGGCCGCGCAGTTGCCCGGATCGGCCCAGATCATCGTCGTGACCTTGCTCATGGAAACCGGGGAGTTCGATACCGGGTTCGAACTGCTGGCGCAGAACCCCGAGCCTGACGACTACTTCAGTTTCCCGCCGTTGCTCAAGCTGATCCTGGACGCCAACCGCCCGGATCTGGCTCCACGACTGATCGCCCAGGTGCCGGAAAGCTACGCCAGCGAGCTGCTGTTGAGCCTGCTGAACTGGCATGTCGGGCGCAATGAAATGGCCGAGGCCGAGGCGGCCTTGCAGGCCTGCGCCGTTTCGCCCTCGCAGCGTATCTGGTGCCTGGTCTGTCTGTGGGGGACCTACGTCGAGGAACACTCGCAATGGTGCGCCCATCTGCTGGAGCAAGCCTTGTTGGCACTGGAGACCTTGCGTGGCGATGAGCAATGGCCGTGGTTGCGCCTGCTGATCCTGGAAACCCAACTGCGGGTGCAGGCCGCCCTGCCGCGCCTGCGCCGCGACAGCTGGCTGATCCGCAACAATCTGGAGGAAATGGCGCGCCTCAACACCCAGCTCGAATACGCCGATCGACCGATGAAACTGGCCTTGCAGGCCAAGCTGCTGCACGACCTGGAGCAGACCCGGCAAGCCGGTGAACTGCTGGACCAGGCCGTGCAAGCCCTCGACGACAGTCAGAATGCGCCTCTGGATCCAGCGGAAAAAAACTTCTTCCTGGAACAGCTGGCGCTGAGCTACGTCTACATCGACGACCAGGCAAAGGCTGTCGAACTGAAAGCTCGCCTGGAGCAGCAGGCGGCCTACACCCACCAGTTGAGCCAGGCCATGGTGCTCAAGCACATTCACGAGCAACGCTTCGACGAGGCGATTGCCGGGCTGGAACCGAGCAACCTGTTTATCGGCGAAAACCCGGTGCAACAGTTGCACCAGGCCCTGGAAACCCTGCGCCAGAGCGCCACGGAAAAAGCCCAAGGGCTGTGCCAGAAGTTGATCGACCACCTGGCCGCCGAGAGCGCCTGGGGCCAGCCGAACGCCGCCTGAGGCAGCGTCAAGGCCCGCCGCTGCACGCCTTAACGCGGCGCGTAGCGGCTCCAGAGTTCGTTGAACTCCTTGAGATAACTGGCCACCAGTTGCGGGTGGTCGATCACCAGCAGGTTTTCCTCATTGCCGGTGGTGGCGCTGCGGGTCCAGTTGAAGCTGCCGTTGAGCAGGGTCCGGCCATCGAATACGGCGAACTTGTGGTGCATGTGGAACGGCGTGTCGTCGATCCGCACCGGCACCCCGGCCTCGCGCAGCGCGGCGATATCGCTGCCGACATCGAACTGCTTTTCACTGTCGCTGATCACCCGTACGGCCACGCCGCGCTGGTGGCAGGCGCGAATTTCGTCGCTCAGTTGATCGTCGGAAATGGTGAACACGCAGATATCCACCGAGATTCGGGCCTGGCGGCACAGGTCGCGGATCTTGCGCCGGCAGTCTTCGCCGGGGCTGAAGTGGGCGCTGGCCATGTCCCGCACCGGGGCGCTGTTGGCGTCCAGGGTCTTGATCACTTGTTCCAGCCACTTCAACGCCGGCAGCACATTGACGCTGTCCGCCAGCGCCAGCTCGCGCACCAGGTCAAAGGCGCGGTTACGCATGTAGCGCACCTGGTCCTGGCCCAGTTCGCTGCCCAGCTGGCGCAGCTCGTCCCGCTCTTCGTTGCTCAGTTTCAAGTCCAGCACGCTGTCGCGCAGTTGCTGGTCCAGGTGGGCAAAATCCATGTCGTGATCCTTGGCTGTTCGCCGGCAAGCCGGCTCCTACGGTTGGGAGTCCTTGAGGGTCGGAACCTCGCCGTTACTGAGCATCTGGCTCAGTTCGTCGAGGCGCGTGGCAATGTCGCCAATGCGCTGGTGGCTGTGCAGGTCGACATCGATCTTCTTGTGCATGACCTTGAGCAGCGGCAGGAAACTCTGCTCCAGGTGCTCGGAGAGGTTCTCCAGCACTTCACGCATGCCTTGCTGCGGCGCGGGCCGGGCCAGGCCGCGCACGCCTTCCACCAGATCGTTGAGCTGGGCCACGACGCGGGTACCGACATCGCTGTCGCTGCCGCCCATGGAACGGTTGCGCACGAAGTCGCGCTTGATCTGGGTCCAGCGCTCGCTCTGCTCCGGGGTCTGGTTACCGCGCAGCTCGGCGAGCTTGAGCAGGTTCTCTTCGGCGCCGGTGGTCAGCAGCTGGGATTCGCCCTGGTAGTGGTCGGCCAAGAGTTGCAGGAGCTCGGCATCGTTCATCACCGCCGAGATCTTCTCGGCCATCTTGTTCATGTTGCGGTAGCTGCCCTGCAGCTTGAACGGCGGCTCACTGCGGTACTGGTCGGCCTGGGCGGCGCTGGCGATGTACTGCTGGTTGACCCGCAGCACCACATCGCGCACCTGCATCAGGCGTTGCAGGGTGGTGGTGATCTCGTTGATCTCGGCACCGCTGTAGCTGTGGCTCAGCTCGTTGCTGGAGAAGGCCTTGCCCTCGGCCTTGGCGACGAAGCGGTAGACGTCCGCCATGTCGCGGGTGGCCAGTGGCGCCAGCACCGGGTTGGAGGTGAGGCCGTTTTCGATGTAGCTCAGGGCGAAGGCGTCCTGCATGCCCCCCAGGGTGTCGCCGAGGTTATAGATGTCGGCCCGGTTGGCCAGCATGTCGGGGATCTTGAACACTTCGCCGGACTCGGTATACGGGTTGCCCGACATCACCACGCAGAACTTCTTGCCGCGCATGTCGTAGGTCTTGGTGCGGCCTTTCCACACGCCTTCGATGCGCCGGGTGCCGTCGCACAGCGAGATGAACTTCTGCAGGAATTCCGGGTGGGTGTGCTGGATGTCGTCGACATAGAGCATCACGTTGTTGCCCATCTCCAGGGCCAGGTTGAGCTTCTCCAGCTCCTGGCGCGAAGTGGCGTCCGGCGCCTGGGCCGGGTCCAGGGAACGGACCTGGTGCCCCAGGGCCGGGCCGTTGATCTTCATGAAGATCAGGCCCAGGCGGTGCGCCACGTACTCCATCAGGGTGGTCTTGCCGTAGCCCGGTGGCGAAATCAGCATCAACAGGCCCATCAGGTCGGTGCGCTTGTTCTCGCCCACGGTGCCCATCTGCTTGGCCAGGTTGTCGCCGATAAAGCCCAGGTACACATCGTTGATCAGCTTGTTGCGCACGAACGAGCTCAGCGGCCGCGGCTTGAATTCGCTCAGGCGCAGGGCCGAGCGTTCGCGGCTGATGATGCCCTGGCGCAGGCTCTGGTAACGCTGCAGGCCAGGCAGGAATTGTTCGCGGTGAGCCCGCAGGCGAGCGAAGAAGCCGTCCACGGTGAGTGACAGGCTGCGCTCCTGGATGCGCGGGTGTTCGCCCATCAGGTTGTCGACCTTGAACCGCAGATCGACTTCGGTGATGCGCTTGACAAAGTCTTCCCGCAGCAGCGACAGGGCCACCGCCTCGGGCACGTAGTCGGCCCACTCGGCGAACTCGCCCTCGGCGCACAGGGCCGAGAGCCAGTTCTCGGTCAATGCCCACTGTGCAGCAGGCCGTTCCACCAGCCGCGCCAGGGCCTGCTGGTAGTCGTCCCACATCCGCGCGCCCTGCAGACGCAGGGTCAGGGCTTCCTGCAGCTGCTTGGCGTATTTGCTGAAGGTGAATTCGATGCGTTCTGCGGCCAGTTCCTGAACCAGGTACTCGGCAGCCTCCGGCAACAGCTCCGCGGCCAAGGTGAAGGCGTGCTGCTGATGCCAGTCACCCAGCGCCACGAGGATTTCCTCCTGCAATTGCAGCAAGCCTTCACGACGCCCGAACAGTTGCTGGATATGCCGGCTGGTACGGGCACGTTCCACCCATTGCCGAGGTTGCGGCTGTTCCTGCTGGCGATCCCAGTAGAGGCAGGCAAAGGCACGGGCAGCCGCGCCGAAACGCAACAGGCCGGCGCTGTCGCGCAGGGGCAGCAGTTGCAGGAGGATCGCTGCGGCGTCGTGGTCGTGGATGCCCTTCTCGTAGCCTTCCTTGTAGCGCGGCGCGGCAAAGTCGCGGATCACCCGCGCCAGTTCTTCAGGGTGCGCCAGCAAGGGTTTCAGGCTTTCCAGGCTCAGGCCTTCCTCGCCCCGATCGGCGGCGTCCAGCACTTGCCCGGCCAGGTATTCGGCGCGGTACAACTGGGCCGATTCCGACTCCAGGGCCACCTGCCAGAAGTCCCGCAGGGCCTCCAGCTCGGGGTCGCGCAGGGGTTCGAGGAAATCCGTGCCGGTGAGGTGCAGGTGCAGCTCATCGCCCCGGGGCATCAGGGTCAGGTCCAGCTCCTGGGTGTTGACGCTGAAGCGGTGGCGCGGCCCCAGCTTGATGACGTTGCCGCCCTCTTCGAACAGCTCGGTCTTGTCGCGCAGGGCACGCACGGCCTGGTCCCGGGCGCCCTTGAGGCGCGACTCGACATCGTCGGCCTTGACGCTGTCCTTGAGCTCGCGCAAGCGCTCGGCCAGCTCCCGCAGCTTGAGGATCAGCGGGTCGGCGGCGAAGAACGCATTGAGCTCTTCGGCCTGGGTGAACTTGGCGGTGCGCCGACCGAGGCTGTCGAGAATCCGCCGCGCGGCATCCAGCAGGCCCTGGGCCTTGCGCTGGCGCTCGTCGAGCAGCGATTGCTTGTGGGCCTCGAAGGTTTCCAGCAACTCCTCGCGCTTGCCGAGGATGTCGCCGAGGAACTGTTCGTGATCGCCGAAACGGCTTTCCAGTTCCTCCAACTGCACCAGCAAGCGCGACAGCTGCTCGTCGCAACGCTCGGGGTCCTGGGCCTGGGCCAGGGCGTTGGTGATGCCCTGGCTGAAGAGTTTGAACTGGGCGCCGAACTGGGCCACGGTCTCGATCGAGCCCAGGGCCTTACGCCGTTGTTCGGCGCGGGCCTTGGCCTGGTTCAGGCGGGCGTAGATCTGCGAGATGGATTCGATGATGCGGGTGCGCTGGGTGGCGTCGTCGATCTGCAACGAGGCCATCAGGCTCGACAGCATGTCCAGGTCCCCGGCCATGGCTTGCAGAGCGCCCAGGGGCTCGCTGAGCTGGGCCACGGTTTCGGCTTTCTGCGCCTGGGCGTCCAGGGTTTCGAGCTGGGTGACGAAGGGTTGCAGGGCCTGCTCGCTGGCAAGGAAGGTCGCGGTGCCGGCGGCAGTGCGTTCCTGGGCCTTGAGCAGCGCGGCTTCCATGGCGTCGATGCGCGCCACGTCGATGTAGCGGTAGTCGCGAATGGTCAGCAGCAGGCCGCGCTGGGTGGTGATGCCGTTCAGCGCATCGACGAAGCTCTGCACCTGGTCCCAGCTGTCCACCAGCAGGCTGTCCAGCAGGGCTTTCTGCTTGGCCTCCGCGGCCACCATGGCCTGGTCCGACTGGCGGCGGATGCTTTCGACCTTCTCGTATTCGTCCAGCACCAGCTCCGACGTGGACGCCACTTCCCGCAGCAGCGGCGCCAGGCCGTCCAGCTCGTCGCTGCCCAGCCAGTGGTACACATCGAACAGCCGACGGGTGTTCTGGCACAGCAGCGAGTAGCGCTGCACCGACACCGCCGGGGTGTCGATCTCGCGGCACAGGTCATAGAGATCGGAAACGCTGCGCACCAGTTCGGCGTTGCCGATGCGCCCGAGGAAACCGCTGCGGGTCGGCTGCCGCGCGGCGTACTCCTCGGTGAAGAACGGTGTCTGCCAGACCTGCATCGGGTGGACCCGGGTCGGCTCGTCGCCCTCGGCGGCGAAGATCACCATGCGCCCGTCTTCCAGCCGCGCGTAGCCGTGGCCGAACAGCGGGTTCTGCAACTGGCGGTTGATCATGTTGTAGGTCAGCAGCACCGAGCGGCCCTGCTCCGGGTGGTAGAAGATGTACTGCACATCTTCACCGTTGGGCGAGCGCACAGAGCGCTTGTAGCGCATGCCCTCCATGGACTGCTCGAAGGTCTTGTACTCGCCGCTTTGCAGGTAGTAGCCGCCGGGGAAGATGATCCCGTGGTCCTCCGGCAACTGCACACAGGCCAGGCCGATGGCGTCGATGCGCTCCACCTGGCGAGTCAGGCTGTTGAACACCAGGTAGCGCCACTGCTCTTCGCGGTACGGCAAGACCTTGAGCAGGATTAGGCTGCCCAGGCGGGCGAATTCGATCTGCGAGTCGTCCAGGGACTGGGTCTTGTCCAGCACCTCTTCGCGGTAGATGCCCAGGCCCGATTCGGTGTTGTTCTCGACCTTGATGGTCAGGTCGCCGCCGATGGTCTCGACGAACACCGTGTCGAGGATGTTCAGGTGCGGAAAGCGGCCTTCGACCACCATCTCGCGGGTGGCTTTCTTCCATTCGAAATCGAAGGGTGCCGGCAGGGCGATATCCCGCTCGCCACGGTTGTCGATGTAACGGACATCACGCCCGTCCACCGAGATCGACCAGCGGAACACCCGCACATCGGTGACCCGCTCGCCGATCTGGAAACTTGCCAGCAGCTTGCCGTCACGGATCGCCAGCTGCAGCAGGCGGGTGTTCTTGTAATAGGTATAGAGCTCGTTGAAATCGTTGAGGAAGCCCTGGGCCGCCAAAAAGCTGCCTTCCAGGGGCACGGGCTCGGCCTCGTAGCCTTCGCCCTCTTCCACCAGCCGGTAGAGGGAAAACACGTCAGCGACGCTGGTTTCCTTCTTCAGGCCGATAAACACGTTGTAGCCGAACAGCAGGCAGTCGCCGACCTGGACGATGTCCCGGGCGATGCAGTTGTTCTCGGTACGGATGCGCACCCGCCCGACCACTTCCATGCGGCTGTTGCCGAACTCGTCGAGACGCCGCTGGTTGAGGTCGTCAGTGGTGGCCCGCAGGCGCTGGCCCTGGTCCAGCAGGCGCTTGTGCAGCACCTCATAGGCGCCGCCTTCGGCGACGGCCTTGTCCAATACGTCCTGTGGGGGAGTTGCGACTTGAGCGTCCGACATCGTGGCCTTCCTGGATCTACGGCGGTATGCAAAAAAGCGGGCTCCTCAAACCTGGAGCCCAGCACCTGAAACCAGTCAGCTGAAACCCGCCGCCTGACACCTGCCCTGCAGCCGTCGATAAAAACGACGGCTACAGGATCAGGCGAGGGCTGGCGAATCAGCTGTGGTCAGGCATTTCAGGCTTCGGCAGACGGAGCGTCGGCCTTGCGCGTAACGGCAGCGGCGGCCAGCTCAGCGGCTACGGCCGGAGCGCCCTTGCCATTGAGCAGGCGTGCCAGCACGTCCTGGACCACCGGGCTCTTGCCCACCACGCCCTCGATGGCCTTGCCCACCGACAGCGACTTGGCGAAGGAATTGAAGAAGTCGCCTTCGCCGCCGACGATCTCGATCTTGGCCTTGCTGAGGGCAGCCGACAGCACTTCGGCCTGGTCCTTGGCGATTTCCTTGTTGGCGGCGATGGCGGCCATCGCTTCCTCGAAGTTCTTCTCCAGTTGCATGCGGAACTCTTCGTGGGACCGCGCGCTGTCGCTGAGGGAGTCCAGGGCACCGAACTTCTTGCCCAGGCCTTCGGCTTCGGCGTTCAGGCGCTGCAGCAGCACTTCGGCTTCGGCCGAACCCAGGTCCTTGGTGGCCTTGGCCTTGGCCGCGCCCAACTGTTCTTCGCCACGGGCCTGGGCACCGAGCTTCTCTTCCATGACCTTGGCCTCAGCGAGGCCGTCCTTCTCTTTGGCGGCCGCCTGGGCTTCCATGATGCGGGCGTCGGCCAGGCCTTTTTCCTGCTCGCCACGGGCTTCGGCAATCAGCTGCTCGGTGCGTACGCGAGCCTGGGCCAGGCCTTCTTTTTCCTGGGCCGCTGCGGTGATTTCCAGCACCCGGGCATCGGCCAGGCCAGGCGCGGCGCGCTCGGCTTCCAGGCCTTCGGCCAGGCGTTTCTTGGCTTCGGCCTGCTTGGCCGCGGCTTCCAGTTCGGCCTGGGCCAGGTTGTTGATTTCCACGGCCTTGTGCTTGGAACGGGTCTCGTCGGCTTCGGCCTGCTTCACCTGGCGCACCAGGTCCTGCTCGGCTTCGGCCTGGGCCTGGATCACCACCACTTGCTTGGCGCGCTCGGCTTCGGAGACTTCGCGTACTTCCTTGATCCGCTCTTCTTCCTGGGCCACGGTCTTCTCGACCGCTACCCGCTCACGGATCACGGTGGCGATGTTCTTGCGCTGTTCTTCCAGAGCCTTTTCTTTCTCGATGCGTTGCAGTTCCACTTCACGCTCGCGGGCCACCACTTCCAGGTCCTTGGCGCGGGTGACTTTCTCGACTTCGATGACCACCGCACGCTGACGGTTCTGCTGGGCCACTTCGACTTCGCGCTGATGGTTCTCGGTGCGTACGTCGATTTCCTGCTGGGACTGAATGCGTGCTTGCTCGGCCTTCAGGCGCTCTTCTTCCTTGACCTTGGCGGTCTCGGCTTCCTCGCGGGCGCGGATGGTTTCGATCTCGCGCTTCTGCCGGGCTTCGGCGTCGGCCTGCTGGCGTTCGAGGGACAGCGAGGCTTCGCGGGTCTCGACGTTCTTCTTCTGGATCGCCAGTTCCTGGTTGCGCTCCAGTTCGTTGGTGATGACGTTCTGCGCCGCGGTCAGCTCGGTGATCTTGCGGATACCCTCGGCGTCGAGAATGTTGCTCGGGTCCAGGGAGTGCTTGGCGGTCTGCTCCAGGTAGTCGATGGCCACGTCTTCCAGCACATAGCCGTTGAGGTCGTTGCCGATGATCTCGATGATGCGGTCGCGGAAGTCCTGGCGGTTCTCGAACAGCTGGACGAAATCGAACTGCTTGCCCACGGTCTTCAGCGCTTCGGAGAACTTGGCGTTGAACAGTTCGTTGACCGCGGCGCGGTCGGAGGCACGGTCGACACCGATGGCCTTGGCCACCTTGAGCACGTCTTCCTGGGTTTCATTGACCCGCAGGTAGAAGGCCACGGTGATGTCGGCGCGCATGTTGTCGCGGCAGATCAGCCCGTCCTTGGCCCGACGGTCGACTTCCAGGGTGATCAGCGAGATGCGCATGAACTCCTTGAGGTGGATCACCGGGTACACCAGGGCACCGGTGAAATGCACCTTGGGGGTCGAGGACATGTCGTTGACAATCAACGCCGTGCCTTGGGGAACCTTGATATAGAAGGCCTTGAACAAGGCCAACAGGCCGAAGACCACCAGGACGACGAGGCCGATCCCGAGCAGGATGGGCAGCAGCGACGGTAAATTCATGCAATCAATCTCCTTTGATTCTTGAGGGAGCCCGGGCTCAGAGGCCGCGAAACTCGTCCTCTGTAATGACCCGATAGGCGTGTTGCGCCTCCAGATACTCCAGTAACACGACGCGATCGCCGCGTTTGAAAGCTCGTGCCTCATCGGCACGCACACGCAGGATCAGGCCCGCGCCGCCGTCCTCGAGCACGGCTTCGCCATGTTCCAGGGTGACTCTGCCGCTGCGTACCACAGCCGTCTGCCCCAGCACCGACTTGCTGCTGGTGGCCTCCATCTTGAGAAACAGCGGGCGCAGCGGACGACAGATCGTCGCGCTGATGGGCGCTGCCAGGAACAGTGCGAGCACCGCCAGCAACAGGCCCAGGGGATAGCGCAGCCAACCCAGGGGCAGGTGGCTGAGCACGTAGAGTTCGGCGAAATAGGTCAGGAACCAGCTGAAGAACATCAGCAGGGTCAGCACCAGGGTGACCGGCACCCCGTTGAGTTTGAACTTGATCAGCAGCCCGGCCAGGCCTTCGCCGGCGTGGGCACTGTCGAGCAGCGAGTCGGCCTCGAAGTCCAGCAGGTCGACTTCAAGCATGCCCATGGCCACCACGGCCCAGTAGATCACGGCCAGGCAGAGCATGAAGCTGAACAGCACTGTGGGGAACGACAACACTGTCTGCAGGAAGATTTCCATTGCTTTCCTATCCCTGAAAAAGCCGGGCAAGGCCAGGCGGCCCCGCCCCTACAACACAACGGTGAATCAGGACTTGCTACGGTCCTTGAGGCGCGCCAGCACGCTGTCGGCGCTGGTGCTGCCAGCTACGATCCCGGCTTCACGCAACTTGGCATCCAGGGCATCGTCCGGGCTGCTGGTATTGGCCAGCTCGGCCGCGGCGTCCATCTTTGCCGCGCGCTCGGCCTGCTTCTGCTTGATCCGCTCCAGGGACTCCACGGCGGTGTGCAGCTTGCTCTGGGAGCCGCCGTAGCGCTGGGCCACGGCCTGCTGGGCCTTCTGCACGCTTTCGGTGGCCTTGACGGTATCCACCTGTTGTTTCAAATGCTTGATATTGCCCTCGGCCTGGGTCACGGCCTTGCGCAACTGCGCGACGCTGGCGGCAAAACCATCGGCCTGCTCACGCTCCACGGCCAGGTCATTTTCCAGGTTGGCGATCTTTTGCGCCACTTCCTGGGCAAGGGCTTCGTTGCCCGCTTCCAGGGCCTTGAGGGCGTAGCTTTCATACTCGGCGATCTTGGCCGCGCTGCCGTTGGCGCGCTCGGCGGCGAGTTTCTGCCGGGCCATGATCTCGGCCAGGGCTTCCTTGGACTTGCGCAGTTCCTGATCGGCGTCGCGGATCTCCTGATCGAGAATCCTCAGTGCCTGGCTGTCCACCAGGGCCTCGCCCGCCTCATTGGCACCACCGCGCAGCGCGGTGAGCAGCTTGCTCCATACGTTCATGTGCATTCCTCCAGGTCAGGCCTGAGCCTTCAGGTAGCCTTCGTAGGCCTCGGTTGCCCTGATCACGTTGCTGGCCAGGGTTTCGATCTCGTAGAGCACGTTGGAGAGAATCGAGGTTGCGCTCAGGGCGCCGTACATCATGTAGTGGCGCTCACCGCCAAAGCGGGTTTCCAGGCCGATGCTCGACAGCGGGAACAACTGGCGGCTGAGCAACACTTCCTCGTTGAACGCGGCCACATCGGTCACTTCGCTTTGCGGCCACAGCAGCGCCTCCACCAGGATCTGCTCGCCGGACAGGGCCACGAACAACGGCAGGTCGCCGTATTCGCGCATGGTCACGTGCAAGCTCGGCTCGGCACCCTCCAGCAGTTCAACGCTGGCTTCGCCACTGCTGAACAACTCGGTGGCTACCAGGGCCTGGCACAGCGATCGGGCATTCCAGATCTGCGGCATGCTCATTTCTCCATCCTTTTCCACAGGAGCCAGCCCTTCTGAGGGCTGACGCAGTTTGCGTTCAACCGCCAACAACGCCTGGGCGTTCTCCGGCAGTATCCAGACTTCCTTTTTCACCAAGCCCTGATCACGCAGGCGCTGGCGGAATAAACGTTGGTAATGGGCTGAGGATTTGTTTTCCATGGCGCAGAGACTAAAACATCACATGTAAGGTTTTCAATTCATCACATGTAAAATTTACAGGCGACATTTGTAACAAGAAATATCAGGAAGATCGCTCGGCAAACAGCCGCAAGGCATCCATCGCTGCATAGACCCTTTTACAGCTTTCGCAACCGCTCTTTTTTCAAGCGGCGTCATTAAACCCTGCCGCCCAATGGAATGAGAAGCACAATAATCCTTGGCCCGGGCGGGAAATAATCGGCAAAGGCAGGCGTCAGGCGCTGCCTTAATGGCGACCAATGGTCTAGGCTAGGCGGATTTTCCTGCCCAGCGGATGCCCCATGACCAGCCTCAGCAAGCCCCTCGCCGGATTGAAAGTGATAGAACTCGGCACCCTGATCGCCGGCCCTTTCGCCGCGCGCATCTGCGCCGAGTTCGGTGCCGAGGTGATCAAGGTCGAGTCACCCGATGGCGGCGATCCGCTGCGCAAGTGGCGCAAGCTGTATGAAGGCACCTCGCTGTGGTGGTTCGTCCAGGCACGCAACAAGAAGTCCCTGACCCTGAACCTCAAGCACCCGGAAGGCCTGGCGGTGCTCAAGCAACTGCTGGGCGAAGCGGACATCCTGATCGAGAACTTTCGCCCCGGCGTGCTGGAAAAACTCGGCCTGGGCTGGGACGTGCTGCACGCCCTCAACCCCAAACTGGTGATGGTGCGGCTATCGGGCTTTGGCCAGACCGGGCCGATGAAGGACCAACCGGGCTTCGGCGCGGTGGGCGAATCCATGGGCGGCCTGCGCTACATCACCGGTTTCGAGGACCGCCCACCGGTGCGCACCGGAATTTCCATCGGCGACTCCATCGCTGCCCTGTGGGGGGTGATCGGCGCGCTGATGGCGCTGCGTCACCGTGAGGTCAACGGCGGCCAGGGGCAGGTGGTGGACGTGGCGCTGTACGAGGCGATCTTCGCCATGATGGAAAGCATGGTTCCGGAGTTCGATGTATTCGGTTTCATCCGCGAACGCAGTGGCAACATCATGCCCGGCATCACCCCTTCGTCGATCCACACCAGTGCCGACGGCAAGCACGTGCAGATCGGCGCCAACGGCGATGCGATCTTCAAGCGCTTCATGCTCCTGATCGGCCGTGAGGATCTGGCCAATGACCCGGCTCTGGCCAGCAACGACGGGCGCGACACCCGCCGCGACGAACTCTATGGGGTGATCGATCGCTGGGTGGCGTCCCTGCCCCTGGAGCAGGTGCTGGAGCAGTTGAACCAGGCCGAAGTCCCGGCGAGCCGGATCTTCAGCGCCGAGGACATGTTCCACGACCCGCAATTCCTCGCCCGGGAAATGTTCCTCCAGGCCAGGCTGCCGGACGGCAAGGCCTTCAAGATGCCCGGCATCGTGCCAAAGCTCTCGCAGACTCCGGGCTCGGCCGACTGGGTCGGCCCCGAGCTCGGCGAACACTCCAGCGAAGTTCTGGCCGGCCTGGGCTACAGCAGCGAGCAGATCCAGGACCTGCGCAACTCTGGGGCAATCTAAGCTGAAACAGCCGTCTCACACTGCCCCCCCGCAACGGGCCCAGCGACGCCCAAGGCCAGGCCTTGGCCGGTTGACGATGGCGCTCGCGACCTGCCTGCTGTGGCTGCCCTGCGCCCCCGGCCACGCCGGCGAAATGCTCACCTGGCTGCTGCGCGACCTGCCGCCGCTGAATATTTTCGAGGGCCAGCAAAAAGGTCGAGGAGTGGTCGACCTGCTGATGCCGCAATTGATTGCCAGCCTGCCGGAGTACCAGCACGAACTGGTACGGGTCAATCGCGCCCGGGGCATGCAGATGTTGCGCGACCCCAGCTTCACCTGTGATCCGGCGCTGATCTGGAACAAGGAGCGTGCGCAATGGGTGGCCTTTTCCATCACCAGCTTTCGAGTGCTGAGCAATGGCCTGGCGATCCGCCGTGCCGACCGTGAACAGATCGCGCACTTCATCCATGACGGCAAGGTCGACCTGCATGGCCTGCTCGACAGCGGCAAGGAACTGATCGGGGTGGTGGCCGAGCGCAGCTACGGGCAACAGCTCGACAACCTGCTGCAGCAGGTTGCTCCGCAGCAGATCCGCGCCCACTACGGCAACGACGCCCTGGGCAGCCTGCTGCAGATGCAGCGCCTGGGGCGCCTGCAACTGCTGTTGGGCTACTGGCCGGAAATCCGCTACCAGGCCGTGCAGCAGGGCATGGACCCGCAGGATCTGGAGTTCTACCCGGTCGAAGGCACCAGCAAGTATCAGGAAATCCACGTCGGCTGCTCCGATACCCCGCAGGGCCGCAAAGCCATCACCCGGATCAACCAGGCCCTGCTCAAGCTGCGCGAGGAGCGACTGGTGGAGTTGTATGCCGCCTGGCTGGACCCCGGAATGCGCGATGAATACCGCGCCGATGCCCGGGCCTACTTCCAGGACTTGAAGGACCACTGACAAACGCCGGGCAAAAAGAAACCCCGAGAAGTGGGGAGACGACTCGGGGTTAAACGTGGTCTTTGCAGACCCGTACCAGCAGGCCACAAGCACCGGAGCACAATGCCTGATCCTGCTGATACTGAGTCTGACTGACGGGCCTGGCGGAAGGTTCCGTAAAATTTCAGATCAATTGCGCCGGGCGAACGCCTTGTCTTCGGCGGCATGGCGCAGGGCGGCGATCACGCAGGGTTCGAGCCGGCCTTCGACGATCAGCACATCACGGTGCAGGCCGTCCACCACATCAGTGAGCAGGCGCTTGTCAGTGAGCTGGGCCCGATTGACCTCACGCTCCACCACGATGGCGCCGGCAGCATTCTTCAAGGTCACCAGGCATTCGCCCCGAGCCCCGCAAGGCGTCAGAGCAACCTGGTAAGGGCTCAGGGCCTCACTCAATAAAAGACTGATACTTTCCATCTAGATCACCACTCAATAGCTCGAATTAAAGGTTCGAAAACAAAAATGCCGGTAGCTTTCTGACATTCAAGTGACCATCGCTCAGAGAAGAAAGTTCGCCACACCTACTGCTGCCGACCTGAGTCAACCGAGCATGCACGGGTAATATGACAGCTGAAAAACGGCCGACCAGGCGCAAACAACGCCGCCTTTGCATTGGAGCTCAGCTTTGAAAGCAACGACGAACAACAAATTGCGCATCATCCTTGCCGACGACCACCCGATCTTCCTCATTGGCCTGCGCGCCGTCCTGGAACAGGACGACAGCCTGGCCATCGTCGGCGAGGCCAGCTCGCCCTCCGCCCTGGCGCAACTGATGCAGGAGATCGAATGCGATGTGCTGGTGACGGATTTCATGATGCCAGCCGAACAGCAGAACGACGGCCTGCGCCTGATCGAACAGCTGCGCCGCCGCCACCCCGACCTGCCCATCGTGGTGGTGACCATGCTCAACCACCCCGGGCTGTTCCGCTCGATCCTCGATCTGGGAGTAACGGGCCTGCTGAGCAAGGCCAGCCTGGCGGACGAGCTGCCGACTGCCATCGCCCGGGCGCGGCAACACAAGCCCTACATCGCCCAGGCCATCAAGCAGGCCCTGAGCCTGGCCGGCGAAGTGGGGCCGGACCGCCTGGTTTCCAGCGATCAGTTGTCGCCGCGGGAGCTGGAAGTGATCCGCCTGTTGGCCGCTGGCCATGCGGTCGGGGAAATTGCCGCGCAACTCAACCGCAGCAAGCAGACCGTCAGTGCGCAGAAGGTCAGTGCCATGCGCAAGCTCGGCCTGTCCAGCGAAGCCGCGCTGTACATCTACGTGCAGGAGCACGGGCTGTCCTAGGCACACAGGCCCTCAGCGCCAGCCCCCTCAGCACCCCGGTCCAGCGCCTGCGCCAGCCACTGGCGCATCTGGGCAGCGCTCATCGGCCCGGCCAGGAAGCAGCCCTGCAGATGGGCCGCCCCCAGGGCCTTGGCCGCCTTATAGTCGGCCTCGCTCTCGATTCCGGCCACCACCACTCCCAGGGACATGCGCCGGGCCATGTTCATCGCCCCACCGACCAGGGCCACCTTGCGCTCGTCGGCCGCCATGCCCGCCACGAACACCGGGGGAATCTTCAACTCGGTAAAGGGCAGTTCCAACAGTCGCTGCAGGCTGGTGCCGCCGATGCCGAAGTCGCCGATGGACAATTTGCAGCCGATCATCCGCAGACGCAGCAGCGCCTCCACATGGGCGGTATCGGTCTGTAGCCGGGTGGTGTCGATGATTTCCAGGGTCAGCAGCCGGGCGGGCACTTCGAAACGCCTGAGCAAGGCCTCCAGCTGACGGGGAAACAGCGGCCGTTCAAGGATGCCGATGGGAATGTTCACTGCCACCGGCAACGAATGGCCCATCACCAGCTTCACCCCGGCCGCCAGCTCCAGGGCCTGTTCCAGCATGTGCCAGGTAAAGATCTCCTGCAGGCCGGCGAACTCGATCAATGGCAGAAACTCCCCGGGCATCAGCAGCCCGCGCTCGGGGTGCTGCCAGCGGGCCAGGGCCTCGACCCCCTGGAGCTCGCCGTGGGGCTGGATGACCGGCTGGAAATGCGCCACGCCGTGGCCCAGGATAGCCGCCAGCCCTTCCTCCTGGGTGACGCTGTCGAGGGAAAACGGCTCCAGCCCGAGCAAGTCCCGCAGCAACGCCTGGTCCGGCGCCGGCGCCCCCTGCCTGGAGTGCTGCTGGTAGGCCGTGAGCAAGTCGCCGATCACCGTCACCGAGGCCGGCTTGGGCAGGCAGCCCAGCACTTTCAGGCCCAGCTCCCGGGCCATGCCGGCCGCCCCCTCCAGCACATCCTCTTCAGCATCGCTGAGGATGATCAGCGCCCGGGCCCGCTCCTGGCGGGCCAGGTCACGGATCAACTCCAGCCCGTCGGCCTGCTCCAGGTACAGGTCGCAGATGGCGATATCCACCGGCCCCTTGCTGTCCAGCGAACGCCGCGCGGCCTCGACACTCTCGGCGGTCAGGACATTGAACACGCCATTGGCGTTGAGCATCTGGTGCAGGGCCATCAGCTGGAACGAGTTATCTTCGAGAATCAGCACTTTAAGCGAATGCATGGGGCAACCTCCGGTACGACGTGCGTGGCAAGTATCCACAACGAACCGGCAGGTTAATCAGACAATTCCTACGCACACATAGGACAAGTCTTAATCATCCAGGACAGCCTGGATATCACTGCGCAAGCTGGCGATGACCTCCAGCAACAATGGCCAATGACGATCGATGGCCTCGTCCTGCCGCCCCTTGACCAGCCCCTCGAGCTCGATACAGGCCCTGGCCAGGGGCAGGGCATCGATCAGGCAGCACACGCCCTTGAGCCGATGCAGGGTACCCCCAAGGCGTTCCCGGTCGCGGGCCTGGTGCGCCGCTTCCAGCGCCTGCTGCTCCTCGGCGAGGTTGCGCAACAACTCGTGCAGCATGCGTTGCAGCACCTGGTCGTCGGCCTGGGTCATGCTGCGCAAGGTCTGGATGTTGAAGGATGGCGGCGGCAGGAAGCGCGCCAGGGCCTGGGCCAACTGATCCAGGGTTACCGGCTTGACCAGCAGTTGATCCATTCCGGCCTCCTCGCAGCGCTCGCGCTCGTCTTCAAAGGCATTGGCGGTGCAGCCGATCACCGGACAACGCCCGCGCCCTTCCTGTGCCTCGGCCTGGCGTATCGCCTCGGCCAGGGCGTAGCCGCTCATGTCCGGCATGTTGCAGTCAGTCATCACCACGTCGAAGGTGCCGCCACGCCATTGCTGCAACGCCTCCCGGGCATTGTCACAGGCCACCACCCGGTGCCCGAGGAACATCAGTTGCTGGCACAGGACCATGCGGTTGGCGCTCAAGTCATCCACCACCAGCACCTCCATGCTCCGGCTCGGCGGACGTTCCTGCGTCGACGCCGGCCCAGACTCGAAATCGTCACTGACCCGCTCCAGGTACAACTCCAGCGACACCACGGTACCGACCCCGGGCTCGCTGAGCAGGTGAATCCGCCCGCCCATCAGTTCCACCAGTTGCCGGCAGATACTCAACCCCAGCCCGGTGCCGCCGTAGGCTGACGAGGTCATGGCATCGGCCTGGACAAAAGGCGTGAACAGCTTGGCCTGCTGCTCGGCGCTGATACCGCGGCCGGTGTCCGCAACGCTGATGCGCAGGCACTCAAGGCCGGACTCGCCAGGCTGGCACTCCACCGTCATCCGCACCTCGCCCTGGGCGGTGAATTTCAGCGCGTTGCTCAACAGGTTGTGCACTACCTGGCGCAGGCGCGCCGGGTCGAACAGATAACGGCCCTTGGCCCGCTCACTGAACACCAGCTGCAACTGCACGCCCTGGTTGCGCGCCGTGACCTCGAACAACTGCCGGATACTCTCGAAAAACGGCTTGAGGGCGGTGACCTGGGGCACCAGGTGCATATACCCGGCCTCGATCTTGGCCAGGTCCAGGCTATCGCCCATCAGGCCGATCAATTCCTGGGCAGACTGGTAAGCCACCCGCAGGGCTTCGGAAAAGGGCACGCCGCGCAGCCGCGCCTGCTCTTTCTCCAGCTCCAGCAGGCCAAGGATGGCGGTCATCGGTGTGCGGATCTCGTGGCTCATGGTGGACAGGAAAGCCGTCTTCGCCGCGTTGGCCTGATCGGCCGCCTGGCGCGCCTCCACCAGTTGGTTCTCCAGGCGCTTGCGCTCGGTGATGTCGATCCAGCCGCCCAGCAAGCCCTGCAACTGCCCTTCTGCACTGTAGAAGGGCACCGCCCACTGATAGACATCGATAGGGCCATCCCTGGACTCCACCTGTCGGTCGGCGAACACCGACTCACCGGAGGCCAGCAACTGCATGAACTCACCATGCAACTGCTGGGCGGTGGCCGGCGGCAGGATGTCCAGTTCGGTCAGTTGCCGCCCCTGGATCTGCGCCAGGCTGGTGCCCAATTGCTGTTCATAACTCTTGTTGCAGGTCATCAAACGCCCCTGCAGGTCGCGCACGAAAATCGGGTTGGGAATACCGTCGAGCAAAGCCCGCTTGAACACCAGTTGATCATTGAGCCGCTGTTCGGCCAGCAATCGCTGCTGGATCTGGCGCTTGAGGCGACTGTTCCAGGCCAGGGAAATCAGGCCGAACAGCAGTGCTGTGGCAATCGCCCAATACACCCAGTTCGGCACGCGCTGCCAGGCAGGCACCGGCACTGGCGTAGCCCCCAGCCATTTCAGGCGCAGAGCGCTGAGCTCCGCTACCGGCAAGGCTTCCAGTGCCTTGTTGAGAATGCTCAGCAGCTCGGGCTGGTCCTTGCGCACGGAAAACTCGTCGGCCGACCAGGTGCCCTCGACACTGCGCCCTACCATCACCCCGGTCTCGGCCGGCCCCAGGGCCTGCACCTCGCTCTGGATAGTCGCCATGGCCTCGCCATTGCTGACCAGGGCCCGGGCCTCTTCATAGCTGGCAACGCTGCGCAGGCGAATGTCCGGGTAGTTGCGCCGGATAAAGCTCTCCAGGGTGTGCCGGGCCGGAAGCACCAGCACCTCCCCCGCCATCTGCTTCAGGCTGCTCAGGCGCCGGTCCTCGGGACGCACCACGAACACCCAGGCCGCGCCGCCGAAGGCATGGGAGAAGTTCAGGAACAACCGCCGGTCATCGCTGGCCGTGAGGGTGGTGTTCATCTGCGCCTCCCCGCTTTCCAGCAGTTCCAGAGTCTGGGCAGTAGTCTGGCTTTCCTTCTGCACGAAATGCAGCCCGGTCATGCGCGAGATACGGTTGAGCAGGTCGATATTGAGGCCGGTCCACTGGCCTTCCTTGTCCTTGAACACATGGGGCGGGTATTGCTGGGAGGCCACCACCACATGCTGGTGCTGGAGGATCCAGGCCTGTTCCTGGGCGCTGAGCTCGATCGGCTCGGCGAAGTTGCTCGCCCCAAGGCCAGTGGTCCAGCGTGCCTGGATTTCCCGGCGTATGGATTCATCGATGCTTTGCAGGGCCTTTTCCAGCAACTGCGCCAGCAGCACATTGCTGTCGCGGGTGGCGAAGGCAAAGCCGGTGGGCGGCAGGCGGCTTTCCACGTGGATCTGCAACCCCAGGTACGGACGCAGGGCCTTGTAGGCGCGAACGATCACCTCGTTGCCGATGAAGGCGTCGGCATCCCCCTGCTTCACCGCTTCCAGGCCGCTGTAGAGGTTCGGTGAAAGCATGATCTGGCTGTCGGGATAGGCCGCATGGACCTGGGCGGCATTGGCGTAGCCGTCCAGCAGCACCACCTTCTTGCCCGCCAGGTCGTCACTGGGCTGCGGCTCGTCCCGACGCACCACGACCACCGCCAGGTCCGGCATGTAGTCACTGGTAAAACGCAGCCCCGGCGCTCCGCGCTCATAGCCGTTGGCACTGGTCAGCACATCGATGGTGCCGTTGCGCAGCGCTTCCACCGCCTGCTCGCGCTCGGAAAAGCCCAGGACCTCCATGGACGTCCCCAGGCGCTCGCCCACCAGGCTCAGGTAATCGGCGCTGATGCCCTGGTAACGGTTACGGTCGCGAGTGATGTCGATGGGCTGGTAGTCATCGATGGAAATCCCCACCCTTAGGGTCCGGTGGCTTTTCAGCCATCGCTGCTCGGCGGGAGCCAGGGGCAAGGGGTCGAGATCGACAAAGGCCGGCACCAACTTGAAAGACAGGTTCTGAGCGGCGTAGGCAGGTGCCGCCCAAGCGAATATTGCACAGACCAGCACAGGCCCGTACAGCCAGCGCTGGACGGGCAGTTTCCGATAGGTTCGACGGCGAATCATCCGGGCCTCCCGACGTCTTGCGAGCCACACTCATGCCACTGGGGCAAGAAAAAACAAAGCCCGTCAGAAGACGGGCTTGTTAGTCGGCGAAGCCAATGAATCAGAGCGGCTTGCCACGATTGCCGTGCTGGCTGACAAAAGCCTGCACCGCTTTCAGGTCGTTGGCCAGGACCGTGCAGCGCTCTTCACGCTGGAACAGGTCGGACAGGTGCGCCGGCAGCTCCAGAGCCTTGCCGACACCGGCCTTTTCCACCGCATCCGGGAACTTGACCGGGTGCGCGGTGCCCAGGACCACCATGGGTGTATCCAGGCTGCGCCGGCATTCACGGGCGGCCTTGACCCCGATCGCGGTGTGCGGGTCCAGCACTTCGCCGGTCTGGGCGAAGACTTCGGCGATGGTTTCGCAGGTCTGCTCGTCGTTCACCGCCAGGGAGTCGAACAGCTTGCGCGCTTCGGTCCAGCGATCCTGTTCGACGCTGAAACCGCCGCCCTGCTTGAAGCTGTCCATCAAGGCCGCCAGGGCCGCGCCGTTGCGACCGTGCAGGTCGAACAGCAGGCGCTCGAAGTTCGACGAGACCATGATGTCCATGGACGGCGACAGGGTCGCGTGCAGGGTTTCCTTGACGTACTGATTGCCGCTCATGAAGCGGTGCAGGATGTCGTTGCGGTTGGTGGCGACGATCAGTTGGCTGATCGGCAGGCCCATGTTGCGCGCCAGGTAGCCGGCGAAGATGTCGCCGAAGTTGCCGGTGGGCACCGAGAACGCGATGGAACGTGCCGGGCCGCCCAACTGCAGGGCCGCGTGGAAGTAGTAGACGATCTGGGCCATGATCCGCGCCCAGTTGATCGAGTTCACCGCCACCAGGCGAGTGCCCTTGAGGAAGCCCTGGTCGGCGAAGCTGGCCTTGACCATTTCCTGGCAGTCGTCGAAGTTGCCTTCGATGGCGATGTTGTGGATGTTCTCGCCGAGGATGGTGGTCATCTGCCGGCGCTGCACTTCCGATACACGGTTGTGCGGATGCAGGATGAAGATGTCGACGTTGTCGCACCGCTTGCAGCCTTCGATGGCCGCCGAGCCGGTGTCACCGGAGGTGGCACCGATGATCACCACGCGCTCGCCGCGCTTCTCCAGCACGTAGTCCAGCAGGCGACCCAGCAGCTGCAGGGCGAAGTCCTTGAATGCCAGGGTCGGGCCATGGAACAGCTCCAGCACCCACTCGTTGCCGTTGAGCTGACGCAGCGGCGCAATGGCGTTGTGGGAGAAGGCGCCGTAGGTTTCTTCAAGGATCTTCTTGAAATCGGCGTCCGGAATGCTGCCGGTGACGAACGGGCGCATGACCCGGAACGCCAGCTCGTGATACGGCAGGCCAGCCCAGGAAGCGATTTCTTCCTGAGTGAAACGCGGCAGGTTCTCTGGCACATAGAGACCGCCGTCGCTGGCCAGACCTGCCAGCAGCACATCTTCGAAATTCAGGGCCGGTGCCTGGCCACGAGTACTGATATAGCGCATGGGGACAAACCTTCGGTTTGAGCCTCAAGCCGCAAGCTTCAAGCCTCAAGTCAAAGCCGATCAGCTTCTGACTTGGCGCTTGCCGCTTGCCACTTGCGGCTGCTTCATTAATTCAAATGTTCGACGCGGATACGCACCACCGGGCCAACGACGCCCTGCAGGGCCTCCAGGGCGGTGATCGCATCGTTGATGTGCTGCTCCAGAACACGGTGGGTCAGCAGGATCATCGGCACCAGGCCGTCCTGCTCTTCCACTTCCTTCTGCATGATCGATTCGATGTTGATGCCGCGCTCCGAGAGGATGCTCGCCACCTGGGCCAGTACGCCCGGGTGATCCTTGGCCTGGATGCGCAGGTAGTAGGCGCTCTCGCAGGACTCGATCGGCAGGATCGGATGATCCGATAGCGAGTCAGGCTGGAACGCCAGGTGCGGCACGCGGTTTTCCGGGTCACTGGTCATGGCGCGAACCACGTCCACCAGGTCGGCCACCACCGAGGAAGCGGTCGGCTCCATGCCCGCGCCGGCGCCGTAGAACAGGGTCGAACCGGCAGCATCGCCATTGACCATGACCGCGTTCATCACACCGTTGACGTTGGCGATCAGGCGATCGGCCGGAATCAGGGTCGGGTGCACCCGCAGCTCGATACCGGCCTCGGTGCGGCGCGCCACACCCAGGTGCTTGATGCGGTAGCCCAGGGCCTCGGCGTAGTTCACGTCGGCGGTGGTGAGCTTGGTGATGCCTTCGGTGTAGGCCTTGTCGAACTGCAGCGGGATACCAAAGGCGATGGAGGCCAGGATGGTCAGCTTGTGCGCGGCATCGATGCCTTCGACGTCGAAGGTCGGGTCGGCTTCGGCGTAGCCCAGGGCCTGGGCTTCGGCCAGCACGTCTTCAAAGGTGCGGCCCTTCTCGCGCATTTCCGAGAGGATGAAGTTACCGGTGCCGTTGATGATCCCCGCCAGCCAGTTGATACGGTTGGCCGAGAGGCCTTCGCGGATCGCCTTGATCACCGGGATGCCACCGGCCACGGCGGCTTCGAAGGCCACGATCACGCCCTTCTCCTGGGCCTTGGCGAAGATTTCGTTGCCGTGCACGGCGATCAGCGCCTTGTTCGCGGTGACCACGTGCTTGCCGTTCTCGATGGCCTTGAGCACCAGGTCACGGGCCACGGTGTAGCCGCCCACCAGCTCGATGACAATATCGATTTCAGGGTTGGTGGCCACGGCGAAGACATCGTTGGTAATCGCAATACCGGTCGTTTGGAACTGCGGCTTTGGCGTACGGGTAGCAATCTGCGCTACTTCGATTCCACGCCCGGCACGGCGGGCAATCTCCTCGGCGTTGCGCTGAAGTACGTTTAGGGTACCGCCACCGACAGTACCCAGCCCACAGATGCCTACTTTGACCGGATTCACTCTGAACTCCCCATAAAACGGCCGACTCTAGGCCGGCCGTGGAATACAGCCGCAAACTGCGCGGCTCTCTATTAATGGCCCGCCGGCTTGGCCGGCGGGCCATGATCGTCAAAGGCTAGCGTGACGATGCAGGATTATTTCGCACCCAGGGCCAGTTTGGCGATCTGCGGTGCCGGCTGGTAGCCGGGAATCACCTGGCCATCGGCCAGAACGATGGCCGGGGTGCCGTTGACACCGATCGACTGGCCCAGGGCGAATTGCTTGGACACCGGGTTGGCGCACTTGGCGGCCTTGATTTCCTTGCCGTCGACCATCTTGTCCATCGCGGCTTTCTTGTCCGCCGAGCACCAGACCGCCTGCAGCTGTTCGTCACCCGGCGAGCCCAGGCCCTGGCGCGGGAACGCCACGTAGCGCACTTCCACACCCAGCTTGTTCAGCTCGGGCACTTCGGCGTGCAGCTTGTGGCAGTACGGGCAGGTGGTGTCGGTGAATACGGTGATGTGGGTCTTGGTCTCGCCAATGGCTGGATAGACCACAGTTTCCGCGACCGGAATGCCGTTGATCAACTTGGAAATGCCCAGGCGCTCGGTTTTTTCGGTGAGGTTGACCGGCTTGCCATCCTTGAGCTGGAACAGGTAGCCCTGGACCACGAACTGGCCGTCGGCGCTGGCGTACAGCACGCGGCTGCCCTTGAGCTTGACTTCGTACAGGCCACCCATGGGGCTGGCGGTAATGCTTTCCACAGGCGTTTCGAGCTGCAGGGTCTCGAGGCTCTTGCGGATGGCTTTCTCGGCACTGTCATCGGCCATGGCAAAAGTGCTGAGCAGCGCCAGGGAGGCGGCGGCAAAAATCTGGGTCAAGCGCATGGGAACTCCTGAAGGCGGGCAAATGGGCCACTCGCAGCGATCACCATGGCAACCGCTCGCAAACAGCCGTTTTGCAAACCGGCAAAGCCTATCACATCTGTTTGCCGGCACCGACTACGGGCGACGCAAAGCACGGCCCGGAAGGCAAATCAACCGCGCGGATGGTGCTTGGCGTGCAGATCCTGCAGCCGGGCGCGGGCTACATGGGTATAGATCTGGGTGGTGGACAGATCGCTATGACCCAACAGCATCTGCACCACTCGCAAGTCTGCGCCGTGATTGAGCAGATGGGTAGCGAAGGCATGGCGCAAGGTGTGGGGCGACAGCGCCTTGCCGATCCCGGCGACCTTGGCCTGGTGCTTGATCCGATGCCAGAAGGTCTGGCGGGTCATCTGCTCGCCACGCAGGCTGGGGAACAGCACGTCGCTGGGGCGCCCGCCCAGCAGCTCGGCGCGGGCATCACGCATGTAGCGCTCGACCCAGACAATCGCCTCCTCGCCCATGGGCACCAGGCGCTCCTTGCTGCCCTTGCCCATGACCCGCAGCACGCCCTGGCGCAGGTTGACCTGCTCCAGGGTCAGGCTGATCAGCTCGGTAACCCGCAGGCCGCAGGCATAGAGCACTTCGAGCATGGCCCGGTCGCGCTGGCCGATGGCCTCGCTCAGGTCCGGCGCGGCCAACAGCGCTTCCACATCCGCCTCCGACAGCGACTTGGGCAACGGACGCCCCAGTTGCGGCATGTCGATCTGCAAGGTGGGATCGATTTCAATCAGCTTTTCCCGCAGCAGATAGCGATAGAAACCACGCACGCCCGAGAGGAATCGCGCTGTCGAGCGGGGCTTGTAGGCTTGCTCCACGCGCCAGGCCAGGTGATCGAGGATCAGCTCGCGCCCGGCCCGCGGCAACTCCAGCCCCTGCTCCTGCAACCAGCCGTTGAACAACGCCAGGTCACTGCGATAGGCGTCGCGCGTGTTGTCGGACAGGCCTTTCTCCAACCACAGGGCGTCGAGAAAACGGTCGATCAGGGGGTGGTCGATGGCAGGCATAAAGACTCGAAAGGCGCGGCCCAGAGGCCAGGCGTAAAAAAATAGTGAACTGCGCGCAGGGTCGCTAGTCTTTCATAGCCAGCCATTTTCAGGAACAGGGTGCATTGATGAGTGAACAACAGATTCTGCTGGCCTTCGGCGGCATCGGCGTGGCCGCGCTGGGCTGCCAGTGGCTGGCCTGGAGGCTGAAACTGCCGGCCATTCTCTTTCTGTTGCTCAGCGGCATTCTGGCCGGGCCGATACTGGGCTGGCTCGACCCGCAGGAGATGTTCGGCCCGCTGCTGATGCCCCTGGTTTCGCTGGCGGTGGCGCTGATCCTGTTCGAAGGCAGCCTGACCCTGCACCTCTCCGAGTGGCGCGAGATCGGCAGTGTGGTGCACCGCCTGGTGACCATCGGCGCACTGTCCACCTGGGCCGTGATCACCCTGGCCACCCACTGGCTGCTGGGCTTCGACTGGATGCTGGCCCTGCTGTTCGGCACCCTGACCCTGGTCACCGGACCGACGGTGATCGTGCCCATGCTGCGGGTAGTGCGGCCCAAGGCTTCGATCGCCAATATCCTGCGCTGGGAAGGCATCGTCATCGACCCTATCGGCGCCCTGCTGGCGGTGGTGGTCTACAGCTTCATCATCGCCAGCGCCGAGGGCGCCGGTCTGAGCCAGAGCCTGCTGACCTTTGGCGGGGTGATTCTGTGCGGCAGCCTGTTCGGCATCGCCGGCGGCTGGGTCCTGGGCAGCATCATGCGTCGCCAGTGGCTGCCGGAATACCTGCACAACCTGGCAACCCTGGCGGCAGTGCTGGGAATCTTCATCGCGTCCAACCAGGTGATGCACGAATCCGGGCTGCTGGCGGTGACCCTGATGGGCATGTGGATGGCCAACATGAAGGGCGTGGATGTGCGGCACATCCTGCACTTCAAGGAAAACCTCAGCGTGCTGCTGATTTCCGGGCTGTTCATCCTCCTGGCGGCACGCCTGGACCTCAAGGCGCTGATTGCCCTGGGCCCGCTGGTGCTGATCCTGCTGCTGGTGATCCAGTTCATCGCCCGGCCACTGAACGTGCTGCTGTCCACGGCCGGTTCCAACCTCAACTGGCGTGAACGCGCCTTGCTGGCGTGGATAGCCCCACGGGGGATTGTTGCGGCAGCAGTGTCAGCGATCTTCGCCATCCGCCTGGATGAAGCCGGTCATGAGGGGGCATTGCTGCTGGTGCCACTGACCTTTGCCGTGATCATCGGCACCGTGGTCCTGCAAAGCGCCACGGCTCGCCCCCTGGCGCGCCTGTTGAAAGTCGCCGAGCCGGCGCCCAGCGGCTTTCTCATCGTCGGCGCCAACGGCCCGGCACGGACCCTTGGCAAAGCCTTGCAGCAACTGGGCAGCCGGGTGCTGTTGACCGACTCCAGCTGGGAAAACATTCGCGCGGCGCGCATGGAAGGGCTGCCCACCTATTTCGGCAACCCGGCCTCGCAGCACGCCGATGCCCATCTGGACCTGGTGGGCCTGGGCCACTTGCTTGCACTCTCGCCCTCAGGAGAGCTGAACACCCTGGCCGCCATGCGCTTTCGCCACGACTTCGGCCACCAGCGCCTGTTTGCCCTGGCCAACAGCCAGGAAAGCCGGCGCACCGACAAGCACCGGGCCAGCCACGAACACCGCGGCCAGTTGCTGGGCAGCGAGGCCTTGACCTACACCAAGCTGGCCAGCCTGCTGGGCCAGGGCGCGGAGCTGTACAGCACCAACCTGACCGAAGCCTTTGGCTGGAACGATTACCAGGCCCTGCACGGCGAACGCGCCACTCTGCTGTTTGCCCGCGACAGTAGCGGCTGGGTGCATGTCGTCACCCCAGACAGCAGCCTCAAGCCGGCGGCAGGCTGGACGCTGCTGGCCCTGATCCAGCCCGAGTCCCTGTAACGCTCCCCCTTGCAGGAACTGGTTTGCCAGCGAAGAGGCCCGATGGCTTATTCGCCGGCACGCCGGCTCCTACGTCGCAAACCCTGGAAGCACCGGCACCGGGCGCTTGTCATCGTCGATGGCGACAAAGCTGAACAAGCCATGGATGGCCTTTTCCCGACCATCACAGCTCATGCTCTCTACAAACACCTCGACTTCGACCTTGAGGCTGGTGTTACCCACCTTCACCACTCGTCCCACCAATTCGACGATCGAACCTGCGGCAATCGGATGGTTGAAATCAATGCGGTCGGTGGACACCGTCACCAGCGGCAGCCGGCAGAAACGGGTCGCGGCGATAAACGAAACCTCGTCCATCCAGGCCAGGGCAGTGCCGCCGAACAGGGTGTTGTGATGATTGGTGGTGGACGGGAATACCGCCTTGGTCACGCGGGTCACCGAGAGTTCGGTACGGCGCTGGATTTCTTGCTCACGAAGGGTCATCGGACTACTGCCTGAATGGATGGATCCGCGCACGGGCACGCTGCGGGCATGGCACGCCCATGAGCGCTGCAGGGCAGCGACCCAAGGCTGGATGGGAATAATCGGGGCGGCCCGCCTGTGGATAGAACCAGGCCAGGATTGCCGGGAGGATGCGACGCACCCTGGGCGTCCGTGCGGGCTGCACGGATCGGGCGATCACACTTTATTGGGCCGGCGAGTATATCGCCGCCCGGCAGGGGCCGAAAGAACCCGCCAGGGGCCAGAGGCCACAACCGGCGATAAAAAATGCGATTATCCGCGCACTGAAAAAGGAGACCCGCCGCCATGGATGCCCCGCTCGCGCCTTCGCTCGTCGCACACCTGCAACAACGCCTGAACCCCGACCGAGTGGATCATCCGAACTTCATCGGCCCGCCGCCCGACATCAGCCCATTGACGCCCGCTCAATTGGGCAGCCTGTGGCCGGCCATCCGCCGGGCCCTGCGCGACCATGCCAACCCGGCGGCACAGCAACTGGCGACCGCGATCGTGCAACAGGCCACGCAACTGGAGCTGAGCCCGGCCCTCGATCAAACCACCCTGCTGGAGGCGCTGCGCAGTTGCGTGAACTGGCAGGAAGCGCTGGAACAACTGGCCTGTTTCAGCGGAACACCGAGCCCCGCCTTGGCCGAGGAACTGCGCAGGATCCTTGCGGAGCCGGGCCCACAGTGGGCGCTGTACTACCACCAGGCGTACGTGCTGGCGCAATGGGTGGATGAAGAAACCCGCACGGCGCTGCGGCGCTGTGTGGAACAACACTACGCCGATGCGCCCTACGCCCGGCAGGAGTTCGAACTGCTTGGGCAACTGGAGCCTCGCTCACGGCAGGCCCTGGCCGGCAGCGAGTACTGGACCGGCCATCATCACCTGAGCGCCGATCCGGCCAGGGTACTGATGGATGACGCGGCGTACGTCGAATTCTCACAGCAGATCCTCAGCACTGCCGCCCAGCGCCTGGACGCTATCCACAGCGGCGCCACGCCCTATGTGGCCGATGGCGCCTTTACCACCGATGACACCCCGGTGATCGCCCGCGCCGCGCGGGTCGCCCTGCTGCGCGATGCCTCCTGGCTGCCGCCACTGATGGACATTTTGCTGCCCAAGGCCTGCGTCGCCCCGACCCAGGCCAAGACTGCGCCGTCGCAGTCCCTGGCCATTGCCCTGGGGCACTGCATCGAGCAGGTGCCAACCCCGGAAAGCGTGCAAGCACTGCGCAGCGCCCTGAGCCTGGTGCGCCATGCCAGCATCCAGAAAAAACTCACCCGCAACCTCAAACCTGCCGAACGCGGCCTGGCCCAACGCCCCGAGATCGCTTTGCGCCTGGCCCCCACCAGCACGCCCGGCAAGGCTCAGCACGGGCTTCTGGCCAGTTGCCTGGAATCCGGGCTGTGGCAAACCTTCGAGTTGTCTTACAGCGACTGGCGAGCGCAACTGGCGGACTCCGCCGTGGGCTCGCCCTTTGCCCGCTCACTGGTTTGGGTTGCCCATTGCACAGATGGCCAACGCCGCAGCTTCCTGCTGGACGCAAATGCTCAAACGCTAGACTCCCGGGGCCAACCGCTGAGCCTGGATGCCGGGTGCTGGATTTCGCTATGGCACCCGCTGTCAGCCAACGCCGCAGAGCGCCACGCCTGGCAGGCCCTGATCAGCGAACGCCGGATCAAACAACCGCTGCGCCAAGTGTTTCGCGAGTACTACCTGCCCTCTCAGCAAGAGCTGGAAAGCCGCACCTGCCAGGCATTCGCCGGATACAGCCTGTCCATCCGCCCCCTGATCGGCCTGGCCCGCCGCGAAGGCTGGAAGATCGACAGGGACAGCGGCCTGAGCCGGAACCTGGGGGATATCCGGGTGAGCTTTGCGGTGGACGCGGCACTCTATCCGGGGCTGCAGGGGCACTGCCTGTCCGGCAGCGCAAGCTTCGCTCGGCGCACCGATAAACACTGGCAGCCGATGCTGCTGCAGGATGTGCCGCCGCAGGTGTTTTCAGAAGCCTGCCGGGCCATCGACCTGCTGGTGAGCGTCAGCAGTTTCGCCATCGAAGAGCTGGCACAGAGCGCCACCGGCCAGCCCCTGCCGCAAATGCCGGCCGCCAGGCGCGAGCAACGCCTGAACCTGCTGGCCGGGCACAACCTCACCCAGATGGCTCTGATGCGCCATCACGTCCTGGGCAGGGCTTTCGCCCCACTTATCGAGCAGGGGAAATTGTCGCTGGAGGGGCGTCATGTCCGCATCGGCGACCATGCGGTGCATCTGGCCACCGGGCGCGTGACACGCGATGGCGAACCCGTGGAGATGGCCCTGGCGGCGCAAAGCGGCAAATTGACCGCCATGCCCTGGCTGCCTTATGACGAGGTACTGCTGGAACGGATCGCCAACACGGTCTGCGCCCTGCTGAACCGCTCCGGGCATTAAATGACAGGCAACAAAAAAGCAGCCCGTAGGCTGCTTTTTTCTGCATCGGAAGCTGGACTTAAGCCAGTTTTTCCTTGATGCGAGCTGCTTTACCCGACAGGTCGCGCAGGTAGTACAGCTTGGCTTTACGCACGTCACCGCGACGCTTGACAGCCATGCTGTCGATCTGCGGGCTGTAGGTCTGGAAAGTACGCTCTACGCCAACGCCGTTGGAGATTTTACGTACGGTGAACGCGCTGTTCACACCGCGGTTGCGCTTGGCGATAACTACGCCTTCGAACGCCTGCAGACGGGAACGATCACCTTCCTTCACTTTCACCTGAACGACAATGGTGTCGCCCGGGGCAAAGGCTGGGATCTCTTTGGTCATCTGCTCTGCTTCGAGTGCAAGGATGATTTTGTTGGTCATGCTGTGCTCCTAAGGTAAATCGTCGGATCTACCATCGATACGTTGTTAACTATCGTCCCGCTCGCGGAGATATTCCTCGAGCAGCTTCTTCTCTTCTCCAGAAAGCGAGCGGCTTTCCAGAAGATCGGCGCGTCGTTCATAGGTCCGACCAAGGGACTGCTGTAAACGCCAACGCCGGATGTGTGCGTGGTTGCCACTTAGCAACACGTCGGGAACACGCTGATCCGCATACACCTCCGGTCGGGTGTAGTGCGGGCAATCCAGCAGACCGTCCGTGAAGGAATCTTCCTCCGCGGAATCCACATGCCCTAAAGCTCCGGGCAGCAGTCGCGTAACCGCATCAATCAGGACCATCGCCGGCAGCTCGCCACCGGAGAGTACATAGTCGCCAATCGACCACTCTTCATCGACATGAGCATCAATAAAACGCTCGTCAATGCCTTCATAACGACCAGCAATCAGGATCAATGCATCCTCATTCGCCAACTCGCGCACCGCCGACTGATTCAGTTGGCGGCCTTGGGGCGACAGGTAGATCACCTTCGCGCCCTCCCCGGCTGCGTTTCTGGCCTGAACCAGTGCATCTTCCAGGGGCTTGATCTTCATCACCATGCCCGGACCACCGCCAAACGGGCGATCGTCCACAGTGTGATGTCGATCCGTGGTGTAGTCTCGCGGATTCCAACAGGTCAGCTGCAACAGCCCCTGTTTCACCGCGCGGCTGGTTATGCCGTACTCGCTGATGGCGGAGAACATCTCGGGAAACAAACTGATCACTTCTACGCGCAAGTTAGCCACGCTTAGAAGTCCGCATCCCATTCCACCTTCATCTCGCCCGCGGCCAGGTCGACGGCCAACACGCATTGCTCGGTATAGGGCAACAGGCGTTCGCGATCATCCAGGCTGCCAGCGCAAGGCTTGACCACCATTACATCGTTCGAGCCGGTCTCCAGCAGGTGATCGATCTTCCCGAGCAGTTGCCCGAGGCCGTCGATAACCTTGAGACCTTGCAGCTGGTACCAGTAGTACTCGCCGTCGGTCAGTTCAGGGAACAGGCTGCGCGGCACGCAGATCTCGTAACCGGCCAGAAGACGAGCTTCCTCGCGATCATCAAGACCCTTGAGCTTTGCGACCAGGAACTTGTCGTTCCCGCGTCCGCTGACCAGCTCAACCTGCTTCACGCTACCTTCGCGCTTGAGCGTCCAGGTTTTGTAGTCCAACAGGTTTTTAATCGGATCAGTAAAGGAAAAGACCTTCACTTCGCCGCGAACGCCATGAACAGAGTAGATTTTGCCGATAACGATCAAATCATCAGCAGGAGCTGGCGTCGCGTTCATAGGGTTCAGGCTGCAGCCTTAGCCGATTCCTTCAGCAACTGAGCAACACGCTCAGAAGGCTGTGCACCAACGCTCAGCCAGTAGGCTACGCGCTCTTGGTTCACGGACAGGCGGACTTCTTGACCACGAGCGATCGGGTTGAAGAAGCCAACTTGTTCTTTGTGCGAACCGTCGCGTGGATTGCGGCTGTCGGTCACGGTCAAGTGGTAAAACGGGCGCTTTTTGGAGCCGCCAAGGGCAAGACGGATTGTTAGCATGTGAACATCGTTCCTGTAGTCGGTGCTGCAAATCTAAATGCACAGCGGGCATGGGTGCCCGAAAGGCCGCATATTCTAAGGAATATCCGGACTTTTGCAAATGACTTTTTCCGGCGCCCGTCGGCTGCCATTCAGATTTGCCATGGAGCTGCCGCAAGCGACAGCGAGTGAGCGCACCCCAATCGAGGGTTTGCCCGGGATTCCACGTCCCCGTGGAAAAAAGCGCCGGCATGACGGCCGGCGCGGATTCTTCAGATCTTCGGCATGCCACCGCCGGGCAACATACCGCCCATGCCGCGCATCATCTTGGCCATACCGCCCTTGGCGGAGAACTTCTTCATCATCTTCTGCATCTGCTTGTGCTGCTTGATCAAGCGACCGATGTCCTGCACCTGGGTGCCGGAGCCCATGGCGATCCGGCGCTTGCGCGAACCGCTGATCAGCTCGGGGTCGCGGCGCTCGGCCGGGGTCATGGAGTTGATGATGGCTTCCATCTGCTTGAACTGCTTCTCTGCCGCGCCCTGGGCATTGCCCATCTGCGCCAGGTTCACGCCACCGATGTTCGGCAACTTGTCCATCAGGCCGCCGAGACCGCCCATGTTCTTCATCTGCTGCAACTGATCGCGGAAGTCTTCGAGGTCGAAGCCCTTGCCCTTCTTCAGTTTTTTAGCAAGCTTGTCGGCCTTGTCCTTGTCGAGGGTCGCTTCAGCCTGTTCGATCAGGCTGAGCACATCGCCCATGCCGAGGATGCGCGAAGCGATGCGCTCGGGGTGGAACGGCTCCAGGGCTTCGCTCTTCTCGCCCATACCGATGAACTTGATCGGCTTGCCGGTAATGGCCCGCACCGACAGCGCGGCACCACCACGGGCATCGCCGTCGACCTTGGTCAGGATCACACCGGTCAGCGGCAGCGCGTCGCCAAAGGCCTTGGCGGTGTTGGCGGCGTCCTGACCGGTCATGGCGTCGACCACGAACAGGGTTTCCACCGGCTTGATGGCCGCGTGCAGCGCCTGGATCTCGTCCATCATCTCGCTGTCGATGTGCAGGCGACCGGCGGTGTCGACAATCACGACATCGATGAACTTGAGCTTCGCTTCCTTAATAGCCGCTTCGGCGATAGCTACCGGCTTCTGGCTCAGGTCCGATGGGAAGAAGGTCACGCCAATATCATTGGCCAGGGTTTCCAGCTGCTTGATAGCCGCCGGACGGTAGACGTCCGCGGAGACCACCATCACGCTCTTTTTCTTGCGCTCTTTAAGGAAGCGCGCAAGCTTGCCGGCGGTGGTGGTCTTACCCGCACCCTGCAGACCGGCCATCAGCACCACGGCCGGTGGCACTGCGCTGAGGTTCAAATCTTCGTTGGCCGCGCCCATCAGGCTTTCCAGCTCGGCCTGGACGATCTTCACAAAAGCCTGGCCCGGCGTCAGGCTGCGGGACACTTCGGTGCCGACCGCACGCTCCTTCACCGAGTTGACGAAGTCCTTGACCACCGGCAACGCAACGTCGGCTTCGAGCAGCGCCATGCGCACTTCGCGCAGGGTGTCTTTGATGTTGTCCTCGGTCAGCTTGGCCTTGCCGGTGACATGGCGCAGCGTCTGCGAGAGACGGTCGGTTAGGTTTTCAAACATGCTCGATCCTTTCAGGCCCAAGGTAGACCGGGGGTAATGGCGGCCCAGAGCGTAATAAACAGGTGCTCGATGAGCCTGCGGCGTGGGCAGGTCGCGGATTATAGCGAAGACTGTGCGTGGCGGACACCTCGCCGTCTGCTTGCCTGGTCTTTCAGGGCTCTGGGTTCTATGCCAAACTCAGCGACTTTCGGGCCTGCCTAACAGGATTTATGCTCCCCTTGTCACCCAGTTTGCTACCCACCCTCGCCGCCGCCGTCCTTTATGCCGCTGCGACCTTCTACCAAGGCTCCCGCCTGGCCACAGGCGCCAAGGCGAACAAGCGCCTGCTGGTTACGCTCGGCATCCTGGCCTTGCTGGCCCATGCCGCCAGCCTGCTGACCCACTTGCTGACTCCGGTCGGCCTGGGCCTGGACTTCTTCAGCGCCGCCAGCCTGATTGCCGCCGCAGTCATCGCCCTGACCCTGCTGGCCTGCTGGCGCATCCCGGTGGAAAACCTGCTGGTACTGCTGTTCCCGCTCGGCGCCCTGACCGCGCTACTGGCGCAATTCGTCCCCACCGGCACAGTGCCGGTGATCGATGAGGAACCCGGGATCCTCGCCCACATCCTGTTGTCGATCCTGGCCTACGGCATGTTCACCATCGCGGTGTTCCAGGCCTTGTTGCTGCTGGTGCAGGACCATCAGCTGAAGAACAAGCACCCGTCCGGGCTGATCAGGAACTTCCCGCCACTGCAAACCATGGAAAGCCTGCTGTTCGGTTTTCTCTGGGCCGGCTGGACCCTGCTGTCGCTGTCGCTGATCTCCGGCTGGCTGTTCGTCGAGAACCTGTTCGCCCAGCACCTGGTGCACAAGACACTGCTGGCCTGCCTGGCCTGGGTAGTGTTCAGCGTGCTGCTATGGGGCCGCAATCGCCTCGGCTGGCGCGGGCACAAGGCAATTCGCTGGACCCTGGCAGGTTTCTGCCTGCTGATGCTGGCCTACTTCGGTAGCAAGCTGGTTCGTGAATACATCCTGCACATCTGACGACCGGCCATGACCGACTCCCTGCCCACCGGGCCCATGCTCGCGGTAATCGCCCTGCTCATCGTCTGGTCGGGCCTGTTCACCGCTATCGATGCCGCCCAGCAGCACCTGATGACCCTGCGCGGCAACTCGCGCAACGGCGACAAGTCCCAGGCACGCCTGGCCTTCCCCAAGGAAAGCCTGATCCTGTGCAATACCCTGTGCCGGGTCCTGGCGGTGATCATCAGTACCCTGCTGGCGCTGTTCTACTGGGCGGAAAATGGCCCCTGGCTGGCCTGCCTGATCAGCACCTGCGCCCTGCTGGTGCTGGCCGAATACCTGCCGCGGGCCCTGGCCGTGCGCTACCCGGAAGGTACCTTGGGCTTTGGCAACAGCCTGCTGCTCATCCCGATGAAAATCGTCTATCCCCTGGCCTGGCTGCTCGACACCCTCAGCCAGTTGCTGCTGCGCCCGTTTGCCCGCAAGGCCGGCGCGGTCAAGCACAGTGACGACGACCCGGCGCTGCTGGACGACGAGCCCACGCCACAGGAGCCACATGCCCTGTCCGGCATCCACGCCCTGGACAACATCACCGTCAATGACATCCTGGTGCCCCGCAGCGAAGTGGACGGCATCAACCTGGACGACCCGATCGAGGACATCATCGCCCAACTGCGCCTGAACAGACGCACACGGCTGCCGGTGTTCCACAGCGATATCAACCAGGTCGAAGCGGTTCTCAACACCCGGCAGATCCGTCACCTGCTGCCGGACGCCAGCCTGACCAAGGAGGCCCTGCTGGCGGCCTGCCACGAGCCCTACTTCGTCCCGGAAAGCACCCCGTTGCAGTTGCAACTGCTCAATTTCCACAAGCAGCAACGGCGCCTGGGCATGGTGGTGGACGAATACGGCGAAGTGCTGGGCATCGTCACCCTGGAAGACATCCTCGAAGAAATCGTCGGCGAGTTCGAAAGCGAGCACAGCCTGGACAACCCGCACATCCACCCCCAGGCCGATGGCCGCTATGTGGTGGAAGGTGCGGCATCGATCCGCGAGCTGAACAAGAGCCTGGGCTGGCACCTGCCCAGCGACGGTCCCAAGACCCTCAACGGCCTGGTCACCGAAGCCCTGGAAACCATCCCCGACAGCGCGGTGTGCCTGAAAATCGGCCGCTACCGCCTGGAAATCCTCGAAACCGAGGAAAACCGCGTCAGCCGCGTACTGATCTGGCACACCAGCAGCGTCCCCGCCCGCATCTGATCGCCTGCCGCCGCAGCCAATGGCGCCCCTGAAGGTCGAAAACCTTCTCGCCAGCCCGGCAGCCGCCAAGCCCCTTGTTGAATCGTTAGCCGCCTTTCTATAATCGATCCGCTTACCCAAGCCCTGTGCAGACCCGCGTGCTACCCGCACCCAGCGCAAACCTGCCGATAACCAGCCCTTCTGTTCGACGTCACTCCCATCCCGAGGGACGACCGCGCCAAACCCACATCCCTGGGTGCTCGACCATAATAATTCGCTCCACCGGAGCACAGACTGTCAGGGATAACCACATGACGACCAGCACCGCCTACAGCGCCACCACGCCTGCCCAACCGAGCAATTCCGCCTCGCGGGTGGCCACTGCCAGCTTTATCGGCACCGCCATCGAGTTCTACGACTTCTACGTCTACGCCACCGCCGCCGCACTGGTGATAGGCCCGGTATTCTTTCCCCAGACCTCCGGCACCGCCCAGATGCTCTCGGCGTTCCTGACCTTCGGCATCGCCTTCCTTGCCCGCCCCCTGGGCTCGGCACTGTTCGGCCACTTCGGCGACCGTATCGGACGCAAGTCGACCCTGGTTGCCTCGCTGCTGCTGATGGGCGTGTGCACCACCCTGATCGGCGTACTGCCAGGCTACGCCAGCATCGGCGCCTGGGCGCCCATCCTGCTTTGCGTGCTGCGCTTCGGCCAGGGCCTGGGGTTGGGTGGCGAATGGGGCGGCGCCGCGCTGCTGGCCACGGAGAACGCACCAGAAGGCAAGCGCGCCTGGTTCGGCATGTTCCCGCAGTTGGGCCCCTCCATCGGTTTTCTCGCGGCCAACGGCCTGTTCCTGGCCCTGGCCATGGGCCTGGATGACGAGCAGTTCCGCTCCTGGGGCTGGCGCATTCCCTTCCTGCTCAGCGCCGCCCTGGTGATGGTGGGCCTGTACGTGCGCCTGAAGCTGCACGAAACCCCGGTCTTTGCCAACGCCGTGGCACGCCAGGAACGGGTGAAGATGCCACTGGTGGAACTCTTCAGCCAGTACTGGCTGCCGGTACTGCTCGGCGCCGCGTCGATGGTGGTGTGCTACGCCCTGTTCTACATCTCCACGGTGTTTTCCCTGAGCTACGGCGTCGCTACCCTGGGCTACAGCCGGGAAACCTTCCTCGGCCTGCTGTGCTTCGCCGTGCTGTTCATGGCCGCGGCCACGCCTCTGTCGGCCTGGGCCAGCGACCGCTTCGGGCGCAAGCCGGTGCTGATTGTCGGCGGCGTGCTGGCGATTCTGTCCGGCTTCACCATGGAACCCCTGCTGACCCAGGGTTCCACCGCCGGCGTGGCGCTGTTCCTGTGCATCGAACTGTTCCTGATGGGGGTCACCTTCGCCCCGATGGGCGCCCTGCTGCCGGAACTGTTCCCGACCCGCGTGCGTTATACCGGCGCTTCGGCGGCGTACAACCTGGGGGGCATCGTCGGAGCTTCGGCCGCGCCGTTCTTCGCCCAGAAACTGGTGGCGATGGGCGGTTTGAGCTGGGTTGGGGGGTATGTTTCAGGGGCGGCGATCCTGAGCCTGATCGCGGTGCTGTGCCTGAAGGAAACGCGCAATAACGATTTGAATCGGGTCGCTTGAGCGACCGCTTCGCGAGCAAGCTCGCTCCTACAGGTTCAATCCGGACGCTGTAGGAGCGAGCTTGCTCGCGATGCTTTTTACAGCTCGACCACCACCGCTTGCGCAGTGCGGGTCGCCTTGGCCCGGGCGGCTTCGATCGACTCGTCACGCGCCAGCGCTACGCCCATGCGGCGCTGGCCATTGACTTCCGGCTTGCCGAACAGGCGCAGCGCAGTGTCCGGCTCGCTCAGGGCGGCACCGAGGTTGGCGAAGGCGGTCTGGGTGGATGTGCCTTCTACCAGGATCACCGCCGAAGCCGAAGGGCCGAACTGGCGGATCAGCGGAATCGGCAAGCCGAGAATGGCCCGCGCATGCAGGGCGAACTGGGACAGGTCCTGGGAAATCAGGGTCACCAGGCCAGTGTCGTGTGGGCGCGGCGAAACTTCGCTGAACCACACCTGGTCGCCCTTGATGAACAGTTCCACGCCAAACAGGCCGCGGCCCCCCAGGGCCTCGGTGACTGCCTTGGCCACCCGCTCGGATTCGGCCAGGGCTTTGGGACTCATGGCCTGAGGCTGCCAGGATTCCTGGTAGTCGCCCTTTTCCTGACGATGGCCGACCGGCGCGCAGAAGGTGGTGCCGCCCACATGACGCACGGTCAACAGGGTGATTTCGTAGTCGAAGTCGATAAAGCCTTCGATGATCACCCGGCCCTTGCCGGCACGGCCGCCTTCCTGGGCGTAGTCCCAGGCTTTCTGCACGTCGTCGACGCTGCGCAGCAGGCTCTGGCCCTTGCCCGAGGAACTCATCACCGGCTTGACCACGCACGGGAAGCCCAGGTCTTGCACGGCCTTGGAATAGTCTTCGAAGGTGTCGGCGAAATGGTACGGCGAGGTCGGCAGGTCCAGCTCTTCAGCGGCCAGGCGCCGGATGCCTTCGCGGTTCATGGTCAAGGAGGTGGCCCGGGCGGTGGGGATCACGGTGAAGCCCTCGGCTTCCAGTTCCACCAGGGTCGCGGTAGCGATGGCTTCGATTTCCGGCACGATGAAGTGCGGCTTCTCGGCTTCGATCACGGCCCGCAGCGCCGCGCCATCAAGCATGTTGATCACGTGGCTGCGATGGGCCACCTGCATCGCCGGAGCGTTGGCGTAGCGGTCCACGGCAATCACCTCGACACCCAGGCGTTGCAGCTCGATCACCACCTCCTTGCCCAACTCACCACAGCCACAAAGCAAGACGCGGGTCGCGGTTGGCGACAGTGGAGTTCCGATACGAGTCATCTGAAGGTCCTCAAAGGAGCGGATCATCGAGGGCCGAGCGCCAGGCGGGCGACCCATGGGGAGCGGCATTTTACATGAAGCGCGGGCTTTGGCTCAGCCGGCGCACGCCGCTTTGCGCAAACGCCAGGCCATGGCCAGCCAGACCACTGTGACACCGGCGAACTTCGAACCCAGGGCGGTCAGGATCACCCCAGGGGTCAAGGCATCGATCATGCCGAAGAAGATGAAGGTATCCAGGGGAATGCTCAGGGCCGAGCTGATCCATAGACGATCATGCAGGGGCCGCTTGGTGATACTGAACACCAGCCAGTCGATGCATTCCGAGACGGCGAATGCCGTGGCGCTGGCCAGGGCGATGGTCGGATCGGAAGTCACATAGGACAGCACCAGGGCCGCCAGCATCGCGACGATGGCGCCGTGGCCGAAACGAGTCTGCACCATGTCCCGCAGGACGAACACCAACCCGCCCCAGGCCGACCAGATGATGTCCAGATGCGGGGCAGACGAAAAGGCGTAGTTGATCAGCACGACACTGCTGATATAGGCGATCAGGAAGAACATGGGGGCCAAGGGTACCTGTCAGGAAGGTGCACAGGTTACTGCAGGCCCGGGGCTGGGCCAAGAAGCCCTTTCGCCAGCACGCTGGCACCTGCACAAGATTGCAGGAGCCGGCTTGCTGGCGAAACGAGCGGATCAACTTGCCGAGCTGGAGCCGATCATCCACAGCAAGCCGCTGGACTTGGCCCGCTCATGGCACAGGGCCAGGACCGCACGCCGCTCGGCGTTGTCCATGCGGCTCCAGCGGGTGATCTCGTCCACCGTGCGCTGGCAACCGGTGCAGATATCCTGCTCGTCCAGGGCACAGATGCTCACGCAGGGCGAAGCGACGGGTCTTTCAGGGGCTGTCATTGTTCTTGCTCAACCAGGTCTCGGGCATAACGCTGGGCATTATGAACGTAGTGCGCGGCGCTGGCTTCGAGCATTTTTTTCTGCGGCTCGGTCAACTCCCGTACCACCTTGCCTGGCGAGCCCATGACCAGCGAACCGTCGGGGATTTCCTTGCCCTCGCCGATCAGCGAGTTGGCGCCGATGATGCAGTTCTTGCCGATCTTCGCGCCATTGAGGATCACCGCGTTGATGCCGATCAGGCTGTAGTCGCCCACGGTGCAGCCGTGCAGCATGGCATTGTGGCCGATGGTCACGCCGGTACCGATGGTCAGGGGAAAGCCCATGTCGGTGTGCATCACCGTGCCATCCTGGACGTTGCTGTGCTTGCCGATCAGGATCAGTTCGTTGTCCCCGCGCAGCACGGCGTTGAACCAGACGCTGGCTCCCTCCTCCAATTTGACCTTGCCCACCAGCGTGGCATTCGGGGCAACCCAGCTCTGTGGATGGGTCTCGACTCGGGCGTCGCCCAGGCGGTATTTCATCTTATTGTCCTCATGGCTCAGGCAGCCGCGGGTTTATGCCATGCGAAGTGATGGCTTCAGGTATCGATATAGTTTTTCGGCGGGCGATGCAGGCTGATTCCGGCGTCGTACAACAGGTTGACCAGCTCGACGATCATGATCGCGGTCAGGCCCCAGATCTTGTACTCGCCAAAGCGGTAGCTGGGGACGTACCAGCTGCGCCCCTGGTAATCGATGCGATGGGTATGTTCACGGGGGTCCTGGCGAAAGAACTCCAGGGGCACGCTGAAAACGGCGGCGATCTCGGCGTCATTGGCCTGGTATTCGACATAGTCGGGAATCACCCCGACGTAAGGCGTGACCTTGATTCCGTGCAGGGAAATCAGCGGGCTCAAAGGCCCGATGACCTCCACCAGCCCCGGCGGCAGGCCGATTTCCTCCTTGGCCTCGCGCAGCGCGGTAAAGATCAGGTCCGGGTCTTCCGGATCGCGTCGGCCACCAGGGAAAGCCACCTCGCCGCCATGGGTCGACAGCCCGCTGGCACGCAAGGTCAATACCAGTTCCGGTTCTTCGCTGCGGGTGATGGGCACCAGCACCGCAGCCTCGGGAAAACGTCGGTCGGTCTCCAGCGTACGCGGCGTGTAGTGGCTTACCCGATGAAGTAGCTCGTCCAGCATGAGGCATCTCGATCTGTTGGCTACCGTGCATCATGCACCAATCCAATCTTCGGCCCAACCCCCGCCCCCGGGCATGTCGCTTAACGACAACTTGCCGACAACGGGGCTGGCGCGCCAAGATAGCCCCAGCCTTTTCGGATACCCCACATGAAATTTTGCAGCCAGTGCGGCAACCCGGTGACCCAGCGCATTCCCGAAGGCGATTCGCGCATGCGCTATGTCTGCGACCACTGCCAGACCATCCATTACCAGAACCCCAATATCGTCGCCGGCTGCCTTGCCACCTGGGAGGGCAAGGTGCTGCTGTGCCGTCGCGCCATCGAGCCGCGCCTGGGCTACTGGACCCTGCCCGCAGGCTTCATGGAAAACGGCGAGACCATCGAACAGGCGGCCATTCGCGAAACCTACGAGGAGGCCTGCGCCCGGGTGCGCGGCCTGAGCATCTACACCCTGATCGACGTGCCGCACATCAGCCAGGTGCATGTGTTCTTTCGCGCGGAGCTCGCCGACCTGGACTTTGCCGCCGGCCCCGAGAGCCTGGAAGTGCAGTTGTTCGACGAAGCCGATATCCCTTGGTCCGAGCTGGCTTTCCGCACCGTCGGCCGTACCTTAGAATGCTTCTTCGCTGACCGGCGGGCCGCAGCCTTTGAAGTGCGCTCCGAATCCATTCCGCCGCTCTCTCAGCCTGCCATCAGTTAAACAATAAAACGTGCACGGGATCTGTGTGCGCCTGGGGATATCGTGTCAATGCGCTGGTTGCTTGCCCTGCTGTGCTGTTCCGTCGTTGCTGTGTGCCAGGCCTCCACCGTGGAAACCCTGGACGGCAAGGTCATCGAAAAGGTCCTGGTGCTCAAGTCCGCCCATCAACTGCAACTGATCAACGGTGGCAAGCCACTGAAGACCTACCGCATATCCCTGGGCAAGAAACCCAAGGGTCCCAAGCTCATGGAGGGCGACAAGCGCACCCCTGAAGGCCTCTACTGGCTCGACTGGCGCAAGACCAGCGACCGCTACAACCTGGCCATGCACATCTCCTATCCGAACATCACCGATGCCGCCCGCTCGCGGCGCGAAGGGGTGGACCCGGGCGGCATGATCATGATCCACGGCACCCCGGACACCGAAGAATTCCCGGAGCAGTATTTCCACACCCTGGACTGGACAGACGGGTGCATCGCCATGCGCAACGTCGACATGCGCGAGGTCTGGGGCCTGGTCAAGGACGGCACCATGATCGAGATCCGCCCTTAATTTCCCTTCCGCAAAAAATATTTTTACCCCCGCCAGCTCTTCCACTGCGCCCATACCACTTGGCGACCCGCAAGGGGTCGCCACTCGACGCCATGGCGATGGCAGTCAGACCTGCCTAATACCACTTTAATCATTTACCCTTCAAATCACCCCGAAAACGCTGGATTTACGCCACCCCCAGCAGACCAGTGGCGTTGACATGGTATCTAAGTGGTATTAGTTTTTCGGCACTACCGGGCGACAACAACCTAATAACCGCATCGGAAAACCTACAGATGAATCACCTCCTGGCCCTGCGCCCCGACGACTCCCAACCCACTCCGCTGTACCTGCAACTGGCTCGCAACCTGGAAGCGGCAATCCATGCCGGCCAGTGGAAAGCCGAGCAGGCACTGCCGTCGGAACGCAACCTCAGCGAATTGCTGGGTATCTCCCGGGTCACCGCGCGCAAGGCCCTGGAAGTGCTCTTCGAACAGGGCTTGATCCGCCGCAGCCAGGGCTCGGGGACCTTCATCACCCCGCGCCTGGAGCAACCGCTGTCGCGGCTCTCCGGCTTCAGCGAAATGCTCCGCCTGAAGGGTTTCGTGCCCGGCTCCCAATGGCTGGAACGCACCCTCACCCCGCCCACCCATGAAGAACTGATCCGCCTCGGCCTGTCGCCCAACGACAAGGTGGCGCGGCTCAAGCGCCTGCGCAAAGCCGATGACACAGTGATGGCCATCGAGATGAGCACCCTGCCGGCCAGCATCATCGCCCAGCCGGAAGCGGTCGGGGATTCGCTCTATGAATACCTCGATGGCATCGGCAAGCCCGTGGTGCGGGCGCTGCAGCACATCCAGGCGATCAATGCCTCGGACGAATTCGCCGCCCTGGTGGGCATCGCCCCCGGCACCGCCATGTTGCTGATGACCCGGGTCGGCTACCTGGAAGACAACACGCCGATCGAGGTCACCGACACCTACTGCCGCAACGACTACTACGACTTCGTCGCTGAACTGCGACGCTGAACCCGCTTCCGGAGCCAGAGAAACGCCATGTCCGAAGACAATATCCTCACGCCCCAAGGCTGGGTCCGCGGCCGTCTGCTGCATCAGGACGGCAAGGTGATCGCCATCGAAGGCAGCCCCTGCAATCCGGCGGACAACGACCTGCCCTACCTGCTGCCCGGCTTTATCGACCTGCATGTGCACGGCGGCGGCGGCAAGGACATCATGCAAGGCCGCGATGCCTTCCAGACCATCACCCGCACCCATGTGCGCTTCGGCACCACCTCGTTGCTGGCCACCACCATGACGGCCCCCAGCGAGGAAATCCGCCAGGTCCTGGAGCAACTGGGCAGCTATGCCGAACAGCGCCCCAAAGGCTGCGCCCGAGTGCTCGGCGTGCACCTGGAAGGCCCCTACATCAATCCCGGCAAACTTGGCGCCCAGCCCAACTTCGCCCACACCGCACTGCTGGCGGAAGTGGAGCAGTACCTGGCGCTGGCGCCGATCCGCGTGATCACCATCGCCCCGGAAGTCGCCGGCCACGACGGCCTGATCCGCGAACTCAGCGCCCGCGGCGTGCGCATGCAGATCGGCCACACCCTGGGCAGCTACGAGGAAGGCGTGGCGGCCCTCGCCGCTGGCGCCACCAGTTTCACCCACCTGTACAACGCCATGAGCCCGCTGCATCACCGCGAGCCGGGGATCGTCGGCGCGGCCCTGGCCCACGCCCAGTACGCCGAGCTGATCCCGGACCTGCTGCATGTGCACCCCGGCGCCATGCGCGTGGCCCTGCGCTCGATCCCCTGCCTGTACTGCGTTACCGACTCCACCGCAGCTGCCGGCATGCCCGACGGTGAATACAAGCTGGGCAGCCACACCGTGACCAAGTGCCTGGGTGGTGTGCGCCTGGCCGACGGCACGCTGGCCGGCAGCACCCTGACCATGGACCAGGCCCTGCGCAATCTGGTGAAGATCGGCCTGCCCCTGGCCGAAGCCTCGCAGCGCCTGTCGCAATTTCCCGCCGACTACCTCGGCATCCCCCAACGCGGCCGCCTGCAACCTGGCAGCTGGGCCGACAGCGTGCGCCTGGACCGGGCACTCACACTGACCGCCGTCATGGTCGAAGGAGAAGACATTGACTTCAAAAATGCTTGAAGAGGCGCTGTCCTCGCACCTGGCCGCGAGCAACCAGTTGCAGCACCTGGACCCGGCGCTGCTCGAGGTCGCCGGCCGCCTGCGCCGCCAGCCGCCACAAGTGGCGATGACCGTGGCCCGGGGCAGCTCCGACCACGCCGCCAGCTACTTCGCCTACCTGACCATGCAGCAAGTGGGTATTCCCGTGGCCTCGCTGCCGATGTCGGTGGTGACCATGCAGCAGGCGCCCCTGCGGGTCAGCGGCCAGGCGGTGTTCGCCTTTTCGCAATCGGGGCAAAGCCCGGACCTGGTAAACAGCGTGCGCCTGCTGCGCAAGCGCGGGGCCCTCAGCGTGGCCATGGTCAACGCGGAAAACAGCCCGCTCGAAGCGGCCAGCGAATTCTTCCTGCCATTGCACGCCGGCGCCGAGCAGAGCGTGGCCGCCACCAAGAGCTTTATTGCCACCCTCAGTGCCAGCGCGCGACTGATCGGCCACTGGAATGATGACGGACGCTTGCTCGAGGCCGGCCTGGCCCTGCCCGAAGGCCTGCGCCAGGCCGCGACCCAGGATTGGAGCCTGGCCGTCAATGCGCTGCGCGATTGCCAGCGCCTGATGGTGATCGGCCGCGGGGCGGGATTCGCCATTGCCCAGGAAGCCGCGCTCAAGCTCAAGGAAACCTCGGCCATCCAGGCCGAAGCCTTCAGCAGTGCCGAAGTCCGCCACGGCCCCATGGCGCTGATCGACCACGACTATCCGCTGCTGGTGTTCGCCCCCCGCGGCGCCGAGCAGGGCGGCCTGCTGAGCCTGGCCGCCGACATGCGCCAGCGCGGCGCCAAGGTGCTGCTGGCCGCTCCGGACGACATCGGTGAACGGGACCTGACCCTGAGTCGTGCCGAACACCCGGCACTCGACCCGATCCTGGCGATCCAGAGTTTCTACGTCATGGCCGCCGGCCTCGCCCAAGCCCGCAGCATGGACCCCGACCAACCGCGCCACCTGAGCAAAGTGACCCGCACTCACTAAGCCCCATCGCCAACGAGTACTGCGCCATGCACAACAACAATAACGAACTGACGCTCGGTGCCCCGTTAAGCGGGCCAGTGCTAGCACTACGCAGCGTGCCCGACCCGGTGTTCGCCAGCGGTGCCATGGGCGACGGCATCGCCATCGATCCCCTCAACGACACCCTGCATGCGCCCTGCGCCGGCCAGGTGATCCAGGTCGCACGTACCGGGCACGCAATCACCCTGCGCGCCGCCAATGGGGCCGAACTGCTGCTGCACCTGGGCCTGGACACTGTCGAACTGCAGGGCGAGGGGTTTGCCCTGCTGGTGAAGGAAGGCCAGCAGGTGCGTGCCGGCCAGCCCTTGCTGCGGGTTGATCTGGACCACGTGGCACAGCATTGCCGAAGCCTGATCAGCCTGCTGATCCTGACCAATGGCGAGGGTTTCGACCTGCGCCCGCTGACCCTGTCGACAGTCCAGGTGGGCGAGCCATTGCTGCACATCAGCCGGCGCGCCAACGCGGGCCCGCAGCCGCTGGCGCAAGAGCAATCCGGGCAGCAGGCCAGCGCCCGGATCAAGGTCGCCCATCGCGGCGGCCTGCATGCCCGCCCCGCCGCCCTGGTGCGCCAGACCGCCCTGAGCTTCAACAGCCATTCGCAGTTGACCTTCAAGGACAAGAGCGCCCCCTGCACCAGCCTGATTGCCCTGATGAGCCTGGGCATCGGTGAACAGGAAGAAGTGCTGGTCAGTTGCCAGGGCGACGATTGCCAGGATGCCCTGCAGGCGATGCTGCAGACCCTCGGCACCGCGATGGCCGCAGATGCCCATGGCGAAACCCCGGTACCGGCCCCGGCCGCCCAAGGCCCCGTGGAAGACGGCGTGCTGCCGGGCGTCTGCGCCGCGCCGGGCCTGGTGTGCGGACCCCTGGTGCGGCTCAACGCCATGGTCCTGGCGGAGGATCATGGCCAGCATGCACCCGAGCCCCAACGGCAAGCATTGAGCACCGCGCTGGACCAGGTGCGCGGGGAAATCCGCCACACCCTGGAGCAGGCCCGGCAACGCCGCGACCAGCAGGAACAGGACATCTTCAGCGCCCACCTGGCGCTGCTCGAAGACCCGACCCTGCTGGACGCCGCCGAAGCCTCCATTGCCCAGGGCCGCGCCGCCACCCATGCCTGGAGCGCGGCGATTACCGAGCAATGCCAGATCCTGCAGCAACTGGGCAGTACGCTGCTGGCTGAACGCGCCAACGACCTGCGGGACCTGCAGCAGCGCGTTCTGCGCGCCCTGCTGGGGGAGGCCTGGCACTATGATCTGCCAGCCGGGGCGATCGTTGCCGCCGAGGAGTTGACCCCTTCCGACCTTCTGCAACTCAGCGCCCAGGGCGTGGCCGGGCTGTGCATGGCCGCCGGCGGTGCCACTTCCCACGTGGCGATCCTTGCCCGGGGCAAGGGCCTGCCTTGCCTGGTGGCCCTGGGCCCGCAAGTGCTGCGCATCGACAGTGGCCGCCAGGTGGTGCTGGATGCCAACGGCGGGCGCCTGGAACTGGAGCCCGACCCGCAGCGCATCGCACAGGTGCAACAGGCCGGCGAAACCCAGCGCCAGCGCCATGCGCTGCAACAGCAAAAAGCCCATGAGCCCGCCCTGACCCAGGACGGCCAGCAGATCGAGGTGGCGGCCAATGTGGCGTCCAGCGATGAAGCCCGGGACGCCCACCAGGGTGGCGCCGACGGCGTCGGCCTGCTGCGCACCGAGTTTCTCTTCGTTGACCGCCAGACCGCCCCGGATCAAGAAGAACAGCGCCAGGCCTATCAGGCAGTGCTCAACGCCATGGGCGACAAGCCGGTGATCATTCGCACCATCGACGTCGGCGGCGACAAACAGCTGGATTACCTGCCCCTGCCGGTGGAAGCCAACCCGGTACTTGGGCTGCGCGGCATCCGCCTGGCCCAGGCGCGCCCTGAGCTGCTGGACCAACAACTGCGGGCGCTGCTCCAGATCAGCCCCGTGCAACGCTGCCGGGTGATGCTGCCGATGGTCACCGAAGTCGCCGAGCTGCTGCACATCCGCCAGCGCCTGGACCTGTTCGCTGCCGAACTGGGCCTGAGCCAGCGCCCGGAATTGGGGGTCATGATCGAAGTCCCCGCCGCCGCCCTGATGGCCGAGCAACTGGCCGAACACGCCGACTTCCTGTCCATCGGCACCAACGACCTGTCCCAGTACACCCTGGCCATGGACCGTGACCACGCCGGGCTGGCGGCACGGGTCGACGCCCTGCACCCCGCCCTGCTGCGGCTGATCGCCCAGACCTGCACCGGCGCCCAGCGCCATGGTCGCTGGGTCGGGGTCTGTGGCGCCCTGGCCTCCGATCCCCTGGCCACACCCGTACTCATTGGCCTGGGCGTCAGCGAGCTGTCGGTCAGCCCGCCACAGGTGGGCGAGATCAAGGACCGGGTGCGCCAGCTGGACGCCAGCCAGTGCCGCCAGCTCAGCCAGCCGCTGCTCAACCTGCCCGGTGCCGCCGCAGTCCGTCAGGCCTGCGAACGGCTTTGGCCTCTGCACTCATAACAAGAATTCCAGGAGAGACGCCATGTACCAGTATTTCATCGAGGGCCTGCAACGCCTCGGCCGGGCGCTGATGCTGCCCATCGCTATCTTGCCCATCGCCGGTCTGCTGCTGCGCCTGGGCGACACCGACCTGCTGAACATCGCGATCATCCACGATGCCGGGCAGTCGATCTTCGGCAACCTGGCGCTGATCTTCGCCATCGGTATCGCCGTCGGCTTTGCCAAGGACAACAATGGCACCGCCGGGCTGGCCGGGGCCATTGGCTATCTGGTAATGATCTCGACCCTCAAGGTGCTGGACGCCAGCATCAACATGGGCATGCTCGCCGGGATCATCAGCGGGCTGATGGCCGGCGCGCTGTACAACCGCTTCAAGGACATCAAGCTGCCGGAGTACCTGGCGTTCTTCGGCGGCCGGCGCTTCGTGCCCATCGCCACCGGTTTCACCGCCGTGGGCCTGGGGGTGGTGTTCGGCCTGATCTGGCCGCCGATCCAGCACGGCATCAACAGCTTCGGCCAGTTGCTGCTGGAGAGCGGCAGCTTCGGCGCCTTTGTCTTCGGCGTGTTCAACCGGCTGCTGATCGTCACCGGCCTGCACCACATCCTCAACAACATGGCCTGGTTCATCTTCGGCAGCTTCACCGACCCGAGCACCGGCGCCGTGGTCACCGGCGACCTGACCCGCTACTTTGCCGGCGACCCCAAGGGCGGCCAGTTCATGACCGGGATGTTCCCGATGATGCTGTTCGGCCTGCCCGCCGCCTGCCTGGCGATGTACCGCAACACACCGCCGGAACGGCGCAAGGTAATGGGCGGGATCTTCCTGTCCATGGCCCTGACATCCTTCCTGACCGGGGTCACCGAGCCGATCGAATTCGCCTTCATGTTCCTTGCCCCCCTGCTGTACCTGGTGCATGCCCTGCTCACCGGGCTGGCCATGGCCCTGACCAACCTGCTGAACATCCACCTGGGCTTTACCTTTTCCGGCGGCGCCATCGACATGGCCCTGGGCTGGGGCCGCTCCACCAACGGCTGGAAGGTGTTTCCGGTGGGCCTGCTGTACGCGGTGGTGTACTACCTGGTGTTCGATTTCTGCATCCGCCGCTTCAACCTCAAGACCCCGGGCCGTGAAGACAGCCCCTCCAGCGAAAAGACTGAACTGAGCGTCGACCAGCGCGCCGCAGCCTACATCAAGGCCCTGGGTGGCGCCGGCAACCTGCTTACCGTCGGTGCCTGCACCACGCGCCTGCGCCTGGAGCTGGCAGACCGCAACCTGGCTTCGGACAGCGAGCTCAAGGCCCTGGGCGCCATGGCCGTGGTGCGCCCCGGCAAGGGCGGCAGCTTGCAGGTGGTGGTGGGGCCGCTGGCAGACAGCATCGCCGACGAGATCCGCCTGGCGTCACCCGTTTCGGCCAGGGCTGAGGTGGCACAGGCGCCTGTTGAAGACCCCCCGCAGGTCGACATTTCCATCCACGAAGCCCAGCAGTGGCTCAACGCCCTGGGCGGCCGGGACAACCTGGTGCAGATGGACTGTGTGGCCCTGACCCGGTTGCGAGTGCGAGTGAACAATAGCCGCAGCCTGTCGGAGCCGGCGCTCAAGGGGCTGGGCTGCCAGGGCATGCGGCGTATGGAGGGGGATGTTTGGCACGTACTGATTGGCGAAAAGGCCGGGGGCTTGCAGGTGGCGCTGACGGGCTTGCTGCACCAAGAGGTCGGCGCAGGTGCTTGAAGGCACTTTCGCCGGCCAGCCGGCGCCTACAAGGCTCCTGTAGGAGCCGGCTGGCCGGCGAAGGCCCACAAAAAAGCCCGCTGACCGTTGCCGGTTCAGCGGGCTTTGTGTCTGTGGATAACCTCAGAACGCTTCGAGGCGCCAGACTTCATAAGCCGGCGTTTCGTAGGGGTGGCTCTGCTTGAGGGCCAGTACCACATCGCGAATCAGTTCGTCGGCCACCACCAGCTCGACCTTCCACTCCTCCACCCGCTCCACCTGGCCGGTCTGCCCGAGAAACGGCTGGCTGCCGTCCAACGGGCGAAACTGGCCCTGGCCGAGCACCTGCCAGGCGCACTGGTCATAGGCGCCAATGCGTCCGCCGCCCGCGGCGAACACAGCGCTCTTGACCGACTCCACATGGCTGGGGGGCACGAAGAAGCTGAGCTTGTACATCAGCCTCAGTTCACCCAAACCCGAGCGTTACGGAACATGCGCATCCACGCCCCATCTTCGTTCCACTCATCCGGGCGCCAGGAGTTCTGCACGGCACGGAACACCCGCTCAGGGTGCGGCATCATGATGGTGACGCGGCCGTCGCGGCTGGTGAGGCCGGTGATCCCGCGCGGCGAACCGTTGGGGTTGGCCGGGTAGCGCTCGGTGACCTTGCCGTGGTTGTCGACGAAGCGCAGGGCCACGCAACCGGACAGGTCGGCTTCCAGCAATGCCTCTTCGCTTTCGAACTCCGCATGGCCTTCACCGTGGGCGATGGCGATCGGCATCCGCGAACCGGCCATGCCCTGCAGGAAGATCGAGTTCGACTCCTGCACCTGGACCATGGCCACCCGGGCTTCGAACTGCTCGGAGCGGTTGCGCACGAAGTGCGGCCAGAACTCGCTGCCCGGGATCAGTTCGTGCAGGTTGGACATCATCTGGCAACCGTTGCACACACCCAGGGTGAAGCTGTCGGTACGTTCGAAGAAGCCCTGGAAGGCGTCGCGGGCGCGGCTGTTGAACAGCGCCGACTTGGCCCAGCCTTCACCGGCGCCCAGTACGTCGCCGTAGGAGAAGCCACCGCAGGCAACCATGCCCTTGAAGTCGTTGAGGTCGACACGACCGGCGAGGATATCGCTCATGTGCACGTCGATGGCGTTGAAGCCGGCGCGGTCAAAGGCCGCTGCCATTTCCACCTGGCCGTTGACGCCCTGCTCACGCAGTACCGCCACCTGTGGACGCACGCCTTTCTTGATGTAAGGCGCGGCGATGTCCTGGTTGACGTCGAAGCCCAGCTTGACGCTCAGGCCCGGGTTGTCTTCTTCCAGTACCACATCGAATTCCTGCTCGGCGCAGTCGGCGTTGTCCCGCAGGCGCTGGATCTGGTAGCTGGTTTCTGCCCACTGACGCTGCAGCAGGCGGCGCTGGCCGGTGAACACGCTTTCGCCGTTGTAGGAGATGCTCACTTCACCGTTGTTGATCGGCTGGCCGATCACGGCCACGCAATCGCCCAGGCCGGCGGCGCTGAACTGGGCCAGCACGTCCGGAGTAGCGTCCTGGCGCACCTGGATCACCGCACCCAGCTCTTCGTTGAACAGGATGGCGGCGATTTCGGCGGTGTTTTCCGCCACGGCGTCGAGGCTCAGGTTCAGGCCGCAATGGCCGGCGAAGGCCATTTCCACGGCGCTGACCAGCAGGCCGCCATCGGAACGGTCGTGGTAGGCCAGCAGGTGACCGTCGGCGTTGAGGCCCTGGATCACCGCGAAGAAGGCCTTGAGGTCTTCCGCATCATCCACGTCCGGTGCCTGGCTGCCGAGCTTGCCGTGGGTCTGGGCGAGGATCGAGGCGCCCATGCGGTTCTGCCCGCGACCGAGGTCGATCAGGATCAGGTCGGTGGTGCCCTTGTCCATGCGCAGTTGCGGGGTCAGGGTCTGGCGAATGTCCGCTACGGGTGCGAAGCCAGTGACGATCAGCGACAGCGGCGAGGTGACGCTCTTGTCCACGCCCTCTTCGTTCCAGCGGGTGGCCATGGACATGGAGTCCTTGCCCACCGGGATGGTGATGCCCAGCTCTGGGCACAGCTCCATGCCCACTGCCTTGACGGTGTCGTACAGGCGCGCGTCTTCGCCCGGGTGGCCGGCTGCGGACATCCAGTTGGCGGAGAGCTTGATGTCGCTGATCTTGTTGATGCGCGAGGCCGCGATGTTGGTCAGCGTCTCACCGATCGCCATGCGGCCGGACGCCGGGGCGTCCAGCAGGGCCAGCGGCGTGCGCTCGCCCATGGCCATGGCCTCACCGGTGTAGACGTCGAAGCTGGTGGCGGTCACGGCCACGTCAGCCACCGGCACCTGCCATGGGCCGACCATCTGGTCGCGGGCCACGAGGCCGGTGATGGTGCGGTCGCCGATGGTGATCAGGAAGCTCTTGCTGGCCACGGCCGGGTGGTGCAGGACGCGCTCGATGCTCTCGGCGATATCCAGGGTGCTTGGATCGAAATCGTCACCCAACTCGTTTTCCCGTACGGCCGAACGGTGCATGCGCGGGGCCTTGCCCAGCAGCACTTCCAGCGGCATGTCCACCGGGCTGTTGCCGAAGTGGCTGTCGGTCACGGTCAACTGTGGTTCGGCAGTGGCTTCGCCGACCACCGCGAACGGGCAGCGCTCACGCTCGCAGATGGCCTTGAAACGTTCGAAATCCGCAGCGCCTACCGCCAGGACATAACGCTCCTGGGATTCGTTGGACCAGATTTCGTGCGGGGCCATGCCCGGCTCGTCGTTGGGGATGTTGCGCAGTTCGAAGCGACCGCCACGGCCGCCATCGTTGACCAGTTCCGGGAAGGCGTTGGACAGGCCACCGGCGCCGACGTCGTGGATGAAGCTGATGGGGTTGTTATCCCCCAGTTGCCAGCAACGGTCGATGACTTCCTGGCAACGGCGTTCCATCTCAGGGTTTTCACGCTGTACCGAAGCAAAATCCAGGTCCGCCGAGCTGGTGCCGGTGGCCATGGAGGAAGCGGCGCCGCCGCCCAGGCCGATGAGCATCGCCGGGCCGCCGAGCACGATCAGCTTGGAGCCGACGGTGATCTCGCCTTTCTGCACGTGCTCGTCACGGATGTTGCCCATGCCGCCTGCCAGCATGATCGGCTTGTGGTAACCGCGAACTTCATCGCCACGAGGCGTGGTAATGGATTGCTCGAAGGTGCGGAAATAACCGGTCAGGGCCGGACGGCCGAATTCGTTGTTGAACGCCGCGCCACCCAGTGGGCCTTCGATCATGATGTCGAGGGCGGTGACGATGCGCTCAGGCTTGCCGTACGGCACTTCCCACGGCTGTTCGAAGCCCGGGATCTGCAGGTTGGAAACGGTGAAACCGGTGAGGCCGGCCTTGGGCTTGGCGCCGCGCCCGGTGGCGCCTTCGTCGCGGATTTCGCCGCCGGAACCGGTGGAGGCCCCCGGGAACGGCGCGATGGCGGTCGGGTGGTTGTGGGTCTCGACCTTCATCAGGATGTGCACCGGCTCCTGTACCGCACCGTACTGGCGGGTCTCAGGGTTCGGATAGAAGCGCCCGGCAACCGAACCGACGATGACCGCGGCATTGTCCTTATAGGCGGAGAGCACACCTTCGTTGTGCATCTGATAGGTGTTCTTGATCATGCCGAACAGGCTTTTTTCCTGGCTCTGGCCGTCGATATCCCAACTGGCGTTGAAGATCTTGTGGCGGCAGTGCTCGGAGTTGGCCTGGGCGAACATCATCAGTTCGATGTCGTGGGGATTACGCTTGAGGCCCTGGAAGGCGTTCATCAGGTAATCGATTTCGTCTTCGGCCAGGGCCAGGCCCAGCTCGCTATTGGCCTGCTCCAGCGCAGCACGGCCACCGCCGAGGATGTCGATGGCGGTCAGCGGCTTGGGTTCGGCGTGGCTGAACAGGCCGGCGGCCTGTTCCAGGTTGGCCACCACGATCTGGGTCATGCGGTCGTGCAGGGCGTCGGCGATCAGTTGGGCCTCGGCCTCGCTGAACTCACCGGCCACATAGAAGGCGATGCCGCGCTCCAGGCGCTGGATCTTCGCCAGGCCACAGTTGCGGGCGATGTCGCTGGCCTTGCTCGACCACGGCGAAATGGTGCCGAAACGTGGCAGGACCAGGAACAGACGGCCGGTCGGCTCTTGTACCGGAACGCTGGGGCCGTACTTCAGAAGGCGCGCAAGCACCTGCTGTTCGTCGCCGGTCAGGACGCCGGTGACTTCGGCGAAGTGAGCGAATTCAGCATACAAGCCACTGACAGCCGGTACTTTCTGGCTCAGTTGCTCAAGGAGTTTGCTGTGGCGAAAGGCAGAAAGGGCAGGAGCGCCGCGCAGGATCAACATCTTCGGGACAGCCTCGGGAAGGGGGTGTGCTTTGAGGCCGTGCATTCTAACGTAAACCGCTGGCATCGGCACTCGAAACGCAACCCCCGGGCGCCTCCGGACGTCGGCCCGGGGCCAGCCCCCTATAACAAAGCCTCATCAGGGTCATTGCCGGTGGTTATTTTAAACGTCACATTCAGCGCCCAGGCCCCATTCCTGAGGCCTTCAGCCCGGCTCGACCATCGCTAGCAGACAAGCCCTTCGCTGTCGAGATATGGCGGCCGTTATCCTTTGCGTATACTGCGCCAATGTTTTCCCCTATGGCTTTACGTCCGCGCTGCGCCAAGTGGCTCATCGTTACCGGACTCTTCCTGATGCTCGGCGCCTGTGTTGAGAAACCCAGCACGCTCGAGCGCGTAAAGGAGGATGGTGTGCTGCGGGTGGTCACCCGTAACAGCCCTGCCACCTACTTTCAGGATCGCAACGGTGAAACCGGCTTCGAATACGAGCTGGTGAAACGCTTTGCCGACGATCTGGGGGTGGAGCTCAAGATCGAGACCGCCGACAACCTCGACGACCTATTCGACCAGCTGGGCCAGCCCAAGGGCCCGGTCCTGGCCGCCGCCGGCCTGGTGAGCAGCGAGCAGCGCAAGCAGCAGGTGCGGTTCTCCCACCCCTATCTGGAGGTCACGCCCCAGGTCATCTATCGCAATGGCCGTTCCCGCCCCACCACCGCGCAAGACCTGGTGGGCAAGCACATCATGGTGCTCAAGGGCAGCACCCACGCCGAACAACTGGCGGAACTCAAGCTCAAGTACCCCGGCATCGAATACGAAGAGTCGGACGCCGTGGAAGTGGTGGACCTGCTGCGCATGGTGGACGAAGGGCAGATCGACCTGACCCTGGTGGACTCCAACGAACTGGCGATGAACCAGGTCTACTTCCCCAATGTGCGAGTGGCCTTTGACCTGGGCGACGCCCGCAGCCAGAGCTGGGCCGTGGCCGCAGGCGACGACAACAGCCTGCTCAACGAGATCAACAGTTTCCTCGACAAGGTCGAGAAGAACGGCACCCTGCAACGCCTGAAGGACCGCTACTACGGCCATGTGGACGTGCTCGGCTATGTCGGCGCCTACACCTTTGCCCAGCACCTGCAGCAACGCCTGCCCAAGTACGAGAAGCACTTCAAGGCGTCGGCCAAGCAGGAAAAGCTCGACTGGCGCCTGCTGGCGGCGGTGGGCTATCAGGAATCGATGTGGCAGGCCGAGGTCACCTCCAAGACCGGGGTGCGCGGGCTGATGATGCTGACCCAGAACACCGCCCAGGCCATGGGCGTCTCCAACCGCCTGGACCCCAAGCAGAGCATCAGCGGCGGGGCCAAGTACCTGGCCTATATCAAGGAACAGCTGGACGACAAGATCGAGGAACCGGACCGCACCTGGTTCGCCCTGGCCGCCTATAACGTCGGCACCGGCCACCTGGACGATGCGCGTAAGCTGGCCGAGAAAGAAGGCCTGAACCCGAACAAGTGGCTGGATGTGAAGAAGATGCTGCCGCGCCTGTCGCAGAAGCAGTGGTACAGCAAGACCCGCTACGGCTATGCCCGGGGCGGCGAGCCCGTGCATTTCGTCGCCAACATCCGTCGCTACTACGACATTCTCACCTGGGTGACCCAGCCGCAGCTGGAAGGCGACCAGGTCGCCGAAGGCAACCTGCACGTACCCGGGGTCAACAAGACCAAGCCGCCGGAAGAGAATCCGCCGCTTTAAAAGCATTCGCCGGCCAGCCGGCTCCTACGCAGGTTGTGCAGGAACCGGCTGGCCGGCGAAGGCGATTCAGGCCTTGGCCGCAGCCGCCAGGATCAAGGCCTTCATCTCAGCCACCGCACCTTTGAAACCGACAAACAGAGCGTGGGCCACCAGGGCATGGCCGATGTTCAGCTCGTTGATGCCCTTGATCGCCGCCACCGCCTCGACGTTGTGGTAATGCAGGCCATGGCCGGCGTTGACGATCAGCCCCTGGGCCAGGCCAACAGCAACGCCGTCGACGATACGCTGCAGCTCCTCGGCCACTTCACTGGGCGTCTGGGCATCGGCATAACGCCCGGTGTGCAGTTCGATGGCCGGCGCGCCGACCCGCTTGGAGGCCTCGATCTGACGCTCGTCGGCGTCGATGAAAAGGGACACTTCGGAACCGATTTTCGACAGCCGCTCTACCGCCGCCTTGATCCGCGCCTCCTGCCCCGCCACATCCAGGCCGCCTTCGGTGGTGAGCTCCTGGCGGGTTTCCGGCACCAGGCAGATATGTGCCGGACGGATACGCTCGGCAAAAGCCATCATCTCTTCGGTGACGCCCATTTCGAAGTTCATGCGGGTCTGCAGCACGTCCTTGAGCAGCAGCACGTCGCGCTCCTGGATATGCCGGCGATCTTCGCGCAGGTGCACGGTGATGCCGTCGGCGCCCGCCTCTTCCGCGTCCAGCGCTGCCTTGACCGGGTCCGGGTAACGGGTGCCCCGTGCCTGGCGCAGGGTGGCAACGTGGTCGATGTTCACGCCAAGAAGAATGCGATTGCTGGTGGTCACGGAAGCGCTCCTGAATAAATGAAGATTCGGCGCACAGCATACGGGGAGACTAAGGCTTGCGAAACAACTCGCGACTGACCAGGGGCCGGCCGCCCAGGTGCACCGCCAGGGCCTGGCGCATCAGGCGCTTGGCCGCCGACAGCGCGCCGGGTGCGCTCCAGTCGGCATCGGCCATGGCCAGCAACTCGGTGCCGTTGAACAGCCCCGGCTGCAGCAGGAACACCTGCTCCAGCCCGGCATCCACCTGTAGGCGGTACAGGCCGTCGGCAGCGATGGGGGCGCCATGGATGTCGCTGTCCAGGGCAAAGCCGTAGCCCAGGTCATCCAGCAGGCGCCACTCAAAGGCCCGCAGCAGAGGCTCCAGGGGACGGCCTTCGGCCAGGGCCAGCAGCGTGGCAGCGTAGTGGTCGAATACCGCGGGATGGGGATCTTCCGCCGGCAGCAGGCGAATCAGCAGCTCGTTCAGATAGAGGCCGCTGAACAAGGCCTCGCCATTGAGCCATGCGGCAATGCCGGCACTTTCCATGCGCCCGACGTTCTTCAGTTCGCCACGGCCGCGAAACTCGACCTCCAGGGGCACGAAGGGCCGCGCCAGGGTCCCGGCCTTGCCCCGGGCATTGCGCAGCACCGCTCGCAGGCGACCTTGGGGGGTAAGAAAATCCACCAGGGCACTGCTTTCGCGGTAGGCGCGGCTGTGCAGGACGTAGGCGAGTTGGCCGACTGGGGCGTTGCTGGACATGGTTGCGGGGGATCTCAGGGGAAGAGAGGGAACCGGGTCCGGAGAAGGGGTTGCAGCTGTTCGCCGGCAAGCCGGCTCCTACAGGAAGGTGCAGGAGCCGGCTTGCCGGCGAAGTGCATCAGAGGTCGCCGTAGCCCAGCGAGCGCAGGGCGCGTTCGTCGTCGGACCAGCCGCCCTTGACCTTGACCCAGAGGTTGAGCATGACCTTGGAATCGAACAGCAGTTCCATGTCCTTGCGCGCCTCCATGCCGATGCGCTTGATCCGCTCACCCTTGTCGCCAATGATGATTTTCTTCTGGCCGTCGCGCTCGACGAGGATCAAGGCATGGATATGCAGGGTCTTGCCCTGCTGCTTGAACTCTTCGATTTCCACGGTGATCTGGTAGGGCAGCTCGGCACCGAGCTGACGCATGATTTTTTCCCGCACCAGTTCGGCGGCGAGGAAGCGGCTGCTGCGGTCGGTGATCTGGTCTTCCGGGAAGAAGTGGTCGTTCTCCGGCAGGTGCTTGGCGATCAGGCCTTCCAGGGCTTCGAGGTTGTGGCCCTGCTGGGCGGAGACCGGCACGATCTCGGCGTTCGGCAGTTGCTCCTGCAGCCAGGTCAGGTGCGGCATCAGCTCGGCCTTGTCCTCGATGCGATCGGTCTTGTTGATCGCCAGGATTACCGGGCCCTGCACGTACTGCACACGCTCCAGCACCAGTTGGTCTTCGTCGGTCCACTTGGTGCGATCGACCACGAAGATCACCACGTCGACGTCTTTCAACGCCGCCGAAGCGGTCTTGTTCATGTAGCGGTTCAGCGCCTTCTCGTTGCTCTTGTGCATACCGGGGGTATCGACGTAGATCGCCTGGATGGCGCCTTCGGTCTTGATCCCGAGCATGTTGTGACGAGTGGTCTGGGGCTTGCGCGAGGTGATCGCCAGCTTCTGGCCGAGGATGTGGTTGAGCAGCGTCGACTTGCCCACGTTGGGGCGGCCGACGATGGCGACATAGCCACAGCGTGTTGCAGTTGAATCAGTCATGGCCATTCTCCACGCCCAGGGCAATCAGTGCTGCGGCGGCCGCTACCTGTTCGGCAATACGGCGGCTCACACCCTGACCTCGGCTTTTTTCATTCAATAAGGTGACTTCACATTCAACGAAGAATGTCCGGCAATGCGGTTCGCCCTGGATATCCACCACTTCGTAACGTGGCAATTCGCAGGCGCGGGACTGGAGGAATTCCTGCAGCCGGGTCTTGGGGTCCTTGTTGGTGTCCACCAGGGTCAGGCTCTCGAACTCCGAGGCCAGCCAGGACAGCACGCGGTCACGGGCAGTCTCCATGCCGGCGTCCAGGTAGATCGCACCAATCAGGGCCTCCAGGGCATCGGCAAGGATCGACTCACGACGGAAACCGCCGCTCTTCAATTCGCCGGAGCCCAGGCGCAGGTACTCGCCCAGGTCGAAACCACGGGCCAGCACCGCCAGTGTTTCACCTTTCACCAGACGCGCGCGCAAACGCGACAACTGGCCTTCGCGGGCCTGGGGAAAGCGCTCGAACAGCGCCTCGCCGGCAACGAAGTTGAGAATGGCGTCACCGAGAAACTCCAGGCGTTCGTTGTTGCGCCCGGCAAAGCTGCGGTGAGTGAGGGCCAGCAGCATCAGCTCCTGGTCCTTGAAGGAATAACCGAGCTGACGCTCGAGACGGCTCAAAGAAACGCTCACGGTTTACCCACGCTGGTTTCGTTGCCGAAACTCGCCATCCCAGGGGCCGCGCACGAGGTGCGGGTGGCAATTAACGCTGTGTTCAAATTTACATCCTGAATATCGTTGACTGCATGCTTCTGGCGATAAGGCTGTTACGGGTCGCCCAAGGGCAAGGCCGTTTTATACAAGAGCCAGAAAAGCATTCGGCGCTGTGTTCAACAGCGCCGCGTGTGATTACTTGATCAGGCCAACCCGCGAGAAATTCGGCAGGTGGCTGAGTTTCGGTTCGGGCCAGCTCATCCAGACTGCGAAGGCCTTGCCGACGATATTCTTGTCGGGAACCATGCCCAGCAGGTCCTTGGGAATACTTGGATCGTCCCAGTAGCGACTGTCGTTAGAGTTGTCGCGGTTGTCGCCCATCATGAAGTAGTGCCCGGCCGGCACCACCCAGCGACCGTCCGGGGTCGCCCGGTAACGGCTCATTTCCTTGCGGATCAAGTGCTCGGCGGCGCCCAGTTTTTCCTTGTACAGCTCGGCGCTGCCCAAGGTGCCGGGTTCAGCCCCCACCAGTTGCTCCGCCACCGGCTGACCGTTGACGAACAGGTGCTTGTCGCTGGTGTAGCGCACTTCATCACCCGGCAGGCCGACCACACGCTTGATGTAGTTGACGTTCGGATCGCTTGGGTAGCGGAACACCATCACATCGCCGCGCTGCGGATCACCGACTTCGATGACCTTCTTGTCGATCACCGGCAAGCGGATCCCGTAGGAAAACTTGTTCACCAGGATGAAGTCGCCCACATCCAGGGTCGGCTTCATCGAGCCCGATGGAATCTGGAACGGCTCCACCAGGAACGAACGCAGCACCAGGACGATGAACAGCACCGGAAAGAACGACTTGCCGTATTCAACCAGCAGCGGCTCTTTGCTCAGTTTCTCGACCACCACCCCGTCCGGCTGGCTGACGCTGCCCTGATAGTTGGCAATGGCGGCACGCCGGCGCGGTGCCAGGAACACCAGGTCGAGCAACGCCAAGAGACCGCAAACGAAGACAGCGATGACCAGCAACAGCGGGAAATTTAGTGACATAGGACCTAACTATCCAACCTGAGCACGGCAAGGAAGGCTTCTTGTGGAATTTCCACGTTACCCACTTGCTTCATGCGTTTCTTACCGGCCTTCTGCTTTTCCAACAGCTTGCGCTTACGGCTAACGTCGCCGCCGTAGCATTTGGCCAGTACGTTCTTTCTGAGTGCCTTGACGGTTGTCCGCGCCACAATCTGCCCGCCAATGGCGGCCTGGATTGCCACGTCAAACATCTGCCGAGGAATCAGTTCTTTCATCTTTTCGGTCAGCGCACGCCCTTTGTAGTGGGCGTTGTCACGGTGCACGATCAACGCCAGGGCGTCGACCTTCTCACCGTTGATCAGCACATCCAGTTTCACCAGATTAGCCGACTGGTAACGATCGAAATGGTAATCCAGCGAAGCATAGCCGCGGCTGGTGGATTTCAGGCGGTCGAAGAAGTCCAGGACCACTTCGTTCATCGGCAGGTCGTAGGTCACCTGGACCTGGCTGCCGAGGAACAGCATGTCGTGCTGCACGCCGCGCTTCTCGATGCACAGGGTTATGACGTTGCCCAGGTGCTCTTGCGGCACAAGAATATTGGCCCGCACGATCGGCTCGCGCATGTCTTCGATCGCCGACAGATCCGGAAGCTTGGACGGGTTGTCGACGTAGATCGTTTCACCGTTCTTCAGTTGCAGCTCGAAGATTACCGTCGGTGCGGTGGTGATCAGGTCCAGGTCGTACTCGCGCTCCAGGCGCTCCTGGATGATCTCCATGTGCAGCATGCCGAGGAACCCGCAGCGGAAGCCGAAGCCCAGGGCGTCGGAGCTTTCCGGGGTGTACTGCAGGGAAGAGTCGTTCAGGGTGAGCTTCTGCAGGGCTTCGCGGAAATCCTCGAAGTCGTCGGAGCTGACCGGGAACAGGCCGGCGTAGACCTGGGGTTGGATGCGCTTGAAACCCGGCAGCACTTCAACGTCCGGGGTCGAGCTCAGGGTCAGGGTGTCACCCACGGGCGCGCCGTGAATGTCCTTGATGCCCGCGATGATGAAGCCCACTTCACCGGCCTTGAGGTCGGTGGTGGCGGTGTGTTTCGGGTTGAATACACCAACGCTGTCCACCAGGTGGATCTTGCCGGTGGACTTGACCAGGATCTTGTCGCCCTTCTTCACCCGGCCATGACGTACACGTACCAGGGACACGACGCCCAGGTAGTTGTCGAACCAGGAGTCGATGATCAGGGCTTGCAGCGGGTCTTCGATGTTGCCGGTCGGTGCCGGAATGGTGGTCACCAGGCGCTCGAGCACCTCGTCCACGCCCAGGCCGGTCTTGGCGCTGCAGGTCACGGCGTCGGTGGCATCGATACCGATGATCTTCTCGATCTCTTCCTTGACCCGCTCCGGATCGGCCTGTGGCAGGTCGATCTTGTTCAGCACCGGCATCACTTCCAGGCCTTGCTCGATGGCGGTGTAGCAGTTGGCAACTGACTGGGCTTCGACGCCCTGGCCGGCGTCCACCACCAGCAATGCACCTTCACAGGCCGCCAGGGAACGGCTGACTTCGTAGGTGAAGTCCACGTGGCCCGGGGTGTCAATGAAGTTCAGCTGGTAGGTAATGCCGTCGCGGGCCTTGTAATAGAGGGTGACGCTGTGGGCCTTGATGGTGATCCCGCGCTCACGCTCAAGGTCCATGGAATCCAGAACCTGGGCTTCCATTTCGCGCTCGGCCAGGCCGCCGCACATCTGGATGAAGCGATCGGCCAGAGTCGACTTGCCATGGTCAATGTGGGCGATGATGGAGAAATTGCGGATATGACTCAAATCACTCACGGATGAACACTCAAAAAGGCTGCAGGCATGGCCCGCCGAAAAATAGCCGGGAATTGTACCTGATACTCGGCACAAGCGTCACGCTCGCCTGTCAGCGTTTGTCAAATGCAAAAACGCCCCGATCCAAGGACCGGGGCGTTACGTCAAAACCCTGGCAAAGCCGCGGAATCAGCCGGCCCGGCGCAACAGCCAGACGCCCGCCACCGCGCAGATACCCGCAGGCACCAGCACCGCGAACAACGGTGAAAAGCCAAATACCAGGCTCGAAGGGCCCAGCAGATCCTGGGCGATGCGGAAGGTGAAACCCACCAGTACGCCGGTGAATACCCGCTGACCCAGGGTCACCGAACGCAGCGGACCGAAAATGAAGGAAATGGCCATCAATACCAGCGCCGCCGTCACCAGCGGCTGCAGGACCTTGACCCAGAACGCCAGCCAGTAGCGACCGTTGTTCAGGCCCTGGTCGGCCAGGTAGTGGATGTAGCCCCACAGGCCGCTGATGGACAGGGATTCCGGCGCCATCACCACGGTGCTCAGCAGTTGCGGGCTCAAGGCCACATCCCAACGTTCGCCGGGCACGCTGATGACTTCGGTATGACCGTCGCGGAAGTAGGTGGTGGTGACATCCGTCAGCTGCCAGTAGTCCTCGTGGAAACGGGCCTGCCGGGCGAAGCTCGACGACAGCATGTGGCGCTGGTCATCGAAGTGGTAGCGGGTCACGCCATAGAGCAGGCCATTGGGCTGCACTGCGTTGATATGGATGAATTCATCGCCCTGGCGGTGCCACAGGCCGTGCTTGGAACTCTGGGCATCGCCGGAACCCTGGGCCAGGGCCCGACTGGCCTGGGCCTGGGTCTCGGTGGCCGGCGCTACGTATTCACCCACCAGCACGCCCACCAGCATCAGCACCAGCATGGGCTTCATGACCGCCCAGACAATACGGCCCACCGATACACCGGCCGCGCGCATGATGGTCAACTCGCTGTTACTGGCCAGGCTGCCAAGGCCGATCAGGCAGCCGATCAGGCCTGCCATCGGCAGCATTTCATAGACCCGACGCGGCGCAGTGAGGGCCACGTAGCTCATTACATCCACCACGGTATACGTTTCGTTGACAGCCCCCATCTCATCAATGAAGGCAAACAGCGAGGCCAGCCCGAGGATGATCCCCAGGACCGCCAGGATAGCCATGAACACACTGCTACCGATGTAGCGATCGAGCTTAACCACGAGCCATCTCCTTCACGCTGCGACGACTCGCCATTTTCAAGCGCATCGGCTCCCAATACATCAGGCCGAGGCCAATCAACAGAAATAGTAGGTGCACCCACCACAGCCCCAAGGCCGGGGAAATCTTGCCCTTCTCCATTGCACCGCGCACGGCGATCAGGATGGTCAGGTAGGCCATGTACAGCAGGATCGCCGGGATCAGCTTGAGGAAGCGGCCCTGGCGCGGGTTGACCCGGGACAACGGCACCGCCATCAAGGTCACGATAAACACCAGCAATGGCAGGGACAGGCGCCATTGCAGCTCGGCACGGGCTCGCAGGTCATCCTTGCCGATCAGGTCAGCGGTGGGCATGGCATCGCGATCGGTGACTTCGTCGCTGACGTCCGGACGCTCCAGCAAAACACCGTAGGTGTCGTACTTGATCACCCGGTAGTTGGCCTCGCCCGGGTTGCCGTCATAGCGATAGCCGTTTTCCAGGATCAGGTAGCGATTGCCGTCGGGGCGAATGTCCTGATGGCCCTTCTCGGCCACCAGCACCGAAATGCCCTCGTCCTTTTTCTGCTGGCCCAGGCGTTTCTCGGAAATGAACACGCCGCCCAGGTTGGTTCGGTCTTCGGACAACTGCTCGGTGTAGGTGACCCGGGTACCGTCGTTGAGCGCCTGGAAGCGCCCCGCCACCAGCGTGTCGAACTCGGTCAGGGCATCCTGCTTGTTCAGCAACAGCTGGAACTGGTTGGCACCCTGGGGCGCCAGGCTCAGGCTCAGCCAGGCCACCAGCAGGGCCACCAGGGCCGCCGGGATCATGGTTATGCCCAACAGGCGTTGCTGGCTCATGCCGGTGGCCGACAGCACGGTCATCTCGCTTTCGAGATAGAGCCGGCCGTAAGCCAGGAGAATGCCGAGGAACAGCCCCAGGGGCAGGATCAGTTGCAAGAAGCCCGGTAGGCGAAACCCCATGATCAGGAACAGCGAGCCCGGATCCAGGGCCCCCGAGGCGGCTTGCGCGAGGAACTTGACGAAGCGCCCGCTCATGATGATGACCAGCAATACCGCGCTCACGGCACTCAGGGTCAGCAGGATTTCGCGGGACAGATAACGAAAGACGATCAAACCAGACACTCCAGGGTTGTCAGGCTAAGGCGGCCGAACAAGCAAACGTATCGAGCCGGCCCCAGACGCAGGGCCGCCGAAAAAAGATGGCGCATTATCCTGTGATTGCGCGCGCCTGTCACGGAGGATGCTCACCCAGCGCTCTAATGCGCCGAAACTGGCCCATGCGAGGGTTGTCAGCCGCGACCGGCGAGGTTCAAACTGGCGGCTTTGTCGTCGGCAGCATGCGGCGTCTTCTTCTATATAGATAAGCTCGGCGCAGGACAGCCTCCTGCGCTCTTTGACCATTTATTCAGGGACCCAGACATGGAACTGGTTGTAAAAAGCGTTAGCCCGGAAACGTTGAAGACCGCCACCCTGGTGGTCGCCGTCGGCGAAGGCCGCAAACTCGGCAACGTTGCCAAGCAACTCGACGAACTCAGCGGCGGCGCCATCAGCGCCGTACTCAAGCGCGGCGACCTGGCCGGCAAGGTCGGCCAGAGCCTGCTGCTGCACGGTGTGGCCAAGCTCAAGGCCGAGCGGGTGCTGCTGGTAGGCACCGGCAAGGACGGCGAACTGGGCGACCGCCCGTTCCGCAAGATCATCAGCGGCGTGCTCACCACCCTCAAGGGCCTGGGCGGCAGCGACGCCGTGCTGGCGCTGGATGAAGTCGTGGTCAAGGGCCGCGACAGCTACGGCAAGACCCGCCTGCTGGCGGAAACCCTGGTGGACGGTGGTTATGTCTTCGACCGCTACAAGAGCCAGAAGGCCGAGCCCCGCGCCCTGAAGAAAATCACCCTGCTGACCATCAAGGCCGCCGAAGCCGAAGTCCAGCGCGGCGTGACCCATGCCCAGGCCATCGCCAACGGCATGGCCTTTACCCGCGACCTGGGCAACCTGCCGCCGAACGTCTGCCACCCGACCTTCCTCGGCGAACAGGCCAAGGCCCTGGGCAAGGAGTTCAAGGGCCTGAAGGTCGAGGTCCTCGACGAGAAGAAGATCAAGGAACTGGGCATGGGCTCGTTCTATGCCGTGGGCCAGGGCAGCGACCAGCCGCCACGCCTGATCGTCATGCAGTACAACGGCGGCAAGAAGTCCGAGAAGCCGTTCGCCCTGGTGGGCAAGGGCATCACTTTCGACACCGGCGGCATCAGCCTCAAGCCGGGCGCCGGCATGGATGAAATGAAGTACGACATGGGCGGCGCCGCCAGCGTGTTCGGCACCCTGCGCGCCGTGCTGGAGCTGAAGCTGCCGATCAACCTGGTGTGCATCCTGGCCTGCGCCGAGAACATGCCCAGCGGTGGCGCCGCGCGTCCTGGCGACATCGTCACCACCATGAGCGGGCAGACCGTGGAGATCCTCAACACCGACGCCGAAGGCCGCCTGGTGCTGTGCGATGCCCTGACCTACTCCGAGCGCTTCAAGCCACAGGCCGTGATCGATATTGCCACCCTCACCGGTGCCTGCGTGGTCGCCCTGGGCGCCCATACTTCGGGCCTGCTGGGCAACAACGACGAACTGATCGGCCAACTGCTCAGCGCCGGCCAGCAAGCCGACGACCGCGCCTGGCAACTGCCGTTGTTCGACGAGTACCAGGAGCAACTGGACAGCCCGTTCGCCGACATCGCCAACATCGGCGGGCCAAAGGCCGGCACCATCACCGCCGCCTGCTTCCTCTCGCGCTTCACCAAGAACCTCAACTGGGCGCACCTGGACATCGCCGGCACTGCCTGGACCAGCGGTGGCAAGGACAAGGGCGCCACTGGCCGTCCGGTCCCCCTGCTGACCCAATACCTGCTGGACCGCGCCAAAGCCTGAAAACCATGACCGCAGGGGGCGCCGCATGAAGGCGGAGCCCTCCTCGGCTCAGGAAGCCCAATGACCAAAGTCGACTTCTATATTCTTCCCAGCGCGGACCCTGCGGCGCGCCTGGATTTTGCCTGCAAGCTCACCGACAAGGCCTGGCGCATGGGCCACCGCATCTACCTGCATTGCAGCGATGCAGAGCAACGGGACGAGCTCGATGCCCGCCTGTGGCGCTTCAAGGGCGAAACCTTCGTCCCCCACGGCCCGGCGGAAAGCGAACCCGAAAGCCTGATCGTCCTCGGCCTCGGCCAGGACCCCGGCCCCCACAATGACCTGCTGGTGAACCTGGACCTGAAAGTGCCGGCCTTCGCCCCGCGTTTTGCCCGGATTGCCGAGGTGGTGGTGGAAGACCCCGCTATTCGTCAGGCGGCCCGCGAGAGTTTCCGTTTCTATCGCGAACAGGGCTATCCTCTGCAAGATCACCGTTTACAGCGACTCTGAGCACCCGATGGACACTCCCAATCCGCTGCAAAAGCCCGCGCACCTGCTGGATGACCTCGAGTCGATCCGTAAACTGCTCGGCGATGAAAACCTGCAACCGCCACTGCTGACCGAGACCGTCAGCAGCGAAGTACAGATTCCCCTGCTGTTCGACATGGTGGGCAACCAGCAGCCGGCCGCTGCCCAAGCCGCTCCTGCCGCACCCGCCAAGGCGCAACCCGCGCCAGCCCCGGCGCAAGTGGCCACCCCCGCGCCGGCTCAAGCGGCAACACCCGCTCCAGCACCTGCAGCGGCGGCCCCCGTCGCCAAGCCTGCCACCGCCAGCAACAACGCCGATGCCTTGCTGCACCTGGACAGCGAACTGCGCGCCGCCGCACAACTGATCATGCAGGACGTGATCGACGACTTCGCGCCGCATATCGAAACCGAGATCAAGCGTCGCCTCGACGCCCGCCTGGAACGCCTGCTCGCAGCGACCACCAGCGGCAAACCATAAGCCACACGCAAAAGCCGGGCCGGGCCATCTTGTCGCTTGCCGCTGGTGGCTTGCTGCCGCCCCCCTCCGCTATACTTCCCGGCTTTTCCTGAATAAATGCCAATAGGGTCCCGCCGCGCATGGATAAGACCTACCAGCCGCACGCCATTGAAACTTCCTGGTACCAGACCTGGGAGTCCGAGAACTACTTCGCCCCGCAAGGCGCGGGCGACTCCTACACCATCATGATCCCGCCGCCGAACGTCACCGGCAGCCTGCACATGGGCCACGGCTTCAACAACGCGATCATGGACGCCCTGATCCGTTTCCGCCGCATGCAGGGTCGCAACACCCTGTGGCAGCCGGGCACCGACCACGCCGGTATCGCCACGCAAATGCTGGTGGAGCGCCAGATCGAAGCCCAGGGCCAGAATCGCCATGACCTGGGCCGGGAAAAATTCCTCGAGAAAGTCTGGGAATGGAAGGATCAGTCCGGGGGCAACATCAGCCGCCAGATCCGCCGCCTGGGCTCCTCCGTGGACTGGAGCCGCGAGCGCTTCACCATGGACGACGGCCTCTCGGAAGCGGTGAAGGAAGCCTTCGTGCGCCTGCACGAAGACGGCCTGATCTACCGCGGCAAGCGCCTGGTGAACTGGGACACCAAGCTGCACACGGCGATTTCCGACCTCGAAGTGGAAAACCACGACGAGAAGGGTTTCCTGTGGAACCTCAAGTACCCACTGGCCGACGGCGCCAAGACAGCCGAAGGCAACGACTACCTGATCGTCGCCACCACCCGTCCGGAAACCATGCTCGGTGACTCCGCCGTCGCGGTGAACCCTGAAGACGAGCGCTACAAGGCCCTGATCGGCAAATTCGTCGAGCTGCCCCTGGTGGGCCGCCGCATCCCGATCATCGCCGACGATTACTGCGACCCCGAGTTCGGCACCGGCTGCGTGAAGATCACCCCGGCCCACGACTTCAACGACTATGAAGTCGGCAAGCGCCACAACCTGCCGCTGCTCAACATCTTCGACAAGAACGCCGCCGTACTGCCGGCCTGCCAGGTGTTCAACCTGGACGGCAGCCTGAACGACAGCGTCGACGGCAAGATCCCGGCCGAGTACGTGGGCCTGGACCGCTTCGAAGCACGCAAGCAGATCGTTGCCGCGTTCGACGCCGCCGGCCTGCTGGTGAGCGTCGACGACCACGCGCTGAAAGTGCCGAAGGGCGACCGTTCCGGCACCGTCATCGAGCCGTGGCTGACCGACCAGTGGTATGTCTCCACCAAGCCGCTGGCAGAACCTGCCATCGCCGCCGTGGAAGACGGCCGCATCGCCTTCGTGCCCAAGCAGTACGAGAACATGTATTTCTCCTGGATGCGCGACATCCAGGACTGGTGCATCAGCCGCCAGCTGTGGTGGGGCCACCGCATTCCGGCCTGGTACGACGAGTCGGGCAAGGTCTATGTCGGCCGCGACGAAGCGGAAGTACGGGCCAAGCACAACCTCGGCCCGGACGTTGCCCTGCAGCAGGACAACGACGTGCTCGACACCTGGTTCAGTTCGGGGCTGTGGACTTTCTCGACCCTGGGCTGGCCAGAGCAGACCGACTTCCTCAAGACCTTCCACCCCACCGACGTGCTGGTCACCGGCTTCGACATCATTTTCTTCTGGGTCGCCCGGATGATCATGCTCACCATGCACCTGGTGAAGAACGAAGACGGCACGCCGCAGGTTCCGTTCAAGACCGTGTACGTGCACGGCCTGGTCCGCGACGGCCAGGGCCAGAAGATGTCCAAGTCCAAGGGCAACGTCCTCGACCCGCTGGACATCATCGACGGTATTGACCTGGAAACCCTGGTGCAGAAGCGCACCACCGGCCTGATGCAGCCCAAACTGCAGAAAGCCATCGAGAAGCAGACCCGCGCCGAATTCGCCGACGGCATCGCCAGCTACGGCACCGACGCCCTGCGCTTCACCTTCTGCTCCCTGGCCACCACTGGTCGCGACATCAAGTTCGACATGGGCCGCGTCGAGGGTTACCGCAACTTCTGCAACAAGATCTGGAACGCCGCGCGCTACGTACTGGACAAGGGCGAAGACTGCGGCCAGAACGGCGAAGCTTACGAGCTGTCCCTGGCGGACCGCTGGATCATCTCGCAGCTGCAGCGCACTGAAGCCGAAGTCACCCGCCAACTCGACCAGTTCCGTTTCGACCTGGCCGCCCAGGCCCTGTACGAGTTCATCTGGAACCAGTACTGCGACTGGTACCTGGAGCTGTCCAAGCCCGTGCTGTGGGACGAGAACTCGCCGGTTGAACGCCAGCGCGGCACCCGTCGCACCCTGGTGCGCGTGCTGGAAGTGGCGCTGCGCCTGGCGCATCCGTTCATGCCGTTCATCACCGAGGAAATCTGGCAGCGCCTGGCGCCGTTGGCAGGCAGCACCGGCAAGACCATCATGCTGCAACCTTGGCCGGTGGCTAACGAAACCCGCATCGACCAAGGCGCCGAGGACGACATCGAATGGCTCAAGGGCCTGATGCTCGGCACTCGCAACATTCGCGCGGAAATGAACATCGGCCCGGGCAAGCCCCTGGCCCTGTTCCTGAAGAACGTCAGCGCCGAAGACCAGCGTCGCCTGACCGAGAACGAAGCCTTGCTGAAGAAGCTGGCCCGTCTCGAGTCCATCACTGTGTTGGCTGCCGGCGACGAAGCGCCGCTGTCCGCCACGGCCCTGGTGGGCGAGATGGAAGTGCTGGTGCCCATGGCCGGCCTGATCGACAAGGGCGCCGAACTGGCGCGCCTGGACAAGGAAATCCAGCGCCTGCAAGGCGAAGTGCAGCGAGTGGGCGGCAAGCTGTCCAACCCGTCCTTCGTCGACAAGGCCCCGGCCGAAGTGATCGAGAAGGAACGCGCCAAACTGGCCGAGGCCGAACAGGCCCTGGGCAAGCTGGCGGAGCAGCACGCACGGATCTCCAGCCTGTAACGGCGATTCGCGCAGTGTGAAAGAGGGAGGCCGCAAAGGCCTCCCTTTTTTATTGGCGGCAGATCGCTTTCGCTGGCAAGCCAGCGAAAGCGTTACGCGGTGGTTTGCCAGGAGCCGGCTTGCCGGCGGCGAAGCCTCCCGCCCCAACGCCGCAAGATATGGGACAATGCCCGCCACTTTGAACCAGCCCCGAATCGATCCCCCATGACCGCCCCCAGCACCCCCAAGCCTTCGCGCAAAAAGCCCAAGCCTGCCTCCCCAGCCAAGCCCGCCACGCCCCGGGAAAAGGCCAGCCTGCATCCGCGCAATCGTCACCAGGGGCGTTACGACTTCCCGCAACTGATCAAGAGCACCCCGGAGCTGGGGCAATTCGTGATCCTCAATCCCTATGGCAAGGAAAGCATCGATTTTGCCGACCCGGCCGCCGTGCGGGTATTCAACCGGGCCCTGCTCAAGGCCTTCTACGGCATCGCCCACTGGGATATTCCGGCGGACTTCCTCTGCCCACCAGTGCCCGGTCGCGCTGACTATGTGCACTTCCTCGCCGATCTGCTGGCCAGCCACAACCAGGGTGAAATCCCTCGTGGCGCGGCCGTGCGGGTCCTGGATGTCGGCGTCGGCGCCAACTGCATCTACCCCCTGATCGGCTACAGCGACTACCGCTGGCAGTTCCTCGGCTCGGACATCGACAGCACCGCCCTGGCCGCGGCCAAGGCGATTGTCCAGGCCAACGGCTTGAACAAGGCCATCAGCCTGCGCCAGCAGGGCAATCCCAAGCAGATCCTCACCGGCCTGCTGGACAGCACCGAGCGTTTCGACCTGACGATGTGCAACCCGCCCTTCCATGCCTCCCTGGACGAAGCCACCCGCGGCAGCCAGCGTAAATGGCGGGCCCTGGGCAAGGCCGACCCCAAGCGCAAATTGCCGGTGCTGAATTTCGGCGGGCAGGCCCGGGAGCTCTGGTGCGAAGGCGGCGAGATCCGCTTTGTCAGCCAGTTGATCAGTGAAAGCGCCAGCGTCGGCCAACAGGTACTGTGGTTCAGCACCCTGGTGTCGAAGGCCTCTAACCTGCCGGCGATTGAAAGCGCGCTGAAAAAGGCCGGAGCCCTGGAAAGCCAGGTGGTGGAAATGTCCCAGGGGCAGAAACAGAGCCGCTTCGTCGCCTGGACCTTCAAGGACAAGGCACAGCAACAGGCCTGGAGCCAGGAACGCTGGATGAGGAAGAACTAAAGAGGCGGGGGATTCAAGGACGATTCACCTTGCGTGAATCGGTGTTACACAAACCGTGCCCGGAAAACTTCTGAGCACGGTTTCACTGCAAGTATTACTTGTTAACAGCGTCGGTCAGGCCTTTAGCCACAACCAGCTTGATAACTTTCTTGGCAGCGATTTCGATGGCAGCGCCAGTCGATGGGTTACGGCCAGTACGGGCAGGACGCTCGGTCACTTTCAGTTTGCCGATACCTGGCAGAGTGATTTCGCCGCCATTTTCCAATTGATCAGCAACGATCTGAGCCAGTTGGTCCAGGGCGTTACGCGCGGTGGTTTTCGGCGCGTCGATAGCTTCAGCGATATCAGCGATCAGTTGGTCTTTAGTAATAGCCATTGTGGTGTTCCTTCCCTATCAAATTCATTTGGATTGCAGAGTGCAGTGTCAGCCATCGAGCCAGATCTTGTGAATCTGGCACCCCGGTTACAACCACGACAGATCGGGGTTATAGATACCGAAATCAGGGTTTGGTTCGACCCGACAAATGCTGAATGCACGCTTAACGCTGAGACATCGCGTAAGACGGGGCAAAACTAGCACACAGACGGGGAAATATCCGCCTCTACCTAGCCATTTGGTCAGCTTTATTGCTCTAAATCGGTAAAAAAATGCATAAGCCTTACCGCCGAGCCGTTCATCACCCGGCAAACCGCGCCAAAACCAGCGGGTGCGGTACACTGGGCACTTTTTCGGGGAGCCCGCCCTCCCCCTTCAATCAGCCGAGAAGCCCATGCCGATCCGTCATTGCATCGTCCACCTGATCGACAAAAAACCCGACGGCAGCCCAGCAGTCCTGCACGCCCGCGATTCCGAACTGGCAGAGTCCGCGGCCATCGAGAACATGCTCGCCGATCTCAATGAAAGCTATAACGCCAAACAGGGCAAAGCCTGGGGCCTGTTCCACCCCGAGTCCGGTGCGTTCCCCTTCAGCGGCTGGCTGAAGGAGTACCTGGACGGCGGCCAGGACTTCACCGCGTTCAGCCGGGTGGCGGTGGAGCATCTGCAGAAGCTGATGGAAGAGTCCAACCTGTCGGTGGGCGGCCACGTACTGTTCGCCCACTACCAGCAAGGCATGACCGACTACCTGGCGATCGCCCTGCTGCACCACAGCGAGGGCGTGGCGGTGACCGACCAGCTGGACGTGACGCCGTCGCGCCACCTGGACCTGGGCCAGTTGCATCTGGCGGCGCGGATCAACATCTCCGAATGGCAGAACAACAAGCAGTCCAAGCAGTACATCTCCTTTATCAAGGGCAAGAACGGCAAGAAGGTCTCGGAGTATTTCCGCGACTTCATCGGCTGCCAGGAAGGTGTCGACGGCCCGGGCGAGACCCGCACCCTGCTCAAGGCCTTCAGCGACTTCGTGGAAAGCGAGGACCTGCCGGAAGACTCGGCCCGGGAGAAGACCAAGACCCTGGTGGACTACGCCAGCAGCCAGGCCAAGCTCGGCGAACCCATGGGCCTGGAAGAACTCTCGGAACTGATCGACGAGGATCGCCCCAAGGCGTTCTACGATCACATCCGCAACAAGGACTACGGGCTGTCGCCGGAGATCCCGGCGGACAAGCGCACCCTGAACCAGTTCCGCCGCTTCACCGGTCGCGCCGAGGGCCTGTCCATCAGTTTCGAGGCCCATCTACTGGGTTCGAAGATCGAGTACGACGAAGAAGCCGGGACCCTGATCATCAAGGGCCTGCCCACCCAGCTGACCGACCAGCTCAAGCGCCGTAACTGATGCTCCAGGGGGTATTGAAGAAGTTCCTGCTGATCCTGCTGGTGGTGGTGACCTACCAGCACTGGGGCAAGATCGAACGGCTGTTCAACCCTTCGGCAATGGTCAGCGAAGAGACCCGCGAGCATGCCCGGGTGGTGCTGTACGCCACCGACTGGTGCGGCTACTGCAAGGCCACCCGGCGCTTTCTCGATCAGAAGGGCATTCCCTTCCGGGAATTCGACATCGAGAAAGACGCCGCGGCACGCCAGGCCTACACCGCCCTGGGCGGTGCCGGGATTCCGATCCTGGACGTAAATGGCACCCTGATCCGCACCTACGATCCCGACGCGATCATGGCCGCGCTGAAGCCCTAGGAGCCGTTTCGCTTGCCGGCGAAGGGGGCGGCCGCTCTGGGAACACCTTCGCAGGCAAGCCAGCTCCTGCAGATATGCATCACTGGGCCTGGATGCGAAAGCCCAGCCGTGGGAAGTGCACGTGGACCACTCCGGCACGTGGGTCTTCACGGCGCAGGATCAGCTCTTCAGTACCGGCGAACAGCAACTCGCCCGCCACCGGGTCGACACCGTAGTCAGTCGCGGCAATCACCACCTGCTGGCCCTCCTTGAAGCCGTTGGGGTCGACGAACTGTTCATCCGGCAGCGCCGCCGGGGTGGCACTGCGCGAGACCTCGAGGGCCTCTTCGGCGCTCATTTCGGTGAAGGAGCCATGCCCGAAACCCAGGACCCGCGCCAGCCAGCCAGCAACCGCCGGGTAGTCGTCCACCAGCGGCGCGGTCACCGGCGTGCCCTTGAGGAACCACAGCGGGTGAGCCAGGGCAATATCGGCAATCGACGGTTGGCCAAACAGGAAGTCCCCGGGCTCGCGCTGCAACTGCTGCTCCAGGCGCGCCATGAGGGTCGGCCACTGATGCTTGGCCACCTCCAGAGGGAGCCGGCTGGCGCTGCCGCCACTGAACAGCCCGGCACGGTCGGCCATGAAGGCCTTGACCGCTTCCGGCGGCAGCTTGCCGAAACGCACGGCTGCGGATTCAGGCTGGAATACCAGGGTCACCGCGTGCTGGAACACTACCGAATCGACCCAGGCGGCGAAGGCCGCACTGATCATTTCCTGGCCTTCGGGAAACAGCGCAGGCGAGGATTTTTCCTGTTCCAGGCGGCGCGCGATCAAGGCCGTGTCGCAATAGATATCCGCGCCGACCTGCAACACCGGGGTCTTGCGATAGCCACCGGTCAGGGCGGTCAGGTCGGGCTTGGGCATCACCGGGGAAATCTTCACCGAGCGCCAGGACAGACCCTTGAAACCCAGCAGCAAGCGGGCTTTTTCCGCAAAGGGAGAGGTCGGGTAATGGTGGAGAATCAACTCTGACATGCTGGGGTCCGCCGGAAGAGGGAGAGCGCTGAGCTTAGCGCGCAATCCGTGGACGGCCTACAGATCCGGCTGATGAGAACCTATCAGTCAGATTGATGCCGCGGCGGTGGCCGAAGCCACCAGGCATTCCTTGGCACTCTTCCTGAGCTTCTTGATCAACCGCTCCTGGCGCAAGGCTTCGCCCTTGTCCCGGCAAGCCTCGGTATAGACCAGCGCCACCGCCGGGCTGGAGAGAAAGAAACGCGCGCCCTTGCCGCTCTGGTGCTTGGCGAAGCGCTTCACCGGGTCGTCGCTGATACCGCAGTACAGGGCACCGTTGGCCGCCCGCACCAGATACACGAACCAGGGCTTGGCGTCAGTGGCAGGCTGCGCCGTTTCGGCACTGAAGGATGAAAGAGGGCTGGTCACAAAAGGTATCGAGGCCTGTGGATAACAAGCCGCGATCTTAGCAGAGGATGGCTTTCAGCGACCGCTCTGGAAGGCCTTGAGCCCCTTGCGCGCCTGGGCTCGAACAGCATTCTTGAGCAGCGGCGTCCAGCCCAGCAGCAGGCCCTTGGTGCCCAGGGCCTGGCGCGCCCAACGCCACATGTCGAACTGATCGTGATGCTCGCAGATCTTGCCGTCGCGAAACACGAACCGGGCCTGGATATCGTTGATCACCGTATTGCCGGTCTGGCTGAACAGGTAGGTGGCAACCCAGTGCACGCCGCCGGAATTCGAGTCGGCACGCACCTGATCGAAAGTCAGGGAAAAGTCCTTGGCACGGGAGGTGAGCATGCGCCACATATCGCCGGCATCACGCCCGCGCAACTCGCCGAACGCCGGGTCACTGAACAGCACATCCTCGGTGTAGCAGGCGCTCATGGCCTCGGCATCCAGACGCTGGAAAGCCTGATAGAACTCGGTGATCAGGGCGCGATGGGCATCACTCATGAACGGACTCCGAAAGGGCAAGGGGGATGCAGCACAATAATCCGCAACCCCGGCGAACACTATCGGCATTTACCGGGCAAATAGCGCAAGCAAGGCCCGTCAGATTCTCTCGCTCTGCACCTGCACATGCAGCGAACGACCGGCGCCCAGCCCGGCAATGATCGCACCGCAGCCCAACACCGCGAAAATCCAGCCCACAGCGTTCCAGCCCCCGGTCCAGTCGTGCACCAGGCCCACCGCAAACGGCCCCATGGAAGCCAGGGTGTAGCCGATGCCCTGGGCCATGCTCGACAGGTTGGCCGCCACATGGGGGTCCCGGGAGCGCAGCACGATCAGGGTCAGGGCCAGGCTGAAGGTGCCGCCCTGCCCCAGGCCCAGCAGGACCGCCCAGCCCCACAGGCCCTCGATGGGCGCGTACAGGCAACCGAACAGGCCGCCCAGGGTCATCAGCATGACAATCACGATGGCCAGGCGCTGGTCCTTGCCCCGGGTCGCCAGCCAGGGCGCCGCCAGAGAACTGGCCAATTGCACGATCACCGAACCGGACAGCACCAGCCCGGCCTGGGTCGGGGTCAGCCCACGGCCGATCAGGATCGACGGCAACCAGCCAAACACGATGTACGCCAGGGAGGATTGCAGGCCCATGTACAGGGTTACCTGCCAGGCCAGGCGGTCCCGCAACAGGCCGCGCACGCGAAAGGCCACATGGTGAGCACCGTGCTTGTGCCCGACCTGAGGCAACCAGAACAGGGCCGCCACCAGCGCCGGCACCACCCAGAAGCCCAGCCCCATGGCCCAACTGCCCCCGAAATGCTGGCTCAGAGGCACCGTGGCCCCCGCCGCCATCGCCGCACCCAGGCACAGGGCCATGGTGTAGACCCCAGTCATGGTGCCCGCGTGCCGGGCGAAGTCACGCTTGACGATACCCGGCAGCAGCACCCCGATCACGCCGATGCTGGCGCCGGCCAGGATGCTCCCGGCAAACACTCCGACCTCACCGAAGGAACTGCGCAGCACAATGCCCAGGGCCAGGGTCATGAGGATGCCCAGCACCACCCGCTCGGCGCCGAAGCGCCGGGCCAGCAGCGGCGCCAAAGGCGCGAACAGCCCAAGGCACAGCACCGGCAAGGTAGTCAGCAGCCCGGCCTTGGCGGCCGATAGCCCCAGGTGCTGCGACACATCACTGAGCAGTGGCGCCATGCTCGACAGCGCCGGACGCAGGTTCAGCGCCACCAGGATCAGCCCCAGCAGCAACAGCCAGGGGCGCTGCAGAGGCGGTGGAGCCTGCTGCACCTCTTCATCATCAGCCTCGGCGTCGATCAGCAGCTCTTCGAGCTCGGCGGAACGCCGAGGCGAGGACGGGGTTTTCGCAGGTACCGTTTGATTGGACATGGAGGTCTCGGACTCAGGATTCGTTGATCAGCTGGCGGGAAATGTTCTTGGCCCGTTCGGGGTCGCGTTGCTCGATGGCATCCAGCAGGTGTTGGTGCCGATCGAAGACTTCCTGACGCCTGGGGGTCACGGTCAGGGTCTGGCGCAACTGGGCGCCGACCACGCTGGAGAAATAGCGATACAGCTGGCTGAGGGTCGGGTTGTGGGCGGCGTCCACCAGGCGCTGGTGAAACACCAGGTCGCAGGCGATGTAGCTTTCCAGGTCGCCATGAAAGTGCCCGCCGCTAACGGCCAGCGCATCGCTCAGGGCGTGCAGGTCCTCGTCGGTGCGGCGCAGGGCGGCCAGGCCGACGGCCTCCACTTCCAGAATGTGGCGGGTTTCCCGGGCCTGCTCCAGGGAGCACTGGGACAGTGCCTGGAGCATGTCCAAGGGATCGGCCACCGCCCGCAGGTAACTGCCGTCACCCTGGCGGATCTCGATCAGCCCGGAAAATGCCAGTACCCGCAGGGCCTCGCGCACGGTGTTGCGGCTGATGCCCAGCTCACTGGCCAGTTCCGGTTCGGTGGGCAGGCGCTGGCCCACGACCCAGGCGCCATTGGTGATGCGCAGGCGCAGTTGCTCCAGGGCCTGGTCGACCAGGGAACGTTTGATCAGGGGGGATATTTCGCTCATTGAACTCACTCTTTCATCCAATCATCGGACGAATTGCCAGGCATGGTATTCAGACCTTTCCCAGAGTTCAACGTTTTAGGCGGGTGCAGGCACTTTCGCCATTTCAAACAGGCCTTGACAAAAAACCCTTTAAGGGTAATTTCGAGTCAGCCTCAAGGGTGTCTCATGGAAAAGAAAACACCTCACTATGACCTGTCGCTGATCAAGGCACAGGTCGTTCGGCAAGGGGCGCAAGCCTTCACTCGAAGCGCGTTGCTCTGCGGCAAGGAACTCGGATTGTCCTTGGCGGCCATGCAACGAGTGATAGCCGGACTCCAGGGCAGCATGTTCTACAAATCGATGACCACCTATCACGATCACCGGGTGTGGCAGGACGTGTATTACACCGGCATCGATAACCGGACGCTCTACATCAAGATCACCCAGCGCCCCGGCATAGGGCCTCCAGTGATCTCCTTCAAGGAGGCACAAGCATGAAACGACAACAGTGCTACAGCTGCGGCGCTCCCACCGGCATGCTGGCGTTCGAGCAGCGCAGCGAGCTCATCGACTACCGGCATCTGCAGCGTCACCTCCATGGCCTGGCCGGCTGGGAATGCCAGGAATGCGGTGAAATCGAATTCGACGCACCGAGCGCAGAACGCTACGCCGCCGCGGGCGACCAATTGCTGGAGGATTACCGGCAGAGCGTCGCCGCCGACATGAAGCGCATCCGCCGCAAGCTGCACCTCTCGCAGAAGGAAGCGGTCAAACTGCTGTCGGGTGGCGGGCACAATGCCTTTTCCCGTTACGAGCGCGGCGAAGTCAGCGCGCCCCAGCCGCTGTACATGCTGATGCGCTTGTTGGATCGCCACCCGCAGTTGATGAAGGACGTACTGGAGCTCAGCGAGCCGCAACTGGCGCCCTCAGCCTTGAGCGACCAACCCGAACCACAGCTCGGCGCTGCCGGCCGTTGAACGCCGGGCAAAAATAAACCCGGAGCCAGTCCGGGTTTATCGTCAGCGCAGGCCCCGCTGCAGCATCAATGCAGGATCTGGCTCAGGAACAGCTTGGTACGGTCGTTCTGCGGGTTGTCGAAGAAGTCGTTGGGTGCCGCCTGCTCGACGATCTCGCCCTTGTCCATGAAGATCACCCGGTTGGCCACGGTGCGGGCAAAGCCCATTTCGTGGGTCACGCAGAGCATGGTCATGCCGTCTTCGGCCAGGCCGATCATGGTGTCCAGCACCTCCTTGACCATCTCCGGGTCGAGGGCCGAGGTGGGCTCGTCGAACAGCATGATCTTGGGCTTCATGCACAGCGCCCGGGCAATCGCCACCCGTTGCTGCTGGCCACCGGAAAGCTGGCCCGGGTACTTGTTGGCCTGCTCCGGAATGCGCACTCGCTCCAGGTAATGCATGGCGATTTCCTCGGCCTTGCGCTTGGGCATCTTGCGTACCCACATCGGCGCCAACGTGCAGTTCTGCAAGATGGTCAGGTGCGGGAACAGGTTGAAGTGCTGGAACACCATGCCCACTTCCCGGCGAATGGCCTCGATCTGCTTGAGGTCGTTGGTCAGTTCCACGCCGTCCACCACGATGCGCCCCTGCTGGTGTTCTTCCAGGCGGTTGAGGCAGCGGATGGTGGTGGATTTGCCCGACCCCGAAGGCCCGCACAGCACGATGCGCTCGCCTTGGCGGACGTTGAGGTTGATGTCCTTCAACACGTGGAACTGGCCGTACCACTTGTTCACACCCTGCATCTGAATAATGCCTTCAGGGCCCACAGGCTTTTTGCTCGCTTGACTCATGGAGATACTCCTAACGCTTGTGGCCTGTGTCCAACTTACGCTCCAGGTGCATGGAGTAGCGGGACATACCAAAACAGAAAATCCAGAACACCAGGGCCGCGAAGACATAGCCTTCGGTGGCCATGCCCAGCCATTTGGGGTCGGCGGCGGCCTGTTTGACGCTGTTGAGCAGGTCGAACAGGCCGATGATGATCACCAGGCTGGTGTCCTTGAACAGGGCGATGAAGGTGTTGACGATGCCGGGAATCACCAGCTTCAGGGCCTGCGGCAGAATCACCAGGCCCATGGCGCGCCAGTAGCCCAGGCCCATGGCCGCAGCCGCTTCGTACTGGCCCTTGGGAATGGCCTGCAAGCCACCCCGCACCACCTCGGCCACATAGGCCGACTGGAACAGGATCACCCCGATCAGCGCACGCAACAGCTTGTCGAAATTCATGCCTTCGGGCAGGAACAGCGGCAGCATCACCGAGGACATGAACAGCACGGTGATCAGCGGCACGCCGCGCCAGAACTCGATGAAGGTCACGCAGACCACGCGGATCGCCGGCAGGTTGGAGCGCCTTCCCAATGCCAGCAGGATTCCCAGCGGCAGTGCCCCGGCGATGCCCACGGTGGCAATCACCAGGGTCAGCATCAGGCCACCCCACTGGCTGGTGGCCACCGTGCTCAGGCCCAGGTAACCGCCGTGCAACAGGCTGTAGGCAATGATCGGGTAACCCACCAGGAAGCACAGCCCGTAGATCGCCTTGCGCGGGAAGCGCGAGATGAACAACGGTGCGGCACCGATCACCGCCAGCCACACGCTCAGGTCCACTCGCCAGCGCAGTTCCACCGGGTAGTAGCCGTACATGAACTGGCCGAAGCGCTGCTGGATGAACACCCAGCAGGCGCCGCCCCTGGTGCAGTCGGCGCGAGAGGTACCGACCCAGTTGGCGTCGAGAATCGCCCAATGCAGCAGCGGCGGCACCACCAGGTAGATCAGGTAGAAGGCAAACAGGGTCAACAGGGTATTGAGCCAGTTGGAGAACATGTTGGCGCGCATCCACGCCAGCACGCCGATACTGCGGCTGGGCGGCGGCATATCGGGCTTGAAGGTATGAGTCGTCATGGGCGCTTCCTCACCGCTCGATCAGCGCAATGCGCTTGTTGTACCAGTTCATCAGCAGGGAAATGCTGATGCTGATCGCCAGGTACACGCTCATGGTGATGGCAATGACCTCAATGGCCTGGCCGGTCTGGTTGAGCACCGTGCCGGCGAACAGCGAAACCATTTCCGGGTAGCCGATACCGGCGGCCAGGGAAGAGTTCTTCGCCAGGTTCAGGTATTGGCTGGTCAGCGGCGGAATGATCACCCGCAGGGCCTGGGGAATGATTACCTTGCGCAGGGTCGGGCCGTTGCGCAGCCCCAGGGAGCGGGCCGCCTCGGTCTGGCCGTGGCTCACCGACTTGATCCCGGACCGCACGATCTCGGCGATGAACGCCGCGGTGTAGACAGTCAGGGCCAGGGTCAGGGCCAGCAGCTCGGGAATCAGCACCCAGCCGCCGACGAAGTTGAACCCCGCCAGCTTCGGCATCTCCCAGTGCACCGGCGAGCCGAAGATCAGCGTGCACAGCGCGGGAATCACCAACAGCAGGCCCAGGCCGCTCCAGAACTTGTGAAAAGGCACGCCGGTGGCCTCAAAGCGCCGGTTGGCCCAGCGGCACATCAGCGCGATGGCGCCGATGGCCAGGACCAGGCTTGCGACAAACGCCCAGAAACCGGGGGCCATCTGCGCCGCCGGCATGTTCAGGCCGCGGCTGCTGACGAAGAACATATCGCCGAAGTTGTGGCTGTTGCGCGGCCCCGGCATGGTCAGGAATACCGCGAAGTACCAGAACAGGATCTGCAGCAGCGGCGGAATGTTGCGGAACACTTCCACATACACCGTCGCCAGCTTGCTGATGATCCAGTTCGGCGACAGCCGCGCCACACCGATGATGAACCCCAGCAGGGTCGCGAGAATCACCCCGATAAAGGTCACCAGCAGGGTGTTGAGCAGGCCGATGACGAACACCCGGGCATAACTGTCCGCTTCGGTGTAGGCAATCAGGTGTTGCGCGATGCCGAACCCGGCGCTGCGCTCGAGAAAGTCGAAACCCGAGGTGATCCCTCGGTGCTGGAGGTTGGTTTGCGTGTTGTCGAACAGAAACCAGCCCAGTGAAACCACCGCCACCAGGGTGATGATCTGGAACAGCCAGGCGCGCACACGGGGATCGCTGAGGCTGAGCCTCTGCTTGGGTGCGCCGATTGTATTTTGCATGAAGTGCCCCAGGAATAATGGAACAGAACATCACCCGGCGGTTGGCCCGCCGGGTGATAGAACCATCAGCGCACAGGTGGTGCGTATTGGATGCCGCCGTTGTTCCACAGCGCGTTCAGGCCGCGGTCGATGGCCAGTGGCGTGCTCTTGCCGAGGTTTTTCTCGAACACTTCACCGTAGTTACCTACTTGCTTGACGATCTGCACCACCCAGTCCTTCGGCAGTTTCAGGTCTTTGCCGTATTCACCGTCCGCGCCCAGCAGACGTGCAACATCAGGGTTCTTGGTGGATTTGGCTTCAGCCTCGACGTTCTTCGAGGTGACGCCCGCCTCCTCGGCGTTGAGCATGGCGAACAGGGTCCACTTGACGATGCTAAACCACTCTTCGTCGCCCTTGCGCACCACCGGGCCCAGGGGCTCCTTGGAGATGGTTTCCGGCAGAACGACATAGTCGGTAGGGGTTGCCAGCTTGCTGCGCTGTGCGTAGAGCTGGGATTTGTCGGAGGTCAGTACGTCGCATCGCCCGGACTCCAGGGACTTGGCGCTTTCGTCAGAGGTATCGAAAGTGATCGGGGTGTATTTCAGACCATTGCCGCGGAAGTAGTCCGACACGTTCAGTTCGGTAGTAGTACCGGCTTGAATACAGATAGTCGCACCGTCCAGCTCTTTGGCGCTTTTTACGCCCAGTTTTTTGTTCACCAGGAAACCGATGCCGTCGTAATAGGTGACGCCGGCGAACACCAGGCCCATGCCCGCATCGCGGGAACTGGTCCAGGTGGTGTTGCGCGACAGCACGTCGATCTCGCCGGACTGCAGCGCAGTGAAGCGCTCCTTGGCGTTCAACTGGCTGAACTTGACCTTGGTCGCATCGCCGAACACCGCAGCCGCCACCGCGCGGCAAACGTCGGCATCGATGCCGAGGATCTTGCCGGTGGCATCCGGTACCGAGAAGCCCGGCAAACCGTCACTGACGCCGCATTGCACGAATCCTTTCTTCTGTACTGCATCGAGGGTCGCACCCGCCTGTGCGAAACCGCTCATACCCAGCACCGTTGCTGCCGTGACGGCAGCCAGGGTGGATTTCAACATCTTCATTCAAACCTCCAATTTTGCTCTTGTTGTGTCGGAGCTTGAGTCCTGCCGCACCCTCATGAGGCGCTGTTGACCCGTGTCGGCTTTTTTATGGGGTCAAGCGGCTTAAGACCTTAGCTATGAGTCTAGTAGGAGAAATCCACGTAATAGGGGGCCTACATCTCACCAATCGGCCGAACGGGCTGTAGCCCTTCGCAGTTCGCAAAGCCCGTAGCGGCCAGTGGCGAACCTTCATCAGAGGAGGCTGGCTATCCCATCGCCTGCGGTAGCCTGTTAGTGTTACCGCCGGCGGACAGGGCTTTCACCTGGACTCCTCTTTCTGAGCCATAGCAAAGCCCGTACCACAGTCCCGGCTAAAGCGTTTCAGCCAGTGGTCAACAGTAAAACGTTCAACCGTGCGACATCTTCTTCACCGATCAACCGGGCGCGCCCTTCACTCACGCACTCAATCAGCGCGCACGCACACAAATGGAGCAGCCATGACCGAGCCCTTGATTCTTCAGCCCAGCAAGCCCGCAGATGCCTGTGTGATCTGGCTTCACGGCCTGGGAGCGGACCGTTACGACTTCCTGCCGGTAGCCGAGATGCTGCAGGAAACCCTGCTGAGCACGCGCTTCGTATTGCCCCAGGCGCCGACCCGGGCAGTGACCATCAATGGCGGATATGCCATGCCCAGCTGGTACGACATTCTGGCCATGAACCCGGCCCGCGCCATCAGCCGTGAACAGCTCGAGGAATCGTCTGACGAGGTCATCAGACTGATCGAAGAACAACGCACCAGCGGAATAGACGCATCGCGAATTTTCCTCGCCGGCTTCTCCCAGGGTGGCGCCGTTGTACTGCACACCGCCTTCCTCAAATGGCAGGGTCCATTGGGTGGCGTACTTGCCCTGTCCACCTATGCCCCGACCTTCAGCGATGAACTGCAACTATCGGCCAGCCAACAGCGGATTCCGGTGCTTTGCCTGCACGGCCAGTACGACGAAGTGGTGCAGAACGCCATGGGCCGTACCGCTTATGAGTACCTGAAGCAGCATGGTGTCACCGTGACATGGCAGGAATACCCAATGGAACACGAGGTGTTACCAGAGGAAATCCGCGACATCGGTACCTGGCTGAGCGAGCGCTTGCGCTAGAAAATCCGCGCGCCGTGCCCCCGGCGAGCAACAGACTACGCCGCGCCCGCTTCTTGCATTACACTGGCCGGCGTACATTCCTTAACCAATTGATGAGATGACCGTGCTCAAAGCACTCAAGAAAATCTTCGGTAAAAGCGAGGCTGAGCCGCTCGCGCCAAGCCCCAGTGCCCCCTCCCCCAGTTCCAGCAGCCGTCATGACGGCCGTCAGCCGGAACGGAGCGCACCCGCTACCGCAGCTAAAAAAGAACCGGTGAACACACCGGCCACCCCTTCCGCTCCCAAAGCCCCACGCCAAGAGAAGCCCAAGGCCGAGCAACCCAAAGCTGAGCAGCCGCGTCGCCCGCGCGCGCCGAAACCGCCGGTCAGCACCTGGAAACTCGAAGACTTCGTGGTCGAACCCCAGGAAGGCAAGACCCGCTTCCACGACTTCAAGCTCGCTCCGGAACTGATGCACGCCATCCAGGACCTGGGCTTTCCCTATTGCACGCCAATCCAGGCCCAGGTGCTGGGCTATACCCTGGCGGGCAAGGACGCCATCGGCCGGGCCCAGACCGGTACCGGCAAGACCGCCGCATTCCTGGTGTCGATCATCACCCAGCTGCTGCAGACCCCGCCGCCCAAGGAGCGCTACATGGGCGAACCACGGGCGCTGATCATCGCTCCGACCCGGGAGCTAGTGGTACAGATCGCCAAGGATGCCGCGGCGCTGACCAAGTACACCGGCCTCAACGTCATGACCTTCGTTGGCGGCATGGATTTCGACAAGCAGCTCAAGCACCTGGAAGCGCGCCACTGCGACATCCTGGTCGCCACCCCGGGCCGCCTGCTGGACTTCAACCAGCGCGGCGACGTGCACCTGGACATGGTCGAAGTGATGGTGCTGGACGAAGCCGACCGCATGCTCGACATGGGCTTCATCCCGCAGGTACGGCAGATCATTCGCCAGACACCCCCCAAGAGCGAGCGCCAGACCCTGCTGTTCTCCGCCACCTTCACCGAAGACGTGATGAACCTGGCCAAGCAATGGACCACCGACCCGGCCATCGTCGAGATCGAAGCCGAGAACGTCGCCAACGCCAACGTCGAACAGCACATCTATGCCGTGGCCGGCGCCGACAAGTACAAGCTGCTGTACAACCTGGTCACCGACAACGGCTGGGAACGGGTGATGGTCTTCGCCAACCGCAAGGATGAAGTGCGACGCATCGAGGAACGCCTGGTACGCGATGGGGTGAACGCCGCCCAGCTGTCCGGCGACGTGCCGCAGCACAAGCGGATCAAGACCCTGGAAGGCTTCCGCGAAGGCAAGATCCGGGTCCTGGTGGCCACCGACGTGGCCGGCCGCGGCATCCACATCGACGGCATCAGCCACGTGATCAACTTCACCCTGCCGGAAGTGCCGGACGACTACGTGCACCGCATCGGCCGGACCGGTCGCGCCGGTGCAGACGGCGTATCCATCAGCTTCGCCGGCGAAGACGACTCCTACCAGCTGCCATCGATCGAAGCCCTGCTGGGCCGCAAGATCAGCTGCGAAATGCCGCCCGCCGAACTGCTGCGCCCGGTGGAGCGCAAGCGCCCGCAAGCCTGACAGCCGGCGCTCCCGCAGCGCCCCGGCAACCTGAAGAAACGCAGCCCGACCACAGGCTGCGTTTTTTTTCGCCTGGATATTGCCCGTCAAAACTAAAAGTCCATAATAGACAAATTAGTTTAAATCCTGGGAGCCCTTGCATGTCCAGCACGCCTTACGTGATTGCCCGCCCCGAGGCCCGTCAATTGCTCGAACGCATCGACGTGCCGCAGATCCTGCGCAAACTGTTCCGCGACCTGGCTGCCGGGCTCGCCGTGCAACCGGCGCAGCAACTGGTGGAGTTTCCCCAGGGGGCCGGCGACTTCATCAATTACCTGGGGGTGCTGGCCGAAGACCGGGTGTACGGGGTCAAGACCTCGCCCTACATCGTCCGTACCGAAGGCGCGCTGGTCACCGCCTGGACGTTGCTGATGTCCATGGACAGCGGCCAGCCGTTGCTGCTGTGCGACGCCGCCGAACTGACCACCGCCCGTACCGCGGCCACCACAGCGGTCGCGGTCGACGCCCTGGCGCCCCCCACAACCCGGCACCTGGCGATCATCGGTAGCGGCGCGGTGGCCCAGGCGCACTTGCGCTATGTGCAGGACCTGCGCCCCTGGCAGAGCATCCGCCTCTACTCCCCGAGCCTGGCGAACAAGCCCGCCGCGGAGCTTGCCCGCCTGCAAGCCCTCGACCCGCGCTTGCAACTGGTGGCCCGGCTTGAGGACGCCACCGAGGGCGCCGACGTGATCATGCTCTGCACCTCGTCCGCCGGACCCGTGCTGGATCCGAGCAGCCTCGGCAAGCCGGCGCTGATCACCTCCATCAGCACCAATGCGCCACGGGCCCACGAAGTGCCGCCCGCGGCCCTGGCACAGATGCAGGTCTACTGCGACTACCGGCGCACCACGCCGGGCTGCGCCGGTGAAATGCTGATCGCCAGCGAACAGCACGGCTGGGACAGTGCGGCGATTCTCGGCGACCTGCCGGAGTTGCTCAGCGAACAGGCCCCGCTCCCGGATGCCGAACGCCCGGTGTTCTTCCGTTCCATCGGCCTGGGCCTGGAAGACATCGCCCTGGCCAATGCCCTGTACCACCTGCGGCGCCCGCAGTAACAACTACTGCTCGCCCCTATTGCGGAGCTTCGAATGATCCAGGCAGATTTCATCATCATTGGCGGCGGTATCGCCGGAGCGTCCACCGGCTACTGGCTGTCGCCCCATGGCCGGATAGTTGTGCTGGAGCGTGAATCCCATCCCGCCTATCACTCCACCGGCCGCTCCGCAGCGCTCTATACCGCCGCCTACGGCACCGCCCAGGTGCGCGCCCTGACCCTGGCCAGCCGGGCCTTCTTCGACCAGCCGCCGCAGGGTTTCTGCGAGCACCCGCTGCTGACCCCGCGGGGTGAAATGACCGTGGACTTCACCGGTGATCCGGCCGAGCTGAACAACCAGTACCTGAGCGCCAGGGCCACGGTGCCGGAGATGCAACTGCTGAGCGCCGACGAAGCCTGCGCGCGCCTGCCGATCCTGCGCCGGGAAAAGGTCCATGGCGCGCTCTACGACCCCAGCGCCAGCGATATTGACACCGACGCCCTGCACCAGGGCTACCTGCGGGGCATCCGCCGCAACCAGGGCCAGGTCTGCACCGACCATGAGGTGCTGGGGATCGAGCGCGACAGCCAAGGGCAGTGGCAGGTGCGAACGGCCGCTCAGGCGTTCAGTGCGCCGGTGTTGATCAATGCCGCCGGGGCCTGGGCCGACCACATCGGCACAATGGCCGGAGCCCGCGCCCTGGGCCTGCAGCCCAAGCGCCGCGCGGCTTTCATCTTCGCCGCCGCCGAAGGCCTGGACTTTCACCACTGGCCAATGCTGGTGAGCCTGGATGAATCCTTCTACATGAAGCCCGACGCCGGCATGTTCCTCGGCTCACCGGCCAATGCCGATCCGGTTGAACCCCACGATGTGCAACCCGAAGAACTGGACATTGCCCTGGGTATCCACCAGATCGAAGAAGCCACCACCCTGAGCATCCGTCGTCCAACCCGGACCTGGGCCGGGCTGCGCAGCTTTGTCAGCGACGGCGATCTGCTGGCCGGTTTCGACCTGCAGGTTCCGGGGCTGTTCTGGGTTGCCGGCCAGGGCGGCTACGGTATCCAGACCTCGCCGGCCATGGGCCAGGCCAGCGCCGCCCTGGTGCGAGGTGCCCCCTTGCCGGAACACCTGACCCGCTTCGGCCTCACGCCTGCCATGCTCTCCCCGGCCCGCCTCGACCGAACCACCGGTTGAGGCGCCCCCAACGATTGCGGCACACTCCCAGCGCCCGCTGCCGGCGGGCGCTGAAGCTGCCTGGAGTACGACCATGACCTCACCTGCAAAGGACCCTGCCCTGGACAATTTCCGGGCGATTGCCGATGCCATTGCCACCCTGTTCTTCCCCCATGCCGAGGTGGTGCTCCACGACCTGCGTACACAGAAGATCGACTACATCGCCAACAACCTGTCCAAACGCGAAGTGGGCGACGACGCAGCCCTGGAAGACCTGCTCAGTGGCGACCGCGACGAGCGCAACATCGGCCCCTATGAAAAACTCAACTGGGACGGACAGAAGATCCGCAGCCTCAGCAGCGTGCTGCGCGACAGCCAAGGCCAGCCCCAGGCGGTGCTGTGCATCAACCTGAACATCTCGCTGTTCGAAAACGCCAAGGCGGCGCTGGACCTGTTTCTGTCGCCGAGCAAACTGATTCCCCAGCCCGACTCGCTGTTTCGCGATGACTGGCAGGAGCGGATCAACACCTTCCTGCACAACTGGCTGCGCGAGCGCCAGCTGGGGCTGAACCTGCTGACCCGCGATCACAAGCGCGAACTGGTGCTGGCGCTGCACGCCGAGGGCGCCTTCAAGGGCAAGAGCGCCTCCAACTACGTGGCCAACGTGCTGAACATGGGCCGGGCGACGGTGTACAAGCACCTGAAGGAATTGAAGGGACAATAAAGGTTCGCGAGCAAGCTCGCACCTACGCGGAATTGCACAACACCTGTAGGAGCGAGCTCGCTCGCGAAGGCGTCCTCAAGAACGCCACAATGTCTCAATCCCCATAGATATCCGACTTGAAGTACTTGGCCTGGATCTTCTGATATTCACCATTGGCCCGAATACCATCGATGGCCTTGTTCAACTCGCCCACCAGTTCACTGTTGCCCTTGCGCACGGCAATCCCGGCGCCCTCTCCGACGTACTTCGGATCTTTGAGCTCAGGCCCGACAAAGGCGTAGGCGGCCCCCCGGGGCATCGACAGAAAGTCGGCCAGCGGAATGCTGTCGGCAAAGATCGCGTCCAGGCGCCCGGCCGCCAGGTCCATGTAGATCTCCTCGTTGTTGCTGTAGCGCACCACCTTGATGCCCTTGGGCTCGAACACCTCCGTGGCATAGCGGTCGGTGGTGGTGGAGCGCTGCACGCCCACGGTCTTACCCTTGAGGCTGGCGTACTGGTCGTCCACCTCGGCGCCCTTCTTCATCACCAGGCGCGACGACGTGAAGTAGTACTTGTGGGTGAAATCCACGGATTTGCGGCGCTCGGCGGTAATGGTCATGGAGGACAGCGCAGCGTCGATCTTCCTCACCTTCAGCGAAGGAATCAGGCCGTCGAACTCGCCCTCGATCCACTCGCACTTGACCTGCATCTGCGCGCACAGGGCATTGCCGATGTCGTAGTCGAAACCACCGATCTTGCCCTCGGCGGTCTTGAAGGCAAATGGCGGGTACGCCGCCTCAATGCCCAGGCGCAGGGTCTTTTCGGCCGCGAACAGGCTGCTGCACGCCAACAGGCTCAAGGCCAGGCCACTGATCAGGGGGAGTTTTTTCATGTTCGTTCTCTCGCGGGTTGTTGTTGGTTTGGCAAGACAGAAAGAAGAGGAGAAACAGGCGACGCTTTATTTGTACTTGTTAATCCATACTGGACTTTTACGTACATATCGTCAACGACGCGCGCAACGACTTATCCCCAGCGGTCGGCGGGAACAGTCGCAGTCGATTGCAGGTTGGATTGCGGCGGGCTCAGGCGCCGCCGGCAAGTATCAGGGGATCAGTCTTTCCAGCGCGCGGCCGCCGCATGGTCGCTGTCGCGACCTTCGACCCAGCGCGGGCCGTCGGCGGTGTTTTCCTTTTTCCAGAACGGCGCCCGAGTCTTGAGGTAGTCCATGACAAAGGCACAGGCATCGAACGCAGCCTGGCGATGGGCACTGGCCGCGCCGACAAACACAATGGGCTCGCCCGGCTCCAGGGCGCCGATGCGGTGCAGCACATCCAGTTGCAACAGCGGCCAGCGCTGCTCGGCTTCGGCGGCGATCTTGCCCAGGGCCTTTTCGGTCATGCCCGGGTAGTGTTCAAGAAACATGCCGTGGACATCCTGCCCATCATTGAAATCGCGCACGTAGCCGACAAAGCTGACCACCGCACCCACCCCGGTATCCGCGGCGTGCATGGCGTTGACTTCAGCCCCGGGATCGAACGCTGCTGACTGCACTCGAATCGCCATCTCAACCTCCGGTCACCGTGGGGAAAAACGCCACTTCGTCGCCGTCTTCCAGGGGTTCGTCCAGCTGGCACAGCTCTTCATTGCGGGCGCACATCAGGTTCTGCTCGGCCAATACCTCGGCCCCGTCCCGGGACAGCAACGCCTGGCGCACATCCTCGACCTGCTGGAACACGCCTTCGATCTCCAGCCCGTCAATGCCCAGGGCCTCGCGGTAGCGAGCGAAAAATTTCACCGAGATCTTCATGCCTGATCCGCCTGGTAATGGCCGCTCTTGCCGCCGAGCTTCTCCAGCACCCGAACGCTGTCGATGGTCATGCCCCGGTCCACCGCCTTGCACATGTCATAGATGGTCAGCGCGGCGACGCTGGCGGCGGTCAGCGCCTCCATTTCCACCCCGGTCTGCCCCGATAGCTTGCAACGCGCAACGATGTGCACGCAGTCCTCGCCTTCGGCACTGAGCTCGACCTTGACACTGGTAAGCATCAACGGATGGCACAGGGGGATCAGGTCACTGGTTTTCTTGGCCGCCTGGATCCCGGCGATGCGCGCCACGGCGAATACATCGCCCTTGGGGTGACCGCCGCTGACGATCATCTGCAGGGTTTGCGGGAGCATGCGTACCCGCGCTTCGGCCACCGCCTCGCGAAAGGTCACGGCCTTGTCGGTGACGTCGACCATATTGGCGCGCCCCTGGGAATCGAGATGAGTCAGCACGGCGTTACTCCTGATCTGGTGGCGGCGATTGTAAACCCGCGGGTCAGTTTTCCGCACCCTGCAGCCCCGCCCCCCGGGGGAAAACAATCCTGCCCGAGATGGTCAGCCGGCCTGTCTGGCCCAGGGTCCCAGAGGACGATCAGCGTGGCGAATACCCAGCATAAGAACAAAGAATTGGCGCCATTATATTAATAAAAGTACAACTTCCCGGAAAAAGGAAACGAAAAAACATGGCATTTCTAATATCAATCCTCCTAAGCCTCCTGGCCGGTTTCGCAGTACCACTACAAGCAGGAACCAATTCAAGACTTGGACACCTATTAGGCCATCCATTATGGGCCACCGGGGTATCACTACTTGTCAGCCTACTGGCACTTATTGCTGTAATAATCTTTATTAAAGTTCCTCGCCCCAACTTCGCAGCCGCTCAGGAAGGCCCCTGGTGGATCTGGATGGGCGGGATTGCCGGTGTGTTCTACATCACCGTCGCCCTACTGATGGCGCCACGCCTAGGGGCCCTCAACTTCATCATGACAGTGATTGTCGGACAACTGATCATTTCCTTGCTCATCGACTATTTCGGTTTGGTCGGTCTTCCACGCCAAACAATAAGCATGCAAAAACTCATTGGCGTACTAGTAGTCATTGGTGGATTCATCATTACCACTCGCGGCTAGCCATAAGAGCAACGCAACAACCAATAACAACCAGAAACAACCTGCCCAACTATTTCCTCATCGGAAAGTTAATAACACTCAGCCGACCATATAGGTGAACAATGACCAGTCAAGCTGCAACTTATGACTCCATCGGTGAACGCTTTGAAGACTTTACCGACACCGCCTCGCAACGCTCGGTAGAAACCGAAACCTTCTTCCATATGGTGGGAGCCATCCAAGGCAAATCCGTCCTGGACCTGGCCTGCGGCTTCGGCTACTTCGGCCGCGAGCTTTACCACCAGGGCGCCAGCAAGGTGGTCGGGGTGGATATTTCCTCATCGATGATCGAACTGGCACGCAAGGAATCGGCACGCAACCAGGAGGCCATCGAGTATCACGTCGCCAACGTCTGCGACATGGGCGTACTGGGGCACTTCGACCGCGTCACTGCGGCCTGGCTGTTCAATTACGCGCAATCGCCACAAGAGCTGGAAAAGATGTTCAAGGTGGTGGCCAGGAACATGGTCCCCGGCGGCAAACTCATCGCCTACACCGTGGACCCGGGCTTCGAGTTGCAACGCGGCAACTTCACCAAGTACGGCGTCCACGTACTCAGCGAAGAACCCCATGCCGGTGGCTTCCGCCATCACGCCGAGTTCGTTACCCAACCGCCCAGCGCCTTCACCTTCCACCGCTGGAGCCGCGACACCTACGAGCACGCCATCCTCAAGGCCGGCTTCTCCAAGCTGCAGTGGCAGAAGCCAATCATCTCCGTCGCCAATCGTGCCAAGCATCCCGTCGGCTACTGGGACGATTTCGAGCGCAACTGCCTGCAAACCGGGCTGATCTGCACCCTGTGACCGCCCCTCTCCCCTCAACCAGATGCAGGACAAGAAGTACTATGAATTCCAAGGGTTTTGCTCACTGGCCAGTGTTCGACGGCCCCCTGACAGCCGAAATGACCGACAGGCAATTGATGGGCCTCGCGGAACACTTTCAGCCAGGCATCGAGCTTTCGCTGCCCCTGGCAGTCTGGCGGCAGTTGTCCGACAAATCGGCGGAGCAGTTGGCCCTGGGGGTGGAAAACCCTGACGCTCCCCTGTCATGGCGTCTGGCCTCGGCACGGCTGCTGGCACAGACCATGGACCCACGCCTGGATGTACTCAACCCGCCGATGATCACCATCGAAGGCGGCCAGGTCGAGATCGGCCTGGAGGAGTCGGCCATCGACCAGGTGCTGCAGCGCATGCAGGGCCTGGGGCTGGACCGCAGCTGGATCGAGAAGGAGGCCCCGCGCCACCGGGTCGAGCTCAAGCCCTACGCCATTGGCAAGTACCCGGTAACCAACCTGGAATACCGGGCATTCCTGGAGGATTCGCAGTACCCCGCCATCCCCGGCAACTGGCTTTTCGGCCAGTTCCCCAGCGAACGCGCCAACCATCCGGTCTATGGCCTGAGCGCCGGCGATGCCGACGTCTACTGCCAGTGGCTGGCGGCCCGTACCGGTCGCTCGTTCCGCCTGCCCAGCGAAGCGGAATGGGAGTTTGCCGCCGCCGGCCATGAAAACCTCGAATACCCCTGGGGCGACCAGTTTCTGCCCCTGCACGCCAACACCGCGGAAATGGGCCTGTTCGCCACCACCCCGGTAGGTGCCCTGCCCGAGGGCGCATCGCCCTTCGGCTGCATGGACATGGCCGGAAACGTCGAAGAATACGTGGCCGATGACTACGCCCCCTACCCCGGCGGCAACGCCGTCATCGACGACCTGGTGACCGTGGTCGGCACCCACCGGATTGCCCGCGGCGGCAGCTTCACGCGCTTTCGCGACTTGACCCGCAACTGCCGTCGACACGGCAAATACCCCAGGGAGATCTACGTGATGGGCTTCAGGCTCGCCGAGAGCCTCTGACCCGGCATTTCTACTTTTGCAACCAAACAATTACACGTTCAACGTCAAAGAACGGAAGGGATTTCCATGAACACACTCAGCATCAGAAACCAGGTCGACATCCCCCTGAACGACTCGCCCACCCCCGGCACTTTCTACAGTTTCAGCGGCCTGGAAGCGGCCCATGAACACATCCTGATCAAGCTGGGCCCCGCCAGCGAACACAGCCCCCTGGTGCGCATTCATTCCGAATGCCTGACCGGCGATGTCTTCAACTCCCAGCGCTGCGATTGCGGCCCGCAACTGAGCGAGTCCATCTCGCGCATGCAGGAAGAAGGCGGCTACCTCATCTACCTGCGCCAGGAAGGCCGGGGCATCGGCCTGTACGCCAAGCTGGATGCCTACCGCCTGCAAGACGGCGGCATGGACACCTTCGAAGCCAACAGCCACTTGAACTTCCCCGAGGACGGCCGGGACTTCTCCATGGCCGCCAGGATGCTCAAGGCCCTGGGCGTGCAGCACTGCCGCCTGATTACCAACAACCCGGACAAGGTCCAGGCCCTGAAGGACAACGGCATCATCGTGGACAGCACCATCCCCACCGGGGTCTTCCTCACCCGGCACAACGGCCACTACCTGCAAGCCAAGAAGGACAAGAAGCACCACCTCATCGATCTCATCAAATAGAAGAGCCTGCCTCCCCCGGAGCCCGCGGGCCGGGGGACGGCTGCCCGTCATCCGCCAACGCATTATTAAGGACAATAATCATGAGACATTTCGGGCCCATCAGCGGCATCGCCACGTTCAAGGACACCTATGTCGCCACCGCCGGCTACGACAACCAGGTGATCCTCTGGGATGCCAGGACCCGGACCCCGATCCAGCGGGTCCTTCACGATCACCTGGCCAACCAGTGCGCATTCAACGCCGCCGGCACGCTGCTGGTAAGCGCCAGCAGCGACTACACCGCGCGGGTCTGGGAAGTGCCGTCCCTGCGCCTGAAGACCGTGCTCATCGGCCATGACGACGACATCGAGATGGCCGCCTTCTCCCCGGACGGCCAGACCATCGCCACCTGCTCCCGGGACCACAGCATCCGCCTGTTCAACCTCAGCGGCCAGACCCTGCGGATCCTCCACGGCCACACCGCCGACGTGATCTCGGTGTGCTGGTCGGCCGATGGCCAGACCCTGGTGTCGAGCAGCGATGACGGTTCGATCCGGCGCTGGGATGCCAATACCGGGCAACAGCTGGAAACCATCGACCTGGGCGGCGTGGAAACCGACACCGTGGCCCTGTCCCGCGAGGGCATCATTTTCGCCGGCGACGACGAAGGCAAGATCTCCATCATCAGCCCCCGCGGCACCCTGCTGCAGCCCGCCCACAGCGCCGGGATCAAGCGCATCATCTGGGACGACAGCCAGCGCCTGCTGATCAGCCTCAGCTACGACCGCTCGGTCATGCTCTGGCACCTCAAGCAGGACGGCACCCTGGTCAAGACCGCGGAAACCTCCCTGCCGAGCATCATCTGGCCACGCAGTTGCGCGCTGCTGGGCAGCCATCGCATCGCCTTCGTCACCTTCGGCTCACGCTATGCCACCTGGGATTTCGCCACCCAGACCTGGGACCTCAGCGGCATCGAACCGGCGGTCAGCCTCAACGCCGTGGCGGTGGTCGGCGAAGACGTCTACAGCATCGGCGACGCCGGCATCCTGCACATCAACGGCCAACCCAGCATCAAGGCCGGCAGCCTGTGCAACTTCCTCCTGCCCTTTGGCGACAGTGTGTTGACCGGCGGCCAGATGGGCACGGTGTTCGACGCCCGCACCGGCGCCACCCTGTACCAGCACCGCTCGCCCCTGAACTGCGGCACCACCTTCATCAAGGACGGTGCCTTGCACGCAGCCATCGGCACCTACACCGGCGAAGCGCTGATCTTCTGCCTGGACCAGCAGCAGCCGCGCTTCGTCACCCAGGTGCGCATGCATGAGAACGCCATCAAAGGCATCGCCGCCGATGAAACCTACATTTTCAGCGTGTGCGCCACCGCAGCCGCGGCCTTCTTCCGGATTGCCGACTTCGGCCTGGAAACCTACCTGGACAAGGCCCACGAGCGGATCTCCAACGGCTGCACGCAGATCCAGGGCGGCTTCGCCAGCATCGGTCGCGACCTGAAACTGCGCCTGTGGCGCGATGGCGCCAGCGAGGTGTTCGACACGCCCCACAGCCACTCGATCAAGTGCATCGCCATCTCCCGGGACCGCTCGATGATCGCCACCGGCAGCTACGGCGGCACCGTGGCCGTCTTCGATCTGAAAAAGCGCGTCTGGGCCAGCGTGGAGAAACCCACCGCCAGCGGCATTTCCTGCCTGATCCATGACGCCAGCGGCGAAGGTTTCCTGGCCAGCGCCTACGACGGCCGGATCTACCCGATCACGCCCCCGGCCGCTGTCCAGTCGGCGCGCCCATGACCTACTTCAGCGAAGTCGACTTCCAGCACATGCAGCACGCCCTGTCCCTGGCAGAACGGGGCAGCCACTCCACCTGGCCCAATCCGCGGGTGGGTTGCGTGATCGCCCATGGCTCGCAAGTGGTCGGCGAAGGCTGGCATCGGCGGGCCGGCGGGCCCCACGCCGAGGTGTTCGCCCTGCGCCAGGCCGGTGGCCTGGCGCGGGGTGCCACCGCCTACGTGACCATGGAACCCTGCAGCCATGTCGGACGCACCGGTGCCTGCCATCAGGCCCTGATCGACAGCGGCGTGCACAGCGTGGTGGTGGCCCATCAGGACCCGTTCGAACAGGTCAACGGCCAGGGCATCGCCCAACTGCGCAACGCCGGAATCGAGGTGCGGGTCGGCCTGCTGGAATCGGCGGCCCAGGAGTTGAACCGCGGCTTTCTGTCCACGGTGCGGCGCCAGCGGCCCTGGGTGCAACTGAAAATGGGCATGAGCCTGGACGGGCGCACGGCCCTGGACAATGGGCGCTCGAAGTGGATCACCAGCACCCGGGCCCGGGCCGACGTGCAATATTGGCGGGCCCGCAGCTCGGCGATCCTCACCGGCAGCGGTACCGTCCTGGCGGACGACCCACTGCTCACGGTACGCCAGCTGTCCTCCCCGGAGGCCCTGGCGCCAGTACGTGTGGTGCTCGACAGCCAGGGCCGGGTGCCCGCCACGGCGCGGGTGTTCAACGACCAGGCGCCGAGCCTGCACGTGGTGCACCGGGAGTGCCCGCTGGCCAGCAGCGACAGCGAGCAGGTCATGGCGCTGCCCGGGGACGACCAGGGCCTGCACCTTGAGCAGTTGCTGCACAACCTCAGCCAGCGCGGCCTGCACGACCTGCTGGTGGAAGCCGGCCCGACACTGGCCGGCAACCTGCTCAAGGCGCATCTGGTGGATGAGTTGCTGTTGTACGTGGCTCCGCGCCTGCTGGGGGATCTGGCCCGGCCGCTGGTGCACCTGCCGTGCTTCGACCGCCTGGAGGAGGCCCTGGACTTTGCCCTGTATGACGTCAGCCAGCTGGGGCCGGACCTGCGTCTGCGCCTGCGGCCGGCTCAGCCGCCGAGCGCGCTATGAGCGACCACCTGCTTGACCTGTTCGCGCAACCAGACATGGGCCGGTTCATTGTCGAAACGCTGATGCCAGATCTGCACGAAGGGAAACGGCGGAATCGGCAACGGCGGTCGCAGCTGGATCAGGTCCTGGTTAAGCAGCGCTTCGTCCAGGGTGCGAGTGGCCACCGTGAGAATCAGGTCGGTGTTGTGAATCATGCTGGGGGCAGTGCGCCAATGGGGCACGCTCACGGCTATCCGCCGCTGCAGCCCTTCGTCGCGCAGCAGGCTGTCCACTTCGCCGTTGGCGCTGCCATCCATCGACACCAGGATGTGTGGCCGGGCCAGGTAGCTGTCCAGGTCCAGCGTGCCGTCGGCCGGCAACGTGCGTCGGTCGAGGAGGCAGGAGAAGGTTTCCTCGAACAGTACCTCGGTGGAAATGTCGCCGGACAGGTTGGGAAACACCCCCAGGGCCAGGTCGATCTTGCCCTGAGAAACCTGCTCGAACATTCCGTGCCGGGTGTCCTGGGTCACCACCAAGGTGGTGTTCGGCGCATCGCGGCGCAAACGCACCATCAGGTTGGGCAGCACCAACGCGGCGCCGTAGTCGGACATCGCCAGGGTGAAGATGCGCTGGGAACTGGCCGGGTCGAAGTCGATGGACTTGCCGAACAGGGTTTCGATCTGGCCGAGGATTTCCCGCAGCGGCTGCTGGATGTTCTGGGCCAGGGAACTGAGCACCAGTTCGCTGCCCCGGCGAATCAGGATCGGGTCATCCAGCAACCCGCGCAACTTGCTCAACGAGTGGCTGATGGCCGGCTGGCTCAAGTGCAGGCGCAAGGCCGTGCGGGTGACATGTTTTTCTGTCAGCAGGGCATCAAGCACCACCAGCAGGTTCAAATCGATATTGCGCAGTAAGACCGTGACCATCCTGTCATTTCCAACTCAGGGAGCAAGGTCCCAAAAGGAGCAACACATGCTGCAACTCAAACGAATTATTGAAACAGCCCTTTATGTGAACGATCTCGACATCGCGAAAGAATTCTACGCAAAAACCTTCCAGCTGGAAGTCATGGTCGAGAGTGATGTCCTCGTGGCGCTGAACATCGGCGGCCAGAATACCCTGTTGCTGTTCAAGCGGGGCGCCTCGCTGCACACCAAATACCTCAGCGGCGGCGAGATCCCGCCCCACGACGCCAGCGGGCGGATCCATGTGTGCTTTGCCATCGACAAACAGGACCTGCCCGGCTGGAAGGAACGCCTGGCCCGCTCCGGCATTCCCCTGGAAGGTCGTACCGAATGGCCCAAGGGCGGCTCCAGCATCTATTTCCGCGACCCGGATGAAAACCTCGTCGAGCTGCTCACCCCCGGTTGCTGGCCGATCTACTGAAACTGCAACTGACGTCAAGGAGTGAATGTCATGGTGTCCGTCGGTGTAACCAAGCCCCCCTCCCTGCGCGCATGGCTGGCGCTGATCGCGGCGCTGCTGACCGTCGGCCTGCTGGCCGGGTGGCTGTGGCACGGGGCCCGGCCCGGCCCACAGGCCTATGCACAGGCACCGGTCAAGGTCGCCGTGGCCACGGCCAGTACCCTGCCCTTCCCCAACTACCTGGAAGCCATCGGCGAACTGGAGGCGATCCAGCAAGTCAGCGTGCCGGCGGAAATCGGCGGGCGCATCGTCAACCTGCCGATCCAGTCAGGGCAGCGGGTCGAACGCGGCCAGGTCCTGGTCCAGCTCAACGACGCGCCCCAGCGCGGCAACCTGGTGCGCCTGCAAGGGGAAATGGAAAACGCCCGGATCCGCCTCGAACGCTCGCGGCGCCTGGTGTCGGTCAACGCCACCTCCAGGGAAGCCTTCGACAATGCCCAGACCGAGCTGTCCACCGCCAAGGGCGCCTTGCAGGCGCTGACCGCGGAAATCGAGCAGCGCACCATCCGCGCGCCCTTTGCCGGCACCCTGGGCATTCGCAAGGTGCACCTGGGGCAATACGTGAACCCCGGGGACGTACTGATCAACCTGATTGGCGACAAGGGCCTGTACGTCAACTTCAGCGTGCCCGAGCAGGCGCTGGCCCAGGTCACGCCAGGGGCGACCCTGGAAGTGCTTCTCGACGCCCTGCCCGGGCAGGTGCTCAGCGCCAAAGTGAGCGCTGTCGATCCGTTTCTCGATCGCACCCGCACCCTGAGCATCCAGGCGCGCCTGCAAGACCCGCCAGCCAGCGCCCTGCCCCATATGTTCGCTCGTGTGCGGCTGGCCCAGCCGCTGCCCAGCGGCACCTTGAGCGTGCCGGAAACCGCGGTGACCTATAACGCCTACGGCGAAGAGTTGTTCGTGGTCCAGCCGGCCAAGGATGCCCAGGGCGCGCCGACGGTGCAGCGGGTATCGGTGAAAACCGGCGCGCGGCATGCCGGCCGGGTGGTGATCGACAGCGGCCTGGCGCCGGGCGCGCAAGTGGTGACGTCCGGGCAGATCAAGCTCAGTGACGGCGCCCCGATCGAACCGCAGCAGCACAGCGTGCTCAGCGATGCCGGCGGCAGTGCGACGACCCTGGCCGCAGGAGAAGAGCCGTGAAGTTCACCGATCTGTTTGTCCGCCGCCCGGTGCTGGCGCTGGTGGTCAGCCTGCTGATCCTGCTGGCGGGGCTCAAGGCCTACAGCAACCTGCCGGTGCGCCAGTACCCGTTGCTGGAAAGCTCGGTGATCAGCGTCACCACCGACTACCCCGGGGCGCCGGCTGAGCTGATGCAGGGCTTTGTCACCCAGCCGATCAACCAGTCCCTGGCCTCGGTGGAGGGGGTGGACTACGTCAGCTCGTCCTCGGTCCAGGGGCGCAGCCTGATCACCCTGCGCATGGCCCTCAACCAGGATTCGTCGAAGACCCTGAGCGAGGTGATCGCCAAGGTCAACCAGGTCAAGTACCGCCTGCCCGAGCAGGCCTACGACCCGGTGATCGAGCGTTCCGCCGGGGACGCCACCGCCGTGGCCTATGTCGGTTTCGCCAGCCGCTCGCTGTCCGCCTCGGCGCTGAGCGACTACCTCAGCCGGGTGGTACAGCCGCTGTTTTCCAGCATCGAGGGCGTGGCCAAGGTCGAGACCTTCGGCGGCCAGCGCCTGGCCATGCGCCTGTGGCTGGACCCGCAGCGCATGGCCGGCCACGGCGTCAGCGCGGCCCAGGTGGAACAGGCGATCCGCGCCAACAACTTCCAGGCCGCCCCCGGGCAGATCAAGGGCCAGTACGTGATCTCGTCGATCCAGGTCAACACCGACCTGAGCAACCTCGACGAGTTTCGCGACATGGTCATCAGCAACCGTGGCGACCACCTACTGCGCCTGCGGGACATCGCCCGGGTCGAGCTGGGCTCGGCGTCCTATGAAACCAGTGCGCTGATGGACGGCAAGCCGGCGGTGCACCTGGGCCTGTATGCCACGCCCAAGGGCAACCCGCTGCTGATCGTCGCCGACATCAAGCGCCTGCTGCCGGAGATCCAGAAGACCCTGCCGCCGGGAGTGGAGGTGGCCCTGGCGTTCGAGACCGCCCACTTCATCCAGGCCTCGATCATCGAGGTCATCGAAACCCTGATCGAAGCCATCCTGATCGTGGTGGCGATCATCTACCTGTGCCTGGGCTCGGCCCGCAGCGTGCTGATCCCGGTGGTCAGCATTCCGCTGTCGATGGTCGGCGCACTGGCGCTGATGCACCTGTTCGGCTTCAGCATCAACCTCCTGACTCTGCTGGCCATGGTCCTGGCCATCGGCCTGGTGGTGGACGATGCCATCGTGGTCATGGAGAACATCCACCGCCACCTCAAGGAGGGTCGCACGCCGTTGCAGGCGGCCTTTGTCGGGGCGCGGGAAATCGCCTCGCCGGTGATCGCCATGACCATCACCCTGGCTGCGGTGTACATGCCCATCGGCCTGATGAGCGGGCTGACCGGCGCGCTGTTCAAGGAGTTCGCCCTGACCCTGGCCGGCGCGGTGCTGATCTCCGGGGTAGTGGCCCTGACCCTGACCCCGGTGATGTGCGCCAAGCTGCTGCCGGCGGGGCAGCAGGAAGGCCGCATGAGCCGCTGGGCCGAGCAGTTCTTCCACTGGCTGGCACGTCTCTACCAGCACGGCCTGGTGCGTTCCCTGCGCTGGCGCGGCGCGGTCCTGGCGTTTGCCGCCCTGGTGCTGCTCAGCCTGCCGTGGCTCTACGGCCACGCCAGCAAGGAGCTGGCGCCCAACGAAGACCAGGGCAACCTGCTGCTGGCGATCAAGTCGCCGCAGCACGCCAACCTGGACTATGTCGAGCGCTATGCCTACCAGCTGGACGCGATCCTCCAGGGCCTGCCGGAAACCGTCAGCACCTGGATCATCAATGGCAGCGACGGCGTGGCCGCCAGTTTCGCCGGGGTCAACTTCAGCGAGTGGTCGCAACGCCAGCGCAGCGCGGCCAGCATCCAGCAGCAGTTGCAGCAGGAGGTCGATGCGGTCGAGGGCAACTCGATCTTCGTCTTCCAGTTGCCGCCGCTGCCGGCCTCCACCGGCGGCCTGCCGGTGCAACTGGTGATCCGCAGCACCGAGGACTACCGCTCGCTGTTCCAGGCCATGGAGGAGATCAAGCAGCAGGCCCGGGCCAGCGGCCTGTTCGCGGTGGTGGACAGCGACCTGGAGTTCAACAACCCGGTGACCGAGGTGCGCATCGATCGCAGCAAGGCCAACAGCCTGGGCATCCGCATGCAGGACATCGGCACCACCCTGGCGGTGCTGATCGGCGAGAACTACACCAACCGCTTCGCCCTGCAAGGCCGCTCCTACGACGTGATTCCCCAGAGCGCCGCGGCCCAGCGCCTGACACCCCAGGCCCTCAACGGCTTCTACGTGGAGACCGACAGCGGCACCCAGGTGCCGTTGTCCACCGTGGTCAGCCTGCATGACAGCATCCAGCCCAACAAGCTCAAGCAGTTCAACCAGCAGAATGCCGCGACCTTCCAGGGCATCCCCGCCCCGGGGGTCAGCCTGGGCCAGGCGGTGGCCTTCCTGCAGCAGCAAAGCCAGGCCCTGCCCGCCAGTTTCAGCCATGACTGGCAGGCCGATTCGCGGCAGTTCATCCACGAAGGCAATGCCCTGCTGCTGACTTTCCTGTTCGCCCTCATCGTGATCTACATGGTGCTGGCCGCGCAGTACGAAAGCCTGAGCGACCCGCTGATCATCCTGATCACCGTGCCGCTGTCGATCTGTGGCGCGCTGATTCCCCTGGCGCTGGGGCTGGCGACCATCAATATCTACACGCAGATCGGCCTGGTGACCCTGATCGGCCTCATCAGCAAGCACGGCATCCTGATGGTGGAGTTCGCCAATGAACTGCGCGCCGCCCTGGGCTGCACTGCGGCCCAGGCGATTATCCGCGCGGCACGGATCCGCCTGCGGCCGATCCTCATGACCACCGCCGCCATGGTGGTGGGGCTGGTACCGCTGCTGTTTTCTTCCGGCGCCGGCGCCAGCAGCCGTTTCGGCCTGGGGCTGGTGATCGTCATCGGCATGCTGGTGGGCACCCTGTTCACCCTGTTCGTGCTGCCGTCGATCTACAGCCTGATGGCACGCGCCCACAGTCGCTCCAGCGAGCTGGAGGAACTGCAGCAACTGGCCTGAGCCTGCGCCAGAAGTGCAACGGGCGGCCCAAGGGCCGCCCGTTGTGTTCCAGGGTGAGGTTACAAGTGGCTTTCGGCGTATTCCGCCAGGATCGAGCGCGGCACCCCTTGCAGGGTGATGTGCACGCCGTTGGGGAAGTCCTTGAAACGTTCGGTGAGGTAGGTCAGGCCAGAACTGGTGGCCGACAGGTAGGGGGTATCGATCTGTGCCAGGTTGCCCAGGCACACCACTTTGGAACCGGCGCCGGCACGGGTGATGATGGTCTTCATCTGGTGCGGAGTAAGGTTCTGGCATTCGTCGATCAGGATCAGGCTCTGCTGGAAGCTGCGGCCGCGGATGTAGTTCAGGGATTTGAACTGCAACGGCACCTTGCTGAGGATGTAGTCGACGCTGCCGTGGGTGTTCTCGTCATCCATGTGCAGGGCTTCGAGGTTGTCGGTGATGGCGCCCAGCCAAGGTTCCATCTTCTCCGCCTCGGTGCCGGGCAGGAAGCCGATCTCCTGGTCCAGCCCCTGCACGCTGCGGGTGGCGATGATGCGCCGGTAGCGCTTGCTGACCATGGTCTGCTCGATAGCGGCGGCCAGGGCCAGGATGGTCTTGCCCGAGCCCGCGGCGCCGGACAGGTTGACCAGGTGGATATCCGGATCGAGCAGCGCGTACAGCGCCAGGCCCTGGTAGATGTCCCGCGGTTTCAGGCCCCAGGCTTCCTGGTGCAACAGGGGCTCCTGATGCAGGTCGAGGATCAGCAGCACATCGGCGCGGATTTCCTTGATCCAGCCGACAAAGCCCTGTTCGTCGATGATGAATTCATTGATGTGCACCGCCGGCAGGTTGTCGATCAACTGCACCTGGTGCCAGGTACGGCCATGGTCCTGGCGGGTTTCCACCTTGCTTACGCGGTCCCAGAACGAGCCGCTCATGTTGTGGAAACCATTGGGCAGCAGGGAAACATCGTCCACCAGCTGGTCGGTGCTGTAGTCCTCGGCGGCGATCCCGCAGGCCCGCGCCTTGAGGCGCATGTTGATGTCTTTGGTCACCAGCACCACGGGCAGGTCCTTGTTGCGCGCGTGCAGGTCGATCAGCTGGTTGATGATGATGTTGTCGTTGAGGTTGTCCGGCAACAGGCTGGTGGGCTCGTTGCGCTTGCTCATGAGGATCGACAGCAAGCCCTTGGGCCCGCTCTTGCCACGCTGGATCGGTACGCCCAGCTCGACGTCCTCGGGTGAGGCTTCACCCAGGGTCTTGTCGATCAGGCGGATGGCCTGGCGGCATTCGGCGGCCACGCTGTGATGCCCGCTCTTGAGCTTGTCCAGCTCTTCGAGGACGGTCATGGGGATGGCGACGTGGTGTTCTTCGAAATTCAGTAAGGCGTTTGGATCGTGAATCAATACATTGGTATCGAGTACATAAAGGATTGGCTGGTTGGAAGAAGAGCTACGTCCGTGGTCATCCATACTCGGTCACCTTATGTGGGAGCCAGTCGACGCAATACCATGGGGTATCGCGCCTCGAAGGGCCACCGAATTCACCCGCGGGGGTTCAGGTGACCTGCACACACAAGGAGTCTTGGGAGACGCCACCTGTGTCGCAGGTTTCGGCGGTCTGAGTTCGTAATACTCCAAAAACCGTGACAGGAAAAAGCACTTTGACGCTTTTTTGATGTTTATTTTGCAGAGTGACGAATAGCCCTTGGCGAGTGGCCCGGGCACCGTTAAAGTCGGAAGTCCGCCTGCCTCGAAATCCCGCTATTTTTCCCCTCTTCAGCCGCCATTTCTCCCTGTTTGCGCAGGCTGTTTCGTTTCAGCGAAATGCATCCTGGCAGTCTTCCCAACCGATGCCGCTCTGCGCGGTCTGGGCCAGCAACCAAGGCAGGCTGCTCTTGACCCCATCCTGCTTGGCATTGAAGGCGATCACCCCGCGTCGCCACAGCAGCATCAAGGTCAACACTCTCTGCCCGCTGTCCTCGGCCTTGAGCTTGCCGGCGCCGTCCTGGGCGTCGATGTCCCATAGCGCCACCTGCATGCCCTGGGCATTGAAGAAGCCCTGGGCGTCGGCGCGACGCTGGCCATAGGGCGGGCGGAACAGCGGCACGTAGTTTTCCGGCAGCTTGCTTTTCACCAGGTCGGCGCTGCGCTGGATCGAGTACTGCCAGTCCTGCCAATGGCTGTGGGAACGGAATTCCCACCCCTGGACCCCAACGCACTGCCGGGAATACAGGGATTGCAGGCTGGCCACCGACGCCTTGTCGAGACGGTTCTGGATATCGTTGCCAAGAACGAAGAAGGTGCCGCTGAGGTTGGCCTTGCGCAGGTAGTTGGTGAGCCAGGGCGTGTTGTCCGGCGCCAGGTTGGCGGCGCTGTCGAAGGTCAGCAGAAACAGCCGGTCATTGAGCTCGTCGCCATTGCGCTCGTAGTCGCCAAAGCGCAGCACTTCGCTGCTGGTCTGCGGTGACAGCGCGGCCTTGCGCAGCAATTCGTCCAGGTACTGCTCGTGGAAGGTCCGGCTCGGCTCGCCCCAGCGCGCGTAGTAGGAGTCCTGCGCCAGATGGAACTTGCCGGCCTGCTTGCGCAACTGCTGCATGTTTTCCACCAGGTAACAGAAGGACGCGTCCTGGTCGCAGCTCTGCTGGGCGAAGTTGTAGTTATCCAGCAGGCGCTGCCACAGATGCTCGCGCAGCTCAAAGATCGCCTCCATATTGATCATCCGCAGGCCCAGGCGCTGCTTCATCGAGGCTTCGTCCCAGGCTTCGCTGATCAGCAAGGCGCGAGCGAAGGAGAGGATCTCGGCCCGCGAGGCGACGTCGAACAGGGTCGGATTGTCGAGCTTTTCCGGCCAGGTGCTGCGGTCCAGGGTCGCCACATCATTGGGCGCTGCCAGCACGCTGAAACTCAGAAGCCAGGCCGAGAAGAGAAACGCGATACGCAAAAGGGATGCCTCCAGAACAAAACCCGCGCCGCACTATAGCCGATCTGTGCCAGGAATCAGGGCCCCTTCGCCGGCAAGCCGGCTCCTACAGGCTCGTGCGGGAGCCGGCTTGCCGGCGAACCGCGATCAGCGGTCATGACTATCGCCATCATAGGTGGAGTCCGGGCGCCCGAGCCCCTAGAATCCCCCGACGCCAAAAGGAGACGACCCCATGCTGATGGTGATTTCACCCGCCAAGACCCTCGATTACGAAACACCGCCGGTTACCCAGCGCTTCACCCAGCCGCAATACCTCGACCACTCCCAGGAACTGATCCAGCAACTGCGGGAACTGACCCCGGCGCAGATCAGCGAGCTGATGCACGTATCCGACAAGATCGGCGGGCTCAACGCCGCGCGCTTCGGTAGCTGGACCCCGGCCTTCACTCCAGACAACGCCAAGCAGGCGCTGCTGGCGTTCAAGGGCGACGTCTATACCGGGCTCAACGCCGAAACCCTCAGCGAGGCGGATTTCGACTACGCCCAGCAGCACCTGCGCATGCTTTCCGGCCTGTACGGCCTGCTGCGCCCCCTGGACCTGATGCAGCCCTATCGCCTGGAAATGGGCACCAAGCTGGCCAACGCCCGGGGCAAGGACCTGTACGCCTTCTGGGGCACCCGTATCAGCGAATGGCTGAACGAGGCCCTGGCCGAGCAAGGTGACGACCTGCTGCTGAACCTGGCTTCCAACGAGTACTTCTCGGCGGTCAAGCGCACGGCCCTGAACGCGCGGATCATCAATACCGAGTTCAAGGACCTGAAGAACGGCCAGTACAAGATCATCAGTTTCTATGCCAAGAAAGCCCGTGGCCTGATGAGCCGCTTCGTCATCCAGGAGCGCATCAACGACCCCGCTCAGCTCAAGCAATTCGACGTCCAGGGCTACCGCTTCAGCGCGGAGCAGTCCAAAGCCGACAACCTGGTATTCCTGCGCGACCACGCACCGGAATAAAGCGTTCCCCTGCCGCGCTCGCTTCCAACCGGCGAGCGCGCCAGAATGTGATCATCCGCACATTCCCCGCCTTTAATAAGCCAATTTTCTGGCGCCATAGAACTTTCAGCGTTTTGCCTAACTTTTATTTCACTCGACAGCCCTGATTTTTTTCAGTAGTGGCACCACTTTTTTTATTCGGTAGTGGCACAAAAATATCCCCTCGCTTCAACTCCCCATAACTAAAGGCTCAAACCGTTAGTGCTATCAGTTTGAGAGCAGTGCCATCTTTCTCAATATTTCAAGAAATTTCGAAAAACAGGATGAGCGGGCAGGAACTATGCCTTCAGACACCGCTCATACCACCGGTAACGATTCTCAACGAGGTTGTAGGAGATGACTTACACGTACTCATGAGGAACTAATCAAGTTTCAACATTGATTTGACCAACGAGTCACAAACTTGAACTAAAGGGTAAACAAACGGAGATAAGGCACCTCAACTATCCCCTAACGAGCCAAGGAACAGCTGGCCTTCAAGGCCCCCGAAAACAACTGGAGAGCCCGTACTACGTGGCATCCAGCCATCCACAGGAACGCGGATGGTTTTTCTCGAGGGACCTGCAGCAGGAGCCGCCGGCAACATTCAAGGGCAAGTCAAAACAACATGGATCGGTTGCGCACAACTTGAGTGCATTTATTTAGTCACTCGGAACTTAGTCTGCCTGCACACGGTACTACAGCGTACTTCGCTGGACTTCCGAGTGCGCAACAACAGCTGGCAAACATTAACTCCGGCCATCTAATGGCGTGAATAACACAGAGGTAAATGCGATGCGCATCAGCATATTTGGTTTGGGTTACGTCGGTGCAGTATGTGCCGGTTGCCTGTCCGCACGGGGCCATGAAGTGGTTGGCGTAGATATCTCCAAAGACAAGATCGACCTGATCAACGCCGGCAAGTCGCCGATCGTCGAACCGGGCCTGGGCGAACTTCTGGCGCAAGGAATCCAGACCGCTCGTCTGCGTGGCACCACCAACTTCGCCGAGGCCATTCGCGATACCGACCTGTCGATGATCTGCGTCGGTACCCCGAGCAAGAAGAACGGCGACCTGGAACTGGACTACATCGAATCGGTGTGCCGCGAGATCGGTTTCGTCCTGCGCGACAAGGCCACCCGCCACACCATCGTGGTGCGCAGCACCGTGCTGCCGGGCACCGTGAAGAACGTGGTGATCCCGATCCTCGAAGACTGCTCGGGCAAGAAGGCCGGGGTGGATTTCGGCGTCGCGGTGAACCCCGAGTTCCTGCGTGAAAGCACCGCGATCAAGGACTACGACTTCCCGCCCATGACCGTGATCGGCCAGTTCGACCAGGCCTCCGGTGATGTGCTGCAAGCGCTGTACGAAGAGCTCGATGCACCGATCATCCGCAAGGACATCGAAGTCGCCGAGATGATCAAGTACACCTGCAACGTCTGGCACGCCACCAAGGTCACCTTCGCCAACGAGATCGGCAACATCGCCAAGGCGGTGGGCGTGGACGGCCGTGAAGTGATGGACGTGGTCTGCCAGGACAAGACCCTCAACCTGTCCCAGTACTACATGCGCCCGGGCTTCGCCTTCGGCGGCTCGTGCCTGCCCAAGGACGTGCGCGCCCTGACCTACCGCGCCGGCTCCCTGGACATTGAGGCGCCCCTGCTCAACTCGCTGATGCGCAGCAATGAATCCCAGGTGCAGAACGCCTTCGACATCGTTTCCAGCCATGACAAGCGCAAGGTCGCCCTGCTGGGCCTGAGCTTCAAGGCCGGCACCGACGACCTGCGCGAGAGCCCGCTGGTGGAACTGGCGGAAATGCTCATCGGCAAGGGCTTCGACCTGAGCATCTACGACAGCAACGTCGAGTACGCCCGGGTTCACGGCGCCAACAAGGACTACATCGAGTCGAAGATCCCCCACGTTTCGTCCCTGCTCAACTCGGACTTCGACGCGGTAATCGGCAACTCCGACGTGATCATTCTCGGCAACCGCGACGAGAAGTTCCGCGCCCTGGCCGAAGACGTGCCCCACGGCAAGCAGGTCATCGACCTGGTGGGCTTCATGTCCAAGGCTACCTGCAGCAAAGGCCGTACCGAAGGGATCTGCTGGTAAGGGTTCGCCAGCCAGCCGGCTCCTACCCCATCCCCGTAGGAGCTGGCTGGCCAGCGATCTGGCCCTCCCAGATCTCCATGCCTGCCTTAACCCCCCTCGGGCCACCCCACAGGCTCGCCCGAGACCTTGATGGACGCAGATTATGCACAGGCTAAAGCACGGCCTGCTTCAGGCCGCCGGTTGGCTGTTCTACTCGAGTTTGCTGATGGGCATGGCCTTGTTGCTGCCCGCCTCGACCTTCGACTCACAGTCCAAGGACTTCATTTTCCTGATTGGCGCCGTGGGCATCTGGCGCTACTCGATGGGTGCCACGCACTTCGTGCGCGGCATGCTGTTTCTCTACGTGGTCTACCCGCACCTGCGGCGCAAGGTGCGCAAGCTCGGCAGCGCGGCGGACCCGTCCCGTGTGTACCTGATGGTCACCAGCTTCCGGATCGACGCGCTGACCACCGCCCAGGTCTACGGCTCGGTCATCCGTGAAGCCATCGACTGCGGCTTCCCCACCACCGTGGTCTGCTCGATCGTGGAAATGTCCGACGAGCTGCTGGTGAAAAGCCTGTGGGCGCGGATGAACCCGCCGGAGCGGGTCAAGCTGGACTTCGTGCGCATCCCCGGCACCGGCAAGCGTGATGGCCTGGCCTTCGGCTTTCGTGCCATCTCCCGCCACCTGCCGGACAGCCGCGCCGTGGTAGCGGTGATCGACGGTGACACCGTGCTCGGCGAAGGCGTGGTACGCAAGACCGTGCCCTGGTTCCAGCTGTTCGGCAATGTCGGCGGCCTGACCACCAACGAATTCTGCGAAGTGCGCGGCGGCTACATCATGAGCGAATGGCACAAGCTGCGCTTCGCCCAGCGCCACATCAACATGTGCTCCATGGCCCTGTCCAAGCGCGTGCTGACCATGACCGGGCGCATGTCGGTGTTTCGCGCCACCGTGGTCACCGACCCGGACTTCATCGCCGACGTGGAAAGCGACTCCCTGCAGCACTGGCGCCTGGGCCGCTTCAAGTTCCTTACCGGCGACGACAAGTCCAGCTGGTTCAGCCTGATGCGCCTGGGCTACGACACCTTCTACGTGCCTGACGCGGCAATCAACACCGTGGAGCACCCGCCGGAGAAGAGCTTCATCAAGGCCAGCCGCAAGCTGATGTTCCGCTGGTACGGCAACAACCTGCGGCAGAACTCCCGGGCCCTCGGCCTGGGCATGAAACGCCTGGGGCTGTTCACCAGCGTGGTGCTGTTCGACCAGCGCGTGTCGATGTGGACCTCGCTGCTGGGCCTGACCGTGGCGATCATCGCCAGCTTCAAGTACGGCACCGCCTTCATCCTGGCCTACCTGCTGTGGATCGGCATTACCCGCCTGATCCTGACCCTGCTGCTGTCCTGCTCGGGGCACCGCATCGGCCCGGCCTACCCCTTGATTCTCTATTACAACCAGATCGTCGGCGCGCTGGTGAAGATCTACGTGTTCTTCCGCCTCGACCAGCAATCCTGGACCCGCCAGGACACCAAGCTGACCCGCGACCTGGCCAGTTTTCAACGTTGGTTCAACACCTGGTCGTCTCGGACCATGACCTTCTCGGCCGGCAGCGTGTTCGTCGCTGTCCTGCTGCTGATGGTCTGAACCGCCTTGCCTGAATTAACTAGGAAATCGACTCTATGAACACCGCCGTGAACGTCAATGTAGTGCATGAATCCGAAGCCCAACGCCAGCACGCCCGGGTCAAGATCCCGGCCAAGCTGCGCTTCTTCGGAACCGAGGCCAAGCCTCTTGAAGTGCGGGTCCACGACCTCTCCGCCGGCGGCCTGAGCTTCAACGCCGGGCAGCAGATGCTGACCGTGGGCGAAGTGCACAAGGGCCGCCTGCAATTTGTCATCGACAACCTCGGCCTGGCCATGGACGTCGAGCTGCAGGTCCGCTCCTTCGATCGCCAGAGCGGCCGGGTCGGTTGCCAGTTCCAGAACCTCGAACCCCAGGACATCTCCACCCTGCGCCACCTGATCACCTCGCACCTGGCCGGCGACATCGTCAGCATGGGCGACGTGCTCGCCACCCTGCAGCGGGACAACTTCACCAAGGCGCGCAAGAACAAGGACAGCGGCAGCGGCATGACTCCGCTGGGGCGCCTGCGGGCGGTGACCTTCAGCGCCGGGATCTTCATCGTCGGCCTTGCCGCCTTCGGTTTCATCCTCAAGTCGGTGTACGGCATGTACTTCGTCAGCCACGCCGAGGCCGGCCTGGTCAACGTTCCGGGGATGAACGTCACCATGCCGCGCGACGGCACCGTGCAGAGCCTGGTGCAGACCGATGGCAGCGTCGCCAAAGGCGCGCCCCTGGCCAGCTTCAGCACCAGCATGCTGGACGTGCTCAAGGGCCACCTGGACGAAAACCAGCTGCAACCGGCCAAGGTCGAGGAACTGTTCGGCAAGCAGATGACCGGCACCCTGACCTCCCCCTGCGACTGCACCGTGGCCCAGCAACTGGTGGCCGACGGGCAGTACGCCAGCAAGGGCGACGTGATCTTTCAGCTGGTGCCGCGCAATAGCCTGGCCAATGTCGAGGCGCGGTTCTCCTACCGCCAGTTCGGCGACGTGCGCCCGGGCACCAAGGTCAACTTCCAGATCGCCGGCGAGGATGAAGTGCGCACCGGCACCATCGTCAGCAGCGCCAGCCTCAACAGCAACGACCTGTCCTCCGACATCCGCGTACAGATCAAGCCCGACGCGCCCCTGAGCAGCGCCTTCGCCGGCCGCCCGGTGGAAGTCAGCAGCGACCGCGGCCCGTCGATGAACTGGCTGATCGACAAAGCCATGGCTGCGGGTCTGTAACCATGAGAGTGCCTACCCAGCTCCCTGTAGCCGCTGCCGCAGGCTGCGCCCGGCCGCGCAGCGGACGCCATCCGGCCGACTCGATGCTCCCCGACAACCAGCACGAGCGCTTCGCGCTCGATCGCAGCCTGCGGCAGCGGCTACAGGGTTCGGTGTTGCCTTTGGTCGCGGCGCTGGCCCTGGCCGGTTGCGCCGGCCTGCCGGACCAGCGCCTGGCCAACGAGGCCCTGAAGCGCGGCGACACCGCCCTGGCCCAGCAGAACTACCGCCAACTGGCAGACCTGGGCTACAGCGAAGCGCAAGTGGGCCTGGCCGACATTCAGGTGGAAAGCCGCGACCCGGCGCAGATCAAGCAGGCCGAGGCCACCTACCGCGCCGCGGCCGACACCTCGCCCCGTGCCCAGGCGCGCCTGGGGCGCCTGCTGGTGGCCAAGCCCGGCTCCAGCGAGGCCGAGCAGCACGAAGCCGAAGGCCTGCTGAAGAAAGCCTTTGCCAATGGCGAAGGCAACACCCTGATCCCCCTGGCGATGCTGTACCTGCAATACCCCCACAGCTTCCCCAACGTCGACGCCCAGCAGCAGATCAGCCAATGGCGCGCCGCCGGCTATCCGGAAGCCGGTCTGGCCCAGGTCCTGCTGTACCGCACCCAGGGCACCTACGACCAGCACCTGGACCAGGTGGAAAGCATCTGCAAGGCCGCCCTCGACAGCACCGACATCTGCTACGTCGAGCTGGCCACCGTCTACCAGAAACGCGGCCAGCCAGAACAGCAGGCCGAGCTGATCAAGCGACTGCAGGCCGGCTACAGCCGTGGCAGCGTCAGTGCCCAGCGGGTCGACAGCGTGGCCCGGGTACTGGGCGATGCCAGTCTTGGCAAGCCGGACGAAAAGACCGCCCAGGCCCTGCTGGAGCAGGTCGCCCCCGGCTACCCGGCCTCCTGGGTCAGCCTGGCGCAACTGCTCTACGACTTCCCCGAGCTGGGTGACGTCGACAAGATGATGGAATACCTGGAGAACGGCCGCGCCGCCGACCAGCCCCGGGCCGAACTGCTGCTGGGCAAGCTCTACTACGAAGGCAAGTGGGTGCCGGCGGACGCCAAGGTGGCCGAGGCGCACTTCCAGAAAGCCGTGGGCCGCGAAGTCGCCGCCGACTACTACCTGGGGCAGATCTACCGCCGTGGCTACCTGGGCCAGGTGTACCCGCAAAAAGCCCTGGACCACCTGCTGACGGCTGCCCGCAACGGCCAGAACAGCGCCGACTTCGCCATTGCCCAGCTGTTTTCCCAGGGCCGCGGCACCGCGCCCAACCCGGTCAACGCCTACGTCTTCAGCCAGTTGGCCAAGGCCCAGGACACCCCACAGGCCAACGAACTGGCCCAGCAGCTGGATCAACAACTGCCCCCCGGCCAGCGCGCCGAAGCCCAGCGCCTGCTGCAACAGGAGCAGGCGGCGCGCGGTGCCCTGACCCAGAACACGCTGCAACTGCACGCGCTGCAGGAAGAAGACGGCGAGGAATCCCTATGAAGTCCATCCCATTCAACACCGCCCCTGTAGCCGCTACCGCAGGCTGCGACCAAGCGCGAAGCGCTCGCCACGCCTGCCCTCGCGAATCGCGGCCGCTGCGCGAACGGGCACACCCCGCCGCCACAACCACAGGCAAGCGCTTGTGCCTGTCGAAACTGGGCATGGCCCTGGGTTTTGCCATGATCTGGTCCAACCCGACCCTGGCGGCCATCACCGACACCAAGAACTTCGGCCTGGAAGTGAAGATCACCGGCCAGTCCGAGGACGATCGCGACCTGGGCACCCAGGGCGGTGGCGACGTCAACGGCATCGGCCTCGACCTGCGGCCCTGGGTCTATGGCGAAAGCGGCAACTGGAGCGCCTACGCCATGGGCCAGGCAGTGACCGCAAGCGACGTGATCGAAACCGACACCCTGCAACAGTCCGGCGACGACGCCAGCCAGCAGTCCAGCAACGATGACCGCAAGACCAAGAAGAACTACCTGGCCATGCGCGAGTTCTGGGTCGGCTACAGCGGCTTCACCGCCTACCCCGGCGAGCAGTTGAAGTTCGGCCGCCAGCGCCTGCGCAACGATGACGGGCAATGGCGCGACACCAACATCGAGGCGCTGAACTGGACCTTCGACACCACCCTGCTGCGGGCCAACCTGGGGGCCGCCGAGCGCTTCAGTGAATACCGCACCGACCTCAAGGAGCTGGCGCCCAAGGACAAGGACCGCCTGCACCTGTACGCCGACGCCGCCTACCAGTGGACGCCCGGCCAGTGGGTGGGCATCCGCGCCCACCATACCCACGACGACGGCAAGCTCGACTATGCCCAGCCCGGCGTGGCCAGCGACCCGCTGGACAAGAAGGAAAACGGCGACCTGACCTGGCTCGGCCTGGAAGCCAACAGCGACGCCTTTAACTGGCGCAACACCAATACCGTCAACTACTGGGCCAGCCTCACCGGCATGCGCGGCGACCGCGATACGGTCAACCCGCTGAACGCCGATGGCAGCCGCCCGACCCAAGCCAAGCGCGGGGACAACCTCAACGGCTGGGCCACCGACCTGGGCGTGCGCCTGCGCCTTGACCCGAACTGGCAAGTGGGCGCGGCCTATGCCCGGGCCAGCGCCGAGTACGAACAGAACGGCCTGCAAAGCAACCGCTCCAACTACACCGGTACTCGCTCCCGGGTGCACCGCTTCGGCGAAGCCTTCCGGGGCGAAATGAACAACACCCAGAGCGCCACCCTGTTCGGTTCCTGGCAACTGCGCGAGGACTACGACGCCAGCCTGGTCTACCACAAGTTCTGGCGTGTGGACGGCAACAAACCGGTGGGCAGCAACGGCATCAACGCAGTGGACAACAACTACGACGACACCACCGGCGCCCTGCTCAGCAGCACCTCGCTGCCGCTCATGGATGGCAAGAAGGACCTCGGCCAGGAGATGGACCTGGTGGTCACCAAGTACTTCAAGCAAGGCCTGTTGCCCGCGGCCCTGAGCCAGTCGATCGATGAACCTTCGGCCCTGGTGCGTTTGCGCGGTGGCGTGTTCAAGCCCGGCGACGCCTACGGCAAAGAGGTCGACTCCTACATGCACCGCGCCTTTATCGACGTGATCTGGCGCTTCTGATGCAAGCCGCTAAAGGAGTGCCCGACATGCCTACTCAAACTCTCCAGAGCCCGTTGTCCAGAGGCTCCCTGAGCCTCCTGGCCGGCGCCCTGCTGCTGGCCAGCAGCAGCGCCTTCGCCACTGCCGAGACGGCCAAGGCGCCGATCATCGCCAAGGAGCTGCAACAGGCCAAGACCTACACCGTCAGCAGTGCTCCCACCGAGCCCCTGGCCCTGGCCAAGCCGACCCTGCCCGACCTCTCCGGCTACACCGCCGAGGCGGCCGCGGCGAAGATCGTGCGCAGCAAGCCGGGCAAGATCAGCGTGCGCCGGATGATGCAGGAAGACGCCCTGAAGGACTTTATCGGCGGTGACAACAAGATGGCCGAATGGGTGGTGCGCCAGCACGGCATACCCCAGGCGATCTTCATCGACGACGGCTACGTCAACCTCAAGGAACTGGTAGGCAAGCTGCCCAAGCAGTACATCAGCGAAACCGCGCCCGGGGTCTACCTGGCCCGCCTGCCCATCGTCGTCGGCCGCCACGGCATCCTGGAAATCGACAAACAGACCCAGGAGCTGCGCCTGTCCCAAGAAGGCGGCTCGTTCCTGGTCAACGATGGCCAGCTGTTCGTGCGTGACACCAAAGTCACGGGCTGGCGCGAAAAGGACAACGGCCCGGCGACCTTCCGCTCGCCCAAGGAGTTCCGCCCGTTCCTGCTGGCCTGGGGCGGCACCGAGACTTACATCGTCAACAGCACGATGGCCAGCTTCGGCTACGCCAACTCCAAGTCCTACGGGGTGAGTATTTCCCAGTACACGCCGAACATGGCCAAGGTGCTCAAGCGCCCCGAGCCCACCGGCTGGATCGTCGGCTCGACGTTCTCGGACATGTGGTACGGCTTCTACTGCTACGAGACCCGGGACTTCGTGCTCAAGGGCAACACCTACAAGGACAACATCGTCTACGGCATCGACCCCCACGACCGTTCCCATGGCCTGATCATTGCCGACAACACCGTCCACGGCACCAAGAAGAAGCACGGCATCATCATTTCCCGGGAAGTGAACGACAGCTTCATCTTCAACAACCGCAGCTACGACAACCACCTCTCCGGGCTGGTAATCGACCGTAACAGCGTCAACAACCTGATCGCCTACAACGAGATCTACCGCAACCACACCGACGGCATCACCCTCTACGAGAGTGCCGACAACCTGATCTACGGCAACAAGGTGATCAGCAACCGCCGCCACGGCATCCGCATTCGCAACAGCGTGAACATCCGCCTGTACGAAAACATCGCCATGGCCAACGGCCTGACCGGGGTCTACGGCCACATCAAGGACCTTTCCGACACCGACCGCGACATCAAGCTCGACCCGTTCGACGCCCAGGTCTCGCTGATCGTGGTCGGCGGCGAGCTGGCCGCCAACGGCAGCGGGCCGATGTCCATCGACTCCCCCTTGAGCGTGGAGCTGTACCGGGTCTCCATGCTGGCGCCGACCAAAAGCAGCGGCATCAGCTTCTCCGGGGTCCTGGGCGACCGCCAGGATGAAATTCTCGACCTGCTGGTGCGCCAGCAGAAAGCCGTGTTGATCGACCCCGTCGAACGCCAGACCGAATTGCGGGATTGAGGATGACTTTCATGCACCCACACTGGATCAAACTCCTGGGCCTGTCGGCCCTGACCGCGGGGATTCTCGCCGCCAGCGCCGGCGCCCGTGCCGACGAAACCAGCGCCACAAGCGCCGCGCCGAACTTCAAGGCCGAGCCGTGCTGCAACCTGTGCCCGGCCGCCCACGACGCAAAGAACTACGTGACCCGCTACCAGCAGAACTTCACCACCCTGGTGCAAGCCCAGGGCGACTGGTTGTTCCGTACCCAGGAAGATTTGCGCACCGAGTTCAACACCACTCCCGAAGGCTACCGCCGCCTCAAGCAGTTGCACGAAGCCTTCAAGAGCAAGGGCGTGGAACTGGTGGTGGTCTATCAGCCGACCCGCGGCCTGGTGAACCGCAACAAGCTCAACCCGGCGGAGAAAGCCCGTTTCGACTATGACAAGGCGTTGAGCAACTACAAGGCCATGCTCGGGCGCTTCGCGCAGATGGGCTACGTGGTGCCGGACCTCTCGCCGCTGACCAACGAACAACTGCCCGATACCCTGCCGGCCCACGACTTCTACTTCCGCGGCGACCAGCACTGGACCCCTTATGGCGCCCAGCGCACGGCGAAGATCGTCGCCGACAAGGTCAAGCAGTTGCCGGCCTTTGCCGACATTCCACGGCGTGAATTCGAAACCCACAAGTCCGGGCGCATGGGCAAGACCGGCACCCTGCACAACATGGCCGGCCAGTTGTGCGGCACCAGCTACGCCATCCAGTACATGGACCAGTTCACCACCGAGCCCAAGGGCGAGGCTGGCGACGGCGACCTGTTCGGCGACTCCGGCAACCCGCAGATCACCCTCGTGGGCACCAGCCACAGTGGCAAGAACTACAACTTCGCCGGCTTCCTGGAAGAGGCCATCGGTGCCGACATCCTCAACGTCGCCTTCCCCGGCGGCGGCCTGGAAGGCTCGATGCTGCAGTACCTGGGCAGCGACGAGTTCCAGAAGAGCCCGCCGAAAATCCTCATCTGGGAATTCTCGCCGCTGTACCGCCTGGACCAGGAAACCATCTACCGGCAGATGATGGCCCTGCTGGACAACGGCTGCGAGGGCAAGGACGCGCAGATGACCGGCAGCACCACCCTCAAGCCCGGCAAGAACGAATTGCTGGTCAACAGCAAGAACATGGACCTGCGCAACAGCGGTCATCAGGTCGACATCCGCTTCGCCGACACCTCGGTGAAAACCCTGCAAGCCACCCTCTGGTACATGAACGGGCGCCACGAGGACATCAAGATCGAAAAACCGGAAACATCCGACACCGACGGGCGCTTCGCCTTCGAACTGCGCACCGACGAAGACTGGGCCTCGCAGAACCTGCTGGCGGTCGAGATCCAGGGCCCGGAAGCGGGCACTGCGGGGCAGAAGGTCGAAGCGAAAATTTGCAAACGCAACGTATTCCCGAGCGCCGAGCAACGCACCGCGCAGATCGGGCAATGAGGTTACCTATGCAAAGCACAGACTTGAAACGCTTGTTGATACCCAGCCTGCTGGGGCTGGCCATCGTCACCGGCAGCGCCCAGGCCGCCGCGCCGCTGCGCCCGCCCCAGGGCTATTACGCCCCGGTGGACAAGTTCAAGAGCGGCGACAACAGCGAGGGCTGCGACGCCATGCCGGCGCCCTACACCGGCGCCCTGCAGTTTCGCAGCAAGTACGAAGGCTCGGACAAGGCCCGGGCGACCCTCAACGTGCAGTCCGAACAGGCCTTTCGCGACACCACCGCGGACATCACCAAGATCGAGCGCGGTACCAGCAAGCGGGTCATGCAGTTCATGCGCGACGGCCGCCCTGAACAGCTGGACTGCACCCTCGCCTGGCTCAGTGCCTGGGCCCAGGCCGATGCGCTGATGTCCAAGGACTTCAACCACACCGGCAAGTCGATGCGCAAATGGGCCCTGGGCAGCATGGCCTCGGCCTACCTGCGGCTGAAGTTCTCCGACTCCCATCCCCTGGCCACCCACCAGGAACAGGCACAGAAGATCGAGGCCTGGTTCAGCAAGATGGCCGACCAGGTGGTCAGCGACTGGGACAACCTGCCCCTGGACAAGACCAACAACCACTCCTACTGGGCCGCCTGGTCGGTGATGGCCACCGCCGTGGCCACCAACCGCCGCGACCTGTTCGACTGGGCGGTCAAGGAATACAAGGTCGGCGCCAACCAGGTCGATGCCGACGGCTTCTTGCCCAACGAACTCAAGCGCCAGCAGCGAGCCCTGGCCTACCACAACTACGCCCTGCCGCCGCTGGCAATGATCGCCAGCTTCGCCCAGGTCAACGGCGTCGACCTGCGCCAGGAGAACAACAGCGCCCTCAAGCGCCTGGGTGAGCGGGTGCTGGCCGGGGTCAAGGACCCGGACACCTTCGAGAAGAAGAACGGTAAGCAGCAGGACATGACCGACCTCAAGATCGACTCGAAATTCGCCTGGCTGGAACCCTACTGCAGCCTCTACACCTGCGCTCCGGAGACATTGGAGCGCAAGCACAAGATGCAGCCGTTCAAGACTTTCCGCCTGGGTGGCGACCTGACCAAGGTCTACGACCCGGCCCATGAAAAGGGCTCCTGATTCGAATCGTTGGAACGTCCCCCTGTAGGAGCTGGCTGCCAGCGAAGAGGCCCTCAAGAGCGCCTTCGCCGGCAAGCCGGCTCCTACAGGGGGCGCGCTGCACGCAGTACCGCTTTCCCGGTTTTTCACGGGGGGGTTTGGGGGGGCTCCGGCCTCTGACTATTGGTTAAACATGGAGAGATCGGGATGGTTTTCTCATCCAATGTGTTCCTGTTCCTGTTCCTGCCGATCTTTCTCGGCTTGTACTACTTGAGCGGGCAACGCTATCGCAACTTGCTGCTGCTGATCGCCAGCTATGTGTTCTATGCCTGGTGGCGCGTGGACTTCCTGGCGCTGTTCGCCGGGGTCACCCTGTGGAACTACTGGATCGGCCTGAAAGTCGGCGCCGCCGGTGTCAGGACCAAACCCGCCCAGCGCTGGCTGCTGCTGGGGGTGGCGGTGGACCTGTGCATCCTCGGCTACTTCAAGTACGCCAACTTCGGCGTCGACAGCATCAACGCCATCATGACCTCCATGGGGCTTGAGCCGTTCATCCTGACCCACGTGCTGCTGCCGATCGGCATCTCGTTCTACATCTTCGAGTCCATCAGCTACATCATCGACGTCTACCGCGGCGACACCCCGGCCACCCGCAACCTGATCGACTTCGCGGCGTTCGTGGCGATCTTCCCGCACCTGATCGCTGGCCCCGTGCTGCGCTTTCGTGACCTGGCGGACCAGTTCAACAACCGCACCCACACCCTGGACAAGTTCTCCGAAGGCTGCACGCGGTTCATGCAGGGCTTCATCAAGAAAGTGTTCATCGCCGACACCCTGGCGGTGGTCGCCGACCACTGCTTCGCCCTGCACAACCCCACCACGGGCGATGCCTGGCTCGGCGCCCTGGCCTACACCGCGCAGCTGTACTTCGACTTCTCCGGCTACAGCGACATGGCCATCGGCCTGGGCTTGATGATGGGTTTTCGCTTCATGGAAAACTTCAAGCAGCCCTACATCAGCCAGTCGATCACCGAGTTCTGGCGGCGCTGGCACATCAGCCTCTCTACCTGGCTGCGCGACTACCTGTACATCACCCTGGGCGGCAACCGCAAAGGCACCCTGATCACCTACCGCAACCTGTTCCTGACCATGCTCCTGGGCGGCCTGTGGCACGGCGCCAACTTCACCTACATCGTCTGGGGCGCCTGGCACGGCATGTGGCTGGCCATCGAAAAGGCCCTGGGCATCAACACCACGCCGCGCAGCCTGAACCCGGTGCGCTGGGCCCTGACCTTCCTGCTGGTGGTGATGGGCTGGGTGATCTTCCGCGCCGAGAACCTGCACGTAGCAGGCCGCATGTACGGCGCGATGTTCAGCTTTGGCGACTGGTCGCTGTCGGAACTCAACCGCGCCAGCCTCACCGGCCTGCAAGTGGCGACCCTGATCCTGGCCTACGCCACCCTGGCGTTCTTCGGCCTGCGTGACCTGTACCGCAACCCGGCGCCGGTCAAGGCCAAGCCCGAGGTCACTACCGCCGCCGACGGCCCGGCCAGCGCCCAGCCCGGCCTGATCAAGGCGGTGCCCGGGGACAACCCCGGCAGCATTCACCAGCCGGGCTACATCGTCGGCACCGAGGCCCAGGTGCAGCCAGCCTACTGGACTGCCGACTGGTCGCGCTACGCCATGCGCGCCCTGGTGCTGCTGCTGTTCATTGCCTCGATTCTCAAACTCTCGGCGCAAAGCTTCTCGCCGTTCCTTTACTTCCAGTTCTGAGGGATCTGCCCATGACCCGCTCATTACGTGTGTTCTACATCGCCCTGTTCCTGCTGACCCTGCTGGTGCTGGGGGTGTGGTCGGCGCGCAGCTTCTTCGGTTTCAGTACCAACAACGACGCCACCGTGCTCAACGGGCGCTGGGCCAAGGCGGTGGAAACCCACTACGACGACCAGTTCCCGATCAAGCGCCTGGGCACCAACCTCTGGGCCGCCCTGGACTTCAAGCTGTTCAACGAAGGGCGCCCGGGGGTGGTGCTGGGCCGTGACCAGTGGCTGTACAGCGATGAAGAGTTCAACCCCGTGGTCAACGAGGAGCTCAACCTGCAGGGCAACTACGCCCTGGTGGAAGGCGTGCGCCAGACCCTCAAGGAGCACGGGGTGAAACTGGTGATGGCGATCGTTCCGGCCAAGGTGCGCCTGTACCCGGAACACATGGACGAAGTGCGCCCGGCGCGCATCCACGCCAACCTCTACCAGGACTTCCACGCCCGGGTCGCTGCCGACAAGATCCTTGCCCCCGACCTGCTTGGCCCCCTGCAACAGGCCAAGCAACAGGGCCAGCAAGTGTTCCTGCGCACCGACACCCACTGGACCCCCGCCGGCGCCGAGATCGTCGCCCGCCAACTGGCCCTGACCATCGCCGCCAAGACCCCGCTCAGCGGTCAGCCACAGCGCTTCGTCACCGAGACCGAAGAGACCGTGGAACACAAGGGCGACCTGCGCCGCTTCCTGCCCCTGGACCCGCTGTTCGAAAACCTGATGCCGGCCGAAGAGCCCCTGCAAAAGCGCGTGACCCGGGCCAGCGAAGAGCAGCCGGCCGCCGACGACGCGCTGTTCGCCGACCGCGAAGTGCCGGTGACCCTGGTGGGCACCAGCTACAGCGCCAACCCCAGCTGGAACTTCGTCGGCGCCCTGAAACAGGCCCTGCACAGCGACGTGCTGAGCTACGCCGAAGACGGCCACGGCCCGATCCTGCCGATGCTCAGCTACCTGAAAAGCGACGACTTCAAGAACAACCCGCCCCAGGTGCTGATCTGGGAATTCCCTGAACGCTATCTGCCTGTGAACAACGAAATCGGCGACGCCGACACGCAGTGGGTCGCAGAGCTCAAGCAAGCCGGTGCTCGCCAACAGAACGTAGCTGCACTCAACAAATCCGAGACGCCCGACCGGGCGCAAAACTGAAAAGAGGTAACACTCATGACTTTCACTACTACTCCTCGTCGTCTCGCTGCCAAATCCCTGAAAGCTGCCGTATTGGCCGCGGGCCTGGGCCTGCTATCAGCTCCGGTATTCGCCGGTGGCGATGCCGCCCTGTACGGCCCCACCGCGCCCAAGGGCTCGACCTTCGTGCGCCTGTACAACGCCAGCAACAGCGAAGTCAGCGCCACGGTGGGCAGCACCAACGTCAATGACGTCGCGCCCCTGGCCAGCAGCGACTTCAGCTTCATGCCCGGCGGCGACTACACCGCCAAGGTGGGCAGCCAGAGCGTACCGGTAAAACTGGCCGCCGATCACTATTACACCCTGGTCAACAACGCCAGCGGCCAGCCGCAACTGATCGAAGAACCGCCGTTCAAGAACAAGCAGAAATCCCTGGTGCGGGTGCAGAACCTCAGCGACCAGGCCCTGACCCTGAAGACCGCCGACGGCAAGACCGATGTGGTCAAGGCCGTGGCCGCCAAGGGCCGCGGCGAGCGCGAAATCAACCCGGTGAAGGTCAGCTTCGCCCTGTATGACGGCGAGAAAAAGGTCAGCGACCTCAAGCCCGTGGCCCTGGAGCGCGGCGAAGCAGCGGTGCTCTACGTCACCGGCAACGGCAGCAACCTGTCGCCGGTCTGGGTCAAGCGCCCGGTTTCCACCCGCTAATGAATTTCCGGAAGGCTGCTCCCCGCCTCTCGTAGGAGCTGGCTTGCCAGCGAAGGCGTCCTCACGGGCCCCTTCGCCGGCAAGCCGGCTCCTACAGAAGGTGGGCAGCGCATCCGGTCACGCAACAAAAACAAGAGTGAAACGACAGAACGCAGTAGCTCTAACCCATACGATGTTTGAAGGAGTAACAACATGATTCCGGTGATCTTGTCAGGTGGTAGCGGCTCACGTCTTTGGCCGCTTTCGCGCAAGCAATTCCCCAAGCAGTTCCTCGCCCTGACCGGCGAACACACTTTGTTCCAGCAGACCCTGGAGCGCCTGGTGTTCGAAGGCATGGATACCCCCATCGTGGTCTGCAACAAGGACCACCGCTTTATCGTCAACGAGCAACTGGCGGCCCGTAAGCTCGAATCCCAGCGCATCCTCATGGAGCCCTTCGGCCGCAACACCGCCCCGGCCGTGGCCCTGACCGCGATGATGCTGGTCAACGAAGGCCGTGACGAGCTGATGCTGGTACTGCCCGCCGACCACGTCCTGGACGACCAGAAAGCCCTGCAACGGGCCCTGGCCCTGGCCACCGTGGCCGCCGAGCGTGGCGAAATGGTGCTGTTCGGGGTCCCGGCAACCAAGCCGGAAACCGGCTACGGCTACATCAAGTCCACCAACGATGCGCTGCTCCCGGAGGGGGTCAGCCGGGTCTCGCACTTCGTCGAAAAGCCCGACGAAAAACGCGCCACCGAGTTTGTCCAGGCTGGCGGCTATTTCTGGAACAGCGGCATGTTCCTGTTCCGCGCCAGCCGCTTCCTCGAAGAGTTGAAGAAACACGACCCGGACATCTACGACACCTGCCTCTTGACCCTGGAGCGCAGCCAGCAGGACCCGGACACCGTGACCATCGACGAAGCCACCTTCGCCTGCTGCCCGGACAACTCCCTCGACTACGCGGTGATGGAGAAGACCCAGCGCGCCTGCGTGGTCCCCCTGAGTGCCGGCTGGAGCGATGTCGGCTGCTGGTCGTCGCTGTGGGACGTGCATGAAAAAGACGCCAACGGCAACGTCAGCAAAGGCGATGTGGTGATCCAGGACAGCAAGAACTGCATGATCCACGGCAACGGCAAGCTGGTGTCGGTGATCGGCCTTGAAAACATCGTCGTGGTGGAAACCAAGGACGCCATGATGATCGCCCACAAGGACAAGGTCCAAGGGGTGAAACAGATGGTCAACACCCTCAACGAACAGGGCCGCAGCGAGACCCAGAACCACTGCGAGGTCTACCGCCCGTGGGGCTCCTACGACTCGGTGGACATGGGCGGGCGTTTCCAGGTCAAGCACATCTCGGTCAAGCCGGGGGCCTGCCTGTCGTTGCAGATGCACCACCACCGCGCCGAACACTGGATCGTGGTCAGCGGCACCGCCGAAGTCACCTGTGACGAGAACGTGTTCCTGCTCACCGAGAACCAGTCCACCTACATCCCGATTGCCTCGGTGCACCGCCTGCGCAACCCGGGCAAGATCCCGCTGGAGATCATCGAAGTGCAATCGGGCAGCTACCTGGGCGAAGACGATATCGAGCGCTTTGAAGATATCTACGGCCGCTCCACCCCGGTGGAACGTGGCGTCTCAGTGAAGACCATCGCCCAGTAACAGCGACAGGCTTCAAGCGGCAAGCTGCGAGCAAAGGCAGAGCGCCGTTATCAGCGAGTCCTTTCAACCCCCTTCCAGGCGCCTGCGTCCCCTATCCGCAGGCGCCTGGACAGGGGGATTTTTTTGTAGCCGCTGCCGCAGGCTGCGAAAAGGGCCGAAGGACCTTCAGCGGTCTTGAGCCCCCTGCGCCCCCTGCGCGGTCGTTCGCAGCCTGCGGCAGCGGCTACAAGAAGCAAAAAAGCGCTGCGTCCCTCCCACGAAGACGCAGCGCCCTTTCGACTCCTTCCATCAAGAAACATCGATCAGGCCTGCAACACCTCTTCCTTCATTCCCAATCCCACGTCATCGATCACCGCCTTGCCCATTTCCGCCAGAAAATGCGCGGCCCAGGCGTAGCGCTCGCCCTGGTCTTCCATGGCCGCATCCAGGGTGAGTTTCTTGGCGTAATACAGCAGGGTCGACGCGTGCTCCAGCGCCTGCTGCAAAGGCACATCGGCATTGACGCGGAACAGGGACTGATCGGCGTCACCACAGGAACCGAAGGTGACGAAGCCCGAGGTCTTGATAGCGCACATGGTTGAACCTCCCGTATCAAAGTGAGAGCTGCCACGTTCGTTACCAAGCGAATGGGTGGCAGCCGTGCGCAGGTTGGTAAACCGGAGATACAGGAACCCGGCAGGGACGAGCCCTCCCACGCACAGCCGCCATTGCACGGAAACGCGGGCGCAAAAAAAACGCCTGCAATCGTCAAGGGGCGCTGTTGCGCCTGTATCAACACGGGTTACCAAGCCCGGCCGCTGAGTTGGCAGCGACGCTCAAAGGCTAGTCCCGGGTTCGACACGGAGCAACGACAAAGGCGTCGCAGTTTATGTCCAAGCCACGGGTGTTGGGAATGTTCAGGATGGTGGCACGCCGTAGCACGCCAGAACCAGCAGGCCATTGCGGCCAACTTCGATAGGGGTTTTAGGCAGTGACGATGCGCTTGAAGATATCTGCCATGGGCGTGTAGTTCACATAGACGCCATTGATATTCGCTTCAAGCCACTCATCCTGGCTGAGCTCTTCCCAATCCAGTTCGTAACCTGCCGATAGCGCGAGGTGTTCAAAGAAGATCCGCTGGACTCGGCCATTGCCCTCGCGAAACGGATGAATCATGTTCAGCTCGCAGTAGAATTCCGCCAACTTTTCACAGAAATCGTTTCGTTCAAGTCCACTCAGCCAGTTGTTTTCTTGAAGATTGGAAAAAATCTTCAGGGCTTCCGCCTCGATTCTTCCGCAGTTACAGAAACGCGTTCCGCCCTTGGAGATATCAACATTTCTTATCTCTCCCGCCCAGGCATAGAGGTCGGAAAACAACTGGCGATGCAGCAGCTTGAAATTCTCCAGGCTGTAGGGCGGAGCGACATAGCGAACCCGACTGACGGTCAGCGCGGTGATGTCCCTCTCCGCTGCCTCAAGGGCGGCCATTTCCTGGATATTCAGCTTGTTTTTAAGCACTGAGGAGGCGGGGTAGCAGTAATGATCATGAGAGGCGTCGTATTTATCCATTCAACGGTCTTCCATGCTTGGCCAGGATTTTTTCCAACGAAGCTTTTTCGTCGAAGATCGGTATATCTATGCCTTCCAGTCTTGAACTGCTGACAAAGTTTTTAAGCTTGTTCTTTTCGAAACGCTCATAAGGATCAAACGCTGGACGAACAGCGCATTTCGACAACAGGGACAAAGCGCCTCTAAGTTCTGCAACATTCCTGGCGCACATCCTGAAGCCGATTCTTTTTGAAACTTCATTGCGCACGGCCGGATAGGGCAACGCATCAATAAGCACGCGTTCGCACTCTCGCCCCTCTTCTGCGAGGGCACTCAGGCGCTTTAACTTCAAAGATAAAGAGCTCCAGCCATTTGCCCCTAATTTCAGATGAAGCTGAGTTTCGACAAAGCGTTTGACCTCAAGAAACGTCCCCAGCTTCTTCAGATCGCTGATCTGTGCAGTTTGCAAAATCTGCTGCAGTGATACGTCCATCATCGCCCCATGATTGATGCCAAAGCCCGGAGATTATACACCTCATAGATCGCCACCACGGGCACGTCTCGTCCTTGGCACCAGCACGCTTCACAGTCAAGAGCGGAGCCCACCCCTTCAGCTAGCATTCGCCTCGTTCGATGCTTGTAGCCCTGAGAACCTGAGCATTTTCCAGTCCCGGTAAAGGTGTTCCAGAAATGGATAGATAACCCCGGAGCATGCCAGCCACCTGCTCGGGCGGGCACCAGAGTGGACCACATGATGTCCACTATCGGCATAAATCCGCTTTAACAGACCTTCTGTTGTCCCTAACGCCCCCATCAAAACCTGGCCTGTGGATAACGTCACAACAGCCATCCTCCATCGCCAACCCCACCTACGCTTAGGTAGGATGTCCCCTCCTTTTCCCCGAGGCTCGCGTCATGTTCATCGGCGTTCTGCTGGTCATTACCTGGCTGATCCTGCTTCTGCGCTACCCCGCCAAAGCCCTCCCCGTGTCCCTGGCTGCCGCGTTCGGCCTGGCCCTGGTGGCCTGCTGGGTGGTCTGGCTGGACAACCGCGAAGCCCAGCAACTGGCGCGCCTGGAGCTGCGCCTGAGCTACGCCCCGGAGCACTGCCCCGCCGACCGTCCATTGCAGGTCAAGCTGAACAACGGCAACAAGGTGCCCCTGGTGGAATTGCGCTGGCGGGTCGCCGCCTATGCCCCGGGGGATACGGTCAACCTCGCCGACAACCAGTACAGTGCCCCGCGCTACCGTGGCCCCGGCGAGTTGCAGGCCGGCGCCAACTGGCAGGACTGCTTGCCCCTGCCGCCGCTGCGCCCCGGCTATCGCCCGCAAACCCTGGAGTTTCGCGCCGAGCGTTTACAGGGTAGTTTCTCCGACTGATTCACCCCCTCCCTCACCCAGCACAAGGACCGCGCCATGCCCGTAGCGTTGATCACCGGTTGTTCCAGCGGCATCGGCCGCGCCCTGGCGGACACCTTCAAGGGCGCCGGTTTCACCGTGCTCGCCACCGCCCGCAAGGCCGAGGACGTCTCTGCCCTGCAAGCGGCCGGTTTCAAGGCCGTGCAACTGGACGTCAATGACGGCCCGGCCTTGGGCGCCCTGGGCGAGGAGATCAACCAGCAGTACGGCGGCCTGGATGTGCTGATCAACAACGCCGGCTACGGCGCCATGGGCCCGCTGCTGGACGGCGGCGTGGAAGCGATGCAACGCCAGTTCGAAACCAATGTGTTCTCGGTGGTCGGGGTGACTCGGGCGATGTTCCCGGTGCTGCGCCGCAGCCGCGGCCTGGTGGTGAACATCGGCAGTGTGTCCGGGGTGCTGGTGACGCCTTTTGCCGGAGCCTACTGCGCCTCGAAAGCCGCGGTGCACGCCTTGAGCGATGCCCTGCGCATGGAACTGTCGCCGTTCGGCATCCGCGTCATGGAAGTGCAGCCCGGGGCCATTGCTTCAAGTTTTGCCAAGAACGCCGGGCACGAAGCCGAACAGCTGCTCAACGAACAATCGCCCTGGTGGCCGCTGCGCGAGGGCATCCGCTCCCGGGCCAAGGCCTCCCAGGACAAGCCGACCCCGGCCAGCGAATTTGCCGCCGGCTTGCTCAAGGCCGTGCAGCAGGACAATCCGCCACGCCTGGTACGGCTGGGCAATGGCAGCCGCGCCCTGCCGCTGCTGGCCAACCTGCTGCCCAAGGGTCTGCTGGAGAAGGGACTGATGAAGCGCTTCGGCCTGAGCGCCAGGCTCTGACCCCTACGCACGCAAGCCATCCAGGGTGTACCGCGTGCCTCCCGTAGGAGCCGGCTTGCCGGCGAAGAGGCCCGCGAGCCAAGTGCAAATCTTGCGACCACCTTCGCTGGCAAGCCAGCTCCTACCGCGGTGGCGCAGTGCGCCTTTGTTCATTCGCCAATCAAGGATCTGCCCCATTGAAATATCGTAGTGCGCTGACGTTGACCCTGTTCGCCTTGCTGCTGGGCTGCCATGCCTCGTCACCGGACGAAAAACTCAATGCCACCCTGCCGGAGCTGAGCCTGGAACAGATCCTGCCCAAGGTCGAGGCCAACCCGTACTGCTCGCCGGAGATGGACAGCGAACGGCTGGTCGGCCTCGGCATCCGCCTGATGAATGAGGACGAGGTGCTGCATGGCGCAAGCCGTACCTTGCTGGCGAGCAAGGCCATACAAATGGCCCGCGGCTGCCTGATCATGGCCGCCCCCCGCGATACCATGAGCCTGTGCATCCTGGGCGGGATTGTCGGCTCCAGGCAGAAGGACTATGACAAAAGCGAAGCCTTCAACTACATCGCTTACGCCGCCCAGCACAATGAATCCTGCGCGGAAGCGGGCCTGTACGACATCTACAACCTTGGCAAGTTGGACCAGCCGGCGAACAAGGCATTGGCCATGGCCTGGCTGGAACGCGCCGCTCGGCACGGCGACGAGGACTCGCAACAAGAGATGCTGCGCAGCAGCGAACAGGACAATTTGCCACTGGCCTACGCCTGGGCCCGAACCCTCGATGACGCCCAAAGGCTCGAAGCGCTGAAACGCAAGATGAGCCCTCAGCAAACAGCTGAAGGCGAACAGCACTACACCCGGCTACTCAGCCAGCTCCCCTCCAAACAGGATCTTGAGCAGGCGCTGCGCCAGAACGTCATCCTCCTGGGCACAGGGGATATCTACTACGACTACCCGGAAGTGTTCGCGGGCATGTCCGCTGAGCAACAGCATGCTTTCGTCGCCCAGTTGGTGGACATGCAGGACCGCTACCCGAAGTTCCACACCCGCGGCCAACTGGTGGCCTACGCCTTGATTTCCCGCCTGGTGCAAAGCACCGGGCCGGCCGTGGACCTGTGGCAAGACCCGGCGCTGCAGGCCGTGCTGGAGGACGATGACCTGAGCGTGGAAGACAGCGTGGCCAAGGCCAAAATCCTCCTGGCCAAGCGCACGCCATAACTGGAGCGGCAGGCGCTACACCTTTGATCGCCCCTGATGCAGGCGCCTTCGCTGGCAAGCCAGCTCCTACATAGGGTGGCGCCTACAAAGGCTCGGGGTTGACGATGACGGTGCAGGTGATGCCGGCCGCCAGCAGGACGCCTTCAGGCACTTCATCGATGTGGATGCGCACCGGTACGCGCTGGGCCAGGCGCACCCAGTTGAAGGTCGGGTTGACGTCGGCGATCAGTTCGCGGCTTTCCGGGTTGTCGCGGTCGTAGATGCCCCGGGAAATGCTTTCCACATGGCCCTTGAGCACTTCGCCGCTCATCAGTTGCATGTCGGCCTTATCCCCGACGCGCACGTGGGGCAGCTTGGTTTCCTCGAAGAAGCCGTAGACCCAGAACGAGTTCATGTCGACCACCGCCATCTTCGCTTCGCCGATGCGTGCGTAGTCGCCACGGTGCACGTTGAGGTTGGTGACATAGCCATCCACCGCCGCCCGCACCTGGGTGCGCGCAAGGTTGAGTTGCGCCGCTTCCAGCTGGGCCTGGGCGTGCTGGTAGTCGGCCAGGGCCGAGTCGGCGATGTTGCCGGCGTCGTCGCGGTTTTCCTTGGAGATCACCAGGTTGTCCATGTCGGCGCGGCGCCGGGCGTTGACCTTGCGCATCTCCCAGGTGGCCTTCTTCGACGCCACCAGCGCTTGCGCCTGCTTGACCGCGATCTGGTAGTGCTCGGGGTCGATCTGCATCAGCAGATCGCCCTTGCGCACCAGCTGGTTGTCCTTGACCGGCACGTCCACCACTTCGCCGGTGACATCGGCGGCGACGTTGATGATGTCCGCGCGCACCCGGCCGTCACGGGTCCAGGGGGTGTACATGTAGTGCTCCCACAGGGTACGGCCGATCCACAGGGCCAGGGCCAGCACGAGCAGGGTGGCGAGCAGGCTGAAAAACTTTTTCATTGCGGGGGTCTCAACGGTAGACAGTGAGCGCCATGGCGCCGAACAGACAGCAGAACAGGCTCAGGCGCAGCAGCGCCGGGTGCCAGAAGAAGCGATACAGGTCATAGCCGGAAATGAACCGGTCCAGGGCCCAGGCCAGGGCCGCGGCGATGAAGAACATCAGGGTCATGGTGGGCATGTAAACGCCGTGGAAGGCGATTTCACGAGGCATGGTCAAGTCCTTGGGGTGCAGGCGCCGTTGGCTTGGCCACGGCATAGGCCGCCAGCGGCGATTGCGGGTCGAGCAATGAAGTACGGATGAAGTGCAGGTAACTCTTGACCCGGCGCAGGGCCGAGGTGTCGAAGTGCGGGGCAAAGGGCTCGTCGGTGGCCTGGACCCGGCTGATGGCGTGGTCCACGGCGATCAGGCCGCGCTCCAGATTGCTCTGGCTGGGCTGCAGGAACAGCCGCACCAGGGAGCGGCCCATGACCCGGATCGCCTGGCGCCAGGGCTGGGATTCGGCATAGGCCGGGTGCACCGGGAGGATCGCCTGCTCCTTGCGCAGCTCGATGATGGCGTGGCCGACTTCCAGCACCACGAACATCCAGCGCAGCAGCTCGCTCTGCACCTTGGGCTGGCCCACCGCCAGGCCATAGGCCTGGTGCAGCAGGTCGCGGGTACGGCTCTCGAAGCTCGACGCCAGGCCCTTGAGCTTGCCGCTGATGGCGTACACCACCTGACCGCGCAGGTCCTGCTCCAGGCGCCGCCACAGCCAGCGGCTGTTGGGCGGCAGGATGATCGCCCCGGCTGCGGCGCAGACCAGCATGCCCATGACCATGGCGATGTAGTCGTTGATGAAGGTGTAGGGGTTGTAGATGGTCAGGTTGTCCGGCACCGAACCGGTGCTGAAGAAGATCAGCAAACCCAGGCCGACCCCGGCGTACTTGGGCCTGGACGCAAGGAACGAACCGAGCACGATCACCGGCGCCAGCATCAGGCACAGCAGCGGGAAGCCGTCGATCCAGGGGAACACGAAGAACATTTCGACGAAGCCCACCAGGGCGCCGATGAAAGTCCCGCAGGCCATCTGGAACGCCATGCGCTTGGGGTTCGGCGTGGCGGCCGAGAGGCCGATGGTGGCGGCGGCGATCAGGGTCATGGTGGCGCCGCTGGGCCAGGCCGTGGCCACCCAGTAGCTGCCCAGCACCACCAGCACGAAGGCCGCGCGGATGCCCGAGGCGGCGCAGGCCAGCCAGTTGGTCTGCGGGGTGTAGGGCTCGTCCCAGCGCTCGCGCTCGTGGCTGTGGTCGGCCAGGGACGCGTGGGTCTGGGCGTAGCTGTGCATCTCGTCGACAAAGCGGTAGAGCAGCTCGTAGGCGGTGTGGAAATCCAGCTGCTCGGCGTCGCTCGGGCCGCTCTCCTGGAAGGCCGTGCGCAGGCTGCGCACCCGCGCCGGCAGCTCGGCCTTGTAGGCCGCCAGGGCCGTGGCCAGGCGCGCCGCATCGGGGCTGGTCAGGGCACGGCCGGAGAAGCCGTCCAGCAGTTCCGCCAGGTCCTGCAGGCCGGGCTTGATCGCCGCCACCACGTGATCGGCGCCGCTGCTGCGCAGGCGTTCGAGCAACTGGTGCAGGGCGTTGAAGCGCGTGGTGATGCCCATGAACTCGCTGTTCAGGCGGCTCAGGCGGCCGTTGCGCCGACGCATGTGCGGGTCTTCGAACACGGTGACGCTGCGCAGCCCTTCCAGGCCCACGGCCTCGGCGATGAAGCGCACGTTGCTGCTTTCGAAGCTGTCGCGCTGGCTGCGCCCGCGCAGGCCGTCGGTGACGAACAGGGCGAACACCCCGAAGCGCTGGTACAAGGCGTTGCGCATGGCAGCGCTGGCGGTCTGGGGCAGGATCGCGGCGCTGACCAGGGTCGAGCAGAGAATCCCCAGGGAGATCTCCAGTACCCGCCACACCGCGGCCATGAAGGCCCCTTCCGGATGGGCCAGGGCCGGCAGGCCGACCATGGCCGCGGTGTAGCCGGCGAGGACGAAACCGTAGGCGCGAAAGTTGCGGTAGCGCGCCGCGCCGGCCGAGCAGATGCCGACCCAGATCGCCAGCGAGCCGAGGAACAGCTCGGTGTTCTGGGCGAACAGGGCGATCAGCGCCACCATCACCGCCGAGCCCGCCAGGGTGCCGAGAAAGCGGTAGAAGCTCTTGGCAAACACCTGGCCGCTCTGCGGCTGCATGACGATGAACACGGTGATCATCGCCGTGCGCGGTTGCGGCAACTCCAGGCGCATGGCCAGCCACAGGGTGAGGAACGCGGCGGCCAGGACCTTGAAGATATAGACCCAGGTCACGCCGTCGCTGCGCGCCCAGTCGAAGAAACCCCGGCGCCATTCAAGGGAGTACAGCCAGCGCAAAGGTGCGGGCAAGGAAGTCATGGGTGCCTGCTTCAATGGTCGAACACGGCCAGGGCCGCGGGGGTCTTGGGTGCCTCAAGGCGGTCTTGCGCGGGAACGTCGCGGCCGGCTTCAAGCCCGCCGCCCAGGGCCGTGACCAGGTCCGCCTGGACCGTCAGGCGTGCGGCCTGCACCTGCTGCTGCACCTGTTGCTGATGGAACAGCAGGCTCTGGGCGTTGAGCACATTCAGGTAGTCGGTCAGGCCGCGCTGGAAGGCCACGGTGGCGATGTCGTAGGTCTTCTGCGCAGCGGCCACCGACTCGGCGGCGAAGGCTTGCTGCTTGTCCATGGACTCGCGGCGGATCAACTGGTCGGAGATGCTTTTCAGTGCATCCACCAGGGTCTGGTTGTACCTGGCCACGGCCATGTCGTAGCCGGCCGAGGCTTCACCCAGCTCCGAGCGCAGGCGCCCGCCGTCGAAGATCGGCAGGCTGATGGCCGGGCCGACGTTGTAGTTGAGCTTCTTGCCGGTGAGGAACTCCAGGGCCCCACCGCCGGTGGCCATGAAGCCGATGCTGCCCACCAGGTCGACGTTGGGGTAGAAGCCGGCGTGAGCCACATCGATACCGCGAGCCTGGGCCGCCACTTGCCAGCGGCTGGCGACCACGTCCGGGCGCTGCCCCAGCAGTTCGGCGGGCAGGGCCGAGGGCAGTTTCAGCGCGGCGCCCAGGGACAGGCTTGGCCGCTGCAACTGCGCGCCCTCCCCCGGGCCCTTGCCGGCCAGGGCCGCCAGCTGGTTGCGGGTCAGGGCGATTTCTTCGTCCAGGGCGTCCAGCTGGCGATGGGTTTCCGGCAGCGGCGCCTCGGCCTGGCTGACTTCGAAATGGGTGCCGATGCCGCCGTCCAGGCGCCGTTGCGCCAGTTCGAGGATCTGTTGCTGCTGCTTGAGGGTGGCCGCGACGATATCGCGCTGGGCGAAGTGCAGGGACAGCTGGATATAGCTGCGCACCACGTTGTTCACCAGTTCCAGCTGGGCCTGACGGGCTTCGGCCACGCTCATGTGGGCCAGGTCCACGGCACGCTCGGTGCTGTTGCTTTCCCGGCCCCAGAGGTCCAGGGCATAACTCAAGCCCAGGGCGGCGTTGTTGTCCCAGGTGGTGCTGTTGGACAGGGCGCCGGGGCCGTAGAACTGATCGGTGGGCCAGTTGTGGCGCTTGAGGGTGGCGTCACCCTTGATCTGCAGCGACTCGGCCGACTCGGCGATGCCGGCCAGGGCCTTGGCCTGGCGGACCCGGGCGGCGGCCATGGCCAGGCTCGGGCTGCCTTGCACCGCAAGGCTGATCCAGCGGTCCAGTTGCGGGTCGCCATAGGCCTGCCACCACTGGGCGCTGGGCCAGTGGGCGTCCTGCGCGGCGCTCTTTATCGCCTCATCCGTGGCCAATGTATTAGCGGGAAGTGTCTTGCCCTGTGGGGCAATGCCTCCGGTTCCGATGCAGCCGCTGATTGCTAACGATAAAGCCCAAACACTGAGGGTCTTGAACCCTCTGCTGATGCGACGCGGCACTGCTGCGAATTCCTGAGATCGGGGGGGAGTATTTCTCTCGTAGGAGCTGGCTTGCCGGCGCAGCGATACGCCTGCTACACCGCGTTGCGCGGATCGCCGGCCTGCCGGCTCCTAGGGATCGGCGCAATTCTAGGGGGCGGTCGTTGTGGCGATAAGCTGGGATTCCTGTGAATCTTTGTTACCGTAAACGCGATAATCCCTTGGTCGTATCCCTGTACGCCTGTAAAAACAGAAACTTCGTGTCACAATTTGCAATCTCCCTTGAGAGCACCCCATGGACACCTTGCAAAACATGCGCGCCTTCAGTTGTGTTGCCGAAGCCGGTAGTTTCACGGCCGCCGCGGTGCAGCTGGACACCACCACCGCCAACGTCTCGCGCGCCGTCTCCAATCTAGAGGCGCACCTGCAAACCCGCCTGCTCAACCGCACGACTCGCCGCATCGCCCTGACCGAGGCCGGCAAGCGCTACCTGCTGCGCTGCGAGCAGATCCTGGCCTATGTCGAAGAAGCCGAGGCCGAGGCCAGCGACGCCCACGCCCGCCCCGCCGGGCAGTTGAAAGTGCACACCATGACCGGCATCGGCCAGCACTTCGTGATCGACGCCATCGCCCGCTACCGCAAGACCCACCCGGACGTGACCTTCGACCTGACCATGGCCAACCGTGTGCCGGACCTCCTGGACGAGGGCTACGACGTGTCCATCGTCCTGGCCCGGGAGCTGCCGGATTCGGGGTTCGTCTCCCAGCGCCTGGGGATGACCTACAGCATCGTCTGCGCCTCGCCGGCCTATGTGAAAGCCAACGGCTGCCCGCAAAAGCCCAGCGATCTGCTGAACCATGCCTGCCTGCGCCTGGTGAGCCCGGTGATTCCCCTGGAGAAGTGGACCTTCGACGGCCCGGAAGGCCAGGAAATGGTCACCATCAACAGCTCGCCGTTCCTGGTGAACTCCGCCGATGCCATGAAGACTGCGATCATCAGCGGCATGGGGGTCGGGGTGTTGCCGGTATACGCGGCTATAGAGGGTTTGCGCACCGGCACCCTGGTGCGGGTGATGCCCAAGTACCGCTCCCAGGAGCTGAACCTGTACGCCATCTACCCGTCGCGCCAGTACCTGGACGCCAAGATCAAGACCTGGGTCGAATACCTGCGCGGCTCTCTGCCGGAGATCCTCACCGCGCACCAGACTGAACTGGCGGCCTATGAACTGAGCGGCAGCCTGACCGGCGCACGCCTGGCCACCTGACCGCGGGGCTCCCCGTCCAGACCACCGTCCCACCTGTAGGAGCCGGCTTGCCGGCGAAGAAGCCCGCACATCCTGCGCAAGCCTGGATGCCGCCTTCGCTGGCAAGCCAGCTCCTACACGATGTACGCCCCTCCCCCAAACGCCGGCCCATCCCCCGTAGGAGCCGGCTTGCCGGCGAAGAAGCCCGCACGTCCTGTGCAAACCTGGATGCCCCCTTCGCTGGCAAGCCAGCTCCTACACATGCAGGCTCGTGGCGGGGTGCTTTGGTGGCGGCGGCAAAAATGTTAGCTTGCTTGGCATTCTCCCCGCCTGACGAGCCTTCGCGCGATGAAAAAGACTGTACTTGCCTTCAGCCGCATCACCCCCGAGATGACCGAACGCCTGCAACAGGATTTCGAGGTCATAGTGCCCAACCCCAAGCACGGGGACATCGCCGCGCAATTCAATGAAGCCCTGCCCCAGGCCCACGGCCTGATCGGTGTCGGCCGCAAGCTGGGCCGTGCGCAGCTGGAAAACGCCGCGCGCCTGGAAGTGGTGTCGAGCATCTCGGTGGGCTACGACAACTACGACCTGGCCTACTTCAACGAACGCGGGCTGATGCTCACCAACACCCCGGACGTGCTCACCGAAAGCACCGCCGACCTGGCCTTCGCCCTGCTCATGAGCAGCGCCCGCCGAGTGGCCGAGCTGGACGCCTGGACCAAGGCCGGGCAATGGCAGGCCAGCGTCGGCCCGGCGCTGTTCGGCTGCGACGTGCACGGCAAGACCCTGGGCATCGTCGGCATGGGCAACATTGGCGCGGCCATCGCCCGCCGTGGGCGCCTGGGCTTCGGCATGCCGATCCTCTACAGCGGCAACAGCCGCAAGGCGGCCCTGGAGCAGGAGCTGGGGGCGCAGTTTCGCAGCCTGGAGCAACTGCTGGCGGAGGCGGATTTCGTCTGCCTGGTGGTGCCGTTGAGCGAAAAGACCAAGCACCTGATCAGCCACCGCGAACTGGCGCTGATGAAGCCCAGTGCAATCCTGGTGAACATTTCCCGCGGGCCGGTGGTGGATGAACCGGCGCTGATCGAAGCCTTGCAGAAGGGCCAGATCCGTGGCGCCGGCCTGGATGTGTACGAGAAGGAACCGCTGGCGGAGTCGCCGCTGTTCCAGCTGAAGAACGCAGTGACCTTGCCGCACATTGGCTCGGCCACCCATGAAACCCGCGACGCCATGGCCGCGCGCGCCATGAGCAACCTGCGCAGTGCCCTGCTGGGTGAGCGGCCGCAGGACCTGGTCAACCCGCAGGTATGGAAGGGCTGACCACCCACGGCCTATCCCCTCTGTAGCCGCTGCCAAGCCTGCGAGGCTGCGAAAAGGTCCGCAGGACCTTCAGCGATAGCCCGGCAGAATCAGGTCGCCCGGTTTTGCGACGGCTGCGCCGCCGTTCGCAGCCTCGCAAGCTCGGCAGCGGCTACAGAGGCAGGCACAGCCTTGGGTTTACGGAACACCAGGACGTTGCCCAGCATCACCAGCACCAGCCCGGCCAGCGCCGGGGCGGTCCATTGGTAGCCTTCGACAAAGGCCGAGACGTTCAACGCCACTACCGGGAACAGCACGGTGCAGTAAGCCGCGCGCTCCGGGCCCATGCGCCCCACCAGGGTCAGGTAGGCGGTAAAGCCGATGACCGAGCCCGGAATCACCAGGTACAGCAGTGAGCCGATGTAGCGGGTGCTCCATTCCACATCGAAGGCGATGCCCTGGAACAGGCAATACACCGCCAGCATCGTCGCGCCGTAGGCCATGCCCCAGGCATTGGTGGTCAACGGCTTGAGCCCGGCTTTTTGCTGCAGGCTGGACAGCATGTTGCCCGCCGAGAAGCACAAGGTGCCCAGCAGGGCCAAGCCCAGGCCCAGCAGGGTTTGCGGGCTGGCACTGTGGCCCACCAGCTCCGGCCAGAACAGCAGCCCCAGCCCCAGCAGCCCCAGGCCACCGCCCAGCAGCACGTTGCGAGCGATCTTCTGGCCGAAGAACACTCGCGCATTGAGGGCGTTCCACAGGGTCGCAGTGGAAAACACCACCGCTACCAGGCCACTGGGAATCCATTGGCTGGCGTGCAAAAAGCACATGAAGTTGATACAGAACAGGCACAACCCCTGGGCCACGCAGATCAGGTGACCACGACGGTTCATCGGCTGCAGCTTGCGGCTGAGCAGCAACAGGACGAACAGCACCAGGGCCGCCAGGGCGAAGCGATAGACGATGGACACCGGAATCGCCACCACCCCCAGTTGCAGTTTCAGGGCGATCCAGGTGGTGCCCCAGATCAGCACGGTCAACAGGTACAGCGATAGGTTCATGGCGCGACTCCTTTGTCAGGAGTGCAGTGTCACGCCCCGCCGGCCTTGCGCGCTTGCACAAACTTGCGCTTTTTATCCGCCCGGGGCTGGCAGCACACGGGCTACAGAGTAGCATGCAGAACACCGGCAGCCGCACCCATGTTGACGCCCCACCATGCACGCACTGGATACCCTGCAAGTCTTCCAAGCCCTGAACCGCTCGCCCAATGCTCGCCTGGAGCACAGCGCCGAGCTCGGTGACGGCTTGTCCGTAGCCTTGTGGAGCAACCATCACGACGCCCAGGAGTACGAGGCCCCCAGCCATCACACCCTGTCCTGCTACCTGGCCGGTGGCACCGGGACCTTCCGCCGCGACCAGCCGGGCAGCAAGGGCGGCCCGGGCAAGTTGTGCATCCTGCCCGCCGAGCACCAGTCGGCCTGGGTGATCAACGGTGATATTCGCCTGGCCCATCTGTACTTCAGCCCGGAGCAGTTCGCCCTGGGCTGCGTCACCCTGCTGGATCGCGAGCCCCGGGAACTGCAACTGCGCGAAAGCACCTTTCTCGACGACCCCGAGCAGACCCAGCGCTTTGCGCAGTTGGTCCGCCTGAACTGGGACGAACCCGGCGAGCGCCTGCTGACCAGCAGCCTGGCCCACGAGATGCTCAGCCATGCCCTGCTCAATCAAGTGGGCCAGCGCCAGGGGGCCCGGCTCAAGGGCGGGCTGGCCGCACACCAGCGACGGCTGCTGGTGGACTACATCGACAGCCAGCTGGACGCGCCCCTGAGCCTGGGCCAGCTGGCGGGGTTGTGCGCCCTCTCCGAATACCACTTCGCCCGCATGTTCCGTGCAAGCTTCGGCCTGCCGCCCCACCAATACCTGCTAGCCCGACGCCTGAGCCGGGCCCGGCACCTGCTGCGCACCACCGCCCAGCCCCTGGGCGAGATTGCACTGGCCTGTGGTTTTGCCAGTGCCAGCCACTTCAGCAATCGCTTCCGGCACACCCTGGGGGGCACGCCGGGAGACTACCGCCTGGCGTTCCTGCGCTGAGGCCAGGGTTACCCAAAACCCGCCTCTGCATGCTCCTTCTTATGCCAAAGCCCAGGCTGACACGCCTGAGTCAGTGAACGGTTAAAGTTCCTTACTTAAATAAGACAATTCTTACAAGCCAATTAAAAACCCCCTACATATCTCTCTCAGAAAGATCACGCCCGGCAAGTTCTTATATGACACTCAAGAACATAACCAGGTAATTATTTTAATATTTTATTTATCACTTCATTCATGGAGCTGATGATTATTGTTTAAGCCCAGTTTCAACTTAGTCTTCGAACCTTGAGTGCCAGGCATTCCATAAATATCCACCCCCCTTACAGGAGCCAATTACCTGAAATATCCGACAGACTCTTGCCCACAACAATTGACACACAACTTTCACCACACCCCTGAGGCAACCCAACCTTCGACCATTGGTCGTTGAACAAACCAGCAACAACTAAGCCGTTAATCGCCTTACTCCAAAACAACAAAAACAGAGGACGATGAAATGCTTTCACAAAGTTTGCCACGGCAGTGGGTCAGACACTCGCCCCTGCTGTGTGCCTCGATACTGGCCATTCCGGTAAAAGCCGAACTGCTCGAGGACAGCAGCGCACGCCTGGAACTGCGCAACTACTACTTCAATCGGGACTACCGCGAAGGCACTGCCCCTACCCGTGAAGAATGGGCGCAAGGTTTCCTCTTGCGCCTGGATTCGGGGTTCACCGAAGGCCGCCTCGGCGTCGGTGTCGACGCCATCGGCATGCTCGGGATCAAGCTGGATTCCGCTCCTGGCCGGACCGGCACCGGGCTGTTGAAGGTGGCGCGCAATGGCCGGGCAGAGGATGACTATTCGAAACTGGCCCTGGCCGGCAAGCTCAAGACCAGCAAGACCCTGTTCAAGTTCGGAACCCTGGTACCGCCGGTACTGCCGACACTGAGACCCAATGACGGCCGCCTGTTTGCGCAGATGTTCGAAGGCGGGCTGCTGACCTCCAATGAAATCGAAGACGTGGAGTTTACCGCCGGGCGTCTGAGCCGGGTCCTGCAGCGCAACGCCACGCAGTACACACCGCTGACCCTGAGCCCCTTGAACCGGCGCTTCGAGAAACTGGGGGCCACCGCGGAACACTTCGACATGGCGGGCCTCGACTATCGGTTCCGCAAGCAATGGCTGGCTCGCGTGCATGTCGCCCAGCTGCAGGATATCTACCGCCAGCAGGTCTTCACCCTGGTCAACAAGAGCCCCTGGGGAGCGGGGACGTTCAGCAGCGATCTGCGCTTGAGCCTGATGAACGACTACGGCAATGCCAAAGGCGGCAAGATCGACAACCGCGCCCTGCAGGGGTTGCTCGGCTATGCCTATAAAGGCCACAGCCTTGGCCTGACTTATCAGCGAATGTTGGGGGACACCGGTTATGCCAACATCCTGGGTACCGATGCCAACTTGATCAACTTATCCGTACTGGGTGACTTCGCCAATGCCAAGGAGCGCTCCTGGGCACTTCGTTATGGCTATGACTTTGCCAACCTGGGCTTGCCGGGCCTGACTATCAATAGCCGCTATATATCCGGCAGCCATGCCGAGATAACCGGCAGCCAAAGAATTGGCAAGTCATGGGAGCTGGATAATGAATTGCGTTATGTCGTGCAACAAGGCCCGCTGAAGAACTTAAGTGTACGCCTGCGCAGTGCGCTCTATCGCTCCAACTACGCCAAGAACTTCATTCGCGACACTGATGATACGCGACTGATGTTCAACTACACCTGGAATATCAAGTAACCAGACCACCAGAACCGATGTAACGGATCAAATGCCTAGAGGTACTATCTCCATGCAACGTCTATTATCGAAAAGTTTGGCCAGCCTGTTGTTTTTAAGCCTGTTCAACCCGGTCGCGGCGAAACAGCCCCTGCAAGCGCAAAGTGTCCCGGAGTTCCGACCGGGTTACTTGATCGGTTATCTGAAACAGCAGGATCTGCCCGACAGTCTGTCGCTGTTGCCGCCCCCTCCTGCGGTGGGGACCCCAGCCTTCGCTCTGGACCAGAGCATGGCCGAGAAAAACCAGGCCTTGCGGGGCAGCAAACGCTGGGAGTTGGCCGTCAGCGATGCCAACCTGAAGTTCCCTGCCGCCGCGCAGACATTCTCCTGTGCCCTGAATGCCCCGATCAGCGAACAGCTGACACCTACGCTGTACAGAGTCCTGCGGCGGACCCTGGCCGACGCCGGGCTGGCCACCTACAGCGCAAAGAAGCGCTACCAGCGCACCCGGCCCTTCGTCTACAACCAGCAACCCAGCTGCACCCCGGAAGACGAGGCGAAACTGGCCGCAGATGGTTCCTACCCATCGGGCCACAGCGCAATCGGCTGGGCCTGGGCGCTGTTGCTGAGCGAACTGTCCCCCGAGCACGGCAATGCGCTCTGGGCCCGCGGCCGGGCCTACTCGCAAAGCCGCATGGTGTGCAACGTGCACTGGTACAGCGATATCCGTGAAGGCCGTGAAATAGGCGCGACCACCGTGGCACGCTTGCACGCCGACCCGACCTTCCAGGCCGATTTCGCCGTCGCCCGGCAAGAGTTGCTGGCCGTTCGGGCCCAGGGCCTGACCGCCGGCGCTGACTGTGCAGCGCAAGCGCAGGCCCTGGCACTTGACGCCGACTAGGGTGCCAGGGTGAGGACCTTGAAGGTATTGGCATGAAACAGCGGGTCCGGCTTGGGTTCGGCCGGGCTCGCGGCCGGTTGGGTGAAGTCCATTGCCGCCAGGTAGACCCGCCGGGTACGCGGGTCGAACGCCATGTTGTAGGCCATGGGCTGGGTGCTGACGCTACCCAGGAGCTGGTAGCGGTCGGCATCGAGCTGGGCGACGACGCTGAGGTTGGCGTCCACCCCGCTGGCGATCAGCAAGCGCTGGGCCTGCGGGTCGTAGGCCAGGGCGTTGACGTCCCGGGTGATCGGCAGGCTGGCCTTCAGCGCACCGTTGTCGCGGTCGAGCACCAGCAGCACTGGCCGCTCACCACGGCAAGCGACGAACAACCGCCCCCGTTGTTCATCCTGGGCCAGGGCACTGGGCCGCGGGCAGTCGGGATACTGCCAGCGGTCCAGGACCTTGAAACTGCTGGAGGACAACCGCGCGACGATGCCCTCATCGCGCATCGGCAGAAAGAAACTGCCATCGCCCTTGAGCAGCAACGGGTCGATCTTCTTCACCGCCAGCTCATGGGCGGCGGTGATGCGCTCTTCTTTGGGATCGAAGACGAACAGGGTGGAACGGTCGGCCCGGCGCCCGCTGACAATGATCACCTGCCCGGTGCGCGGCTCGTACACCGCGCTGTTGAGGTTGCTCTGGGTCACGGTGATGCGCTTGAGCGGCTTGAATGTGGATAACTCCACCACCCCCAGGCTGCCGTCGGTGTTGAGCACCAGCAGGCGGTCCAGCTCCGGTACCAACACCACACCATTGGCGCCCCGGGACTGTTCGAGGGTGCGCACCGGGCGCTGCTTGTCCACATCGAACACGCTCAGGCCGTTTTCCCGGCGGGCCAGGAACAGGTAGGGCCGGGTCGGGTCCAGGGCGATGAAGCCCCAACTGCTGCCGGAGCCCGGCAGCTGCACTTGCTGTTCGCGGTGGTACAGGCGCTCATCCGCCGGCGCAGCCGCCTGGGCCACGCCACAGAACGCCAGGAGCACACTCAGGGCCAGGGCTTTCATCAGAACTCCAGGGTGCTGGAGAGCGACACTTGGCGAGCATCCCCCAGGGACACGAAGTACTTGCTCACCGAGGAGGTGTAGTAGGTCTTGTCGAACAGGTTCTTCACGTTGAGCTGAAACTTGACCTTCTGCCCTTCGACCTTGGTGTCGTAGGTGGCGAAGGCATCGGCCACGGTGTAGCCCGGCAGGTCGAAGCTGTTGGGCGCATCCCCGGCGCGCTCACCGACATAACGGGCACCGGCGCCGACCCGCAGGCGGTCGCCGCCGATCAGGCTGCCGAAGTCGTAGACCGCCGACAGCGAGCCGGTGTTCTTGGCCACGTTCTGCAGTTGCTTGCCCTTGTACTGGGTGTCCTTGGTCACTTCGGCGTCGGTGTAGGCGTAGCTGCCGATCAGGCTCCACTGGTCGGTGAGCTGCCCGGTCAGGTCCAGCTCCAGGCCCTGGGAATGCACTTCACCGGCCACGCTGGTGACAGTCTCGGAGGCCGTGGCGGTGGTCACCAGCACGTTGCGCTTGGTGATGTCGAACAACGCCGCACTGGCGGTGATGCGCCCTGGAATGTCGAGCTTGGCCCCCAGTTCCCAGGACTTGGCTTCTTCCGGTGCGATGGAGCCGTCCAGCACCACGCTGCCGCCGGCCAGCTGGGCAATGCTGGAGTTGGGTTTGAACGACTCGGTGTAGCTGCCGTAGAACGACAGCTGGTCGGTGTAGCGGTACACCAGGCCGGCGCGGGGCACGAACTTCTGCCCGTTGCTGTCGGTATTGGCGTGGAACGGCCGGCCCTTGCCCGCGTACTGGTCGTATTCCTGGAAACGCCCGCCGCCCACCAGGATCCACTGGTCGGTGAGGTGGATGGCATCCTGGAAGAACAGCGAGTCACTGCGCAGCAGGTCGGTCTGGTCGCTGTCCGGGGCGCTGACGTTGGTTCCCGCCACTTGCTGGCCATACACCGGGTTGAGGTAGTTGAAACTGGTGTTCTTGCCGCGGATCAGGTCGGCGCGGTAGATCTTGCGGTACTCGTCGTCCAGGCCGAACACCAGGTCGTGCTGCATGCCGCCCAGTTGCACCTTGCCTTCCAGGCTGACGGTGGCATAGCGGTCGGTGGTCAGGGCATTCTTGGTGCCGTCCATGGTCCGGGTCAGGGTGCCGTTGGCGTTCACCGCGGTCAGGCGCACCTGGCTGGCGTCGTAGGTTTCACGGTTCCAGCTGTAGCCGAAGTGGGCCTTCCAGTCGTCGCTGAGCTCGTGATCGACCTCGAAACGATACAGGTCCGAACGCCCTTCCATGTTGTTGAACGGCTCGTCCAGGCGCCGGGTGGCCGGGATGTCCAGCGGGTGGTTGGTCTTGGGGTCGATGGCCGTGCCGCGGTCGAACGGGGTCAGGAATTCGCGATGCTCATAGGCCAGCAGCACCTTGGTGCGCTCGCCGTACCAGGCCAGGGACGGCGCCACCAGGGATTCGCGGTGGGTGCCGAAGTTGCGCCAGTAGTCTTCGTCTTCGTGGTCCACGACCAGCCGGTAGGCCAGCCCGGAATCCCCCAGCGGCCCGGTGGTGTCCAGGCTGCCGCCGCTGCCGTTCTTGCCCGAGCCGTAGGTCGAGCCGCGCACGGTCAGGGCCGTGGACTGCTGCAACTCGGGTTTCTTGCTGACGATGTTGATCACCCCGCCCGGGTCCTGGATGCCATAGAGCAGGGACGACGGGCCCTTGATCACTTCCACGCGCTCGGCCGTGGCGTTCAGGGCACGGCCCTGCACCACCGGCATGCTGTCGCGCATGATCGAGCCGTTGCGGTTGTCGCCGAAGCCGCGCAGCAGCACCGCGTCCTGAGTGCCGCCCAGGGTGTTGGTCTGGGTGATGCCACTGACGTTCTTCAGGGCGTCATCCAGGTTGCGCGGGGTCTGGTCGCGCAGTACCTGGGCCGGGATCACGTTGATGATCTGCGGGATTTCCTGGTTCAGCGCCTGGGAGCGGGCCACCGAGGTGGTGGCCGGCGGCTGGTAGCTGGTGCTTTCGTCGACGCCCTGGGTGGTGATGCTGGAAGTCCCCAGGTTCAGCCCGGCACCTTGGGGCAGGGGTTCGAGAACCAGGGTATGGGCGTCGCTGCGGCGATAGGTGAAACCGGAATTGCCCAAGAGACGCTGCAAGGCCTGCTCGGCACTGAGCTGGCCGGTGACGGCCGGGGCCTTGAGGTTGTAGGGCGCCTCGTCGGTGTAGACCACGCTGATCCCGGTGACCCGAGTGAAATCGCTCAGGGCCTGGGGTAGCGGCTTGGCCGCGATGGCGAAGTTGAACAGCACACTGTGCTGCTCGCTGCCGGCCTGGGCCGCCAATGCCACGCTCAGGGGCAGCAGGGCCAACCCCGAAACCACCAGCGCCGAAGCGCCGAACCACCGTTTGACCGAACCGTTTACCGCCGAATTTGCCCTGGACTTCATGCTGGAGACTCGTGTGTAAAAGCACCGTGAATGCGAATTAGTCGCACTTTCAAGCAATACACGTATGTCGTAGGCAAAGACCTCAGCATTTTTTTGAAAATATTTTCAGGGCGGCGAAAACGCCCTCCGCCCGATGCATCCCCTGTAGCCGCCGCCGCAGGCTGCAATCGAGCTGGGCCGCACTCTGACGAAGCGATCGAGGCGCTCGTGAGGCCGCAGGAGGTTTGACGGGAGACCGTCAAGCAAGGTCCTGCGGACCTTTTCGCAGCCTCGCAGGCTCGGCAGCGGCTACAGCGCTCGTTACAGGGATCGCTGGATGCGCCCGGCACTGGTGCTGGAGCCCACGGGCTTGCCCTGCTGGTCCATGTCCTTGAGGTAGTGCAGCATCGCCTCCAGGTCGCTGACCCCCAGGTCGCTGCGGTTCAGGCCGCTCTTGAACAGGCTGAAGCGGTCGCCGCCATCGGCCAGGAAGCCGTTCATCACCAGCCGGTAGTTCGCGCCGGCCTGCAGCGGCTTGCCGTTGAGGCGCACGCTGCCGGGGACGACACGGCTGTCCGGCGGGCGCTTGGGGTCCCAGCGATAGGTGAAGCCCTGGGACACTTGCAGGATGTTGGCATCGTCCGCGCCCTTCCATTGCTGGTTGAGCACCTGTTCGATCTGCCGGCCCGTGAGGTCGAAAGCGATCAGGTTGTTGTTGAACGGCTGCAACGTCGCCAGTTGCCCGTAGTTGACCCGGGTCTGCCCGGGCTCCAGGGCCAGGTCGCTGCGAATGCCGCCGGTGTTCATGAAGGCGATCTGTGCGCCGTTGGCCCGGCCGCCGGCCAGATGCGCGTCGGCAATCAGGTCACCGATGGGCATTTCCCCGGCCGCGTCGGCCCGCCGGGCAATCGGCGAGGCGGCAATCGCCCCCACCGGCTTGAGCAGCACCTGGTTGCTACGGGCCTCGACCTCCTGTTGCAACTGCGCCAGGGCCGGGTCCTGTGGATAACGGGCCGGATCGGCCAGCAGGTTGAGGGCCTGGATGCTCGCCACCCGGTGCTGGCCCGGGGTCACTTGCAGGGTCAGGTGAGTCAGCAGGTGGCCGTAGGAATTGCCCTGGGTCACCAGCAGCGGCCCGACCTTGCACAGGTAGCCCTGGTGCGAGTGGGCGCTGATCAGCACGTCCACCGCCGGGTCCAGGCGCTTGGCCACGTCGACGATATCGCCGCCGAGCTGCGAGCAGTCCTGCTTGTCGAACGGCTCCGGGGTCGAGCCGCCCTGGTGCACCACGGCGACGATGGCGTTGACACCCTGGGCATTGAGTTCGGGGATCAGCTTGTTGATGGATTCGGCTTCATCGGCCACCTGCAAACCGCGCATGCCCTTGGCGCTGACCACCGAGGCCACGTCCCGCAGCACCGCACCGACAAAGGCCACCTTGACCCCGCGCACCTCTTCGATGCGGTAGGCCGGCAGCAACGGCTTGCCGGTGTCGCTGTCCAGCAGGTTGGCCGCCAGGTAGGGGAAGCCGCTGCCGGGGTAGTTCGGGCGGAACTGGCAGGCCTTGTCCGGCCGCGACGACTGGCAGCCGCCATTGAGCTGGCGCAGGAACTCGGCCTTGCCGTTGTCCAGTTCGTGATTGCCGATGGCGCTGAGTTTCATGCCCATCTGGCGCAGGGCGTCCAGGGTCGGCTCGTCGGCCCACATGGCCGACAGCGGCGGGCTGCCGCCCACCAGGTCGCCGGCGCCGATGAACAGCAGTTGCGGATCCTGCTGGCGCAGTTGGGCAAGCATGCCGCCCAGGGTAGCGATGCCGCCGGCCGCAAGCTTGCGCACGCCGCCCGGGGCCTGGGGGTCCTTGTAGCTGAAGGGGTTGGCTTGCAGGTAGCCGTGCAGATCGTTGATGGCGACGATGTTCACCGCCACCGGTTGCGGCGGTTCAGACAGCGAGCTGCAACCGGCCAGGGTGACCAGGGCCAGGGTCAGTGCCCCCAGCATCCGGGGCATGGGACGAAGACGGGACATGAAAGAAATCCTTGGTAGATCAGCGAAAAAAAGCCGCTGGCGCAGGCCGATCAGACAGAGAACAGCGCTGGGAACAGCGCCGGCTTCGCCGTCGATCGCAGCCCGTGCCCGCGGCAGCGGCAGCGGCTACAGGTCAGGTCAGGTCATCAGGCAGGTTGCAGGCTGCCGTGGACCACCTGGGGTGCTGGCGGGGCCTTCAGCGCGGTGCCCATGCCGGCGCGCAGCAGCAGGATCTTCAGGTGGTCGGTGATGCGCTCGACCCGGTCCTGGAAGTGGTTGTGGAAGATCATGCTGCCCAGGGCAATGGCGATCCCCAGGGCCGTGGCATACAGCGCGGTGCCGATACCCTTGGACACTTCGCCCGGGTCGCTGACGCCGGTCTCGGCCAGGGCCTTGAAGGTGTCGATGATCCCCAGGATGGTGCCCAAGAGGCCCAGCAAGGGCGCAGCGGTAACCACGGTTTCCAGCAGCCACAGGCCATGCATCAGCTTGCTGCGGGTGGCGATGTAGATCGACTCGCTGAGGTCTTCCAGGTCCTTGTGGCTGGCCAGCCCCTGCTTGTGGGCAAACAGCTCGGCGACCATTTCCAGGGGCAGGCTGTTGCGCTCGCGCAGCGGGGCGGGCAGATCGTCGACGCTGTGCATCTTCGGGTTGAGCACGGTCTCCAGTTTCTTCGCCTGGCGCAGGCTGAAGCTGAAGTAGATGCCCCGCTCCACCGCGATGAAGGCGGCAATCGCGGCAGCGCCGTACATGGTGTAGAAGGTGATGTCGTGCAGCAGATTCATGTCCATCGTCATTTCCTCTTGTGCCTGAATCGAATCAGAACGCAGCTTCCAGGGAGACCATCGCGGTGCGTTCTTCACCCACGTTGTAATAGGCGGTGCTTGGCGCCAGGCCATTGGTCCTTACCGAGTTGAAAGACACGGTGCGTACCGACGCCAGGTATTCCTTGTCGAACACGTTGAGCATCGAGAAGCGCAGGGTCGCGGACTTCAGCACCTTCTTGTCCACCGGCAGGTGGATACCGGCATTGAGGTCGAACACGGTGCGTCCGGAGATCTTCTCGTCGTTGGTCAGGTCGCCGTAGAAGGCGCCGACGTACTTGCCCACCACGTTGCCGTAGTAGAGCGAATCGTCGTAGCCCAAGCTCAGGTTGAACATGTTTTCCGGAACGTTGGTCAGCTGTTTGCCGGACGTCGGCAGCAGCACGTTCTTGTTGGTCAGGTCATCCATCTGCTCGGACTTGGTGTAGGTGTACGAGGCGTAGTAGTTGAAGTTGCGCGGCAAGCGGCCGCTCCACTCCAGCTCCAGGCCACGGTTCTTCACTTCGCCGACGTTGGCCACGACGTAGTCGCCATTGAGATCGGTGGTGGAGATCTGCCGGTCCTTGAAGGTGATGTAGAACAGGGTCGCGCTCAGGGCCATGTTCTCCTCGCTGTAGCGCCAGCCCAGTTCCTGGTTCCAGCTCAGCTCGGGTTTCAGGCTGATGGAATCACCCTTGTTGTACAGCACGTAGTTGGGCGGCGTGCGCATGTTGCGGGTGACGTTGTAGAACGCCTGATTGTTCGGGTCCACCTGGTACTTGGCGTTGAAGCTGGGCAGGAACTCGTGGTACTTGGCGTCGCGTTTTTCCGGCTTGTCGGTGAGGCTGCCCAGGTTGTTGCCATCGCGCTCAACGTACTGGTAGGCCAGGGCTCCGGTGAGGGTCAGGTCCGGGGTCGCCTGCCAGGTGTCCTGCACCCAGAGTTTCTGCGCCGGGGTCACGGTGTACTGGTGGCGGCCCTGGACCGTCGCGCCATTGCGGTCCACCAGTTGGTCGGAGCCGTTGTAGTCGCCCCAGACGTTTTCCGGAGCGCCGTTGCCCTTGATGCCGATGAAGGGCTGGGTCTGGCGCTGGCGGGCGCGCTCGTACCAGTAGCCGACGTCCAGGCTGTGCTCTTCGTTAAGGTCCCACTTGAGCTTGGTGGTCATGCCGGGGCGCCAGGTCTCGGTCCACGAAGGCCGGTAGTAGGTGCCGCTGGGCAGCCCGCTCAGGTCATAGTTGCCGGCCCGGCTGGAGGTGCTGGACAAGGTGGTGGCGGTCTGGCCGCTGAAGCTGCCGCCGTTGGACCAGACGTAGTACGGGTTGAAGGTCAGGCTCAGGTCGTCGCGCAGCTGGAAGCGCTGGGTCACCGAGGCGGTCACGCTTTCGAAGGGGTTGCGGTTGAGCTTGTAGGACTGGGACACGCTGCCGTTCTTGAACACGGTGCTTTCCGAGTAGTCCAGGCGCCGGCCCTGGGTCTGGAACTGGGACTTGCTGACGCTGTTGTAGTTGTAGTTTTCCTGCAGGTTGTATTTGACGATGGCGTTGGTGGAGTTGCCGTTGCCGTCTTCGAACAGGGTGTTCCACTCGATCTTGTCGGCCCGCAAGGTACCCTTGCCCTTCCACTTGTCACCTTCGGTATGGGACGCCGAGACCCAGGTCTTGAAGCCCCCCAGCTCGCCGGTGTTGAGGCGGGCAAAGGATTTGCGCAGGTTGTTGGAACCCACAGACTGCTTGACGAACACCCCGAAATCCTTGGTCGGGCGCACGGTCACCAGGCCGATGTTGCCACCGCTGGAACCGATGTGCGGGCCGTCGGCTTCGGACGAACCCTGGGTGACGAAGACTTCACTGAAGTTCTCCGGGTCGCCCATCAGGTTCGGGTAGATGCTGTAGTCCCCCGAGTCGTTGATCGGGAAACCGTCGGCGGAGAGCCCGACCTGGTCGGAGTTCATCCCGCGCATGGTGAAGTTGGTGCCGCTCAGGCCCGAGGCGTCGGTGCTGGAAACGTTGATCCCCGGGGTGTACTTGAGCTTGTCCACGGCGTTGGCGGTGGGGGCCATCTGATCCATGGCCTCCTTGGTCACGGTGGAGCGGCCCTTGGCGCTTTCTTCCTTGATCATGTGGCCGTTGCCCAGGGTCTGCTTACCGGCAACGTTCACCGAACCTACGTCCACGGTATCGTCGGCCAAAACCAGTGGCGCAAAACTGCCCAGGCCCGATGCCAGAAGCAGGGCATAAAGTTTATTGATCTTCACGGGTCAATCCCTTGCTTACAACTTTCGTTAATAGGTGATGGGTTTATTCCACGTTGTAACTAAAGGTCGCGGTAAAACGTTGCTTGTTCTTGCCGGAGAACGCGTCCGAGGGAAACGGCGAAACTTTCTCCACGCGGCGCAAACTGGTTTGCGCCGCGCGATTGAGCAACATGTTCGGCGCCTTGTTTTCGATGCCACTGTCGAGCACGTTGCCGGCCCGATCGACTTCCAGCCAGATCACCACATCGCCCTGGGGACGTTGCAGCGAGGCCTCGCGGCCGCTGGGGTATTGCTTGTGCTTTTCCAGTTCCTTGCGCAAAGCGGCGGTGTACAGACTTTCCTTGATTGCACTGCTGGGCGCCGCGGGCGCGGTGGCCGGAGCAGGTACGGGAGCCGGTGCGGCCACCGGTTTCGGCGCAGCGGCCACTGCGGGCTGCGGCGCGGTGGGGGCGTTCTGGGCCACGGCCGGGGCCGGCTTGGGTGGCGCAGGCTTGGCCACCATGGGCTTGGGCACCGGCGGCTTGGGCTTGACCACCGGCTTGGGTTTCGGCGGCTCGATCACCAGCGGTTCTTCCTCCGGCACCACCTGCGGCGGCTCGGGCTCGATGGGCAACGGCTCAGGCGGTGGCGGTGGTGGCTCGGCCGCCGCCAGCAGTTCGGCGGCATCGACCAGGGCGATTTCCACGGTGCTTTCGTCATACACCGGCTTGATCTGCAACTGCTGCAACTGGCTGGTATAGATCACCAGCAGCAACAGGCCAGCCGGCAGCAGGCACGCAAGCAACTTGCGAGTTCTATAGAGACTGAACATGGCGTCAGGACTTGCGTGTAGCGATGGAGACGGAAGAGAAGCCATTGCCCTTGAGCAAGTCCATCACCGAAACCAGGCGTTTAACTTCCACGCCCTGATCGCTGTTGATAATGATCACCAACTTTTCACTGCTGTCGTTCAACACTTTGAGTTGCGCCAGCAATGCACTTTCATCCAGGTCCTGGCCATCGAGTTGCAGGCGCTCTTGCAGACCCAGGGTAATCACTGCCTTGTTTTGCGGCTTCAACTGTTGCGCGGTACTGGCGACCGGCAACTGCGTCTTGATCCCTACGGCCGGGATCACGTTGAGGCTGATGAGTACGAAGAACACCAGCAGAAACATCATCACATCGATCATCGGAATGATCTCGATATGAGCTTTTTTCTTTTTAGCTACATCCCAGCTGCGCATCGTCTTGCTCCCGCTTCAGCCATCCCTCCCTTGTGAGAGCTGAATCACAACCCTCGCCGATCCTGACCATGTGCTCAGGAATGCGCAGATCATCCCCGTCTGATGTAACGGTTTGGTGACAGAACGGAGTGATAACGATGAATGTTCGGGAGCTCTGGGACGCGGTTCTCAGCGCAGGACGATGAACCTCCCGAGCACCCGATGCTGCTGGAAGCCGAGCACCGCCTGCAGTGAATCGAGGACCGCCTGCGGGTCCTTGCTGGAGAAACTGCCACTGATGCGCCGCGCCGCCAGTTCATCGTTGAGCAGCAGGATACGCCCGGGGAAATAGCGCCGCAGGTCGTCCACCACCTCGGCCAGAGGCGCGTGGTAATAGTTCAGCCAGCCCTGGCGCCAGGCCAGTTGCGCCTCACTGTCGACAGCGTGCAGCGGGGCCGCAACGCCATGTCCGTAGGCCACTTGCTGCCCGGCGCCGAGCACCTGCTGCGCCGCGCCCTTGGCCGGCGTGACCCCCACCCGGCCGGACAGCACCGTGACCTGGGCCCCGCCCGGCTGCAGGCGCACTTCGAACTGGGTGCCCAGCACCCGCGCCTCCCCCTCTTGCGCGTCTACCACAAAGGGCTCGCCGGTGTGGCTGACGCTGAAGAAACCGGCGCCGCGACGCAGCTGCACATGGCGCTCGCCGCGGCTGAAATCCACGGCAATGGCGCTGTCGGCATCCAGGGTCACCTGGCTCTGGTCGGCCAGGGTCAGGGTGCGCACCTGGCCCGGCGCGGAAACGTAGTCGGCCCCCAGGTCATCGACCCAGCGCCCGGGCTGCCAGCCGGCGCCCAGGGCCACCGCCAGCAATACACTGGCGGCCAGCGCCAGCCCCGCCGACCAGCGCCGCCGGGCCCGGCCCCTGGCAGCATCCATGGAACGCAGCAGGCCATGCAGGGCAAAGGCGTCTTCATCGGCCAGGGTGCGCGCCGGCTGCTCGCTCAGCTCCCACACCACCTGGGCCTGGGCATAGGCCTCGATATGCGCGGGGTCGGCCTGCAACCACTGGCTGAAGGTGGCCTGGTCGCCACTGCTGGGCTGATCGTGGAGCAGGCTCAGCCAGGCCAGCGCGGCCTGCTCCTGAGCGGGCGTCGGGCAGATACTCGTGCGGTGGTTCACGGTGCATTCCTTGGCGTGCGCGTGCCCGGGGCTTCCCGCAGGCTGGCCTTGCAGGCTTCGAGGGCGCGCATCATATGTTTTTCCACGGCGCTTTGGGACAAGCCCATGGCCTTGGCGATCTCGGCGTACTTGCGCCCGTGGATGCGGTTGAGCAGGAAGATCTGCCGGGTGCGCTGCGGCAGGCTGCGCAGGGCCGCTTCGACATGCCGCAGGTCGTTGCCGGCTTCCAGCGCCGCCTGGGGCTCGCTGCCCTGGTTGTCCTGCTGCTCTGGCAGCCAGCCTTCATTGACCCGCACTCGCGCGCCCTCGCTACGCAGGTGGTCGATGGCGATATTGCCGGCGCAACGCAGCAGGTAGGTGCTGAGTTCCTCGACCTGCACCAGGGGCCGGCGCCAGAAGCGCAGGAACAGGTCCTGCACCAGGTCGGCGGCGGTGGCCCGGCAACCGACCCGGCGGCTGACCAGGGCCTCCATCTGCGAACGCTGGGACAGGAACACCTGGAGAAAATGCGCACGGCTGCCCTGCGGATCAGGGTGATCCCCCTCGGCAGGCTCCGGTGGCAGGGTGCTCATCATCGTCGGTCCGCTCAGAAGTGGGCCAGGGCCGCGACCGGGCTGGCCAGCAGGCTGGCCCCCGCCATCGTCAGCACCAGGCGCGGCCGATAGGGCAACAGCAGCACCAGCAGCAAGGCGCTGAACATCAGCACCGCGCACCACTGCACCAGCCCCAGGCTCCAGCCGGTGGCCTGCACTGCTGCTGCCAGCGACAGGCCCAGCAGCATCCAGCCGCCCAGACGCAGGCCGTGGCGGCGCAGGGCCGAAGGCTTGTGCCCGAGCAGCTCGCCGTGATGCCGGTCCAGGGACAGGCACAGGCCGGTAAAGCCGGCATAACAGAGCAACAGCACCAGGAGCATTCAATTCACCTCGGTTTCAGGAGCCGGCGGGCGTTGCCGGGGCACCCGGGGCGTGGCTGTGGCGGCGGCCCCCGCGCGATGCAGCTTGCGCGCCGCCCAGGCCAGGAACAGGCCACTGCCCAGGCACGCCAGGTCGAAACTCGCCATGGCCCAGTCGCCCCGGACCATGAAACCATCCATCAGGCTCGGGCTGGTGAGCACGCTGAGCACCGGCACCCCGGCGAACAGCAAGGCGCCAAGGCCCAGTTGTTCAACCCAGGCGCGACGGCCAGGGCGGACGCAGGCGTGCAACAGGCTCAGGCCCCAGGCCCAGAAGAAGCTGCTGACCTCCCAGTCGGCGCGTTCGGCGAAGCCTGCGGGCAACAGGCGGTTGGCCCAGAAGAACGCCGCCACCGCCAGCAGCAGCCCGGCCATGCTGGCGATGTTCAATACTTCCACCAGGCGCAGTTCGAAAGGCTGGGCGGCACTCTTGGCATGCTTGAGCTGGCGCTTGCCCAGCCAGATCACCAGCCCGGTGCCGATCATCGCGGTGCTGGCCAGCCCACAGAGGAAGTACAGCCAGCGCAACACCGGCCCGGCGAAGCGACCCATGTGCAAGCCATAGAAGCTGCCGCCGATGGCCAGCGGCAGGGATTGCTCGGCAGAGGCCTGCAACGGCTGGCCGGTCACGCCGTTGAACGCCACTTGGCTGCCGAAATCCCGGGCTACCCGGTCGGCTTCATGGCGAAACACCTGCACCGATGCATTCAGGTCCCCCGGGTAACTGACTACCAGGCGCTGCGCATGGCCGCCCGACCAACGTTCCCGGGCCTGCTTCAGCATGGGTTCGAGGGGGGCCAGCGGGGCACTCTGCCCGGCGGCCGAGGCAGCGGCAGCAGCGGGCCGCAAGTCCTCGAAGAAGGCATCGGAATCCCCTTTGTAGGCCACCAGGATGCTCGCCGGCATGACCATGTACATGAAGATCACCAGGCTGCTGTAGGTGATCATCAGGTGAAACGGCAGCACCAGCACGCCCACCGCGTTGTGCCCGTCGAGCCAGGTGCGCTGGCCCTTGCGCGGGCGGAAGGTGAAGAAGTCCTTGAAGATTTTCTTGTGGGTGATGATGCCGCTGATCAGCGCCACGAACATCACCATGGCTGCCATCGTCGACAGCCATCGGCCCCAGGGATAGGGCATCTGCAGCTGGAAGTGGAAGCGGTAGAAGAACTCGCCGCCGCGGGTGTCGCGCACATGCACTTCGCTGCCGGTGGCCGGGTCCAGCAGTTTCTCGGTGAAGGCACCGCGCTCGCCGGGTTTGCCGGGCGCCTGCCAGCCCACCGACAGGCTCGGCTGGCGGGCATCGGGCAGGCCGATGAACCAGCGTTGCGCACCCTGGGCATGGCGTTCCAGGTAGCGTTGGGCCAGCCCCAGGCTGGCATCGGCGTTCAGGACCCGGGCCGGCGCCTCCGGCTGCATCCAGTGGGTGATCTCATCCTTGAAATAGGACAGGGTCCCGGTGAGGAAGATCGCAAACAGCAACCAGCCGAACAGCAGCCCGCTCCAGGTGTGCAGCCAGGCCATGGACTGGCGAAATCCTTCCTTCATAGCAGGGCCACCCAGTAGGCACTGCCGGCGACCAGCGCCAGCACCAGGCTCGGCAGCAACAAGCCCAGCCAGGCTTGCCAGGCACTGCGACAGGCAAAGCACCAGAGCACTGCCACCAGATAGAACAGGAAGGACGTCACCATTCCGCTGACCACGGCATCGGCCCTGGGCAGGGGCAGCAGCAAGGTCAGGCAGACACTGCCCAGCGCCGCCAGCAGATAGCCCCCCAGCACCGCGGCGAATACCCGCGAAGCCACCGCCAGACGATAGGAAGCGGAAAGACCGCCAGCCTTGCTTTTCATGTTTCGACCTTGACGCGAGGGGAGGTCCGGCACAGCACACAGGCGGCCGGGGGAAGTAGGCGGGCAAGTTTAATGATAAATATTCTCATATGCAAAAAGCAGCGACGAACCCGATCCAAACCCGTCGGTCCGGCCTGATTGCCGAATGCCATGTCGCCCCACTACAATGCGAACAATTCTTGTTCTCTTATGCGCCATCTCGGTGCAGGAGCGTCCGGCTTGTCCCACACCGCTACCGTCGAAGGCCTCTACCAGGCCCATCACAGCTGGTTGAACACCTGGTTGCGGCGCCGGCTCGGCTGCCCCCACAGCGCCGCAGACCTGGCCCAGGACACCTTCATCCGGGTACTCAGCGCCCGGGAAACACCGGCCCTGATCGAGCCCCGGGCGTTTCTCACCACCATCGCCAAGCGCGTGCTGTTCAACCACTACCGGCGCCAGGACCTGGAGCGGGCCTATCAGGAAACCCTGGCGCAGATGCCTGAACAGGTGGCGCCCTCCGAGGAAGAGCGGGCCATCATCCTGCAAACCCTGATGGATCTGGACAGCCTGCTCGACGGCCTGCCGCGGCCGGTCAAGCGAGCCTTTCTGCTGTGCCAGCTGGACGGCCTGACCTACGGCGAAATCGCCCGGGAGCTGAATATCTCCATCGCCACGGTCAAACGCCACCTGAACAAAGCGGCGATGCGCTGCTACTTCGCCCTGTGAGTGCCTCGATGAACCCACACCTCAATGGCCAGCCCGATTTCAGCAACCAGGTGGCCGAACAGGCCGTGCACTGGCTGATCGAAATGCAGGGCGGGCCCTTGAGCCCGCGCCAGCAACAGGCCTGGCAGCAATGGCACGATGCCCACAGCGAACATCAGCGGGCCTGGGAGCATATCCAGCGCGTCAACCAGCGCCTGCGTGGCCTGTCTTCGCCCCTGGCCCACGCCGCCCTGAACGCGCCGAAATCCGCCAGCCGGCGCCAGGCACTGAAGCTGCTGCTGATTCTCGGCGCCGGCTCGGCCGCCGCCTGGGGCCTGCGCGAACACAACCCGCTGCCGCCACTGCTGGCGGATTACCGCAGCCCCCTGGGGCAGCGGCGCAAACTGCAACTGAGCGACGGCAGCCAGTTGCAGCTCAATACCAGCAGCGCGGTGGATGTGCGCTTTGATGGCCAGCAACGGCTGATCCGCCTGCTGGAGGGCGAGATCATGCTCACCAGTGCCCAGGATGCCCGGCCGCTGCGGGTGCAGACCGCACAAGGGCAGGTAAGCCCGCAAGGCGCGCGGCTGAACCTGCGCCAATTCAAGGACTACACCCAACTGGCGGTGTTCTCCGGAACCGTCGGCGTGACGCCCCTGGACTACGCCACAACCCCGCCCCAGGTGGCGGCCGGGCAGCAACTGAATTTCACCGGCAACAGCTGGCGAGCTCCCCGGGCCCTGGATGCCGGCAGCGGCGCCTGGAGCGAAGGCATGCTGGTGGCAGCGCACATGCGCCTGGCGGACTTTCTCGACGAACTGGGGCGCTACCGCCGCGGCCAGCTCAACTGTGATGCGCAGGTGGCGGACCTGCTGATTTCCGGCAGCTACCCCCTGGATGACAGCGAGCGGATTCTCGATCTGCTGGAGATCAGCCTGCCGGTCAAGGTACGTCGCTTCACCCGCTATTGGGTCACCGTCCAGGCCCGCGCCTGACGGCACTCTGTCGCCGCTGCCGCGGGCTGCAACCGGCTCCGCAGGGGACGCGCCCTTGACCCGGGCCTCACCCAAGCCCCCGCAAACCAATCGCCGCCCGCCCCGGCACCGAAAAAAAACCACCGCCCATGAGCCGTTTCCCCAGGTTCAAGTGACAGAGAAGGAAAGCCACCTTGATTCCCCCTTCTCAGGACCCACCTTCATGACCGAGCAACCCACCTGCCTCACGCCTCTGGCCCGTACCCTGCGCCACTTGCTGCTGGGGGCCAGCCTGAGCCTGGCCAGCCTGCCCCTGGTCCAGGCCGCCGAGGCCCAGGCCCAGAGTTATCACATCGCCCCGACCTCGCTGGAAAACGCCCTGAACCAGTTCGGCCGGCAAGCCGGGGTGCTGATCTCTTTCGGCTCACACGTCACCAGTGGCGTGCAAAGCCGTGGCCTGCAAGGCCAGTACAGCCCGCAGGAAGGCCTGAACGTTCTGCTGCAAGGCACCGGCCTGCAAGCCCGGGCCGAGGGTAGCAATGCCTTCAGCCTGCAACCGGCCAGCCCCGAGGCCGCTGCGCAGCCGCTGCACCTGGGCGCCTCCAGCGTGGTCGGCGACTGGCTCGGCGATGCCCAGCAAAGCGATGTGTTCGAGCACCCAGGGGCCCGGGACGTGATCCGTCGCGAGGAGTTCGAACGCCAGGGCGCCACCCAGGCGCGGGACGTGCTCAATCGGATTCCCGGGGTCAACGCACCGGACAACAACGGCACCGGCAGCCACGACATGGCGCTGAACTTCGGCATCCGCGGCCTCAATCCGCGCCTGGCCTCGCGCTCCACGGTGCTGATGGACAGTATCCCGGTACCCTTCGCCCCCTACGGTCAGCCGCAACTGTCGTTTGCCCCCATCAGCATGGGCAACATGGATGCCGTGGACGTGGTGCGCGGTGGTGGCGCGGTGCGCTATGGCCCGCAGAACGTCGGCGGCATCGTCAACTTCGTGACCCGGGCAATTCCCGACGCGCCGACGGTCAAGGGCGGCTTCCAGACCGAAACCAGCCCCTCCTCCAGCCATGACGGCTTCAAGACCACCGGCAACCTGCTGGCCGGTGGCACCGCCGACAACGGCCTGGGCGGCGCCCTGCTGTACTCCGGCACCCGCGGCGGCGACTGGCGCGAACACAGCGACACGCAGATCGACGACCTGATCCTCAAGGGCAAGTACCAACTCGATGAAGCCAACAGTTTCAATGCCATGGCCCAGTACTACGAAGGTGAGGCGGACATGCCCGGCGGCCTGAACGTGGCGGACTACAAGGCCGACCCGTACCAGTCGACCCGCCCCTACGACAAGTTCTGGGGCCGGCGCACGATGTTCAACGTCGGCTACCGCTACCAGGAAGACCGCCGCGAATTCACCGTCAACAGCTTCTTCACCAAGACCCTGCGCAGCGGTTACCTGGACCAGGGCAGCTTCCTCTCCCTGTCGCCTCGCGAATACTGGGTACGCGGCCTGGAAACCCGTTTCGCCCAAGGCTTCGACCTGGGGGACAGCAGCCACGAAGTGGGCGTCGGCTACCGCTACATCAACGAGGCCGGTCATGAACTGCGCTATCGCACGCCGCTGACCGCCAACCAGCAACTGCCCACCAGCAACAGCCGCAATGACCGCGACACCCGTGGCGGCACCGAAGCCCATGCGTTCTTCGTCGATGACCGGATCGATATCGGCAAGTGGACCCTGACCCCGGGCATCCGCTACGAGATGATCGAGTCGCAGCAGAGCAACAACCTCACCCACGTCAAATACAAGGGTGACTACAACACCGCGCTGCCGGCGCTGAATGTGATGTACCACCTCAACGAGAGCTGGAACCTCTACGCCAACACCGAAGGTTCCTTCGGCAGCGTGCAATACAGCCAGATGCCCAACCGCGTGGCCAGTGGCGAGGTCAAGCCGGAGAAAGCCCGCACCTGGGAACTGGGCACCCGCTATGACGACGGCACCCTGCGGGCGGAGATCGGCGCTTTCCTGATCAACTTCGACAACCAGTACGACAGCAACCAGACCAACGACACGGTGATCGCCCGGGGCGAGACTCGCCACCAGGGTATCGAGAGCAGCGTCAGCTACGCCCTGGATGGCCTGGCCCCAGCGCTGGCGGGCTTCGATGTCTACGCCACCTACGCCTATGTCGATGCCACCATTCGCGAAGACGGCCCGAACAAGGGCAACCGCGTGCCCTTCTCTTCCAAGCACAAGGGCACCCTGGGGGTGAGCTACACCGAAGGCCCGTGGAAGCTCAACCTCGACAGCAGCTACCAGAGCAGCCAGTTTGCCGACAATGCCAACACCCGTGCCGAAAGCGCCGATGGCAGCACCGGGCGCATCCCCGGCTACATGCTGTTCAGCACCCGCGCCGGGTATGACTTCGGCCCGCAACTGTCGGACCTGAACGTGGCGGTGGGGGTGAAGAACATCTTCAACCACCAGTACTTCACCCGTTCCTTCGACGACAACAACAAGGGCAAGTACGTAGGCGAGCCCCGCACGCTCTATGTGCAGACCTCCGTGGCGTTCTGATTAATTTTCCCCACAAAGCAAAACGGGCCTGCAATGCAGGCCCGTCCGGTTGGGGGGTGAAACTCGGCCGTCAGCTATTGAGCGCGGCCTGTTGGTTCTCCAGGAATTCTTCTTCGAGCAGGGCATCTGCCTCGCTGCCATCAGCTGTGGGCACGGCTGCCGCACGTTTGCCGCGCAATTTGCCGAACATGTGCTCCAGGGCACTTTCCAACTTGACGGTGGCGCCGTCGAGGGCCTGCTCCAGGGTGTCGGCCTTGTGGGTCACGGAAACCGGTTGGTGACCTTTCGGACGGGCTTCCAGCTGGCAGCGCATATCGTCCGGACCCGACTTGCCGCCGTTCTCGTCTCGCAGGTGGACCACTACCCGGGTCAGGTCTTCTTCGTAGCGTTCGAGCGTGCTTTCAACGGTGCTGCGCACCCACTCCTCCATCCGAAGGCTGCTTTGAATATGGTTATCGCTATGGACTTGGATTTGCATAGTTCTTCCCTTATTTCAGCTTGCTCGTAAGAGGGTCAAGGCAATGCGTATGAACCTGCATTTCGTGACCTCTTGATTACACAATTAGGCACGGCGACGAACATTTCAACCCCTTAAAAAAGATAAATATTCATACGCAAATAAAGCCGGACAAACCGCAAAGGCGCTGTTAAGGTCGGGAGTTAGCCCGCCCCATGCGTCAGTCAAAACCGCTCACAGCTGCCCCTCGCCCAGAGGGTGCAAGCCGCGAAAGATCTCCGCTTCCTCCACCAGCCAGTCATGCACCGCGCGTACGCCCGGATGGCTCAGTGCGCCCGGCGCATAGAGCAGCACGTAGCGTTTGTGGTTGGGCACCGCCAGGCCGAAAGGCACGATCAGGGTGCCACGCTCCAGTTCGTCATTGAGCAGGGTGCGCCGGGCAATCGCCACGCCCATGCCGGCAATCGCCGCCTCGATGGTCAGGTGGTTGCGATTGAAGGTATGGCCACGACGCACGTCCGCGCCTTCGAAGCCGATGGCATTGAGGTAGAACTCCCATTCGGCGTATTCATAGCTGCCGCGCCAGGCGGTGATGTCGTGCAGCAATGGAAAATGCGCCAGGTCCGCCGGACCGTGCAACGGCGGACGGCCCCGCAGCAGACTCGGCGCGCAGACCGGGAAAATCTGCTCATCCAGCAACGCGGTGGACTGCAAGCCGGGGTAGCTGCCGTCGTTCAGGTCGATGGCCAGGTCGAAGTCGCCCTCGTGCAGGGCCACGCTGCTGTCTTCGGCCACCAGCCGCAGCTGGATCTCCGGATAACGCTGCTGCAGGCGCGGCAGGCGCGGAGTCAGCCACTTGCCGAGAAACGACGGGATCGAGCGCAAGCGCAAGGTCCCCCCGATCATCCCCGCATCCAGGCGCCGCAGTTCCGCGTCGATGCTGCCGTAGGCCTCGCTCACCGTCAGCGCCAGCCGCTGGCCTTCGGCGCTCAGCTCCACCCCCCGGGGCCGCCGGTGAAACAGGCGAAAACCCAGGCGCTCCTCCAACTGGCGGATCTGCTGGCTGACCGCCCCCGGGGTGATGTGCAGCTCTTCGGCACACCGGGTAAAAGACAGGTGCCGCGCGGCACAGGAAAACACATGCAGCCAGACATAGGTCTGGGCATGAAATTGTCGGCTCATCGTTTAGCCCTGCTAAAGGATCTCTTAGGAAGTTTCGTTGGTCAGTGCTGACCGAGGCGGGCAGTATCGCCGACATTGCGCTTGGCCTACAAAAAATGGCAGCGATCCACCTTCCATTGCTTGTAAGGCTTTAGCATGGCTATCAGTGTTTTCGATCTCTTCAAAGTCGGTATCGGCCCCTCCAGCTCCCACACCGTGGGCCCGATGCGCGCCGCCGCGACCTTCGCCCAGGCGCTGTTCGAGCAGGGCCTGCAAGACCAGGTGCAGCGGGTACAGATCCGTCTCTATGGTTCGCTGTCCGCCACCGGCGTCGGCCATGCCACCGACCGCGCCAGTGTCATGGGGCTGATGGGTGAATGGCCCGACAGCATCGACCCCACCAGCATCAACCCGCGCATCCAGCAGTTGCGCGACAGCGGCCAACTGCTGCTGGGCGGGCACAGCCTCATTGCCTTTGACTGGCAGCAGGACCTGCTCCTGCTGGACGAAAGCCTGCCCTACCACCCCAACGCCATGTCCCTGACCGCCTTTGGCGAGCAGGGCACGCTGCTGGAGCAGACCTACTACTCGGTGGGTGGCGGCTTCATCATCGAAGCGGCCCAGGTCGAGGCCGGTGCCGAAACCACCACCGGTGTCCAACTGCCCTACGACTTCAACAGTGCCGCTGAACTGCTGGCCCTGTGCAAGACCCATAAGCTGCGGGTCGGCGAACTGATGCTGGCCAATGAACGGGCCTGGCGCAGCGACGCCGAGATCCGCAGCGGCCTGCTGCACATCTGGTCGGTGATGCGCGAATGCGTGGAACAGGGCCTGCGCCACGAAGGCATCCTGCCCGGCGGCCTCGACGTACCCCGCCGCGCCGCCAAGCTGCACCGCAGCCTGCTGGAAATCGGCAAGCCGAATGTCATCACCTCGACCCTCTCGGCCATGGAGTGGGTCAACCTCTATGCCCTGGCCGTGAACGAGGAAAACGCCGCCGGCGGGCGCATGGTCACCGCGCCCACCAATGGGGCGGCGGGGATCATCCCGGCTGTGCTGCACTACTACATGAAGTTCAACCCGCAGGCCTGTGACGACGACATCCTCAACTTTTTCCTCGGTGCCGCCGCCGTGGGCATCCTGTGCAAGAAGAACGCCTCCATCTCCGGCGCCGAAGTCGGCTGCCAGGGCGAAGTGGGTTCGGCCTGCGCCATGGCTGCCGCCGGGCTGGCGGAGATCCTCGGGGCGACCCCGGAGCAACTGTGCAATGCCGCGGAAATCGGCCTGGAGCACAACCTCGGCCTGACCTGCGACCCCGTAGGCGGGCTGGTGCAGGTGCCCTGCATCGAACGCAACGCGATTGCCGCGGTGAAGGCGATCAACGCCACCCAGATGGCCCTGCGCGGCGACGGCAAGCACTTCATCTCCCTGGACCGGGTGATCCGCACCATGCGCGATACCGGCGCCGACATGCATGACAAATACAAAGAGACTTCACGGGGCGGCCTGGCGGTGAGCTGGGTGGAATGCTGAGGAGCCTTCCCTGACCGTCCGCACTACGTGAGCCCGAGCAAAAATAATAACGAGGCGATAACGATGACCGATGTACCGACACCTGCTGCCCAAAACCCTGCTGTAGCCACACCCCGCGACACCACCAGCGCCCGCCAGGGCTGGAGCAAGCACGACACCACCTGGATGCTCGGCCTGTATGGCACCGCCATCGGCGCCGGCACCCTGTTCCTGCCGATCAACGCCGGGGTTGGCGGCTTCTGGCCGCTGATCGTGCTGGCGCTGCTGGCCTTCCCCATGACCTTCTTCGCCCACCGCGGCCTGACCCGCTTCGTTCTTTCCGGGCGCTCCGGAGACATCACCGAAGTGGTCGAGGAGCATTTCGGGGTCGGCGCCGGCAAGCTCATCACCCTGCTCTACTTCTTTGCCATCTTCCCGATCCTGCTGGTGTACAGCGTGGCGCTGACCAACACCCTGAGCAGTTTCATGGAACACCAGCTGCACATGACTCCACCGCCGCGGGCGCTGCTGTCGCTGCTGCTGATCCTCGGCCTGATGGCCATTGTGCGTTGCGGCCAGGGCGTGATCGTGCGGGCCATGAGCCTGCTGGTCTACCCGTTCGTCGCTGCGTTGCTGCTACTGGCCCTGAGCCTGATCCCCAACTGGAACGGCGCGTTCTTCGCCTCGGCCGGCGAAGGCATGCCCCTGCCGCTGTTCTTCAAGACCCTGTGGCTGGCGATCCCGGTGATGGTGTTTTCCTTCAACCATTCGCCGATCATCTCGGCCTTCGCCCTGGATCAGAAGCGCCATTACGGCCCGCAGGCCGAAGCCAAGAGCAGCGGTATCCTGGCCACGGCCCACGGCATGATGGTGCTGACAGTGATGTTCTTCTGCTTCAGTTGCGTGCTGGCCCTGTCGCCGGCGGACCTGGTAGCGGCCAAGGAGCAGAACATCTCGATCCTGTCCTACCTGGCCAACCACTTTCAGACCCCGGTGATTGCCTATGCCGCCCCGCTGATCGCCCTGGTGGCCATTACCAAGTCGTTCCTGGGCCACTACATCGGCGCCAGCGAAGGCTTCCAGGGCCTGATCGTGAAAAACCTGCGGGGGCGCTCGCTGTCCTCCAGCAGCCTGGAAAAGATCACCGCGCTGTTCATGATCCTCACGTGCTGGGCCGTGGCCACCTTCAACCCGAGCATCCTGCACATCATCGAGACCATGGGCGGACCGGTAATCGCCTGCCTGCTGTTTCTGATGCCGATGTATGCGATCCGGCGGGTGCCTTCACTGCGCCAGTATTCGGGCCAGTTGTCGAACCTGTTCGTGGTGCTGATCGGGCTGGTCGCACTGTCTGCGATCATTTATTCGGTCGTGCCCTGAATCGGACCGGGATAAAAAAAGCGGACCTCGTGGTCCGCTTTTTTGTCCCCGTATTCATTGCCCGGCGCGTTTCCCGGCATGTCCCTTGCTTTGTCCCGGGGGAGGAATACGGACGTTGGCCACCCTCGGCGAACGACTGGCCAGTGGTCCGGAATCGCGAACTAATTCCGCGCCCTGCCGGTCAATGACTGCACGATCCAATCAGGCGGTGACGCATCATGGACAACCCTTTTCAACTGATTACCGACACCTTCACCCCGCAATACCAAGTCAACCTGAGCATCCAGGGCCTGGACGGCAGCATCATGCTGACCTTGTCCGAAGGTGGCCGGGTGGTGGCCAAGCGCATGATCAGCGCGGCCCAGCGCAATGACCCGCAGCGCATCAAGCGCCTGGTGCAAAGCATTCAGTTTGGTATCGCCATCGAGCAGGGCCACAGTGCCGTGGCCATTCTCGAGGCCATGACCAACGGCGACAGCCTGGGCCTGCCGCCGCCCACCGGCCAGAAGCTCGCGCCGCCGGCCCTGAGGTTCTAGAGCTCGCCCTTCTCCACTTCCGGGTGTTCGCCGGAGCCCGCGCCGATCTTGCGCTGTGGATGCTCGATCTTCACCGAAGGGAACTGCGACGAGGCGTAGCGCACCACCAGGATGGCGAAGGCCAGCAACAGGATGCCGCCGCACAGGTAGATGATGCCCAGGTCCGGCGGGTTGTGGTGCGAGACGTTGGAAATCAGCAACCGGGTCAGCGCGGTGATCGCCACGTAGATCAGGAAACGCACCGGCATGTGGTTGGTCTTGAAGTAGATGCCGACCATCGCCCCCAATTCCAGGTAGATGAACAGCAGCAGGATGTCATCGATCTTGATGTGGCCCACCTCGATCATCTGCAAAAATTCCATCACCGCCGCCCAGGCGGTCACCGCACCGATGGCGAACAGCGCCAGGTAGTGGAACGACTCGACGAACAGGTTGCCCAGGGATTCGGCCAGCTGGTGGACGTTCTGCCGCAGGTTCTCGGCCCAATTGATTTTCACGATGGTTTTTCCTTAGGTCGTTTCGACCGGATGATGCGGACTGGACGTGACGGTTGTTCTGCATGCAGAAAAAAGGCCAGGAGCCTTCAATGAGATGGTGGCCGCCGGCAACGAGGCACGGCCTGGTAACAATCGGCCCGGGAAAAAAATTGCGTCTACATTAAAAAGCCACTATCCAAGGGAAAAGGTTTCGCCTATTCTCTCGAACTGTATATAGATACAGTGTTTATACAGACCCATTATCGTGAAGGCATGTGAGGTGGTGAATGGCCGTCGAAGTGGTATACCGCAGCAGCCGAGATCTGGAGCGCTTGTTCATGGATAAAGCCGAAGCTGACCGTCATGACAAAATGCTCGAACTGGCTGAATTGCTCGCTGAAGTGTTGCACAAAGCCGTGCCGTCGCTGAGCGAACAACAGGTGGAAGAAGCCGGGATCTACATGGCGAAGAACCGCGATGTGTTCGCCAAGGCGTTCAAGAGCCAGCCGGACGCGTTGTCCGAGTTGCTCAGTGCCCCCGCTCCCGTAGTGGAGGCTGTGGCAGAGCCGCAACCTGTTGAAGCCGAGGCGCCAGCCAAACCGGCGAAAGCGGCCAAGGCCGCAAAATAGGCTTTACGCGAATTGAATAAGCCCTGTGCCCCTGGCACAGGGCTTTTTTCATGCCTGCGAAGGCAAGAGTGGCACTTGTGCGGTGGCCCGTTGAAGCGCTGTCGCCCCTGGCGGATCAGGCAATTCGATAGCGTTGCGATGCAGCAGGGAAGTGATCTTGCCCAGGAAGGCCAGGGGCATCTCAGTCGAGTCGCCATACAGGTCAACCATTCCCACCTCAACTGCGCTGTCAACGATGCAGGAGAACGCCTCGACCTCTTCAGGCGCTATCAAGGCGACAAGCTCCTGGGGCCACTCATCTCCGCGACCATTGAGTGCCAGCAGCGCCCCGGCTCTCTCCCACGCCAGTAGATCGCCCTTTGGCGGGTAGCCCTCAAGGTGCTTTATCAACTCATCGATGGACGGGTGAGCAATGCCTTTTCGTTCGCAGTAAACCGCCAGGCATGCCGCTGCGTACAACTGCAGTTGCCTGATGGAGCAGCCAGTCAATGGTGGGGCCATATCTGGCGCTGTCATTGCGCGACGTCCCAGACCCTGGAGCCTGCGGAACAAAAACCTGATGCGATATCCATGGCTTCCAGAATTCGGTCCTCCAGCTCTTCTGATGCGCCAGGGCGGAGTGATGCCAGATGCTTGTATACGGCCTCTGCGCAAAAGCCCTTGTCCCGGTATGCCACAAGAACATCACGAACCGCCTGAAAGTCCGCCCCCGCCCGCAACAGGCAGGACAACTGCTCATCCAGCCCGGTCTCCAGCGCTTCACGCATCGTCGATACATTCCTTGTCAGTGGGCACTTCGCAGCCGGATGGTACACAGAGCCTGGCCAAGGGTTAAGGCAAGAATGCCTAGCGGTACAGCACACGTTCCGCCAGTTCATCGGCCACTCGCGCCGGGGAGCGCTTTTCGGCCTGGGCGTGGGCGAAGATTTCCGTCAGCCGCTGGCTGATCTTCGACAGGTGGGCGGTGATGACCGGCAGTTCCGTGTTGCGGTGCTTGAGGGACACATAGATCAGCCCCCCGGAATTGATCACGTAGTCCGGCGCATAGAGAATCCCGCGGCGCTCCAGTTGATCGGCCACCTGCAGGTTGGTCAGTTGATTGTTGGCCGAACCCGCCACCGCCGAGCAGCGCAGTTGCGCCACGCTGAGGCTGTTGAGCACCGCCCCCAGGCCGCAGGGTGCGAGGATGTCGCAAGGGGTGCTGAGCAGAGAATCGTTGGCGATGGGATGGGCGCCCAGTTGCTCCATGGCCAGTTGCACCTTGCCGGCATCGATATCGCTGACCAGCAACTCCGCCCCGGCAGCGTGCAACTGCTCGGCCAGGGCATAGCCGACATTGCCCAGCCCCTGGATCGCCACCCGCAGGCCTTCCAGGTTGTCGCTGCCCAGGCGCGCCATGGCGGTGCTGCGAATGCCGGCGAACACTCCCATGGCAGCATGGGGGGCCGGGTCGCCCGCGGCACTGGTGCTGGTGACGTAACGGGTCTGCTGGGCGATGCAGTCCATGTCGGCCACCGAGGTGCCGCTGTCGATGGCGGTGATGTAGCGCCCGTCCAGTTGCTCGACGCATCGGCCGAAGGCTTCGAACAGGGCGGCGCGGCTTTCCACATGGGCGGGGCGGATGATCACGGCGGTACCGCCCCCCTGGGGCAGGCCGGCCAGGGCGGCCTTGTAGCTCATGCCCTGGGCCAGGCGCGCGGCATCCGTCACGGCACTGCTGTCGTCGGGGTAGGCGAGGTAACGACAGCCGCCCAGGGCGGGCCCCAGGCGGCTGTCGTGGATGGCGATCACTGCCTTCAACCCGGTACAGGGGTCGACGCTGAGGTGCAGCGATTCAAGGCGGGTGCTGTGCATGAGAGCGAACATCGACGGGCTCCCGAATCACTTCTTGTAGACGCCAGTATAGGCTTGCGCCTGGAATTTGCTGCGCCGCGCAGGAATAAGCCCCGGGGTTTTGCAGGCTTTGGGAAATAACCTGCTACCACGCATTTCAACACTGGACGAAGCTTCGTCACGAGGCTAAAACGAGGCATCCGTCGGAGATCGAGATGAACCCGCGCCAAGCTTTTTTCGCCTGTCTGCACCGCTCGCCACCCGCCCTGCTGGAAGCTGCCCTGTGGATTGCCGCCGAGCATGATCCCCAGGTGGTGCCCGGCCTGTTGCTGGAGGAGTTCAAGCAACTGCAGCAGCAAGTGGGCAGCAGCCTGCCGACGCTGCCGGCGAACGAGCTTGGCCAACCGCTGTTGCGCCGGCTCAACGACCTGGGTTTCCAACAGGACGAACACCTGCCCCTGCGGCCCCAGGCGGCGCTGATGGACAAGGTCCTGGAGCGTCGGCGCGGCCAGCCCCTGGCCCTGGCCCTGATCGCTCTGGAACTGGCGCAGCGGCTGCAGGTGCCGCTGGCGGGGGTGAACTTTCCCGGGCACTTCCTGCTGCGGGTGCCCGGTGCCGACCACCTGCTGGACCCGTGCGGCGGGCGCCGGCTGTACCCCAACGATTGCCGGGAACTGCTGCAACGCCAGTACGGCGCCCATATCAAGCTCAGCGCCGAGCACCTGGCCAGCGCCGAACCGCTGCAGATGTTCCAGCGCCTGTCACGCAACCTGCGCCAGTTGCACCTGTCCTACGACGACCACCTGGGGGCCCTGATCAATGCCGAACGGGTCCTGGAAATCGGCAACGGCAGCGCCGCCGACTACCTGGCCCGGGCCAGCCTCTACCAGCGCCTGGAATGCCCGAATGCCGAACGCTTCGACCTGGAGCACGCCCTGCTGCTCAGCGACGACCCGATCCAGCGCCTGCGCCTGACCGAACGCCTGGGGCACCTGCCGCCCAACACCATCGTGCACTGAATCCCCCCGCTGTTTCGCGCCTGCCGTGCAACAAGGCCCGCCGCCCTTCTGCCTGCTGCAAGGATGAAAAAGCATGAACAGCGCCGAACGCTTCCTCGAGAATTTCCACCCGCGCCACCCCGGCACCACGCCAACGGCTGGGGGCTGTTGCTGATCCAGGCCAGGGCCGCATGACAGCAGCGCCCGGGCTCTGGCAGGATGGGCGGCTAACCCCAGGGAACGGACACAGCATGCTTATCAGAAAAGCCCACGGCGCCGACGCACAACGGGTCTTCGACATTCGCAACCAGGCCATCAACCAGCAGTGCGCCGGCCACTACCCCGAAGCGGACCTCCAGGTCTGGACGGCTGGCGAACTGAGCGACTACTTCATCGAAGTGGTGGAAAACACCGGCCATGTCGCGGTCATCGACAATCAGGTGACCGCCAGCGGCATGCTCGACCTGGAGACCGGGCAGGTCGACGCGGTGTTCGTCGACCCGGCCTACATGGGACGCGGCATCGGCCGCAAGATGATGGAGTACCTCGAAGAACGGGCGCTGGAAGCCGAGTTGCCCCACCTGATCCTGGATTCCACCCTCAACGCCGCCGACTTCTATCGCCGCTGCGGCTTCGTCGGTGAGCGCATCGCCCAGTACCAGTCGCCCCGGGGCCTGACCCTGGCCTGCGTGCCGATGATCAAGCACCTGGCGCGCTGAACCACCCTGCCCCTCAGGACTTGAGCGGGGCCTGCCGTTGCGCGGCCGGCCCCGCCTCACCCGAGGCCGACGCCAGGGGCGAACGCACCTGAATGATCAACAACGCCGAAAGCAGGGCCGGAATCGCGCAGAAGAAGAAAATCTGCTGCACCGGAATATGCATCGCCAGCAGCATGCTGCCGAACAGCGGACCGAGGATCGAACCGAAACGCCCCACGCCCAAAGCCCAGCCGGTGCCGGTGGCGCGTACCTGGGCCGGGTAGAAGTTGCTGGCGAAGGCATTCAGGGTCAACTGGCCACCGATGATGCAGAAGCCCGCGGCAAACACGAACACCACCAGGTAGCGCGGGTTGTCGTGGTTCAACCCCAGTAGCACGGTGCACAGTGCGGCGGCGCTGAGCACCGCGGCCAGCAGGCGCACCTTGCGTTTCAGGCGGTCGGCGAACCAGGCCATGCAGATCGCGCCGAGGGTGCCGGCGAAGAGGAACATCGAAGTCACCAGGTTGGCCTGCTTCAGGGCCAGGCCACTCTCCAGCAGCAGCGTCGGCAACCAGCTGATCATGAAATACAGCAGGATCAGGCTGACGAAAAAGGTCGCCCAGATCAGCAAGGTCGGCCGTGCATAGCCGTGGCGGAACAACTCCAGCACCGTGAGCTTGCTGTCCGCCTGCTCACCGCTGTTGAGCACTGCGGCCGGCGGTTGCCAGTCCGGGAGCATCTGTGCGGTGACCTTGCGCAGCCGCGCATAGGGCGGCGCGTCCCGCAGCAGGCGCGGCAGCGATTCGGGCAGGCGCCAGAGCAGGAAAGGAAACAGCAGCAGCGGCGTGATGCCGCCGGCGAGGAACACCGCTTCCCAGCCAAAGCGATCGATGAAGCCGGCGGCAACGAAACCACCCGCCGCGCCGCCAAAGGAGAAACCGCAGGCGGCCAGGGTCACCATCAGGGTGCGCAGGCGCGGCGGCGAATATTCGGACATCAGCGCCATCGCGCTGGGCATCGCCCCGCCCATGCCGATGCCACAGATAAAACGGGCGGCCATCAGGCTTTCAAGGGAATTGGCGAACACCATCAGCACCGTCAGGCTGGCGTAGATCAGCACGCAACAGAGCAGGATCCGGCGCACGCCAAAACGGTCGGCCAGGGGCGTCACCGCCAGGGACCCCAGGGTCAGGCCCAGCAGGTTGGCGCTGAACACCGGGCCGAAGGCGGCCTTCTCCAGCCCCCAGTCCTGGGCCAGGGCCGGCACCACATAGCCCAGCACCTGGGCGTCGTAGCCATCAGTGACCAGCAGCAAGGCGAGAAGCAACAAGAGCAACCACTGGTAGCGGGACACCGGGCGGGCGTCGAGCGCAGCACGAAAGCTGGCAATCTGATTTTGCATCGCAAGGTACCTGTTCGGTTTTTTATGGTTATGGGCAGCAATGTTGCGCAGGTCACAGGCGGTGACCGCTCAGGCCCCGTTGCGGGGCCTGGGTGATGCGGATGCCACGCTGCCCCGGATACCGGGCAGCGTGCGGGTTCAGGCTGGCGTATCCGGCTGGTTGGCCGGGTGCGCGGCCTGGAACGCCGGGTGCTCGGCGGCCAGGGCCGCGACCCGGAGGATCCGCGGATAAGCGTCCAGGGACACCTTGAAACGCTCGGCCGCATACAGCTGGGGAATCAAGAACACATCGGCCAGCCCCGGCTCATCGCCAAAACAGAAGCCCTGGTCGCCGATCAGTTGCTCCAGGGCCGCCAGCCCCTGGCTGATCCAGTGGTCGATCCACACCAGCAGTTGCGCTTCCTCATGGCCCCATTCCCGTAGCAGGTTCTGGGTGCTGGAGTTGTGCAGCGGATGAATGTCGCAGCCGATGATCGCGGCAACCGCCCGTTCCCGGGCGCGGCTGACCAGGTCCGTGGACAGCAGCGGCACCTGTGGATAACGCTCCTCCAGGTACTCGATGATTGCCAGCGACTGGATCAGCAGGTCGCCGTCATCGGTCCGCAGGGCCGGCACCCGGCCCTGCGGGTTGATCTCCAGGTACTCCGGCTGGCGATTCGCACCGCCCTTGGGCACCAGCAGATTGACCGGTATGGCCTGGAACTCCAGGCCCTTGAGGGCCAGAGCGATGCGCACCCGGTAGGACGCAGTAGAGCGGTAGTAGGTATAGAGCTGCATGAGGGCTCTCCCTTAACGTGCCGGCTGGACCGTGCCGCGGCATTCGCCGAAGCCGATGGAGGCGAAACCCTCACGGCTGCAACGCCCGCGCAGGATGATTTCATCGCCGTCCTCGAGGAACTTGCGCACCTCGCCGGACGCCAGTTCGATGGGTTTCTTGCCGCCTTCGGTGATCTCCAGCAGGCTGCCGAACTGGCCGCTCTCTGGGCCGGACAAGGTGCCCGAACCGAACAGGTCGCCGGCCTGCAACTGGCAGCCGTTGACGCTGTGGTGCGCAACCATCTGCGCCACGGTCCAGTACATGTACCGGGTGTTGCTCAGGGTCAGGCGGTGTGCCGGCAGGCCCTGCTCGCGCATGGTGCGGGTGGTCAGCAACACTTCCAGTTCGATGTCGAAGCCACCGGCGGCCTGGTCGCGCTTGTCCAGCAGGTACGGCAGCGGTTGCGGGTCGCCTTCAGGGCGCGGGGCCTGGGCCTGGCGGAACGGCTCCAGGGCCTCGGCGGTCACCACCCAGGGCGAAATGCTGGTAATGAAGCTTTTCGACAGGAACGGGCCCAGCGGCTGGTATTCCCAGGCCTGGATATCCCGCGCCGACCAGTCGTTGAGCAGGCAGAACCCGGCGATGTGTTCGGCGGCGTCGCCAATGGCGATGGGCTCGCCCATCTCGTTGCCCTGGCCGATCCAGATGCCCAGCTCCAATTCGTAGTCCAGGCGCGCGCAGGGGCCGAAAGTCGGTTCGGACTGCCCGGCCGGTAGGGTCTGGCCCTTGGGCCGGCGCACGTCGGCACCGGAAGTACGGATAGTGGAGGCGCGACCGTGGTAGCCGATCGGCACGTACTTGTAGTTGGGCAGCAGCGGGTTGTCGGGGCGAAACAGCTTGCCGACGTTCTGCGCGTGTTCGATGCCCACATAGAAGTCGGTGTAATCGTTGATCTTGGCCGGCAGGTGCATCTGGCAGTCCGCGGCCAGGGGCAGCAGTTTCGCCCCCTGGGCCTCGATCTTGCCGCGCAGGCTGCTGCCTTCGCCGAGCAGTTCCAGCAGGCGTTCGCGCAAGGCGACCCGGGCCGGGCGGCCGAGTTCGAAGAACGCATTCAGCTGGCCGCCACGGGCCGCCTGCACCGCAGCCTGGGCCTGGCCTTCGAACAGCCCGGCATCCAGCGCCGCTTCCAGGTCGAAAATCTGTTCGCCAATGGCGACCCCGCTGCGGGGCGCCGAACCCTGGGTGCTGAAGACGCCCAGGGGCAGGTTCTGCAACGGGAAGTCGGGGTGACCGTTGGCGGACTCGACCCAGCTACGGGTGATGGTGGGCAAGGTCATGGGTTATCTCCGATTCGGGTTGAAGGTGACGGGCAGCGAGGCCCAGCAAGCATCGTAGTCGTTCTGCAGCTCTGGGCACTCCAGGGCGAACTGGCTCGGGCGCAGCACCTGGCTGGTCTCGAACATGAAGGCCATGGTGTTGTCGATCTTGGCCGGCTGCAACTGGGCGTTGATCGCCTTGGTGCAGGTCTCGCCGTCCGGGCCGTGGGCGCTCATGCAACTGTGCAGCGACGCGCCGCCGGGCAGGAAGCCTTCGGCCTTGGCATCGTAGGCGCCCTGGATCAGGCCCATGAACTCGTTCATCAGGTTGCGGTGGAACCACGGTGGACGGAAGGTGTTCTCGGCCACCATCCAGCGTGGCGGAAAGATCACGAAGTCCAGGTTGGCCAGGCCCGGCACGCTGGTGGGCGAGGTCAATACGGTGAAGATCGACGGGTCCGGGTGGTCGAAGCTGACGGTGCCAATGGTGTTGAAACGACGCAGGTCGTATTTGTACGGCACGTTGTTGCCGTGCCAGGCCACCACGTTCAGTGGCGAGTGGTCGAGCTCGCAGCCCCAGAGCTCGCCGAGGTACTTCTGGACGAGCGTGGTGGGCTGGCGCAGGTCTTCGTAATGAGCCACCGGGGCCAGGAAGTCCCGAGGGTTGGCCAGGCCGTTGCTGCCAATCGGCCCAAGGTCCGGCAGGCGCAGCGGCGCACCGTGGTTCTCGGCGACGTAGCCACGGGCTTGCGGGTCCAGCAGTTCGATGCGGAATTTCAGCCCGCGAGGCAACACGGCGATTTCCAATGGCTCCAGGTCCAGCATGCCCAGTTCGGTGACGATGCGCAGGCGGCCCAGTTCCGGCACCAGCAGCAGCTCGCCATCGGCATTGAAGAACACCCGCTCCATCGAGCGGTTGGCACGGTAGTGATAGACGCTGATACCCGCCGGCTTCTGCGCAGCCGAGTTGGCCACCATCGCCACCAGGCCGTCGATGAAATCGGTGGGCTCGCTTGGAATCTGCAGGGGGCTCCAGCGCAGGCGGTTGGGGGTGACCTCACCCAGGGGGCCGCCTGCCAGCTGGCGCGCAAGCTTGGCGAAAGCCGGGTGCTTGGCCGAGGGCTGGATGCGGTACATCCAGGTACGCCGGGCTTCGCTGCGGGTCATGGTGAAGGCGGTGCCGGAAAACAGTTCGGCGTACAGGCCATAAGGGGCTTTTTGCGGGGAGTTCTGGCCGACGGGCAGCGCCCCTGGCAGGGCCTCGCTGGCAAATTCGTTGCCGAAGCCCGATTGGTAGCTGAGGGCCGACGCCGAAGAATCGAGGTTCATGGAGCCTCCTGTAAGTTGGAATAGGCAGGGGCCCACCACTCCCTCACAAGAGCTATCGGCACGCCTGGGTTATTTTTATCGTAATCCAATTACGTATAACGTAATTTGATTGCCCAGGAGCGTCAAGCTATAAAGACCGCCACTTGTCACGGGACCCCAATGCCTCCATGGAAAAGCCGCGCAGCATCAGCGACAGCACCGGTAAACAGAAAGTCCGCTCGGCCGAGGTCGGTACCGACATCCTCAAGGCCCTGGCCGAACTGTCGCCGGCCACTTCCCTTTCGCGCCTGGCCGAACATGTGCAGATGCCGGCAAGCAAGGTGCATCGCTACCTGCAGGCCTTGATTGCCAGCGGCTTTGCCGAACAGAACAGCGCCACCAATCACTACGGCCTGGGCCGCGAAGCCCTGCGGGTAGGCCTGGCCGCCCTGGGCAGCATGGACGTACTGAAAGTCGCGACCCTGCCCCTGGCGGAACTGCGGGACGAATTGAACGAAACCTGCTTCCTCGCGGTGTGGGGCAACCAGGGCGCGACGGTGGTGCATATCGAACCGGCGGTGCGGGCGGTGACCGTGGTCACTCAACTGGGCTCGGTGCTGCCACTGCTCAGTTCATCCACCGGGCTGGTGTTCAACGCCTACCTGCCACAGCGCGAAACCCTCGACCTGCGCCAGCAGGAACTGGCAACCGGCAGCCCCCACGCCCTGGCCGACAAGCAGGTGCACGATGCCCTGGCCGAGCAGATTCGCCAGCGCGGGCTGCACCATGTCCACGGTTTGCTGATGCCCGGTGTCGATGCCCTGTCGGCGCCGGTGTTCGATGCCACCGGCAAAATCGCCGCGGTGCTGACCGTGGTAGGGCCGACGTCGCTGTTCCACGCCGATGAACATGGGCCCGCAGCCCAACGTCTGCTGGCGGCCAGCTCTGCAGTGAGCTGGCGCATGGGTTATCAGCCGCAATAACCGCTAGCGCTCAACTCATCAGCCCCAGGGCCTGGGCCTTGGCTACCGCCTGGGTACGCCGCTCCACCCCCAGTTTGCTGTGAATCCGGCGCCCGTGGGTCTTCACGGTATGCAGGGAAATGAACAATTGCTCGGCGATCTGCTGGTTTGAACAGCCCTGGGCGATCAGTTGCAGCACTTGCAGTTCCCGCAGGCTGAGCAGGCTTTCGCGGTTTTCCAGGGGGCCTGCCGATGATGGCGTCTGCAGCGCTTCCCCCGCAGCCAGCAAGAGTGGTTGCCGCAGGCGCAGTTCGTGCAGTGCCTGCGGCAGGTTGCATCGCTGCACCAGTGCCTGCCCCGCCTGCAATGCTTCCTGCGCCAGCGCCGGGTTGCCTTGCAGGTGGGCGACCTCGGCCAGGGCCAGTTGCACCTCGGCCTCCAACCCCTGCATGCCGTGGCGTTGGGCCCGGGCCAGCAGCCCCTGCAAGGTAGCGATCGGCGCCTGGGCCCGCCCCAGGTGCACCTCGGCCAGCACCAGCAGGTATTCGATCCCCGGAATCAACTCCAGGGTGGCCGGTGGCGCCTGTAGCGCCTGGGGGCCGCGAAAGTGCCGGAGCAAGCGGCTCAAGGCCTCCTGAGCCAGCTCCGGTCGCCCCTGTTGCAGCCAGAGCTGGCTGCTGACCTGCAACAGCACGCCCCGGTACACCGTGTCGGGAATCTGCCGCTGCTGCATCAGCCGCTCCGCATCCCGCAGGCGTACGAAGGCCTGGGCATAATCACCCTGGTTGGCCGCCAGTTGGGCCTGGCCGAGGAAACCATACAAGGCACGCTTGTCGTGGCTCAGCAGGCAATCCTCGAGGCCGCTGCGAAAGTAGCCGGCCGCCTGCTCTGCATGCCCCTGGCGCAAGGCCAGGCGACCGAGACGCAGGGCGATGCGACCGAGCAGCGGGGTCGCCCGCAGCGCCTGCATCGACAAGCGCTCACAGACCTGCTCCAGCAGGCTCTGGGCCCGATGCGGCGCGCCCCTTTGCTCCAGCAACTGGGCATGGTCCAGTTCCAGCAGGCCTTCGAACAGCTGGGCATCCTGGGCCCGGGCCAGGCACAGGGCTTCACGATTGAGGGCCTGGGCCACATCCAGCTCCGCACCCAGCAGGGCCTGCTGGGTCAGCCCCGACAGGCACAGCAGGCGGGTGGTCCAGGCGCTGTCCGCCAGCTCATCCAGGGCCTCGATAAAATGCTGCCGCGCCGCCGCCATCCGCCCGCTCAGGTGCAGCAGCCAGCCCTGCTGTGCCTGCCAGCGGGCCAGCAACTGACGCTGCTGCGCTGCCGAGGGCTGGGGGGCGAACCGGGCCATCTGCGCCATGCACTGCCCGGCCTGCTCGAAGCGCCCGGCAAACAGCATGGCCGCAACCAGCAGCCCCACCAGGTGCGGCGACACCAGCAAGAGTTCGCCACCGTGGCGCTCATGCAGTTGCAGCAACAGCAGCGCATTGTCCTGCTGGAACAGGAACTCGAAACTGAAATGCTCCAGCAGGCTGACCGCGACTTCATACTCTTCGGCCCACAGCGCCTGCTCAAAGGCCGACTGCCAATCCTCCTGGGCAATGAACCACTGGCAGGCCCGGCGATGCCAGGAGCGCCCGCCCGGCCAGGCCTCGTCGCGCATCAGCCGGGCCAGCGGCGGAAACACCTGGAGCCAGTCGCCGCCACCGTCCCAGGGTTCGATGAAGCAGGCCATGTCCTGCAAGGTCCGCAGGTACTGGGCCCCCTCCCCGACGCCGAACAGATGCTCGCACAGCTCGGCGTTGAAACGTGGCAGGTGCGCCAGTACTTGCCAGACTTGCGCCAGCTCCGCCGGCAGCACGCTGAACAGCTCGTGCTCCAGGTACTCCAGCAAGGTATTGGGGCGCCCCGGCTTGCAGGGCTGAATCGTCAGCTCGCTGCCTTCCAGCAAGGCAATGCGCACCCCGGCGCACCAGCCGCCACTGCGTTGCAGAATGCGACTGGCGGTCTGCGCACACAGGGGTTGCGGCAGCCGTTGCAGCAGTTGCTCGATCTCGATCTGGCTGAATGCCAGTGCCGGGCCGTCCAGCTCGAACAACTGATCGTCCAGCAGCAGGCGTGGCCAGTTGCACAGGGGCCGGCGACGGCAACCCAGCCACCAGGTCAACTGCGGGTTGTCCAGGCTCAGCAGGCGATCGAGCAGCAGGTCCAGGTCCGCAGCCGCGACCCGGCAATAGTCATCGATGAAGATCCAGGCCGGCGCCTGCAGGTGCGCTAGGTGCTGCAGCACCGTGGCTTCGTCATCGCGCTCCAGCCCCAGGGCCTGGGCCAGGGCAGCGCACAGCCCCTGCGGGCTATGCCGCCCGCCGGACAACGGCAACCAGCTCACCCGGCAGGTCTCCGGTGCCTGTTGCAGGCACTCAGCCAGCAGCGCCGTCTTGCCGCTGCCGGCAGGCGCGCAAAGCAGCTTGACCCGCGCACCGGAGGCCAGCAACGGCGCGCTGAGGCGGCTGCGGGAAAAATGATGGGAGGACAAACGGGGCATGAACCCGGGACGCTCTGGACAACGAGTCATGGCGGTCATTGCGGCGTGCCTTTTTATAGTTTTAGCCAGCGTAGCCCCACCCTAGCCCCGACCTCCCGGCCAGTTGAAGAAGTATTCAGCAGGCTGATCAGCCCCCATAAAAAAACCGACCAGGCAGTCGGATAACTGCCAGTCAAGAGGAACGCAGTATTGCCGCGACTGTGGCGAGCAAGCTCGCTTGCCAGGACTGGCCGCCCTAAAAAACCGCACGCCCCAAGAGCGTGCGGCTCGACCATTGCTCCACTGCAACCCAAGAGGCGCTTAGCGCACTCCGCTGGCGCGCAGGGCCGCCGGGGTGTAGTCCGCCGCCTTGGCGGCAAAGCCGAACTCCAGGCTGTGCTTCTCTTCGTTCTTCATGCCCAGGGCCAGGTAACGGCCGGCGTTCAGGTCATACAGGGCCTCCAGGGTGTAGGCCGGTACCTGGTGGTCGTAGTAGTACTGCGCATGACCTTCGGCTACCCGCCACAGTTGGCCGCGTCCGTCATAGTGGTCCACCAGGGCCACCTGCCAGCTGTCCTCGTCGATGTACATGTGCCGAGTGGCGTAGATGTGCCGCTGGTTGGGCTTGACCGTGCCCACCACTTCCCACACCCGGTGCAGTTCATAGCGGGTCAGGTCCTGGTTGATGTGCCCGGCCTTGACGATGTCGTCGTACTTGAGGCTCGGGGAATCCAGCTTGTAGCTGTTGTAGGGGATGTACATCTCCTTCTTGCCCACCAGCTTCCAGTCGTAACGGTCGGGAGCACCGGAGAACATGTCGAAGTTGTCCGAGGTGCGCAGGCCGTCGGCGGCGGTGCCCGGGCCATCGTAGGCCACTTGCGGGGCGCGGCGCACGCGACGCTGGCCCGCGTTGTAGATCCATGCCGAACGCGGTTCCTTGACCTGGTCCAGGGTCTCGTGGACCAGCAGCACGTTGCCCGCCAGCCGCGCCGGGGCGGTCACCGACTGCTTGAAGAAGTTCTGCACGTTGGCCGCCTTGGCCGGGTCCAGGTCCGGGATCAGTTGCGGCGCCGCCACCTCTTCCTCGAAACGGATCGAGGTGTAGCTGCCGTTGGTCTGCGGGGTGACCTGGGTGACGATGCGCTTCTGGTTGCCGCCGTGATAACGGGTCAGGTGGTTCCACAGCACCTCGATGCCGTTCTTCGGAATCGGGAAGGCGTAGTAACGGTTGCCGGTAAAGTTGGCCAGGCCGTTGCCGTCGTTGGTGGTGGTCACGCTCAAGGCGCTGCGCTTGGCCGACTCGTAGATCTCGGGTGGCAAACCGACGCTGCGGTGAGTGGGGTAGACCGGGATCCGGTAGCTGTCCGGGTAGCGCTTGAACATCGCCACCTGGCCGTCCGAAAGCTTGTCCTTGTATTTGTCCACCGTCGCCGCGGTGATGATGAACAGCGGTTTTTCATTGGCGAACGGGTCGGCGAGAAAGCCCTTGCTGTCCACCGCCCCGGCATTCTTGGGAATGCCTCCGGTCCAGGCCGGGATCGAGCCGTCGGCATTACCGGCTTTTTCCGCACCCACCGGGGTCAGGCTGGTTCCCAGCTTGGCGGCCTCTTGCGGGCTCACGGCGGCCATCAGGTTGGCCGCCCACAACCCCAGTGCCAGGGCGCTGCATTGCAGAATCATCTTGCGCATTCAAATGCTCCTTCTTGTGCCGGTTCAGAAGTTCACGCCAAAGCTCAACGCGAGGAAGTCCCGGTCGGTCAGGGTGTTGTAGCGCCCGCCAAAAAAGTCGGTGTAGCTGAGGCTGGCGGTGTAGGTGTTGCGGTAGTCGGCATCCACGCCAACGCTCAGGGCCTTGGCGCCCTGGTTGAACAGGCCGTTGGGCCCGTAGCCGTTGACGTCATGGGACCAGGAAAGGTTGGGCTTGAAGTTGATGCCGGCGATCACGTTGCTGTAGTCGAGGATGGCCCGGGCGCGATAGCCCCAGGAGGTGGCCGTGACGAAACCGTCGGTGTCGCCCCCATAGCCGTATTGGCCGTACACCGAGTCCCGGCCGTAGCGCAGCTTGCTCTTGTCTTCCAGGCCTCCGACGTGGACCACTGCCGCCTCGCCCACCAGGGTCAGGCGGTCGGCCCCCAGCACCTGATCGAAGAACTGGGTCATGGAACTCTGGATCTGAGTGATTTCCTTGCGCCGGTAGCCGGTGTTGTCGGCCCCCATGGCGGTCTTGATCGGCGACGCCGCGCCCCCGGAAATAGGGTTGAGCAGGGCCAGGGTCAGGTCGTTGGTGTTGACCTGCACCGGCGCGTTGGGCCGATAGCTGATCTCGCCGGTCCAGGCGGTGCCGGTGGGCAGGGTGGTGGAGAAACTGGCGCCATACAGGCGGATGTCTTCCGGGTATTCGAGGTAGTACTGGCCACGGCCAAGCATCACGCTTTGCACCAGGCCACTGCCAGAACCCGGAACGATGCCGTTGGCGACGCCGGCAATCGCGCCCAGGGTCGCCGGACTCACATTGGCGGTGGTGGTACTCACCACCGGGCTGCGGGAGTGGTAGTTCATGAAGTACAGGCCGTACTCGGTGTCATCGCCGAGCCAGCGCAGGGCGGCGCCCCACTGCCCGGAGTCGCGGGCATCACGATCACCGCCGCGGGGCAGGATCACCCCTTCGCGGGTCACCTGGAAGCCCTGGCCGAAGGCCGCCGCCACCGGCTGCAACGGCGCGATGGCCGGGCTGCCGACGGTGTAGCCGGTGGTGCAGCCATCGGCCACCACGTCGTTGCCGAAGAAGGTGCCGCAGTTGTCCACCACGGTCTGGTCCCACTCCAGCTGATAGAAGCCTTCCACGGTCAGCTGGTTGGTCAGGCCCTGGGAAGCGAACAGCATGTTCACCGGCACCAGGCCTTCCTTGATTTCGGCGCCGGGGCGGCGAAAGGCCGAGACGTCCACAGGGTTGATGCTGTTGATGGAGTTGCCGATGAAGGTGCTCTCGCCCCAGCTGACCACCTGCTTGCCGGCACGCACGGTACCCGGCAGGTCGGCAATGGAATAGTTGTGGTAGACGAAGGCATCGAGGATCTGCGCCCCCGAGGACTTGGCGCCCTCCTTGCGGTTGTGGTCGCTGATGGGCTTGAACTCGCGGTCTTCGTCCTTGAGCTCGAAGTCGTACCAGTACTTGCCGCGAACGAAGACCCCGGTGTCGCCGTACTTGAGTTCCAGGTCATGCAGGCCCTTGAAGATCTTCGAGAAGGTTTCGCCCTTCTTGAAGTTCAGGCGGCCATCGTCGCCGGTGGACGACTGGGCGGTACCGCCATTGACCGTTCCGACGAAGGCGCGGTCGGCATTGCGCATGCCCCAGCTGGCACCAACCGATAGCGACGAGTCGAACTGCCCTTCGATTTCCCCGATGTTGAACGACACCGCCTGCGCCTGGGCGCAGCAGCCCAGCGCCACCGCGACGGCCAGCGCCTGCGGTTTGAAGATGGCGCGCATTGTTATTCTTGTCATGCGTCTTCCCCGGTGAGTGACAGGAGGCCTCACCCTACTGCCGGGGTAGCACGGTCGATAAGCGCACCAAGGAGGTATTCGCGCTGTCACTCGAAGGGATTAGTGCCCTTGCCATCAGGGCCGTTCAAGGGGTTATCCAGCGGCTGGATGCAGGCTTATCAGGGGCGTCGATGCAGGGGGATGATCGGGGCGAAAAAACGCTCAGACTGTTGCTCAGGCTGTAACAGTCCTTGTCCTGAATCGCTATTTTTCCGTACCCGGCCAGGGCTTATTCTTCACTCGCAGTCACGGCAAACAACCGCTTGCCACTGACCTTGCAAGTACCGGGCACGAGCTGTTCCCGGGAATGATTTCCAGCCGCTTGAAGGCGTGTGATTCAAGCTGCTGCCCCTGGTTCACCGACGTTGATTTTGTAGCTCCTTGATCTAACGTCTTGCTTCGGCCGCTGCTCTTGCAGCGGCCTTTTTTATGCCTGGAACACCAGAGGAAAGTGGCAACTACGCCGCGTCGTCCTCGCTCTCGTCGTAATGAAACTTGTGCAGCAGACGGTGCGCCACTGGGGACAGGATCAAGCCCAGGGTGGCAGCGAAGACCAGATTGGTATAAAGCCCGTAGCTGGCAAAAAACAGTTTGCCACCAGGGGTTTGCGGCATGTTGATGGGGCCGATGCCGCCGAGGATCATGGCCGCGTCATACAAGGCGTCATGGAAGGAAATGTCTTGTTCGAAGTACAGCAGGCCGCTGATACCCAGCAGCACCGAGAAGATGATCAGCGCCAGCACCACCAGCCCATGCATGCATAAACGGCGGATGAACAGCAGCCGCGACAATACCGGCTGATCCTTTGACTCATACATATGCAGCACCCCCTGTTCGTTCGCGGACCGTCGAGCATAGTGACGAACGCTGCAGGAGTAAAACCGCCGGGGCCAGGGCCCGGCGGGGTGATGCATCCAGTGCTGAAAACCCGGCACACTTAGCGCCAGAAGCCGGCCCCTATCACCCAGGCACAGGCGATAGGGGATGGACAAAGGGGCGTTTCAGAGGGCGTACTTTTGCAGATTCTGCATCATCTCCTTCAATGCCTCGATATTGTCCTTGGGGTGCGCCGCGCCCTCGAAGTCGCAGATCTGCTGCCAGTGGGCCGCCACGTCTTCCGGGGAAAAGCCCTGGCGAGGATCGAAGCCGGCGCCCAGGCTGCGCTCCCAGCGCACCTTGCCGATCCAGCCGCCGCCCACTTCGAACAGGCCGGAGGTTTCCTGGCACTGCTCGCTGCCCAGGTACACCACCAGCGGGCTGACCAGTTCGGGCTTGAGCTGCTCGAACACCTGGGGCGGAATCAGCCCCTCGGTCATCCGCGTGCCGCCGGTGGGCGCGATGGCGTTGACCAGGATGTTGTTCTTGCGCCCTTCGATGGCCAGGGTCCGGGTCAGGCCGTACAGGCCGAGCTTGGCCATGCCGTAGTTGGACTGGCCGAAGTTGCCATAGATGCCCGAGGTGGAAGCGGTGAAGATCACCCGCCCATACCCCTGGTCGCGCAGGTGTGGCCAGGCGGCGCGGGTGACCTTGTAGGCCCCCTCGACATGCACCCGATACACCAGGTCCCAATCGGCGTCCTCCATCTTGTGAAAGGTCTTGTCCCGCAGGATCCCCGCGTTGTTGACCACCACATCGACCCGGCCAAACACATCCAGGGCGTTCTGCACGATCTTTTCACCGTCGGTGACCGAGTCATGGCTGGCTTCGGCGATACCGCCGGCCTCGCGGATCTGCGCCACCACGCGGTCGGCGGCCGAAGCGCTGGCGCCTTCGCCCTGGGCCGAGCCGCCGAGGTCGTTGACCAGCACCTTGGCGCCGTGCCGGGCGAACAGCAGTGCATGGGCCCGGCCCAGGCCACCGCCGGCTCCGGTGACAATCACCACTTTATCTTCCAAGCGCACAGACTCACTCATACCGAACTCCAGCAGGGCCAATGGACAATGCTTCGAGTGTCAGGCAGCCAGCCTTTGGTCACAATAAAAACGTTTTGACCTGAATGGTGCGCAATAAGGCAGCGGGATAATCGCCTTGCCCGCTCAAGGCCGCGGGGTTCAGGAACACGCCAACCGTGATGATGGCGACAGCAGATTGTCGCGAAACTCCAGATAATGCTTGAGCACCGCCAGGGGCGCTTCGATCTGCGGGTAATGCCCGATGTTCGGCAGCAGCACCGTGTCGGCCCGTGGGATCAATTGCCGATAGCGCTCCACCATGTGTGCCCCGGAAATCGGGTCCAGGGCACCATCGATCACCCGCAGGGGCACCTCGCCGCGCTGCATGGCACTGACCCAACGTTCACGCCGGGCCCGGCGTTCAGGGATGTAGCCGATCAGCTTGTGCAGGATTCTCGGGCCATCGTTGCTCTGCACCAGGCTCCAGAAATCATCCAGCACCGACTCGCTGGGGCGGTTCTGGGGGCCGAATATCTGCCGGAAACTCTTGGCCAGGCCCTGGCGGCTGAACGTGCGCCCGAGCATCCAGCCCAGCGGGCTGAGCAGCAGCTTCTGGGTCAGCACCGGGCGATGGGTTTCCGGAAACAGGCCGCCGTTGAGAAACACGCAACTGGCGATATCGATCCGCTCTTCGTAGTGCCGGGCCAGCAACTCCTGGGCAACGCTGTCGCCGTAGTCGTGGGCCAGCAGATGCACCGGCTCGGCGATACCCAGATGGGCCAGCAGCGCCTGCTGCAGGTCAGCCTGCTCCAGCAGGCTGTAGTCATGCTCCAGGGGCTTGGCCGAATCGCCGAAGCCCAGCATGTCGCAGGCGATCATCTGATGATGCCGGGCCAGGGGCTGCCACAGGTAGTGCCAGTCCCAGCTGGCGGTGGGAAAGCCATGGATCAGCAGCAGCGGCTCGCCCTGCCCGGCCACCCAGTAACGGATGCGCTGGCCGCGAAAGAGCAGGTCATGTCCGCGTGTACGCCACACGCACAGCGGGATCTCGGCAATAGGCATCAGAGTGTGTAACCCGGGTCGAGTTGATCGAGTTTGCGCAGCAGGGCCGGCCAGGCCAGAGCGCCGCCCATGCCCTGAGCGCTGCGGGTGACACCAGCGATCATCGCCCTGGCCCCGGCCAGGATCGGCGCAGGGATGGCAATCAGCTCGGCGCCGCCGTTCTGCGCCAGCACCTGGATCTCGCAGGCGCGCTGGAAGGTGAACATCATCAGGAAGGTGTCGGCGATGGTCGCGCCGCAGGTGAGCAGGCCATGGTTGTGCAGCATCAGGAAACTGTTGTCCCCCAGGTCGGCCTGCAGCCGGACCTTCTCCTCGGGGTTCAGGGCCACACCTTCATAGGGGTGGTAACCCAGGCTCGACAACACGAACAGCGACTGCTGGCTGATGGGCAACACGCCCTGCTTCTGCGCCGACACCGCAACCCCGGCCGCGGTATGGGTGTGCAGCACGCAAACCACATCGTGACGCACCGCATGCACCGCGCTGTGAATGGTGTAGCCCGCCGGGTTGATCTCGTAGGGGCTGTCCATCAGCTTGTTGCCGGCCTGGTCGACCTTCACCAGGCTCGACGCGGTGATCTCGTGGAACATCAGGCCAAACGGATTGATCAGGAAATCTTCGGTGCCCGGCACCTTGGCGGATATGTGGGTGAAAATCAGGTCGTCCCAGCCATGCATCGCCACCAGGCGATAGCAGGCGGCCAGGTCCACGCGGGTTTGCCACTCGATGGCGCTGACCTGGTTTTTTACACTCGGTGTCGATTGAACGGGGGCTAGGCTCACGGCAAGGACCTCGGTGATGGTTCTTATAGGAAGAGGACCTCCAGAGTCTAGACAGCTCACGCCGCTGGCGGAGTTGCATTGGCAGCCAGCTTGATGGCCGTGCGGGTCAGCCGGGAATCAGGCCCTGGCCCGGGGCTTGCGCGTCAAAGCAACGACGCCAGCAAAGGCGCGGCGAACAGGTTCAGAAGCCCGGTCAGGACCATCACCAGCCCTGCCACCGAACCTTCTTCACCCCCCACTTCATGGGCCCGGCTGACCCCTGCACCATGGGCCCCGACGCCAAACAGGGCGCCGCGGGCCAGGGCGCTGCGCAGCGGCAGCCAGCGCAGCAGCACACCGCCGAGCATGGCCCCGAATACCCCGGTGAACATCACGAATACCGCGGTCAGCTCGGGTACGCCGCCCAGGTCATGGGCCAGGGGCATGGCGAACGGCGTGGTGATGGAGCGCGGCACCAGGGACAGGGTCACCGAGCTGTCCAGGGCCAGGGCCTTGGCCAGGCCGAACGAGCTGCCAATGGAAGCCGCGCTGCCCGCCAGCATGCCCAGCAGCAATGCCGACCAGTGGCGCATCAGCAGTTGCCGCTGCTGCCAGATGGGAATGGCGAAGGCCACGGTCACCGGCCCCAGTACCAGCATCAGCCAGTGGGTATTGGCGGCGTATTCGGCGTAGGCGGTGTGCAGCGGCACGGCGACCGCCAGCAGCAGGGCCGGCACCAGAATCAGCGGCGACAGCAGGTAGCGCCCGGTGCGCCGGTAGATCCAGCGGCTGAACAGGTAGGCGCCCAGGGTCAGGGCCAGCCAGAACACCGGCATGGCTTCAAGCTTCATGGCGCATCCTCCAGCGGCACACCAATTCCACGGTCAAGGCTGTCACCAGCATCACCAGCAGGGTGCTGACGCCTATTACCAGCAGAATCCGCCAGCCGTCCTGGCGCAGCAGGCCGCCGTAGTCCAGCAGGCTCATCAGTGCGGGAATGAAGAACAGCAGCATCTCGGCCATCAACAGGCCGGCCCCCAGCTGCAGGGCCGCCGGCTTGATCCAGCCCAGGGCGAAGGCCAGCAGCAACAGCGCAAGGCCCATGACCCCACCGGGAATCGGCCAGGGCAGCCAGCTGGCCAGTTGGCAGCCGAGAAAATAGATGGCCAGCAGCACCGCCAGTTCAAGAATCAGGCGGCCCAGGCGTTTGCAGGTGGAAATGTTCATGGTGGTTCGGTCCTCTCAGGGGCTTATTTTATGAAAAGCCCCATCATTACCGAAGCGAATTGTTAGACTGGAAGCCATTCCAATCTGGAATCAACGCCATGGATTTCAAACAACTGCGCAGCTTTGTCGAGGTCATCCGCCAGGGCGGCTTCACCCAGGCGGCCAGGACCCTGCACATCAGCCAGTCGGCGGTCAGCAAGCAGATCGCCCAGCTGGAACAGAGCCTCGGCACGCCCTTGCTGGAGCGCCAGGGTTCGCATATCCACCTCACCGCCGCCGGCAACGTGGTGCTGCAACGGGCCGAAGGCATGTTGCGCCTGCGCCACGAACTGCTCAGCGAACTGGACGACCTGAGCCAGCTGGCACGGGGTGAACTGCGCCTGGGGCTGCCGCTGCTAGGCAGTGACGCGCTGTTCGCCAGCCGTTTTGCCGAATACCGCCGGCGCTATCCGAATATCCAGGTGCAGTTGCTCGAAGGCGGCAGCCTGAATGTCGAACAGGCGGTGCGCAACGGCGAACTGGAACTGGGGGGAAGCCTGACCCCCAAGGACCCGGCGTTCGCCTACCAGCCCTTCTGCGATGAACCGCTGGATGCCTTGCTGCCCGCCGATCACCCCTTGGCGATGAACGCCCAGGTACGCCTGGAAGAACTGGCGGACACGCCGTTCCTCCTGTACCAGCGCAGTTTCGTGCTCAACGACCGGCTGTTGCAGGCCTGCCAGCAGGTGGGTTTCACCCCCAGGGAAGGCGGGCGCAGCGGCCAGGCGGATTTCCTGGCGGCGCTGGTGGCCGCCGGCCAGGGCGTGGTGCTGTTGCCCAGTGTGGTGGCCCGTGGCCTGGTGCGGCCTGGGGTGGTGCGCCTGACCTTGAAGGCGCCGGACTACCTGCGATGGGATATCGCCTTCATCTGGCGCCAGGGCGCTTATCTGTCCAAGGCAGCACAAGCCTGGCTGGCGCTGCTGCGGGAACAGCCGGTCAGCCCCGCAGGGCGCTGATCAGCTCGGCCAGCCAGGGCTCGGCGTCGGTTTCCGGGGTCACGCTCTCGCTGGCGTCCAGGCGCAGCATGGGCAGCACTTCCTGCACGCCCAGCTCGGCGAACAGCTCGCGCATCTGCTCGCCACCGCCACAGAAGGTATCGCCGTAGCTGGAATCCCCCAGGCCGATGACCGCTCCGGGCAACCCGCGCCAGGCGGCGGGCAACTGATCGCGAATACTCGAATACAGCGGCAGCAGGTTGTCCGGCAACTCGCCCATGCCGGTGGTGGAGGTCACGGCCAGAAACGCCTGCGGGGCGAAGGCCTGAAGCTCGGCCAGAGTGGCGCGCGGGTTGTGCCAGGCCTCGAAACCTGCGGCGTTGAGGAGTTTGGCGGCATGCCGGGCGACTTCTTCAGCCGTGCCGTACACCGAGCCGGAAAGGATGGCGACTTTCATCAATCTGATCCTGAAGCTGACTAAAAGGCTGGGATATTAACAGCTACGGAGTAAAATCCCGCCTGTGCCGCCACCTCTGCTGCAAAGCGCTGGTGGACAGCGGGCCAGCCTCTCTTACACTCCAGCACTTGCTGATCGAAAGCGGAACTTCAGGATGATCAACGCTCATCTGCTGCAACGGATGATCAACGCCTCCAACGACGGGATTGTGGTCGCCGAGCAGGAAGGCGAAGACAACATCGTGATCTATGTGAACCCGGCCTTCGAGCGGCTGACCGGCTACAGCGCCGACGAAGTGCTGTACCAGGATTGCCGCTTCCTGCAATCCGGGGACCGTGACCAGCCAGGCCTGGAAGTGATCCGCCAGGCCCTGCGACAAGGCCGGCCGTGCCGCGAGGTGCTGCGCAACTACCGCAAGGACGGCAGTCACTTCTGGAATGAGCTGTCGATCACCCCGGTATTCAATGACAGTGATCAGCTGACCTATTTCATCGGCGTGCAGAAAGACGTCAGCGTCCAGGTCAAGGCCCAGCAACGCTTGCTCCAGCTGGAGCAGCAACTGGCCGAAGTGCAAGCTGAACTGGCCGCCCTCAAGGCGACCAGCGGCCACTAATAAATCGCGGAATTCGTGGTCGTAGGGATATTCCCCGCCGATCTGTCCTCCACCCTCCGAGCAACATCATGCAGCGTGACGCCCTCCTCACCCAGGATGAACTGGACTTCATCCAGACCATGCAGCACAACCCGCAGCTCAATGTGCGTGATACCACCTCGAGCCTGATGGTCAATGGCGGCGCGCAGATCCGTGACCTGCTGACGCGCCTGGCGGCCAATGAAAAGGTCACCATCCAGGCCCGTTTCGACAACCAGCAGATGACCTTCCCGCTGCAGCTGGTGGAAGACGAATTTCATGCCCTGCACCTGCGGCTGGGGGTGCCGAGCATCTTCGAGGATGGGCCCATGGTGCGCCCCTGGCGCCTGGCCCTGGAGCAGCCGGTGGCCCTGGAAAATGCCAGGGGCCAGCCTGGCCGCCTGTGGGTTCGGGAGGTCTCGTTCAAGGGGATATTGGTGGAGATCCGCAACGGTACCCGGCCACCGCGGCAGTTCGCCCAGTGGTTCAGCCCCTCGGGCTATGAACGGATTGCCCTGCACGGGCGCTTCGAGCGCCAGACCGAAGCCGGTTTCTACGCCTACCGCCTGGATCAGAGCGACCTGGAAGAAACCGAGCGCCTGCGCCAGTTCATCCTCCAGCAGCACCGCCACAGCCATCCGGCATTGCACGCCTGAAGGCTAGCGCCTCAAAGGAACCCGCGCAGGCGCTGCTGCATCAAGCGCCCCTCGTTACCCAGGCAAGCCACCGGCGAACCGACCAGGCTGTCCTGGGCCAGGTCCGCCGCGTCCCCGGCCAGCAGCAATGGGCAATCCAGGGTCAGTGCCAGGCGCTTGAGGCGCTTGGGCAACTCGGCCGAGGGTGCGTGATTGGAAAACACCACCAGGGCTACCGGCGCGACCTTTTCGCAGACCAGGGTCAGTTCCTCCAGCGGCACACCCGCGCCTAGAAGGCGCACACCGATCGGGTCCTGCCCGAGCATCAGCGCCGCCACCAACAGCTCCAGTTCGCGGCATTGCTCATTGAGCGCCGTCAGCAGCAGATAGCGGCTCTGGGTGGCGCGTTGCAACAGCAGGCGCTGGGTAATCCGCGCCCGCAGGAAGCCATCCAGGAACAGCCATTCGCTGGTCTGGCCAAAAGCCTCGCGCGCCAGCAGTAACTGCTTCCAGAACGGCAGGAAGATGTCCTGGAACACCACCGGCAAGGCATAGCTGGAGAAGATCTGCCCGTAGAGGCGCTCAAGCTGCTCCTCATCGAACGCGCTGACCGCCAGCTTCAATTGATCGCGCCACTGGCCGTATTCGCCCTGCAAGCCGCCATCCACCGGAGCCTTGAGCTGGGCCTGGGCAGCCCGGCCCTTGGCCAGGATCTTGCCCACTTTGCTCACCGCCACGCCGCGTTCGATCCAGCCGAGAATCTCACGCACCGCCTCAACATCGTGCATGGAGTACAGGCGATGCCCACTTTCGGTGCGTGTCGGCTGAATCAGACCGTAGCGTCGTTCCCAGGCCCGCAGGGTCACCGGGTTGATTCCGGTCAGGCGCGCCACCTCACGGATCGGAAACAACTCGTCCTGACGAACGGCTTCGGGGGCGTGAGGGGCGGGGGCAAGTTCAGTCATGACGGGCATCTGGGAAGAAAACACCGGGAAACAAAGTGGCGATCATTCTACTCCCCTCAGGTGGCGATGCTTCAAGCACGAGAAAAACCGACCGCCGTCATTGGTGCCTGGGCAGCAATCAGGAATAATCCTTGCTTGCTTCAGGCGCGGCCCGCCACCCCGGTGCCTCGTCAAGCGACTGCCTTACCCAGGCAGCGCATTGGTTTTACGGAGATACATAATGTCTACCTCACCCGTCACCCTGATGGTTGCCCGGCGCGTTGCCGACGGCCGTTACCAGGACCTGATCGCCTGGCTGCGCGAAGGCGAACAACTGGCCACCGACTTTCCCGGCTACCTGGGTTCCGGCGTTCTTGCGCCGCCACCCAACGATGACGAATTCCAGATCATCTTCCGCTTCGCCGACGAATCCACCCTGCATACCTGGGAACACTCCGCCTCGCGTACGGCCTGGCTGGCCCGGGGCAGCGACCTGTTCGCCCACCCTTCGGAGCACCGGGTCAGCGGTATCGACGGCTGGTTCGGCGCCGCCGGCCATCGCCCGCCGCGCTGGAAGCAGGCCGTGGCCATCTGGCTGGCATTCTTCCCGGTGTCGCTGCTGTTCAACTTTGTCCTGGGCCCGTTGCTCGGCGACCTGAGCCTGCTGCCTCGGGTATTTGTCAGCACCCTGGCCCTGACCCCGCTGATGGTCTATTTCTTCATTCCGCTGTCCACCCGGCTGCTGGCCAACTGGCTCAACAGCACACCGGCCCGACCGCTGCCGGCCACCCCCTCGACGCAGAATCCGTGATTCGCCGGCAAGCCGGCTCCTACCACACCTCGCGCAATATTTGCGCCTACCGTAGAAGCTGGCTTGCCAACGAAAAGACCCCGCAAGATCGCATTCGCCGGCAAGCCCGTTGCCTGCAGGCACAGGGCCTTCCCTCGCTGGTATAGTTTTCCCACTACCCGCGACGCGAGCCCTTCATGAACACCTCTCCTGCCCCGATCCTGATCACCGGCGCCAGCCAGCGAGTCGGCCTGCATTGCGCCCTGCGCCTGCTCCAAGACGGGCAGCCGGTGATCGTCACCTACCGCAGCCAGCGCCCGGGCCTTGAGGCCCTGCGGGAAAAGGGCGCGACCCTGCTGTTCGCCGATCTCTCCAGCGAAACCGGGATCCTGGCCCTGATCACCGAGCTGAAAAACCGTACCCAGAGCCTGCGGGCCATCGTCCACAACGCCTCGGAATGGCTGGAGGAGAGCCCTGGCGACGAAGCAGCGGCCTTTGCCCGGATGTTCGGCGTGCACATGCTGGCGCCCTACCTGATCAACCTGCATTGCGCCGAGTTGCTGCAGCGCTCGAGCCCGGCAGACATCATCCACATCAGCGACGACGTGACTCGCAAGGGCAGCAGCAAGCACATCGCCTACTGCGCCAGCAAAGCCGGCCTGGACAGCCTGACCCTCTCCTTCGCAGCGAAATACGCCCCGACAATCAAGGTCAACGGCATTGCCCCGGCCCTGCTATTGTTCAACCCCGACGACGACGCGGCGTACCGCGCCAAGACCCTGGCCAAATCCGCGCTGGGCATCGAACCCGGCAGCGAAGTGATCTACCAGAGCCTGCGCTATCTGCTGGACAACCCCTATGTCACCGGCACCACCCTGACCGTCAACGGCGGGCGGCACCTCAAGTAAGCCGGCCCCTGTGAGGACCTTGCATGACCCTTTCCCTGCCCCAGCACTATCGCGAGATCCTCAAGGACCTGGGCGAAGACCCCGAGCGCGAAGGCCTGCTCGATACCCCCAAGCGCGCGGCCAAGGCCATGCAGTACCTGTGTCACGGCTACGGCCAGTCGCTGGAGGACATCGTCAACGGCGCGCTATTTGCTTCCGACAGCGATGAAATGGTGATAGTCGCCGACATCGAGCTGTATTCCCTGTGCGAACATCACCTGCTGCCCTTCATCGGCAAGGCCCATGTGGCTTATATTCCTACCGGCAAGGTCCTGGGGCTGTCGAAGATCGCGCGGATCGTCGACATGTTCGCCAGGCGCCTGCAGATCCAGGAAAATCTCACTCGGGAAATCGCCGACGCGGTACAGAGCGTGACTCAGGCCGCCGGCGTCGCGGTGGTGATCGAGGCCAAGCACATGTGCATGATGATGCGCGGCGTCGAGAAACAGAATTCCACCATGCACACCTCGGTGATGCTCGGCGCCTTCCGCGATTCGAGCACCACTCGCCAGGAATTCCTGCAATTGATTGGACGGAGCAAGTAGCAATGCCACAACTTCAGCCAGGAATGGCTCGTATCCGAGTCAAGGACCTGCTCCTGCGGACCTACATCGGAATCAACGAGGAAGAGATCCTCAACAAGCAGGATGTGCTGATCAACCTGACCATCCTCTACGCGGCCCAGGACGCGGTGCGGGACAACGACATCGACCACGCACTGAACTACCGCACCATCACCAAGGCGATCATTGCCCATGTCGAGGGCAACCGCTTTGCCCTGCTGGAGCGCCTGACCCAGGAGCTGCTGGACCTGGTGATGAGCAACGCCTCGGTGCAGTACGCCGAAGTCGAAGTCGACAAACCCCACGCCCTGCGTTTTGCCGAGTCGGTGTCCATCACCCTCGCGGCCAGCCGCGCCAGCGCCTAGAAAACTGCCACAAGTGGCAAGTGCCCGCCTGGGCGCTTGCCCCTGTCCCGGAGAAACCCCATGACTGAACAACAACGCCTGGAACTGGAAGCCGCGGCCTTTCGCCGCCTGGTGGCCCACCTGGACAGTCGCAAGGACGTGCAGAACATCGACCTGATGAACCTCGCCGGGTTCTGCCGCAACTGCCTGTCCAAGTGGTACAAGGCCGAGGCCGACGAACGCCAGATCGAGGTCAGCCTCGATGACGCTCGTGAAGTGGTGTATGGCATGCCCTACGCCGAATGGAAAAATCTCTACCAGAAAGAAGCCAGCGCCGAGCAGCAAGCGGCGTTCGCCAAAGGAAAACCCCAATGACTGACCTGAACACCCTGCGCGCCAGCCTGAACAGCGGTGAACACGCTTTTGCCGACACCCTGGCCTTTGTCGCCGCCGGCTATGACTACCAGCCCCAGGCCTTCAACAACGGCGGCGTGGAAAACGCCGCCGGGCAGAACGAAGGTTCGTGCAAGACCTTGGGCCTGGCCCTGCTGGAAGGCCTGAGCGACGAAGAGGCCCTGCTGGCCTTCGGCGAACACTACCGCTCGGTACTGGCCACCCCCGAAGGCACTGACCACGGCAATATCCGCGCCCTGATCGTTCACGGCCTGGCCGGGGTCAAGTTCTCCGCCCAGCCGCTGACCCGCCGCTGATCCGCATTCTGTAGGAGCTGGCTCGCCAGCGAAGGCGTCAGCACAGCGGCGCAAGGCTCGAGGGCCTGTTCGCCGGCAAGCCGGCTGCTACCGTGCAACACCCATAAAAAAACCGGCTTGCGCCGGTTTTTTTTATGGGTGGCAAATCAGAACGAAGCGTTCTGCAGGCCGTCCAGGTAACGCTCGGTGTCCAGTGCCGCCATGCAACCGGCGCCGGCCGAGGTGATGGCCTGGCGATAAACGTGGTCGGCCACGTCGCCGGCAGCAAAGATGCCCTCGACGCTGGTGGCGGTGGCATTGCCGTCACGGCCGCCCTGCACGACCAGGTAACCGTCCTTGAGGGTCAACTGGCCTTCGAACAGCGAGGTGTTCGGGGTGTGGCCGATGGCGATGAACACGCCGTCGACCTTCAGCTCGTCGAAGCTACCGTCGTTGTTCTTCAGGCGGGCACCGGTCACGCCCATGTTGTCACCCAGGACTTCGTCCAGGTTGGCATTGAGCTTGAGGATGATCTTGCCTTCGGCCACCCGGGCGTTGAGCTTGTCGATCAGGATCTTCTCGGCGCGGAAGGTTTCGCGACGGTGGATCAGGGTCACGGTGCTGGCGATGTTGGCCAGGTACAGCGCTTCTTCAACAGCGGTGTTACCGCCACCGACCACTGCCACCGGCTTGTTGCGATAGAAGAAGCCGTCGCAGGTGGCACAGGCGGAAACACCCTTGCCCATGAACGCTTCTTCCGAAGGCAGGCCCAGGTAGCGAGCGCTGGCACCGGTGGCGATGATCAGGGCGTCGCAGGTGTAGGTCGCGCTGTCACCGGTCAGGGTGTAGGGCTTGGCTGCGAAGTCCACGGCATTGATGTGATCGAAGACGATTTCTGTCTCGAAACGCTCGGCGTGCTCGCGCATCCGCTCCATCAGGGCCGGGCCGGTCAGGCCGTGCACGTCACCGGGCCAGTTGTCGACTTCGGTAGTGGTGGTCAGCTGGCCACCGGCCTGCATGCCGGTAATCAACAGCGGCTTCAGGTTGGCACGGGCGGCATAGACGGCGGCGCTGTAACCGGCAGGGCCGGAACCGAGAATAATCACACGCGAATGGCGTACTTCAGACATGACTCACTCCTATCGACCGGCCCGGCTAGCCTGGCGCGGAACGCCGGATTGCCGGCTGGAATAAAAAAGGACGGCGAAACCTTGGGGAAGGCTTGAACTCGTCCGTCCAAAAAATAATGGGTGAAGCGTATAGAGGGGGCGAAGATTAAGGAAATACGGTTTAACAATCCAGCTCATAGGCGGTCTCTATCCTCAGGAGGCCTATTTGAAAGGGTCTTTGTTACCGTTGATGTCGACCGCTTCGCCGTGCTTTCGCCCCCAGGACAAAGCCGGTAAGGTCGGCGCGTTTTCATTCTGCTCGGAGCGCTCTATGCCCGCCCCTGTCCTGTCCGGCCCGCAATACCTGCGTGAAGGCCTGAAGCTGGTCCTCAGCCCCGGCCTGCGCCTGTTCGTGCTCCTGCCCCTGGCAATCAACCTGGTGCTGTTCGTCGGATTGATCTATTTCGCCGGCCATCAATTCAGCCTCTGGGTCGATGCGCTGATGCCGTCCCTGCCCAGTTGGCTGAGTTTCCTCAGCTATGTCATCTGGCCGCTGTTCGTGGTGCTGGTGGCCTTCATGGTGTTTTTCAGCTTCACCATGCTGGCCAACATCATCGCCGCACCCTTCAACGGTTTCCTCTCGGAAAAAGTCGAAACCGTGGTGCGCGGCACCGATGATTTCCCGCCCTTCAGCTGGGGTGAGCTGATTGCCATGATCCCTCGCACCCTGGCGCGGGAAATGCGCAAGCTCGGCTACTTCCTGCCCCGGGCCATCGGCCTGTTCATCCTCTCGCTGATTCCGGTGGTCAACCTGATTGCCGCGCCGCTGTGGCTGCTGTTCGGTATCTGGATGATGGCTATCCAGTACATCGACTACCCGGCGGACAACCACAAGATGAGCTGGCAGGACATGCTCGCCTGGCTGCGCCAGAAGCGCTGGCAGAGCCTGGGCTTTGGCGGCATCGTCTACCTGGCGCTGCTGATCCCGCTGGTCAATATCCTGATGATGCCGGCCGCCGTGGCCGGTGCCACGCTGTTCTGGGTGCGTGAACGCGGGGTGGAGAACCTGCCGGCCAAATAAGGCCGGGGCGTCATAAATCCATCATCGCAAGGTCACAATGGCGACATGGCCTCAGCCGACACTGAGGCCATGACGACAGCTCTGCATATCACCCTCATCACTGAAACCTTCCCACCGGAAATCAATGGCGTGGCCAATACCCTTGGCCGCCTCTGCGAGGGCCTGCGCGCCCGTGGGCATCAGGTTGAGCTGGTGCGCCCGCGCCAGGGTTGCGACCAGAGCCGGGCCAGCGACGAAGCCCTGCTGCTGTGCCGGGGCTGGCCGCTGCCGGGCTACCCGGGGCTGCAATGGGGCCAGTCGTCGATGCACAAGCTGCTGCGACGCTGGAAACGCCAGCGCCCGGACGTGCTCTATATCGCCACCGAGGGGCCGCTGGGGCTGTCTGCGCTGCGGGCCGCCAAGCGCCTGGGAATCTCCGTGGTCAGCGGCTTTCACACCAACTTCCAGCAGTACTCCAGCCAATATGGCCTGGGTTTGCTGACCCGCCTGCTGACCCACTATCTGCGCTGGTTCCACAACCGCTCGCAACTAACCCTGGTACCCAGCGCCAGCCAGCACCTGGAGCTGGAGCGCCGGCATTTCGAACGCCTGGCCTTGCTGTCCCGGGGCGTCGACAGCCAACTGTTCCACCCGGCCAAGCGGCTCGATACGCTGCGGGCCGACTGGGGCCTGGGCACCGATGACCTGGCGGTGATCCACGTTGGGCGCCTGGCGCAGGAGAAGAACCTGGGCTTGCTCAAGCGCTGCTTCGAACGCCTGCAGGCGACTTATCCACAGCGCAGGATGAAGCTGATCGTGGTGGGTGACGGCCCGCAGCGTGGGGCTCTGGAAAAAAGCCTGCCCGAGGCCCTGTTCTGTGGCAGCCAGCGGGGCGAAGCCCTGGCCGCCCACTACGCCTGCGGGGATCTGTTCCTGTTTCCCAGCCTCACCGAAACCTTCGGCAACGTGGTGCTGGAGGCTCTGGCCTCGGGGCTCGCGGTGGTGGCCTACGATCAGGCTGGCGCAGCCCAGCATATCCGCCATGGCTACAACGGTGTGCTGGCCATGCCCGGCGACGAAAGCGCCTTCTGCGACGCTGCCAGCTGGCTGCTGGAAGAACCGGAAACCTTGCGCCGGGTGCGCCTCAACGCCCGCCAGCATGCCAGCCGCCAGGGCTGGGCCGCGGTTATCGAGCAGTTTGAAGATCGCCTGCGCAGTGCCTGCGAGCACGGGCCGGCCGAGGATTACGAAGGGCTTATCGAAGCGACGGTCAAACCCCGCAGCGCCGTGGAGACACTCGGCACGGCAAGGGGGCTGCCCCCCTCGCCGCCCGGAGCCGGCAGTTAAACCAGGGTCGTCAGAGCGTCACGGCTGAACGGCAGGATGTCCTGCTCGCGACCTTCACGGACTTTCTGCGCCCAATCCGGATCCACCAGCAGTGCACGGCCCACGGCCACCAGATCGAACTCGTCGTTATTCAGACGCTGCAGCAGGTTTTCCAGGCTGGCCGGCTGCGCCACCTTGTCGGTGTTGACCATGAACTGCAGGAACTCGCCGTCCAGGCCGACGCTGCCCACGGTGATGGTGGGCTTGCCGGTGAGTTTGCGAGTCCAGCCCGCCAGGTTGAGGTCGGAACCTTCGAACTCAGGCTCCCAGAAGCGGCGGGTCGAGCAGTGGAAGATATCCACACCGGCATCCGCCAGCGGCTTGAGGAAGGCCTCCAGAGCTTCCGGGGTCTGCACCAGGCGCGCGCTGTAGTCCTGTTGCTTCCACTGGGAAAAACGCAGGATGATCGGGAAATCCGGACCGACGGCAGCCCGTACGGCCTGGATCAGCTCAATGGCGAAGCGCGAGCGCTGGGCCAGGTCGCCACCGTATTCATCGGTACGCTGGTTGGTGCCTTCCCAGAAGAACTGGTCCACCAGGTAACCATGGGCACCATGGATCTCCACGCCGTCCATGCCGATGCTCTGGGCATCCTTGGCGGCCTGGGCAAAGGCTGCGATCACCTCCTGGATGTCCTGGTGGGTCATGCCGTGCACCAGCACCTTGCCGTCCTTGAGCTTCTCGGTGGGGCCGTAGCCGGGCACGCTGGCGTCCGGCTCGGTGCCCAGGCGCCGCACATTGCCCACATGCCAGAGTTGCGGGACGATCTTGCCGCCTTCGGCGTGGACCGCATCCACCACCTTCTTCCAGCCGGCCAGGGCCGCCTCGCCATGGAACTGCGGCACATTGGGGTAACCATTGGCAGCCTGGTGACCCACCGTGGTGCCCTCGGTAATGATCAGGCCGACACCCGCAGCAGCGCGGCGGCGGTAATACTCGATGACCTTGGAGTTGGGCACGCCACCGGGGGAAAACGACCGGGTCATTGGTGCCATCACCACGCGGGTCGGCAGTTCCAGCGCGCCGAGTTGAAAGGGTTTGAACAAGGCTTGAACAGGCATGCTGCGCTCCGAGAAAAAGGCTTGAGTCGATATTCGACGCACAAGACTGCGCCGGGTACCGGCCCCGGCGCACTTATGATGAGGATAATATTCCCCCCTCAATGCGCTGCACAGCATTATTGATTTGAGTGATTTAGATGCAAAAACGCCGCATTGAAGCGGCGTTAAACAAGGGCCCGGCGCGGGTTCAGCTCAAGGCTTTTTCAATCGCCTGGATCACTGTCGGATCATCGGGAGCGGTACGCGGCGAGAAACGCGCCAGTACCCGGCCGTCCTTGCCCAATAGGAATTTCTCGAAGTTCCAGGTGATGTCCCCGGGAAACTCGGCGCCTTCGCCCGCCAGCAGGCGGTACAGCTGATGGCGCTCGGGACCGTTCACGTCCAGTTTGCTGCTCAAGGGAAAGGTCACCCCGTAGTTGAGGCTGCAAAATTCCTGGATCTCCTGCTCGGTGCCCGGTTCCTGCCCGGCGAACTGGTTGCAAGGCAACCCCAGCACGCTGAATCCCTGGGCCTTGTATTGCTGGTAGAGATTCTCCAGCGCCGCATATTGTGGTGTCAGACCACATTTGGAGGCGACGTTGACCACCAGCACGACGTGCCCCTTGAAGGGCGCGAGCGGCAGCTCCTGACCATCCAGGGCTTTCAATTTAAGGTCGTGAAAAGCACTCATGACGAACTCCAAATTCCTGTGTTCTTACAGAAAATAGCCTCTCGACAGTACAGCCAAAAGCCGCGGACTAAAAAGGCGCCCTCGGGCGCCTCTCCAGTAAGCTTGAGCTTAGCGCAGAAAATCAGTGGTGATGGCCACCTTCGCCATGGACGTGACCATGAGCGATTTCTTCCTGGCTGGCGTCACGGATGGCAACGATCTTGACCTGGAAATTCAGGCGCTGACCGGCCAGCGGGTGGTTGCCGTCGACGGTAACGTCGTCGCCGTCCAGGTCACGGATAGTCACGATCTGCATCTGGCCGTCCGGAGCGGAAGCGTGGAACTGCATGCCCACTTCCAGTTCGTCGACGCCTTCGAACATGCTGCGGCTCAGGGTGCTGACCAGTTCGGCAGCGTATTCGCCGTAGGCATCTTCAGGTTCTACGGAGACTTTCAGTTCGTCACCAACTTGCTTGCCTTCCAGGGCCTTTTCCAGACCAGGAATGATGTTACCTGCGCCTTGCAGGTAAACCAGCGGGGCGCCGCCGGCAGAGCTGTCGATGACCTCACCAGCGTCGTTGGTGAGGGTATAGTCGATGGAGACAGCCTTATTGGCGGCGATCAGCATGGGGCGGGACCTTTTGCATAAGAATGAAGAACGTCCAAGTTTAGCGAAGCAATCGCTCGAAAGCGAACGGAACCCGGACCAACGGAACGTGAAAAATCACTCGACAATCTGCGGTTTTCACCAGGATGAAGAAGGCCATTGGGTGGCTGAACTGTCCTGCGGGCATACCCAGCACCTGCGCCACCAACCGCCCTGGCAGTCCCGGGCCTGGGTCCTGGAGCCGCAGTTGCGAGCCAAAAAAATAGGCCAGCGCTTTGCCTGCGGCTGGTGTGCTCAAGCCCCGGATAACGATAACCTTAGCGCCTGACTTCAGGCAGACGGCCAAAGACCGTCGCCTTTGCCATGCACCTTCTGAGAATTCGCATGCAAACTTTTTTCATCGCGCCCACCGATTTTGGAGTGGGTCTGACCTCCATCAGCCTCGGGCTGGTGCGTACCCTGGAACGGGCTGGCCTCAAGGTCGGCTTCTTCAAACCCATAGCCCAACCTCACCCCGGTGACACCGGCCCCGAGCGTTCCACCGAACTGGTGGCGCGCACCCATGGCCTGAAACCGCCACAACCCCTGGGCCTGGCCCATGTGGAGCGGATGCTCGGCGACGGCCAGCTGGATGAGTTGCTGGAAGAAATCATCACCCTCTACCAGCAGGCGGCCATCGGCAAGGATGTATTGATCGTCGAAGGCATGGTGCCGACCCGCAGCGCCAGCTACGCCGCCCGGGTCAATCTGCACCTGGCAAAAAGCCTGGATGCCGAGGTGATCCTGGTATCCGCCCCGGAAAACGAAGTGCTCACCGAGCTGTCCGGACGGGTCGAGTTGCAGGCCCAGCTGTTCGGCGGCCCGCGGGACCCGAAAGTGCTGGGGGTGATCCTCAACAAGGTGCGCACCGACGAAAGCATGGAGGCGTTTTCCGCGCGCTTGAAGGAACATTCGCCCTTGCTGCGCAGCGGCGACTTCCGCCTGCTGGGGTGCATCCCCTTCCAGCCGGAGCTCAATGCCCCGCGTACCCGGGACGTGGCCGACCTGATGGGCGCCCAGGTGCTCAACGCCGGCGACTACGAAAGCCGGCGCATGACCAAGATCATCATTTGCGCCCGCACCATGCGCAACACCGTGGAACTGCTCAAGCCCGGCGTGCTGGTGGTGACCCCGGGCGACCGTGACGACATCATCCTCGCCGTGAGCCTGGCGGCCATCAACGGTGTGCCCCTGGCCGGCCTGCTGCTGACCAGCGACACCCTGCCCGACCCGCGGATCATGGAGCTCTGCCGGGGCGCCCTGAACGCCGGCCTGCCAGTGCTTTCGGTGAGCACCGGGTCCTACGACACCGCCAACCAGCTCAATGGCCTGAACAAGGAAATTCCCATCGATGACCGCGAGCGAGCGGAAATCATCACCGACTTCGTCGCCAGTCATCTGGACGCCAACTGGCTGCACCAGCGCTGCGGCACCCCACGGGAAATGCGCCTGTCGCCGGCAGTGTTCCGCTATCAGTTGATCCAGCGGGCACAGGAAGCCAACAAGCGTATCGTCCTGCCCGAAGGCAGCGAGCCGCTGACCGTGCAGGCCGCCGCCATCTGCCAGGCCCGAGGCATCGCCCGCTGCGTGCTGCTGGCCAAGCCCGAGGACGTGCACGCGGTGGCCCGGGCCCAGGGCATCGAACTGCCCGAAGGCCTGGAGATTCTCGACCCGGACCTGATTCGCCAACGCTACGTGGAGCCCATGGTGGCCCTGCGCAAGAGCAAGAGCCTCAACGCTCCCATGGCCGAGCAGCAGCTGGAAGATCCGGTGGTGATCGGCACGGTGATGCTGGCCCTGGATGAAGTCGATGGCCTGGTTTCCGGGGTCATCCACTCCACTGCCAACACCATCCGCCCGGCCCTGCAGTTGATCAAGACCGCGCCGGGCTGCAGCCTGGTGTCCTCGGTGTTCTTCATGCTGTTCCCCGAGGAAGTGCTGGTGTATGGCGACTGCGTGATGAACCCGCACCCCAGCGCCAGCGAGCTGGCGGAAATCGCCCTGCAGAGCGCCGACTCGGCAGCCGCCTTCGGTATCACCCCGCGCGTGGCGATGATCAGCTACTCCAGCGGCGACTCGGCCAGCGGCGAGGAAGTGGAGAAAGTTCGCGAAGCCACCCTGCTGGCCCACGAAGCCCAGCGTTCGCTGCTGATCGACGGGCCCCTGCAATACGACGCCGCGGCCAACGAAAACGTCGCCCGGCAACTGGCCCCCAACAGCCAGGTCGCGGGCAAGGCCACGGTCTTCGTGTTCCCTGACCTCAACACCGGCAACACCACCCACAAGGCGGTGCAACGCAGCGCCGATTGCGTGAGCCTGGGGCCGATGCTGCAAGGCCTGCGCAAACCGGTGAACGACCTGCCCCGGGGCGCCCAGGTGGACGACATCGTCTACACCATCGCCCTGACCGCGATTCAAGCCGCCAACCGACCTATGGATGTCTAAATGCTGGAATTCCTACCTGCCGTGGTGCGCGGAATCATCGCCTCGCTCCTGTTGGCGCTGAACACCATCCTGCTGTGCTCGTTCCTGTTCTGCGTGGCGTTGGTCAAGGCCCTGCCGTTCGCCCTCACCCAGCGCTTGAGCCTGTGGCTGATGAACCACACCCACGAAGCCTGGATCAGCAACAACAAGGCCTGGATGCAGTTGGTATGCCGTACCCGTTGGCACGTGCAGGGCCTGGAAGGCCTGGATTACCAGCACTCCTACCTGGTCACCAGCAACCACCAGAGCTGGGTCGACATCATGGTCCTGCAGTACGTGCTCAACCGGCGTATCCGCCCCCTGAAGTTCTTCCTCAAGCAGGAGCTGATCTGGGTGCCGGTGATTGGTCTGGCCTGGTGGGCCCTGGGCTTTCCGTTCATGAAGCGCTACTCCAAGGCGTACCTGGAGAAGCACCCGGAAAAGAAAGGCAAGGACCTGGAAACCACGCGCAAGACCTGTGCGAAGTTTCGCAACAACCCGGTGGGCATCTTCAACTTCGTCGAGGGCACGCGCTTTACCGACGCCAAGCACGCCCAGCAGCAATCGCCGTTCCGCTACCTGCTCAAGCCCAAGGCCGGCGGCATCGCCTTTGTCCTGGATGCCATGGGCGAGCAACTGCAGTCGATCATCGATGTGACCATCCACTACCCGGCGGGCCGCCCCGGTTTCTGGGACCTGCTGTGCGGCAGGGTCAAGGATGTGGTGGTGCGTTTCGAAGAGGTGCAGATCCCAGCGCAGTTCCTTGGCAAGAACTACGAGCAGGACACGGCCTATCGCCAGGAATTCCAGGGCTGGATCAACCAGCAGTGGCTGGACAAGGATGCGCTGCTCGAAACGCTGCATCGGGAGTATCCGGCAAGACCCTGAGGGCCTTTTCGCTGGCAAGCCAGCTCCTGCGGGTCTGCACCCTACTTACCGGCGAACGCTATCTGAAGCGCACAAAAAAGCCCGCAGCCGATCACTCGGCTGCGGGCTTTTTTGCTATGGCTTAGATCGCGCCGCGGCTGCGCAACAGGTCCAGCACCTGCTTGACGCTTTCTTCCAGCGACAGCGACTGGGTGTCGATCACCAGATCGGCATTGAGCGGCACGTCATAGGGGAAGGACTCGCCCGGGATGTTATCCCCGCCGGCCGCGTACAGGCCCTGCGGATCACGCTCGGCGCACACCGCAGGCGATGCCTGGACGTAGACCGTCAGCAGACGCTCCTTGCCGATCAGGTCCTTGGCCTGCTCGCGCCCTTCGGCACTCGGTGCCACGAACGCCGCCAGGGTCAGCAGCCCGGCTTCGTTGAACTGACGGGCCACATGGGCCGCGCGCCGCCAGTTCTCGGTACGCCCGGCACGGTCCTGGGGCAGGCCCTTGTTCAGGTCATGCCGCAGGTTCTGGCCATCGAGCACATACACCGCGCGCCCCATGTCGAACAGCTTGCGCTCGACCGCGTAGGCCAGGGTGCTCTTGCCCGCACCCGACAGGCCGCTGAACAGCACGGTAGCCGGTTGCTGGCCGAAACGCTGGGCACGCTCTTCGGTGGCTACATGAGCCAGCTTGCCGTGTTGGGTGACGCTGCCATGGGCCACCGGCTGGGCGATGATCATGCCGGCGCCGACGGTGCCGTTGGTCAAGCGGTCGATGACGATGAAAGCACCGGTGGTGCGATTGCTTTCGTAACCATCCAGGGCAATCGGCGCGTCGAGGCTGATCTTGACCTTGCCGATCTCGTTCAGTTGCAGCGCGCTGGCCGCGCCCTCTTCCAGGGTGTTCACATCGACCTTGTGATGGATGCTGGCAATCGAGCCCGGCACATAGCTGGTGGCGCGCTTGATGTCGTACTTCTTGCCCGGCAGCATCGGCTCTTCGGCCATCCATACCAGCATGGCTTCGAAGCTGTCGGTGACCGGCGGCACGTTGTCGGCATGCACCAGCAGGTCGCCGCGGGAGATATCGATTTCATCTTCCATGGTCAGGGTCACGGCCTGGCCCGGGCCGGCCTGCTCCAGTTCACCTTCGAAGGTGACAATGGACTTGACCCGGCTGCTCTTGCCCGACGGCAACACGACGATCTCGTCGCCCTTGTGCACGATGCCGCTGGCCAGGGTGCCGGCAAAACCACGGAAGTTCAGGTTCGGACGGTTGACGTACTGCACCGGGAAACGCAGGTCGGTGAAGTTGCGGTCGCCGGCCACTTCCACGGTCTCGAGGATTTCCATCAGCGACTGGCCGGTGTACCAGGGCGAGCGCTCGCTCTTGTTCACCACGTTGTCGCCCTTGAGCGCCGACATTGGCACGAAGTGCAGGCTGGTGGGCTGCAGCTTCAGGCCCTTGGCGAACTTCAGGTAGTCGGCCTTGATCGATTCGAACACGCCTTCATCGAAGTCCTTGAGGTCCATCTTGTTGATGGCCACGACGATGTGCTTGATGCCCAGCAGGGAGGCGATGAAGCTGTGGCGACGGGTCTGGGTCTGCACGCCGTAGCGGGCGTCCACCAGGATGATCGCCAGGTCACAGGTGGATGCACCGGTGGCCATGTTGCGGGTGTACTGCTCATGGCCGGGGGTGTCGGCGATGATGAACTTGCGCTTGGCGGTGGAGAAATAGCGGTAGGCGACATCGATGGTGATGCCCTGCTCACGCTCGGCCTGCAGGCCGTCGACCAGCAACGCCAGGTCGATGTCGTCACCAGTGGTGCCGACCTTCTTCGAGTCCCGGGTGATGGCTTCCAGATGGTCTTCGTAGATCATCTTCGAGTCGTGCAGCAGGCGCCCGATCAGGGTGCTCTTGCCGTCGTCGACGTTACCGCAGGTCAAAAAGCGCAGCAGCTCCTTGCGTTCGTGCTGGCCCAGGTACGCGAGGATGTCCTCGCTGATCAAATCAGATTGATGCGACATGACAGCCCCTTAGAAATAACCTTGACGTTTCTTGTCTTCCATTGAGCCGGCGCCATCGTGGTCGATGACCCGGCCCTGGCGCTCGGAAGTTCGCGTCAGGAGCATTTCCTGGATGATGTCCGTCAGGCTCTCGGCCTCGGACTCCACCGCGCCCGTCAACGGGTAGCAGCCAAGGGTACGGAAACGTACTTTCTTTTTGACGATGCGGGCTTTCTCTTCATCGGACAGATGCTCGAGGATGCGCTCGTCATCGATCATGATCAGGGTGCCGTTCTTCTCGATCACTTCACGCTCGGCGGCGAAGTACAGCGGCACGATCGGGATGCCTTCGAGGTAGATGTACTGCCAGATGTCCAGCTCGGTCCAGTTGGACAGGGGGAACACACGGATCGACTCGCCCTTGTTGACCTTGCCGTTGTAGACGTTCCACAGCTCGGGGCGCTGGTTCTTCGGGTCCCAGCGGTGCTTGCTGTCGCGGAACGAGTAGACGCGCTCCTTGGCGCGGGACTTCTCTTCATCGCGGCGGGCACCGCCGAACGCGGCGTCGAAACCATGTTTGTCCAGAGCCTGCTTGAGGCCCTCGGTCTTCATGATGTCGGTGTGCTTGGCACTGCCGTGGGTGAAAGGGTTGATGCCCTGGGCCACGCCATCCGGGTTGACGTGGGTGATCAGGTCCAGGCCCAGCTCTTCGACCATGCGGTCGCGGAACTTGTACATTTCCTGGAATTTCCACTGGGTATCGACGTGCATCACCGGGAACGGCAGCTTGCCGGGGAAGAACGCCTTGCGAGCCAGATGCAACATCACGGCGGAGTCTTTACCGATGGAGTACAGCATCACCGGGTTGTCGAACTCGGCGGCCACCTCGCGGATGATGTGGATGCTTTCCGCCTCCAGCTGTTTCAGATGCGTCAGTTTGTCGACCATGGCTACTCACGAAAGCTTTCTTATGGACGGCCATCGGGCCGTGTTCGAGCGGGGCATGCTAGCACAGCGACCTGCTTCTAATCAGGGAGCCAACTAGAACGAAACGGTATATGAATATACCGCTCCGTTAGGCCCCAGGCGCCGCTCTGCAGGAGCTGGCTTGCCAGCGAAGGCGCTTTCAAGCGCACCTTCGGGCTGACCGGCAAGCCGGCTCCTGCCGGGGGTCAGATGGGGTTGGGGCAATCGATGAACAGGTGCTCCAGGGCAAAGCGCCGGGCCAGGTAGTCACCCAGGGCCTGGACGCCATAACGCTCGGTGGCGTGATGGCCGGCGGCAATGAAGCTGATGTCGTTTTCCCGGGCACTGTGGAAGGTCTGCTCCGAGGCTTCGCCACTGAGGTACAGGTCGACGCCGGCCTGCACCGCCTGGTCGATGTAGCCCTGGCCGCCACCGGTGCACCAGCCGACCCGACGGATCATCTCGCTGCCTTCGATCAGCAGCGGCTCTCGCCCCATTGCCTCTTGCACCCGGCGGGCAAAGTCCCGCGCGGTCATCGGCTCGCCGAGGGAACCAACCAGGCCGACGACCTTGGGGTTTTCCGGGTCCAGCGGGCCTTCCACGGTGATGTCCAGCTGACGGGCCAGTTGCACGTTGTTGCCCACTTCCGGGTGCAGGTCCAGGGGCAAGTGATAGGCCAGCAGGCTGATGTCGTGCTTGAGCAGGGTTTTCAGCCTACGCTGCTTCATGCCGGTGATGCAGGGGTTCTCGCCCTTCCAGAAGTAGCCGTGATGCACCAGCACCAGGTCGGCCTTGGCCTCCACCGCAGCGTCCAGCAACGCCTGGCTGGCGGTCACGCCACTGACGATGCGCATCACCTGCGGGCGCCCTTCGACCTGCAGGCCATTGGGGCAGTAATCGGCAATACGTGAACTGCCCAGGTAACGGTCCGCTTCTTCCACCAGTGTGCTCAGGGCAACGGCCATAAAAGACTCCTAAATATCCCGTTCAGAGGCACGCGCGGCCTCGTATAATGCGCGACATTATGGGCCGTGCGCAGCCCTTCGTAACCACCCAGGACTTGCTCAATGCTCAAGGCTCTGCGTTTTTTTGGCTGGCCGCTACTGGCCGGCGTGCTTATCGCGTTGTTGATTATCCAGCGCTACCCGCAATGGGTGGGCCTGCCCAGCCTCGACGTCAATCTGCAGCAAGCCCCGCAAACCACCAGCACGCAACAGGGGCCGGTGTCCTACGCCGACGCCGTGGTGATCGCCGCGCCCGCGGTGGTCAACCTGTACACCACCAAGGTCATCAACAAGCCGGCTCACCCGCTCTTTGAAGACCCGCAGTTCCGGCGCTTCTTCGGCGACAACCTGCCCAAGCAGCAGCGCATGGAATCGAGCCTGGGTTCGGGGGTGATCATGAGCCCCGAGGGCTACCTGCTGACCAACAACCATGTGACCTCCGGTGCCGAGCAAATAGTGGTGGCACTCAAGGACGGCCGCGAGACCCTGGCCCGGGTGATCGGCAGCGATCCGGAAACCGACCTGGCGGTGCTCAAGATCGACTTGAAGAACCTGCCTTCGATCACCGTCGGCCGTTCGGAAAACGTCCGCGTCGGCGACGTCGCGCTGGCCATCGGCAACCCGTTCGGGGTCGGCCAGACCGTGACCATGGGCATCATCAGTGCCACCGGGCGCAACCAGCTGGGCCTGAACAACTACGAAGACTTCATCCAGACCGACGCCGCGATCAACCCGGGCAACTCCGGTGGCGCCCTGGTGGACGCCAACGGCAACCTGACCGGGATCAACACCGCGATCTTCTCCAAGTCCGGCGGCTCCCAGGGCATCGGTTTTGCGATCCCGATCAAGCTGGCCATGGAAGTGATGAAGTCGATCATCGAGCACGGCCAGGTCATCCGCGGCTGGCTGGGGATCGAAGTGCAACCCTTGACCCAGGAGCTGGCAGAGTCCTTCGGCCTGGCCGGGCGCCCAGGAATCGTGGTGGCGGGGATCTTCCGCGACGGCCCGGCGCAGAAAGCCGGGATGCAACTGGGTGACGTGATCCTCAGTATCGATGGCGAACCTGCCGGCGACGGCCGGCGTTCGATGAACCAGGTGGCGCGGATCAAACCGACGGACAAAGTCTCGATCCTGGTCATGCGCAACGGCAAGGAACTCAAGCTGACGGCAGAAATCGGCCTGCGACCACCGCCCGCGCCCGTCAAAGAAGAAGAGTGAAGCTGGGCCCGGCCACGCCGGGCTAACAGCATACATTCTCATTAGTCATGTTATATTGTTTCAATATCGCTATTGGAACAGCCCCATGACGTCCCGAAGAATCCTCCCCTTGGCAGGCCTGACCCTGGGCCTGCTGGCAGATCCGCTGCTGGCCAAAGAACCTGAGCCGCTGGAACTTGAAACCACCCGTATCAGCACCGAATACGAATCCGCCACGGGCCCGGTCAAGGGCTATCGGGCCACACGCTCGGCCAGCGCGACGAAGACCGATACGGCGATCCGCGACATTCCCCAATCCATCAGCGTGATCCCCGCCAGCGTGCTCAAGGACCTGGGCAGCAACAACGTCGAACGCGCCCTGGAGTTTGCCGGCGGGGTTTCCAAGCAGAACAACTTCGGCGGGCTGACCCTGTATGAATACAGCGTGCGCGGCTTCACCACCTCGGAGTTCTACAAGGACGGCTTCAGCGCCAACCGCGGCTATCCCAGTACCCCGGACGCCGCCACTGTCGAGCGCATCGAAGTGCTCAAGGGGCCGGCCGCCAGCCTCTACGGCCGTGGCGACCCCGGCGGCACGGTGAATATCGTCACCAAGAAACCCCAGCCCGAAGCCTTCGCGACCTTGCAGACCAGTGCTGGCAGCTGGGACCGCTACCGCACCGCCCTGGACCTCAACACCCCGCTGGATGCCCAGGGCAACCTGCTGTCCCGAGTCAACCTGGCCGTGGAGGACAACCACAGCTTTCGCGACCACGTGGACAGCCGCCGGGTGTTCGTCGCGCCTTCCTTCAGCTGGCAGTTGAACCCGGACACCAGCCTGCTGCTGGAAAGCGAATGGGTGCGCCACAGCTCGACCTTCGACCGCGGCATCGTGGCCCCGAACAATCGCTGGAGCGGCGTCTCCCGCTCGACCTTCCTCGGCGAACCCGATGACGGCAACATCGACAACCACAACAACATGCTCCAGGCCACCCTGGAACACCACCTCAATGACAGCTGGAAACTGCGTCTGGCCAGCCACTACAAGGAAGGCAAGCTCTGGGGCTTCGCCTCCGAAACCCGACCGCTGAACGCCGACCGGCACACGGTCAACCGGCGCTACCGCGAGCGGGACAACAACTGGCATGACAGCATCACCCAGCTGGAACTGCGCGGCCTGTTCGACCTCGGCAGTTGGCAGCATGAACTGCTGATCGGCAGCGAATACGAGAACTACCGCAAGAACGAGCGGGTCACCAGCATTGCCGGCGGCGCCTATGCCATCGATATCTACGACCCGATCTACGGTCAGGCCAAGCCCAACGGCAAACGCTCTGGCACGGACTTTTTCGAGCATGTCGAAAGCCAGGCCCTCAACCTGCAGGACCAGATCATCTTCACTGACCGCCTGCGAGGCATGGTCGGCGCCCGCTTTGAACACTTCGAGCAAAAGATCGACGACCACACCACCGGCAAGCGCAGCCGCCAGAACCACGATGCCCTGACCCAGCGCGCCGGCCTGCTCTACCAACTGACCCCGCAGGTGGGGCTGTTCGCCAACGCCTCCACCTCGTTCAAGCCCAACAATGGGCTGGATGCGGGCGGCAAGACCTTCAAGCCCGAGGAAGGCGTCGGCTATGAAGTGGGGATCAAGAGCGAGCTGTTCGACGAACGCTTGAGCGCCACCCTCGCCGCCTTCCATATCGACAAGGAAAACGTCCTGGCCCTGGACCCCGGCACCGACGCCAGCCGCGCCGTGGGCAAGGCCCGCAGCCAGGGCTTCGACCTGCAGTTCAGCGGCCAGTTGACCGACGCGGTGCGCGTGATAGGCGCCTATGCGCTGATTGATGCGCAAGTCACCAAGGGCGACCCGGCAATCCCCGCCGGCAGCCGCATTCTCGGCGTGGCCAAGCACAGCGCCAGCCTGCTGGGGGTCTATGAATTCCAGGACGGCCGGCTCAAGGGCTCGGACATCGGCGCAGCCCTGACCTATGTCGGCGACCGCTCGGGCGAGGCCGGAGGCAGCTTCGAGCTGCCCGCCTACCGCACCCTGGACCTGCTGGCCCACTACAAGGCCAGCGACAACCTGACCCTGGGCCTGAACCTGAACAACCTGTTCGACGAGAAGTACTACGAACGCTCCTACAGCAACTACTGGGTCAATCCCGGCGAACCGCGCAATTTCACCCTCAGCCTCACACTCAACCTGTAGAAGAGAGCCGCCATGCACAGCCTCAAATCCATTGCCCTGCTGGGCCTGCTCGCCACACTGGGCGCCACCCAGGCCTCGGCCCACGGCCTGTGGACCGAACAACGACGCGGCAATATCGAAGTGATCTACGGCCACGGCGCCGAAGACGACGCCTTCAAGGCCAAGAAAATCAGCGGTGCCTGGGCCTATGACGGCGCGGCCAGAATGATTCCGGTGACCGTGCAACGCCTGGCGGACCACGCACGCCTGCAACCGCTCAAACCACCGGCGGTACTGGCCGTGGCACTGGACAACGGCCCCTGGTCGCAAACCGCGGACAAGCGCTGGGTCAACCAGGGTCGCAGCAAGGTCCCGGGGGCCATTGCCTCGACTCACACCTACAAGTACAGCCTGGCGATCTATCAACCGGGAGCGAAGCTGCCCAAGCTGGAACAGCTCAAGCTGGTGATCCTGCCGGAAGTCGACCCGCTGACCGTCGGCCCGGGCAAAAACCTGCCGGTGCGGGTGCTGCTGGATGGGCAGCCGGTGGCCGGGGTGAAGTTGATTGGCGATTACCGCAATGCACCGAGCACCCTGAGCACCGAGACCGATGCCCAGGGACGTGCCCAAGTGCTGGTGAGGAACGAAGGCTTGAACGTGATTGCCGCAGAGCTGGAGGTAGCGCTCAAGGACAACCCGGATGTGGCCTCACGCGGCCTGTTCAGCTCCCTGACTTTCCTCGGCGAGCCGCACCACGAATAAAGGTACGGCCACCTCGGAAGCCAGGCGCCTGGACTACAGCTCGCCCAGGCCGTCGATCAGCGCCTGGTTCTGTTCCTGTGTGCCGATGCTGATCCGCAGGAACTGAGCGATCCGCTGCTGCTTGAAGTGGCGCACTATCACCCCTTGCTCGCGCAGCTTGGCCGCCAGGCCGGCTGCGTCGTGCCGCGGGTGGCGGGCAAAGATGAAGTTGGCCGCCGACGGCAGCACTTCGAAGCCTTTGGCCTGCAACTGCGCCACCACCCATTCGCGACTGTCGATCACTTGCTGGCAGGTCTTGGCGAAGTACTCGCGGTCCTCGAAAGCCGCCGCCGCTCCGACTATCGCCAGGCGATCCAGCGGGTAGGAGTTGAAGCTGTTCTTGACCCGCTCCAGGGCCTCGATCAGATCCGGGTGCCCTACCGCCAGGCCCACTCGCAAGCCGGCCAGGGAGCGCGACTTGGACAGGGTCTGGGTCACCAGCAGGTTCGGGTAGCGATCCACCAGGCTGATGGCGGTCTGGCCGCCGAAGTCGATGTAGGCCTCATCCACCACCACCACGGAATCCGGGCTGGCCTTGAGGATCTGCTCCACCGCATCCAGGGCCAACAGGCAGCCGGTGGGCGCATTCGGGTTGGGGAAGATGATCCCGCCGTTGGGCCTGGCGTAGTCGGCCACGCGGATCTGGAACTGCTCGTCCAGCGGCACCGCTTCGTGCTCGATGCCGTACAGGCCGCAATACACCGGGTAGAAGCTGTAGCTGATGTCCGGGAACAGCAGCGGTTTTTCCTGCTGCAGCAGGCCGTGAAAAATGTGCGCCAGGACTTCGTCGGAACCGTTGCCGAGGAACACCTGGTTACCCTGCACCCCGTAGTAACTGGCTACCGCCTGCTTGAGCAGGTCACTGTTGGGGTCCGGGTACAGGCGCAGGTTGTCGTTGAGTTCGGCCTGCATCGCCGCCAGGGCCCTGGGCGACGGGCCATAGGGGTTTTCATTGGTGTTGAGCTTGACCAGCTTGGTCAGCTTGGGTTGTTCGCCCGGCACGTAGGGCACCAGGTTCTTGACGAACGGACTCCAGAATTTGCTCATGTTCATTGCCCCTGATCTTGGTCGTCGACGATGCGGTATTCGGCGCTGCGGGCGTGGGCGGTCAGCGACTCGCCACGGGCCAGCACCGAGGCGGTGCGGCCCAGTTCAGAGGCGCCCTGCTCGGAGCAGAAGATGATCGACGAACGTTTCTGGAAGTCATACACCCCCAGCGGCGACGAGAAACGCGCGGTGCCGGAAGTCGGCAGCACGTGGTTCGGCCCGGCGCAGTAATCCCCCAGCGCTTCGCTGGTGTGGCGGCCCATGAAGATCGCCCCGGCGTGGCGGATCTGCGGCAGCCAGGCTTGCGGATCGGCCACGGACAGCTCCAGGTGCTCGGGGGCAATGCGGTTGGCCACTTCAATGGCTTGCTGCATGTCGCGGACCTTGATCAGGGCTCCACGGCCATTGATCGAGGTGTTGATGATTTCCGCGCGCTCCATGGTTGGCAGCAGCTTGGCGATGCTTGCCGCGACTTTATCCAGGAACTCGGCATCCGGGCTGACCAGGATCGCCTGGGCGTCTTCGTCGTGCTCGGCCTGGGAGAACAGGTCCATGGCGATCCAGTCCGGGTCGGTCTGGCCGTCGCAGACCACCAGGATCTCCGACGGGCCGGCGATCATGTCGATGCCGACCTGGCCGAACACGTGGCGCTTGGCGGTGGCTACATAGATGTTGCCCGGGCCGACAACCTTGTCCACCTGGGGCACGCTTTCGGTGCCGTAGGCCAGCGCGGCCACGGCCTGGGCGCCGCCGATGGTGAACACCCGATCGACCCCGGCGATGCAGGCGGCAGCCAGTACCAGTTCGTTGACCTCGCCACGCGGGGTCGGCACCACCATCACCACCTCGGTAACGCCCGCCACCTTGGCCGGAATCGCGTTCATCAGCACCGACGACGGGTAGGACGCCTTGCCCCCCGGTACGTACAGCCCGGCGCGGTCCAGCGGCGTGACCTTCTGGCCCAGCACCGTGCCGTCGGCCTCGGTGTAGGTCCAGGAGTCCTGTTTCTGCTTCTCGTGGTAGCTGCGCACCCGCGCCGCGGCCTTTTCCAGGGCTTCGCGCTGGGCCACGGTGATCCGGGTCAGGGCCAGCTCCAGGCGCTCGCGCGGCAGGATCAGGTCTGCCATGGAGGCCACTTGCAAGCCGTCGAAACGCTGGGTGAACTCCACCAGCGCCGCATCGCCGCGCTCGCGCACGGCCTTGATGATGTCCAGCACCCGCTGATTGACCGAATCGTCAGAGACACTTTCCCAGCTCAGCAGATGATCCAGATGACGGGCGAAATCCGGGTCGGCAGCGTTGAGTCGGCGAATTGCAGTCGGAGCGGTCATAGCGAAGGCCTCAATGATTGGCGAATGCACAAAAGGGCAAGCTTGGATTTGCAAAGCTCAGGCGCCGCAAGACTACCAAGCCATCCGCGTGGGCACCTGAGCATTCTGGCTATGACGCGGATAGATGGGCGCGGCTCAAGGCCACGCATGTGAATCAGCCGCGGTGTCGCGATTCCACTGCCTTGCGCAGGGTATCGATCAACGCCTGGATACGGGCGTGCTGCATCTTCATCGATGCCTTGTTGACCACCAGGCGGGAGCTGATGGTAGCAATCAGTTCCTGGGGTTCCAGGCCGTTGGCCCGCAGGGTATTGCCAGTGTCGACCACGTCGATGATCTTGTCGGCCAGGCCGATCAGCGGTGCCAGCTCCATGGAACCGTAGAGCTTGATGATGTCCACCTGACGACCCTGCTCGGCGTAGTAGCGCTTGGCTACGTTGACGAACTTGGTGGCCACGCGCAGGCGGCCCTTGGGTTCTGCGGCGCCAATGGCACCGGCAGTCATCAGCTTGCACTGGGCAATCTGCAGGTCCAGTGGCTCATACAGGCCCTGGCCGGTGTATTCCATCAGGACGTCCTTGCCGGCCACCCCGAGGTCGGCAGCGCCATGCTCGACATAGGTCGGCACGTCAGTGGCACGCACGATCAGCAGGCGGACATCGTCCTGGGTCGTGGGGATGATCAGTTTGCGGCTCTTGTCCGGATTCTCGGTTGGCACGATGCCCGCTTCAGCCAGAAGCGGCAGCGTGTCGTCGAGGATACGGCCCTTGGACAGTGCGATGGTCAACATGAGTAACGTAAGTCCTTATGCGGCGACTGATGCCCGGACGCAAACGGCGCCAGACATGCGTCGAGCCTGAAGACAGGCTCGACGTGAAACAGGTTCGACTGTGGGCACCTCCCTGTGCCCGTCATGCAACTAGCCCGGTACGCGGCGGATCTTGGCGCCGAGCATCTGCAGCTTCTCTTCGATGCACTCGTAACCACGGTCGATGTGGTAGATGCGATCGATCAGGGTGTCGCCTTCGGCCATCAAGGCCGAGATCACCAGGCTGGCCGAAGCCCGCAGGTCGGTAGCCATGACAGGCGCGCCCTTGAGGATTTCGGTACCGGTAACGATGGCGGTGTTGCCTTCGACCTGGATCTTGGCGCCCATGCGGTGCAGCTCATAGACGTGCATGAAGCGGTTTTCGAAGATGGTCTCGATCACCGCGCCAGTACCTTCGGCAATCGCGTTCAGGGAAATGAACTGCGCCTGCATGTCGGTGGGGAACGCCGGGTACGGAGCGGTACGCACGTTGACCGCCTTGGGGCGCTTGCCGTGCATGTTGAGCTCGATCCAGTCGCTGCCGGTGGTGACTTCAGCGCCGGCTTCCTTGAGCTTTTCCAGAACGGCTTCAAGGATGGTCGGATCGGTGTCCTTTACCTTGACGCGGCCACCGGTGACCGCAGCGGCCACCAGGTAGGTGCCGGTTTCGATACGGTCAGGCATCACTTTGTAGATCGCCGAATGCAGGCGCTCTACGCCATCGATGGTGATGGTGTCGGTGCCGGCGCCGGAAATCTTCGCGCCCATGGCGATCAGGAAGTTTGCCAGGTCCACGACTTCTGGTTCGCGAGCGGCGTTCTGCAGCACGCTGCGGCCACGGGCCAGGGCTGCAGCCATCATGATGTTCTCGGTACCGGTCACGCTCACGGTATCGAAGAAGAAATTCGCGCCGCGCAGGCCACCCTCAGGCGCCTTGGCCTTGATGTAGCCGCCTTCGACGTCGATCACCGCGCCCATGGCTTCCAGGCCGCGGATGTGCAGGTCCACCGGACGCGAGCCGATGGCGCAACCGCCAGGCAGGGCCACTTCGGCTTCGCCGAAACGGGCAACCATCGGGCCCAGTACCAGGATCGAGGCGCGCATGGTTTTCACCAGCTCGTAGGGTGCCACCAGGGTCTTGATGGTACGCGGGTCGATTTCGACGCTGAGTTTCTCGTCGATCACCGGCTCGATGCCCATGCGACCGAACAGCTCGATCATGGTGGTAATGTCGTGCAGGTGCGGCAGGTTGGCCACGGTGACCGGGCCATCGCACAGCAGGGTTGCCGCCAGAATCGGCAGCGCGGAGTTCTTGGCCCCGGAAATGCGGATCTCGCCATCAAGGCGAACGCCGCCGGTAATAATCAATTTATCCATAACAGTCTCGACGCCCTTGGGCTCAGGTGCGCTCGGCCCAGGCCGCGCGGCTGAAAAATTTCATGGTGATCGCGTGGATGCTGCCATCGGCAATCCATGGATTCAAATGGGCATAGATGCTCTGCTGACGCTTCACCGGGCTCAAGGCCGACAGTTCGTCGCTAATCACGTTCAGCTGAAAGTTGCAGCCTTCGCCCTCAACTTCTACCTGAGCTCCGGGCAGCTTTCCCTCAAGAAAGCTCTTCACTTCGTTGGCCTGCATGCTCAACCTCAATCGGCGCCCTGTGCGCGCGGGTCGGACATCATACAAAAAAGCCCCGCGCCTGCGAACCCCGCATAGCAGGACTCTGACGGGGGGCTTCTATATAGAGATGTGGGTTATTGGGGATGGGCGAAGATTTCGGTCACTCCGGAGACCTCGGCGATCTCGCGCATGTCCTCGGGCAGCGCACGAACGCTCACCGCCTTGCCCAGTGCCTGGCCATCACGCATGAAGGCCAGCAGCAGCGCGAGTCCGACGCTGGAGGACTTCTCCACCGCCGAGCAATCGAGCACCAGCGCCGGTGCCTGGCTCGACTTGATCAGCGCCTGGCCCTGCTTGCGCAGGCCCGGGCCGCTGCGGTAATCCAGCACGCCGCTGATCAACAGTTCCCCGGCGTCACCGAGGCGCACGGCCGATTCACTCATTGCGCAGCCTTTTGTGCAGCGTCTTCGGTCACTTCCTTGGCCTTGGCCACCTCACCGGCCCAGCCGTCGATGGTCTTGTCCAGGTTGTTGCCATTGCGCTGCATCGCGTCGGCGAACTGATCACGGAACAGCTTGCCGATATTGATGCCGTTGATGATCACGTTACGCACTTTCCACTCGTCGTTGATCTTTTCCAGGGTGTAGGACACTGGGTAGATCGCGCCGTTGTTGCCCTTGACCTGCATATCGACGCTGGTGCGGGTGCCGCTTTCATCCTTGGCCGGAGAAACCGTGATGCCCTGGTTGTTGTACTCCAGCAAGGCATTGCCATAGAACTGCATCAGGCTGCGCTTGAAATTTTCCTGGAAGCGCACCATCTGCTCCGGCGTAGCCTTGCGCGAATACTTGACGGTCATGATGCTGCGGGAAATGCCGTCGGCATCCACCACAGGACCGACAATGCTGTTCAAGGCATTGTAGAAGTCGTTCGGGCTTTGCTTGTACTTCTCTTTATTGGCCGCCAGGTCAGCGAGCAGACGGGTGGTCGTGTCCTGCACCAGATCATGCGCGGAAGGCGTGCTTGCCGCGTTGGCCAGCAACGGCAGAGCCGCCAGCAGCACCAACAGGCCACGTCGCAAGATAGAGATCATCGAAAAACTCCTCATTTGGCGTCTTTGCTAACGGTATTGAGCAGGAATTTACCGATCAGGTCCTCCAATACCAGCGACGACTGGGTGTCGTGGATGGTTCCACCATCCTTGAGCAAGGCTTCTTCCCCGCCCACGCTGATACCGATGTATTTCTCACCCAACAGGCCAGCAGTCAGGATAGATGCAGTGGAGTCAGTCGGCAGATTATCCACGCGCTTTTCCAATTGCATCGTTACCCGGCCAGTGAAGCTGTCACGGTCCAGATCGATCGCCGTGACCTTGCCGATGGTCACGCCGGCCATGGTCACTTTGGCTCTGACCGTCAAACCGGCGATATTGTCGAAGTAGGCGTAAAGTTTATAAGTATCGGTGCTCGCGGTTGGAGACAAGCCACTGACTCGCAGGGCAAGCAACAGCAAAGCCAGGATGCCGGCCAGCAGGAAAAGGCCGACACCGATTTCCAGGGTGCGGTTTTGCATCAGAAATCTCCAAACATCAAGGCGGTCAGAATAAAGTCCAAGCCGAGTACGGCCAACGAGGCATACACCACGGTCTTGGTAGTGGCACGGCTGATCCCCTCTGAAGTGGGCTCACAGTCATAGCCTTGGAAAACGGCGATCCAGGTCACTACAAACGCAAAAACAATACTTTTGATCACACCGTTGAGCACGTCACCACTGAAGGTCACGCTGTTCTGCATGTTCGCCCAGTAGGAGCCGTCGTAGACTCCCAGCCAGTCGACAGCGACCCACGAACCGCCCCAGATGCCCACCACGCTGAAAATCATCGCCAGCAATGGCAGGGAAATGAAGCCGGCCCACAGGCGCGGCGCAATGATGTACTTGAGCGGGTCGACACCGATCATCTCCAGGCTGGAGAGCTGCTCGGTGGACTTCATGTTGCCGATTTCCGCGGTCAGCGCCGAACCGGCACGCCCGGCGAACAGCAGCGCAGTCACTACCGGCCCCAGCTCCCGCAACAGGGTCAGGGCCACCATCTGCCCCACCGCCTGCTCCGAACCGTAGCTGGAAAGGATATTGAAGCCCTGCAGCGCCAGCACCATGCCGATGAAGATCCCGGACACGACAATGATCACCAGGGACATCACGCCCACTGAGTGCAGTTGCTTGACCAGCAGGCCAAAGCTGCCGCCGATGCCACCGCGGCCCAGCAACGCATGGAACAGGAACAGCGTGGAACGCCCCAGTACCGCCAGGACATCGATGCCTGAGCGACCGAAGAGGCGAACCCTCTCGATTAGCGATATTTTGCGCATCAGCGCTTCCCCAGAAGATCTGCGCGGTAGTCCGTCGCTGGAAAGTGAAACGGCACCGGGCCGTCGGGATCGCCCTTCATGAACTGACGGATACGCGGATTATCGGAGTCCATCAGCTCTTCGGGAGTTCCCTGGCCCAACACCTGGCCATCGCCCACTACATAGAGGTAGTCGGCAATGCTCGCGGTTTCCGCCAGGTCGTGGGAAACCAGGATGCTGGTGATGCCCAGGGCATCGTTGAGCAGCCGGATCAGGCGCACCAGAACGCCCATGGCAATGGGGTCCTGGCCCACGAAAGGCTCGTCGTACATGAGGATCTGCGGATCCAGGGCAATCGCCCGGGCCAGGGCGACCCGGCGCTTCATGCCGCCGGACAGCTCGTCGGGCATCAGGTCGACCGCGCCGCGCAAGCCCACCGCCTGCAACTTGAGCAGGACGATGTCACGAATCATTTCGTCCGGCAGTTGGGTGTGCACCCGCAGCGGAAAGGCCACGTTCTCGAACACGTCCAGGTCGGTGAACAGTGCGCCGCTCTGGAACAGCACGCCCATCTGCTTGCGCGCGTCGAACAGATCGCTGCGCGAAAGGCTCGGCAGATTCTGGCCATTGACCCACACTTCGCCGCTGCTGGGCCGCAACTGCATGCCCATCAAGCGCAACAGGGTGGTCTTCCCACAGCCGGAAGGCCCCATGATGCCGGTGACCTTGCCCCGCGGAATACGGATATCCACGTTATTGAAAATGCTGCGCGTACCGCGCTTGAAGGACAGTCCCTTCAGCTCGACCGCGTAGGCGTTATCGGCACTCATCTAAACTCCTTGCGATGCAGCCTATCACTCGGACGCTTGGCTCCCTGCCGGGAGTACATGCCCCTGGGCAGGCCGAACTGGCGGCGAACTATATCACTGCTGATACGGAGCCCCCAAGGCCGACGCCACCCCCGTTCAGGTCGACGACAGGCAAAAACCAGACTTTCCTCGCGCCCGGTAGACAAAGCCTGACGAACTTGCGTGAGGGATTTGTTCATTACCGCTATAATCGCCGCCTTTTCATCGGGCTATACGATTTCAGACATGAGCCAATCCAGCGACCTGATTCAATCAGCACAACGCACCATCCGCCTCGAACTACAGGCAGTAGAAGGCTTGCTGCCCCATATCGACGCAGATTTCGTACGCGCTTGCGAGATGATTCTGGCCAGCAAAGGCCGCGTAGTGGTGGTCGGCATGGGCAAGTCCGGGCACGTCGGCAACAAGATTGCCGCCACCCTGGCCAGCACCGGGACCACGGCCTTCTTCGTCCATCCTGCCGAAGCCAGCCATGGCGACATGGGCATGATTACCCGCGATGACGTGATCCTGGCCCTCTCCAACTCCGGCTCCACCAACGAAATCGTCACCCTGCTGCCCCTGATCAAGCGTCTGGGCATCCAGTTGATCAGCCTCACCGGCAACCCCGAGTCGCCGCTGGCCAAGGCGGCTGACGTCAACCTCAACGTCCACGTCGAGCACGAAGCCTGCCCGCTGAACCTGGCACCGACCTCCTCGACCACCGCCGCCCTGGTCATGGGCGACGCCCTGGCCGTGGCGCTGCTGGAAGCCCGGGGTTTCACTGCCGAGGACTTTGCCTTCTCCCACCCGGGTGGTGCCCTGGGCCGTCGCCTGCTGCTCAAGGTGGAGAACGTCATGCACGAAGGCAGCGATCTGCCCCAGGTGCAACGCGGCACCCTGCTCAAGGACGCGCTCATGGAAATGACCCGCAAGGGCCTGGGCATGACCGTGATCCTGGAGGCCGACGGCCGCCTGGCCGGGATCTTCACCGACGGCGACCTGCGTCGCACCCTGGATCGGGCCATCGATATACACCATGCCACCATCGATTCGGTGATGACCCCTCATGGCAAGACCGCACGTGCCGACATGCTGGCCGCCGAAGCCCTGAAAATCATGGAAGACCACAAGATCAGCGCCCTGGTGGTGGTGGACAAGGAAGACCGGCCGATCGGCGCCTTGAACATGCACGACCTGCTGCGCGCGGGAGTGATGTGATGAGTGCCGACCTGCTGCAACGCGGTAAAAACATCAAGCTGGCGGTATTCGATGTCGACGGCGTGCTGACTGACGGGCGCCTGTACTTCCTCGAAGACGGCAGCGAGTTCAAGACCTTCAACACCCTGGACGGCCAGGGCATCAAGATGCTCATGGCGGCCGGCGTGCAGACGGCGATCATCAGCGGGCGCAAGACCCCGGTGGTAGAGCGCCGAGCCAAGAACCTGGGGATTCCCCACCTGTACCAGGGCCGCGAAGACAAGCTGGTGGTATTGGACGAGCTTCTTGGCCAACTGGGCCTAAGCTATGAACAGGTCGCCTATCTGGGCGACGATTTGCCCGACCTGCCGGTGATCCGCCGCGTGGGGCTGGGCATGGCGGTGGCCAATGCCGCAGCGTTTGTCCGCGAACACGCCCACGGCGTCACCGCGGCCCGCGGCGGCGAAGGTGCCGCCCGCGAGTTCTGCGAACTGATCCTGCGTGCCCAGGACCGCCTTGAAGCAGCCAATGCCGCTTACTTATAGAGCCTTCCCATGCTGAGCAAAAAGATTCGCAACATCCTGATCTTCGGGACCATCGCCCTGCTGTTCGCAGCGGTCGGTTACTGGAACATCAGCCCGGAACGCTTCCTCGACAAGCCGGTGGCCCAGGTCGACGAAAGCGCCATTGACTACTACGTGATCAACGCCCGCAGCGTGCAGTACCTGCCCGACGGCAAACTGCAGTACGAAATGACCTCGGACAAGGTCGAGCACGTCAAGGCCAGCGAAGTGACCCTGCTGACCAAGCCGGACCTGCAGATGTACCGTGGCACCACGTTCCCCTGGCATGTCCAGAGCGAACGCGGCGAGGTCAACCCGGACGGCACCGAGGTCGAGCTGATCGATTCGGTACGGGTTTCCCGCACCGACGAGCACAACCGCAACCTGCTGATCACCACGACCCGCATGACAGTATTCCCGCAGAAGCAATATGCGCAGACCGAGCAAGCCGTTAGAATCGACGGCGCCGGCGGCGTGACTACGGCCAAGGGAATGAAAGCGTATTTGAAAGACGGCAGGATGAACCTGCTATCGAACGTAAGAGGACAGTATGAGGCTCGTTAAAACCCTCCCTATTTTGCTCAGTCTGGGCGCAGCACTGGGAAGCGTGAGCGCCTGGGCTCTGCCGAACGATAGCCAACAGCCGATCCGCATCCAGGCCGACGACGCCCAGCTGGACGACAAGAACGGCGTGGCCACCTACAAGGGCGATGTCATCATCACCCAGGGCTCGATGAAGATCACCGGTAACACCGTGACCATCACCCGGTCCAAGACCGGTGAAATCGACGTGGTGACCTCGGTGGGCAACCTCGCCTACTTCGAGCAACTGCAGAAGCAGACCGACCCGAAACCGGTCCAGGCCTACGCCGTGACCATCCAGTACCATGCCCAGCAGAACCGCATCGTGCTGATCGACAAGGCCAAGGTCATCAACGACGGTAATACCACCGAAGGCGAGAAGATCGTCTACGACACCGTCAAGCAGGTTGCCAACGCCGGTCGCGCCAATGGCAGCTCGGTTACCGCGCCGCGTCCGCGGATCGACATGGTCATCCAGCCGAAAAAGAAAACCGACGAGCAAAAGGCCCAGTAATGGCAACTCTGAAAGCTCAGCACCTGGCCAAGAGCTACAAGAGCCGCCAGGTCGTGCGTGATGTCAGCCTGTCCATCGACAGCGGTCAGATCGTCGGCCTGCTCGGCCCCAACGGCGCCGGCAAGACCACCTGCTTCTACATGATCGTCGGCCTGGTCCAGGCCGATCAGGGCCGCGTCCTGATCGACGACCTGGATGTCAGCCACCAACCGATGCACGGCCGAGCACGCGCCGGTATCGGCTACCTGCCCCAGGAAGCCTCGATCTTTCGCAAGCTGTCGGTGGCAGACAACATCATGGCCATCCTCGAGACCCGCAAGGAGCTCGACAAGGCCGGCCGTCGCCAGGAACTGGAAAGCCTGCTGCAGGAATTCCACATCAACCACATCCGCGACAACCTCGGCATGAGCCTGTCCGGTGGTGAGCGGCGCCGCGTGGAGATCGCCCGGGCCCTGGCCACCGCGCCCAAGTTCATCCTGCTGGACGAACCCTTCGCCGGTGTCGACCCGATCTCGGTGGGCGATATCAAGCAGATCATCCACCACCTCAAGGCCAAGGGCATCGGGGTGCTGATCACCGACCACAACGTCCGGGAAACCCTGGACATCTGCGAGACCGCCTACATCGTCAACGACGGGCAACTGATCGCCGAAGGCGACTCCGAGACCATCCTGGCCAACGAACTGGTCAAGGAAGTCTATCTGGGCCATGAGTTCCGCCTGTAAGGGCTGATGTGTTGGGCTGGACGCCAGGGCGCCGGGAACAATAAAACCCTACAAACTTTATTGTTACAGCGCTCTAGGCAAACACTTCAGTTTCAGGCATATAATTTGCTTATGTTTGGCGCTCCGGCGCCCTGTAGTGGATGGCGCATGTGCGCCGGCAAATAAGGTGTTAAGCCCCTGCCATGAAACCATCGCTAGTCCTTAGAATGGGCCAGCAGCTGACGATGACACCGCAGCTGCAACAGGCCATCCGCCTGCTCCAATTGTCGACCCTGGACCTGCAACAGGAAATCCAGGAAGCCCTGGAGTCCAACCCGATGCTCGAACGCCAGGAAGAAGGCGACGACTTCGACAACAGCGACCCCCTGGCCGACAACACCGAGTCCAAACCCAATACCGAGATCCAGGAGCCCTCCTACCAGGAAACCGCCCCCACGGTGGACAACCTCGAGGACGGTGAGTGGAACGAGCGCATCCCCAACGAACTGCCGGTCGACACCGCCTGGGAAGACGTCTACCAGACCAGCGCCAGCAGCCTGCCCAGCAGCGATGACGACGAGTGGGACTTCACCACCCGCACTTCCGCGGGCGAGAGCCTGCAGAGCCACCTGCTCTGGCAACTGAACCTAGCGCCGATGTCGGACACCGACCGCCTGATTGCCGTGACCCTGATCGACTGCATCAACAATCAGGGCTACCTGGACGAAACCCTCGAGGAGATCCTCGAAGCCTTCGATCCGGAACTGGACATCGAACTGGACGAGATAGAAGCCGTCCTGCACCGCATCCAGCAATTCGAACCCGCGGGCATCGGCGCCCGCAACCTGGGCGAGTGCCTGTTGCTGCAACTGCGCCAGTTGCCGGCGAAAACGCCCTGGCTGGGCGAGGCCCAGCGCCTGGTCAGTGACTACATCGACCTCCTGGGCAGCCGCGACTACAGCCAGCTGATGCGGCGCATGAAGCTCAAGGAAGATGAGCTGCGCCAGGTCATCGAGCTGGTGCAGAGCCTCAACCCCCGCCCCGGATCGCAGATCGAATCCAGCGAAGCCGAATACGTGGTCCCGGACGTCATAGTGCGCAAGGACAACGAACGCTGGCTGGTGGAACTGAACCAGGAATCCGTGCCGCGCCTGCGGGTCAACGCCCAGTACGCCGGTTTTGTACGCCGCGCCGACACCAGCGCCGACAACACCTTCATGCGCAACCAGTTGCAGGAAGCCCGCTGGTTCATCAAGAGCCTGCAAAGCCGCAATGAAACCCTGATGAAGGTCGCCACCCAGATCGTCGAGCACCAGCGCGGCTTTCTCGAATATGGCGATGAAGCGATGAAGCCGCTGGTTCTGCACGATATCGCCGAGGCGGTGGGCATGCACGAATCGACGATTTCCCGGGTGACCACGCAAAAATTCATGCATACCCCACGGGGCATATATGAGCTGAAATACTTTTTCTCCAGCCACGTCAGCACTTCGGAAGGCGGTGAATGCTCGTCCACGGCGATCCGCGCGATCATCAAAAAATTGGTGGCCGCGGAAAATCAGAAAAAGCCGTTGAGTGACAGCAAGATCGCTGGTTTACTGGAGGCACAAGGCATTCAGGTAGCCCGTCGTACCGTCGCCAAGTACCGCGAATCCCTTGGGATCGCGCCTTCCAGCGAACGTAAGCGGTTGATGTAGCCGCAGGGCTGGCCACAGCGTTTCAGAGTGTGTTTGAAAAGGGCCCGGTGTCGTTTTCAAACGTAGTCTAGGTGGCAGGCAACCCAGCCTGCCGCGTTATGCACTGGCAACGAAGGAGAAGCTGTATGCAAGTCAACATCAGTGGACACCAACTCGAAGTGACTGAACCCCTGCGCGTCTACATCGGCGAAAAACTCGACCGGCTGGAGAGGCACTTCGACAAGATTACCAATGTGCAGGTCACCATGGCTGTCGAGAAGCTGAAGCAGAAAATCGAAGCCACCCTGCACATCCACGGTGGGGAGGTCGTTGCCAACGCAGAACATGACGATATGTATGCCGCAATCGACCTGCTCACGGACAAGCTTGACCGCCAACTGAAAAAGCATAAGGAAAAGCAACTCCACCTTCTCCAAGGCACGGGTCGCTAACACTCCCCTCCCATGATCCGACTTGAAAGCATCCTGACCCCCGGCCGTTCCCTGGTGAACGTGCCGGGCGGCAGTAAAAAACGCGCCCTCGAACAAATTGCCAACCTGATCAGCCGTGAAGTGCCTGATCTGGAGATGCAGGATGTCTTCGAGAGCCTGATTGCCCGTGAAAAACTCGGTTCCACCGGTTTTGGCAACGGCATCGCCATTCCCCACTGCCGCCTCAAAGGCTGCGAGTCGCCCATCAGTGCGCTGATGCACCTGGACGCTCCGATCGATTTCGACGCCATTGATGGCGCACCGGTCGACCTGCTGTTCGTCCTGCTGGTTCCGGAAGCCGCGACCGATGCACACCTGGAACTGCTCCGGCAGATCGCCAGCATGCTCGATCGCAAGGAAGTCCGTGACCGGCTGCGCAGCGCCACCAGCAACGAAGCCTTGTATCAGGTCGTTCTGGACGAGCAAAACGGTCAGTAATCATGCGTTTGATCATCGTTAGCGGCCGCTCCGGCTCAGGTAAAAGCACCGCCCTCGATGTTCTCGAGGACCACGGCTACTACTGCATCGACAACCTGCCAGCCGGCTTGCTGCCGGAACTGGCTGAACGTGCGTTGATCCACACCGAACTGGCGCAACCGCTGGTGGCGGTGTCCATCGATGCCCGCAACCTGCCCAGTCATCTGTCGCGCTTCCCCGAATTGCTGGAAGAAGTGCGCAGCCGGCATATCCAGTGCGATGTGCTGTACCTGGATGCCGACGAAGAGACCCTGCTCAAGCGCTTCTCCGAGACCCGTCGGCGCCACCCGCTGAGCAGCGCCAACCGCTCCCTGGCCGAAGCCATCCACGATGAAACCCAACTGCTGGGGCCGATCGTCGACCTGGCCGATCTCAAGGTCAACACCACCAACCTGAACCTTTACCAGCTGCGCGACACCATCAAGCTGCGACTGTTGAACCAGCCGGAACCCGGTACCGCGTTCCTGGTGGAGTCCTTCGGCTTCAAGCGCGGCATGCCGGTAGATGCAGACCTGGTGTTCGACGTGCGCTGCCTGCCCAACCCGTATTGGAAGCCCGAGTTGCGCGCCCAATCAGGCCTGGATGCGCCCGTGGCCGAGTATCTGGCGGCGCAACCCGATGTCGAGGAAATGTTCCAGGACATCTCCAGCTACCTGCTCAAATGGCTACCACGCTTTGCCGCCAGCAACCGCGCCTATGTGACCATCGCCATCGGCTGCACCGGCGGGCACCACCGCTCCGTGTACCTAACCGAGCGCCTGGGCCAGGTCCTGCAAAAATCCCTGAAGAACGTCCAGGTTCGCCACCGCGACCTTAGCTGAAAGGATCTACCCCGCGATGCCAGCTCTGGAAATCGAGATCATCAATAAACTGGGCCTGCATGCCCGTGCCTCGGCCAAGTTCGTCGGCGTGGCCGGGCAGTTTCCCTGCCAGATCCGCGCCGGCAGGACCCCGGACTCCATGGTCGACGGCAAAAGCATCATGGCCATGATGATGCTGGCCGCCGGCAAGGGCACCAGGATCCACCTGAAGACCGAAGGCGAGCAGGAACAGGAAGCGATGGATGCGCTGGTGGCACTGATCAACAACTTCTTCGACGAAGGCGAGTAGACCCGGGCGGGCCCCTCACCATACGGCTCTCAGGCGAGTGCCGTATCCATGACCATCATCAGGCAGAAACCGATACACAGGCCAAGGCTGGCAAGCTTGTCATGGCCATTGCGACGCGACTCCGGAATCACTTCATGAGTGACCACCAGCAGCATCGCCCCCGCCGCCAGGGCCAGGCCCAAGGGCAGCAATACCTGCGCCAGGCTCACCAGCCAGGCGCAGAGCAAGGCAAAGACCGGTTCCACCAGACCTGAAGCCGCACCAATCAGGAATGCCTTGACCCGCGACATCCCCGCCCCCGCCAATACCAGGGCAATCACCAGGCCTTCCGGTACATCCTGCAGGGCAATGCCCATGGCCAGGCTGTCCGCATCCGGCATGCCGCCTCCGGCCGACACCCCCACCGCCATCCCTTCAGGAATGTTGTGGGCAATGATGGCGAAGACGAACAGCCAGATACGCGGGGCAATCACCGGATGCTCTGGCGTGCCCACCAGCACCTCCGGGCTGCCCCCCGAGACCTTGAGATCCACCAGGAACAGGCCAAAGGCCCCGAGCATGATGCCGGCGCAGATCAGGCCGCTGGAGCCCCAGGCAGACAAGCCCAGGTCCTGGGCCGCAGCGATGCCGGGGACGATCAGCGAAAATGCCGTGGCCGCCAGCATCACTCCGGCACCAAAACCCAGCAGGGTGTCGCTCACCGCCACCGGCATCCGCCGGATCACCAGCACCGGGACCGCCCCCAGCGCCGTGCCCAGCGCGCAGATCGAACCGCCCTGCAAGGCGCGCAGCAAGCGCGGCTCCAGGTTCAGCCAGCTCAACCCTTGAGCCACCAGCAACGCCGTGCCCGCCAACAGCAACAGCGAACCGAAGGCATAACGAAACATTCGCCCGCTGCTGATTGCCAGTGTTTCAGTGCCCATAGTCGGCCTTAGATCTTGTTTTGATGGAAAGGTATCAAGCCATCGCGGCCTGGTAGCGCTGAGCGACTTCCGGCCAGTTGATGACGTTGTAGAAGGCGTTGATGTATTCCGGGCGGCGGTTCTGGTAGCGCAGGTAGTAGGCGTGCTCCCACACATCCAGACCGAGGATCGGCGTATTGCCGTTCATCAGCGGGCTGTCCTGGTTACCGCTGCTTTCCACCACCAGTTTCTTCTCCGGTGTCACGCTGAGCCAGGCCCAGCCACTGCCGAAACGGGTGAGTGCGGCCTTGGTGAACGCTTCCTTGAAGCTCTCGAAACCACCCAGTTGCTGCTCGATGGCTTGCCCCAGGGCGCCTTGGGGATGACCGCCACCGGCGGGTGTCATCACCGCCCAGAACAGCGAATGGTTGGCATGCCCGCCACCCTGGTTGATCACCGCAGCACGCAGTTTTTCCGGCAGTTGCTGAACGCTGGCTACCAGCTTTTCCACCTCCCACCCTGCCCATTCGGTCCCCTCGACGGCGGCGTTGAGGTTGTTGATGTAGGTCTGGTGATGCTTGGTGTAGTGGATTTCCATGGTTTGCGCATCGATGTGCGGTTCCAGGGCGTCGTAGGCGTAAGGCAGTGCAGGCAAGGTAAAGGACATATCAATGGGCTCCGTAAGAGGGGCTGTCTGGTTGCGGGCTGTCGGCTGACAGGCCCGCGACGTTGCTGTCCAGCAAACGGTGAGTGCGCGGGTATTCGCCGTGATCACCGATGAAATTCAGCAGTTCGACGTAGGTCTTGCTGCTTTGGCGCAAGGCCGCTTCCCGCAGGGCTGTGGGCAAGCGGCTGTCCTGCATGGTCTGCAGCAACCGCTGATGGATGGCGCAGAGGTATTCCGCGCTCTCCTCCGGCTGATTGAGGCGCAGGTGCAGGTCTGCCAGGTTGTGATGGGAAATCACACAGGCCGCCACCGCTTCGTCGGCATCCGACCAGCGCTCGAACAGCACCTGGGCCAGGGCCAGCGCCTGCAGGTAGAACTCGCGAGCATCCACCAGCTCGCCCTGCATAAAGAGGCGATTGGCCCTTTCGATCGTGCGTTTCCAGTGCTCCATGGTAAGCCTCCAAAGCGGTGTCGGTGGGTTACACGCCGCCGGCAGTGAGCTTTTCCGGGTCCAGCAGGACCTCCAGCTGGCTGCGTGGCAGATCGGTATGTTCAAGGGCCACGTCGATCACCGGGCGCCCCTGCTTGTAGGCGGTCTTGGCGATCTGCGCAGCCTTCTGATAGCCGATGATCGGGTTCAGCGCCGTGACCAGGATCGGGTTGCGCGACAGCGCTTCCTTGAGCTTGGGTTCGTTGACCTTGAAGCTGGCGATGGCCTTGTCCGCCAGCAGGCGGCTGGAGTTGGCCAGCAACTCGATGCTGCTCAGCAGGTTCTGGGCAATGATCGGCAGCATCACGTTGAGCTCGAAGTTGCCCGATTGCCCGGCCACAGTGATGGTGCTGTCGTTGCCGATGACCTGGGCGGCGACCATCGCGGTGGCTTCAGGAATCACCGGGTTGACCTTGCCGGGCATGATCGACGAACCGGGCTGCAAACCTTCCAGCTCGATCTCGCCGAGCCCGGCCAGCGGGCCGGAGTTCATCCAGCGCAGGTCGTTGGCGATCTTCATCAACGACACCGCGGTAGCCTTGAGCTGGCCGGATACCGTCACCGCAGTGTCCTGGGAGCCGATCAGGGCGAAAAGATTCTTGCCCGGGGTGAATTGCACCTGGGTCAGCTTGCTCAACTGCTGGCTGAAACGCGCAGCGAACTCGGGATGCGCATTGATCCCGGTGCCCACAGCGGTGCCGCCCTGAGCCAGGGATTGCAGGCTCGGCAGCAGATCCTGCAGGTGGCTGATATTGGCCTTGAGTTGCTGCGCCCAGCCCTCCAGCACCTGGCTCATGCGCACCGGCATCGCGTCCATCAGGTGAGTGCGGCCGGTCTTGATGAAGGGGTGCACCTGTACCGCCTTGCGCTCGATGACCTCCACCAGATGCACCAGGGCCGGCAGCAGTTGCTCATGCAGGGTCAGCGCGGCGCTGACATGAATGGTGGTAGGGATGATGTCGTTGCTGCTCTGGCCGCAGTTGACATGGTCATTGGGGTTGACCGGTTCACCCAGCAGGCGGCTGGCCAGGGTTGCCAGTACTTCATTGGCGTTCATGTTGGAACTGGTGCCAGAGCCGGTCTGGAAAATGTCCACCGGGAAGTGCTGCATGAAATCACCTTCCAGCAGACCCTGGGCGGCATCGACGATGGCCTTGCCCTGGGCTTCGCTGATCTGCCCCAGTTCGACGTTGGCCTTGGCCGCAGCCGCCTTGGCCAGGATCAGCGCACGGATGAAGGCTGCCGGCATGCGTTGCCCGCTGATGGGGAAGTTGTCCACCGCACGCTGGGTCTGTGCGCCGTACAGGGCCAGTTCCGGTACCTGCAGTTCGCCCATGCTGTCGCGTTCGATACGGGTATTACTCATCGGGAAATCCTTGCACCAGTTCTATCAGGGGAATGGAAGGCAGCAGCGAGCAGGTCGCCAACTGCCAGGCGTGGCTCTGCCAGCGCTTGAGCCGGCAATTGCACAAAGACAACCGCTCCATGTCGCGCAACGGCCGCCAGGCCTGGTCCAGGCACTGGCTGCGCCAATGCCAGGGCAGCGCTGTATCGGTTGCGGTATCGATCAATAAACGGAAGGAAGTTTCAGCGACGGTCCAGGCCGACATCGCGGTACAGCAGGCCAGGTAGCGGCCTTCGGCGAGGTAATGCTCGATCAGACGGGGTTCGTCCGGTTCCAGTGCGCAACGGATCTGGCGGCTCATCCAGCGCCAGCTTTCGAGGTAAGGCTGCTCGTGCAAGGCAGAACTCATGACCTGGGCTCATCGAATAATGATTTTCATTATTAAATGATATTGAGAATCAAATCAATCTGGCTTGTATGATTTTTGTCCAACTCTTATAGGGCCCGCCTTGCCGGCGAATGAGCCCTTGAGCCTGGTGCCGGATGTCAGGACGCTTTCGCTGGCAAGCCAGCTCCTACAAAAATGGCGGCCATAAAAAACGCGCCACCTCGGGGAGGTGGCGCGTTGGGGGTGAAGCTGGGCGCGGTCAGCTGCCGGCGACGGTCATGCGTTCGATCAGCACCGAGCCGGTGCGGATGTTGCTACGCAGCTCCAGGTCGTTACCCACTGCGAGGATCTGCTTGAACATGTCCCGCAGGTTGCCGGCAATGGTCACTTCCTGCACCGCGAACTGAATCTCGCCGTTCTCGACCCAGAAACCCGCCGCACCGCGGGAGTAGTCCCCGGTGACCATGTTCAGGCCATGGCCCATCAGCTCGGTCACCAGCAGGCCACGGCCCATGCGCCGCAGCAGCGCGGCCTGGTCTTCGTCGCCATGGGTGACGAACAGGTTGTGCACGCCACCGGCGTTGGCGGTGCTCGGCATGCCCAGCTTGCGTCCGGAATAGGTGCCCAGTACATAGGACACCAGCTCACCGTCCTGGATGAACGGCTTGGCGTAGGTGGCCAGGCCATCGCCGTCGAAAGCCGAACTGCCCATGGCGCGCATCAGGTGCGGGCGCTCATCGATGGTCATCCACTGCGGAAACAGTTGTTGACCCAGGGCGCCTTCGAGGAAGGACGACTTGCGGTACAGGTTGCCACCGGAAATCGCCCCGAGAAAACTGCCGAACAGGCCACCGGCCAGTTCTGCGGAAAACAGCACCGGCACCTCACAGGTCGGCACTGGACGGGCACCTAGCCGGCTGGCCGCGCGCTGGGCGGCACGCTGGCCAATGCTCACCGGGTCGGCCAGCAACTGGCCCTGGCGATTGACGTCGTACCAGTAGTCGCGCTGCATCTGGCCATCCGCCTCGGCAATCATCACGCAGCTCAGGCTGTGGCGGGTGGACGCATAACCACCAATGAAGCCGTGGCTGTTGCCATACACCCGACAGCCCTGGTGGGTGCTGAGGGTGGTGCCGTCGGCATTCTTGATCCGGCTGTCGGCAGCAAAGGCCGCAGCCTCACAGGTCAGAGCCTGCTCGATGGCTTGTTCGGGGGTGATGTCCCAGGCGTGGAACAGGTCGAAGTCCTGCAGGTCCTTGGCCATCAAGGCCGCGTCGGCAAGGCCCGAGGCTTCGTCTTCGGAGGTGTGCTTGGCAATCGCCAGGGCCGCCGCCACGGTTTCGCGAATGGCCTCGGGGCCGCTGGCAGACGTACTGGCCGAACCCTTGCGCTGGCCCAGGTAGAGGGTGATGCCAAAGCCCTGGTCGCGGTTGAACTCGACGGTTTCCACTTCCCGCTGGCGCACCGAAGTCGACAGCCCCTGCTCCAGGGACACCGCCACTTCACAGGCGCTGGCCCCCTGGCGCTTGGCCTCGGCGATGATCTGCTCGACTTGCTCCTGCAGGGCCGGCAAAGCCTGTGGGCCGACGCTTTGTGCTGCACTCATGCTGTTCTCCACTCAAATTCTGCTTTCGATTAAGGCCGGCGAGCGACCGGGCCGGACAAGCGGCCCTCGACTGGTTATCATGGCGGCGTTTCTTTGCGGACTGCCACCATGGTTGATTCTTACGACGACTCCCTCGATGGGGAGAAAAGCAAATCCCAGGTCAAACGCGAGCTGCATGCTCTGGTTGATCTCGGCGAGCGCCTTACCACCCTCAAGCCCGACTTGCTGAACAAACTGCCCCTGACCGACGCCTTGCGCCGGGCCCTGGCGGATGCACCCAAGCACGTCGCCCATATCGCCCGAAAGCGCCACCTGCAGTTCATCGGCAAGCTGATGCGGGACCAGGACACCGACGCGATTCTGCAACTGCTTGACCAACTCGATGCCTCCACCCGGCAGTACAACGAACGCTTCCATAACCTGGAGCGTTGGCGCGACCGCCTGATCGGCGGCGGCGATGACGTGCTGGAAAAGTTCGTCGGCGAATACCCGGACGCCGATCGCCAGCAACTGCGCTCCCTGATCCGTCAGGCCCAGCATGAGCTGGCGCATAACAAGGCACCGGCCTCAAGCCGTAAAATCTTCAAGTACATCCGCGAGCTGGACGAGACTCAACGCGGCCTGCGCTGAGCCTTGCCACGGGTGAGCTGCCCTGCAGCTCACCCGGCCCCCCTCCTGTTCAAGCCCCAGTGCCACCCACGGTGATCGCATCGATCTTCAGGGTCGGCTGGCCGACGCCCACTGGCACCGATTGCCCATCCTTGCCGCAGGTGCCGACGCCACTGTCCAGGGACAGGTCATTACCCACCATCGATACCCGGCTCATGGCTTCCGGACCGTTGCCGATCAAGGTCGCGCCCTTGACCGGGGCGGTGATCTTGCCGTCCTCGATCAGGTAGGCCTCACTGGTGGAGAACACGAACTTGCCGCTGGTGATATCCACCTGGCCGCCGCCGAGGTTGGCGCAATAGATGCCCTTCTTCACCGAAGCGATGATTTCCGCCGGATCGCTTTCGCCACCCAGCATGTAGGTGTTGGTCATGCGCGGCATCGGCAGGTGCGCATAAGACTCGCGGCGACCGTTGCCGGTGCGGGCCACGCCCATCAGCCGGGCATTGAGCTTGTCCTGCATGTAGCCCTTGAGCACGCCGTTCTCGATCAGCGTGGTGCATTCGGTGGGGGTGCCTTCGTCGTCCACGCTCAGGGAACCACGGCGCCCGGCCAGGGTGCCGTCGTCGACGATGGTGCAGAGCTTGGAAGCCACCATTTCGCCCATGCGACCGCTGTAGGCCGAACTGCCCTTGCGGTTGAAGTCGCCCTCCAGGCCGTGGCCCACGGCTTCGTGCAGCAGCACTCCGGACCAGCCGGAGCCCAGCACCACCGGCAGGGTTCCGGCCGGCGCCGGAATCGCTTCCAGATTGACCAGCGCCTGGCGCAGGGCTTCACGGGCATAGCCCATGGCCCGATCTTCGCTGAGGAAATAGCGGTAGTCGGTACGCCCGCCGCCGCCATGGCCACCGCGCTCGCGGCGACCGTTCTGCTCGACGATGACGCTGACGTTGAAACGCACCAGCGGCCGCACGTCCGCCGCCAGGCCGCCATCGGTAGAGGCCACCAGGATCCGCTCCCAGACCCCGGCCATGCTCACGCTGACCTGCTGGATGCGCGGATCCAGGGCGCGGGTTGCGGCGTCAACGCGCTTGAGCAGCTCGACCTTCTCGGCCCGGCTGATGACTTCCAGGGGGTTGTCCGGCGCATACAGCTGCGCCACGTCCTGGGTCGAAAACGCCTGCACGGTGCCGTTTTGCCCGGCCCGGGAAATCGAGCGCGCCGCCCGGGCGGCGAGGCCCAGGGCTTCCAGGGTGATGGAATTGCTGTAGGCGAAGCCGGTCTTCTCACCGGATTGCGCACGCACCCCAACCCCCTGGTCGAGGTTGAAACTGCCTTCCTTGACGATTCCGTCTTCCAGGGACCAGGACTCGGAAATCTGCCCCTGGAAATACAGATCGGCGGCATCGATGCCCGGGCCGGCCAGATCCCCCAGCACGCCTTGCAAGCTTTCGATGGTCACGCCGCCCGGGGCTAGTAGATGTTCACTGACAGAGGACAACAACCCGCTCATATGTTTTGGCCTTAAATTCGTCGTACTTATGCAAGCCGTTGCACGCCTTGCGAGAAAATGCGCCGGTGACTGAACACCGGCATCCGCGCCCGGATGGACGCCTGTTCACTGCTGTCGCGCTCGGCCAGCAGCACGCCTTGACCTTGATCCTGTTGCGCCACTATCCGCCCCCAGGGGTCGACGATCGCGGCATGGCCGTAGGTTTCCCGTGGGCCGGGATGCACGCCGCCCTGGGCCGCCGCCAGCACATAGCACTGGGTCTCGATGGCACGGGCGCGAATCAGCACCTCCCAATGGGCCGCACCGGTGACCGCGGTAAACGCCGAAGGCGCGGTGATCAACTCGGCGCCAGCGGCGCGCAACTCGCTGTACAGCTCGGGAAAGCGCAGGTCATAACAGACTGTAAGGCCGACCCTTCCCACCGGCGTATCCGCCACCACCACCCGGTCTCCATGAGCATAGTCATCGGATTCACGGTAGCGTCCGCGATTGTCCGCCACATCGACATCGAACAGGTGCAGCTTGTCGTAGCGCGCCACGAACTGCCCCTGGTCATCCAGCAGCAACGAACAGGCATTGGACTTGGCCTCGGGCTGATCGACGGGGGGCAACGGCAAGGTGCCGGCCACTATCCATAACCTGAGGTCGCGGGCGGCCTGTTTCAACCATGGCAGGATCGGACCTTCGCCCAGCGCTTCGGCGCGACCGATGGCCGCCATGTCGCGGCGCCCCATGGCGGCGAAGTTTTCCGGCAGGACGGCCAGCTTTGCACCGCCGGCAGCAGCCTGTTCGAGCAGGCTCCGAGCCTGCTGCAGATTGGCCAGGACATCGCTCTGGCTGACCATTTGAATCACCGCAAGAGACATGGCGAACTCCTTGTAGGGTAGGCCGCCATGCTACTCCATAGGCGCGAATCGAGGATTCTCAAAACGGTTTGTCGAAGGTGATTTTCGGCTCTTTCCATGGGCCTTTGACGTTGTATTTGACGCTGGCGAAGCGCGCCACGCGGTCACCGATCAGCTTGTCGATCAGGAACAACGCCCCGCCCACCGCCGGCGCACCGACAATCAGCGCGGCAATCGGCAGGTTATTGGTCACCGGCAGGGTCACCAGCAGCTTGGCGTCGACCTGGTCGGCCACCATGTCCAGGGTGCCATTGAGCTCCAGGTTGCTCGACGGCCCGGTCAGGGTGATCGGCTCGCGAGTGACGTAAACGCCATTGCTCGCCGCCAGCACGCCCCGGACCCGGTCATAGCTCAGGCCCTTGCCGAACAGGTCGGAGAAGTCCAGGCGCAGGCGGCGACCGATGGAGTTGAAGTTGAGCAGGCCGAACACCCGCAAGGCCTGGGCCCCGCCCTCGACTTCGACAAACTGGCCCTTGCGCAGGGTAGCGTCCAGGCTGCCGGAGAAGCGCTTCAAGCCCACCCAGGCCGGCGAGCCCGGCCAACGGCCATCGACGTCCAGGTGAAAATCTTCACTGGTCACGGTCGGGGCGAAGCCCCAGCCCTTGAGCACGTCCGCCAGGTTCTTGCCGCCAATGCGGCCCCGGTACCAACTGTTGCTGGCACCGGCCTGGCCTTCCCAGCCGCCCTCGCCCTGCAACTGCATGCCCTTGAGGCCCAGGTCCAGGCCATTGAAGACCATGCCCCTGGACGTCGGCCGCACCTTGAGCGCCCAGCGGCCGATCAGGTCCTGGCCCTGGAACAGCTGGGCAATGGAAATATCCAGGGGCGGAACGCTCTTGGGATCTACCGAGGCCAGGGGGTCGGGCGCATTTTCATCGGCCTGCGCTGCCGGATCGGCAGCCGGCAGGCGCACGTACGCCATGTCGATGGCCATCGGCGCCGCCTTGGCATCGGGAATCCCGACCTTGCCTTTGGCCTGCTGGCTGTCGATCTGCAACTCCCAGGCAGCGGGCTTGCGCGCCAGCAACAGGTTGACCTGGTCCAGGGTGGTGCCGAAGGCACTGAGCTTGCCGACCTTGAAGTCCGCACTGCTGAGCAGTTGTTTGGCGCTGCCTCCCGGGTCCTGCCCGGCGTAGCGATCCACCAGGGCTTTCCAGGGTTCCACATCCAGCTCGGAGAGAATCCCTCGTATCCGCAGCCCTTTACCCGGCGGCAGCAAGGCCGCGCCATCGCCGAGGAACAGCTCGCCTCGCCCCTCGGCGAGCTTGCCGCTGGGCGCCGCAAAGGTGAAGTCGGCCAGTTCGCCGTAGTTGAACCAGTAGCGCCGCTCGGCCCCTTGCAGAGTCATGCGAAATACACTGTTGCGCCCGGTGCTGGCCGCCATGCCGAACGGCGCCGGCAGGTCCACCGCTACGCCCTTGAGACTGGAACTGACCATCAGCTGGCTGTCGGCTCCGTCCAGGTTCAGTTGCAACTGGTAGGGCACCTCGCCGGACACCGGCAACGGCTGGCCGACTTGCAACCAGTCGGTAAGTTTCTTGACCGCAACCTGGCCCTTGGCAACCACTCGAGTGTTGGGTTTGCCCGGCTTGCCATCGGCGAAAATCTGCGCCGTGACCGGCCGCTCGAACGCCTGGGCACTGATGCCCTCGCCACTCAGGCCCTTGGCACTATCGAAGCGGAAATCACCCTTGAGCTGGGTCAGTTCCAGCTCAGGCTCACTGAGTTTGAGGCGCGCCTTGTCGGTCTTGAACGCCACCACGATCTTCGGCTCCTGGCCCTTGGCCAGGGGAATATCCAGATCCAGCTTGCCTTGCAGATCGCCCTCGCCATACCAGCCGGCAAAGGTCGAGCCGGTGCCGATCGGCGCTTCCTGGAGAATTTTCACGCCATCGCCCAGGCCACCGGCAAAGGCGCCATCGATGTACATGTGGCTTTCCTGCCCGCTGGCAGCATGGGGAATGTTGACGAAGACATCCCGCACCTTGGTGTCCAGCAACTGGCCTTTGCTGGCGACGATGCGCACGCCGCTGTCTTCGATGAACACATCACCGCTGACCTTGGTCAAGTGCGGCCAGCCCGGCTGGAACGCCAGCTCGGTGTCATGCACCTTGAAGAACAGGCTGATGCTGCGGGCGGCCTCGACGGCGTCATGGTTGAGCGAACCCTGGTACTGGAAGAAGCCCTGGTCCACGGCGCCCTTGAGGATCGCCGTGCGCAGCCATTCATCCACACCGGCGTTGAGCACCTGGGGCAGGTACTTGGCGGTGTAGCGCCCATCGCCGTCCACCAGGCCGACTCGCAGGTCCATGTAGTCTTCCTGGCTGTGGTCGAAATGCAGGCGGATCAGGAAGTCGCCGGCGATCTTGCCCTCTTCGCCCAGCACCTTCAGGTAGGGGGCAATCAGGGTGAAGCCTTCCTTGTCGAGCTTCCAGGTCAGGGTGGCGTTGGCCTGGATGTACTGCCAGGGCTTGGCGAAGATCGGGTACAGGTGCAGGGAGAAATCCTTGCTGTCCATGCGCAGCTCGCCCTTGCCCAGGTCGCCGCTGATGCTGCCGCTGACATTTCGCGCTGCCGGAGCACCGTGATAGGCATCGAAGCCAACCCGGTCGAGGTTCGCGGCGAAGCTCAGGCGCTGGTCGCCACTGTTCTGGGGACGATAGTCGAGCAGCACGTTGCGCAGGCCGCCAGTGACTTTCAGTCGGTCGATGGCCGTGGCCAGGCCTTCCGGCAAGGGGGCCAGGGCATCGAGGATCGGGGTGATCGGCTTCAGGTCCAGGCGGTCGGCCTGCACATGCCAGAGTTCTTCCTGCTGCTCGGTCGCGTTGCGCTGCTGCACCTGCACACGGGATTCCCAGCGGGTCTCGCCGAGGTTCAGCGCCAGGGAGTCAAGCTGCACCTGCAGGCCCTGCTCATCACGCTGGAAGTAGGCATTCAACGCCAGGTTGCTCAGGGACACCGGCGTGCGCTCGGCATAGGCCCCGGTGAATTGCGGGGCATTCAAGCGCAGCGTGGCGTTTTGCACCCCACCCTTGGCCCACTTCAGCCACAGCTCGCCACCCGCTTTGAGCTCGGAGAGCTTCCACTCCCGGGTCAGCCGGGCCGGCACCCAACGCGACCAGTCGCTTTGCGGCAGGCTCAGGTACAAGTCGGCCTGGGCATCGCGCCAGGCCTCGGCCCGCATCCTGGTCCGCAGGTTCATTGCCAGGGGCTGGCCGTCCGGCAGCGTCAGGCGCAGGTCCAGGCGCTGGCGGCTGGTACCGCTGCGCAGATTGAGCCCGACGTAGGTCAGGGCCACGGGCTGGTGGTCCAGAGGCTGCAAGGTGACCTGGCTGTCCAGCAGCGACAGCTCGGCAACCTGTTGCAGGCGGCCCAGCAACTGCTGGGGGTCCATCGGCTGGTCCTGTTGCACCGGCAGGCCTTCAAGCTGCCACTGGCCGTCCGCGCCCTCTTTCAGGCTCAGGCTCAGGCCGCTGAGCTCCAGGCGGCCGATCCGCAGGTCACGGGCCAGCAGGCTGCCGAGCATATCCGGCGCCACGCTCACCTGATCCAGGCGCAGCGCATTGGCGCCCTCGCCCACCTGCACGTCGTGGGCCAGCAGGATCGGCGACAAGCCGCTCCAGCGCCCCTCCAGGCTACCGATATGCACCGGCAAGCCCACGGCCTGCTGCACCTTGGCCTCGACCTCGGGCTGGTACTCGGCCACCAGCGGGGTCAGTTCCCGGCCCAGACTGACATACAAGGCAGTCGCCACCAGCGCCAGCGCACAGAAGCCAAGCCCCCAGCGAATCAGCGTGGTGAACAGGCGCATCAGCCGCTCCATTTCAGTTGGCTCCCAGGGTAAAAGTCATGCAAAAAGCTGAAGCCAGCCATTTCCACGGATGTAGAACACGCGGAATCAGAGCAGCACCACGTCGTATTGTTCCTGGGAATACATGGTTTCGACCTGGAACCTGATGGTCCGGCCGATAAAACCCTCCAGCTCCGCCACGTTGCCCGACTCTTCGTCCAGCAGCCGGTCGACCACCTTCTGATTGGCCAGCACCCGATACCCTTCTGCCTGATAAGCCCGGGCCTCGCGGAGGATTTCTCGGAATATTTCGTAACAGACGGTTTCCGGGGTTTTCAACTTGCCCCGACCCTGGCAACTGCTGCAAGGCTCGCACAGCACCTGCTCCAGGCTCTCGCGGGTACGCTTGCGAGTCATCTGCACCAGGCCCAGCTCGGTGATGCCGATGATGTTGGTCTTGGCGTGGTCACGCTCCAGCTGCTTTTCCAGGGTGCGCAATACCTGGCGCTGGTGCTCCTCGTCTTCCATGTCGATGAAGTCGATGATGATGATCCCGCCCAGGTTGCGCAGGCGCAGTTGCCGGGCAATGGCGGTGGCCGCCTCGAGGTTGGTCTTGAAGATGGTTTCCTCAAGGTTGCGATGACCGACGAAGGCTCCGGTGTTGACGTCGATGGTGGTCATGGCTTCCGCCGGGTCTACCACCAGGTAGCCTCCGGACTTGAGCGGCACCTTGCGCTCCAGGGCTTTCTGGATTTCGTCCTCGACGCCGTACAGGTCGAAGATCGGCCGCTCGCCGGGGTAGTGCTCCAGGCGGTCGGCGATTTCCGGCATCAGTTCGGCCACGAACACCGTGGTCTTCTGGAAGGTTTCCCGGGAGTCGATGCGGATCTTCTCGATCTTCGGGCTCACCAGGTCGCGCAGGGTGCGCAGCGCCAGGCCCAGGTCCTCGTAGATCACATTGGGCGCGCCGATGGTCTTGATCTGCGCGCCGATCTGGTCCCAGAGCCGGCGCAGGTAACGGATGTCCATCATGATCTCATCGGCCCCGGCGCCTTCGGCGGCGGTGCGCAGGATAAAACCACCGGCCTCCTTGATGCCTTCCTGGGCCACGCAATCACTGACGACCTGCTTCAGGCGCTCACGCTCGGCTTCGTCCTCGATCTTCAGCGAGATACCGACATGGGCGGTACGCGGCATGTACACCAGATAGCGGGAAGGGATCGACAACTGAGTGGTCAGGCGCGCGCCCTTGGAACCGATGGGGTCCTTGGTGACTTGCACCACCAGGCTCTGCCCTTCGTGCACCAGAGCGCTGATGCTCTCTACCGCCGTGCCTTCGCGGGTGGAAATTTCCGAGGCGTGGATAAACGCCGCCCGGTCCAGGCCGATGTCGACGAAGGCCGCCTGCATGCCCGGCAAGACCCGCACCACCTTGCCCTTGTAGATGTTGCCGACGATCCCCCGGCGCTGGGTGCGCTCGACGTGAACCTCTTGCAGCACTCCGTTTTCGACCACCGCCACGCGTGATTCCATCGGCGTGATGTTGATCAGAATCTCTTCACTCATGGCAGTGTCTCGTTCAGGCGTGTTCATAGAGGGCCGCAGCAATCGGGTACGGCGCTTTAGCGCACTGGAAGGTTTTGCCAACAGGGTATGCCGAAATGCCCGAGCAGTTCTGCGGTTTCGCACACCGGCAAGCCGACCACCGCGGAATAACTGCCATTGAGGCCGGCGACGAACACCGCTGCCAGTCCCTGGATAGCATAGCCACCGGCTTTGTCGCAGGGCTCGCCACTGGCCCAGTAGAGCGCGGCCTCTGCAGGTGAGATCGGGCGAAAACGTACCAGGCTGCGCACCACTCGCGACTCGCAGCGTTCACCGTCAAGCAGGGCAATGGCGGTGAACACTTCATGCTCACGCCCCGAAAGCGCCATGAGCATCTGCAACGCATCAGCCTGATCCAGCGGTTTGCCGAGAATCCGCCCATCGAGCACCACCGCGGTGTCGGCCCCCAGCACACAGGCCGGGGCCTGGGATTCACTGCTGGTGATCAGCCCGCGCCCCGCCGCAGCCTTGCCTCGGGCCAGGCGCTCGACGTAGGCGGCAGGTGACTCATCGGCTAGCGGGGTTTCATCGATGTCCGCACTGATGGCGGTGAACGGCACGCCGATCTGCGTCAGCAACTCACGCCGACGAGGCGAACCGGAAGCGAGGTAAAGCGGATTCATCAAGACATCTCCCTGTCGAGGTGCGGGCCAATGCCTGACCGAATTAATTGATTTTGAAACGTCGACGCAAGCCGCGCAGGCCGAAGCTGACCCAGGGCCACAATAAGGCACTGACCAGGGCCGGCAGCACCAGGGCCAGGGTCGGCTGGCGGTTGCCGGTCAGGGCGCTGAGCCAGAGTTGCACCAACTGCGCCAGGCCGAAGATCACCAGGATCACCAGGCTCTGCTGCCACATCGGGAACATCCGCAGGCGCTGTTGCAGAGACAGTACAAGGAAGGTGATCAGCGTCAGGATCAGGGCATTCTGCCCCAGCAGGGTGCCGTAGAGCACATCCTCTGCCAGCCCCAGGCACCAGGCAGTGACCATGCCGACCTTGTGCGGCAGGGCCAGGGCCCAGAACGCCAGCAACAGCGCCAGCCACAGCGGACGCAGGATCTCCATGAACTGCGGCAAGGGCGAGACGCTCAGCAGCAGCCCGATAAGGAAGGTCAACCAGACGATCCAGCCATTTCGCGAATAGGTGCTACCCGCCATTATTCTCTTCCTCCGGTGGTAGCCGGTGCTGCTGCCGGTGGTTTGGCAGCGGCCGGTTTCACCACAGGTTTATGGACCGGCTTGGCCGGAGCGTGAGCCGCGGGTTTGGCCGGGGTCGCCGGCGCAGCAGGAGTCGCAGTGGCGGGCGCAGCCCCGGCGTTTGCCGCCGCGGCCGGCTTGGGCACGGTGGCCGGGACCACTGGCGCGGCGCCGGCGCCCTGCTGGTCCTGGGCTTCCTGGGCCTGGGCGGCGTCGTTGGCACGCTCTTCGGCGGTACGCGGATCGCTGAATACCAGCAGCAGGTAGCGGCTGCGATTCAGCGCAGCGGTGGGTACCGCCCGCACAATGGCGAACGGCTGGCCGGAGTCGTGGATCACTTCCTTGACCGTGGCCACCGGGTAGCCAGCGGGGAAACGCTGGCCCAGACCGGAGCTGACCAACAGATCGCCTTCCTTTATATCCGCGGTGTCGGCCACATGGCGCAACTCCAGGCGCTCCGGATTGCCGGTGCCGCTGGCGATGGCGCGCAGGCCGTTGCGGTTGACCTGCACCGGAATGCTGTGGGTGGTGTCAGTGAGCAGCAGTACGCGGGAGGTGTAGGGCATCAACTCCACCACCTGGCCCATCAGGCCACGGGCATCGAGCACCGGCTGGCCGAGGAACACGCCATCGCGCTCACCCTTGTTGATGATGATGCGGTGGGTAAAGGGGTTCGGGTCCATGCCGATCAACTCGGCCACTTCAACCTTCTCGTTGACCAGTGCCGAGGAATTGAGCAACTCGCGCAGGCGCACGTTCTGCTCGGTGAGGGCCGCGAGCTTTTGCATGCGCCCCTGCAGCAGCAGGTTTTCGGTCTTGAGTTTTTCGTTTTCAGCGACCAGCTCGGTACGGCTGCCGAATTGACTGGCCACGCCTTGCCATAGCCGCTGCGGCAGGTCGGTGATCCAGTAGGACTGCATCAACACCAGCGACATTTGGCTACGCACTGGCTTGAGCAGTGTGAAGCGGGCATCGACCACCATCAGTGCGACCGAGAGAACGACCAGCACCAGGAGGCGCACGCCTAATGAGGGGCCTTTGGCGAAAAGCGGTTTAATAGGCCGCTCCTCCCAGGCAAATGTTGTGTTTATTCATACGGCATCAAACCGGCCTGGATGCAGATTGACAGAAGATAAACGCCACAGGCAGCACTGCAAAGTGCTGCCTGTGAGCGCAACAGCATAGATGCAACCGGCGAAGTTATTCGCTGGAAAGCAGGTCCATGGTGTGTTTGTCCATCATTTCCAATGCACGGCCACCGCCGCGAGCGACACAGGTCAGCGGGTCTTCGGCAACGATCACCGGCAGGCCGGTTTCCTGGGCCAGCAGCTTGTCCAGATCACGCAGCAGCGCGCCACCACCGGTCAGCACCAGGCCGCGCTCGGCGATGTCCGAGGCCAGTTCCGGAGGCGATTGCTCCAGGGCGCTTTTCACCGCCTGAACGATGGTTGCCAGAGACTCTTGCAGAGCCTCCAGCACTTCATTGGAGTTCAAGGTGAAGGCACGTGGCACGCCTTCGGCCAGGTTACGGCCGCGGACGTCGACTTCACGCACTTCGCCGCCCGGGTAGGCGGTGCCGATTTCCTGCTTGATGCGCTCGGCGGTGGACTCACCGATCAGGCTGCCGTAGTTGCGACGCACGTAGGTGATGATCGCTTCGTCGAAACGGTCGCCGCCAACCCGTACGGATTCGGCGTAGACCACACCGTTCAGGGAGATCAGGGCGATTTCAGTGGTACCACCACCGATGTCCACGACCATCGAACCGCGGGCCTCTTCAACCGGCAGGCCGGCACCGATCGCAGCGGCCATCGGCTCTTCGATCAGGAACACTTCACGGGCACCGGCGCCAAGGGCCGATTCACGGATGGCGCGACGCTCAACCTGGGTGGACTTGCATGGAACGCAGATCAGCACACGTGGGCTGGGCTGCAGAAAGCTGTTTTCGTGAACCTTGTTGATGAAGTACTGCAGCATCTTTTCGCAAACGCTGAAGTCGGCGATCACGCCGTCTTTCATCGGACGAATGGCTGCGATGTTGCCCGGGGTACGACCGAGCATGCGCTTGGCCTCAGTACCAACCGCGACAACACTTTTCTGATTACCGTGGGTCCGAATGGCCACAACCGATGGTTCATTCAGGACAATACCGCGCTCGCGCACGTAAATAAGGGTGTTGGCAGTGCCCAGGTCAATGGAAAGATCGCTGGAAAACATGCCACGCAGTTTCTTGAACATGGGAAAGGGACCCTAGGCAACGCGTGGGTAAAAAAGTGCGGCAAACTCTAACAACGACAGGGATTTTGGGCAAGGCGCCAATATGTTAAATTGGCCGCTTTTCTGTGCACCAACCCCCACAATCGCGGCCATAAGACCGTAGAAATGCGGTAGTGTTCCGACAATCTAACACGCGGACGAAATCCGTTTTTGTTTTCCACTGGAGAATCCCATGGCGCTTGAACGCTCCGACGTGGAAAAAATCGCTCATTTGGCCAGCATCAAGCTCAATGAAGGCGATCTTCCACACATCACCTCCGCCCTGAACAGCATTCTCGGGCTGGTGGATGAAATGCAGGCAGTCGATACCGACGGTATCGAGCCCCTGGCCCACCCCCTGGAAGCCAGCCAGCGCCTGCGCGCAGACGTTGTGACCGAGTCCAATCATCGCGAGGCCTATCAGTCCATCGCACCAGCGGTCGAAAGCGGCCTGTACCTGGTTCCGAAAGTCATCGACTAAAGGGAAAGAGCCTGCAATGCATCACATGACTCTGGCCGAGATCGCCCGCGGCCTCGCCGACAAGAAATTCTCCTCTGTAGAACTGACCCAGACCCTGCTGGCGCGCATCGCCCAGCTGGATCCGCAGATCAACAGCTTCATCAGCCTCACCCAGGACCTGGCACTGTCCCAGGCCAAGGCCGCCGACGAGCGTCGCGCCAATGGTGAGAGCGGTGCCCTGCTGGGCGCGCCAATCGCCCACAAGGATCTGTTCTGCACCCAGGGCATCCGCACCAGCTGCGGCTCGAAGATGCTCGACAACTTCAAGGCGCCCTACGACGCCACCGTGGTCGCCAAGCTGGCCGCTGCCGGGGCCGTGACCCTGGGCAAGACCAACATGGACGAATTCGCCATGGGCTCGGCCAATGAGTCGAGCTGGTACGGCGCGGTGAAAAACCCGTGGAACCTGGAACACGTGCCCGGCGGTTCGTCCGGCGGTTCCGCCGCCGCGGTCGCTGCGCGCCTGCTGCCAGCCGCCACGGCTACCGACACCGGCGGCTCGATCCGCCAGCCCGCCGCCTTCACCAACCTCACCGGCCTGAAGCCGACCTATGGTCGCGTTTCCCGCTGGGGCATGATCGCCTACGCTTCCAGCCTCGATCAGGGCGGCCCGCTGGCGCGCACCGCCGAAGACTGCGCGATCCTGCTGCAAGGCATGGCCGGCTTCGACCCGAACGACTCCACCAGCATCGATGAACCGGTGCCGGACTACAGCGCCGGCCTCACCGGCTCGCTGCAGGGCCTGCGCATCGGCGTGCCGAAGGAATACTTCAGCGCCGGCCTGGACCCGCGCATCGCCGAGCTGATCCACAACAGCATCAAGGAGCTGGAAAAGCTCGGTGCGGTGATCAAGGAAATCAGCCTGCCGAACATGCAGCACGCCATCCCCGCGTACTACGTGATCGCCCCGGCGGAAGCCTCTTCCAACCTGTCACGGTTCGACGGCGTGCGCTTCGGCTACCGTTGCGAGAACCCGGAAAACCTGGAAGACCTGTACAAGCGCTCCCGCGGCGAAGGCTTCGGCAGCGAAGTGCAGCGCCGGATCATGGTCGGTGCCTACGCACTGTCCGCCGGCTACTACGATGCCTACTACCTCAAGGCGCAGAAAATCCGTCGCCTGGTGAAGAACGACTTCATGACCGCGTTCAACGAAGTCGACATCATCCTCGGCCCGACCACGCCCAACCCGGCCTGGAAGCTCGGCGCCAAGAGCAGCGACCCGGTCGCTGCATACCTGGAAGACGTCTACACCATCACCGCCAACCTCGCGGGCCTGCCGGGCCTGTCGATGCCGGCCGGCTTCGTCGACGGCTTGCCGGTCGGCGTGCAACTGCTCGCTCCGTATTTCCAGGAAGGCCGCTTGCTCAACGTTGCGCACCAGTATCAGTTGAACACTGACTGGCACACCCGCACCCCAACCGGCTTCTGAGGAGACACACATGCAATGGGAAGTCGTGATCGGGCTGGAGATTCATACCCAGCTCACCACTCAATCGAAGATTTTCTCCGGTAGCTCCACCGCCTTCGGTGCCGAGCCCAACACCCAGGCCAGCCTGATCGACCTGGGCATGCCCGGCGTGCTGCCAGTGCTGAACCAGGAAGCGGTGCGCATGGCGGTGATGTTCGGCCTCGCGGTTGACGCCGAGATCGGCCAGCACAACGTGTTTGCCCGCAAGAACTACTTCTACCCGGACCTGCCCAAGGGCTACCAGATCAGCCAGATGGAGTTGCCGATCGTCGGCAAGGGCCACCTGGACATCCCCCTGGAAGACGGCACCATGAAACGCGTCGGGATCACCCGCGCGCACCTGGAAGAAGACGCCGGCAAGAGCCTGCACGAAGAGTTCAACGGCGCCACCGGCATCGACCTGAACCGTGCCGGCACGCCGCTGCTGGAAATCGTTTCCGAGCCTGACATGCGCAGCGCCAAGGAAGCCGTGGCCTACGTCAAGTCGATCCACGCCCTGGTGCGCTACCTGGGCATCTGCGACGGCAACATGGCCGAGGGCTCCCTGCGTTGCGACTGCAACGTGTCGATCCGCCCCAAGGGCCAGGTCGAGTTCGGCACCCGCTGCGAGATCAAGAACGTCAACTCGTTCCGCTTCATCGAGAAAGCCATCAACAGCGAGATCCGTCGCCAGATCGAGCTGATCGAGGACGGTGGCAAGGTGATCCAGCAGACCCGCCTGTACGACCCGAACAAGGACGAGACCCGTCCGATGCGCAGCAAGGAAGAAGCCAACGACTACCGTTACTTCCCCGATCCGGACCTGCTGCCCGTGGTCATCGAGGATTCCTTCCTCGACCAGGTACGCGCCACCCTGCCTGAGCTGCCACCACAGAAACGCGAGCGCTTCCAGGAGCAGTTCGGCCTGTCGGTCTACGACGCCAGCGTACTGGCCACCAGCCGTGAGCAGGCGGACTACTTCGAGAAGGTCGCCAGCATCGCCGGTGACGCCAAGCTCGCCGCCAACTGGGTCATGGTCGAGCTGGGCAGCCTGCTGAACAAGCAGGGCCTGGAAATCGACGAAGCCCCGGTCTCGGCCGAACAACTGGGCGGCATGCTGTTGCGGATCAAGGACAACACCATCTCCGGCAAGATCGCCAAGACCGTGTTCGAAGCCATGGCCAATGGCGAAGGCAATGCCGACGAGATCATCGACAAGCGTGGCCTCAAGCAAGTCACCGACAGCGGCGCGATCTCTGCGGTGCTCGATGAGATGCTCGCAGCCAACGCCGAACAGGTCGAACAGTACCGTGCCGCCGATGAGGCCAAGCGCGGCAAGATGTTCGGCTTCTTCGTCGGCCAGGCGATGAAAGCATCCAAAGGCAAGGCCAACCCGCAACAGGTCAACGAGCTGCTGAAGAGCAAGCTCGAGGGCTGATCGGGGTTTAACCGCAAGCGGCCCCGGCCGCTTGCGCGTGACGAGGGAGCGTGCTCCCGCTCGGTCCGACAGCGACTGCAAACCGGCCGGCGCCGCTCCAGCAAGGAACATCGCCGTCGGCTTGCGGTCTGCCAGACAGACCAGCGGGAGTATGCTCCCTCGCCACATCAACCATCGGAGCTCCCGAATGAAGCGTCTGGTTGCCACTAGCGCCCTGCTCGCTCTGCTCACTGGCTGCGCCACCAGCCACGTCATCGACCCCCGGGGTTATGACGCAACCGGCACCGCCTCCTATTACGGCGCTCGGCACCACGGCAATCGCACTGCCAGTGGCGAGCCCTTCGACCAGAACGGCCTGACCGCCGCCCACCGCGAACTGCCATTCGGCACCCGGGTACAGGTCACCAACCTGGGCAACGACAAGAGCGTCGTGGTACGTATCAACGACCGAGGCCCGCACACCCGAGGCCGCCTGATCGACCTGTCCCGCGCCGCCGCCCAACAACTGGACATGCTACGCAGCGGAACTGCCAAAGTCCGCGTCCAAGCCCTCAGCGACTGACCCCGGGAGCCCACGCCATTACCGCTTTTGCCGAACTGCCCCTGCTCAGCCTGATCCAGCTCATCAGCGGCCTGGTGATGCTGATCGCCGGCGCCGAACTGCTGGTGCGCGCGGCCATCCGCCTGGCTGCACGCCTGCACATGCGCCCACTGATCATCGGCCTGAGCATCGTCGCCTTCAGCAGCAGCGCGCCACAAATGGCCATCAGCCTGCAGGCGACCCTGGCCGACAACACCGACATTGCCGTGGGCAGCGTGATCGGCAGCAGCATTTTCAACATCCTGGTGACCCTCGGCCTGTCCGCGCTGATCATCCCGCTGCGGGTCTCGCGGCAACTGGTGCGCCTGGACATCCCGCTGATGATCGGCGCCAGCCTGCTGGTGTTCGTGCTGGCCTACAACGAACAACTCAGCCCCAGCGACGGCCTGATCCTGCTGGCAGCCCTGGTGCTGTACCTGGGCCTGCTGTTGCGCCAGTCCCGCCATTCGCACCGCCCCCACTCACCCGCACCAGCCGGCCAGCGCAGTTGGGCACCGCGCATCAGCAGCCTGCTGATGGTCCTGCTCGGCCTCGGCCTGCTGGTCTTCGCCGGGCACTTGCTGCTGGGCGCCGCCGTCTCCGTGGCCGACGATCTGGGGCTTTCCGAGCGGGTCATGGGCCTGACCGTGATCGCCGTCAGCACCTCCCTGCCCCAACTCGCCACTTCGCTGCTGGCGGCCCTGCGCGGCCAGCGCGAGATTGCCGTGGGCAACATCATCGGCAGCAACCTGTTCAACCTGCTGGGAGTGCTGGGCTTCACCGCCCTGGTGGCACCGACACCTCTTTCGGTCTCGCCCAATGCCCTGGACTTCGACCTGCCGGTCATGCTCGGCGTGGCCGTGCTGTGCCTGCCGGTGTTCTATTCCGGATACCGCGTGACCCGGGCCGAAGGCCTGCTGTTTCTGGGCTTGTACCTGGCTTACGGGCTGCATGTGGTGTCCTTCACCACCGGCATGCCTCTGGCCGGCAAGCTGGAACACCTGATGCTGTTTTTCGTCCTGCCAGCGCTGGTGGCGTTCCTGCTGTTCAGTTCGCTGCGAGCCTGGCGCCGCCAACACAAGAAGGAAGCACCATGAGCGAGAACAAGAAAAGCGGATTGCAGATGCGTCGCCAGGTCATGGGCGATGCGTTCGTCGATCGCGCCCTGGGCAACGCCACCGAATTCACCCAGCCCTTGCAGGACTTCGTCAACGAGCATGCCTGGGGCGGTGTATGGAACCGTGAGGGCCTGCCGCTCAAGACCCGCAGCCTGATCACCCTGGCGACCCTGACCGCACTCAAGTGCCCACAGGAACTCAAGGGCCACGTGCGCGGCGCACTGAACAACGGCTGCAGTGTCGAAGAGATTCGTGAAGCGCTGCTGCATTGCGCGGTGTATGCCGGAGTGCCGGCGGCCATCGATGCGTTTCGCGCGGCCCAGGAAGTGATAGACACCTATCAGCAACCGCAGTGAACCTGCTGCCGGCTCCTACGCAATAGCCGTGCAGGAGCCGGCTCGCGGCAAAGCCTAGATCCACCCACCCCACTGCAACAGGAAAATCCCGATATTGGTGGTCACCGCCGCCATCACCGTGGTGATGACGATGATCGCCGCCGCCAGTTCGTGGTTGCCATTGGCCGCCCGGGCCATGACAAAACTGGCCGCCGCGGTGGGGCTGCCAAAGTACAGGAACAGGATCCCCAACTCCGCCCCGCGAAACCCGCACAGCCAGGCCCCCAGGGTCGCCAAGGCCGGCAGGCTGACCATCTTCAGCAAACTGGAGCTCATCGCCAGTTCGCCGCTGTTGCGCAAGGCTGCCAGGGACAAGGTGCCGCCAATGCAGATCAGCGCCAGGGGCAGGGTCATCTGCGCCAGGTAGCGCCCCGAAGTTTCCAGCCAGTTGGGAATGCCGATCTGCCAGTAGGCGAACGGTGCGGCCACCAGCACACTGACAATCAGCGGGTTGCTGACAACGCTCTTGAAGATGCTCCAGGGATCGGACTTGATCACCGGGCTGTAGACCGCCAGGACGATGGTCGAGAGGGTGTTGTAGAACAGGATCACCAGGGCTGCGAGCACTGCGCCCAGGGAAATGCCGTAATCGCCGTACATGCTGGCAGCCAGGGCCAGGCCGATGATCGCGTTATTGCCGCGAAACGCGCCCTGGGTATAGATCCCGCGGTCGGCCTTGGGGCAACGCCAGATCGCCCAGCCCCAGGCCAGCCCAAAGCACGCCAGGGTGGCCAAGGAGAAATAGATCAGCACCCCGGGTTTCAACGATGAATGCAGGTCGGCATGGACAATGCCGAGAAACAGCAGCGCCGGCATGGTGACGTTGAACACCAGGGCCGAGGCCGTATGAATGAAGTTGTCGTCGATCCACTCCACCCGCTTGAGCAACAGGCCGAGCAGCAACATGGCAAAGACCGGCGCCGTGATCGTCAGGGTTTCGAGAAAAATAGCCAGCATGGGCGGGTGGACCTTGAGCCTGTCGTTAGGGCGCTAATGATAATTCAATCCGCACGCTGGCGTCTGGAGCCTCGCTGCCCCGGGGCCCGCCTGCCCCACGCAGTACCCAGCCTGCGGCTCCATTGCGGGGCGAAAGAAAAAATGCTGCAGCGGTGCATTCGCTTCTTGACGGGAAAACGTTTTCCTCTATGCTCGATTTAACTGTATATGCATACAGTTAAATAAGGAAATATCCCCATGACATATCAAGGAGCTAGAAATGTCAGGACTCTCTGCACAGAAGCAGCAACAGCCACAACACGCGGGCAAGATCGTCGCCGACCTGGACCGCCTGTTCAGTGAACAAGGCATCGCCATTTCCGGCGATGGCGACACCCTGGTACTGGTCGCCGATGGCCACCACACCATCAAGTACCACCGCCCGGAAGACCTGCCTCGTTCTGCACAAAAAGCCACCAAGGGCCAGCCACAGCTGCGTTTCGAGGGCGGCGAACACACAGCCATCGGCGACAGCACCCTGCTGCGCTTCGTCAAGGATGCACCGGCCATCCCGGCGTGGCAGGTCGAACTGCACCTGCCTAACGGCCTGGCGCTGACCTACGGCCAGGTGGTGGCCCTGGGGGGCGACTTCTATGGCATTCCCGAGCAGCCGATCTGCGAAGGCGCAACCCCCAGTGATCGAGTACAGCGCTTTATCGCGGCGTTCAACTCCCTTGCGGTACTGCCGGCGGCGAAAGACGAAGCCCGGCAGATCCTTGCGGTGATGCAAAAGGAAATCGTCGCCGCCAACCAGGCGATCCGCGACGGCAAGCAGCCCCATGAAGCCTATGACGCCCTGGGCGACACCCTGTCCGAGGAGTGGAACAAGATTACCGGCGGCGGCAGCGTGGTATCCGCCCTGTTCCCCCTGGGGCGCTACCTGAAGCTGGCGGCCAACAACGCCGATCACTTCGGCGAATGGGCCCTGGCTGCCTACACCGCAGGCCATACCGCAGCGCTGCAGCAAGCGGTACTGGCGGGCAAGAGCGCGGACGACAAGCAACTGGAACTGGCTTACGCAATGAACGCCTTCGCCGACCATTTCCTCACCGATCTGTTCTCCTCCGGCCACGTACGGGTGCCGCGCAAACAGGTGGCGGCAGTCGTCACCCCCAGCGACCTGGGTTCGCTGATTACCCGCTTCATGCATGACGAGGACAGCAAGTTCGGCCTGAATGTCAGCAACGCCCTGGGCGATCGCTGGCACGCCTATGGCGACAAGCGCTACTTCGACAGCGTCGACCATCGCAATCGCCAGCAGGTGAAGATGGCAGTGCAGAGTTCGGCAGACGAAATCTTCGCCAGCTACCTCAGCGGCAACCTCCCCGCACCCGCCAGCTACGCAGCCCTGAAAACCCTGCCGGACCTGAATGCCGCGAAAACCGGCAACTTCTCGCCACTGTTCGTGATGAGTGGCGACAAGGTCCTGCGCCGCAGCGACGTCAACAACCTCAATGACAGCAAGACCATCGACAACTGGTGGGGCTGGAGCACCTACCTGCTGCTGCAGAACTACAGCCCGAACAAGCCGACCGGCTACCTGGAAACCCCCAGCGCGGTTCCGGTGATCCTCGCCGATGGCTGGCAGAGCCACAGCCCCAGCGAACCCAACTGGCTGCCAGGCCACGCGGTGCGCTACGCCCTCAGCGAAACCAACGGGTTGAACGAGTCCTACATCGGCCCCTGGTCGGCCTATGTGGAACTGAGCGACAGCTTCCAGCCAACCCTGAGCATTCCGGCCGGTACCAGCAACAGCAGCGCCACCGGGCGCAATGTGTTCCGCCAGTTCCGTGGTGGTTCACCGGAGCTGGTGGGCTCCATCGACAAGAACGCCAGCCACTTCATCGACAGCAACGCCTGATAAGGAGATCACCATGGCTATCAACCTGAAACTGCAACTGGCCTCCGGCCAGTCTCTCAAGGATGCACCACTGGAGCTGCTGCTCAACGGCGCCCCGATCGCCCGAGCCAGCGTGGATGAACACGGCAACGTGGCCTTCAACGCGAAGCCGGGCAGCGGCCAGTTGGCCGTACGTGTGGACCGTTCGATCCTGCACCAGGCCTGATCGCGGCCTGTAGGAACGGCTCGCTCGCGAAACGGCCCAGCGCCCTTGCACCGGCGGTGCAAGGGCGCTGGGCTTGAGGCTAGCGCTCGGCCCTCCGTCAGGCCGTAAGAGTCTGCTCTTGCAGATGCCCCTGCTCGATACGAACGAGCCGTGGATGGAAGCGCTTGAGGCTGCTGCGATGGCCGACGCTGACAATGCTCAGGCCCGGCAACTGATCGATCAGCGCCTGATACAAGGTGGCTTCGTCCTCTTCGTCCATGGCCGAAGTGGCCTCATCCATGTACAGCCACTGCGGTGCATAGAGCAGGGCCCGGGCAAAGGCCAGGCGCTGCTGCTCGCCCGGCGACAACATGCGCTGCCAGTGATTGCTCTCGTCCAGGCGCGCCACCAGATGGGGCAAGCGGCAGGTTTCCAGGACCTGTGCATAACGCTCCTGGGGGTAGCTGTCGCCAGACTGTGGATAACTCAAGGCTTCGCGCAGGCTGCCAATGGGCAGATAGGGCTTTTGCGGCAGGAACAGGTAACGCTGGTTCGGCAGCAGGATGCTCCCGTGCCCGGCCGGCCACAACCGGCCCATGGCCCGCAGCAAGGTACTCTTGCCGCTGCCGGAACGGCCGCTGAGCATGAGCCGCTCACCTGGGTTCACGGTCATTTCGGCGCCGGCCAGCAGATGCCGGCCATCGGCCAGGTCCAGGCCCAGGTCACGTACGCACAATTGTTCGCCCTGATGCTGCACGTCGATAGCCGGGGTCCGTTCTTCGTTATCACTCATGGCCTGACGGAAACTCAGCAGACGATCACAGGTGGCGCGCCAGGCCGCCAGGTCCGAATACGCACTGATGAACCAGCTGAAGTTCTCCTGAACGTTCCCGAATGCCGAGTTGATCTGCATCAGCTCACCCAGCTCGATCTTGCCGGAAAAGTACCGCGGGGCAGCCACGATAAAGGGGAAAATGATCGCAATCTGGCCATACCCGGCGGTGAAGAAGGTCAGGCGCTTGGAGACCTTCATGATGTCCCAGAAGTTGTGCCAGACCTTGCCGAAACGGCTGCTCAGACGCTGGTTCTCGTTCTTCTCGCCGTCATACAGGGCAATGCTCTCGGCATTCTCCCGTACCCGCACCATGGAAAAACGCAGGTCGGCTTCGAAGCGCTGTTGCTGGTTGTTGAGGCCGATCAGGCGGCGCCCGATCAAGTGGGTCAGCCAGCTGCCGACAGCGGCGTAGACCAGCGCGCACCAGAACATGTAGCCGGGAATGGTGTAGCCGAACACCTCGATACTGCCGGACACCCCCCACAGGATGATCGAGAAGGACACCAGGCTGACAATGTTGCGGATCAGCCCCAGGCCCAGGGACAGCGTATTGCTGGTAAAGCTGTTGAGGTCCTCGGAAATCCGCTGGTCCGGGTTGTCGGTGTAGCCGCCCTGCTCCAGCTGGTAGTAGTTCTTGTGGCCCAGCCAGCGGGCAAAGTGCTTCTCGGTGAGCCAGGCCCGCCAGCGGATGGTCAGCATCTGGGTCAGGTACAGGCGGTACACCGCCCCCAGGATCGCCACCGCGGCAATCCCGCAGAAATACAGGATCAAGTGCCAGAACGCCGCTTCGTCCTTTTTCTGCAAGGCGTTGTAGAAGTCCTTGTACCAGCTGTTGATCCACACCGAGATGGCCACGCTGAACAGCGACAGTCCGATCACCGCAACCAGCAACAGCCAGGCCTTGCCCTTTTCCTCACTGCGCCAGTACGGCGTGATCATGGCCCAGACCCGGCGAAAGAATTGCCCGCGCACGGCATCGTTGACCGCGGAGTATTCAGCGTTCTGATTCATCGTTGAGGCTCGATAGGAAGAAGGGCAAGCGTTGAGCCGATCATAGTAGATCGGCTCGCTTTTTCACGACGCCCAGCGGACATTCGTTCAGTCGCGGTTCAGCGACGCACGGGACGCTTCTGCAATTTGCGCTGCAAGGTACGGCGGTGCATGCCCAGGGCCCGGGCAGTGGCGGATATGTTGCCTTCGTGTTCGGTCAACACGCGCTGAATGTGTTCCCACTGCAAGCGGTCCACCGACATCGGGTTTTCCGGCACCAGGGTGTCGAGATCGGCGTGTTCGGAGAGCAGCGCGGCCAGTACATCGTCGGCATCCGCCGGCTTGCACAGGTAGTTGCAGGCGCCACGCTTGATCGCTTCCACCGCGGTGGCGATGCTCGAATAGCCGGTGAGAATCAGTACCCGCATCTCCGGGTCCAGCTCCAGCAGCTTGGGCAACAGCACCAGCCCGGAGTCGCCATCCATCTTCAAGTCCAGCGCGGCGTAGTCCGGCAGGTCCTGCTGGGCAATGACCAGGCCCTCCTCGGCGGAACCGGCGGTGCTCACGCGAAAACCGCGGCGGCTCATGGCACGGGCCATCACGCGGGTAAAGGTGGCGTCATCATCCACCAGCAACAGGTGCGGCAGTTCCTCGCCTTCGACTTGGATCTCTTCACTCATGGTCGTCTCCTCGGGCGGCACGGGGCAGGCGCAGCTCGGTGAGCGTTCCGCCTTCCTCATGACTGTAGAGTTTCACTGAGCCTCCAGCGCGGGTCACGCTGGCCTTGCTCAAAAACAGGCCCAGGCCGAAGCCTTTGCCCTTGGTGGTAAAAAACGGTTTGCCGATCTGTTCGGCGATGGCCAAGGGTACTCCGGCACCGTGGTCACGAATACTGATGGTGAGGTTTTCCGCGTCCCAGTCCAGGCGTACTTCCAGGCCTTCGGGGCAGGCATCGGCGGCATTGTTCAGCAGGTTGAGCAGGGCCTGGGTCAGGTCCGGCGGCGGCGCCAGGCGCGGCACCGGCCCCTCGCCCAACAGATGGAAACGGTAGCTGGCTTCCGGGCGCATCAGGTGCCAACGGTTCAAGGCTTCGTCCAGCCACTGGGTGACTTCCTGCATGTCCACCGCCAGGCGGCGATTGGCCTCGGCCGCGCGCACCAGTTGCTGCAGGGTTTCCTTGCACAGCTTGACCTGGTCCTGGAGCACGCCGAGGTCATCCTGCAGCAGCGGGTCGGGATGGTCCTGGCGCATTTCCTTGAGCAGCACGCTCATGGTCGCCAGGGGCGTGCCCAATTCGTGGGCGGCGCCGGCGGCCTGGGTCGCCACTGCCAGCAATTGCTGGTCGCGCAGCCCCTCTTCGCGCCGGATCGCCCGCAGTTCTTCCTGGCGGCGCAGCTCTTCTGCCATGCGTGCAGCGAAGAAGGTGATCACCGCCGCAGCCAGGGCAAAGCTCAGCCACATGCCGTAGACCTGGAGGTTCTCCCGGGCGATGGGGAAGGTCTGCAACGGGTAGAAACGCGCCAGCAACAGGGTATAGAGCGTCAGGGCGATACCCGACAGGACCACCGAGTAGCGCCACGGCAAGGTCACCGCGGCAATGGTCAGGGGCACCAGGTAATAGGAGACGAAGGGGTTGGTGGAACCACCGGAGAAGTACAGCAGGACACTGTGGATAAACAGGTCACAGGCCAGTTGCAGGGCGTATTCCAGCTCCGTCACCGGCCACGAGGTGCGCAGGCGGATCGCGGTGAAAGCGCACAACACCATGGAAAACATCAGGGTCACGCCCAGTTGCAACCAGGGCAGCGGCAGCAGGTCCAGCCAGTAGGCGAGCCCCACCGAACCGGCCTGAGCGGCCAGCACCAGGGTACGGATAAAGGTCAGGCGCCAGAGGTTCTGACGGGTTGCGGACAGCAATTTTACGGGGGCGAGCATGAGCTCTCCTGATGAGCGCTCCAGGGCAATCGCCGGGAGTATAACCAAGCAGCCCCCGGCACAGGCAAAACTGCGGCAAAGCGCCACACTGGCTTGAGCGGCCGCGGACGATCCATGGCGATCATGTGTATCAAAGTTGTAATTGGCCGCAACGAGGAATAAAAACCACAGTCTGAAGGTTTCACCCAGGCTCTGACCTTATCCTGCGGACCGCACTCAAGGAGTTTTCATGCAGCATTTCAGTCGCAGCGTCGCCCTTCTCGCACTCAGCGCCGGCACCCTCACCAGCCTGCCCGCCCTGGCCGCCGATGAACTGCACTACAACCAGATTTCCCTGCGCGCCGAAGTCAGCCAGGAAGTGGCTCGGGATCTGATGATCGTGACCCTCTACAGCGAATCGCAGAACACCGACCCGGCCAAGCTCGCCGCAGAAATCACCACCACCATGAACAAGGCCCTGGACCAGGCGCGCCAGGTCAAGGACGTGACCCTGCGCCAGGGCAGCCGCAACAGCTACCCGATCTACGACGGCAAGGGCCAGAAGATCACAGGCTGGCGTGAGCGCGCCGAACTGCGCCTGGAAAGCTCCGACTTTGCCGCGCTGTCCAAGCTCACCGGTGAACTGCTGGGCGACCTGAAGATGGGTGGCATGGACTTCGTCATCGCCGACCCGACCCGCAAGGCCAGCGAAGACGCGTTGCTCAAGGATGCGGTCAAGGCCTTCAAGGCCCGTGCCCAACTGGCCACCGAGGCCCTGGGCGGCAAGGGCTACAAGATCGTCAACCTGAACCTCAACAGCAATGGCTATCCACAGCCTTACATGCGTGCGCCGATGATGATGAAGGCCGCCAGCATGGATTCGGCCCCAGTGACACCAGAAGTCGAGGCCGGCACCAGCCAGGTCAGCATGACCGCCGACGGCGCCATCGAAGTGCTGATGCCCTGACCTTATCCCTGCGTCTTCCAACGGCGATAACCTTCGGCATCAAGGTTATCGCCGTTTTTCGTTACCGGCTATTTCAACCCGGACCCGGGGGAACCCGGCTCTGTGGTGTTAGAGTTATGCCCCGCGGTACGCAGCGGCTCAGATGTTGCTGACGTCCGCCGGGTATACTGCTTCTTTCCTATAAGAGTCTCTTCAATGACCGCAGATCGCATCGGCGAACGCCTGCGTCGCTATCGCCGCGCCGCCAAGAAAACCCTGCGCCAGATCGCCAGCGAATCCGGTCTGACCGCCAGCTTCCTCTCCCAGGCAGAGCGTAATCTCACGGGTGTATCGATCTCTTCCCTGGTCAATATCGCCAAGTCTCTGAACGTTCCGCTGAACGCCCTGTTCGACCAGCCGATCCAGGCGCAACCCGACTCCCACGACGGCAAGCGGGTGCGCTACACCATCGAAGGCCAGCCACTGGCCTACGAGCGCCTGTCCAGCTCCTTTCCCGGAAACCTGATCAACGCGGTCAAGATGAACATACCGGTGGGCTACCAGTCCGAGCTGATTTCCCATGACGGCTCGGAGTTCTCCTACGTGCTTTCAGGACAGATCGTCTACACCATCGAGGGCAGTCAATATCCCCTGAGTGCCGGTGACTCGGTGCACTTCGACGCCACCAAGACTCATTGCCTGGCCAACGTCGGCAATGGCCCGGCAGAAGTCCTGACCGTCACCACCATGGGCCTGTTCGACGACCATTCCGCGGCCTGAGCCCAGCGCACGGCCGTCAGTCGAACCCCTGGGACAAACCTGTGCACAAGGAGAAATGTTAGTCACGCTTAATTTTCGTTGACCACGATTTCAGCATGACTTAATTTCGGCATCGGCGAATCGACTATCAACAACACAACAAAGCGATCGCCGTCGCCGCACAGGGTCCATGGGGCTGCATCCACTCCCCATAAGAAGGCGAGTTTCCATGGCCCACAAGGCCAATCCTCAGATATGCCCTAGAAAAAGAAAAAATGAGGTTTGCATGGATAAGACCTTTCCGCTCCAGGTTTGGCAGACAACTGGTCTGATCCGCGGCACTACGCCGTCACAAACCCGCAGCGACCTCCACAGTGACAACCTCACTGCGAGCCCCGAATTCAGCACCTGCGACGATGTGCCGAGCACGCGCCATCGCCAGCAAAATTGCGGGCATCCGTTCTCCACGGCCTCCCTCACCCAGCCGCCCATCTCCATCCGGTCAGACAAGGCCGGGCGCCTGGGCCAAGCATCACCCGGCACACCAGCCAGCACCGCACCAAGAGTGGGCGCGATGGGCTTCGATTGCCCCGTGAAAAGGCAGCGCATGCACCACAAAACACCGGCGCAAACGATCAAATGCGTCAAGATTTATACAAATGCGTCATTCCTGTACGTTCGTTCCACTCTTTGAGACTTGTGGCAGCCCTGCATCTTGCATTGGGTATGAGGGCTGCATAAGTATCGGCGGGTCGACTCACAAGGTCGCCCTCTACACCAAAAATGACAACAAATCATGAGGCCACCATGTTCAAGAAAGCAGTCCTTCCGTTATTAGTCAGCGCCGGCTTGCTCGCCAGCGCACCCTTCGCCCAAGCGGCGACTAACCTGGTGTTCTGCTCTGAAGGGAGCCCGGCCGGTTTCGACCCTGGCCAGTACACCACCGGAACCGACTTCGACGCCTCAGCCGAAACCCTCTACAACCGCCTCAGCCAGTTCGAACGCGGCGGCACCGCGGTCATTCCGGGCCTGGCCACCAGTTGGGACATCTCGGACGACGGTCTGACCTACACCTTCCACCTGCGCGAAGGCGTCAAGTTCCACACCACGCCGTACTTCACCCCGACCCGTACTTTCAACGCCGACGACGTGCTGTTCACCTTCAACCGCATGATCGACAAGGACATGCCGTTCCGTAAGGCCTACCCCACCGAATTCCCGTATTTCACCGACATGGGGATGGACACCAACATCACCAAGGTCGAGAAAGTCGACGACAAGACCGTCAAGTTCACCCTCAAGACCGTGGACGCAGCCTTCATCCAGAACCTGGCCATGAGCTTCGCCTCGATCCAGTCCGCCGAATACGCCGACAAGCTGCTCAAGGAAGGCAAGGCCAGCGACATCAACCAGAAGCCGATCGGCACTGGCCCCTTCGTGTTCAAGAGCTACCAGAAAGACTCGAACATCCGCTACACCGGCAACAAGGACTACTGGAAGCCTGAAGACGTGAAGATCGACAACCTGATCTTTGCCATCACCACCGACCCCTCGGTGCGTATCCAGAAGCTGAAGAAGAACGAATGCCAGGTCACCCTCTTCCCGCGTCCGGCCGACCTCAAGGCCCTCAAGGAAGACAAGACCCTGAAGATGCCTGAGCAGGCAGGCTTCAACCTCGGCTACATCGCCTACAACGTGATGCCGGTCCTCAAGGGCCGTACCGATGCCAACCCGCTGGCCGACCTCAAGGTGCGCCAGGCGCTGGACATGGCGGTGAACAAGCCGCAGATCATCGATTCGGTGTACCAGGGCGCCGGCCAGCTGGCGGTCAACGCCATGCCTCCAACCCAGTGGTCCTATGACACCACCATCAAGGACGCCAAGTACGACCCCGAGAAAGCCAAGGAGCTGCTCAAGGAAGCCGGCATCAAGGAAGGCACCCAGATCACCCTGTGGGCCATGCCGGTACAGCGTCCCTACAACCCCAACGCCAAGCTGATGGCCGAAATGCTGCAGTCGGACTGGGCGAAGATCGGCCTGAAAGTGAACATCGTCAGCTACGAGTGGGGCGAGTACATCAAGCGCTCCAAGGGCGGCGAGAACCAGGCGATGATCATCGGCTGGAGCGGCGACAATGGTGACCCCGACAACTGGCTCGGCACCCTGTTCGGTTGCGATGCAATGAACGGCAACAACTTCTCGAAATGGTGCGACAAGCCTTACGACGCCCTGATCAAGCAAGCCAAGGCTACCTCTGATGTAGCCAAGCGCACCGAGCTGTACAAGCAGGCGCAACACATCCTCAAAGATGCAGTACCGATGACACCTATCGCTCACTCGACGGTGTTCCAACCCATGCGCGCCAACGTGCAGGATTTCAAAATCAGCCCCTTTGGCTTGAACTCCTTCTACGGCGTCAGCATCGGCAAATAAGGTTCTGCAACGGCGACGTCCATGATGTCGCCGTTGCTTTACCAGCCCGGCCCGCTGGAGCTCGGTCTCTACTGCGCAACGACCCGCCACTGGCGCACTGTCTTGCGAATTCAGAGCCGATTCCTACAGGCATTTCAGGTTCGACGCAGTTACCGCCCGGCCCTCGACCCTCAAGGTCGGTGCAAGGCGAAGCTGCGTCTGCCAACGGGCACCTGCCGCACGTAGTGGTTTGGCATCAATGGCCTGTACAGGCTCCAGGAAGGAGTCATGGCCCATTGTTCATCACAACAAAAATGGAGAAGTACGGTCATGCGTCATTCCTGGATTTTCCCGGCCCTGCTGGGCAGCGGCCTGTTGGCCGCCAGTTCGTTCGGCACCGCTGCCGAACGCAGCCTGGTGTTCTGTTCCGAAGGCAGCCCGGCGGGCTTTGACACCGCCCAATACACCACTGCTACCGACAACGATGCCGCCGAGCCGCTGTACAACCGCCTGGTGGAGTTCGAAAGAGGCGCCACCAACGTGCTGCCAGCGCTGGCCAAGAGCTGGGACATTTCCGAGGACGGTCTCACCTACAGCTTTCACCTGCGCGAAGGGGTGAAGTTCCATAGCACGCCCTATTTCAAGCCGAGCCGAGACCTCAACGCCGACGACGTACTGTTCACCTTCAACCGCATGCTCGACGCCGAACATCCGTTCCGCAAGGCTTACCCGACGGAGTTTCCCTACTTCAACGGCATGAGCCTGAACAAGAACATCGCCCGGGTCGAAAAGACCGACCCGCTGACCGTAGTCATGACCCTCAATACCGTGGACGCGGCCTTCATCCAGAACCTGGCCATGAGCTTCGCCGCGATCCTTTCCGCCGAATACGCCGAGCAACTGCTCCAGGCCGGCACCCCGAGCCAGATCAACCAGAAACCCATCGGCACCGGGCCCTTCGTGTTCCAGCGTTACCAGAAAGACTCACAGATCCGCTACAGCGCCAACCCGCACTACTGGGACCCAAGCCGGGTCAAGCTCGACCGGCTGATCTTCGCCATCAACACCGACGCCTCGGTACGGGTACAAAAGCTGCGGGCCGGCGAATGCCAGGTGACCCTGCACCCGCGCCCCGCCGATATCGACACGCTGAAAAACGACCCGAAACTGCAAGTCATCGAAAAGCCCGGGTTCAATCTGGGCTACATCGCCTACAACGTGCAGCACAAACCCTTCGACCAGCTCGAAGTGCGCCAGGCGCTGGACATGGCGGTGAACAAGCCAAGCATCCTCAACGCCGTGTACCAGGGTGCCGGGCAGCTGGCAGTCAACGCCATGCCACCGACCCAGTGGTCCTACGACGAAACCATCAAGGACGCCGCCTACAACCCGGAAAAAGCCCGGGAGCTGCTCAAGGCCGCCGGGGTCAAGGAAGGCACGCAAATCACCCTCTGGGCCATGCCGGTACAACGCCCCTACAACCCCAACGCCAAGCTGATGGCCGAGATGCTGCAGTCCGACTGGGCGAAGATCGGCCTCAAGGTGAAGATCGTCAGCTACGAGTGGGGCGAGTACATCAAGCGCACCAAGAACGGCGAACACGACATCAGCCTGATCGGCTGGACCGGCGACAACGGTGACCCGGACAACTGGCTGGGCACGCTGTACAGCTGCGACGCCATTGGCGGCAACAACTACTCCATGTGGTGCAACCCGCAGTACGACAAGCTGATCAAGCAGGCCAAGGTCGTCACCAACCGTGAACAGCGCAGCCTGCTGTACAAACAGGCCCAGCAACTGCTCAAGCAACAGGTCCCTATCACACCGGTGGCCCACTCGACGATCAACCAGCCGCTGAGCGCGAAAGTCGAAGGTTTCAAGGTCAGTCCTTTCGGCCGCAACTCCTTTTCGGGTGTCAGCCTAGCCCCATAACCGATGAGCCAAAACCCTGGGGGCGATTTTCGCCCTCACGCAGACGCTTTGCCTGAATTCGGCGATCAAGCCACATGCAAACGTTTGCGATGCCTTGAATGAGTTCCAAAAACCAGCCGGCCCAAAAAAACCGGCATTTAAAAAAGAAAACAAAGGAGCTTCACCCATGAAACTGAGCAGCAGCGCATTGTTAGCCTTGGCTATCAGTAGCATCACCGCCTCGGCCTATGCGGAGAACGTCAGCCAGGACTTCGTCCCGACTGAACTGAACGCCACCAGTGCCCAGGCTGAGACCAAGGGTTTTATCGAAGGGCAGAGCCTGTCGGGTACCACGCGCAACTGGTACGCCAACGAGCTGAAACGTCGTAACGACCGTTTTTCGTACAACCACAATGGTGTAGAGACCTCGACCCCGCGCCGTATCAACTGGGTCCAGGGCACCATCCTCAACTACACCTCGGGTTTCACTGAAGGCACCGTTGGCGTCAGCACGGAAGTCGCCGCCTACAACGCTATTGCTCTGGATCGTGACCGCAAGGACATCGCCGGCAAGAACAACCGCACCCTGACCCACTCCGACGGTGACGCCGTGGGCCAGTGGAGCAAGCTGGGCCTGGCCAACGTCAAGTTCCGCGTGTCCAACACCACCCTGACCGCCGGCCGGCAGAACTTCAGCACGCCGATCGTCGACGTCATCGGCAACCGTCCGCTGCCTTCGAGCTTTGAAGGGGTGAGTATCCACAGCGAAGAGTTCAACAACCTGTCGTTCGACGCCGGCAGCTTCGACCGGGTATCGCCACGGACCGAACAGAGCCTGTCCAAGTTCAGCTCCGAGTACAACAGCAACGGTGCCGAGACCGATCGCGTAAGCCTGGTCGGCGCCAACTACCAGCCGCTGAAAAGCCTGAAGACCAGCCTCTACGCCTCCAAGGTGGAAGACTTCTGGAACCAGTACTACTTCGGCGCCACCCACGAGCTGGGCGACAGCTCGGTGCTGAGCCTGACCACCGGCCTGAACTATTACAAGACCGTCGATACCGGCAAGAAGAAGATGGGCGAAATCGACAACGACACCTACTCGCTGTCGCTCGGCCTGACCCACCAGGCCCACAGCCTGACCTTCTCGTACCAGGAAATTAACGGTAACGAGTACTTCGACTACCTGCACGAAACCAACGGCATCTACCTGGCCAACTCCCTGCTCTCGGACTTCAACGGCCCGAACGAGAAATCCTTCCAGATCGCCTACGGCCTGAACATGGCCGAGTACGGCGTGCCCGGCCTCAAGTTCAACATCTACCAGGCCCGTGGCTGGGGCATCGACGGTACCCACTACAACGGCACCGCCTACAGCGGCGTCAAGGCAGACGGTACGGTCTATGGCGTACGCACCATGGACGGCGAGCACCACTACGAATACGGCATCGGTGCTTCCTACGCCGTACAGAGCGGCCCGCTGAAAGCCACCGCGATCCGTGCCACCTACACCACGCACCGCGCCAGCGAGAACCAGGCCGACGGCAACATCAATGAATTCCGACTGGTTACCACCATCCCATTCAATATTCTCTAACCCACCAGTTGAAGGGCGGATTCATGACGAATCCGCCATTCAAGCTAATCTGGTTCAATCGATTGCAGAGGGTTCCTGATGAAAATGCTTCCCCTGAAAGCGGCCGTTGGCGCCGCCCTGCTGAGCGTCGCCCTGGGCGCCACAGCCAAACCCTTGGTGGTCTGTACCGAAGCCAGCCCGGAAGGCTTCGATATGGTCCAGTACACGACTGCAGTCACGGCCGACGCAGTGGCGGAAACCATCTTCAACCGCCTGGTGGACTTCAAGCCCGGCACCACTGACATCGAGCCGGCCCTGGCCGAATCCTGGGACATCAGCCCCGACGGCCTGCAATACACCTTTCATCTGCGCAAGGGCGTCAAATTCCACAGCACCGACTACTTCACCCCGACGCGCGAGATGAACGCCGACGACGTGCTCTGGAGCTTCCAGCGCCAGCTTGACCCGAAGCACCCCTGGCATGACAAGTCCAGCGTGGGCTTCCCCTATTTCGAAAGCATGGGCTTCAAGGAACTGCTGAAAAGCGTCGAGAAGATCGACGACCACACCGTGGTCTTCACCCTGACCCGCCGCGAAGCCCCTTTCCTCGCCGACGTGGCCATGGCCTTCTCGTCGATCTTCCCGGCCGAATACGCCGACAAGCTGCTCAAGGAAGGCAAGACCTCTGAGCTCAACAGCAAGCCCATCGGCACCGGCCCGTTCATCTTCACCCGCTATGCCAAGGACGCCCAGGTACGCTTCAAGGCCAACCCGGACTACTTCCGCGGCAAGCCGCCGGCCGACCCGCTGGTGCTGGCGATCACCACCGATAACAACGTGCGCCTGCAGAAACTCAAGGCCAACGAATGCCAGATCGCCCTCTACCCCAAGCCCGATGACATCCCCAGCATCAAGGCCGACGCCAATCTCAAGGTCGACGAGCTAGCCGCGATGACCACCGGCTACATCGCCATGAACACCACGCGCAAGTACATGAGCGACGTGCGAGTGCGCAAGGCCATCGACATCGCCTTCGACAAGGAAGCCTACGTCAACAGCCTGTACGGCAAGGGCAACGCCCTGGTGGCCACCGGCCCGTATCCGCCGACCCTGCTGGGCTTCAACAACAGCCTGAAGAACCCGCCCCGGGATCTGGACAAGGCCCGCGCGCTGCTCAAGGAAGCCGGCGTACCGGAGGGTACGGTTATCACCCTGTTCACCCGCAACGGCGGCGGCCCGACCAACCCCAACCCGATGCTCGGCGCACAGATGATGCAGGCCGACCTGGCCAAGGTGGGCCTCAAGCTCGACATCCGCGTGATGGAGTGGGGCGAGATGCTCAAGCGTGCGAAAAACGGCGAACACGATATGGTGTCGGCGGGCTGGGCCGGGGACAACGGCGATCCGGACAACTTCCTGACCCCGAACCTGAGTTGTGACGCGGCGAAAAACGGCGAAAACTACGCCCGCTGGTGCAACAAGACGTTCCAGGATCTGATCGACGAAGCACGCTCCGACGCTGAACCCGCCAAACGCGCCGAGCTCTATGAAAAGGCCATGCTGGTTTTCGAACAGGATCAACCGTGGATCCCCATGGCCTATCCGAAAATGTTCACCGCCATGCGCAAGAACGTCGAGGGTTATCACATTAGCCCCCTGACCACTAACAACTTCGCTACCACCCAAGTGAAGTAATAAGAAACGCCCGCCGTCCTTGACCCCAAGGATGGCGGGAACGCCTAACCGGCTGATTGAGGTACTTCAGAAGATGTTTAGTTTTATTGCCCGCCGTGTGGGGTTGCTGATACCCACATTCTTCGGCATCACCTTGCTGACCTTCGCCTTGATACGCATGATTCCCGGCGACCCCGTGGAAGTCATGATGGGCGAGCGTCGGGTCGACCCTGAGATGCATGCCCAGGCAATGGAACGCCTTGGATTGAACAAGCCGCTGTACGCCCAGTACCTGGACTACATCGGCAAGCTGGCCCACGGCGACCTGGGCGAGTCCCTGCGCACCCGCACCAGCGTCTGGAGCGAATTCACCTCGCTGTTCCCCGCGACCCTGGAACTGTCCATGGCCGCCCTGCTGTTCGCCGGCGTGCTCGGCCTGCTGGCCGGGGTGATCGCCGCCTTGAAGCGAGGGTCGCTGTTCGACCATGGGGTAATGGGGATCTCGCTGGCGGGGTATTCGATGCCGATCTTCTGGTGGGGCCTGATCCTGATCATGTTCTTCTCGGTAAGCCTGGGCTGGACCCCGGTTTCCGGGCGTATCGACCTGCTCTACGACATCGAGCCGAAAACCGGCTTCATGCTCATCGACACCCTGCTGGCCAAAGACACCGACGCCTTCTTCGACGCCCTGCAGCACCTGATCCTGCCCGCCATCGTGCTGGGCACCATTCCGCTGGCGGTGATCGCGCGGATGACCCGCTCCTCGATGCTCGAAGTGCTGCGTGAGGACTACATCCGTACCGCCAAGGCCAAGGGCCTGTCGCCGGCTCGGGTGGTGTTCGTCCACGGCCTGCGCAACGCGTTGATTCCGGTGCTGACCGTGGTCGGCCTGCAAGTCGGCACCCTGCTGGCCGGTGCGGTCCTGACCGAAACCATCTTTTCCTGGCCGGGCATCGGCAAGTGGCTGATCGAAGCCATCGGCGCCCGGGACTATCCCGTGGTGCAGAACGGCATCCTGCTGATCGCCTGCCTGGTGATCATGGTCAACTTCGTGGTGGACATCCTCTACGGCTTTGCCAACCCACGCATCCGTCATCAGCGCTGAGATCAAGACTAATGAGCACTCCAACTTCCTCAGTAGCAGTCGATCAAAGCCTGCTCTATCCGTCCGTCTACAAAGAATTCTGGCAGCACTTCTCCCGCAACAAGGGCGCGGTGGCCGGCCTGCTGTTCATGCTGCTGATCGTGTTCTGCGCACTGTTCGCGCCCTGGGTGGCGCCGCACAACCCCAGCGAGCAGTACCGCGACTTCCTGCTGACCCCTCCGGCCTGGCTCGAAGGCGGCCAGATGCAGTTCCTGCTGGGCACCGATGAACTGGGCCGCGACCTGCTCTCGCGCCTGATCCAGGGTTCGCGCCTGTCGCTGCTGATCGGCCTGTCGTCGGTGGTGATGTCGCTGATCCCGGGGATCCTCCTCGGGCTGTTCGCCGGCTTCTTCCCGCGTTTGCTGGGCCCGACCATCATGCGCCTGATGGACATCATGCTGGCCCTGCCCTCGCTGCTGCTGGCCGTGGCCATCGTCGCCATCCTCGGCCCAGGCCTGATCAATACCGTGATCGCCATTGCCGTGGTGTCCCTGCCGTCCTATGTACGCCTGACCCGCGCCGCAGTGATGGGCGAACTCAACCGCGACTACGTGACCGCCGCGCGCCTGGCCGGTGCCGGCCTGCCACGCCTGATGTTCATCACCGTGCTGCCCAACTGCATGGCACCGCTGATCGTCCAGGCCACCCTGAGCTTCTCCTCGGCGATCCTCGACGCCGCCGCCCTGGGCTTCCTCGGCCTGGGCGTGCAACCGCCGACTCCGGAGTGGGGCACCATGCTGGCCTCGGCCCGGGACTACATCGAACGCGCCTGGTGGGTCGTGAGCCTGCCGGGCCTGACCATTTTGCTCAGCGTGCTGGCAATCAACCTGATGGGCGACGGCCTGCGCGATGCGCTGGATCCGAAACTCAAGAACGCCGCCTGAGGAGATTCCCATGTCACTGCTAGAAATCAAGAATCTCAATGTCCGTTTCGGCGACGCCACTGCGGTGCCGGTGGTCGATGGCCTCGACCTCAAGGTCGACAAGGGCGAAGTGCTGGCCATCGTCGGCGAGTCCGGCTCCGGCAAATCGGTGACCATGATGGCCCTGATGGGCCTGATCGAGCACCCGGGCATCGTCACCGCCGATGCCCTAAGCTTCGACGGCCGCGACATGCTCAAGCTCAGCGCGCGCCAGCGCCGGCAGATCGTCGGCAAGGACCTGGCCATGGTCTTCCAGGACCCGATGACCGCGTTGAACCCCAGCTACACCGTGGGCTTCCAGATCGAGGAAGTGCTGCGCCTGCACCTGAAGATGTCCAGCAAGGCCGCACGCAAGCGCGCCATCGAACTGCTGGAAAAGGTCGAGATCCCCGGCGCCGCCAGCCGCATGGACGCCTACCCGCACCAACTGTCCGGCGGCATGAGCCAGCGGGTGGCAATCGCCATGGCGATCGCCGGCGAGCCCAAGCTGCTGATCGCCGACGAACCCACCACCGCCCTGGACGTGACCATCCAGGCGCAGATCATGGACCTGCTGCTGAACCTGCAGAAAGAGCAGAACATGGGCCTGGTGCTGATCACCCACGACCTCGCCGTGGTCGCCGAAACCGCCCAGCGGGTGTGCGTGATGTACGCCGGCCAGGCGGTTGAGGTGGGCCAGGTACCGGAGCTGTTCGACATTCCCGCGCACCCCTACAGCGAAGCGCTGCTGGCGGCGATTCCCGAGCACAGCCTCGGCGCCACTCGCTTGTCGACCCTGCCGGGCATCGTCCCCGGGCGCTACGACCGGCCTCAAGGCTGCCTGCTGTCGCCGCGCTGCCCCTACGTGCAAGACAACTGCCGCGCCCAGCGCCCCAGCCTCGACCCGAAAGCCGCCAGCCTGGTGCGCTGCTTCTACCCGCTGAATCAGGAGGTGGCGTAATGGCCGTCGTTCTTACCGCCCGCGACCTCACCCGTCACTACGAAGTGTCCCGTGGCCTGTTCAAGGGCCACGCCACCGTGCGCGCACTCAACGGCGTGTCCTTCGAGCTGGAAGCCGGCAAGACCCTGGCAGTGGTGGGTGAATCCGGCTGTGGCAAATCCACCCTGGCGCGGGCCCTGACCCTGATCGAGGAACCGTCTTCCGGCTCGCTGAAGATCGCCGGCCAGGAAGTCGCCGGTGCCGACAAGGCCCAGCGCAAGCAACTGCGCAAAGACGTGCAGATGGTGTTCCAGAGCCCTTATGCCTCGCTCAACCCGCGGCAGAAGATCGGTGACCAGCTGGCCGAGCCGCTGCTGATCAACACCAAGCTGTCGGCCGCCGAACGCCGGGAAAAAGTCCAGGCGATGATGAAGCAGGTAGGCCTGCGCCCCGAACATTACCAGCGCTACCCGCACATGTTCTCCGGGGGGCAGCGCCAGCGTATCGCCCTGGCCCGGGCAATGATGCTGCAGCCCAAGGTGCTGGTGGCGGACGAACCGACCTCGGCCCTGGACGTATCGATCCAGGCCCAGGTATTGAACCTGTTCATGGACCTGCAGCAGGAATTCAACACCGCCTACGTGTTCATTTCCCACAACCTGGCAGTGGTGCGCCACGTGGCCGACCAGGTGCTGGTGATGTACCTCGGCCGGCCGGTGGAAATGGGCCCCAAGGAGGACATCTACACCCGCCCCCTGCACCCCTACACCCAGGCCCTGCTGTCGGCGACACCAACCATCCACCCGGACCCGGACAAGCCGAAGATCAAGATCGTCGGCGAGCTGCCCAACCCGCTGAACCCACCACCGGGCTGCGCCTTCCACAAGCGCTGCCCTTATGCCACCGAGCGCTGCAGCACTGAAGAGCCGGCCCTGCGCCAGCTCGACAGCCGCCAGGTGGCCTGCCACTACGCCGAGCAATTCGTGCTGTAGCGGCCATGAAAAAGGCGCTCCCGGATGCCTCCGGGAGCGCCTGAACCTTGTTCGACCCGCCCCCGGCGACGGATTGCGCATCAGTCCGTCGTCGGGGGTTTCTTTTAGCCCTGGCTGTCGCCGTCATCCTCGTCGGTGGTCTGGTCGTCATCGCCGGAACTGCCACCCTGGCCCTCATCGCCCGGCTCCGATTCGGACTTGGCAAGCATCTGCACCGGTGCGCTCTGGCTCGAGGAGTAACCCGGCTCGCTCACCTGCATCAGGTTGTGGGCCCAGGCCGCCGAGGTTCCGAGCGACAGCATCACCAGCACTTTGATCAACAGCACAACGCGTTGGAAAATTCTCATAGCCGATTCCATCCTTTCATAGGTGAATCATCGATGGCTGCGCGCCAGCCTTGCGGCGGCCACAGCACTGTCTGAAACCTAGTCGTGATATCCCGGCTTTTCCAGATAGCTCCCTATCGATTCCCGAGCCGCCAAAGCCCTTCCGACTAACGGCGCTCCCTTGAAAACACCACACCCCGCAGGAGCCGGCTTGCCGGCGAAGAAACCCGCAAGCCAGGCACAACAGCGTCCGCCGCCTTCGCTGGCAAGCCGGCGCCTACGGGGCGGCGGCAGGCCAATCCTGCGCGCAAAAAAAAGCCCCGCTGTCTGCACAGCGGGGCTCGGGGGTGACCGGCGAACTTAGTGGTGTTCGCGGGTGGCGCGGAATTTCACGTCCGGCCAGCGCTCTTCCATCAGCGCCAGGTTGACCCGGGTCGGCGCCAGGTAGGTCAGGTGGCCGCCGCCGTCCAGGGCCAGGTTTTCCACCGCCTTGTTGGAAAACTCTTCGAGCTTCTTCTTGTCGCTGCATTCGATCCAGCGGGCTGACCACACGGTGATCGGCTCGTAGGAGCACTCAACCTTGTATTCCTCCTTCAGGCGGCTGGCCACCACGTCGAACTGCAGCACACCCACGGCGCCGAGGATGATGTCGTTGCTGCGCTCGGGGAAGAACACCTGGGTCGCGCCTTCTTCGGCCAGCTGTTGCAGGCCCTGGCGCAGTTGCTTGGACTTGAGCGGGTCCTTCAGACGCACACGGCGGAACAGCTCCGGGGCGAAGTGCGGGATACCGGTGAAGCCCAGCGCCTCGCCTTCGGTGAAGGTGTCGCCGATCTGGATGGTGCCGTGGTTGTGCAGGCCGATGATGTCGCCGGCATAGGCCTCTTCCAGTTGCTCACGCTCGGAGGAGAAGAAGGTCAGGGCGTCGCCGATGCGCACGTCCTTGCCAGTGCGCACGTGGCGCATCTTCATGCCTTTCTCGTACTTGCCCGAGCAGATGCGCATGAAGGCGATGCGGTCGCGGTGCTTGGGGTCCATGTTCGCCTGGATCTTGAAGATGAAGCCCGAGAACTTCTCTTCCTGGGGGGCCACGCTGCGCTCGTTGGCAACGCGGGCCAGCGGCAGCGGCGCCCAGTCCACCACGGCGTCGAGCACGTGGTCGACACCGAAGTTGCCCAGCGCGGTCCCGAAGAACACCGGCGTCAGCTGGCCGTCGAGGAACTCCTGCTGGTTGAACTCGTGGCAGGCGCCCTGCACCAGTTCCAGCTGCTCGATGAAGCGCTCGTACTCGTCACCCAGGTGGGCCCTGGCTTCGGCGGAGTCGAGCTTTTCGATGATCTTGGTTTCGGTGCGCTCGTGGCCGTGGCCCGGGGTGTAGACGATGATGTAGTCGCCCGCCAGGTGGTACACACCCTTGAAGTCGCGGTAGCAACCGATCGGCCAGGTGATAGGCGCGGCCTTAATCTTCAGGACCGCTTCGATTTCGTCCAGCAGTTCGATCGGGTCGCGAATGTCGCGGTCGAGTTTGTTGATGAAACTGACGATGGGCGTGTCGCGCAGGCGGCAGACGTCCATCAGGGCGATGGTCCGTGGCTCTACGCCCTTACCGCCGTCGAGCACCATCAGCGCCGAGTCCACGGCAGTCAGGGTGCGGTAGGTGTCTTCCGAGAAGTCTTCGTGGCCGGGGGTGTCCAGCAGGTTGATCATGTGTTCGCGATAGGGGAACTGCATGACCGACGTGGTAATGGAAATACCCCGCTGCTTCTCCATCTCCATCCAGTCGGAAGTGGCGTGGCGGTCGGACTTGCGCGATTTGACGGTACCCGCCACCGCAATGGCCTTGCCCATCAGCAACAGCTTCTCGGTGATGGTGGTCTTACCCGCATCCGGGTGGGAAATAATGGCGAAAGTGCGGCGTTTCGCGACTTCGGCGGCCTGTTGGGTCATGGGAAATCGCCTGGCGGTGATCAAAAAAGGGCGCAGATTATAGCCCAGACATAGCCTTGCGGGCCACAGCTCACCCCGTCGCCCGGGCGACCGGACGGCAGATTAGCGGTGGCTAAATGCTGCCAATTATGGAACCTTTTAAAACGTGGAGACGTCCACTCCCCTGTCACGCACTGTCGTCAGGGGCTGAAATATCAGCAAGTTAGCTTGACGAAGCTGCGCTCATGGCCCGTTCACCCGCCGCTCTGCCGGCGCTCGACGAGCTGCTTTTCGCGCGTATTTTCCCGGCAGCCAGGAATGGCCCTGCCACACGGGAAAGTGCCCGCCGACCGACAAAAAGGAGTCCGCCTGTGGCTATTCGCTATGGCAAAGGGCTGATAGGAGGCGCTGCGGTAATCGCCCTCCTGGCCCTGCTGGTCCACTGGATCGGCATCACTACGATCGAACACTACCGCGACGATCTGTTGTTCTACCTGCAAGCCCATCTGTTCCTGGTCCTGGCTTCAATGCTAGCCGCGCTGGTGGTGGGGATCCCCGCCGGCATCGTCCTCAGCCGCCCGAGCATGGTCGGACGCGCCGAACGCTTCATGCAAGTGTTCAACATCGGTAACACCGTCCCTCCCCTGGCCGTCCTGGCCATCGCCCTGGGGATCCTCGGCATCGGCAGTGGCCCGGCCATTTTCGCGCTGTTCCTCGCCTCCCTGCTGCCCATCGTGCGCAACACCTATGAAGGCCTGAAGAACGTCCAGGGCTCCCTCAAGGAGGCCGCGGTCGGCATCGGCATGACGCCACGCCAGGTGCTGTGGAAAGTCGAATTGCCCAATGCCGTGCCGATCATCATCGGCGGCGTGCGGGTGGCCCTGGCGATCAATGTCGGCACCGCGCCCCTGGCCTTCCTGATCGGCGCCAACAGCCTGGGCAGCCTGATTTTCCCCGGCATCGCCCTGAACAATCAGCCGCAACTGCTGCTCGGCGCCGCCTGCACCGCGCTGCTGGCCTTGCTCCTCGATGGCCTGGTGACCCTGGCCAGCCGACTTTGGCTGGAACGTGGTCTGCGCCCGTCTTAAGCCCGTCAGAGCCAAGGAACCGACATGAAGAAATTAAGCCTGATACTCGGCTGCGCCCTGCTTTTCAGCACATTGGCCCACGCCGTGGAAAAACCGCTGATCCGCATCGGCGCCCGGGTCTTCACCGAACAGACCCTGCTGGCGGAGATCACCTCCCAGTACTTGCGCAGCAAGGGCTACGACACCCGCGTCACCGGGGGCCTGGGCAGCAACCTGGCCCGCAGTGCCCAGGAAAGTGGCCAGTTGGACCTGATCTGGGAATACACCGGAGTCTCGCTGGTGGCCTACAACCACATCGACGAGAAACTCGACAGCGAACAGTCCTACGCCCGGGTGAAAGAACTCGATGCGAAAAAAGGCCTGGTCTGGCTGTCACCGTCCAAGTTCAGCAATACCTATGCCCTGGCGCTGCCAGAGAACGTGGCCAAGGAACATCCGCAGATCAATAGCATCAGCGACCTGACCCTGGCCCTGGCCGAAAACACCAAGGAAAACCGCCTGGTGGCCCTGGACACCGAGTTCGCCAACCGCTCCGACGGCATGGCCGGGATGGTCAAGCTCTATGACATGGCCCTGACCCGCAAGAACACCCGGCAGATGGACGCCGGCCTGGTCTACACCGCCCTGCGCAATGGCCAGGTGTTTGCCGGTCTGGTGTACACCACCGACGGGCGCCTCAACGCCTTCAAGCTCAAACTGCTGGAAGACGACAAGCACTACTTCCCGGACTACACCGCAGCGCCCGTGGTGCGCCAGGTCTATCTCGACGCCCACCCGCAACTGGCCACCGACCTCAAGCCACTGGCAGCCCTGTTCGACGACGAAACCATGCGCCAGTTGAATGCGCGGGTCGATGTCGACCATGAAAGCCCATCCGCCGTGGCCGCAGATTTCCTGCGCCAGCACCCGATCAATTAAAGAGGAGAAGACATGGAATTCCTGAACGCCTTTTCCCATCTCGATTGGGCCCAGGTCCTGCACCTGACCTGGCAGCACATCACCCTGGTGGGCATCGCCGTCACCCTGGCCATCGTCTTCGGTGTGCCCCTGGGCGTGCTGATGACCCGCTTCCCGACCCTTGCCGGCCCACTGCAGGCCAGCGCCACCGTGCTGCTGACCATTCCGTCCATCGCCCTGTTCGGCCTGCTGCTGCCGTTCTACTCCAAGTTCGGCCAGGGCCTGGGCCCGCTGCCGGCTATCACCGCGGTGTTCCTCTATTCTCTGCTGCCGATCATGCGCAACACCTACCTGGCGCTGACCGGCGTCGAACCGGGCATTCGTGAAGCCGCCCGCGGCATCGGCATGACCTTCGGCCAGCGCCTGCGCATGGTCGAGTTGCCGATCGCGGTGCCGGTGATCCTCGCCGGGGTACGCACCGCCGTGGTGATGAACATCGGCGTCATGACCATCGCCGCCACCATCGGCGCGGGCGGCCTGGGCGTACTCATTCTTGCTTCCATCAGCCGCAGCGACATGTCGATGCTGATCGTCGGCGCCGTGCTGGTCAGTCTCCTGGCCATCTTCGCCGACCTGCTTCTGCAATGGCTGCAACGCTCGCTGACTCCAAAAGGACTCCTGAAATGATCGAACTTCAAAACCTGACCAAGACCTTTCGCAGCAACGGCAAGGATGTCAAAGCCGTCGACTCGGTAAGCCTGACCGTCAATGAAGGCGAGATCTGCGTGTTCCTCGGGCCCTCCGGCTGCGGCAAGAGCACCACGCTGAAAATGATCAACCGCCTGATCATGCCCACCTCGGGCAAGGTGCTGATCAATGGCGAGGACACCACCGATCTCGACGAAGTGACCCTGCGCCGCAACATCGGCTACGTGATCCAGCAGATCGGCCTGTTCCCCAACATGACCATCGAGGAAAACATCGTGGTAGTGCCACGCCTGCTGGGCTGGGACAAGCAGAAATGCCACGACCGGGCCCGCGAGCTGATGAGCATGATCAAGCTCGAACCCAAGCAGTACCTGCATCGCTACCCACGGGAACTGTCCGGTGGCCAGCAACAGCGCATCGGGGTGATCCGCGCCCTGGCGGCGGACGCCCCGCTGCTGCTGATGGACGAACCCTTCGGCGCGGTGGACCCGATCAACCGCGAGATGATCCAGAACGAATTCTTCGAGATGCAGCGGGCGCTGAACAAGACCGTGATCATGGTCAGCCATGACATCGACGAAGCCATCAAGCTGGGGGACAAGATCGCCATCTTCCGTGCCGGCAAGTTGCTGCAGATCGATCACCCCGACACCCTGCTGGCGCACCCGGCGGACGACTTCGTCAGCAACTTCGTCGGCCAGGACAGCACCTTGAAACGCCTGTTGCTGGTCAAGGCCGAAGACGCCGCGGACAACGCCCCGTCGGTCAGCCCGGAAACCCCGGTAGCCGACGCCCTGGAACTGATGGACGAACACGACCGGCGCTATGTGGTGGTGACCTGTGCCGAGAACAAGGCTCTGGGTTATGTACGTCGTCGCGACCTGCACCGTCAGACCGGCACCTGCGCCCAGTTCCTGCGAGAGTTCAACGCTACAGCCGCCTACGACGAACACCTGCGGATTCTTCTGTCGCGCATGTACGAGTTCAACCGCTCGTGGCTGCCGGTGATGGATGCCGAGCGGGTGTTCCTGGGCGAGGTGACTCAGGAATCCATCGCCGCCTACCTGAGCTCCGGGCGTTCGCGGGGGATGAAGACCAATATCGTCTCGCCGGCTGAAACAGTGGTCGCCTGATCAATAAATAGCCAATAACCAACCTGTGGCGAGGGCGCTTGCTCCCGCGGGACCGTGAAGCGGCCCCTCTTTGCAAAAAGAATGGGGCTGCTGCGCATCCGGCGCGAGCAAGCGCCCTCGCCACCAGGTGTTTTTGGCCCACCCACACGCCGGAAAAAAATATCAACAGCCGCCCCGGTCAGAGCTGTCCGGCGCCCTCCTCCGAAACAGCCAAAATCCCCCTCAAACCGCCCTCTCGCCGCTAACGTCGCCGATGTTGACGCTTTCATACTTCCCAGCTACTTGGCACGCAAAAGCGTCGAACGTGCAGGTATTTTTAACACTCGAGAATTCTTCGGGAACATCTGTCCGTCATCTGTGTCGGCTACAAAGAGAGGTGTCGATAACGCACGTCAGACAAGTGCAAAAACGCGACATTTTTTGTTGATCTCAGCCCCCTCACCGCCTAAAGTTCGCGCCGAACGTCCATGCTGGAAACGATCCATCCGGCTCAAGTACTGACGACGAGACAGCAAGGCCAAGGGCAGATTTCCCATGGCCTTTTTGCTTTCGGCGACATGCCTTGGGAAGTAGGCGAACCAAAGTGGGGATACGGAGGACGTTCACAAGGCACTGTCATCAATGACATGTCCTTAAACCCATTGATTACCAACGTTTGCCAGTAGGAGTTCCCAACGCATGTCGATTAACGTCGAAGACTATTTCGCGCGCGAAACCTTTCAGAAAATGAAGTCTTTCGCCGACCAGCAAGAAACCCCGTTCGTGGTCATCGACACCCAGATGATCTCCCAGGCCTACGACGACCTGCGCGCCGGTTTCGAATTCGCCAAGGTCTACTACGCGGTCAAGGCCAACCCGGCCGTCGAGATCATCGACCTGCTGCACGAAAAAGGCTCCAGCTTCGACATCGCTTCGATCTACGAGCTGGACAAGGTGCTGGGCCGCGGCGTCAACCCGGCCAACATCAGCTACGGCAACACCATCAAGAAGTCCAAGGACATCCGCTACTTCTATGACAAGGGCGTGCGCTTGTACGCCACCGACTCCGAGGCCGACCTGCGCAACATCGCCAAGGCCGCACCGGGTTCGAAAGTCTACGTGCGCATTCTCACCGAAGGCTCCACCACCGCCGACTGGCCGCTGTCGCGCAAGTTCGGCTGCCAGACCGACATGGCCATGGACCTGCTGATCCTCGCTCGCGACCTGGGCCTGGTGCCTTACGGTGTGTCGTTCCACGTGGGTTCGCAACAGCGCGACATCAGCGTCTGGGACGCCGCCATTGCCAAGGTCAAGGTGATCTTCGAGCGCCTCAAGGAAGAAGACGGTATCGAGCTGAAGCTGATCAACATGGGTGGCGGCTTCCCGGCCAACTACATCACCCGCACCAACAGCCTGGAAACCTATGCCGAGGAAATCATCCGCTTCCTCAAGGAAGACTTCGGCGACGACCTGCCGGAAATCATCCTCGAGCCAGGCCGTTCGCTGATCGCCAACGCCGGCATCCTGGTCAGCGAAGTAGTACTGGTGGCGCGCAAATCCCGCACCGCCGTCGAGCGCTGGGTGTACACCGACGTGGGCAAGTTCTCCGGCCTGATCGAAACCATGGACGAGTCCATCAAGTTCCCGATCTGGACCGAGAAGAAAGGTGAAGTGGAAGAAGTGGTGATCGCCGGCCCGACCTGCGACAGCGCCGACATCATGTACGAGAACTACAAGTACGGCCTGCCACTGAACCTGGCCATCGGCGACCGCCTGTACTGGCTGTCCACCGGCGCCTACACCACCAGCTACAGCGCGGTGGAATTCAACGGCTTCCCGCCGCTGAAGGCCTTCTACGTTTAAAGACGGCAGCTAGCTGCAAGAAAAAGCCCATGACTTGTCATGGGCTTTTTTGTGCGCGCGGTTCAGTGATTCAACGATCTTCCCGGACATGCCAAATACGCAGGATGGACAAGGCCATGCCTTGAATCTCATAACGCATCTCGTAATGCCCCACCAGCAATCGTCGAACATCCCTCGGCTTGAATTCCTCCAACTGCTCTCCCAATCGAGGGTTAGATAGAAGAGCATCTGGAGCCTGCACCAGCGATTGCACGGTCCGAGCAGCAGTAGAACGATTGGCCTGGGCGAGAAACTCAAAAAGCCGAGCCAGATCGGATAGGGCCTTGCTCGTCCATTTCAGCTGTCTCATTTTGGTAAGGGCAGAGGGTTGTCGCCAGACAGACTCTGCGCCCAAGCCAACACTGACTGATGATCGACAACCCTTCCAGCATCGACATCTGCCAAGGCCTCAAGCGTCAGTCGACGGCGCTCTTCTTCCTGGTCAACCCAGGCCACCAACGCCTGCTTCACGACCCAGGCCCGGGAGCGTTCCAGGCGAGAAGCAAGTTGATCGACCTTGTCAGCCAGGTCCAAGGGAATGTGAGCGGTCAGTACTTTTGTCGCGGGCATGAGGCAAGACCTGCATCAGAATGATTAAAAGCGATTAGCTTTGAATCATAGTGATTTAAGACAACACAGCAAGCCGCTCTCCATCCCGTTCGTCACCCAATTGCGCTGCGCGCCGCTGATAGGCCTGGGCCAGGTCGCGAATCTCGGGGTGCGTGGCCTTGAGCAGCGCGGCGCATGCCACCCGGAGGAAATTCAGGTTGCCACCGGCCAGAGCCCGTTGCAGCCACGCCACGGCTTCGTCGATACGCCCGGCATCGGCCAGCACTGCCGCATGGCTGAACTGCCCGCGAAAATCCCCGCCTTCGGCCGAGCGCCGGTACCAGTCCCGCGCCGCTTCAAGGTCGGCCTGGCACACCAGCCCCTCCTCCAGGTAGCGCCCCAGCAGGTTCATCGATTTGGCATGGCCAAGGTCCGCCGCACGACGGTAACAGGCCAGGGCCAAGGCATGGTTCTGCACCACGCCGCGACCGGTGGCCAACAGGTTGGCGTAGTTGTACAGCCCCCAGTCCAGCCCCGCTTCGGCAGCCAGGCGATAGTGCCCGGCCGCGCTGGCGGCATCCGCCGGGCAACCCCAGCCGTGCTCATGGCAGCGCCCGAGCATGTTGCGCGCCATCAGGTGCCCACGTTGTGCGGCGATCTCGAACCAGCGCACCGCCAGGGGTTGATCCTGCTGGATGCCGCGACCGTCGAGGAGGATCTGCCCCAGCAGCGCCTGGGCGTCCAGCAGCCCCTCGGAAGCAGCGGCCAGCACCGCCTGGGCGGCGCGGGCCGGGCTCTCCTCAAGCATGGCGCTCAGTTGCGCGCCGTCGAGGAGCTCCTCGCGACGAAGTTGAAAAGTCACGGCTTACACCTCGACCCAGCGACGCAAAAGGTTGTGGTAGGTGCCGGTCAGGCGGACCAGCGAAGGATGCTCGGGCACATCCCGGGTCAGCTCCTGGATCGCGCCGTCCATCTCGAACAGCAAGGCGCGCTGGCTATCTTCGCGCACCAGGCTCTGGGTCCAGAAGAATGAGGCGTAGCGAGCGCCCCGGGTCACCGGGTTGACCTTGTGCAGGCTGGTGCCTGGATACAGCACCATGTCCCCCGCCGGCAGCTTGACCCGCTGCAGGCCGAAGGTGTCCTGGATCTCCAGCTCGCCGCCTTCGTAATCCTCGGGGTCGCTGAAGAACAGGGTCGACGACAGGTCCGTACGCACCCGCTCCGGACTGCCCTTGGGCTGGCGCACCGCGTTGTCGATATGAAAATCGAAACTGCCGCCGGCGGTGTAGCAGTTGATCAGCGGCGGAAACACCTTGTGCGGCAAGGCGGCGGACATGAACAGCGGGTTCTGCCACAGGCGATCGAGCATCGCCGCGCCGATCTCCTGGGCCAGCGGGTGGCCTTCCGGCAATTGCAGGTTGTGCTTGGCCTTGGCCGACTGGTAACCGGCGGTGATCTTGCCGTCCGCCCAGTCCGCCTGTTCCAGGGCTTCACGGATGCGCCCGACCTCGTCACGGGTGAACACGCCAGGGATGTGCAGCAACATGGCCAGGTACCTGCAGAGCGAAAGGCCGTCAATGATATTGATTCTTATTGACTGTGTAAAACCCGACAGACGAATGAGAACGCAAAAACCGTAAGGATAAATTGTAAAGAATGTAAATTCAGTGCGAATAGTAATGTTTCGCAATTGATAACAATTGTTTCTTTCCCCTATATTCCGCGGCCTCAAATCCTTGGGGAGGGGAATCACCATGTCACGCCAACAACCACCATCCGCTGTCAGTTCACCACGCCTGCTGGCGTCTGCGATTGGCGTGGCGATTACCGCCGGCTCCGCGGGCCATATGGTCCAGGCCGCGCAAGACACCAACCAGAAGACCTCGGGCAAAGCCATTGCCCTGGATGCCACCAGCATTACCGGTGAGGCCCAGGACAACACCTCTTATCAAGTGGAAAAAGCTTCCTCGCAGAAATACACCGCGCCACTGGTGGATACACCGCGCTCGGTCACTGTGGTTCCCCAGCAAGTCCTCAAGGACACCGCTGCTACCTCCCTGCAAGATGCACTGCGCACGGTACCGGGCATCACCTTCGGCGCCGGCGAAGGTGGCAACCCTCAAGGTGACCGTCCGTTCATTCGTGGTTTCGACGCCCAGGGCGACACCTATCTCGACGGTGTGCGTGACACCGGTGGCCAGAGCCGCGAGATCTTCGACATCGAAACCATTGAAGTGAGCAAAGGTCCGAACTCGGCCTTTGGTGGACGTGGTTCCGCGGGCGGCAGCCTGAACCTGACCAGCAAGATGCCCAAGCAGCAAGACTTCCTCAACGGTGGATTCACCTACGGTTCCGACCAGACCCGGCGCTACACCCTGGACGTCAACCGGCAGTTCCTCGAGGGTGCCGCGTTCCGTCTGAACCTGATGAGCCACGAACAGAATGTGGCTGGCCGCGACGCCGTCAATTACGACCGCTGGGGCGTGGCACCATCGCTGACCTTCGGCCTGGGCACCCCGACCCGGGTCAACCTCAGCTACTACCACATGGAAAGCGACGACCTGCCGGATTCGGGCATTCCCTACGGCTACAGCTCGGCGAGCGCCACGGCCCATGGTCACGACAAGCCCACCGACGGCGGTGACAGCAACAACTTCTACGGCCTGAAGGACCGTGACTTCCGCAAGACCCGCGCGGACATCAGCACCTTCTCCATCGAGCATGACTTGAGCGACACCATGACGCTCAAGAACACTCTGCGTCACGGCAGCACCGGGCAGGACTATGTCCTCACCCAGCCGGACGACAGCAAGTTCAACGTCAACCGCTACGGCACCGTATGGCGTCGCGCCAACAGCCGCGTCTCGACCACGGAAACCACCACCAACCAGACCGATCTGTTTGGCGAATTCCACGCACTGGGCTTCAAGCACAATTACTCCACCGGACTTGAGTTCACGGGCGAAGAAACCCGTGTCAGCAGCTATACCGTCAGCCCCAACAGCAACCCGACCTGTACCGCGAACAAAGTGGGCAACAGCGGCGGCAGTTGCACCTCGCTGGGCAATCCGAACCCGGACGACGCCTGGACCGGCAGCGTTGCACGCAACTACAACGGCACCAACACCAAGGCCACCAGCCGTGCCGCCTACGTCTTCGACACCATCGAGCTGGACCCGCAATGGCTGCTGAACGTCGGCTTGCGCTACGACACCTTCGACACCGTTGCCAACACCAACGCGGTCCCCACTGCCACGGTCAAGGCCAGAAGCAAGCTCAAAGACGACAGCCAGTTCTGGAACTGGCAGGCCGGCCTGGTCTGGAAACCGACCGACAACGGCAGTGTCTACGCCTCCTACGCCACCTCGGCCACCCCGGCCGGCGCCCTGGTGGGTGAAGGTGCCGAGGGCAACCCCCTGGCTGCCGGCGCCAGTACCAGCGACCTGCAACCTGAAGAGACGGTCAACTATGAACTGGGGACCAAGTGGAACGTGCTCAACGACCGCCTGTCCCTCACCGCTGCGGTATTTCGCACCGAGAAGAAAAACACCCGAGTCCTCGTGGACGCACTGACCTACCAGAACGCCGGTGAATCCCGTGTCGACGGCCTGGAACTGGGCGCCAGCGGCAAGATCACCGACAAATGGCAAGTCTTCGCTGGCTACAGCTACCTCAAGAGCGAGCTGGTTGATCCAGGCTTGACCGGTCGTAACGGCGTGATCACCGCAGGTGCGGCCTCGGCCAAAGGCAATGAAATGCCCAACACGCCGAAGAACAGCTTCAGCCTGTGGAGCACCTACGCCATCACCTCGAAACTCACCGTCGGTGGCGGTGCGTTCTACGTCGACGATGTCTACGGCGACACCGGCAACACCGTGTACGTACCGTCCTACACCCGCTACGACGCCATGGCCAGCTACAAGCTGACCAAGAACGTCGACCTGCAGTTGAACGTACAGAACCTGACCGACAAGACCTACTACGACAAGGCTTACGCGTCGCACTTCGCCAACCAGGCGGCCGGCCGTACCGCCCTGATGAGTGCCAACTTCCACTTCTGATCCAACGCAGCCCCTCCTGTGGCCCCGGCCACAGGCAGCCAAGCCCCGCGCATTTCAATGCCTGGGGCTTTTGCGTGTAAGAAAGAATGCTTCTCGACAACCCACGGCATAATGCGCGCCGTGTTTCACCTCTCTGGACGTACAAGGCGGTCGATGTGTTGAAGAAAACCCTGTTTCAGCTGCACTGGTTCTTCGGCATCAGCGCGGGGCTGATCCTGGCCCTGATGGGCATCACCGGGGCGACGGTGTCGTTCCAGGACGAGATCCTGCGCGCCCTCAACCCATCGGTGCTGCAAGTCGACAAGCTCCCCGCCGGGGTGCTGCCGCCCGCCGAACTGGTGGAAAAAATCCAGGCCGCCGAAGGCAAGACGGTGTCCATGCTCTGGGTCGAGACCGACAGCAGCAACGCCGCGCGGGTGTTCTTTACCCCGCCGCCGGGGGAACGCCGTGGCCAGATGCGCTACTTCGACCCCTATACCGGCGAGTTCATGGGCGACGCCGTCGGCCAGGACTTCTTCGGCTTCATGCTGCAACTGCACCGCTTCCTGGCCATCGGCGACACCGGCCGCCAGATCACCGGCGCCTGCACCCTGATCCTGATCTTCTTCTGCCTGTCCGGCCTGTACCTGCGCTGGCCGCGCCAGGTCGGCAACTGGCGCGTGTGGCTGACCCTGGACTGGGCCAAGAAAGGCCGCGGCTTCAACTGGGACCTGCACGCGGTGTTCGGCACCTGGTGCCTGCTGTTCTATCTGCTGTTCGCCCTCACCGGCCTGTACTGGTCCTACGATTGGTACAGAGAGGGCCTGACCAAACTGCTCTCCGACGCGCCACACAGTGAACGCCAGCGAGGTGGTCGCGGCGCCCCGCCGCCCAAGGGCCCCGCCCCCGTGGCGGACTACAATGCCATGTGGAGCAGTATCTACAGCGCTGCCGGCAAGGACCTCAGCGGCTACAACATCCGCATGCCCGCCGTGGCCGGCCAGCCGGCGACGGTGTTCTACCTGCTGAAGGATTCGCCCCACGATCGAGCGCTGAACCAACTGACCCTGGACCCCGCCACCGGGGTCATCAGCCGTCATGATCGCTACGCCGACAAGAGCTTCAAGTCGCAGTTGCTCACTAGCGTCTACGCACTGCACGTGGGCAGCTACTTCGGCCTGGTGGGGCGCATCCTGCTGACCCTGGCCTCCTTGACCATGCCGCTGTTCTTCGTCACCGGCTGGCTGCTGTACCTGGACCGGCGCCGCAAAAAGCGCCAGATCAAGAACGCTCGCCAAGGCCTGGAAAGCGCCGCCGACGATGGCTCGGCGTGGCTGATCGGTTTCGCCAGCCAAAGCGGCTTTGCCGAACAATTGGCCTGGCAGACTGCCGGGCAATTGCAAGCTGCCGGGGTCAGCGCCAGGGTCCAGTCGCTGGCCAGCCTCAGCGAGCAGGATCTGCGCAGCGCCCAACGCGCGCTGTTCGTAGTCAGCACCTTCGGCGACGGTGAAGCCCCGGACAGCGCGCGGGGCTTCGAACGCAAACTGCTGGGCCGCGAGCTGCCGCTCGCAGGTTTGCAGTACGCCGTGCTCGGCCTCGGCGACCGCCAGTATCAGCACTTCTGCGGCTTTGCCCGGCGCCTGCATGACTGGTTGTCGAGCCAGGGCGGCAACACCCTGTTCGCCCCCATCGAAGTGGACAGCGGCGACACCTACGCCCTGCGCCACTGGCAACAGCAACTGGGCCAACTGACCGGACAGGCTCCCGTGGACCTGTGGCAAGCCCCGGCCTTCGACAACTGGACCTTGAACACCCGCACCCTGCTCAACCCTGAAAGCAGCGGTTCAGGGGTCTACCTGCTGCAGTTGCTGGCCCCCAGCACCAGTAGCTGGCTGGCCGGGGATCTGGTGGAAGTCATGCCGCGCAACAGCCCATGGATGGTCGACTACTTCCTCAACGGCCTGGGCCTTTGCGGCGAGAGCAAGGTGCAGCTCGACGGCCTGGAAGAAAGCCTCGAACAGGCCCTGGGCAGCCGCCAGCTACCAGAAAACCGCACCCACCTGGTGGGCCTGCACGCCCAGGCCCTGGTGGATGCCCTGGTGCCCCTGAGCATGCGCGAATACTCCATTGCCTCGATTGCCGCCGACGGTTGCCTGGAGCTGCTGGTACGCCAGGAGCGCCACGCCGACGGCAGCCTGGGGATCGGTTCCGGCTGGCTCACCGAGCATGCTGCGGTGGGTTCGAGCATCAGCCTGCGGGTACGGCGCAACAGCGGCTTCCACCTGCCGGCCGAACCTTGCCCGCTGATTCTGCTGGGCAACGGCACCGGGCTGGCGGGCTTGCGCAGCCTGCTCAAGGCGCGGATCGCCGAGGGCCAGCAACGCAACTGGCTGATCTTTGGCGAGCGCAATGCCGAGCATGATTTCTACTTCAAGGATGAACTGCAGGAATGGCGCACCCGGGGCGACCTGAGCCGCCTGGACCTGGCGTTCTCCCGGGACCAGGCCGAGAAGATCTACGTCCAGGACCGCCTGCGCCAGGCGGCGGACGAACTGAAAAAATGGCTGGACGATGGCGCCGCGCTCTACATCTGCGGCAGCTTGCAGGGCATGGCGTCGGGGGTGGATCAGGTGCTCATCGAGGTACTGGGCGCAGACCACGTCGAACGCCTGATTGAGCAGGGTTGCTACCGCCGCGACGTTTACTGAGGCGTCAGACGCTTCGCCGGCAAGCCGGCTCCTACATCAATCGTGCTGCACCTTCCGTAGGAGCTGGCTTGCCAGCGAAGGCGCCCGCCAGGACAGCGCAAGGCTCAAGGGCCTCTTCGCCGGCAAGCCGGCTCCTACGGGACGGGGCGTTGGCGGGGATGGTTACGCCGGTTGCAGGTTGTGCTCGTACACCGCCACGCCATCCAGGTCCCGCAGGATCACCTTCAGCTCCGCCGTTTGCCCATCGATCTGCACTTCGCCAAAGAACTGGAAGCCGGCAAAGGGTGAAGTGTTCTGCGCTGGCGGCGCCTTCTGGAACACCACTTCCGGGCCGAAGGTCTTGTCCAGCACATTGGGCCCGAAACTCCCCGCGTTCAGGGGGCCGGCGACAAACTCCCAGAACGGCTCGAAATCCTGGAACGCCGCCCGATCCGGGTGGTAGTGGTGGGCCGCGCAGTAGTGCACGTCCGCCGTCAGCCACACATGGTTGCGCACCTGATGCTTGCGCAAATACGCCAGCAGCTCGGCAATCTCCAGCTCGCGGCCCTGGGCCGGGCCCGGGTCGCCGTTGGCGATCGCCTCCCAGCGCGCCACCCCGGGGCTGACTTCGCCATCGGGCACGCCCAGGCCAATGGGCATGTCCGCCGCCACCACTTTCCACTGAGCCGAGGAGTCCTTGAGCTCACGCTTCAGCCAATCCAGTTGCTCGCGGCCGAGGAAAGGTTTCTCGCCGCCGAGGTTGTCATCGTTGGGGCCGCGATAGCTGCGCATGTCCAGCACGAACACATCCAGCAACGGCCCATAGCTGAGCTTGCGATAGATGCGCCCGCCGCCATCGGCGCTCTGCCGGCGCATGGGCGAATACTCCAGCCAGGCCTGGCGCGCGCGGCCCACCAGGGTCTGGATGTCCTTGACCACGTAACGTTCGTCCAGCTGCTTGCTCGGCGACCAGTTATTGACCACCTCGTGGTCGTCCCACTGCCAGATCTGCGGCACCTCGGCGTTGAAGCGGCGCAGGCTTTCGTCCATCAGGTTGTAGCGGTAGTTGCCCCGGTATTCGTCGAGGGTCTCGGCCACTTTGCTCTTGGCCTCGGTGGTGAGGTTGCGCCAGATGCGCCCGTCTTCCACGGTCAACTGCGCCGGCACCGGGCCGTCGGCGTAGATGGTGTCGCCGCTGTGGATAAAGAAGTCCGGCAGGCGCAGGCGCATTGCCTCGTAGATGCGCATGCCGCCGATATCCGGGTTGATGCCGAAGCCCTGCCCTACCGTGTCGCCGCTCCAGACAAAACGGATGTCCCGGCGTTGCGAAGGCGCACTGCGCAAGTGGCCGAACCAGGGTTCGCTGGCCACGCCGGACTGGGCATCCTCGAAGGTCACCCGATAGAAGATCGCCTGGTTGGCCGGCAGCCCGGTCAACTCCACCCGCGCCGTGAAGTCGGTCCGCGCATCGGCCAGGGGCGAGATGAAACGCCGAGGGTTGCTGAACATGCTTCGCGTGTCCCACTCCACCACCATCCGCGCCGGACGATCGCTGCGGCTCCAGATCATCGCCTTATCCCCCAGCAGATCCCCGGACTGCACCCCGTCGGTGAGCTGCGGCCGATCCTTGACCGAAGCGATCACCGCCGGCGCCAGGCTCGGCAGCAACAGCCCCGCCCCGGCGATTTGCATGATCCGACGACGGCCGAGGTTGAACTCGCTCATGGTGACTCCCTGACAATGGTCAAAAAGCACACCTTAGACAGTGGGGATGAAGGGGGTGTGACAAGGAGCTGAAGGCCGTAATGCAGATAGGTCGTTCTCAACCTGCGGCAGCGGCTACACGAAGCTAGGTAATCCCTGTAGCCGCTGCTGAGCCTGCGAAGCTGCGAAAAGGACCGAAGGGCCTTGCTTGGCGATTTCCCGACGAACCTCGGGCAGGTTTGGAATCGCTGCGTCTCCTGCGACGGAGTGCCGCCCAGAGCGTTCGCAGCCTGCGGCAGCGGCTACAACGGGTGCCGTTGCGGGATTGCGCCGCAACGGATGTGCCGTGGAGGTCAGGCCGCCTTGGCCGGTTCCAGGGCCAGTTCGACGGTCTCTGGTCGTTTCACCAGCGCATAGACCACCGCCGTCAGCAGGCTGCCCGCGACAATCGCCAGCAGGTACAGCAGGGCGTGGTTGATGGCATTCGGGATCAGCATGACGAACAGGCCGCCGTGGGGCGCCATCAGTTTGCAGCCGAAGTACATCGACAAAGCCCCGGTCAGGGCGCCGCCGGCGATGCTCGCCGGGATCACTCGCAACGGGTCCTTGGCGGCAAACGGAATCGCGCCTTCGGAGATAAAGCACAGGCCCAATACCAGGGCGGCCTTGCCGGCTTCGCGTTCGGTCTGGGCAAATTTGCGTCGGGCAATGAAGGTAGCAATGCCCAGGCCAATGGGCGGTACCATGCCCGCCGCCATGGTCGCGGCCATCGGTGCATAGCTCTGGGACGCCAGCAGCCCTACCGAGAACGCATAGGCCGCCTTGTTGATCGGCCCGCCCAGGTCGACGCACATCATCCCGCCCAGCAGTACTCCCAGCAGAATCGCGTTGGTGGTACCCATGCTGTCGAGGAAGTGGGTCAGGGCTTCGAGCATGCCCGCTACGGGTTTGCCCACCACGTAGATCATCACCAGCCCGGTGAAGAGGCTGGCCAGCAGCGGGATGATCAGGATAGGTTTCAGCGCCTCCAGGCTTTGCGGCAAGCGCGCATATTTATTGATCGCCTTGGCCGCATAACCGGCGAGGAAGCCGGCGACGATGCCGCCGATAAAACCCGCACCCAGGGTGCTGGCGAGCATGCCACCGATCATTCCCGGCGCCAGGCCTGGGCGGTCGGCGATGGAGTAGGCGATGTAACCCGCCAGCAGCGGCACCATCAGCTTGAAGGCGGTCTCGCCGCCGATCTGCATCAAGGCCGCGGCCAGGGTGCCCTCCTCCTTGAAGGCGGTGATGCCGAAGACGAAGGACAGGGCAATCATCAAACCGCCCGCCACCACCATCGGCAGCATGAACGACACCCCGGTCAGCAGGTGTTTGTAGACCCCGGTCTTTTCCTGTTTGGCCGGTGCCTGGGCGCCTCCTGCGGAGGACTCCAGCCGGCCCTCGGCCAGGGCCTTGTTCAGGGTCGCCTCGGACTGTTTCAGGGCCACGCCGGTGCCGCAGCGATAAATGCGCTTGCCGGCAAAACGCTCGGTGGGCACTTCGATGTCCGCCGCCAGCAGCACCACGTCGGCCTCGGCAATCGCTTGGGCGCTCAGCGGATTGCGCGCGCCCACCGAGCCCTGGGTTTCCACTTGCAGGTCGTAGCCCAGGCGCTTGGCGGTTTGCTGCAGGGCCTCGGCGGCCATGAAGGTGTGAGCCACGCCAGTCGGGCAGGCAGTGATCGCTACCAGCCGCGGGGCGCGTTTGCCTGTTTCGAGCACCGGCTCGGCACTGGCCTCGGTGGCGACATGGACCTGGGCCTCTTCAGCGCCGCGACGCAGCACTGCATCGACATCCTGCAGGGCCTGGGACGGGCTGCTGCGGTACACCCGCTTGCCGACAAAACGCGACATATCCACAGGCCCGGTGCTGACCACCAGCACCCACTCGGCGGCCTCAATGGTGGCCGCCGAGAGTTGGCGTTCCGGGTGCGTTTCATCGTGCACTTCGACGCTGGTGCTCCAGCCCTGGCGCTGCGCCGCGGCGTCCAGCAGGCGGGCGCAGAGCACGCTGGTGACCATGCCGTTGGGGCAGGCGGTAACTATGGCTAACTTCATGGGCAACCCTCTTATTGTTCTAGGAGGGGATGCACGCGCACCCCCTGCTCCAGCCGGGCCAGTTGCACCCTGTCGCTGATGCCGAAACCGATCTGGGTCACGGCCATGGCGGCAATCGCCGTTGCGGTGCGCAGGGTCTGTTCAAACGGCTGGGCGCTGAGCAGGCCGTGGAGCATGCCCGCCAGCAGCGAGTCGCCGGCGCCTACGGTGCTGACCACGCGGACCTTGGGCGGCAAGGCCTGCAAGGACGGTGCAGCACTGAACCAGTTGACCCCCTCGGCGCCGTGGGAAATCACCACATGCTCGACGCCCTGGGCGTGCAACTGGCGCGCAGCCTCGGCCTGCCCGGCCACTGAAACCACCGGGCTGCCCAGGGCGTCCGCCAGCTCTTCGGTGTTGGGCTTGACCAGCCAGGGGCCTGCCGCCAGGCCGGCGCGCAAGGCGGCGCCGCTGGTGTCGAGGGCGACTTTAAGACCGAGGTTTTTCAAACGCAGCAGCAGGGCCTGGAACCATTCGGGGCTGACCCCACGCGGCAGGCTGCCGGCCACCACCACCGCGTCATGCCCGGGAGCGATCTGTTCCAGGCGTTCAAGCAGGGCCTGTTGCGCAGCTTCGCTAACCTCGGGCCCAGGGCCGTTGATGTCGGTAATGCGCCCGTCGCTTTCGGCCAGCTTGATGTTGCTGCGGGTGTCCCCGGGCACACGGATAAAGGCGTCGACAAACCCGCGCTGGGCAAACAACGCGTCAAACGCCTGTGGATTGTTTTCCCCGAGAAAGCCGCTGACGGTCAGTTGATGGCCGAGGTCAGCCAGCACCTGGGCCACATTCACGCCCTTGCCGGCGGCGTGGGTGTACATGGCGTCGCTGCGGTTGACCTGCCCTGTGTCCAGGCGCGCCAGCTGCACCGTCAGGTCCAGCGCCGGGTTGAGGGTCAGGGTAAGAATCTTCGCCATTACATGGCCTCCACTAGGGCGCGCACTTCGTTGGCGCTGCCGACGGCCAGGGCCTGTTGAGCAAGGGTTTGTGCCTGGGCCAGGCGCAGTTCGCGGATCCGCGCCTTGACCTCGGCGATGCTGCGTCCGGAGACGCTGAGTTCATCCACCCCCAGGCCCACCAGCACCGGCACCGCCAGCGGGTCGGCCGCCAGCTCGCCGCAGACCCCGACCCACTTGCCGTGGGCGTGGGCGGCACGCACGGTGATGTCGATCAGTTGCAGCACCGCCGGGTGCAGGCCGTCGGCCTGGGCGGAAAGGGTCGGGTGGCCACGATCGATGGCCAGGGTGTATTGGGTCAGGTCGTTGGTGCCGATGCTGAAGAAGTCCACTTCCTTGGCCAGCACCGGCGCCAGCAGGGCGGCGGACGGCACTTCGATCATGATCCCCAGTTGCAGGTCGGCGACAGGGATTTCCCGGCGCAGGCGCTCGGTCATGTCCCGGGCCTGGCGCCACTCTTCGACGCTGCCGACCATGGGGAACATGATCCGCAGCGGGCGGTTGTCCGCCGAGCGCAGCAAGGCGCGCAATTGCGCTTCCATGATCAGTGGCCGCTGCAGGGTCAGGCGGATGCCGCGCACGCCGAGGAAGGGGTTTTCTTCTTTGGCGATGGGCCAGTAAGGCAGCGGTTTGTCGCCGCCCACATCCAGGGTGCGCACCACCAGCGGACGCCCGGCGAGGCCGTCGAGTACACGGCGGTATTCGGCTTCCTGGGTGGCTTCGTCCGGGGCCTGGGGATGGGCCATGAAGATCAGTTCGGTGCGCAGCAGGCCGATGCCCTCGGCGCCGTTTTCCACGGCGGCGGCGACACCGGCGCTTTCACCGATATTGGCGAACACCTCGACCGCGTGACCATCGGCGGTATGGGCCAGTTGATGGCGTTGTTCGGCGGCCGCCTTGAGCCGTTGCTCGCGGTTGTCGCGCTCCTCGGCGGCCCGCTGCAGGGTGTGGCTATCGGCGTCGACATGCAGGCGCCCGCGTTGGCCGTCCAGCAACAAGGGCGTACCGGACTTGATCAGCAGCACGCTGGCCCCCGCGCCCACCAGGGCCGGAATCCCCAGGGCCCGGGCGACGATGGCGCTGTGGGCGGTGGCGCCGCCGCGGGCGGTGAGAATGCCGGCGACCCGGGTCGGATCGAGGCGCGCGACGTCCGAAGGGCCGACTTCGTCCATCACCAGGATGTAGGGCTGGTCCGGCTCGGCCGGGGTTTCAATGCCGCACAGTTGCGCCAGCACCCGGCGGCCGATGTCCCGCAGGTCGGCGGCGCGCTCGGCGAGCAGGGCATCCTGCAGGGCTTCCTGCTGTTTGGCGGCGCTTTCGATCACGGTCATCCACGCCGCTTCGGCGCTTTCGCCCTGCTTGAGGCGGGTGTCCACTTCATCGCTCAGTTCGGGGTCGTCGAGCATTTCCTGGTGGGTGATGAAGATTTCGCGGATGGCCTTGGCCTGGCTGCGCTGGATCAGCCTCTGGATGTCCTCGCGGACCTCGGCCAGGGCCTGCTGCAAGCGCTGGCGCTCGATGGCGGTGGACTCGCCCCGCAGTGGGTAATCGATACTTTGCTGGACCTGGATATGGGCCGGGCCGATGGCGATGCCGGGCGCAGCGGCGATGGCCTGGATCAGGCTGCCGGAGGCCGGGGCGCTGAGCGGCTCGACGACCTCTTGTGGCTCTTGCCGAGGCGTGCTGACAGCCGGCAATGGCTCGACCTCTTCGCCCAGGCCCTCTTCGATGGCTGCCAGTAACGCGGGCAAGGCATCGGCGGCAATGCTGGGTTCAGCGATCAGTTCCAGTACCTGGCCACGCCGGGCCCCGAGGCTCAGCAGCTTGCTCAGGCTTTTGACCGAGACCGCAGAATCCTTGCCATCGACGATGCGGATGCGGATCTCGCCTTCAAAGTTTTTTGCCAGTTGCGCCAGCACCTTGGCCGGGCGCGCATGCAGGCCGTGGGCGTTGGCCAGGGCGATACGGGCGCTGGGCCAGTCCGCCGGCAACTCACCGCCGAGCACTTCCAGCACCGCGCGGCTGCTGGTGGCGCGGCCCAATTCCTGGCCACGGCCTTCGATCAGCAGCGCACACAGGCGCTCCAGCAGGGCCTGGTGGGCTTCCCCCAGGCTGGCCAGGCAGAACAGGCCACTGAGGGGCTGGCCCAGGTAGCGGATGGGCTTGTCCGGGGTGACGAACGCCAGCCCCGGGCGCAGCACGGTCTGCTCGCTGTGCAGCCACCACAGGCCGTCACCCAGGGGCAGCGCCTCCACCTGTTGCAGCACCGCGGCAAAGCCGTTGCTCACGCACTCGGCCTGGCGCAGCAGGCGAGCGCCGCGCCAGACCAGCTCTTCGAAATCTTCCGCCGCCACACCGAGGCCGATCATCTGTGCGTCCAGCGCCAGTTCCTGGGGTGCGCCCTGCAACAGCTTGAGCAGGGCCTGGGGGGAGCTGGCGCGACGCAGGGCCTGACCCAGGTCGGTTTCACCCAGGGCGCGGGTCAGGAGTTGCAGGAGTCGCAAGTGCTCGTCGGATTTGGCCGCGATGCCGATGGCCAGGTAGACGATCTGCCCGTCGCCCCAATCCACGCCGTCGGGAAACTGCAGCAGGCGCACGCCGGTGGCAAAGACCTGGTCGCGGGTTTCCGGGGTGCCGTGGGGAATGGCGATGCCTTGGCCAAGAAAGGTCGAGCCCTGGGTTTCGCGGGCCTGGAGGCCAGCCAGGTAACCCTCGGCCACCAGGCCGTCCGCCACCAGTTTGTCGGCCAGCAAGTGCAGCGCCGCGGACTTATCCACAGCCGACTGGCCCATGGATATCTGCTCTACAGTGAGCTCGAGCATGGCTTCTCCTATTTAGCGCGGCAGGGGGCGGCGCTAGGTATTGTTTTAAGTAAGCAGCGTAGGCGTCTTTACTGCCACAAACGGGACTCGGTGCCTGGCAGGGGCGTTTTCCGTTCGGGCTTGGGCCTAGAAAATACGCTTGCTGAAACGTTTAATCTAGCAAGTTTGGTACGTTACTCCATAATCTCGAGCGCTTGAAGTCCTTCTGGTCGATTGCCGGTTCCGACGTTGGTCGCCTGCCCAGATCAGGTAGGATTGGCGAAAATATCGGGGCAAGCACCAAAAACAAGGAAATCCCGGGTTGAAACTCAGTGATATCGCTCGCCTGGCCGGTGTGTCTGTGACCACCGCCAGTTACGTCATCAACGGCAAGGCCGAACAACAACGCATCAGCAACGCCACCGTGGAACGGGTGCGGGCGGTGGTGGAAGAACACGGCTTTACGCCCAACCCCCAGGCGGCCGGCTTGCGCAGCCGGCACACCCGTACCTTGGGTTTCATTCTCCCGGACCTGGAGAACCCCAGCTACGCACGCATCGCCAAGCTGCTGGAGCAAGGCGCCCGGGCCCGAGGGTATCAGCTGCTGATCGCCAGTTCCGACGACGCTCCGGACAGCGAGCGGCAATTGCTCCAGCTGTTCCGCGCCCGGCGTTGCGACGCGCTGTTCGTCGCCAGCTGCCTGCCGCCGGAAGACGACAGCTACCAGCAGTTGCAGGCCCAGGGCCTGCCGATCATCGCCATCGACCGGGTGATGCCGCCCGAGCTGTTCTGCTCGGTGATCAGCGATGACCTGCAAGCCAGCCTGCACCTGACCCAGAGCCTGCTTGAGCCTGAGCCCAAGCAGATCGTGCTGATCGGTGCGCGCCCGGAACTGAGCATCAGCCAGGAGCGCGCCGCCGGTTTCCGCCAGGCCCTCGAGGGTTTCGGCGGCGAGGTGCTGATCGAGCACGGCGAAGCCTTCAGTCGTGATTGCGGCCGCCAGCTGATGGAGGAATTGCTGCAGCGCCTGGGCCATCTGCCAGACGCCTTGGTGACCACCTCCTATGTCCTGCTGCAAGGGGTATTCGATGCCTTGCACGACTTCCCGCTGAAATCCCGGCCGCTGCGCCTGGGCACCTTTGGCGATACCCAGTTGCTGGATTTCCTGCCGCTGCCGGTCAATGCCATGGCCCAGCAGCATCAACTGATCGCCGAAAAAGCCCTGCAACTGGCCCTGGCTGCCATTGAAGAGGCGCATTACCAGCCCGGCGTGCAGGCCATCGCGCGGACCTTCAAACAGCGCATCCAACAGGGCTGAACCGTGGAGCTGATCGACAGCCACACCCACCTGGATTTCGCGGATTTCGATGCCGATCGCGGGGCGCTGCTGGCAGACAGCCGCGCCCTGGGCGTCTCGCGAATGGTGGTGCTGGGGGTCTATCAGGCCAATTGGCAGCGGCTCTGGGATCTGGTGCAAAGCGACTCGCAGCTGTACGCGGCCTTTGGCCTGCACCCGGTGTACCTGGACGATCACCGCCCGGAACATCTCCAGCAACTGGGTGACTGGCTGACCCGGCTGGCAGGGCACCCGCAAGTGTGCGCGGTGGGCGAGATCGGCCTGGACTACTTTCTTGCGCACCTGGATCGCGAGCGCCAACAGGCACTCTTCGAAGCGCAATTGCAGCTGGCGGCAGATTTCCAGTTGCCCGCCCTGCTTCATGTCCGGCGCAGCCACGCGGCGGTGATCGCCAGCCTGAAGCGCTTCAAGCTCAAGCGTGGCGGCATTATCCACGCCTTCGCCGGCAGCCGCGAGGAAGCCCGGGAATACCTCAAGCTGGGGTTCAAGCTGGGTCTGGGGGGCGCCGCGACCTGGCCCCAGGCCCTGCGCCTGCGCAAGGTGATCGCCGAGCTGCCGCTGCACGCCCTGGTGCTGGAAACCGACTCGCCGGACATGGCGCCTGCCATGTTTCCCGGCCAGCGCAACAGCCCGCAGCACCTGCCGGCCATCTGCGCCGCCCTGGCGCAGATCATCGGCATCACGCCCGAGCAACTGGCCAGCGCCAGCACCCGCAACGCCTGCGAGCTGTTCGGCTGGCCTTCAGCCGGCCTGTAGCTGCAACGGTCGGCGCTGGCGCCGGCGGGCAGCCATCATCACCAACAGGTAGCTCACCAGCATCAATGCCGAAACGCTCAGTTGCTGAGCCAGGCTTACCAGCCCGACCCACTCCAGCACCAGTGTCACCAATATCACCGTGGCACACAGCACGATCATGGTCGCGCGCAGGGTGGCCAGCGAACCCAGGGACCTGAGGCGCTTGATCTGTTCGGGGCAACTGAGCTTCAGCGGTTTGTGGCAATGGTTGCAGTTGAAGGCTTCCTGCAACGCCATGGCATTGAGTTGCCAGGGTTCGAGTTCAAGGAGGGTCTGGCAATGGGCGCAACGGCCCTGGATTCCAGAAGTGGCAGTCATCAACGTATTTCCTCAGGGCCATGCAAGGCACATGGCCAACTGGTCGAACAGCCTGCGGGATCACCGGGGCTGAAAAATCAGACGCGCAGGAAAACAGGAAACACGCGACAAACAAAGCATTCATTTACTACCGATTGTATGCAAAGCAGCGAAGCCCCTGGTTTCCGGGGCCTCGCCGAGAGCCGGTGCACGTTGCTCAGACGCGGAAAGCGCCGATCAATTGCTTCAGTTGCACCACCTGGGCCGACAACTGCCGGCTGGCATCTTCGGTCTGGTGCGCGCCCTCGGCAGTGCGCTCACCGGCACGATTGATCTCGACGATGTTCTGGTCGATGTCGTGGGCCACCGCGGTCTGCTGCTCCACGGCCGCGGCGATTTGCTGGTTCTGATCGACGATCATGCCTACCGCCCCAAGGATATTTTCCAGCGCCTGCTGGACCTTTTCCGACTGGTCCACCGTACCGTTGGCCATGGCGTGGCTGCTGCCCATGGCCTTGACCGCCGCGCTGACGCCACCGTGGAGCTTGCCGATCATGTCCTCGATCTCCTCGGTGGACTGCTGGGTGCGTTTGGCCAGGGTCCGCACTTCATCGGCGACCACCGCAAAGCCCCGGCCCTGCTCACCGGCGCGCGCCGCCTCGATGGCCGCGTTGAGGGCCAGCAGGTTGGTCTGCTCGGCGATGCTCTTGATCACCTCCAGGACCCGGCTGATGGACTGGCTGTCGCTGGCCAGCTGGTTGATCACCAGCACCGACTGGTCGATCTCGCTGGCCAGCCGGGCGATGCTGCCCTGCTGGGATTCCACCAGCCCGCGGCCGCTGATGGTTTCGTCATTCACGCTGTGGGCGCTGCTGACCGCCGCCGCGGCGCTGCGAGCCACTTCCTGGGAGGTGGCGGACATCTGGTTCATCGCCGTGGCCACTTGCTCGATCTGGGTGCGCTGGCCAGCCACGGCCTGATTGCTCTGGGCCGATACACTCTGCACTTGCCCGGCCTGGCGCTCCACCTCACTGACGGTGTGGCCAACCCGCTCGATCAGGTCGTGGATTTTCAGCACGGTGCCGTTGAACACACTGCCCAGTTCCCCCAGTTCGTCGCGGCTGTGGGCGGTGAAGCTGACGGTCATGTCCCCCGCCGCTACCTTGTCCATCATCGCGCCCAGGCGCCGCAGAGTGGTGCGGGTGGAAGCGTAGAAACCGCCGTACAGGTAGACGATGGAGAGAAACACCAGGGCCAGGGCCGCCACCAGCAGCACCATGTGGCGACGGTTCTGCTCCAGGCGCTTTTGCAACTCGACATCCAGGAATTTCAAGGTGCCTTCATTGAGCTGGTAGGTCTGCGCCATCAGCCCGCTGACCTGGTCGTAGAAGGCCTGCCAGGGCGCATCCAGGGTATCGGCCATCACCACCTGCTCCTCGAACAGCTCGCTGGCCTGCTTGAGGCTGCCCTTGCTGGTCGTGGCCAGCGTGTCGAGAGCATCGTGGGCAGCGCGGCTGGAACCCAGGGCATCCTGCAACTTGAGCCCGTATTCGGCCTGGAGCTTTTCGATTTGCACCAGCAATTCGTCGAAACGCGTGCTGGACGAGGAATTGAGGAACCCCTGGCCCAGGGAGTAGGCGCCCATGGCCCGGCCTTCACCGAGGAGCTGGGTAACCTGCGGGGTGACGCTGGTGATCAGCTCGCTGAGCTGGCGAATGTCACCCTGGCCATCGCGGCTCAGGCCCGACTGGCTGGCGATGATCTGGCTGAACAACTGCGCGCTGCCCAGCAACTTGCCGATCAGGCCGCTTTTGTTCAGCAGCGAGCTTTCCACTTGCTGGGTCTTGAAGGCGGCAATCAGCTCATCGCGCTTGGCGTTGAAGACCTCCACCTGCTGTGGGTCCGTGGTCACCGCCTGCAAGGCCTGCAGGCGTTCCAGTACGGATTTCTCCAGGGCCACGATCTTGCCTTCCAGGTCCCCTGCCTTGCCGGACTGACCGAGGCTGGCGTTGATCTGCACCAGGTTATTGAGGGTTTCCAGGTCTCGGCGCAGGGCCAGGCTGCTGCCCAGCAGGTCGAGGCTTTGCAGTTCGACCCGGGTGCCCTGGAATTCGCGGTAAGAGTCGCGCACCAGATAGAAGTTGGTCACCAGCATGGGTAGAAAGAACAGCACGCTGATCAGGCTGAACTTCATGCCGAAGCTCAAGCGGTTCATCAGCGCGACAGCGGGATAGAGCAAGCTCTTCACAAAGAAGTCTCCCTTTTCTTTTATTGTTATTGGCAGGCAGGCGAAGGCAGCAGATAGCCACTATTCGGCGCTCCGTCTGTATAGCTCAATTTCGTGGGAGGTTTTGTAACTTAAAGTTAACCGCCAGCGCGGCATCCAGGGGACGCTCGCGGGCTGTGGCGAGGGAGCTTGCTGCCGATCGACGGCGCAGCCGTCGCACTCTCTGCGATGCGCTGCGCCAGAAAACCCTCGGTGGGCGGTTGGGGCCAGCCCTTGCTCACCTCAGGCCAGGACGGTCCACAGGGCAAAGCCGGCGTACCAGAGCACCGCCGCCCGCAACAACAGCTCCCAGATACGATCCAGGCTGTTGATACCTTCGGGCCCGACTTCCGGCGGCGGGATTTCCGCGGCCACCAGGCCGACCTTTTCCACCAACTGCGCGGCACCGATATGCCAGTTGAGCAACTCGTGGAGCATCACCCGGCCGACTGCGACAAAGTTGCCCACCAGGGCAAAACTCGCCGCCAGCAGGCGCACCGGCAACCAGTCGAAGGCGTGTCGCAACTGCCCCGCGCGTTCGACCAGGACGGGGTTCTTGCCATGTTCGGCGGCGAGAGCCAACAGGCGATAGCTCAGGGCCGCTACCGGCCCCAGCAGGAAGTACCAGAAGATCACCGCGAAGAAACTCTGGAAGGCCTGCCACAGCAGGTGGCCCTGCACTCGCTCCAGCAGTTGTTCGCCATTTTCGGCACAGATGCCCAGGTCACGTTCTGCGACATGGGCTGCCGCTTGCAGATCCTCACGCCGCCAGGCGTCACGGAACGGGCCCAGCTCACCCAGCAGGTCGCCGCGACCCAGGGCGTAGATCACCACCAGCAGGTGCACCGGCAGCGCCAGCAAGCCATAGGCGATGGGCTCCAGCACCAGCAGCAACAGCCCGAGCAGCGCCACCGGCAGCAACACCATGACGATCAGCAGCCACCACGGATGCCCGGCCATACGCGGGCTCGACTCCAGACGCGCCAGTTCCCCCAGCCACCAGCCATCACGCTGTACCCGCTGGCGCAGGGCCGAGAACTTCTCGATCCACACCGCCAACAGCAACACCAGAAAACTCATTGTCCTTCCCCCTTCTCCAAGGCGGCACGAAAGCGTGCCCAGTCGAATCCCGGGCCCGGGTCGGTCTTGCGCCCGGGCGCGATGTCGCTATGCCCGCAGATCCTTTGTGGCGTGATGTCGCTGAAGGCCCGCCGCAGTTGCCTGCTCAGGCTGATCAACGAGTGATATTGAGCATCGCTGAAAGGCTGATCATCGGTGCCTTCCAGTTCGATGCCCAGGGAAAAGTCGTTGCACGTCTCACGCCCCTGGAAACTCGAGACACCGGCATGCCAGGCCCGATCCAGGCAGGAAACGAATTGGGTGACGGCGCCGTCACGCTCGATCAGAAAATGCGCAGAAACACGCAGATCGGCGATCCCGGCAAAATAGGGATGCTCTGTGACATCAAGGCGATTCTGGAAGAATTCCTGCACCTTGCCGGTGCCGAACTGCCCCGGCGGCAGGCTGATGTTGTGAATCACCAGCAGGGAAATCTCGCCCGCCGGACGTTCATTGAAATTGGGTGACGGGCAATGCCGTACGCCATGACACCACCCCGTGGCAGGGTCCAGCCGCATACCGATTCCTTCAACTAAAGCCTTGGGTGGCCCAGTATGCCGCGTTATCCCCTCGGGTTGCGATCACTTGCCGTGATTGAGTCGCTGCAGGTTGCCGATCACCGATTCCAGGGCGCGGTCGAACAGCAGGGTGTCATCCAGGGCGCGCACTGCGCCGCGCTGGAACTCCAGGGCCAGGCCCATGCGCGTACGCTCCAGCACCTTCATGCCGGTGCGGTTGACGAACACGTATTTGGCCACCGGATGGGGAACAATCGCCGCCAGTTTGCAGCGCAGGGTGTTGTCCTCGTCCTCCAGGAATTCGACCCAGGCCCCAAGCCGCAGTTGGTCCACCCATTGCACGCTGGGGTCGTTGGCCGGCAACGCCAGCGGCGCGACTTCCAGCGGGCCCTCTTCAGCACTGGGCAGGACAATCTCTTCGGCCACCACGATCATGTGTGCAGGGTCTGCTTCCAGGACGGCACCCTGCAGTTGCGGGGCCTGAGCCTCGCGCTCGAATGCCTGCAAATGCAGGAGCTCCAGCTGGCTGAAGAACTCGCTGGTAGCGAAAGGATCGAAAGCCGCCGCGCTCAAACCCTCGCGCAGGCCCTTGAGCAACCCCGGCACCAGCGCCAGCAAGCGCATGGCAGTATCCGGCTGTTCATGGCGCTGCACGCTCCAGATCAGCTCCAGCAGGGTCTGCTCCGCAGTTTGCCACTCTGGCGAGTCGTCGCCGTGCTTGAGGCAACTGAGCAGCATCACCTGGCTCCAGGCTTCGCGGACAAAATCCACCACCTTCTGCGGCAACACCTTGCCCAGCAGGGCGTCATTCAGGGCCTGCTCTACCCGGCGCCGGGCCAGCTCGGCCCTGGCCCGCCCTTCCTCGGCGTCACGGGTACGCTGCTCCAGCAACTCGGCGCGACGCCGCTCGTCGGCAGTGAAGGCCAGGAAGTCCGCCAGCAGCTCGGAGAAGATCGCCGGGTCATCGCTGAACTCGCTGAGCAGGCGTTGCACCACTTGCTCGATCCGCAGGTACAGACTGTCACGCTGGTGGTCATCGCAACCGCCCCAGCCCATGGCTGCAGCGGCGATCTCATTGAGCAGGCGCCGGGCCGGGTGATTGCCGCGGCTGAAGAAACTCTTGTCCAGCACCGCCACCTTGAGCATGGGAATCTGCAGGCGGCCAATCAGCGCCTTGAGCGAGTCGGGCAGGTTGCGGTCATCGAGAATGCATTCGAAGAGCATGGCGATCAGGTTGATCACGTCTTCATCGGCCACATCCACCACCCGGGATTTGCCGCTCTTGACGCTGACCCGGGTGAGCAATTGTTCCAACTGGTTGCGCAGGTCGAAATCGTCCTGGGCGCTGGGCGCCGGCACGTATTGCTGCAGGTGCGACAGCAGGCGCATGAGGTCGCGGGTGGAAATCGGCTGGGTTTCGGCGCTGGCCTCCAGGGTCGGCGCCACGCTGCCACGCACATGAAACAGCAGGGTCTGCAGGGCGGCGAAAACTTCCTGCACGCTCTCGTCGAGCTGCGACTGGCTGGATTTCGCCGTGCCCCCCTCGGTCGCTGCCGCACGGGCCTCGGCCTGGGCTCGATCGGCCGCCCGGCGGGCCGGAGCAGGCATCAGTTCCGGCAGGATCCCGGTGGCGATCAACAGTTGGTTGGCTTCGGCATAGAGTTGTTCGGCATCGCTGAGCACATAACGCTCGAACAACTTGAGGATGATCAGCTTGACCTTGATTTCCACCCCCAGGCTGCGCCCGGCCTGGAGGAAATACTCGCAGAGCAGCGCCGGCCCCAGGGGGTTGTCCCCATCCACCAGGCGCCGTCCCAGCAGCACACTCAGGCGCTCCGTCAACTGCCCCAGGGCGAAGCCATCACGGTTGAGCACCTTGGCCACCATGGCATCCACCGCGACGGTCTTTTCCAGGTCATCGTGGGACGGATCCAGTGATGGGTCGTAGACCACGGCATGGGGAATGGCCAGGGCCGGGTCATACTGCACCAGGCAGGCAAAAGCCTGGAAGAACGCCTCCAAGAAACCGCGCTCGATGCTCTTGCGCTTCAGCCGCAGGTCGCGCATGGCTTCGAAGAGGGTGTTTTGCTCGACGTTGTTGCGGGCCCGATCGGCCATTTCGAACAGGGTGTCATCAGCGTTATCGAACAGTTCCTGCAAGCCGTGGCGCAATTGCTGGGCGGCCTTGTCTCGGACCTGAAGCAGAATCACAGGCAGGCGGGCAAGCGGCGAAGCGGTCGCCTGATCTGTAGCGGCCTTGTGCAAAGGCACTACATTCCCGTCGTTGTGCATCCAAGCCTCCTGGAAAGGTGTTTCTTCGGTTCGAGATCAAGATTCAGTCAAGCCGACGACGCTCACAGCCAGCTCTCAGCGGGGGCGCATGCACTCCACTGCACTTCATTTAGGGGGAAGCCAAAGACACGTCAAAGCTATGACGTCAATTACAAGTCATATTATCTTGTAAAAGTCCCCTCTTGCGCCAGCAGACTCTGTGGCCTCCTCCGAAATAACCCCTAGCGACTCAAGAAAAGTCACTCCTATTCATCAGACAAAGCCATCCAGGACAGGTTCGCCAATGCCTTGCAGGCATTTGCCACCTTGGGTTCGCTGATCCCCTGGCCCTATAATCGGCGCACTTTGTTTGTGGAGCCCGTTATGCCGAATCTACGCCTCGCCGACCTGACCGCCGAAATCGAAGCCAACGTGCGCCGTGCGTTGCTGGAAGACATCGGCAGCGGCGACATCACCGCGCAACTGATCCCGGCCGAACGTCTGGCCAAGGCCACCATCATTACCCGCGAAGCCGCAGTAGTCGCCGGCACCGCCTGGGTCGATGCGGTCTTTCGCCAGCTGGACCCGCGGGTCGCTGTGCACTGGCAAGTGGCCGACGGTGAGCGGGTGGTGCCCAACCAGGTGCTTTTCCACCTCGAAGGCCCAGCCCGCTCGCTGCTCACCGGCGAGCGCAGTGCCCTGAACTTTCTGCAACTGCTGTCCGGCGTGGCCACCCGCGCGCGGTACCTGGCGGACTTTGTCGCCGATACCCAGGTCAAGCTGCTGGATACCCGCAAGACCCTGCCGGGGCTGCGCCTGGCACAGAAGTACGCGGTCACCTGCGGCGGTTGCCACAACCACCGCATCGGCCTGTATGACGCCTTCCTGATCAAGGAAAACCATATCGCTGCCTGCGGCGGTATCGCCCAGGCCATCAGCGCCGCCCACAGGATCGCCCCGGGCAAGCCGGTGGAAGTGGAAGTGGAAAGCCTGGAGGAACTGAAGGAGGCCCTGGCCGCCGGGGCCGACATCATCATGCTCGACGAACTGAGCCTGGACGACATGCGCGAGGCCGTGCGCCTGAACGCCGGCAAGGCCAAGCTGGAAGCCAGTGGCGGGATCAACGAAAGCACCTTGCGCCCGATCGCCGAGACCGGGGTGGATTACATTTCCATCGGTGCCATGACCAAGGACGTGAAAGCGCTGGACCTGTCCATGCGCTTGAGCCTCTGAGCCATGAAAAACGCCAGCCTGGTTCAGGCTGGCGTCGTGCTCAACCGTCGATCTCGTTGAGCTGCAGATAGTCCTCCAGGTCCATGCCCAGCGCTTCAGCAACTTCCTGATGCACCTCCAGGCGCATGGCCTTCAGTTCCTCCGGTGTTTCTGCCACCAGATCGAGCACCAGTTCCCATGGCTCTATGCCGCGGGATTCCGCCTCGTCCTCAAACGCCCATTGCGCCTGCTGCTTCTGCTCTTCCGGGCTCAGGGCGCTGATTTCCTCTTGCAAGGAAGGCGTGGCAGCCAGGTACCTTTCAAGCGCTACGTCGATTCTTGCCTCTTTAGGAATCATCTCGTTCTCTCTGATCGTGGGAATGGAAGATGGATCTGGATCGTTGGGATCTCTCTGCCGCAAAAAACCGTTGTGAACTTCGATTTATCTGGCCTTCAGAACCATTCTGGATCATCTGAAAACAGCATGCTGGTACTCAGACAGGGACCGAATATAGGACCTTTGGTCCACGATTTATATGACCTGATGCACCCATTGGAGAAAAACTCCGGGTTTTCCAAGCCATCGGCAGACGCCAGCCCGGCAGAACCCTCAGAGAACGAGATTTCGCAAATGCAGCCGCAGCGATATTTCATGCCGGTGTTTCACCAGGTTACGGAGCTAGGACCCCACAGCCGTAGCTGTTCCTTTTCTCAAGCAAGCTCCTGTCTGCCCGACATCGATAAGCCTTCTTAGATTATCGAGAATATCGAACTCCTTTACTTCTCCATCCTTGGCTATGAGGATCCCGGCTCTAGTCAGCCATAGATACCCTTCCTTGCTTTGATTAGGGATGACAGTAACTACGAAATTCAATGTCGGACTCTCTGGACGACTCTCCGGCACCTTGGTCTCAGTGAAATTGAAAGTCAGTTCATTATCATCGCCTGGTGAAACGCTTTGCGCGCTGACAACAGGCAGCCGTGCCCTTGAAGCAGCAGGAAACTCAGCGGAATACAACACACTTCCACCCTGTACCTGCTTGGTTATTCTTAAGAAATATTGCTCCAGGTCTTTGGTATTCGTTGGTGTCGTGCAGTCTTCGCCTTCAGCGGCAAAATATTCCCCCTCAAACTCATAAGAGGGTCCTTTCTCACAGGCTGCAAGGGACAGCGACACTATGCCGGCCAAAGCCAGCTTCCACTTCTTCACACCGGTCACTCCATGATTTGCGGGCGTCATTATGCGCAATGCCCCTGGCTGCTACCACCCGGTTCATGACCCGCACAGGTGTGAACAATTGGGCACTAACCTCGTCCAGACACAAAAACACCGAAACCAGATAACCCCGAGCAAACCGCTTAAAACTCGGTACAGGATGCTGAGTACAGGCGTGGAAAGTCTTCGTTGATAGAAGTCTCTCTGGCTGCTAAATCCGCATAAACAATGAGGCGCACGTCCACAAACAACTATAGGAGCGCCAATTGAATAGCACCGGGAACCTCTGAAACTTCCACAGCACACTTTTGCGGGTGCCTCGTAGTTTCCCGCCTTTCAAGGGCGCTTATTCAAAGCCTGGCGAACTTTGTTGGGAGGGTGGGTTTAGACAGCCATAAACTGCTCTCAACCCGAAATGTGGTGCCGGAGACAGGAATCGAACCTGCGACCTTCGCGTTACGAGTGCGCTGCTCTACCGACTGAGCTACACCGGCGTGGGCTAAAACCTAGCACCAGCGCCCCGGGCCGGCAACCGAGCGGCTTTTATTGCAGATAGCAAAACGCCCCGAACCAGTCGGGGCGTCTGCTTGTTCAGCGTGAGGCTAAAGGGTGATTAAACGCCCGAAGCCTTGGCTGCTGCCACGTCTTTGATGGACAGCTTGATACGGCCGCGGTTGTCCACGTCCAGTACCAGCACTTCCACTTCCTGGCCTTCTTTCAGGATGTCGGTGACTTTCTCAACGCGAGCGTCGCTCAGCATGGAGATGTGCACCAGACCGTCCTTGCCCGGCAGGATGTTGACGAAGGCACCGAAGTCAACGATGCGCTCAACCTTGCCGACGTAGATCTTGCCGATCTCGGCTTCCGCGGTGATGCCCAGAACGCGCTGACGCGCGGCCTCTGCAGCTTCCTTGGTTTCGCCGAAGATCTTGATCGAGCCGTCGTCTTCGATGTCGATCGAAGCCTTGGTTTCTTCACAGATCGCGCGGATGGTGGCGCCGCCTTTACCGATGACGTCACGGATCTTGTCGGTGTCGATCTTCATCGCGATCATGGTCGGAGCGTTGGCCGACAGCTCGGTACGGGACTGACCGATGATCTGGTTCATCTGACCGAGGATGTTCAGGCGAGCTTCCAGGGCCTGGCCCAGAGCGATCTCCATGATCTCTTCGGTGATGCCCTTGATCTTGATGTCCATCTGCAGCGCGGTGACGCCTTTGGCGGTACCGGCGACCTTGAAGTCCATGTCGCCCAGGTGGTCTTCGTCACCCAGGATGTCGGTCAGGACTGCGAACTTCTCGCCTTCCTTGACCAGGCCCATGGCGATACCGGCAACCGGCGCCTTCATTGGTACACCAGCGTCCATCAGCGCCAGGGAAGCACCGCACACGGAAGCCATGGAGCTGGAACCGTTGGACTCGGTGATTTCCGATACTACGCGGATGGTGTAAGGGAACACGTCGGCGGCTGGCAGCATGGCCTGGACCGAGCGACGGGCCAGACGGCCGTGACCGATTTCACGACGACCAGCGCCGCCCATGCGACCACACTCGCCCACCGAGAACGGAGGGAAGTTGTAGTGCAGCATGAAGGGGTCTTTCTTCTCGCCTTCCAGGGTGTCCAGCAGCTGTGCGTCACGGGCAGTACCCAGGGTCGCAACCACCAGGGCCTGGGTTTCGCCACGGGTGAACAGGGCCGAACCGTGAGTCTTGGGCAGTACGCCGACTTCAATGTTCAGCGGACGTACAGTGCGAGTGTCGCGGCCGTCGATACGTGGCTTGCCGTTGACGATGTTTTCGCGAACGGTGCGGTATTCGATCTCGCCGAAAGCGGCTTTGACGTCGGACGCCGAAGGCTGGCCTTCTTCACCGGAGAGCTTGGCGACCACCTGGTCTTTCAGCTCGCCCAGGCGAGCGTAACGGTCGGCCTTGACGGTGATGGTGTAAGCCTGGGAGATGGCTTCGCCGAACTCGGCACGGATAGCGCCCAGCAGTTCGGTGGCTTCTGGGGCAGCAGCCCAGTCCCAGGTAGGCTTGGCAGCTTCGGCGGCCAGCTCTTTGACAGCCTTGATCACCGACTGGAATTCGTCGTGGGCGAACAGTACAGCGCCCAGCATCTGGTCTTCGGTCAGCTCTTTGGCTTCCGATTCAACCATCAGTACAGCTTCTTCGGTACCGGCCACGACCATGTCCAGGCTCGAAGCAGCCAGTTGCTCGTAGGTCGGGTTCAGCAGGTAGCCGGTGCTTTCGTGGAAAGCCACACGAGCGGCGCCGATCGGGCCGTCGAAAGGAATGCCGGAGATCGCCAGGGCAGCCGAGGTACCGATCATCGCAGCGATGTCCGGATCGGTCTTCTTGCTGGTGGAAACCACGGTGCAGACTACCTGCACTTCGTTCATGAAGCCTTCTGGGAACAGAGGGCGGATCGGACGGTCGATCAGACGCGAGGTCAGGGTTTCTTTCTCGGAAGGACGGCCTTCGCGCTTGAAGAAACCGCCAGGGATCTTACCGGCAGCGTAAGTCTTTTCCTGGTAGTGAACAGACAGAGGGAAGAAGCCCTTGCCTGGATCGGCTTGCTTGGCGCCAACCACGGTCACCAATACGCTGACGTCGTCGTCAACGGTGACCAATACTGCGCCGGAGGCCTGACGGGCGATACGGCCAGTCTCGAGGGTTACGGTCGACTGACCGAACTGGAATTTTTTGATTACCGGGTTCACGGTGTCCTACCTTCTTTGTGGCTCTTGGGGAAACTTGCTTCTTGCGAAATTCTTGGGCAATGCGGGGAATCGGCCCAGCCTTTATTGTCCAGGTAAAACAGTGCAGCAGATAAAACTTGAGGCTGGAAGCCTGCCATACGCCGGCGGAAAAACCGCTGACGCATGGCAAACAACCAACCTCATAGCGCAATCGCTGATTAGCGACGCAGACCCAGACGACCGATCAGGGTGCTGTAACGGCTCAGGTCCTTGCCTTTCAGGTAGTCCAGCAGCTTACGACGCTGGTTTACCATGCGGATCAGGCCACGACGGGAGTGGTGGTCTTTACCGTTGGCTTTGAAGTGACCTTGCAGTTTGTTGATGTTGGCGGTCAGCAGTGCAACTTGCACTTCTGGCGAACCAGTGTCACCAACAGCTTGCTGGTAGTCGGTTACGATCTGAGCTTTTTCTTCAACGCTGAGTGCCATGTGGGCAATCCTTATATCAGGAAACTGTTCAAGAACAGTTTCAACAGGCCAGGGACAAATCCCTGTATCTATAAATGAGTAGTGACCGTGCCTGTTAACAGCCACCCTCGTCCGGTCATTCTGACCGAATCAGTCGACGCGGCGCGATGCGCCCGTCTTCGCTCACTTCACCGATACCGATGAAGCGACCGTTGTGATCCTGTACCCGCACCATGCCGAACTTCGGTGCATCCGGGGCACGTACCGGCTGGCCGTTGAGCCAGTAGAACGCGCTGTGCTCCGAGAACTGCAGCAGCGGCCAATCCAGCAGCCCGCTGTCCGATGGCATCAGGAAGCGATCTACCGCTTCGTTGCCGCCTTCGGCGTGCACGGCTTCAAGCTCTTCCAGGGTGACCGTCTGCGCCAGGCTGAAAGGTCCGGCCTGGGTCCGTCGCAGTTCTGCAACGTAGGCACCACAGCCGAGCTTTTCACCGATATCTTCCACCAGGGTACGGATATAGGTGCCTTTGCTGCAGTCCACCGCCAGGCGAGCAGTGTCACCTTCGAAGGCGAGCAATTCCAAGCGCGCAATAGTAACAGAACGCGGTTCGCGCTCCACCACTTCCCCTGCACGAGCCAGTTTGTAGAGTGGCTGGCCATCGCGCTTGAGGGCCGAGTACATCGGCGGTATCTGCTTGATTTCGCCACGAAATTCCGGCAATACCGCCTCGATATCGGCACGACCAACGGTCACTTCGCGGGTCTGCAAAACTTCGCCTTCAGCGTCCGCGGTGGTGGTGGTCTTGCCCAACTGAGCCAGGGTTTCGTAACCCTTGTCGGAATCGAGCAGGTATTGCGAGAACTTGGTGGCCTCGCCAAAGCACAGCGGCAAAACGCCGGTGGCCAGGGGGTCGAGGCTACCGGTGTGGCCCGCCTTCTCGGCGTTGAGCAGCCAACGGACCTTCTGCAGCGCCGCGTTGGAGGTGAAGCCCAGCGGCTTGTCCAGGAGGATGATGCCGCTGACATTACGACGGATACGCTTGACCTGAGCCACCGCTTACTCCTTGGCGTCTTCAGGGGCAGGCGCGTCGCCATGCTGGCTGTCTTCAGCCACGGCACGCTCGATCAGGGCCGACAGGTGCGCCCCGCGGGCCACGCTCTCGTCGTAATGGAAGTGCAGTTGCGGCACGCTGCGCAGCTTCATTTCCTTGGCCAATTGCATGCGCAGGAAACCTGCCGCCGAGTTCAGCACCTTGATGCTCTGGGCGATTTGCTCGGCGTTCTCCTGGCCCATCACGGTGATGAAGATCTTCGCGTGGCCGACGTCGCGGCTGACTTCCACGGCGGTGATGGTCACCAGGCCGACGCGTGGATCCTTGACTTCACGACGGATCAGTTGCGCCAGTTCGCGCTGCATCTGATCACCGATACGTTGGGTACGGCTGTATTCTTTTGCCATGTCTTGTTACCTGTTACTGCCTCACGGTGAAACCCGTGTGGTCTGAAAGCGGCAAACGCCCGGCCTGGCAGAAGCCAGACCGGGCGTTGCGTTTAGAGGCCGCCGAGGGCGCCGTGCATTTGCATGCGAGCGGCCATCAGGGCTCTTGAAGTGCGCGAGTTAGAGGCTGCGAGCAACCTGGACCTTCTCGAAGACTTCGATCTTGTCGCCGACTTTGACGTCGTTGTAGCTCTTCACGCCGATACCGCATTCCATGCCGGCACGTACTTCAGAGGCGTCATCCTTGAAGCGGCGCAGGGATTCCAGCTCGCCCTCGAAGATAACGATGTCTTCACGCAGTACGCGGATTGGACGGTTACGGTGCACGACACCTTCGATGACCATGCAACCAGCGATCGCGCCAAACTTCGGCGAGCGGAACACGTCGCGAACTTCGGCAACACCCAGGATGTTCTCCCGAACGTCGCTGCCCAGCATACCGGTCAGGGCTTTCTTGACGTCTTCGATGATGTCGTAGATCACGTTGTAGTAACGCATATCCAGACCTTCCTGCTCGACGATCTTCCGTGCGCCGGCGTCGGCACGCACGTTGAAGCCGAACAGTACAGCGTTGGAGGCCAGTGCCAGGTTGGCGTCGCTTTCGGTGATACCACCGACGCCGCCGCCCACTACGCGCACTTGCACTTCGTCGTTGCCCAGGCCGTTCAGAGCGCCTTGCAGAGCTTCCAGCGAACCACGGACGTCGGATTTGAGGACGATGTTGAGCGTCTTCTTCTCTTCCTGGCCCATGCTTTCGAAGATGTTTTCCAGCTTGCCAGCGTGAGCACGGGCCAGCTTGACCTCGCGGAACTTGCCTTGACGGAACAGAGCCACTTCACGGGCTTTCTTCTCGTCGGCAACCACGCTCATCTCGTCGCCAGCGTCCGGAGTACCGTCCAGGCCGAGGATCTCGACCGGAATGGAAGGACCGGCTTCCTTGATTGGCTTGCCGTTCTCGTCGAGCATGGCGCGCACGCGGCCATAGTTCGAGCCGACCAGCACCATGTCGCCTTGACGCAGCGTACCGTCCTGAACCAGCACGGTAGCTACCGGGCCGCGGCCCTTGTCGAGGCGGGACTCGACCACGACACCACGGCCCGGGGCCGAAGGAGTCGCCTTGAGTTCCAGGACTTCGGCCTGCAGCAGAACAGCTTCCAGCAGGTCGTCGACACCGGTACCCATTTTTGCGGAGACCGGTACGAATGGAGTATCACCACCCCAGTCTTCCGACGTCACGCCGTGAACCGAAAGCTCACTGCGGATACGGTCCAGGTCGGCGCCCGGCTTGTCGATCTTGTTCACCGCAACCACCAGCGGAACGCCGGCAGCTTGTGCGTGCTGAACGGCTTCAACGGTCTGCGGCATCACGCCGTCGTCCGCTGCAACCACCAGGATCACGATATCGGTGGCCTTGGCACCACGGGCACGCATGGCGGTAAACGCGGCGTGACCTGGGGTGTCGAGGAAGGTGACCATGCCGCGCTCGGTTTCTACGTGGTAGGCACCGATGTGCTGGGTGATGCCGCCGGCCTCGCCCGCGGCCACTTTGGCGCGACGGATGTAGTCCAGCAACGAGGTCTTACCGTGGTCAACGTGGCCCATTACGGTCACGACCGGCGCACGGGCAACCGCTTCACCTTCGAACTTCAGGGACTCGGCCAGGGAATCTTCCAGGGCGGTGTCGCTGACCAGGGTCACTTTGTGGCCCAGTTCTTCAGCAACCAGCTGGGCAGTTTCCTGGTCCAGAACCTGGTTGATGGTGGCTGGAGTACCCAGCTTGAACATGAACTTGATGACTTCGGCAGCCTTGACCGACATCTGCTGGGCCAGTTCGCCCACAGTGATGGTCTCGCCGATCTGCACGTCACGTACCACTGGCCCGGTTGGGCTCTGGAAACCGTGAGCATTGCGTTTCTTCAGCTTGGCCTTGCCGCGACCACCACGACGGAAGCCATCGCTTTCTTCGTCGGTGGTACGTGGGGCAACGCGCGGAGCTGGCGCCTTTTCCTTGACCGAAGCACGATGCGGAGCATTTTTGCGCTCGCCATCGCCGCCACGACGGTTGTCGTCGTTGCGGGTCTTGTCCGGACGGCGCTGTTCGTCTTTCTTGCGCGCGTCAGCTGCTGGAGCCGCAGTGGCCACCGGAGCTTCCTGCACAGGCTCGACTACAGGCGCTGGAGCAGGAGCTGCTGCTTGCGCAGCAACCGGCTCGGCAACCGGAGCAGGCTGGCGACGCGCTTCTTCTTCGGCGCGACGCTTGGCTTCTTCTTCAGCCTTCTGACGAGCAGCATTTTCTACTGCGCGACGTTCTTCCAGTTCGCGTTGACGCTCGGCTTCGATTTCTTCCGGGCTGCGCTGTACGAAGACTTTCTTCTTGCGCACTTCAACGCTGATGCTCTTGCTGCCAGCAACCCGCAGGGTGCTGGTGGTCTTGCGCTGCAAAGTAATTTTGCGTGGTTCTTCCACTTTCGCCTTGTGGCTGCTTTTCAGGTGAGTCAGCAACGACTGCTTCTCACTGTCGCTCACATGTTCCTCGGCGGCGGTGTGCGGCAGACCTGCCTCACGCATCTGCTGCAGCAGGCGCTCTACCGGTGTTTTGACCTCATCGGCCAGTTGTTTCACCGTGACTTGCGTCATGCACTTCTCTCCTCAGGCCGCGCCTAATTACTCGAACCAGTGGGCTCGGGCGGCCATGATCAACTTGCCGGCACGATCATCGTCAATGCCGTCGATGTCGAGCAGGTCGTCAATAGACTGCTCGGCCAGGTCTTCGCGGGTAATTACGCCGCGCACCGCCAGTTCCATCGCCAAATCCTTGTCCATACCCTCAAGCGAGAGCAGGTCTTCGGCCGGATGGGCGTCTGCCAGCTTTTCCTCAGTAGCGATGGCTTTAGTCAACAAGCGATCCTTGGCCCGAGCGCGAAGCTCGTTGACGATATCTTCGTCAAAGCCGTCGATGTTGAGCATTTCTTCCAGCGGTACGTAGGCAATCTCTTCCAGGCTGGTGAAGCCTTCATCAACCAGAACCTGTGCCAGTTCTTCATCGACTTCCAGCTCGTCGATGAAATTGCGCAGGATGTCGCCGGTTTCTGCTTGCTGCTTGGCCTGGATGTCCGATTCGGTCATCACGTTCAGGGTCCAGCCAGTCAGTTGGCTGGCCAGACGCACGTTCTGACCACCACGACCGATGGCTTGAGCCAGATTGTCTGCGCCAACGGCGATGTCCATGGCATGGGCATCTTCGTCGACGATAATTGCCGCGACTTCGGCCGGCGACATGGCGTTGATCACGAACTGCGCCGGGTTCTCATCCCACAGGACGATATCCACACGCTCGCCACCCAACTCACCGGAAACGGCCTGGACGCGCGAACCGCGCATACCAATGCACGCGCCCTGCGGGTCGATGCGCTTGTCCTTGGAGCGAACTGCGATCTTGGCCCGCGAACCCGGATCACGGGAGGCGGCCATTACTTCGATCAGGCCTTCGGCAATTTCCGGCACCTCGATACGGAACAGCTCGATCAGCATTTCCGGCGCGGTACGCGACAGGATCAGCTGCGGGCCGCGGTTCTCGGTGCGGATTTCCTTGAGCAGCGCGCGCAGGCGCACGCCAACCCGGAAAGTCTCACGGGAGATGATGTCTTCACGGGCCAGCAACGCCTCGGCGTTGTTACCCAGGTCGACGATCACGTTGTCACGTGTCACTTTTTTCACGGTGCCGGAGATGATTTCCCCCAGGCGCTCGCGATAGGCATCAACTACCTGTGCGCGCTCGGCTTCGCGAACCTTCTGCACGATGACCTGCTTGGCGGTCTGGGCAGCGATACGGCCGAACTCGATGGATTCGATCTTTTCTTCGATCACATCACCGACTTTGGCGTCGGGATGGGTTTCGCGAGCCTTGCTCAACCAGGTCTCGACCGCTGGATCATCCAGGTCGGCTTCTTCGACCACCGTCCAGCGACGGAAAGTTTCGTAGGAACCGGTGTGGCGATTGATTTCCACACGCAGGTCTACTTCGTCCTCAAAACGCTTCTTGGTAGCAGTGGCCAGGGCCAGCTCCAGCGCTTCAAAAATTACGCTTGCCGGTACACCCTTTTCATTGGATACCGACTCAACAACCAGCAGTACTTCTTTGCTCATCGTACGCCTCGCCTTTCGCAAGCCATTGGATCCGCGGGATCCGCGTCTCAGTCAAAACTGGGAATTATGTTGGCCTTGTCGATCATATCGATCGGCAACAGGAACTCATGGTCATCCACTTGCACCACGACATCCTGTTCCTCCACCCCGCGGAGAAGGCCCTGAAAATTACGCCGACCTTCGAAGGGCGAGCGCAGTTTGATCTTCACTTGCTCACCGACATACTTGGCAAACTGTTCAAGAGTGAACAGTGGGCGTTCCATGCCAGGAGAGGAAACTTCAAGGGTGTATTCAACGGAAATCGGATCTTCTACGTCGAGAACACCACTGATCTGACGGCTGACGATGGCGCAATCGTCCACCAGCACGCCGCCTTCTTTATCGATATAAACGCGCAACAATGAGTGGCGACCCTGAGCCGAAAACTCAATACCCCAGCATTCATAGCCAAGGGCCACGACCACCGGGGCCAACAAGGCCTGCAACTGTTCTAGCTTGCTCGACACCTGAACCCCCTCGTGCATGCTTGTGCAAATAAAAAATGGGCGAAGCGCCCATCCCGGAAACGCCGTTGAATAGCGGCGTTGTAAAGTGTCCAGCTAACAAAAAGCCCCTGAAAAGGGGCTCCGCTAAAACTGGTTGCGGGGGCCGGATTTGAACCGACGACCTTCGGGTTATGAGCCCGACGAGCTACCAGACTGCTCCACCCCGCGACAAAGCTGGGGCGGAAGTATACGACTGATCCCTTTTTGGGTCAATGTAACCTTCCACCTACAAGAAAGCCCGCAACAGCGGGCTCTCCTGATAATTGGTACCGAGAAGGGGACTCGAACCCCTACACCCTATGGGCACAACCACCTCAAGGTTGCGTGTCTACCAATTCCACCACCTCGGCATAGACTACGTTACTGCGTGAAACTCTTCTTACTTCTGCTCTGGAGCTGGAGGTACGTCAGTCGCGCTGTTGGCCGACTTTTGCTCTTGGAGCACCGGGACATCATCAGAAGCCGGTTTTTGCTTTGGTACTTCAAGCACTGCTGGATCTGGCAAACCTACTTGAGTCAGCTGGTGAGCTTTCTCTTTAGCAAAGTAACCTAACCCCAAGCTGGTTATGAAGAAACCGGCGGCAAGTATAGCAGTAAACTTACTAAGAAAGGTAGAGGAACCTTGGCTTCCGAACACAGTATTTGAAGCACCTGCACCGAAAGACGCGCCAGCATCCGCACCTTTACCCTGCTGCAGCAAAACCAGAGCAACTACGCCCAGGGCACCCAGCAGATGAAAAACGACTACGACTGTTTCCAGCATTTTTTCAGTTTCCCGCGGCGCGACAGATCGCACCGAACTCATCTGCATTCAGGGAAGCTCCACCAATGAGCCCCCCATCGATATCCGGCATGCCGAACAGTTCGACCGCATTGGCCGCCTTCACGCTGCCGCCGTATAGAAGCCGCACACCTCGTGCCACTTCAGAATTTTCTGCCGCCAACTGCGCGCGGATAGCTGCGTGCACATCCTGCGCCTGTTGCGGTGTCGCAGTCAGCCCGGTACCAATGGCCCAGACCGGCTCGTAAGCGATAACAGCATTGGCGAACGCACCAACACCCAACTCTTCGATGATGCTGCCCAGCTGACGCCCGACAACCTCTAGAGTCTTCCCGGCTTCGCGCTGCTCGAGGGTCTCCCCTACACACAGAACCGGCTTCAAGCCACAGGCCTGCGCCGCTGCGAACTTGCGATTGAGAGTCGCATCACGCTCACCCATGATCAGGCGGCGCTCGGAGTGCCCAACCAGCACCAGGGAACAACCTGCATCCACCAACTGACTCGGGGCGATCTCGCCCGTCAATGCACCTTGCATGGATTCCACCGCGGAGTTCTGCGCGCCGACCTGAATCGACTTACCCTTCAAGCCATCAATCACTTGATTGATATGCAAGCAAGGCGGGAATACCGCGACATCAACACCGCTTGGCAAGGCCAGATGACGAAGGCCGTTGATCAGCTCAGCGACGCTGGCGCGGGTACCGTGCATCTTCCAGTTACCAGCTACCATAGGGCGACGCATGCTGTACCTCGTCGGTCAAAGTGGGCGCAGATGTTACCCAACCAAAACAACACTGGCAAGCCGAAATCAGGCAGAAACTTCAGCAACCAGTTTCGCCAGCTCTTCGGCGTAAGCGCGAACCTGAGCTTCGTCGTCGCCTTCAACCATCACGCGCACCAGAGGCTCGGTACCCGACTTGCGCAACAGAACCCGACCACGCCCAGCCATAGCGGCCGTGACACGCTCGCAAGCCTCTTTCACCGCAGGATGCTCGACCGGGTTCTCACCGCCGCCAAAGCGCACATTGACCAGCACCTGAGGACACTTGCGCAACCCCTGACGGGACTGGGCCAGGCTTTCACCACGAGCCTTGAGCGCCATCAGCACCTGCAACGCGGCAATGATCGCATCCCCGGTAGTAGCATGACGGAAGCACACGATGTGCCCGGAGTTTTCACCACCTACCAGCCAATTGCGCTCCAGCAGCTCGGCGATCACATAACGGTCACCGACGTTGGCCCGGACAAAGGGGATACCCAAGTCCGCCAGGGCCAGCTCCAGCCCCAGGTTGCTCATGAGCGTTCCGACCACGCCGCCTTGCAGCTTGTCACGCTCATGCAGGTCGCGAGCGATGATGAACAGCAACTCATCACCATCCACGATCGCGCCAGTCTGATCGACCATGAGCACCCGGTCACCGTCGCCATCAAAGGCGATCCCCAGGTCCGCATGCTCGGCCAGGACAGCCGCCTGCAATTGGCCCATGTGAGTCGAGCCGCAGTTCTCGTTGATGTTCAAGCCATTAGGCTGCGCAGACAGAACCGTGACTTGTGCGCCCAACTCGCGGAATACACTCGGCGCGACCTTGTAGGTGGCACCATGAGCGCAGTCCAGGACGACCTTCAAGCCGGCAAAACTGGTGCTCGATGGCACACTGCTCTTGCAGAACTCAATGTAGCGTCCTGATGCATCGTTGATCCGCGAAACCTTGCCGAGCTTGCTCGACTCGACCACGGTCATCGGCGCATCCAGCAACTCTTCGATCATCAACTCCACCTCGTCAGGCAGTTTGGTGCCCTCACCCGAGAAGAACTTGATGCCGTTGTCATCATGAGGATTGTGCGAGGCACTGATAACGATGCCCGCCTCCGCATGGAAGGTACGCGTCAGGTAAGCAATGGCCGGAGTCGGCATCGGCCCCAGGAGCATCACATCAGCACCGGCTGCAGACAACCCGGCCTCCAGTGCAGACTCGAACATGTACCCGGAGATACGCGTGTCCTTGCCCACCAGCACGCGGCAGGCGCCCATGCTGCGAAATGCCATGCCGGCGGCCCAGCCGAGCTTGAGCATGAAATCAGGAGTGATAGGGAATTCGCCTACACGGCCGCGTATACCGTCGGTGCCAAAGTATTTTTTAGTCATAAGTACTCCATCATTCTTATTCGGCGGATTCCACTGCCGCAATCATTCGCACCACATCCACGGTCTCGGCGACATCATGGACACGGATAATTTTCGCGCCCTTGGCCACTGCCAGGGCCGCTAGCGCCAGACTGCCGTGCAATCGCTCACCTACGGGACGATTCAAGGCCTGGCCAATCATGCTCTTGCGCGACACCCCAACCAACAACGGGCGCCCAAGTGCATGCAAGGCATCCATATGCTTGAACAGGCTCAGGTTGTGCTGCAGGGTCTTGGCAAAGCCAAAGCCCGGATCGAGCACAATCCGCTCTGGACCGATGCCCACTGACGCACACTGGGCCATGCGCTCAACCAGGAACTCGGCAACCTCTCGGGTCACGTCCTGATAATGCGGGTTGTCCTGCATATCACCGGGCTCACCCAGCATGTGCATCAGACACACCGGCAAGCCAGTGGCCGCCGCCGCATCCAGGGCACCCTCCCGGCGCAATGAACGAACGTCATTGATCAGCCCTGCGCCGAGGCGAGCGGTTTCACGCATCACCGCCGGTGTCGAGGTATCAACAGAAATGATCACATCCAACTCACGGTGGATGCGCTCGACCACAGGCGCGACTCGCTCCAACTCCTCCAGCGGCGATACCGCACGGGCACCCGGGCGAGTGGATTCGCCACCGACATCAATCAGCGTAGCACCGGCCGCAACCATGGCCTCGGCATGCCGCAAAGCCAGATCAAGCTGGCTGAAGCGGCCACCATCAGAGAAGGAGTCGGGAGTTACATTCAAGATGCCCATGACATGTGCATGGGCCAAATCAAGAACCCGGTTGCCGCAAGGCAACCGGGTGGAGGAAGGAACAGAAGTCATTTAAAACCTTAGTGGTCGGCTGCTGGGCCGCCAATGGGTGTTTCCGGACGCTCATTCTGCACTACTGGAGGAGGAGTACCCGAGCCGCCCTCCCAATCACGAGGTTCGCGTGGAGTACGCCCTGCCATGATGTCGTCGATCTGATCGGCGTCGATGGTTTCGTACTTCATCAGGGCGTCTGCCATGGCGTCCAGCTTGTCGCGGTTGTCCGTCAGGATCTGCTTGGCGGTGCCGTAGCACTGATCGATGATGCTGCGCACCTCGGAGTCGATCAGTTTCGCCGTTTCCGCAGACAGGCTCGCATGCTGGCTACCCGCGCTGCGCCCCAGGAACACCTCACCCTCTTCTTCGGCATACATCAGCGGACCAAGCTTCTCGGAAAGACCCCATTTGGTCACCATGTTCCGCGCGATCTGGCTGGCACGCATGATGTCGTTGGAGGCGCCGGTGGTCACGCCGTCGAAGCCAAGGGTCATTTCTTCGGCGATACGACCGCCGTAGAGCGAGCAGATCTGGCTGATCAAGGCACGCTTGGAGAGGCTGTAACGATCTTCTTCCGGCAGGAACATGGTGACACCCAAGGCCCGGCCGCGAGGAATGATCGACACCTTGTAGACCGGGTCATGCTCGGGCACGACACGACCAACAATGGCGTGGCCAGCTTCGTGATAAGCCGTGTTCTGCTTCTCTTTTTCGGACATGACCATGGATTTGCGCTCCGCGCCCATCATGATCTTGTCCTTGGCCAGTTCGAATTCCTTCATTTCAACAATGCGCTTGCCGGTACGCGCCGCAAACAGCGAGGCCTCGTTGACCAGGTTCGCCAGGTCGGCACCGGAGAAACCCGGGGTACCGCGGGCGATTACCGCAGGTGCGACGTCGTCGCCCATTGGCACTTTACGCATGTGCACCTTGAGAATCTGTTCGCGACCGCGAATGTCCGGCAGGCCAACCACGACCTGACGGTCGAAACGGCCCGGACGCAGCAAGGCCGGGTCCAGTACGTCAGGACGGTTGGTCGCGGCGATCACGATAATGCCGTCGTTCATTTCGAAGCCATCCATCTCAACCAGCAACTGGTTGAGGGTCTGCTCACGCTCATCATGACCGCCGCCCATGCCGGCGCCACGGTGACGACCGACGGCGTCGATCTCGTCGATGAAGATGATGCAAGGAGCATGCTTCTTGGCTTGCTCGAACATGTCACGGACGCGGCTGGCACCCACACCGACGAACATCTCGACGAAGTCGGAACCGGAAATGGTGAAGAACGGCACCTTGGCTTCACCAGCGATGGCTTTGGCCAGCAACGTCTTACCGGTACCTGGTGGGCCCACCATCAACACGCCGCGAGGAATACGACCGCCCAGACGCTGGAACTTGCCTGGGTCGCGGAGGAATTCAACCAACTCACCTACTTCCTCCTTGGCCTCGTCGCAACCGGCAACGTCAGCCAAGGTAGTTTTCACCTGATCTTCAGACAGCAAGCGCGCCTTGCTCTTGCCGAAACTCATCGGCCCGCCCTTGCCTCCGGCACCACCCTGCATCTGGCGCATGAAGAACATGAACACCGCGATGATCACCAGGATCGGGAAGCTGGCCACCAACAGTTGAGTCCAGATGCTTTGCTGTTCAGGCTGCTTGCCTTCGACCACCACGTGGTTGTCCACCAGGTCGCCGATCAGGCCATTGTCCTGAATGGCAGGACGAATGGTCTTGAAGCTGTCGCCATCGTTGCGCTTGCCGGTAATCACGTAGCCATCAACCGCTACGCGCTCGACCTTGCCATCCTTAACTTGCTGGATGAAGTCGGAATAGTTGAGGGTCTGCGGCTCGTTAGGGCTGGAGAAGTTGTTCATCACCGTCACCAAGACGGCGGCGATGATCAACCACAGGATCAGATTCTTTGCCATGTCGTTCAATTAACTACCCTCTGAAGCAAGCTCCGCTACTGGCGCGCGCTTCGCATGATATTCACCGGCCTAACTTACTACATTACCTACAGCTCTGGCAGGCGCTGTCTGTAACCCTATGTGAAACTTAGACTACACAATATGCGCTTAATCTGACGGGGCGAAATACGAAAATCCTATCACCCCAGTCAAAACTCTTACTTACTCACTACGACCACGGAAGCCGCGCCCCAGCAGGTATTGCTCCCGAGAACGGTCACGGGATGATGACGGTTTGCGCATCTGCACTTTCTCGAACATCTGCCGCACGCTCTTGTGGTACTCATCGAAGCCTTCCCCCTGGAAGATCTTGATCAGAAAATCACCACCTGGACGCAAGACCCGACCAGCAAGATCCAGCGCCAACTCGCACAGGAACATCGCTCGCGGCATATCCACGGCTGCTAACCCACTCATATTGGGGGCCATATCGGAAATCACAAGGTCAACTTCAGAATTTCCGACCGCCTCGAGGATCTGCGCCAGTACTGCATCCTCAGTGAAGTCCCCTTGAATAAAGGTCACATCGGGAATGCTGTCCATTTCCAGAATGTCCGAGGCAATCAGGCGCCCCTGGCCACCAATCAGACGACTGGTCACCTGCGACCAGCCACCCGGGGCGGCCCCCAGGTCGATCACACTCATGCCAGGACGGATAAGGCGGTCCTTTTCCTGGATCTCCAGCAGTTTGTAGCTGGCACGGGAACGGTACCCATCTTTTTGCGCCATTTTGACGAATGGGTCGTTGAAGTGCTCTTTCAGCCAGTTATGGCTAGTTTTGGAACGGGCCACGGGCCACCTCAAAATAAAACGGGTCGTGATTAACTGGGCGGTCCCGGACTCGCTCGGGTAAACTGGCCGCCGCTTTTTACAAGATCAGACGCAGGGGTCAGATTATGCCGCTCACTCAAGAGCAGAAGAAACAGTACAAATCCATTGGCCACCATCTGAAACCAGTATTGACTGTGGCTGACAACGGTTTGACCGAAGGTGTATTAGCCGAACTTGAACGCGCCTTGAGCGATCACGAGCTGATCAAGATCAAGCTCAACATCCTCGAGCGCGAGTCGCGCCTGGAAGCCATTGCCCAATTGTGCAAGGCCGGCAAAGCGGATCTGGTGCAGGTCATCGGCAAGATGGCGCTGATCTACCGCAAGAACGCCAAGGTAAACAAGCAATTGTCGAACGTCCATCGTTTCCACTGACGTCGACTCGGGTCAAGGGTGTGCCTGGCGCACCCTGCCACCCCATCCCGGCACTGGCTGCAACACCAGTACCAGCCCGGAAAAACCCAGGACCAGATAGCTGAATAACTGCCAGCGCTGAGCTTCCGGCAACAAGGTGCGTACGACGAAATACATCGCACACGCATACATCGCCATCAATAGCAGTTGCCCCCGAATATCCCGCCACAAGCTCCTCAGCCCTTCGGACTGGATCAATACCAGTATCTGCAGGACCAGGCACGCCGCCGAAAAACCTACCAGCAACGCACTGAGCAGTGACGAGATTTCTTCGATCAGTAAGGGGGCAAGGCCAATCTGCCCCAGGGCGGGCAGCAAGCCGAGATGCAACAACCACAAGCCGCCGACCCACAACATCTGGGCCAGCTGCCAAAGCATGGCGCCCGCGTGCAGCGGGCGCCTTCTTTCAGATGTGACGGACTTCGACAATCTCGTACTCGATAACGCCACCAGGCGTTTTGACCGCCACCACATCACCCTCTTCCTTGGCAATCAAGGCGCGAGCGATCGGCGAGCCGACGGAAATTTTACCGAGTTTGATGTCAGCCTCGTCCTCACCCACGATCTGGTAGGTGACGCTTTCGTCAGTTTCGACGTTGGCGATTTCTACCGTGGTGCCAAAGATCACCTTGCCGGTATGGGGAATGGTCGTGACATCGATGACCACCGAGTTCTGCAGGCGGCCTTCAATATCGCGGATCCGCGCCTCTACCATGCCCTGCTGTTCGCGAGCGGCATGGTATTCGGCGTTTTCCTTCAGGTCACCCAACTCGCGGGCCGTACCGATGTCCTGGCTGAGCTTCGGACGCACGACCTTGGTCAGGTGAGCATGCTCTTCTTCCAGGGCGCGCGCGCCCTGGACGGTCATTGGGTATTTATTCATGCCTTCAATCCTGCGTGTAGATCCTGCAAGCGACGCACGGTCTTTTCCGGACCGAACTTCAACGCTTCACAGATAGCTTCGCCAGCAGCAATGGTGGTGGTGCAGTAGATCTTGTGCTGCAAGGCGTTACGACGAATGGAATAAGAGTCAGCAATCGACTGACGGCCTTCGGTGGTGTTGATGATCAGAGTGACTTCGTCGTTCTTGATCATATCGACCACATGCGGACGACCTTCAGTCACCTTGTTCACACGACGCACCTTCAGGCCGGCCGCTTCGATCAGCTTGGCGGTGCCCGCAGTAGCGACCACTTCGAAGCCCAAGTTGATCAGATCACGGGCCACGCCTGCAACCAGAGGTTTGTCATCGTCACGCACGCTGATGAACGCAGTACCGCCGGTCGGCAGCACTTCGCTGGCACCCATCTGGGCCTTGGCAAAGGCTTCGCCGAAGGTGTCGCCCACGCCCATCACCTCGCCGGTGGACTTCATCTCTGGGCCGAGGATCGGGTCGACGCCCGGGAACTTGGCAAACGGGAATACCGCTTCCTTGACGCTGTAGAAGTTCGGAATGATTTCCTTGGTGAAGCCCAGCTCTTTCAGGGTCTTACCGGCCATCACACGAGCAGCGATCATCGCCAGGGAGACACCGATGCACTTGGAAACGAACGGCACGGTCCGGGAAGCGCGCGGGTTCACTTCGATGACGTAGATCTGATCGCCCTGCAGGGCCAACTGCACGTTCATCAGACCAACCACACCCAGTTCCAGAGCCATTTTCTTGACCTGTTCGCGCATCTCGTCCTGGATGTGCGCCGGCAGCGAGTACGGCGGCAGCGAGCACGCAGAGTCACCGGAGTGAACGCCAGCCTGCTCGATGTGCTGCATGATGGCGCCGATCACTACGTCGGTGCCGTCGCAGACCGCATCCACGTCCATTTCAATGGCGCAGTTGAGGAAGTGGTCCAGCAGCACCGGGCTGTCGTTGGACACTTGCACCGCTTCGCGCAAGTAGCGCTTGAGCTCATCTTCCTCGTAGACGATTTCCATCGCCCGGCCGCCCAGCACGTAGGACGGACGCACCACCAGCGGGTAACCGATCTTGGCGGCGGCACGAATTGCTTCGTCTTCGCTGCGCACGGTAGCGTTTGGTGGCTGACGCAGGTTCAGGCGTTCGACCATCTGCTGGAAGCGCTCACGGTCTTCGGCGCGGTCGATAGCGTCTGGGCTGGTGCCGATGATCGGCACGCCGGCGGCTTCCAGGGCACGAGCCAGTTTCAGCGGAGTCTGACCGCCGTACTGCACGATCACGCCTTTTGGCTTCTCGACACGGACGATTTCCAGCACGTCTTCCAGGGTCACTGGCTCGAAGTACAGGCGATCCGAAGTGTCGTAGTCGGTGGAAACGGTTTCCGGGTTGCAGTTGACCATGATGGTTTCGTAACCATCGTCGCGCAGCGCCAGGGCGGCGTGTACGCAGCAGTAGTCGAACTCGATGCCCTGGCCGATACGGTTTGGACCACCACCCAGGATCATGATCTTGTCACGGGTCGAAGGTGCGGCTTCGCACTCTTCTTCATAAGTCGAGTACAGGTACGCGGTGTCGGTGGCGAACTCGGCGGCGCAGGTGTCGACGCGCTTGTAGACCGGGAACACTTCCAGCTTCTGACGATGTGTGCGCAGGTTCTTCTCGGTCACGCCCAGCAACTTGGCCAGACGCTGATCGGAGAAGCCTTTGCGCTTGAGGCGGAACATCAGGTCGCGGTCGATGGCCGACAGGCCCAGGGTCTTGACCTTCTCCTCTTCCTTGATCAGGTCTTCGATCTGCACCAGGAACCAAGGATCGATCATGTTCATGCCGAAGATCTGCTCGACGGTCATGCCAGCACGGAAGGCATCAGCCACGTACCAGATACGCTCGGCGCCGGGCACGGTCAGTTCGCGCTTGAGCACGTTCATGCTTTCCGGATTGCTCAGGTCGAGCTTGGGATCCAGGCCGCAAACGCCCACTTCCAGACCACGCAGGGCTTTCTGCAGGGATTCCTGGAAGGTCCGACCGATGGCCATGACCTCACCCACCGACTTCATCTGGGTGGTCAGGCGCGCGTCGGCCTTGGAGAACTTCTCGAAGGCGAAGCGTGGCAGCTTGGTCACGACGTAGTCGATGGACGGCTCGAAGGACGCCGGGGTCTTGCCGCCGGTAATATCGTTGGACAGCTCGTCCAGGGTGTAGCCGACAGCCAGCTTGGCCGCGACCTTGGCGATCGGGAAACCGGTGGCTTTCGAAGCCAGCGCCGAGGAACGGGATACCCGCGGGTTCATCTCGATCACGACCATGCGGCCTGTGTTCGGGCAGATACCGAACTGCACGTTGGAACCGCCAGTTTCCACACCGATCTCGCGCAGCACCGCCAGGGAGGCATTACGCAGGATCTGGTATTCCTTGTCGGTCAGGGTCTGTGCCGGAGCCACGGTGATGGAGTCACCGGTGTGCACGCCCATCGGGTCGAAGTTCTCGATGGAGCAGACGATGATGCAGTTGTCCTTCTTATCGCGGACCACCTCCATCTCGTACTCTTTCCAGCCGATCAGGGATTCGTCGATCAGCAGTTCCTTGGTCGGCGACAGGTCCAGACCGCGGGCGCAGATCTCTTCGAACTCTTCGCGGTTGTAGGCGATGCCACCACCGGTCCCACCCATGGTGAAGGATGGACGGATGATGCAAGGGAAGCCCAGCTTGTCGAGGACCGCATTGGCCTCTTCCATGCTGTGGGCAATACCGGAACGCGGGCACGCCAGGCCGATGGACTTCATGGCAGCGTCGAAGCGCGAACGGTCTTCAGCCTTGTCGATGGTGTCGGCGTTGGCGCCGATCATCTCTACGCCGAACTTCTCCAGGACGCCTTCACGCTCCAGGTCCAGGGCGCAGTTCAGCGCAGTCTGGCCGCCCATGGTCGGCAGCAGCGCGTCCGGACGCTCTTTCTCGATGATCTTGGCAACGGTCTGCCACTTGATCGGCTCGATGTAGGTGGCGTCGGCCATGGCCGGGTCGGTCATGATGGTGGCCGGGTTGGAGTTCACCAGGATGACCCGGTAGCCCTCTTCGCGCAGGGCCTTGCAAGCCTGGGCGCCGGAGTAGTCGAATTCGCAAGCCTGGCCGATCACGATCGGGCCAGCGCCAAGAATCAGGATGCTTTTAATGTCTGTACGTTTTGGCATGGGTTGTCACTCAAATCCGCAGGTCAGTCGGCAAGCCGTCTTGAACATTCTCTGAGGCGCCTGAGGGGTTCCGCCGGATTTGCCGGGGCCGCCCTCAAGCGCTGCTCGCTACACTTTCAAGGCGAGCGTTTAGCGTCGCTTGGCCATCTCGTTGATGAAGCGGTCGAACAGCGGCGCCACATCGTTCGGGCCCGGGCTGGCTTCCGGGTGGCCCTGGAAGCTGAACGCGCTCTTGTCGGTACGTTCGATACCCTGCAGGGTGCCGTCGAACAGCGACTTGTGGATCGCCCGGACGTTGCCCGGCAGCGTGGCTTCATCCACCGCAAAACCGTGGTTCTGGCTGGTGATCATGACCACGCCGCTGTCCAGGTCCTGCACCGGGTGGTTGGCGCCGTGGTGGCCGTGGCCCATTTTCAGGGTCTTGGCACCAGAGGCCAGGGCCAGCAGTTGGTGACCCAGGCAGATGCCGAACACCGGAATCTCGGTTTCGAGGATTTCCTTGATCGCCTTGATGGCATAGTCGCAAGGCTCGGGGTCACCTGGGCCGTTGGACAGGAACACACCGTCAGGCTTGAGAGCCAGCACATCGCTCGCTGGGGTCTGGGCAGGCACCACGGTGACGCGGCAACCGCGCTCCACCAGCATGCGCAGGATATTCAGCTTGACCCCGTAGTCGTAGGCAACCACGTGATACGGCAGCTCGGAAGCCTCGATGGTGGCGTGGCTGTCGGTCTTCAGATCCCAGACAGTCGAACGCCACTCGTAGCTTTCCTTGGTGCTGACGACTTTCGCCAGGTCCATGCCTTTGAGGCCAGGGAAGCCGCGCGCTGCAGCGATCGCCGCTTCTTCGGAAATTTTGTCACCGGCCATGATGCAGCCGTTCTGTGCACCTTTCTCACGCAGGATGCGGGTCAGGCGACGGGTGTCGATACCAGCGATCGCCACCACGTTGTTGGCTTTCAGGTAATCGGACAGGGACAGAGTGTTACGCCAGTTGCTGGCTACCAGCGGCAGGTCACGGATGACCAGGCCGGCCGACCACACACGGTCGGACTCGGCATCTTCCGGCGTGGTGCCGGTGTTGCCGATGTGAGGGTAAGTCAGGGTAACGATCTGTTGGGCGTAGGAAGGATCGGTAAGGATTTCCTGATAGCCGGTCATTGCGGTGTTGAACACCACCTCACCAACGGTTTGACCGTCGGCTCCAATGGCTTCGCCGCGAAAAATGCTGCCATCAGCAAGGGCGAGTATGGCTGGCTTAGTCAAGAAGACCTCCCGTAAATAGAGCCTGAAAGGGCGATCGCAGGTTGCAAAAAAGCGGAATGACGTATAGACACGTCACCCCGCTTCTTCGTCGAATTATCTGCGCGCTTTTAGTGGACACACTAAAGCTGTAGCTTACAGAAAAAGGCTTTTTTGGTCCACCGCTAATGAGCCTTAAAGGCAGAGGAATGCGACAGGACATCGCTTGGCGGTTTGAAGCAGGGTCCAAGCATCGCGCTTCGACCCTGCTTCAGATGCATCTCAACGCAGATCCAGCACATCCTGCATGTCGTAAAGACCAGCCTCGCGCCCGTCCAGCCACAGCGCGGCACGCACCGCTCCCTTGGCGAAGGTCATGCGACTGGAGGCCTTGTGGGTAATCTCCAGGCGCTCGCCCTCAGTGGCAAACAGCACAGTGTGATCCCCCACCACATCGCCACCACGAACCGTGGCGAAGCCGATGGTTTCACGCTCACGGGCGCCGGTATGGCCTTCACGACCATAAACCGCGACCTGCTGCAGATCGCGCCCCAAGGCGCTGGCGATCACCTCACCCATGCGCAGGGCGGTGCCCGATGGCGCATCGATCTTGTGTCGGTGATGCGCCTCGATGATCTCGATATCCGCATCATCACCCAGCACCCGAGCCGCCATATCCAGCAGCTTTAGCGACAGGTTGACCCCAACACTGAAGTTGGCAGCGAAGACGATCGGAATCTCCTTGCCCGCCTCGGCCAGCAATTGCTTTTCCCTGGCACCCAGGCCGGTGGTACCGATCACCATGGCCTTGCCTGCCTTGCGGCAGAACGCCAGGTTCTTGAGCATCACTTCCGGCAAGGTAAAATCGATCAGCACATCGAACTCATCAACCACCTTCTCCAGGCTGTCGGACATCGGCACGCCAAGACGCCCCAGGGATGCCAGCTCACCCGCATCCGCCCCCACCAGAGAACTGCCCGGACGGACGATCGCCGCGGTCAGCCCGGAGAGCGGCGAACGCAGCTGCACGGCCTCGACCAGGGTCTTGCCCATGCGCCCGGCGGCGCCCATCACTGCTATACGTCGCATGCGTTACTCCTTACAGGTCACCGAAGAAGCGCTTGACGCCCTCGAACCAGCCGGTGGTTTTCGGCGAGTGAGAGTTGTCGTCATCCAGCGAACCACGCAACTCTTCCAGCAGCTCGCGCTGACGACGACTCAGGTTCACTGGCGTCTCCACCGCAACCCGGCACATCAGGTCGCCAGCACCGCCGCCACGCACGGGAGCAACGCCCTTGCCACGAATCCGGAACTGCTTGCCGGTCTGAGTTCCTTCGGGAATCTTCAGCTTGACCCGACCATCCAGGGTCGGAATCTCCAGCTCGCCACCCAACGCCGCATCTACGAAGCTGATGGGCACTTCACAGAACAGGTGCTTGCCGTCGCGCTGGAAGATCGCGTGCTCACGCACATTGATCACCACATACAGGTCGCCAGTCGGGCCACCCTGGGTCCCCGCCTCGCCTTCGCCGGACAGGCGAATACGGTCGCCGGTATCGACACCTGCCGGCACTTTCACCGACAGCGTCTTGTACTCTTCGACCCGACCTTCGCCGTGGCACGAATCGCACGGATCGGAAATGATCTTGCCCTGGCCATGGCAGCGCGGGCAGGTCTGCTGCACCGAGAAGAAGCCCTGCTGCATGCGCACCTGACCAATACCGCCACAGGTCGGACAAGTGACAGGGGAAGACCCCTTCTTGGCGCCCGAACCATCGCATGGCTTGCAGTTGACCAGTGTCGGCACACGGATATTCACCGTGGTGCCACGCACCGCCTCTTCCAGGTTCAACTCCAGGGTGTAACGCAGGTCGCTGCCGCGTTGCGCACCGCCACGGGAACCGCCGCGACCGCCACCGAAGAAATCACTGAACACGTCACCGAAGATATCGGAGAAGTTCTGCCCGCCGAAGCCGGCACCCCCGCCACCCATGCTCGGGTCGACACCAGCGTGGCCGTACTGGTCATACGCGGCACGCTTGCTGGAATCGGACAGTACTTCGTAGGCCTCGTTGGCCTCCTTGAACATGTCTTCCGACGCTTTGTCGCCGGGATTACGGTCCGGGTGATGCTTCATCGCCAAGCGACGGTAAGCCTTTTTCAGCTCCGCATCGCTGGAGCCACGCTCCACACCCAACACTTCGTAATAGTCACGCTTTGCCATAAGTCTTTGCACTCTTAAGGACGTCCGGCAAACCCTCCTGAGCTCTGCCAAACTCGCTGAGCCCCAATACAGGCCCGGACCCAACTCACGTCAATTCAACGATCCTGGTCTTGGAAAGCCAACCCGGTTGCGGGCCGACCATTGCGGTCATCACAGCCGGAAAGCAGGAGCTTCTCCGACCCGACCGCCAGCGCACAAACGGAGCTTGTACGCCGTCAAAATTTCGCTGACTCCAGACACGCCAACGCGGGAGCAAGCTCCCGCGCGGCGACATCCTACCAGTCACCGCCCAAAGGCAGTCAACCGGCCGACCAACAAGCCATTACTTGTGGTCTTTTACTTCTTCGAACTCGGCGTCGACGACATCGTCGGCTTTTTCAGCGGACTCGGCGTGCGGTGCCGCGCCTTCTGCAGGCTGGGCCTGTTCGGCGTACATCTTCTGGGCAACCGGGGCCGAGACTTTCGACAGCTCTTCGACCTTGGCGTCGATGGCGGCCTTGTCGTCGCCTTTGACGGCAGCTTCCAGGGCAACCACGGCGGCTTCGATTGCGGTTTTCTCTTCCGCGGTCACTTTGTCACCGGCGTCAGCCACCATCTTGCGAGTCGAGTGCACCAGCGCATCACCCTGGTTACGGGCGGTGGCCAGCTCTTCGAACTTGCGATCCTCTTCCGAGTTGGCTTCAGCGTCACGGATCATCTGCTGGATCTCTTCATCCGACAGACCCGAGTTGGCCTTGATCACGATCGACTGAGTCTTGCCGGTAGCCTTGTCCTTCGCACCTACGTGCAGGATGCCGTTGGCGTCGATGTCGAAGGTCACTTCGATCTGCGGCACGCCACGTGGAGCTGGTGGAATGTCGGCCAGGTCGAACTTGCCCAGGGACTTGTTCTGCGCGGCCTGCTTGCGCTCGCCCTGCAGTACGTGAATGGTCACTGCGCCCTGGTTGTCGTCGGCAGTCGAGAACACTTGGGATTTCTTGGTAGGAATCGTGGTGTTTTTCTCGATCAGCGCGGTCATCACGCCACCCATGGTTTCGATACCCAGGGTCAGCGGGCTGACGTCCAGCAGCAGTACGTCTTTCACGTCGCCGGCCAGTACCGCACCCTGGATGGCAGCACCCATGGCAACAGCTTCGTCCGGGTTGACGTCCTTGCGGGCTTCCTTACCGAAGAAGTCGGTTACGGTCTTCTGTACCAGCGGCATACGGGTCTGGCCGCCGACCAGGATCACGTCGTTGATCGAACCCACGTCGATACCGGCGTCTTTGAGCGCGATACGGCAAGGCTCGATGGTGCGCTGAACCAGGTCTTCAACCAGCGACTCCAGCTTGGCGCGGGAAATCTTCACGTTCAGGTGCTTAGGACCGGTGGCATCTGCAGTGATGTACGGCAGGTTGACGTCGGTCTGCTGGCTCGAGGACAGCTCGATCTTGGCTTTCTCGGCAGCTTCTTTCAGGCGCTGCATGGCCAGCGGGTCACCCTTGAGGTTCATGCCGCTTTCTTTCTTGAACTCATCAACCAGGTAGTCGATCAAGCGGATGTCGAAGTCTTCACCACCGAGGAAGGTGTCACCGTTGGTGGCCAGCACTTCGAACTGGTGCTCGCCATCGACTTCAGCGATTTCGATCACCGAAACGTCGAAAGTACCACCGCCCAGGTCGTAAACGATCACGGTGTGATCGCCCTTGGCCTTGTCCATACCGTAGGCCAGAGCGGCTGCGGTTGGTTCGTTGATGATACGTTTGACGTCCAGGCCTGCGATGCGGCCGGCGTCTTTGGTCGCCTGGCGCTGGCTGTCGTTGAAGTAGGCCGGAACAGTGATGACCGCTTCGGTCACGGCTTCGCCGAGGTAGTCTTCGGCGGTCTTCTTCATTTTCTTGAGGATTTCAGCCGAGATCTGTGGCGGAGCCATTTTCTGGCCGTTCACTTCAACCCAGGCGTCGTTGTTGTCAGCCTTGACGATCTTGTAAGGGACCATCTGGATGTCTTTCTGCACAACTTCTTCGTCGAAGCGACGACCGATCAGACGCTTTACTGCGTACAGGGTGTTGTGCGGGTTGGTGACAGCCTGACGCTTGGCCGACTGACCTACCAGGATTTCGCCATCGTTGGCGTACGCGATGATCGACGGCGTGGTACGCGCGCCTTCAGCGTTTTCGATAACTTTTACGTTGCCGTTTTCAAGAATGGAGACGCACGAGTTGGTGGTCCCCAAGTCAATACCGATAATCTTGCCCATGTTAACTCTCCCGAAACTTTGGATTTGGATGCCGCAGCTGTGGTGGCAAACTGCGGTAGCACTTAAACGCTTGACTGATAAATGGGGGCTCTACAGCCGTTTTCAAGCCTTTTCGTCAATCGAAGGCGAAACCGGTGCAGGAGCCTTGCTGACCACGACCATGGCCGGGCGCAGCAGGCGACCGTTGAGCTGGTAGCCCTTCTGGAACACTTTCAGAACACTGTTCGGCTCGACATCCGCGCTTTCCTGCATGGCCATGGCCTGATGCTGTTCAGCGTTGAAGGGTTCGCCGTGTGGATCGATGGCTTCCAGCTGATAACGCTTGAGGGTGTCGTGGAACATCTTCAAGGTCAGCTCGATGCCTTCACGCATCGGGCGGATGCTTTCGTCGTCCGGGTTGGACAGCTCCAGGCCACGCTCCAGGCTGTCGATCACCGGCAGCAGGTCGCCGGCAAACTTCTCCAGCGCGAATTTGTGAGCTTTCTCCACATCCTGCTCGGCGCGGCGGCGGACGTTCTGCAGATCGGCAGCAACACGCAAAGCCTGATCCTGCGCGCCAGCCAGTTGCTCTTCGAGCACTTGTACACGAGCCGCCAGGTCATCACCCGATGCCTCGGGAGCCTGATTGGCGTCTAGATTTTGCGTATCCAGCGTCTGTTCGTCAGCCATGAAATTCTCCTTTCAATATCGTCTGTGAGCCGGGCTCACTCTTCTGCCCAGCTATATGGGGTCGCATTTTCAAGGTTCAAGTCCGCAGCCACAGCAAAAGTCGTTCCGACCCGATAAATCCTGTATGTGGACATTACCGAGCGCACTAAAAAGCCAGAACGACCAAGCAAATCGAGCTAAGGGAAAGCATTGTCAGCCCGAAACAAAACACTGTATAAATAACCAGACATCTAGTTTGGGAGCGGCCTTAATGCTGGTGCACCTGTCCGTACACAATTACGCCATCGTCGAACACCTGGATCTGGAACTCGATCGCGGGATGAGCGTCATTACCGGCGAGACCGGTGCCGGCAAGTCGATCATGCTCGACGCGCTCGGCCTGACCCTGGGTGATCGTGCCGACAGCGGCGTGGTACGCCCCGGAGCCGACAAGGCCGATATCCTCGCCACCTTCGATCTGGCGGATATCCCCGAGGCCCACGCCTGGCTGGCCGAGCGTGACCTGGACACCGACGGCCCGTGCATCCTGCGTCGGGTCATCACGGCAGAAGGACGTTCCCGCGGCTATATCAACGGTACGCCCTGCCCGCTCGGAGACTTGAAAGCCCTGGGCGAACTGCTGATCGATATCCACAGCCAGCATGAACACCAGTCGCTGCTCAAGACCGATACCCATAGGCGCCTGCTGGACGAGTACGCCGGCGCAACCGACCTGGCGCGCCAGGTGCAACTGGCTGCGCAGCGCTGGCGCCAGACCCGCCTGGAGCTGGAGCGCCTGTCCAACTCCGGCGACGAGCAGCGCGCTCGCCATCAACTGCTCAGTTACCAGCTCGAAGAACTGGAAAACCTGGGGCTCGGGGAAAATGAACTCGAACAGCTGGAGCAGGAGCACAAGAACCTGACCAATGCCGAAACCCTGCTGGGCATCTGCCGCCAGGTGGTGGAGCAATGCAGCGAAAGTGATTCAGGCAATGTCCTGAACGCCCTGACTGTCAGCCTCAACCGCCTGTCGAGCATCGGCAACTCCTCGGGCTCCCTGGGCGAGGCCACCAACCTGCTGGCCAGCGCGCAGATCCAGGTCGAAGAAGCCGTGGGCGAGTTGAATCGCTTCCTTGACCACTTCGACGCTGATCCGGCACGCCTGCAACAACTCGAAGAACGCCTCGACGCCATCTATACCCTGGCGCGCAAGCATCGCATCCAGCCCTTCGAACTCGCCGCCATGCAGCAAACCCTGCTGGATGAAATAGAGACTCTGGACGCCAATGACGAATCCATCGAACGGCTGGGCGAAGAGCTGCAATCCTTCGCTCGTCATTATCAGGAGAAAGCCCAGGAACTGAGCCAGTTGCGCCAGCAGGCCGCGACCAGCCTGGCCAGCGCAGTGGAGCAGGAGATCCAGCGCCTGGGCATGCCCGGAGGGCGCTTCACCATCGAGCTGCGCGCCAACAGCAGCGATGAACTGCTGCCCAACGGCCTGGAGCAGGTGGAACTGCTGGTCAGTGCCAACCCCGGGCAACCCCTCAAGGCCCTGGCGAAAGTCGCGTCCGGCGGTGAGCTGTCACGTATCAGCCTGGCGATCCAGGTCATCACCGCGCAGACCTCGCGGGTTCCCACATTGGTATTCGACGAAGTCGACGTGGGGATTGGCGGGCCGACAGCCGAGATCGTCGGCCAGCTGCTGCGCCGCCTCGGCGAGCGCGGCCAGGTATTGACCGTGACACACCTGCCGCAAGTCGCCGCCCAGGGGCATCAGCATCTGTTCGTGCACAAGGTGCGCGGCAGCGATGCCACTCATACCGCAGTATCCAAGCTGGGCAAGAATGAGAGGGTCGAGGAGGTGGCGCGGATGCTCGGCGGCATCGACCTGACCAAGGAGTCTCTGGCCCACGCCAAGAAAATGGTGGTGACCGCCAAGGCCTGAACCTTCAGCGCTTCTTTTATATAGGCACAAAACACGAAGGCGACCCTAGGGTCGCCTTCGATCGTTTCACGACGATAAACGCCGCGTGAGGGGCTTACTTCTTCTTGCGCACGTACAGCACAAGATTGTGATCCACCAACTCGAAACCGTGCTTTTCGACAATCGCCTTCTGAAGCTTTTCGATTTCTTCGTCGAAGAATTCGATCACTTCACCAGACTCCACGTTGACCATATGGTCGTGGTGACCGCCATCCGCCAGCTCGAATACAGCGTGACCGCCATCAAAATTATGGCGTACCACCAGTCCGGCTGCTTCGAATTGAGTCAGTACACGGTAAACCGTGGCCAGACCCACATCCTCACCAGCTTCCATCAGCGCCTTGTAGACATCCTCAGCGCTCATGTGCCGCTGCTCGGTGGAATCAAGCATTTGTAGAATTTTGACTCGTGGCAGAGTCACTTTGAGGCCGGCTTTACGTAGTTCGCTATTTTCAACCATGGTCAGCTTTCTCGCCGATGCTGCTTCGCAGCTTCTCTTAATGCGGGTATGATCGGGGTTTACGTTGTCCCAGCCAAGATAGTGGAAGTCGCCCACCGATGCAAAACACCAAGCTCTTGCTAACCAGTTTCACCTTCGTGGGACTGCTCGCACTCGCCGGTTGTTCATTCCCCGGGGTTTACAAAATCGACATCCAGCAGGGCAATGTCGTCACGCAGGACATGATAGACCAGTTGCGCCCCGGAATGACCCGACGGCAAGTACGGTTTATCATGGGCAACCCTCTGTTGACCGACACGTTCCATGCCGATCGCTGGGATTATCTCTACAGCCTGCAGCCTGGTGGTGGTGAACGCCAACAGGAACGCGTGAGCCTGATCTTCAACGGCAACGACCAACTGGTCAGCTTGGCCGGTGACTTCATGCCAGGCGTAAGCCGCGACGAAGCCCTGCTGGGCAAGGACAGCGCCAACACCGTGACAGCGCCTGCCGAGAACGTCGAGAAACCAAAAGCCGAGAAACCAGCCAAGCCTGGCTCGCTGCTCGACCAGATCCAGAAGGACGTGGATGGCGTGAAAACCGTGCCAGTTCCTACGCCTGAACCACTGGATACTTCGCCGGAATAATTTGTGGCGAAATAAAAAAGCCCGGGCATGCCCGGGCTTTTTATTGCCTGCCACCTTCAATCACGATTCGCGCTTGCGTGCCTCGGCCGCTTTCGCCGCCCGCAGACGCCGAACCTCTTTCGGATCGGCCAGCAATGGGCGATAGACCTCAATCCGATCCCCCGCCTGAATCACATGCTGTTCAGGGTCACTGACCTGCTTGCCGAAGATCCCCACCGGACAAGCCGCCAGATCCAGTTCGGGAAATTGCTGCCCGATGGCTGAAGCCTGCAAGGCTGCACGCAGCGTCGACCCCTGGGGCACCTGCACTCTGATCAACGCCTGGCGATCGACAGCCGCGTAGGCCACCTCAATCGAAATCATCGGCTCAGCCATGCAACTGCTTGGCCCGCTGGCAGAAAGCGTCCACCAGGGTATTCGCCGCCTGGTTGAACAGCGGCCCCAAGGTCGCTCGAACCAAAGGCCCCGCATAATCGAAAGACAGATCAAGGCTGATCTTGCAGGCCTTCTCGCCCAGCGGCTTGAACACCCACACGCCATGCAACTGATTGAATGGCCCCTCCTCCAGATTCATCTCGATCGACTGCCCCGGTACCAGATTGTTGCAGGTAACGAAGCGCTGGCTCATGCCGCCCTTGGCCACCGCCAGGCTCGCGCGCATCCGCTCTTCGCTGCTTTCCAGCACCTCGGCCGACGAGCACCAGGGCAGAAACTCCGGGTACCGGGCCACGTCATTGACCAGGTCGTAAAGGAACTGCGCCGGATAGGGCAGAAGGGCCGAACGTTGAATATGGGTCGTCATGTGAGCTTCATTTCCACAACTGGGCGGCAAACACCACAAGAATGCCGACGGGCGCCACATAGCGCATCAAAAACAAGGCCAGAGCGAACAACAGCGGGCTACGTAACGACAGCTCATCACGAACTGCCTCACGGCCCATCACCCAACCTGCAAATACCACGAAGCACAAACCGCCAAGAGGCAACATGATCCGCGAGGTGAAAAAGTCGATCACACCAAAGAAGTCCAGACCGCCGGCCGCGCCCCATTGGTAGAGATGAAAAACGCCGCCTTCGTTCACGAAAAATTTGGCCTGTTGCCAGATGTTGAAAGAGAACACCGTTCCCAATCCCACAAACCAGCAACTGAATGCCAGCCAGAATGTCACCCAGCCGCGGCGGATTTTAGTCCTCTCGACGAGATAAGCCACCATCGGCTCCAACAAGGAAATGGCCGAACTCCAGGCAGCGATCGCCACCAGGATAAAGAACACTACGCCCATAAGCTGGCCGAACGCCACATTCCCGAAGGCAAACGGCAGGCTGATGAACATCAGCCCCGGCCCTTCGCTGGGGTTCAGCCCGGCGGCAAATACAATGGGGAACAGGGCCATCCCAGCCACCAGCGAAACGAAGGTATCCAGCAGCGCCACCCCGACCACGGTGCCGGCCAGGGACGAATGCTTGGGCATGTAGGCGCCGTAGATCATGATCGAGCCCACTCCCACGCTGAGGGAAAAGAACGCGTGCCCCATGGCTGGCAACAGCCCGTCGAGCAAACGCTCCAGGCTGAAGTCGAACATGAAGTGCAGGCCCTGCATGAAATGCCCGGTGGTCATGCTGTAGCCCAGCAGCACCAGCAACATCACGAACAGCAGTGGCATCATGACCCGCAGGCTGCGCTCAAGCCCGGCCACCACACCCTTGGCAATCACCAGCGCCGACAACAGCATGAACAGCGTGTGCCACAGGGTCAGGCGCCAGGGGTCGGCCGTCACCGCGGAAAAATAGGCGCCGACCTGATCCGCCGTGACACCCTGAAAATCGCCGCGCCCCATGTCGATGATGTAGTCCAGGGACCAACCACCCACCACGCTATAGAAGGAGAGGATCAGCAGCGCCGTGATCATTCCGGCAAAGGCGCCCCAGGACCACCTGGCCGAATGCCCGGCCTCCAGGGCCAGCACCTTCAGGGCATTCGCCGGGCTTTGCCGCGCGCGGCGGCCAATCAGGGTTTCCGCCAGCATCACCGGCAACCCGATCAGCGCAATACACGCCAGAAACACCAGGACAAAGGCACCACCACCATAGACGCCGACCATGTAGGGGAATTTCCAGATACTCCCCAGGCCCACGGCCGAACCAGTTGCAGCGAGTATAAAGACCCAGCGGCTTGCCCAGCCGCCGTGGACAGAGACCCTGTCTGTCGACATCGTTAACGCGCCCAACCGAAAAAAAAGAGGCCGTATTGTCCGGGATTCAATCAACCTGCTCAAGCACGCTGCGTCACCGTAGCCGACGCGCGCGCAACTCCCTATAATGCCGCCCCTATGGCTAAACAGAAGAAACACCCAACAGGGACCATCGCGCAAAATAAAAAGGCGCGTCACGATTACTTCATCGAACATCGGTTCGAGGCTGGCATGGTCCTGGCCGGCTGGGAAGTAAAGAGTCTGCGTGCAGGCAAGGCACAGCTGGTGGACAGTTATGTGCTGCTCAAGGATGGTGAAGCCTGGTTGCTCGGCAGCCACTTCACGCCATTGACCACCGCCAGCACCCACGTCATCGCCGACCCGACGCGCTCGCGCAAGCTGCTGCTCAACCAGCGAGAGCTGGAAAAGCTGTTTGCCGCCGTGCAGCAGAAGGGTTACGCCTGCGTGTGCCTTTCGCTCTACTGGAGCAAGCACCTGGTCAAGTGTGAAATCGCACTGGGCAAGGGCAAGAAGGAATACGACAAGCGTCATACCGAACGCGAGCGCGATTCCGATCGTGAGCTGCAGCGCGCGGTGCGGACCAAGGGCAAGGAAGACTGATCTTCCTGCCTTGAGGTCGTTTTCGCCGGCAAGCCGGCTCCTACAGAACCCAGGTAGGAGCCGACTTGCCGGCGATTTGCGTTACATGCCCTTGCGCCGCTCGGCCCGGGCCACTCGCTGTACTTCCTGACGCACTTCCTCGAGCACCTCCTGCACATAGAGAATGTGCCGGCTGGAGATTTCCCGCGCCTCTTCGGCCCGCCCTTCGATAATCGCCTGGTACAGGTCGCGGTGCTGGCTGATCAGCATGTCGCGGGTTTCCGTACGCTGCTTGTACATGCCGCCAATGTTGGTCACCACGTTGCGTTTGAGCAGGTCGAACAGCCCGCGAATGGTGTGCAGCAGCACGGCGTTGTGGCTGGCCTCGGCAATCGCCAAGTGGAACTTGGCATCCGCCGCACCCTCCTCGATACGACTGACATCGTCGGAACGGGAATAACAATCCTGCAACTCCTCGAAGGCTTGAGTCAGTCGCTCACGATCCACTGCCGTCGCCCGCAGCGCCGCGTAATAGGCGCAGGACGCTTCCAGCGTATGCCGGAACTCCAGCAGGTCGCGCTGGGCATCGGTGTTGTTTTCCAGCAGGTGCAGCAGAGGATCGCTGAAGGTCGAGCCCAGGGATTCCACCACATAGTTGCCACCGCCCTGACGACTGATCAGCAACCCCTTGGCCGTCAATTTCTGGATCGCCTCGCGCAGTGAGGGCCGGGAGACACCAAACTGCTCGGCCAGGGCGCGCTCGGCGGGCAGCCGCTCGCCAGCCTTCAAGGTGCCTTCAAGAATCATCCCTTCCAGACGCTCGACGATATCGTCGGACAAACGGCGCTGGCGTATCTGATCAAACCCCATAACTCACTCTCCCCCCTCCCGACCCTTCGCCGGGGGGCTCTATTCTGGCCTATTCATGGCGCGCCAACACCTGTCAGAACACGGCCATTTGCACCGATCAGATGCCCGCGCCATAGCGCATTCGACAAAAGTTTTAGGGCGGCAAATTGACACACCGAGCACAAGGCTTTTACCCTAGCCAACAGCGATTGTAAATTGGTCTTACCAATTAACCAAGACGCTAGCAGTGCCTGACCAACAACAATTAGGGGCCACCCCATTATGCAAACCTGGCAACAGCTCTATAGCCCGCTTGGCAGCCTCGGCCTGTCCGCCCTCGCCGCCGTCATCCCGATCGTGTTCTTCTTCCTGGCTCTGGCCGTGTTCCGTCTCAAAGGACACGTCGCCGGGAGTATCACCCTGGCCTTGTCGATCCTGGTGGCGATCTTCGCCTTCCAGATGCCCGCCGACATGGCCCTCGCTGCCGCTGGCTATGGATTTGCCTACGGTCTGTGGCCCATCGCCTGGATCATTGTCGCCGCCGTTTTCCTCTACAAGCTGACCGTGAAGAGCGGCCAGTTCGAAATCATCCGCAGCTCGGTGCTGTCGATCACCGACGACCAGCGCCTGCAGGTGCTGCTGATCGGTTTCTGCTTCGGTGCCTTCCTTGAAGGGGCTGCCGGCTTTGGCGCGCCGGTGGCGATCACCGCGGCCCTGCTGGTGGGCCTGGGCTTCAACCCGCTGTACGCCGCCGGCCTGTGCCTGATCGCCAACACCGCGCCCGTGGCCTTCGGCGCCCTGGGGATTCCGATCATCGTCGCCGGCCAGGTGACCGGCATCGACGCCTTCAAGATCGGCGCCATGACCGGCCGCCAACTGCCGCTGCTGTCGCTGTTCGTGCCGTTCTGGCTGGTGTTCATGATGGACGGCATGCGTGGCGTCAAAGAGACCTGGCCGGCCGCGCTGGTGGCAGGCCTGAGCTTCGCCGTCACCCAGTACTTCACCTCGAACTTCATCGGCCCGGAACTGCCGGACATCACCTCGGCCCTGGCCAGCCTGATCTCCCTGACCCTGTTCCTGAAAATCTGGCAGCCCAAGCGCACTGCCGGTGCACAGATTGCCGGTGCCACCTCCAGCGCAGCCGTGACCGCCAGCGTCGGCGGCTTCGGTCAGCCACGCAACACCGTCGCTTCGCCCTACAGCCTGGGCCAGATCTTCAAGGCCTGGTCGCCGTTCCTGATCCTCACCGTGCTGGTGACCATCTGGACCCTCAAGCCCTTCAAGGCCATGTTCGCTGCCGGCGGCTCGATGTACGGCTGGGTGTTCAACTTCGCCATCCCGCACCTGGATCAGCTGGTGATCAAGATGGCACCGATCGTGACCACGCCAACGGCCATCCCGGCGGTGTTCAAGCTCGACCCGATCTCGGCCACCGGCACGGCGATCTTCTTCTCCGCGCTGATCTCCATGCTGGTACTGAAGATCGACTTCAAAACTGGTCTGACCACTTTGAAAGAGACCTTCTACGAGCTGCGCTGGCCGATCCTGTCCATCGGCATGGTGCTGGCGTTCGCCTTCGTCACCAACTACTCGGGCATGTCTTCGACCATGGCCCTGGTCCTGGCGGCGACGGGCGCAGCGTTTCCGTTCTTCTCGCCGTTCCTGGGCTGGCTCGGAGTGTTCCTCACTGGTTCCGATACCTCGTCCAACGCCCTGTTCAGTTCGCTGCAGGCCACCACCGCACACCAGATTGGGGTCAATGACACCCTGCTGGTCGCGGCCAACACCAGTGGCGGCGTAACCGGCAAGATGATCTCGCCGCAATCGATCGCCGTGGCCTGCGCCGCCACCGGCCTGGTGGGCAAGGAATCGGACCTGTTCCGCTTCACCCTCAAGCACAGTCTGTTCTTTGCCACTATTGTCGGTCTGATCACCCTGGCCCAGGCCTACTGGTTCACCGGCATGCTGGTGCACTAAGCAACACCTGCGACACCGATGGAACCGACGCCGCCCTCACCCGCGGCGTCAGTCATTCACCACCCGGTCTGCAAGGCTGCTGAAAGCTTGCTGGTTTATCTTTCAGCCGCCGCAACGGACGAATAACCGGGACCACCCGGAGACACGCCTGATGAGCGAGCTTTTCTACAACGCCGTGCCCAATGCGACCCGTGTCGCACCGCCGCTGGCCGAACCCCGGCAGTACCCCAGCGCGAAGCCGTCGCGGGTCTACCTGTTCGGCACTTGTGTGGTCGACCTGTTCTATCCCGAAGCCGGGATGGACGCGATTCACCTGCTGGAGCGCGAAGGCATTCGCGTGGAGTACCCGCAAGGGCAAAGCTGCTGCGGACAACCGGCCTACACCTCGGGTTACACCGAGCAGGCGCGCACCGTGGCCCGCTCGCAACTGGCGCTGTTTGCCGGCGACTATCCGGTGGTGGTGCCGTCGGGTTCCTGCGCAGGCATGCTGCGCGAGCATTACGCGGACTTGTTCAAGGACGAGCCCGAGACGTTGCAACAAGTGCAGGCCCTGGCCGCCCGCACCTATGAACTGGCCGAGTTCCTCCTGCACGTGTGCAAGGTGCAGCTCAAGGACAGTGGCGCTCCAGTCAAGGTGGCCTTGCACACCTCCTGCTCGGCACGCCGGGAAATGAACACCCACCTGCACGGCCGTGAGTTGTTGTCACAGCTGAGCAATGTGGAACGGGTAGAACACAGCCACGAAAGCGAATGCTGTGGCTTTGGCGGGACTTTCAGCGTCCGAATGCCGGACATCTCCGGCGCCATGGTCGCGGACAAGACCCGGGCGCTGAAGGAATCCGGCGCGCATCAGGTACTGAGTGCCGATTGCGGCTGCTTGATGAACATCAACGGCGCGCTGGAGAAACAACAAGAGGCATTGCGCGGCCAACACCTGGCGAGCTTCCTCTGGCAACGTACTGGAGGTGCGCAATGAGCACCCCAGAGCTGATTCCGACCACCAACGTGGCGGACGATTTTCGCACCCGGGCCCACCAGGCCCTAGGTGACCAACAACTGCGAAACAACTTTCGCAGTGCCATGGATTCACTCATGGCCAAGCGTGCGGCCTCGTTCAGCGATGCCCACGAAAGAGAACACTTGCGCGCCCTGGGCAACGCGATTCGCGCCAGGGCGTTGTCCAAGCTGCCCGACCTGCTCGAGCGCCTGGAACAGAACCTGACCCGCAACGGTGTGACAGTGCACTGGGCGGAAACGGTGGACGAAGCCAATGGCATCGTCCTCTCGATCATCCGCGCTCACGAGGCGCGGCAAGTGATCAAGGGCAAATCGATGGTCAGCGAAGAGATGGAAATGAACCATGTCCTCGCTGAACAAGGCATTGAATGCCTTGAGTCGGACATGGGCGAGTTCATCGTCCAGCTCGATCACGAGAAGCCTTCACACATCATTATGCCGGCGATCCACAAGAATGCCGGTCAGGTCGCGTCCTTGTTCCACGACAAACTCGGCGTGGAGTACACCAAGGACGTTGACCAACTCATTCAGATCGGTCGCAAGGTCTTGCGGCAGAAATTCTTCGAAGCCGATATCGGCGTCTCCGGCGTCAACTTCGCCGTGGCCGAGACCGGCACCCTGCTGCTGGTGGAAAACGAAGGCAACGGGCGCATGTCCACCACCGTGCCGCCAGTGCACATCGCCGTCACCGGGATCGAGAAAGTCGTCGAGAACCTGCGGGACGTGGTGCCCCTGCTGTCTCTGCTGACCCGCTCGGCCCTGGGCCAGCCCATCACCACCTACGTCAACATGATCTCCGGCCCGCGCAAAGCGCATGAGCTGGACGGCCCCCAGGAAGTGCACCTGGTGCTGCTGGACAACGGCCGCAGCCAGGCGTTTGCCGACAGCGAACTGCGCCAGACCCTGAACTGCATCCGCTGCGGCGCCTGCATGAACCACTGCCCGGTCTACACCCGGGTCGGCGGCCACACCTACGGCGAGGTCTACCCGGGGCCGATCGGCAAGATCATCACCCCGCACATGGTGGGTCTGGCCAAGGTACCGGACCACCCCAGCGCCTCGTCGCTGTGCGGCGCCTGTGGCGAAGTCTGCCCGGTGAAGATCCCGATCCCGGCGCTGCTGCGCCGACTGCGGGAAGAAAACGTCAAGGCCCCGGACAGCCCCCATCAAGTGATGCGCGGCCAGGGCAGCAAGTACTCGCGCAAGGAACGCTTCATCTGGAACGCCTGGGCCCGCCTCAACAGCTCGCCGACCCTGTATCGCCTGTTCACCCTGGCCGCCACCCGCCTGCGCGCTCTTGCCCCGAGCAAGGTCGGCCCCTGGACGCAGAACCACAGTGCGCCAAAACCCGCCGCCCGGTCGCTGCACGACCTGGCCCGTGAGCACCTGGACCAGCAGGGAGACCGCTGATGAGCGCGAAACACAACATCCTCGCCAAGCTGCGCAACAGCCTGACCGGCACCACGCCGATTGTGGATAACTTCGACGAGGCGCTGGTCACCGAGCCTTACAGCTACAGCGCGGAACAACGCATCCCGCAGTTGCGCAAACAGATGGAAGCAGTGCACACCGAGATCCACCTGAGCACCGCCGCCGGCTGGCCAGAACTGCTGGCCCGGCTGCTGCAGGAGCGCCAGCTGCCCAGCCTGCTGATCGCCCCCGGCACGCCCCACGGCCAGCGGGTCACCCAGTACTGGGCCGAGCACCCGCAACTGCCGGCGCTCAAGGCCTACGACCGCCCGGTGGAAGAATGGAAAGCCGAGCTGTTCAACGACACCCCGGCCAGCCTCACGACCACCCTGGGCGCGATCGCCGCCACCGGCAGCCTTATCCTCTGGCCAACCCGGGAAGAACCGCGGCTGATGAGCCTGGTGCCCCCGGTGCATTTCGCCCTGCTCAAGGCCAGCGAGATCCGCGACAACTTCTATCAGGTGCAGCAACAGATGAACTGGGCCGCCGGCATGCCGACCAACGCGCTGCTGGTGTCCGGCCCATCGAAGACCGCTGATATCGAGCAAGTCCTGGCTTACGGCGCCCACGGCCCGAAAGACCTGGTGGTGCTGATCCTGGAGGACCAATGAGCCTACCGGCCGCTTTTCTGCGTGATGCCCAGCAACTGATTCCCCAGGAGCGGCGCTTCGACGACCCGCTCTCGACCCTGGCCTTCGGCACCGACGCCAGCTTCTACCGGCTGATCCCCAAGCTGGTGATCCGCGTCGAGTCCGAAGATGAAGTGGTGACCCTGCTCCAGCTGGCCCAGCGCGACCGGGTGCCGGTGACCTTCCGCGCGGCGGGCACCAGCCTTTCCGGGCAGGCCATCAGCGACTCGGTGCTGATCGTTCTGGGGGATAACTGGAACGGCAAGGAGATTCGCCACCAGGGTACGCAGATTCGTCTGCAGCCTGGTGTGATCGGCGCCCAGGCCAATGCCTGGCTGGCACCTTTCGGGCGCAAGATCGGCCCCGATCCGGCCTCGATCAACGCCTGCAAGATCGGTGGCATCGTCGCCAACAATGCCAGCGGCATGTGCTGCGGTACCGCGCAGAACACCTATCACACCCTGGCCGGCATTCGCCTGGTACTGGCCGATGGCACGCGTCTGGATACCGAGGATGAGGCCAGCATCGCCGCCTTCCGCGCCAGCCATGGTCCGCTGCTGGAGCGCCTGGCCGAGCTGGGCCGCGGCACCCGCGCCAACAGTGAACTGGCCGCGAAGATCCGCCACAAATACCGGCTGAAAAACACCACCGGCCTGTCCCTCAATGCCCTGGTGGATTTCGACGAGCCACTGGACATCCTCAGCCACCTGCTGGTGGGCTCCGAGGGCACCCTGGGCTTTATCAGCGCGGTGACCTACGACACGGTGATCGACCACCCGAACAAGGCGTCGGCGCTAATCGTCTTTCCCGATGTGGACACCTGCTGCAACGCGGTGACCGTGCTCAAGAGCCAGCCGGTGTCGGCGGTGGAACTGCTGGACCGCCGCAGCCTGCGCTCGGTGCAGGACAAGCCCGGCATGCCGGCCTTCGTCCAGCAACTCTCGGCCAATGCCTGCGCGCTGCTGATCGAGTCCCGCGCCGCATCCTCGTCTCTGCTGCACGAGCAACTGGCGCAGATCATGAGTTCCCTGGCCGCCTTCCCGGTGGAAAAGCAGGTGGACTTCACTGAAGACCCGCAGGAAAACGCCAAGCTCTGGGCGATCCGCAAGGACACCTTCCCGGCGGTGGGCGCGGTGCGCAAGACCGGCACCACGGTGATCATCGAAGACGTGACCTTCCCCGTGGAACAGCTGGCCATCGGCGTCAACCGCCTGATCGAGCTGTTCGACAAGCACCACTACGACGAAGCGATCCTGTTCGGCCATGCCCTGGAGGGCAACCTGCACTTCGTCTTCACCCAGGGCTTCAACAGTAGCGAGGAAGTGAACCGCTACCAGGCGTTCATGGACGACGTGGCGCAACTGGTGGCGGTGGAATTCGGCGGTTCGCTGAAGGCCGAGCACGGCACCGGGCGCAACATGGCACCCTTCGTCGAGCTGGAATGGGGCAGCGATGCCTACCAGCTGATGTGGCAGCTCAAGCGCCTGCTGGACCCCAACAACATCCTCAACCCGGACGTGGTGCTCAGCGAAGACCCGCAGATCCACCTCAAGCACCTCAAGCCACTGCCGGCGGCCGACGAGATTGTGGATAAGTGCATCGAGTGCGGCTTCTGCGAACCGGTGTGCCCGTCCAAGGGGCTGACCCTGAGCCCGCGCCAGCGCATCGTCATCTGGCGTGATATCCAGGCGCGTAAACGGGCCGGCATCGATACGTCCGAGCTGGAGGCGGCCTATCAGTACCAGGGCATCGACACCTGCGCCGCCACCGGCCTGTGCGCCCAGCGCTGCCCAGTGGGCATCAACACCGGCGAGCTGGTGAAGAAACTGCGCAGTGAACACGCCACCCATAACGGCACCGCCGACTGGCTCGGCTCACACTTCGCCACCACCTTGCAGGGCGCCCGCTTCACCCTGCACGTGGCCAACGGCGCGCGCATGCTCCTGGGCGCGCCGCGCCTGAGCAAGCTGTCGGCGAGCCTGACGCGCCTGTCCAAAGGCCAGGTGCCGCAGTGGAGCAGCGCCATGCCACAGCCGGAAAAGGCCATTCGCTTCAGCCCGAGCGTCAGCGACGCGCGTCCGCGGGTGGTGTACCTGGCAGCCTGTGTGTCCCGGGTCATGGGGCCAGCGGCGGGCGACAAGGAGCAAAGCTCTCTCTACGAGAAAACCCGCGGCCTGCTGGAGAAGGCCGGTTATCAAGTAGTGCTGCCGGACAACCTGGACAACCTGTGCTGCGGCCAGCCGTTCGCCTCCAAGGGCTACGCCACCCAGGCCGAGGACAAGCGCCAGGAACTGATCGGCGCCCTGCTCCACGCCAGCCGGGGCGGCCTCGACCCGATCTACTGCGACACCAGCCCTTGCACCCTGCGCCTGGTGCAGGACCTGGGGGACGTGCGCCTGGACCTCTACGACCCAGTACGCTTCATCCGCACCCACCTGCTGGAGCGCCTGGAGTTCACGCCGCAAGAAGCGCCCATCGCGGTGCACGTCACCTGCAGCACCCAGCACCTGGGCGAGAGCCAGGCGCTGATCGAACTGGCCCGGCGTTGCAGCAACAACGTGGTGATCCCCGAAGGCATCCATTGCTGTGGTTTCGCCGGCGACAAGGGTTTCACCACCCCGGAACTCAACGCCCACTCCCTGCGCAGCCTCAAGGACGCGGTGCAGTATTGCAGCGAAGGCATTTCCACCAGCCGCACCTGTGAAATCGGCCTCAGCCAGCATGGCGGGATCGACTATCACGGGCTGGTCTACCTGGTGGATCGGGTAACCCGGGCCAAGGCGCTCTGAGCCATCGAGCCGGAAAAAAGGGGCGTTTTCGCCCCTTTTTTGTGCCTGGCGGAAAACGCCCCTGGCTTTTTCATTCCTTCGAAAAAAAAACAGAACCCCAGCGCGCGGCTACAGTCCATTTTCTAGGCCCGCAAAAAAGGGCTTAGCCCACTCGGCCGCCGGCCCTGTTGACCGGCAACACCGAGCCCCTGCGATCAAGGAGATAACCATGAAGCGTTCCGCACTGGCTGGACTGTTCATTACCGCCGCGATGCTGGCCTCCCCGGTGTTTGCCGCCGGGCAAGAGGACCTGTGCCAGATCAACCTGCAAAAGATCAAGGATGCCAAAGTCAGCACCGAAGCCATGAGCTCGGACCTGAGCAGCGACATCGACGCCAAGGTCCAGCAAGCCACCGCCGAACAGGCCAAGGGCACCGAGCAAGGCACCAAGAATTGCATCTCCCTGACCACCCAGGCCATCCAGAAATTGCAGAACAACACCAAGGGCGATCAGTAGGCCGATGCACTGGGCCAACCTTCGGGTTGGCCTTCTGGCCTCGGTTAGCGTAGAATCCGTCCACCTGTTGGTAATGCACAACAGGTTCGGGGCCGTTTAGGATTCGACGCCGGTTGCGAAACTTTAGGTGCATGCCGAGTTGGTAACAGAACTCGTAAATCCACTGTTGCAACTTCCTATAGTTGCCAATGACGAAACCTACGGGGATTACGCTCTCGCTGCGTAAGCAGCCTTAGCCCTTCCCCCCTGGTACCTTCGGGTCCAGCAATCATCAGGGGATGTCTGTAAACCCAAAATGATTGTCATATAGAACAGAATCGCCGTGCAGTACGTTGTGGACGAAGCGGCTAAAACTTACACAACTCGCCCAAAGCACCCTGCCCGTCGGGTCGCTGAGGGTTAACTCAATAGACACGGCTAAGCATGTAGTACCGACAGCGGAGTACTGGCGGACGGGGGTTCAAATCCCCCCGGCTCCACCAACTCAACAAAAAAAGACGTCCATGGACGTCTTTTTTTGTGCCTGAAATTCAGTGAATGCCATGATCGGGCGCTTATTGAAACCCACAGGCGCCCAGCACACTCCACGCCACCTGACGCCATACGCTCGTTCAAGAGCGCGCACTCCCAGCATTCAATCGTCGCCCCTTTCAACCTCCAGAACGTCGAGCATGACCTGCTCCAATATCTCAAAGAAGCCTCGGATGTGCGCCTGCTTCAACGCCTGAGGCCGGGTGACCAGGTAGACCTCCATATCTGGAAGTTCAAGCTCCGGGAACACCTCGGTCAGGTCCTTCGCCAGAATGCGCGGCAGTACCGCCACGCCCAGGCCTCGCCTCACCGACTCCAGTTGCACGGCGAACGAGTCCACGCTGATTTGCCCACGGTCCAGGCCTGCTGCCTTGGCGGCACGCATTTGCGGCAACATATCCAGCGGCGGAAGCAAGGCGATGTTGGCCGCCGTCGCCAAGGTCACCTCCGGGAACCGCTGCAGATAGCCAGCCTGGGCGAAGACGCCGTAGGCGAGCTTGCCCAGGGGCCGATAGATCAGCGAGGGCTCGCCCAGGTGCGCGGTGCGTACTGCAATATCGGCCACGCCGCGGACGATCTTGTGAAAGTCGGCGGTGACCAGCAACTCCACGGAACAACGCGGATGCAGGGCCGTAAAACGACTCGCGGCCTCCAGCACACAAGGAGAAAACCCCTCTCCGGCACTCACCAGGACACTGCCACAGAGCTCCGTCTGCACCCCGGACAGATCCGTCGCCGCTTGGCGCCGCAAGCCGGCTTCCGCCGCCAGTGCCACTTCCACCAGGGACTGGCCCCGTGCGGTCAGCCAACAGCCTTCAACGCCTCGTTCAACCAGCGGCTCACCCAAGGCCACTTCCAGTTGGGTCAGGCGACGGGACACAGTAGACGCCGCGATACCCAACAGCTGGCCCGCCTGAAGAAAACTGCCACGCCGCGAGACGGCCAGCAGCAACCGAAGATCGTCCCAATTTGCCTGCAACGCCATACCTCCCATCCCCCCTGGTTTGCATTAATGCAAAGCCATTATGCAGTAGTCGCTGTTTTTCAAGCACGGTCTCGCCGGTATATCTACAGGCCTTCGAAACCACTGGAATGCACTGTATGACGACGGGCCCCCACGACTACGCAGAACGCGCCGCTCGTGCCTTCAACCACCGTGACCTGGAGTCGATGCTCGCGCTGGTGTGCGAAGACTTCATCTACCTCGACGGCATGGGCATGCAAAGCGGCCGTGAATCCATGCGCAAACGGGAGACCGCCCTGTTCGAGGCGTTCCCTGATGCCCACGTGACCATGACGCCCTTTATCGTCACTGAAGACCGACTGGCGCTGACCGCCCTACTGACCGGTACCTTCACCGCCCCTCTGGTGCTGGCGGGCCGGCTGATCCCGCCTCATGGCCGCCCGATTGCCGTGCACTACAGCGCGCACTTCACCTTCAGAGACGGATTGGCCTGCCGCGAAGAAGTGTTCTTCGACAGCGCGGCGTTGATGCCCTCAGCCGAACAGCAGGAGAGTTGAGCCATGGGTAACGCATTCGTGACGGGCGCAACCGGCCTGCTGGGTAACAACCTGGTGCGCGAGCTGGTCGCCCGTGGCTACACCGTCAAAGCCCTGGTCCGCTCAAGAGCCAAAGGTGAAGAGCAGTTCAACGATCTGCCCAGTGTGGAACTGGTCGTGGGCGACATGGCCGATATCGACGCCTTCGCACCTTCGCTGCAAGGCTGCGATACGGTGTTTCATACCGCGGCGTTCTTTCGCGATAACTACAAGGGCGGCAGCCATTGGGCAGCCCTGGAAAAGATCAATGTCACCGGTACGCGAGACCTGCTGCACCACGCCTACCGCGCAGGCATACGCCGCTTTGTCCACACCTCTTCGATTGCCGTGCTCGACGGCGCCCCCGGCACCTCCATCGATGAGAGCTGCCTGCGCGCCGAAGCCGATGCGGATGACTACTACCGCAGCAAGATCCTCGCCGACCGCGAGGTCTTGAGCTTCCTCGACATCCACCCGCAGATGCATGCCTGCATGGTGCTGCCCGGCTGGATGTGGGGCCCGGGCGACAGGGGTCCGACCTCCTCGGGGCAATTGGTCAAGGATGTGGTCAACGGCAAGCTGCCCGGGCTGATTCCTGGCACCTTCTCCGTGGTCGATGCCCGTGATGTGGCCTGGGCTCAGATCTCTGCCGCGAAAAATGGCCGCCGTGGCGAGCGCTACCTCGCCGCCGGTCAGAGCTTGAACATGCGCCAGTTGGTGCCGCTCCTGGGGCGAATAGCGGGCGTCAAAACCCCTGCCCGGCAACTGCCAGTGCCCGCGCTGTACCTGTTGGCGGCGGTGCAGGAGGTGTACGCGCGCCTGACCGGCAAGCCGATTTTGCTGAGCATGGCGACGGTGCGCCTGTTGATACGCGAAGAGAACCGGACCAGCTTTAACCACCGCAAGAGCGAACAAGAGCTTGGCGTGAATTTTCGAGCGCTGGAGCAGACTATTTCTGACACCGTGTCCTGGTATCGGCAACATGGCGGGTTCACGAAAACCAAGGACGACAACCAACGGTGAGCAGGACAATCATCCTGATGCGTCACGGCCAGCCAAAGATCGCCGCGGCGGAAAAGATCTCAATGCTTGAGATGAAGGACTGGATCGCGCAATACAACCGCTCCGAAATCATCCGCGATCCTGCGCCGCAGGCCAGCCTGCAACTTGCCGCAACCGCCAGCACCGTTGTTTCAAGCAGCGCGCCTCGGGCCCTGACCTCCGTCGAGGTACTCGGGCTGAAACCTGCCGTGGTTGACGCGACGTTCTGCGAAGCTCAACTGCCCCATGGTGGCTGGCGATTTCCCCGGTTATCGCCGTTTACCTGGGCTTTCATCTTTCGCGTCCTGTGGCTGTGCGGCTATTCGAGCGGCGTCGAATCCTTCGGTGCGGCGAAGCAACGTGCCAGTGCCGCCGCTCAGCGGCTGCAGGCCCTTGCCGGCGAAGAGCCGGTGCTGCTGCTCGGTCATGGCGTCATGAATCGGATGATTGCCAAGCAACTGCTGGCAAGCGGGTGGACTCGCCAACAGCGGAATGGCAGCCGCTATTGGAGCGCGTCGGTGTATCACCACGCAGGTGTCTAAACGGTGGTCGGCGCAGAGTACGCATGCGGTTGGGCAGCGACACGTCAATCGCCGATGTCACTGGCGATAACACTAAAGCCCATGCCCCATCGCTTGTGACTCGAAGAGGTACAGAGTCTCTTTCTTTTGTGCGAAACGTCCTAGTTACACCGAACCACTTGAATCGGGAGTTCCTGCTAACTAGCCTCGACCTGTCACCGAACATTCGATGGCCGGGTTTAGCAGCTCGATGTTGACTAGGCGCACGGAGTTACGCCATGAAAAAGCTCGTTCCCGATCAGCCCAAAGCCCCCCAGCGCCACGGTAGAAACCCTGAACTAGACCAGGCCAACAAACAGATCCTTCAGAAACTGGCACTTCGACCTACCGGTGCGCCTCTGGCCAAGTCCATCAAACACACCTCAGGCGTCCCGGTTAGCAGCGACTCATTGTTTTCCATCCGAGAGGGCATCAACGCTGAAAAAGCCCTGCTCCACGTCTCTCTGCTGCTGAAAAGCGCCGAAGAAGTCTCCGATGAAATCACCGAGCGCGGCAGCGGCATTGAACGCGGCCTGATCTGGTCCCTGGTGCACTCGGTGGAGATGGCCCGGGCCGTGGTGGATGCCTTGCTCGACGGCAGTCGCCACAGGCTATCGTTGAAGTAGAACGCCCTAGGAAAGCACGGCGCGGCAGCACGATCCGCCGCGCTGCTGCTTGATGAGTAGAGCGCTTCAGCGCTCCGACATCACCACCATCACTTCCTCATCCTCCTCCCCTTCCGCCAGGTAGATATGGCCGACACTGCTGTTGAAGTAGGCCGTCTCCTACGGGCCGATGTTCACGGCTTTCCCGGTCTCGAACTGAATCCGCACGCGGCCGGAGAGCACCAGGGCGAATTCCTGCCCCGGGTGGCGGATGTAATCCTCGAACTGCTGCAGCTCGCGGGCAAAGATCCGCGTACATGGGGGTCATGCTGCGCTCGGGAAAGTCCGCGGCCATGGGGTGGTAGTCGTAGTTGCCGGTGCTGTAGCCGGGGGCGTCGGCGATGGTGGTGCTGACCACGGTCGGTTGCACCTGGGCGCTGCAGGTCTGGATCAGGTTCGGCGCCGGGCTAAACAGTTGGGCAATGTCGACGCCCAGGGCGCGGGCCGCGGCGGCGAGTTTTTCGTAGCTGACCGAGACCTGGGCCAGCTCCATTTTCGACAGGGTCGACAGTGCGACGCCGGAGCGTTCCGAGAGCTGTTTTAGGGTCAGCTCGTCCTATGGACAACCGATCGCGCGCTGGAATCAGTGTTGTATCCAGGAGGGAAACCTTTTCCATAGTGCGCCTTCCCTCCTCCATTTCGACCGCAGGTCAGTCCTGCCCCCCCTCCTCTCTCTTGTGCTTACGATAACGGGAAAGCGAAATTCCCGTTTGGCGCTTGAAGTAGCGACACAAGTAAGACGCGTCGACGAAGTTCAATTCGTCGGCCACACGGCCAATAGCCAAGTCACTGTATGAAAGAAGAGCCTTGATCTCCAAGGTTACCTGCCGATCGATCAGGCCCTTGGGTGTGTCGTTGAAAAACGCTTTGGTCAACTGCGACAGGTAGAACGGCGTGATATTCAGTGCGTCGGCGTAGAACTTCACATCTCTATGCCGCACGCAATGTTTGCCTATCAATTCCCAGAAGCGCCAACTGAGCATTTCCTTCCGGCTGAATCCCCTGTTTTCTATCTGGTTGGCTGGAAGTTGCTCGGCTATTTTCAAAAAGAGGTTCTGCAGCTGATTGCGCAACATAATGCGTTGGTAGGTGGGACAGGTCTGCGCAATATTCCGCATCTGCGTCACCCAGTCCTCTATCAGCGGCATGTCATCCTTGGATGGAACGCAATGAGGATGGTCATGCAGAAATACGAACAAGGTATTGGGTAGCGGGTAGGCAACCTCCGCGGCAAAACTTTTCGGCATAAGGCAGAAAAACACCTTGAAGCGGCGCGAGCGACGTTTGAGCAAGGCAATAGTGTCCTCAGCCAGCAGCATCACAGCACCGCGCCTAACCGCATGCTCTTTGAAGTTAAGTGTGAAGTGGGCACTACCGCAGAGGCATACCAGCAGCGTCAAGTAAGCGTGACCGAAGGAGAGCGGTAAACCGAGCCCTTCCGCTAGCGTGGTTTCTCCCATCCGCATCGAGTCGTCAGGAGCGGAAAGTTTCGGAATGTGATGCATAGTGACCCAGCGCTACAACAAACAAGAGCCAAAATCCTATCACCGCTTGGCGCAGCTGTTTCGAAAAGTACCGAAAAAGCCGAGGTACTGGCGTGTACCGATGATCTTTCTCCCAATACTCTGTCCCGAACGAACCAATCCATTCGGGTACAGGACATGACACTTGAAACAGAACGACTCTTGCTTCGCCCCTGGCAGGCCACAGACGCCGCCGATCTATACGAATATGCCAAAGACGCCCGAGTCGGCCCCATCGCTGGCTGGCCCCCCCATACCAGTGTGGAGAACAGTGCCGACATCATCCGTACGGTCTTCAATCACCCCGAGGTGTACGCGGTCGAACTGAAGGAAAATCGCCGTGCTGTTGGTTGTGTGGGCATTCTCATAGGCAGCAACAGCAATTTTGAAATCAGTGAGCAGGAAGGGGAAATCGCCTACTGGATCGGCGTGCCGTACTGGGGCAAAGGCCTGATTCCGGAAGCAGTACGTGAAGTGATGCGACACGCCTTTGAAAACCTGAATCTCAAAGCACTTTGGTGTGGTTACTTCGCCAACAACATCCAGTCCTATGCTGCTCAATCCAAGTGTGGCTTTCGCTTTCATCACACGGAAGAAAACAAATACAACCAGTTCCTCCAAGACTATCGGACAGAACACATTAGCCGTATCACCTACCAAGAATGGCTGGACCATACGAAAGAGTAAGGGCACAAACCGAAGATCCCGGTGTACGGCGGCCACGACCGACGGACGCAGCCTGGTGACGACGTATACCGCACGAACGCCGCAGAGGAGTTCAAACCTTACTTGGAGCTGCACGGAGAGCTAAGCGGAATCCCCCGCCGCCCCAGCACTGCCGTGAACTGCAACAGCTAGAGTGCGAAGCCTGCCGCAGGACAGCGCCGAACTGTTCGTCGCGCTGCTGGCGAAGGCGCAGGAGGAACTGAATGCCCGTGAAAGTTAATTGAGCCTTATCCACACCCCAGTTCAGGAGACTTATGAAAATCTCGCTTACCCAAGTAACGCAAAAAAACTATGAAGCGATTTGTGAACTGGAGGTCACTGAAGAGCAGGAAGACTACGTGGCAAGTAATACCTGGTCGCTCGTTGAGGCTGCGTACAACCCAGGTTACTTCACACGCGCCATCATCGCGGATGGAGAGCCCGTAGGCTTCTTTATGTGGGTGCAAGAGTCAAAAGGCAAAGTTTCTATCTGGCGCTTTATGGTGGACAAAGAACATCAGCGAAAATCCATCGGTAGAGTAGCGCTGGGCCTCGCCCTACATGAAATAAAACAGATCGCGGATTTGAAAGAAATTGAAATTTGCTACAACCCCAACAACATCGTAGCTAAAGGGTTCTACTCCAGTTTCGGATTTGTCGAGGTTGGTATGGATGCAGACGGCGAAGATATGCTGGCGAGGATCAGGATTTGAACTGCGCCAAATACAATTCGAGCGTTGCACAACAGTTCTAATTACCTTCAACTCCAACCGCTTATGGCTCAGGAGGGCGCAGAGTCTGTTTCTATTGTGCGAAACGTCCTGGTTGAACCTAACCACTTGTATCGGGAGTTGTGGATGACTTGCTCGATGGTGAGGGGCCTCAACGCTCCGACATCACCACCATCACTTCCGCATCCTCATCCCCTTCCGCCAGGTAGATATGGCCAATGCTGCTGTTGAAGTAGGCAGTCTCCTGCGGGCCGATGCTCACGGCCTCCCCGGTCTCGAACTGAATTCGCACACGCCCCGACAGCACCAGGGCAAATTCCTGCCCGGGGTGGCGGATGTAATCCTCGAACTGCTGCAGCTCGCGGGCAAAGATCCGCGCGTACATGGGGGTCATGCTGCGCCCGGGAAAGTCGCCGGCCATGGGGTGATAGTCGTAATTGCCGGTGCTGTAGCCGGGGGCGTCGGCGATGGTGGTGCTGACCACGGTCGGTTGCACCTGGGCGCCGCCGGTCTGGATCAGGTTCGGCGCGGGGGTGAACAGCCGGGCGATGTCGACGCCCAGGGCGCGGGCTGCTGCGGCGAGTTTTTCGTAGCTGACCGAGACCTGGGCCAGCTCCATTTTCGACAGGGTCGACAGCGCCACGCCGGAGCGTTCCGAGAGCTGTTTGAGGGTCAGCTTCTGGTTTTTACGAATGGTCCGCAGGCGTGCGCCGACCTGGGTCCGGTCGATCAGTGGATGGGCGTGGGAGCTCGAGGCGGGCTGGGCTCGGTCGGAACTCATTGAGGCTCTCTGTCTGGCAAATAAGGGCAACCGCGACGCTAGCCGGGGCACGTGGCGAAATATTAACCCATGACCCCGGGTTGACTGGAAAATTCTCATATCTTACATTTCTCGTATGTGAGAATTTTGACCCCTGTCATTTCCCAGCGATTCAGGAACCCCGGCATGCACGCGAACCAATGCTTCGACTTCGTCATCATCGGCGCCGGTATTGCCGGTGCTTCCCTGGCCTATCGCCTGGCCGGGCAGGCCAGCGTGCTGGTGCTGGAACGTGAATCGCAGCCGGGCTACCACTCCACCGGGCGCTCGGCGGCGATGTTCATGGAGGCCTACGGCACCCCGCAGATCCAGGCCCTGACCCGCGCCAGCCGGTCTTTCTACCAGCGGCCGCCGCAGGGTTTCTGCGATCACCCGTTGATGGAACCCCGTGGCTGCCTGTACGTGGCCAGCGAGGAACAGCTGGAACAGTTGCAGCAGACCTACGATGAAACCCGCGCCCGTTCCGCCAATGTGCGCCTGATCACGGCGGAGCAGGCCCGGGCCCTGGTGCCCTGCCTGCGCCCCGAGGCCGTCGCCGGGGCGATGCTGGAAACCGCCGCCCAGGACCTGGACGTGCACGCGCTGCACCAGGGCTTCCTGCGGGCCATGCGCCGCGCCGGTGGGCTGCTGGAGTGCGACATACAGATCGTCGAGGCCAGCCGCGAAGACCGCCACTGGAACCTCACACTCAGTGATGGCCGTGTACTGCAGGCGCGCAATCTGGTGAACGCTGCCGGCGCCTGGGTCGATGACGTGGCCCAGCTGTGCGGCGTGGCCCCCATCGGCCTGCAACCCTGCCGGCGCAGCGCCTTCACCTTCGATGGCCCACCGGATGAAGACTTCAGCCGCTGGCCGGCGGTGATCGGCATCGACGAAAGCTTCTACTTCAAGCCCGACGCCGGCCAGTTGCTCGGCTCCCCGGCCAATGCCGACCCGGTGCCGCCCCAAGACGTGATGCCTGAAGAACTGGACATCGCCACCGGCATCTACCACATCGAGAACGTCACCTCCCTGAGCATCCGCCGCCCGCGCCACAGCTGGGCCGGCCTGCGCTCCTTCGTCGCCGACGGCGATCTGGTGGTGGGCTGGGACGACAGCTGCGAAGGCTTTTTCTGGCTCGCCGCCCAGGGCGGCTACGGCATCCAGTCGGCGGCCGGCGTCTCGCAACTGGCCTGCGCCCTGCTGCTGGGGCAACCGGTCCCCGAAGAACTGCTGAGCCAGGGCGTCGATGCCCAGGCCCTGGCCCCCGCTCGCTTGCGTTAACCCACCCAGCCCACGAGGCCCTTGCCATGTCCAATGACATCCAGCGTTATCCCAGCCACCTGCCCTACCCCTTTTCCCGGGCGATCCGGGTCGGCGGCTTTCTGTTCCTCTCCGGCCAGGTGCCCATGAGCGCCGAAGGCGAAGTGGTGCACGGCGACATCCGCGTGCAGACCGAAGCCGCCCTGGCGCGCATCGGCGAGACCCTGGCCGAATGCGGTGCCAGCTTCGACCAGGTGGTGAAGAGCACTGTCTGGCTCACCGACATGCAGCACTTCGCCGGCTTCAACGAGGTCTACCAGCGCCACTTCAAGAACGGTTTCCCGGTGCGTTCCACCGTCAGCGCCCAACTGGCGCTGGGGGTCGATGTCGAGATCGAAGTCCAGGCCTGGGTCGGCGAAAACTGAGTCACCCGCCCCAGCCCTCAAGTGCGATGCCCAGGACCACCAAGGCCATGAATGCCGGGGTGGTCCACCCCACATAACAACAAAAAATCGAGGCTAATCGTCATGAAAGAAAGTCTGAAGATCGCCGGCGCCTTCGTCGGTGTGATTGTCGGCGCGGGGTTCGCCTCCGGTCGTGAACTACTGTTGATGTTCGTCGACTTCGGCGCCTGGGGCCTGGCGGGTGCGGTGGTCAGCGCGGCGCTGTTCACCTTCCTCGGCATGGCCCTGGCCAGCATGGGCAGCCGCCTGCGAGCGGCGTCGCACAAAGACGTGGTGCAGGCCCTGTGCGGCAAGCACCTGGGGGCCCTGGTGGACCTGATGATCACCTTCTTCATGTTCGCCGTGACCGTGGTGATGCTGGCCGGCGGCGGTGCCCTGCTGGAGCAGCAGTTCGGTATTCCGGCCATCGCCGGCAGCGTGCTGGTGACGCTGATCGTGGTCGCCATCGTGTGCCTGGACGTGCACAAGGTCATCGGCATGATCGGCGCGGTGACGCCCTTCCTGATCATCACCGCGGTCGGCGTGGCACTGTATGGCGCCGCGACCCGCGACCTGAGCTTCGGCGAACTCAACCAACTGGCGGCCAAACAAGAAGCCGGTGCCAGCCACTGGCTGCTGGGCGCCTTGCTCTACGTGTCCTACAACATCGTGGCCGGGGTGCCGATCCTGGCGATAATGGGCGGCGCGGCCAAGGGTGAAAAACAGGCGATGTGGGGCGGCATCCTCGGCGGCGCGCTGCTGGGCGTGCTGATGCTGGTGATGAGCCTCGGCCTGCTGTCGCGCCTGGACAGCGTGGCGGACCTGCCGATGCCCATGCTGTCGATCGCCAGCGAAGTCTCACCGGCCCTGGGGCTGCTGATGGCGCTGATCATCTTCTGCATGATCCTCAACACCGCCGTGGGCACCCTGTACTCCTTCTCCGCGCGGCTGTTGCCGGCGGGCACCCGACAGTTCCGCCTCGGTTCGATAGCCGCCGGCGCCCTGGCGTTTGTCGGCAGTCTGGTGGGCTTTATCAGCCTGGTGGGGCAGGTCTATCCGTTCTTCGGCTACCTGGGGTTCCTGCTGATTGCCGCGGTGGTGATCGGCTGGCTGCGACCACGGCGGGTGGTGGTGGCGTAGGCATCGCTCGATGGGGCAGGCACCCGGGAGTTATCCCAGGTGCCTTGAGTCAAGCCCGGTGCCGTAGGAGCGGCCCGCTCAAGCAAACCGACTGCCCTTGAGCGCCTTCAAGAAGGTATAGGACGCATGGTTCAACGTCTCTCGCGGGGCGGTGATCACGCTCACCGAGCGCACGATGCGCTGGTCTTCCAGGCGCAGGAAATTCAGCTGATCCCCCGCCGCCGAACGGCTGAGCAGTTCCGGTAGCAAGGTCACGCCCATGCCCTGGGCCACCAGTGCCAGCAAGGAGGTGGTGTTTCTGACGCTGAGGGTCGAGTGGTCGCGGATGTGCCGGAACTCGGCGGCGTTGATCTCGGCGCCCAGGCCGCTGTTGATGAAGTTCTGCCCGTCCAGGTCGCTCCAGCGCAGCGGGCGCGCCAGGCGGTTGAGGGGGTTGTCGCTGGCGCAGACCACGCAGAAGGCATCGGAGAACAGGAAGTCCTGGTCGATGTTGGGGATGCTCGCCGGTACGGTGCCGATGCCGATATCCACGTCGCCGCTGAGCACCGCTTGCACCACTCGCTCGGAATCCATGTCGCGGATATCCAGGTGGAACTGCGGGTGCTGTTCATGGAATTGCTTGAGCAGCGGCGGCAGCAGGGTGATGGCGAAGGACGGCACCGCCGCCACCCGCACCAGGCCGGTCTCGGCCTTGGCGTAGGTCTTGATGGTGCTGATGGTGCGGTCGAAATGCGCCAGTTCGCGCTGGGCTTCCAGCAGCACGAAACGCCCCAGGGGGCTGAGCTGGTTCTTGCGCTCGCCTTCGAACAAGGCGCCGCCCAGTTCCTCTTCCAGTTGCTTGAGCGAGAGCGACACCGCTGCCGGTGTGCGGTGCAGGCGCTGGGCAGCCTGGGTCAGGCTCTGGCTGGTGGCCACCGCGACGAAAAACTGCAAATTGGAGATCTTGATGCTCATGGCGGCGCGTCCTGCTGGCAAAGGCATAGCTTAAATTTTACTTAAACAACCTTAAAATTTATTAGATTTACTTAATACAAGGCCGACTCATAATCCTCCCAGAACCGCACAAAGGCAACGCCCCGCCTGGCGTGCCGCCCTGGAGGATTTCATGAGCGACAACCATCACAACTACATCGCCGGCCAATGGCTCAAGGGCGCCAGCGAGATCGAGAACCGCAACCCGTCCGACACCCGCGACCTGATCGGCCTCTACGCCCAGGCCTCCCGGGCGCAGTTGGACAGTGCCCTTGCCGCCGCCAGCGAGGCCCAGCGAATCTGGGCCCGCAGCGGCCTCGAGCAACGCTACAAGGTGCTGATGGCCATCGGTCAGGAGCTGATGCAGCGTTCTGCGGAAATCGGCAGGACCCTGTCCCGGGAAGAAGGCAAGCCCATGGCCGAAGGTGCTGGCGAGGTGTACCGCGCCGGGCAGTTCTTCACCTACTACGCTGCGGAAACCCTGCGCCAGTTGGGGCAGACCGCCGACTCGGTGCGCGACGGCATCGAGATCGATATCCGCCGTGAACCCATCGGCGTGGTGGCGATCATTTCGCCGTGGAATTTCCCCATGGCCACCGCCTGCTGGAAGATCGCCCCGGCCCTGGCCTTCGGCAACGCCGTGGTGTGGAAGCCGGCCAACCTGACCCCGGCCAGCGCGGTGATTCTCAGCGAGATCATCGCCCGCCAGGACTTGCCCGCGGGCCTGTTCAACCTGGTGATGGGCGCCGGTTCCGAGATCGGCCAGGCGCTGATCGAGCACCCGGGCATCAACGCCATTTCCTTCACCGGCTCGGTGGACGTGGGCAAGGGCATCGCCGCCTCGGCCGCCGCCAACCTGACCAAGGTGCAACTGGAAATGGGCTCGAAAAACGCCCTGGCAGTGATGGACGACGCCGACCTCGACCTGGCGGTGAGCTGCGCGGTGAATGGCGCCTTTGGCGGCACCGGGCAGAAGTGCACCGCCTCCTCGCGGTTGATCGTGCATGCAGGCATCCACGATGCCTTCGTGGAAAAACTGCTGGCGGCAACCCAGGCGCTCAAGGTCGGCCATGCCCTGGAAGCCGGTACCCAGATCGGCCCGGTGGCCAGCGCCGCACAGCTGGAGGCCAACCTGGCGAACCTACAACTGGGCCAGCAGGAAGGCGCCGAACTGCTCACCGGCGGCCAGCGCCTGGAGCTGGAAAGCCCCGGTTACTACCAGGCACCGGCGCTGTTCATTGGCGGCAGCAATGCCATGCGCATCAACCGCGAAGAGCTGTTCGCGCCCATCGCCTGCGTGATCAAGGCCGGCAGCTACGAAGAGGCCCTGAGCCTGGTCAATGACACCCGCTTCGGCCTCACCGCCGGCATCATGACCCGCTCCCTGGCCCGCGCCAGCCACTTTCGCCGCCATGCCCGGGTCGGCTGCGTGATGGTCAACCTGCCCACCGCCGGCACCGACTACCACGTGCCTTTCGGCGGCCGTGGCGAGTCCAGCTACGGCCCGCGCGAGCAGGGGCGCTCGGCGGTGGAGTTCTACACCCACGTGAAGACCGGCTACATCGCCGCGGGGGCGCCACTATGAGCCTGCCCCAGACCTTCGCCAGCCGCGGCCCGCGCATCGATGCCATGCAGTACGACAACTGGTCGGAAAAGATCTTCCAGCAGATGCGCGAAGGCGGCGTCGATGCGGTCCACGTGACCATCGCCTACCACGAGACCTTCCGCGAAATGGTGGCCAATATCGAAGCCTGGAACCGCAGGTTCCAGCGCTACTCGCACCTGATCCTGCACGGCAAGTGGGCCAGCGACATCGCCCTGGCACGGCAGACCGGGCGCACGGCGATCTTCTTCGGTTTCCAGAACCCCTCGCCCATCGAGGACGACATCGGCCTGGTGGAAGTGGTGCACAGCCTCGGCGCACGCTTCATGCAGCTGACCTACAACAACCAGTCGCTGCTGGCCACCGGTTGCTATGAACAGGAAGACCCGGGGCTGACCCGCATGGGCAAGCAGGTGGTACGGGAGATGAACCGGGTCGGCCTGGTGGTGGACATGTCCCACTCCGCCGAACGCTCGACCCTGCAAGCCATCGAGCACTCCGAGCGCCCGATCGCCATCACCCACGCCAACCCGGCGTTCTGGCACGCGGCGCTGCGCAACAAGTCCGACACCGTGCTCAAGGCCCTGGGCCAGAGCGGTGGCATGTTCGGTTTCTCGTTGTACCCGCACCACCTCAAGGACAAGAGCGCCTGCAGCGTGCAGAGCTTCTGCGAAATGATCGCGCGCACCGCCGAGCTGATGGGCGTCGAACACCTGGGCCTGGGTTCCGACCTGTGCCAGGACCAGCCCAACAGCGTGGTGGACTGGATGCGCGTCGGCCGCTGGACCCTGGATGTCGACTACGGCGAAGGCTCCAAGGCGCAACCGGGCTTCCCCGACCAGCCGGCCTGGTTCCGCGACAACCGCGACTTCTCCAACATCGAGGCGGGCCTGCACGGCGTGGGTTTCAGCGCCCAGGAGGTCGCCGCGATCATGGGCGGCAACTGGCTGCGCTTCTTCGAGAACAATTTTGTTCCGGCCAAGGCCCAGGCAGGTGCCGCCGTCCACCCTCACGAGATCGCGGTCTGAGGCCCCCGACTGTTTCCCGATTGTCCTGACGTCCGGCCTGAACAGGGTCATCGCCAAGCACTAACAACAACAAATGCGCCCATAACAATTATTAGCGATCGACAACGCAACACGGAGGCACCATGGAAATTCCAGGCGAAATCAAAGCGGGGATCGACACCCGCTCGCTGCACAGCCGCGCCGCTGGAACCCTCGACTGGTCGATTTTCTGGATCAGCGGAGGTTTCTTCCTGCTGTTCCTGGTCATTGCCCTGATAGACCTGAACACCCTTTCCAGCCTGATCGGCCACGCCTTCACCTGGAGCACCCACTACTTCGGCCTGTACTGGCAGGTGCTGATGCTGGCGACCTTCGGCGCCAGCCTGTACATCGGCTTCACCCGCCTGGGCCGGGTGCGCCTGGGCGGCGTCGGGCACACGCCCAGCATCAGCACCTTCAACTGGGTGTCGATGATCATGTGCGCCCTGCTGGCCGGCGGCGGCGCCTTCTGGGCCGCTGCCGAACCCATGATGCATTTCATCGCCCCACCGCCGTACTTCGGCGCCGTGGCCAAGAGCGACGCCGCCGGCGTAGCCGCGCTATCCCAGTCGTTCCTGCACTGGGGTTTCATGGCCTGGGCGGTGCTCGGCAGCCTGCTGACCGTGGTCTACATGTACCTGCACCACGAAAAGAACCTGCCGCTGATGCCGCGCACCCTGCTCTACCCGCTGCTGGGCGAGCGAGCCCTGAAGGGCCCGATCGCCGTGTTCGCCGATGCCTCGGCGATCATCGCGGTGGTGGCCGGCACCATCGGCCCGGTGGGTTTTCTCGGCCTGCAGATCGCCTTCGTCCTGCACTCGGTGTGGGGCGTGCCGAACACCATCATGGTCCAGGCCATGGTGATTCTCTCGGTGACGGTGATCTACACCCTGTCCTGTGTGGTGGGCCTGGGCGGCCTGCGGCTGGTGAGCAAGGTCCACGTGTGGCTGATGCTGGGCCTGGCGGCGTTCCTGTTCATCTTCGGCCCCACCCTGTTCCTCAGCGAAACCCTGGCCCAGAGCCTGGCGGTGCACGTCACCAGCTTCTTCCAGACCGCCCTGTACCGCGATGACAACGCCTGGCTCAACAGCTGGACCCTGTTCTACTGGGGCTGGTTCATCGGCTACGCGCCGATGATGGGTATCTACGTGGCCAAGGTCTCCCGCGGGCGCAGCATCCGTGAGGTGATCACCCTGATGTCGGTGGCCGCCCCGCTGATCACCATGCTCTGGTTCACCCTGGTGGGCGGCACCGGGATCGGTATCGAACTGCAGTCGCCGGGCCGCGTGATCAGCCACGGCGTGCAACCTGAGGCGCTGCTGCTCGGGGTGGCCCAGTCGATGCCGCTGCCCAACCTGATTTCGGCGCTGTTCCTGTTCCTCAGTTTCTTCTCGGTGGTCACCAGCGCCGGCTCCATGTCCTATACCGTGGCCATGGCCATCAGCAGCAACCACGCCGAATCCCCGGCCTGGCTGCGGGTGTTCTGGGGCGCCGGCATGGGCCTGGTGGGGGCGACCCTGATCACCCTCGGTGAGGGCGGCATCAGTGCCTTGCAGTCGTTCATCGTGATCACTGCGGTGCCGGTGTCGCTGCTGATCCTCCCGGCGGTCTGGGACGCGATCCGCATTGCCCGGCAAATGGCCCGTGAACAGGGGGTGCTCTGAATGAACCTGCGACCACCCGCCAGCGTCATGAAGGCGGCGCGCCTGGGGGCCTTCCACCAGTCCCGGCTGTCGTTCATGCGCCAGTTGCTGCGCCGCCTCAAGGCTGAAAACTGGCAGTTCCAGCGCCCGCTGTGGACCCTCGACAGCCAGGGCGTGGGCCGCGCGGTGTACACCGCCACCGGCCCGCAGCGCAGCTACAGCCTGGTGGCCTTCGCCCATGACCTGGACCCGGCACTGCGCTCGGACCGGGTCATCGCCACCGCCTGGGATGCCACCTTCGCCCTGTTCGACGGCATCCCCGATGCCGCCGACCTGGACCGCCTGGAGGCCAATGTGCCGAAGCAGGAAGCCGGGCGTATTTCCTCCCGCGAGCTGTGCATGGCCCGGGCCAACCGTTCGGTGCGGCTGTTCGACCATGTGATCGAGGCCCTGGCTGCCGGTCGCCAGCCGCAGCGCGAGTTCATCGATGAAGTCGGCTACCTGATGCGCACCACCGCGGTCTATGGCAGCGGCAAGTTCGGCGCCGCCGACCGTGAACGCATCGCCCAGCGGCCGGAGCTGGCGGCACCCTTCCAGGCGGAAATGCTCACCGTGTTCCTGATCCGCGCCTTCACCCTGGACCTGGTGGAGCACCTGGCCCAGGCCCGGGCGCCCCGGCAGGCGGTGCCCCTGGAGCCGCAACTGCGCCGGCGCCTGGGCATCGGCAACTCCACGGGGCTGGGCATGGCGCCGTTCCTGCTGAACCATCCAGTGCTCTTGAACAACTGGGTACAGGCCCGGGAAACCGCCCTGCAACGGGTACGCGCCGTGCGCCAGCCATCGGCTGCGGAGCGCCAGCGGTTCGTCGAGTTTCTCACCCGGGCCCAGGCCGGCATCGGCCACTGGCACTCCGAGCACGAACTGCAACACGGCCGCATCCTGCAACTGCAAGGTGACCTGCAGCGCCTGGAGCACCATCTCGCCAGCGGCATCCTGGAGCAGGATTCCCCCTGGGACGAACTCTATCGCTGGGCCGAAGGCGCGCTGTCGCTGGAAGCCCAGGAATGCCTGGTGTCGCTGCTGCTGGAGCCCTACGGCCACCTGGTGGATGAGCTGGGCGCCGGTATGCAGGCCGATGAGCAGGCCAGCTTCAGCGTCGACGGCAGCATGAGCATCGGCCGCCTGCGGCAGATACTCGACGAGCATTATTCCTGGGTCGCGGCCATCGACTTTTCCAGCCAAGCCAGCCGCGCGCTGTTCTGGTACGTCTCCGAGGAAAAACTCGAACCGCGGATCGGCCAGCGCTTTGCCGAGCCCGGGCAAGACCTGGAGCAGCCCCTGGCAGTGGCCCGGGACATCGCCCAGTTGCAAGCCGCCCTGCCCGGCTGGAGCGACGCGCAAAGCGTCGCCAGCTTCCTGCTGCGGCACCCGGAACATCGCCACAGCCTGCGCCGGGTGCAACTGGCGCCAGCGTTCCCCTACGCCGACATCCAGGACAACCTGATCGACCAGGCGCTGCTGCCCATCGACCTGCTGCGCTGCAAGCTGTCGTTCTTCGGCGCCACCCACTTCGACCCGCGCTCGGATCGCTGGGTACGCATCACCCTCTACCAGAACGCGCCCTTCCCCCATGAGCTGGGGCAGATGGCCGCGGACGACTGGTCCTACCCCAACCTCGACAGCCAGGAGCAGCGCCGTGCATGCCTCGTTGAATGAAATCGAAAGCCTGTGCAAGAAAGCCGCCCGCGGTGCCGGGCTGTCCTGGGGCCTGGCGGAGGAAGCCGGCAAGGCCGCGCGCTGGCTCTCGGCCCACGGCCTCGACGGGCCCGGCGTGCTGGCCACGCAACTGCGACAGAATGACGGCTGTGCCTACCAGCAACTGGCCCCGGATGTCAGCGCCGAGCCCTGGCAGGTGCCAGGGCATGCCCTGTGCCCGCTGATTGCCGGGGCGACCCTGAGCGACCACGCCTACCTGCTGCGCAGCAACGGCCGCATCGAGCTCCGGCAGGTGGCGCACCCGCAACTGCTGCTGCCCTTTGCCAGCGCCACCGCGCGCCAGCTCGGCCTGTGGCTGGAGCTGTCCTGGAACGGCTGCTGCCTGAAGTTTTCCCCCTCGGGCGAAGCCTGGCTGGTACGTGCGCAGAACCTGGGCGCCGCCACAGCCGCCCAGGTGCGCTGCGCTTGCACAGATCCTGCCGGCACCCTCGGCAAGCCTCTGGCGGGCAGCATTCCGGACCTGGGCGACAGCCCCCAGCACGACCTCGATCACCTGGCCGCCCGCACCTACGTGCCGGCCTCCGAAGCCTCGCGCCTGCTGGGCGCCGGGGCCGGCCTGAGCGACAACAACTGACCTTTCCACCCTTGAACCAATGGACGAACCAATGGACCTCGACATGACCTCATCCCTCCAGCGAATCGGCACCACCGCGCGCTTCAGCCAGGCCGTGATCCACAACCGGACCGTCTACCTGGCAGGCCAGGTTTCGCAATTGACCGAAGGGGACATCCGCGCCCAGACGCAGGATGTGCTGCAACAGATCGACGCCCTGCTGGCCAGGGCCGGCACCGACAAGGGCCACCTGCTCAGCGCGCAGATCTGGCTCAAGGACATGGCCGACTACCCGGCCATGAACCTGCTCTGGGATGCCTGGCTCGAAGGTGTGCAGGCACCGGTGCGGGCTTGCGTGCAGGCGCCCATGGCCAAGCCGCACTACCGTATCGAAGTGTTGGTGATTGCTGCGCAACCGGCCTGAATCAGCCCAGCCCTGGCCCGGTCTCAGTGGCCACCAGGGCCCGCTCCATGATCAGCGTCAGCTCCTCGCCCTCATAATGCTCGCGTACCCGGACAAAGCCCAGGCGGGCATAAAAGCCTTCAGCGGTGACCGACGAGGGCACCACCAGCGAGGTCTGGCCCGAATCCAGCGCCGCCTGCTCGACCGCGGCCATCAGTTGCCGCCCCAGGCCCTGGCCGTGGTAGGCCGGGTCGACAAACACCGAACGCACCGCACGCCCGTCGAGGCTGGCGGTGCCCCGCAATTCCCCGTGCACCAGGGCGACAAACATCTGCCGGCGCTGCATCAGTTGGCGCACTGCATCGGGGGTGAAGCTGGCCTGGACCCGCTCGATCACACTGGCGGGGTAGTCCTGGGCATTGCTGGCGAGCAAGGCCGCCAGGATCACCTGGCTGACCTGTGGAGCATCGGCCGGCACGGCCGGACGAACCTGATATTGCATGACCACTCCCTGGTTATCCCGCGGATGACAGTGGCCAAAATACGGCCCGCCCCAGGCCCTGCCAAGCACTTATTGCAACTGGAACACCAGGCAGGGGTTGTCGTTGAGCCGCCCCTCGAACACCGGCAATTGATTCTCCAGGGAGGTGTTATCCAGCAGCCCCCGGTCCTTGCGCGCGATGATCACCCAGGAGTCATGGGGCAGCGAGTCCAGGTGCCCGGGGTCGTCGCCGCTGACGAACAGCGGCTGTTCGTCGTGGTCCAGGTTCATCATGTAGCGCACCGCCCAGGTGTCCTGGCCCAGGTTGAAGAACACCAGCGGCCCGGGGCTGGCCTGGCGCAACTGCTCCACCTGGGAAACGAAGGCCTTAGTGTCGAACTGCAGGTCCTTGGCCGGGTCCACCACCGCCACCAGCAACGTCCATTGCGCCGCCAGCGCCAAGCCGCTGAGCAGCACCAGACGCCGCCCGAAACTGCCCAGGGTCCTGCGCCAGCCATACAGCGCCAGCAGCTGCAACACGACGAAGATCGCGATCAGCAGCGGCATGGACACCGGCGGCCAGTAACCGTGCTTGTGCCAGCTGTGGCGCAAGACGAACAGCACCAGGATGCACAGCCCCGGCAGCAGCCCCACCAGCCACAGGTAGCCGCTGCGCACCTTGCCCAGCCAGCCCCGGGCCGTGAGCAGGCCGTAGGCCGCCACCGCAGCGAACATCGGCACCATGGGCAGGATGTAATAGGCGCGCTTGAAGTGCGGCACCGACAGGCCCAGCAGGATCATCAGGCCACAGGCCCCCAGCCGAAGTACCAGGCGCAGCTGCGGGTTCACATGGCGCTGCGACCATTGCCGGCGCAATACCCAGAGCGTCGCCAGGGCCAGGGGCACCACCGGGAAGTAGCGGTACAGCGCCAGCTGGAAGTAGAAGTAGAACGGCTCGCCACTTTCATCCAGGCGCCCGACCACCTGCATGTTGTAGACCTGACGGACGAAATCTTCGCCACCAGCGAGATAGGCCAGTTGCATCAGCAGCCACCAGCAGCCGGCCAGCAACAGGAGGCCACTGACGCCATAGGCGAGCACCCGTTTGATCAGCGTCAGGCGCGCCTCGCGGGTGCGGCTCTCCCCCAGCAGCCAGTAGGTGCAGGCCACCCCGCAGACTTCCACCAGCCCCAGGGGCCCGCGAATGGCAAAGGCCAGCACCAGCAGCGACAGCACCGCCCACAACCGCAGCCGGGAGCCCAGTTGCTCGCCGCTGTGCAGCAGGTAGAAGGTGCCCAGGCACAGCAGGGAAACCATCTGGTCCAGGCACACCGAGCGGGACTTGTCCAACAGCTGGCTGGTCAGCGCCGTGAGCAGCACCGCGAGCAGTGCCCAGGTGCGCCCCGAAGGCGCCAGCAAGCGATACAGCAGCGCCAGCACCCCGGCCGAGGCCAGCGCGGTGGGCAGGATATTGGCCAGGTGGTTGGGGGCGCCGAAAGCCTGGGCGAACAGGTAGCTGAAGAAGGTCGCAGTGCCCGGGTAGTCCGGGTATGGCTGGCCGTAGGTGGTGGGGAACAGGCTGGCGCCGTGGCGGAACATTTCCTGCAGGAACAGCGCCCAACGGCCGTCGAAACCCTGGGGCTGCTGGTCCCAGATGCCAAAGGTGAACAGCAGCAGGGCCACCAGGTAAATACCCCAGGCCTCAATACTCAAACGCGTTTCTCGAACCATCTTCGCCCCACCAGAAAGCGCCGCACCCAAAGCGAGGCATTAAGGCTGGACATGTTGCTCGCGCAGCCCCTGAACGGTGCCTGAACAAGGATAAAAAACCCGCTCCGCACAGCCGACTGTCACCGACTGTAGCCGCTGCCGAGCCCGCGAGGCTGCGAAAAGGCCCGTAGGGCCTTGCCTGGCGATCTTCAGGCAAACCTCTGATGGCCTCAGGGTCCCTGCGCTTCCTGCGACAGTGCCCCCAGAGCGTTCGCAGCCTGCGGCAGCGGCTACAGGGAACGGCGACCCAGGGTGATAAGCCGGCGCCAGTCGAACTGCCCCACCGCCAGCGCCAGCAGGATCAGGCCCATGGAAATGCCCTCCTCGGCCCCGAGCCGCTGCCCCAGGATCAACACCGAACCGGCCATGCCGAACACCGGGATCAGCAGCGACAAGGGCGCCACCCGGGAGACCGGATACTCGCGCAGCAACAGGTTCCAGCCCCAGTAACAAAAGTGCGTTGCAGCATAGACCTGAAACATCAGCGACAAGGCCGCGCCGGCGGACACTTGCCCGGCCAGTTGCAGAAACGGCGCCGCACCATGGCTTATCCAGGTCAATGCCAGCAGCGGCAATGGCGCAAACAGGCTCGCCCAGACCACGAAAGCGAACACCTCGCGCACCCCGCAGCGCTTGATGATGACGTTGCCCACGCTCCAGCTGAATGCACTCACCAGCAGCAGGGCATAACCCAGGCTGGTGGCATGCCCGGGGCTGTCGCCAATGATCCGCAGCAGCCCCCACAGGGCAATGGCCGTGGCCAGCACCTGTTGCAGGCGCAGGCGCTCGCCGAACAGCAGCACGCCCCAGCCCAGGGAGAAAAAGGCACTGAACTGGATCAACAGTGCAGCCGTGCCCGGCGCCACGCCGTGATCGATCCCCAGGTTGATCAGCGCCCACATGGCGACGCCGAAAATCAGCCCGTAGGCCGCCAGCCAGGCGAATGCCACCGGCGGGCGCGGCACCAGGAACACCCAGGGCAGCGCCGCCAGGGTGAAACGCAGGGCGGTGAGCAGCAACGGATCGATACTGGCCAGGCCCAATTTGGTGATGGGAAAGTTCAGGCCCCACAAGGCCGTCACCAACAGGGCCAGGAACAGGTGTTTTTTCTGCATGTCGCGCGATCCACAAAAGGCGGCCCCGAGCACATCCCGGGACAGGGCCGCACTATCGCTGCGTGAAGCCATGGCCCGCTTGCAGTATCAGGTCAACTATCAGTAAATTCGGGCCATGCACCCTATCGATATCGACCCCTACGAAAACATCCCCCGAGATGCGCTGGTCACGGCCATCGACTATGCGGACGGCCAGCACTTCGCCGAACACCAGCATCGACGCGGGCAGTTCGCCTACGCCGCCACCGGGGTAATCAGCGTCTACACCGAGCAGGGCAACTGGGTGGTGCCGCCACAGCGGGCCATTTGGGTGCCGGCCGGGGTGACCCATGCCATGCACATGAGCGGGCCGGTGACCATGCTCAACACCTATGTGCGTCCCCAGGCCATCAAGAACCTGGGCTTGCCCGGACATTGCCAGGTACTGGAGGTGTCGGAACTGCTGCGCCAGTTGCTGCTGCGAGCCGTGGACATCCCCGCTCTCTACGCCGAGGACAGCGCGCAGGGCCAGCTCATGAACCTGCTGCTGCATGAAATCGCCGCCATGCCGGCGCTGTGCCTCAACGCCCCATTACCGTCCGAGCCGCGCCTGGCCAGGGTCTGCCGGGAAATGCTGGAGCAACCGTCGCTGGAGCTGGGGATCGATGCCATGGCCGAGCGCGCCGGGATGAGCCGCCGTACCTTCACCCGCCTGTTCCGGCAACACAGCGGCATCAGTTTCGTCGAATGGCGTCAGCAGGCCTGCCTGTTGGCTGCAGTGGTACGCCTGGGCCAGGGACAACCCATCACCCGGGTTGCCACCGACCTGGGCTACAGCAGCCCAAGCGCGTTCAGCGGTGTGTTTCGCAAGGTATTGGGCGAGCCGCCCAGTCGCTACTTTGCCCAGGGCCGGGTCTGAACGACCCGGGCCCGGCAGCTTGCCTGCCAGGCCGGACCTGCGCGCCTGTGCTACAGGAACACGGCGGACAACATCCCCAGCGCACCGAGGCAGAAGCCGATCAAGGCGCCGCGCCCGGGCGCCTGCTGGAACAGCGCCCAGATCACCAGCGGCTCCAGGAGCAGCAGCGACGTTACCGAGACCACGGTGATGATCCAGATGTCGCCCACCGCCACGTAACCCAGCCAGTAGGCCGCCAGCAGGCAGATACCGCCCAGGCACATGATCAGCACCGGCAACGCCAGTTCGGCACCGGAGGTGTTGCCGGAATGGGCCAGCCGCGCCACCACCACTTCACTGTAGATGGCACAGAACTCGCCCAGCACCATCAGCCCTACAGCAGAAACTCCGAGTAATTCTTTGGACATGTAACAAACCCCTTCGTATTGAGAGCCCGATTTTTCAGCTCCCAGGCATTGATCGCTCCGCTGACGGAGCCTGTATCTCGATGCGCAGGGGTACGAGGCAACTCGGTAATATCCAGGAACTTGAACATGTCCATCTCCTTCTGGGTGGGGGTGCAAACCGGGCCCGTGCACGACCGACGGGCCGCTGCCTGTATAAGGGATTTTCTGCCCCGGCGTCATCCACCAGAGCGCGTCGACCGCGAAAAAACCACGCAAACTCCACAATCAAAAGGCCTGCCTGCCGATAGCCTGGGTCCGGTCATCCTCAGCCGAAGCCCATGCCCACCATGTCCCAAGCGCCCCACTCCGTTCGCCCCCTGAACCGCGGTCACTGGATCGCCACCTACTTCATCGGCGTCGCCGGGCTGTCCCTGGCCCTGATGCTGGTGCTCAACCTGATACTGCTGACCACCAGCCAGAACCCAGGGAAGGCGCTGCTCGACTCCCTGTCGTTCAGCGTGGCGGTGCTGATGGTGAGCCTGGTGCTGATTACCCTGATCGCCGCCTTGCCGTGCATCCTGTTCTTCTGGCTGGCCCAGCGCTTTACCTGGCGCCACCTGTGGATCTACCTGGTGAGCGGGGCCCTGGCGGCGCAGTTCGCCATTCCCGTGATGACGAAGCTGCTCCCCGAACTCTTCAACCTCCCGCACGGCGTCAGCGCTGCGCTGCACTATTTACAGCTGGCATCGATGTTCGGCGGCTGTGGAGTGTTCATGGGGGGGCTGTTCTGGTGGCGCAGCGGGCGTCACTTGCGCTGAACCGAGCCTTTACTTACGCCCGGCCCGACGCCAGGCAACCCGCCCCTTGAGCAGGGCCAAAGCAGCCACCCACAGAGCGATCTTTTCCATGCCCGTAACAACTCCACCCCAACGCAGCGTGCAGCCGGAAGACTGGTTCGCCGCTTACTTCATCGGCGTCACGGCCCTGGCCACGGTGCTGGCCTTGCTGCTGATGCTGACGATGCTGGCCAGCGCCGGCTCGTTGAACACAGACATCATTCTCCAGACCCTGTTCGTGGGCCTGCTGACCCTGGTGTTGAGCGGTGTGCTGACCGGCATTCTCACGGCGTTGCCTTGCGCGCTGTTCTTCTGGCTGGCCCAGCGCTTTGCCTGGCGTAACGTGCTGATCTACCTGTTCAGTGGCGCTGTGGCCGCCATGCCGACCATCCCCGTGGTGGCGAGCCTGGCGCCTTCGAGCTTCTATACCGACCGCGACGAGGATGAACCGCTACCCGACGGTTTGCCACGCTACCTGCCGCTGGCGCCGCTGTTCGGCTGTTCTGGGGCCTTCCTCGGCGGCATCTTCTGGTGGCGCAGCGGGCGCCACCTGCGCCGATCAGCCCTCCCCGACACTCCACTTCCATAGGAGCCGGCTTGCCGGCGAAGAGGCCCTGCGGCCCTGCGCCAGAGGTGGTGCCGCCTTCGCTGGCAAGCCAGCACCCAATCAGCGCCTACAAGGAGGCGATGGGCTGGGCGTCGCGGGCCACTACCACCTTGCCCGGCAGGCCGCCCTGCTCCACGCGCTCATGGGCCCGGCGCAGGCTGTCGGCGTTGAACGGGCTGAAGACTTCATTCAGGGTGCAGCGGATCAATCCCTGGTCCAGCAGTTGCGCCAGCCGGTTGAGGATGTGGTGCTGCTCGATCATGTCCGGGGTCTTAAACAGGGCGCGGGTGAACACCATCTCCCAGTGCAGGGATACGCTCTTGGCCTTGAGTGGCACCGCATCGAAGAAGTCGTGATCGTCGATCAGCGCGATATGGCCATGGGGCACGATGATCCGGGCCAGGTCGGCATAGTGCCGCTGGGTATGGGTCAGGGCGGCAATATGGGTCACGGGTGGCAGGTCCAGGGCCGCCAGTTGCTCCACCAGCGAACGGGAATGGTCCAGCACCTGATGGGCCCCCAGGTCCAGGCACCACTGGCGGCTGTCCGGCCGCGAAGCCGTGGCGATGACGGTCATCGCGGTCAGCCGGCGCGCCAGCTGGATCAGCACCGACCCCACGCCACCGGCACCGCCGACAATCAGCAGCGTGCCCTGTTCAGCGAGGTCACCGGGCACCCGGCCCAGGCGCTCGAAGAGCAATTGCCAGGCGGTCAGCGAGGTCAGCGGCATGGCGGCCGCCTGGGCGAAGGACAGGCTGGCCGGCTTGTGCCCCACCAGGCGCTCGTCCACCCGGTGCAGCTCGGCATTGGCGCCATCGCGGGTGAAGGTGCCGGCATAGAACACCGCGTCCCCAGGGGCGAACAGGGTCACCGCGCTACCCACCGCGCGGACCACGCCACTGGCGTCCCAGCCCAGGGTCCGCACCTCGTCGGGCACCGCCACCTGGCCGGCGCGGACCTTGGTATCCAGGGGGTTGACCGACACTGCCTCGACCGCCACCAGCAGGTCGTGGGGTTCCAGTGGCGGCGGGTCCAGTTGCACCTCGCAGAACGCGTGGGGGTCAGACAGGTGCGAGCCTTTGAGGTAGGCGATGGCCTTCATTGCAGAGCTTCCTTGGCGATTGAAAGCGCACACTTAAATCCCTCATGCCCTGCCCGCACAAGTAGGGTACTTTTGCGTACCAGCTACGCAAAAGGGTCGTCAGGCAATGAAAAACAAACACTATCAGGACATTCCAGGCTGCCCGGTGGAGGTCACCCTGGACCTGATCGACGGCCGCTGGAAAGGCGTGGTCCTGCACCAGTTGCTGGCCAACGAGTTCCTGCGTTTCAACGAACTGCAACGGCGCCTGCCGGGGATCTCCCAACGTCTTTTGACCAAGCAGTTGCGGGACCTGGAAGCCGCCGGCCTGGTGTCGCGCACGGTGTACGCCGAGGTGCCGCCGCGGGTGGAATACCGCCTGACCGACGAGGGGCAATCGCTGCAGCCGGTGATCGAGGCGCTGTCGGCCTGGGGCCGCGGGCGCATCAGCCGGCAACAGCAGGAAAGCACCCTCACCTGATCCCTCACCAGAGCCCCCCCCATGCCCACCCACCCGGATGCTCCAGCAAGGTTCAGGGTCTACCAGGGCTCGACCCTGCTCGGTTGGTCGGCCCTGGAGTCGGCCGACCCGCCCATGGGTGTGGCCTTCGGCCAATTCATCGTCGCCCCGGCCTATGCCGGCCTCCAGCAGCAGGTTCGCGCACTGGCAGGAGCGAGCCAGAGCGGGCTGCACCTGGTAGTACACCACCTCGACCAACCCGTGCCTGCCCTGGGCGTGAGCATTCAGGACTACTCCGCCGAATGTGGCGCCGATGCCATCGAGATTACCGTGCTGGGCATCGCCTACCCCCTCTACGAACAGCTGTTCCCGCAAGCCGTGGCCGCCTACCAGCAGGCCATGGGCTAACCCGCGCACAGCCGGCGAACATCCGCACGTTTTACCCCTACTTGTTCACAATTCGTTAAGACTTGCCTACGTATACTTTCGGGCTTGCCCGCGGCCTTCCGGCTGCGCCCCTCGATCTGTCGGCGCACAACTCATGTCACGACCCGCTCCGCTACTGTTTCTGCTGGCCTGCCTGCTGTTCTTCTTCGCCCTGGGCAACCACCAGTTGCAAGGTTCCACCGAAGCCCGGGTGGCCGGGATCGCCATGGAAATGCACCTGGACGATGACTGGGTCACACCGCGCCTGTTCGGCACGCCATTCCTGGAAAAACCGCCGCTGAGCCTGTGGCTCGATGCCGGGGCCATCCGCGCCTTCGGCGGCACGCCCCTGGCGGTGCGCCTGGCCTCGGCCTTCGCCGGGCTGTTCAGCGTGATGCTGCTGTACGCCATGCTGCGCCGCTTTGGCCGGCCGGCAGCCCTGGCGGCCATGGCCGGGCTGATGCTGGCGACCATGGCCAGTTACTGGAGCAACGTGCGCGGCGTGGGCGAGGATGCCCTGCTCAGCCTCGGGGTAACCCTGGCCCTGCTGGCGTTTTTCCAGGCCCATCGACGCCAGGCCGCGCAGCAGCCGGCGCTGCTCTCCTGGCTGGCATTCGCCGGCGGGATCGCCATCGCCACCCTGAGCAAGGGCGTGCTCGGCCTGGCCATGCCCGGGGTGGTGATCTTCGCCTACCTGCTGGCCGACAGCCTGATCGACAAGCGCTTCACCTTCAGCCACTGGCTGCGCCCGGGCCTGCTGACCCTGCTGGGGCTGGTGCCGCTGATGATCTGGCTGTACATGCTCTACCAGCGCGGCGGCCTGCAGGCCCTGGGGGAAGTGCTGTGGACCAACAGCGTCGGGCGCTTCGACGGCTCCTTCGAGGAGGCCGGGCACTACGAGCCCTTCTATTACTACCTGGCCAAGCTGCCCCAGGCCTTCCTGCCGTGGAACATCCTGGTTTACCTGGGCCTGTGGCATTTCCGTAAAACCCTGGTGCAGAACCGCTACCTGCTGTTTTTCAGCCTCTGGTTGCTGGCGCAGTTCGCCCTGCTGTGCCTGGCTTCGAGCAAGCGCACGGTGTACCTGATGTCCCTGACCCCGGCCGCGGCGGTGCTGGCAGCGGAATATGGCGCAGTGCTCTACCAGCGCCTGGCCCGGCGGGCCCCGGGCACGGGTTTCTGGAGTGCCGTGGGGCGCCAGCGCAGAGGGTGGCTGATAGCGCTCATGGCCCTGGTGATCGGCGGCTATCTGGCCAACGCCCAATGGGCCGCGCCCAGGGCCGACCGCGAACTGTCGTTCGTTCCAGTTACCGACCGGATCATGGCGTTGCAGGGTAGCGGGCACCAGCTGGCGCTGTACCAGGCCAACGAGCGCATCGCCGGCGCCAGCGTGTTCTACACCCAGAGCCTGCTCAAGGACCTGCAGAACGAGGCGCAACTGCTGGCCTTCTTGCGCGAGTCGCCGCAGCACATGGCGGTACTGGGTGGCGCCGAGGCGCCCAAGCCGCCGCTGCAGATCCAGCAGACCCTCATGGTGGGCCGCCAGGCCTACTACTTCGTCAACCTGGCGCCGGCCGGCTGAACGCAAAAAAACGGCATCTGAATCAGGTGCCGTTTGCCCATCCCCGCCGCCCATGCCCCTTGAACCCTTTCCCGCTGATACCCGCCCGCCGCCCTTGAAACCATGACTCCTGCCCAACGACGGGCTTTCCCCGAAAAGGAGTCAGACATGAGCATCACCGTTATCAGTAGCCCCCTGAGCCGGGCCGTTGCCCAGAAGGCCGAGTTGCGCCAGCAACTGGCGGCGCAAAACATCCTTGGGGTGGAAAACATCAACGACAACGCCATCGAGAACACCGTGGCCAAGGAACTGATCGCCAAGAGCAGCAAGAAAGGCCTGCGTCGGGACTACCTCGACGCCCGCTGAGCCTTGCCCCCGGCGATACCCTTGTTGCCGGGATCTTCCCTATGTTCGTGTCAGGCCCTTGCGGCCTGGAAAAGGAGATACTCCCATGTTGATTCTGCGTTCACTGATCCTCGGCCTGAGCCTGTTGGCCAGCGCTGCCCACGCCCTGGAAACCACCAATCTCCCACCCGCCACCCTCAAGGCCTACGCCGCCACCCTGAGCACCGCCGCCGGCAACAGCCAGTGGCAGCAGTTGTGGAAACGCTCTCGGGACCAGGGCGCGTTCAGCCAACAGGGTGAACAACCGCGCTTCACCATCACCCAGGACAAACTGCCGGACATGGCTCGCAGCACCTTGATCAATGCCAGCAGCGTAACCCCGCAGAACACCACCCAGGCGCTGTACCGCTATGAGTTTTCCAACCCCATCGGCCAGGCCAAGGGCATTTCCCTCAAGGCCATGTGCCTGTTGGTGGACTGGCGCTCGCTGCCCAGCGGCACACAACCCGACGACACCAGCCTCATGGGCAACGCCAGCCTGCTGCAAACCTACCCCTGCCCTTGAAACCGGCAAGCCGCCCAGGCCTTGAGCCTGGGCGGCGAGCACTTACGAGGTTAGCTGCGAGCCCAGCAGATCAGCCTCCTTGCGCCGGCGAGTGCCGTAGCTGTCGCCAAAGTTGCGCAGGTTGGCCAGGGCACTCTTCCAGTCGCGGGCCACCACCTGGGCCCAGAAGTTCGGTGTGCGACTGGCCAGGTTGCCGTACTGAAAGGCCACCGAGGCGATAACGGTCTGCATCGGTGCCGGCAGTTGGGCAAAGTCCACTCCGCTGGCCTGGGTGTAGTTCGCTGCCAGAAGATCGACGAAGGGCGCCTTGAATGCCTCGTCCACCAAAAGCGCCTCGTCACTGCTGATGTTCAAGGGCTGGCCGTCGAGAAACGCCTTGGCCTTGAGCCCCTTCAGCCCCAGGTAGGGGGTCAGTCGCCGGATCAGGTCCGCCGGCAGATTGAGCGCCTGCAGGTCCTCTACGTTCCGTTGCCCCAGATCGAAGCCTGTGCCCACCGTGACGCCACTCTTGCTCTTGTCCGGATCGGGCACATAACCGCGGGTAATGGCAGCTCCCTCCAGAGCGGCGATAAAGCTGAAATCAATCGCGTAGCGTGACATGGATTTTTCCTCATCCAGTTTAGGAAAATCCAGTGCACCACCAGCGACCGATACAACATCAGAATGTAATAGTTCCCCTTAATAGGGGGGAAATTTCCCACTGAACAGAGGACGAGACACCTCCTTAGGATCAAACCAGCCTTATCCATAATTCCAAGGAGGTACCAAATGGACGTGAAAGACCTCGTACTCATCGATGTTCGCCAGCTCCCTCACTCGCTCCAGGCCCTCATCGACTGCATCGGACTGGAAAATGCCTACCGCCTGACCCGTGAATACGGCGGCCGCCCCAAGTACATCCCCAAGCACGCCGAACGTACCTCCCTGGCTTTGATCCTGCCGCCCGACGCCCTCAACGCGCTGATCGAGCGTTTCGCCGGCCTGGCCCTGGAGATCCCCAAGGCCGACCACTTCTGCCGGCAGATCCGCAACCAGCACATTCAACTGGAAAGCCTGGGCGGTATTTCCCGCAGTGTGCTGGCGGACAAGTACGGCCTGAGCCTGCGGCAGATCGGCAACATCCGCCGCCTGGATGCCAACACTCACCGGTAATCGATTCCTGCTGAATCGGCCTTCACGGCTTTCTTAACCTGCAAGGGCGCATTTCGCGCAACAAAGAACAAGGAGCTAGACCATGGCAGATATCGATAAGGGCCTGATTGGCGGCGTGATCGCCGCCCTGCCCCTGGACAAGATGATCACCGGTCCACTGATGGCGATGATTCAGGCGCAGGTCGCCGCGAGCAAAGCCTATGCGGACTTCCTGATGGGCGTGTGCATTCAGAACGGCCAGGCGGTTTCGGTGCAGTTCGACTATGACGAAACCCTGGTGGATGAGCAGGGGGTGTACAAGGGCACCGTGAAGAAGTCGATGCGCATCCCGTTGCTGGCGGCTATCAGTCACCCCAACATCACCATCGAGGAAGGCTCCATCGAGTTCGAGCTGACCATCAGCCAGATGGCCGAGGACACCAGCAGCACCGAAGCCTCCGGCAGTTTCGAGGCGAAGATGGGCTGGGGCCCGTTCAGCGTTTCGGTCAAGGGCGCGGCGAGCCACAAATCGACCCAGACCCGCAAGACCGACACCCGCGCCCGCTACGCCATCAGCACCAAGATCGTCCGCCAGGACCCACCGGAAGCCCTGATGCGGGTCATCGACTTCCTCACCGACGCAGCCACCAAGCCTGTGCGGCTGCCTAGCACTCAACCGACCGACACCGACAAGCTGCCGACCGCCAACGCGCTGAAAATGCCCGATGCCGCGGACGAGAAGAAAACCGGCACCGGCGGTTGATCCACATCGCGCCTTCGCCCCAGTAACCCGCCCCGCCTTCATGGCGGGGCACTTCAGCCACCGAACAAGGAGCGTGATCCATGGCGTTTTTTTCCCGCAGCAAGGAGCCCATGTCCGCCAGCGACCTGAGCCATATCACCCGCGGCATGCATCAGGCAGCAGCCGCCACCCACAACCTGATCGCCCAGCAGTACATCAAGTTGTTCGACCAGTTCTTCGACTACAACGTCGACGACCTGGGCACGCCGATGAAGGCCAAGATGGTCGAGGTGGCGCTCAACGAAGACCACATCATCAATGTGCCGCTGATTGCCCTGGTCTCGCCCAAGGGCCTGGCCCTGCACAAGATGACTGTCGACCTGTCGGTGCGCATGCAGGCCACCGAGCTGCAGAAGGCCAGCCACGATCTGGAGAACGGCGAGCTGCAGAGCGAGAAGTTTTTCGTCACCTTCGGCAGCGGCAAGCGTGACGGCCAGGAACGCGACCCGGACGAGGTACAGATCAGCATGGAGTTTCGCGACTGCCAGCCGCCGGAAGCGATCCAGCGCCTGATCGAGGAGTTCACCAACCTGATCAGCCCGCAGCGCATCAACGACGGCCCGGCAGCCACCCCGCCAGCGGCTGGCACGCCACCGGCCGAGCCGGACCTGCTGGCACCTTGAGCCGCTTCCTATGCCCCTGAAGGCCAGCTACACGGAGCGGCCGCCTGAGGTCAGGGCTTGAGGTTCACCGAGCGCCAGTCACTGGCCTCGATCAGGCCGAGCATCTTCGGCGCGCCATTGAGGGTATCGGTGGAGACGAACAGGGAAGCGCCGTACCCCAGGGTCGGGGTCGCCCGTTTCAGGTCCTGCTCCATCTGCGCCATGCATTCGCTGTGGGTCACCAGCACCAGGTTGCGCCCGGCGACCTTGTGCGCCATGACATCGCGCAACATGGTGTTCTTGCAGTTGAACAGCCAGCCATCGCCACTGCTGACCTTGCTGAACATGTAGCTCGCGGTCTGCGCGGTGCGCGTCAACGGGCTGTTGTAGATATCGGTACGCTCCAGGCCCAGGTGCTCGAACTGCGCGCCGAGCCCCACCGCCACCTCGCGGGCCCGGTCGGTAATGCCATCGGCCGGGCCCAGGCACGCGGCATTGGAGCGGTCGCAGCGCTCCATGTGGCGCACCAGCACAATCATTTCGCCCTTGTCCCAGGCGGCCGTCAGGGCCTGGAGCCCGGCCCCGTTGCCGTGGCTCAGGTCGGGCACCGAGGCCGGCCGGAGCAGGAACAGCCCCAGGGGAATCACCAGGCAGGCGCCCAGCAGCAGCGCCAGCAGGTTCTTGTAACGGACCAGGACGCGCCCCAGGAAGGGCCGCTTGCTCGCCGGCAACACCAGTCTTGTAGTCAATTCCCAGCCGCCCTTACGAGAATGTTCCGATGTGTTGAGCAGCGCACAGCAAGGCTACGAAAGCCTGATGACAATTGAACGCTGGCCGATGCCCGTGGCATCGACCGCCCAGACTCTAGGGCGCCGGGCGTGGGACCCGAGTGAAATCAATGTGAAAAAAAGCTCAACGGACCGGCGGCACATCCCGCAAAATAGCCGTCCATCGCCTAAAACATTGTCTTGGGACAATGCCGACGAAATCGTTTCAGCTATGGCACATCCCGCCGATACACCCCCTACAAAACACCTTGCTGGTCACCAACAACAACAATCTTCCAGCCAACTCAAGATCAAGAAGAGCTACGTTCCTGGAGGAATTCAATGAGTAGTTGGTTTGCCAACATCAGCGTCAACCTTAAGCTGGGCCTGGGTTTCGGCCTGGTCCTGGCCCTGACCACCGTCCTTGCACTGACCGGCTGGACCAGCCTGGGCAGCCTGATCGACCGCAGCAACTGGATGAGCGACATCACCCAGCTCAACAGCGGCCTGACCAAGCTGCGGGTCACCCGCCTGCAGTACATGCTGGCCAACGGCGACGAAACCGCCGCCCAAGGCGTGCAGAACACCCTGGACGATTTCAGCGCCCAGCAGAAAAAACTCCTGGCCTCGTTCCAGAGCCCGGAAAACATCAAGCTCCTGCAAGGCCTGGGCGCAACCATCAGTGCCTATCAGGACTCGCTGAACAAGATGCGCAACGCCTACCGCAGCGGCGACGCCGCACGCCTGGCGATGAACCAGAACGCCGAACGCGCCAATGACCTGATCAACGGGATCAACTCCTGGGTCAAGCAGTTGCCCCTGAGCGACGAGCGCTTTACGCAGTTCCAGGCCATCACCCAGGCCAAGGAAGCCTTCCAGCTGGCGCGCTATGAAGTGCGCGGCTACGTCACCACCAACAACCCGGACACCGAACAGAAAGCCGTCACCCAGCTCAACGCTGCGATTGCCGAAATGGATCAGCTCAAGTCCCATTTCAGCAGCACCCAGCGCGATGCCCTACAACAGCTCGAAACCGCCCTGAGCGGCTACCGCAGCTCGCTGCAGGCCTTCAAGGTCGCCTTCACCAACGCCGTAGAGGCGCGCAAGGAAATGACCGACCAGGGCGCCGACATCGTCAGCCGCAGTGACGCCCTGTACCAGATCCAGCTGGACCGCCGCGACATCGAGAGCGCCCAGGCCCGCAGCCTGCAGTTGATCAGCACCCTGCTGGCGCTGCTGGTCGGTGTACTGGCCGCCGTGATCATCACCCGGCAGATCACCCGCCCGCTGCAGGAAACCCTGGCCGTGGTCGAGCGCATCGCCTCCGGCGACCTGACCGAGAACCTGCGGGTCACCCGCCGCGACGAACTGGGCGTGCTGCAACAAGGCATCGTGCGCATGGGCGTGACCCTGCGCGAGCTGATCAGCGGCATCCGCGACGGCGTGACCCAGATCGCCAGCGCCGCCGAAGAACTGTCCGCGGTGACCGAAGAAACCAGCGCCGGGGTCAACAGCCAGAAAGTCGAGACCGACCAGGTGGCCACCGCCATGCACGAGATGACCGCCACCGTGCAGGAAGTCGCGCGCAATGCCGAAGAAGCCTCCCAGGCCGCGGCCGCCGCCGACGGCGAAGCCCGCCAGGGCGACAAGGTGGTGGCCCAGGCCATCGAGCAGATCGAGCGCCTGGCCAGCGAAGTGGTGCGCTCCACCGACGCCATGACCGTGCTGCAACAGGAAAGCGACAAGATCGGCAGCGTCATGGACGTGATCAAGGCCGTGGCCGAGCAGACCAACCTGCTGGCACTGAACGCCGCCATCGAAGCCGCCCGCGCCGGTGAAGCCGGCCGTGGTTTCGCCGTGGTCGCCGACGAAGTGCGGGCCCTGGCCCAGCGCACCCAGAAGTCCACCGAAGAGATCGAGGAACTGGTGGCCGGCCTGCAGAACGGCACCCAGCAAGTGGCTACCGTGATGAACAACAGCCGCAGCCTGACCGACAGCAGTGTCGAACTGACCCGCAAGGCCGGCGCCTCGCTGGAAAGCATCACCCGCACCGTGTCCAACATCCAGTCGATGAACCAGCAGATCGCCGCCGCTGCCGAGCAACAGAGCGCCGTGGCCGAAGAGATCAGCCGCAGCATCATCAACGTGCGCGACGTGTCCGAACAGACCGCCGCCGCCAGCGATGAAACCGCAGCCGCAAGCGTTGAACTGGCGCGCCTGGGCGGCCAGTTGCAGATGATGGTCAGCCACTTCCGCGTCTGATTTGCGCAGGCCCCTTCGCCGGCAAGCCGGCTCCTACACCCTCCGTAGGAGCTGGCTTGTCGGCGAAAGGCGCCAATCCCCGGACCCGAGCATTTACACCCATCAGGGTTTGCCCTACCTTTCCCGGTCTTCGTCCTGCTGTCCTAGGGATTAGTCACCAGGAACCCGTTCATGCCCAGCCTCGGTTTTACTTCGGTCCCGCCCCTGCTGAAATACCTGCTCTATGCGGAGCAATTGGGTATTGCCACCGAGCCGGCGCTGGCGGCGGCCGGGCTTAGCGCCGCGCAGTTGAACGACACCAGCCTGCGCCTGCCGATGGAGGTGCATGAGCGGTTGCTGGACTACTTCTGCCAGCACTCCGGCGATCCGCTGTTCGGGCTCAATTCGGCGCGCTTCGTCAAACCCAGCTCGTGGAATGTGCTGGGCTACATCACCATGAACTGCGCGACCCTCGGCGAAGCCATGGGCCGCATCATGCCGTTCGAAAAACTGGTGGGGGACATGGGCACCAGCCGCGCCGAAGTCGCTGGCAACCAGGTGCGGCTGATCTGGAGTTGCCGCCATCAGCGCCCGGACATCCGCCGGCACCTGGTGGAAAACGTCCTGGCGTCCTGGCTGTTGTATGCGCGCTGGATCGCCGATTCGCAGTTGTCGCCCAGCGCGGTGTGGTTCGAACACGCCCTGCCGGAACCCGTCGAGGCGGCGCAGTACGAGGCGTTGTTCGGCTGCCCGGTGCTGTTCCAGCAACCCTGCTCGGCGCTGGTGGCGCCGCTGGAGTACCTGCAGATGCCCCTGCGCCAGGCCGACGCGCGCCTGCTCAAGACCCTGGAAGAACATGCCCAGGCGATGATGGCTTCCCTGGGCGATGCGCCCCTGGCCTTGCAGGTGCACAACGTGCTGCGCCAGTTGCTCAAGGACGGCCTGCCGCGCAAGGAGCAGGTGGCGCAGCACCTGCACCTGTCGGTACGCACCCTGCAGCGCCAACTGCAACAGGCTGGCACTTCATACCAGCAGATTCTCGACGACCTGCGCCAGGAGCTGGCCGAGCACTATCTGCGCCACAGCGAGCTGTCGATCCAGGGCATCTCCGATTGCCTGGGGTTCACCGAACCGCGCTCGTTCCACCGCAGTTTCAAGACCCGCACCGGGCTGACCCCGGGGCAGTTCCGCCTGAGCGCGCAGAGCTCCGGCAAGGCCTGAAACCCGTTACACGCTGATGGCGTTGGTGAACACCAGGCGATTGCCGAACGGGTCGCTGATGGTCATGTCCTGGCTGCCCCAGGGCATGGCCTGGATCTGCGGATGGGAGAAGCGGTAGTGCTTGGCCAGCAACTGCTGCTGGAAGGTTTCCAGTTCATCGGTCTCGATCCGCAGGGCCGCACCCGGCGAGCAGTCGCCATGGTGCTCGGTAAGGTGCAGCACGCACTCGCCCCGCGAGACCTGCATATACAGCGGAAAATCGGCTTCGAAGCGGTGTTCCCAATCCAGGGAGAAACCCAGGAAATCGAGGTAAAACTCCCGGGCCTTGGCTTCATCGAAGATCCGCAGGATGGGGGTGGTTTTGCCAAAGCTCATTGCGCGACTCCCTGACTGAAATGAGCCGACTATACAGACGGCGATTATCAGCAGTTCGGCGCCGCTCGGGGATTCTTTAATAGCACAGCGCCATCATTGTGATGGAGGTCAACAAATCAGCCAGCGGATGCAAATCCCGGGCGCAGGTCACCTTCCCGGGGCAGGAAGCGCCCCTGGCGTTCACCGTTGGCCCGGCCCTGGGCAAAACTGCACACGCCATTGACCCAGACCCCATCGATGCCTTGCGCGGCGCGCTGCGGCTCCTTGAAATCCGCCACGTCGCGCACCCGCGCCGGGTCGAACAGCACCAGGTCGGCCCAGTGCCCTTCGCGGATCTCGCCACGCTGGTGCAGGCCGAAGCGCGCCGCGGACAGCCCGGTCATCTTGTGCACCGCAGTGTGCAGCGGGAACAGGCCCAGGTCGCGGCTGAAGTGCCCCAGTACCCGGGGGAAGGCGCCCCACAACCTTGGATGGGGGAAAGGATCTTCCGGCAGGCCATCGGAGCCGATCATCGACAGCGGATGGGCGAGGATGCGCCGCACATCGTTTTCATCCATGCCGTAGTACACCGCCCCCGCCGGTTGCAGGCGCTCGGCGGCGGCCAGCAGGCTGACGCCCCAGTCGGCGGCGATCTCGCTCAAGTCGCGACCGCCCTGCTCGGGGTGCGGTGTGGACCAGGTGATGGTGATGCGGTAGGCATCGGTGACCTGCTTGAGGTCCAGGGTCGAGGAGCTGGCGGCGTAGGGATAGCAGTCGCAGCCCACCGGGTGTTCCCGGGCGGCGTTTTCCAGGGCCGCCAGCAGTTGCGGGCTGCGCCCCCAGTTGCCGGCGCCGGCGCACTTGAGGTGCGAGACGATCACCGGTGCCCGGGCCGCGCGACCAATCAGAAAAGCTTCGTCCATGGCCTCCAGCACCGGCTCGAACTCGCTGCGCAAATGGGTGGTGTACACCGCGCCGAACGCCGTCAATTCCTGGGCCAGTTGCAGCACTTCATCGGTCTCGGCGCAAAACGCGCTGGCGTAGGCCAGCCCGCTGGACAGGCCGAGGGCGCCGTCCTCCAGGCTTTCGCGCAGTTGCCCGCGCATGGCGCTGATTTCATCGGCCGTGGCCGTGCGAAACAGGTCCGGCAGATGGTTGCTGCGCAGCGCGGTGTGCCCAACCAGCGCCGCCACGTTGATCGCCGGGCGCGCGGCATCCACCGCCGCGCGGTAGTCACAAAAACGCGGGTAGACGAACATCGAGCGCTCGCCCAGCAGGTTCATCGGGTCCGGCGGGTCGCCCTTGAGGGTCACCGGCGCGGCGCTGATCCCGCAGTTGCCGACGATCACCGTGGTCACCCCCTGGCTGAGCTTGGGCAGCATCTGCGGCTGGCGGATCACCACCGTGTCGTCATGGGTGTGCACATCGATGAAACCCGGGGCCAGCACCCGCCCGGCGGCGTCGATCTCTTGCTCGGCGCTGGCCGCGGACAGATCGCCGATGCGCGCGATGCGCCCGTCGAGGATGGCCAGGTCGGCGGGGTAACCGGGACGGTCGCTGCCGTCGATGATCAGGGCGTTGCGGATCAGCGTGTGGTAGCGCATGTCAGTCTCCCAGGGGCAGGCAATCGTCGCCGCCACGGTAATGGTCCAGGGCCAGCTTGATCCGTCGCAGGCGTTCCTGGTTGTCATCGGGCAGGGCCAGGGCCAGCTCGGTGGCCAGCACATCAATGGCCAACAGCATGCCGTAGCGGGCCGCGGTGGGTTTGTAGATGAACGAGGTCTCGGCGCTGTGCAGCGGCAGCAGCACATCCGCCAATTGCGCCAGGGGCGAGTCGGGCAAGGTAATGGCCAGGATCCCGGCGCCGTAGGTACGGGCCAGGGCCACCGCCTCCAGCAGCTCGGGGGTGATGCCGGTCAGCGAACAGGCGATCACCGCGTGCTGCGGCCCCAGGGCGGCGGCGGTGACGCGCATCATCACCGGGTCGTGGCAGGCGGCAATGGGATAGCCCAGGCGTACCAGGCGCACTTGCAACTCGCTGCTGCACAGGGTCGAGCAGCCGCCCATGCCGAAGGCGTGGATCATCCGCGCGCGCCCCAGCAGGCGCACCGCATCGGCGAATTGGGCCTCCTCGAAACCGGCCAGATGCTGGTGCAGCGCAGCTTCGATATCGCCAACGATCTGCCGGTAGAACCCGGACTGTTCCGGGGTGCCGGCAGGGTCCAGGAAGCGGCTGCCCACCCCACTGGCCTGGGCCAGCTGCAGGCGCAACTGGCGCAAGTCGCGGCAGCCGACGCTGCGGGCAAAGCGCGACAGGGTGGCGGCGCTGACTTCAGCGCGGCGGGCCAGTTCGTCGAGGCTGGCAGAGGCGGCAAAGCCCACATCGTCGAGCATCAGCCGGGCGATCCGCCCTTCCCCGGCGCTGAGAAAATCCAGGCGCGAGCGGATCTGGTAAAGGATGTCCATCTACAAAAACTCCGCGAGGACCAGGGTCAGGCCGAAGGCGATAACCGAGATCAGGGTCTCCAGCACGGTCCAGGTCTTGAAGGTCTGGATGACGGTCATATTGAAGTATTCCTTCACCAGCCAGAAGCCGCCGTCGTTGACGTGGGAAAGAATCACCGAGCCGGCGCCGGTGGCGATCACCAGCAGTTCCGGGTGCGGGTAGCCCAGGCCGACGGCCACCGGCGCCACCACCCCGGAAGCGGTGGTCAGGGCCACGGTGGCCGAACCGGTGGCGACCCGCATCAGCACCGCGAACAGCCAGCCCATCCACAGCGGCGAGAGCTGGAACTCATGGGCCAGGCCGACGATCTGCTCGGTCACCCCGGAGTCGATGAGAATGCGGTTGAGGCCGCCGCCGGCCCCCACCAACAGGGTGATGCTGGCGGTGGGCGCCAGGCATTCGTTGGTGAACTTGAGGATCGATTCGCGGTTCATGCCCTGGGCCAGCCCCAGGGTCCAGAAACTCACCAGGGTGGCCACCAGCAGGGCGATCACCGAGTTGCCGATAAACAGCAGGAACTGGTTGAGGCCGGTGCCGGGCTCGGCCAGCAGGTTGGCCCAGCCGCCGAGAAGCATCAGCACCACCGGCAGCAGGATGGTGGCCAAGGTCAGGCGGAAACTCGGCAGGCGCAGGCGCGGCTCGCGGGCGATGAACTGGCGTTCCAGGGGGTTCTGCGCCGGCAGGTGGATGTGCGGCACGATGAACCGCGCGTACAGCGGCCCGGCGATGATCGCCGTGGGCACACCGATCAGCAGCGCATACACCAGGGTCTGCCCCACCGACGCCTGATAGGCCTGCACCGCCAGCATCGCTCCCGGGTGCGGCGGCACCAGGGCGTGCACCACCGAGAGCCCGGCGACCATCGGCAAGCCCACCATCAGCAGCGACACCCCGACCCGCCGCGCCACGGTGAAGGCAATTGGCACCAGCAGTACGAAGCCCACTTCGAAGAACAGCGGCAGCCCCACCAGAAAGGCGATGCAGACCATGGCCCAGTGGGCGTTGCGTTCGCCGAAGCGGTCGATCAGGGTGCGCGCCACCTGCTCGGCACCACCGGATTCGGCCATCAGCTTGCCGAGCATGGTGCCCAGTGCCACCACCAGGGCGATATGCCCCAGGGTCTTGCCAACCCCGGCCTCGTAGGCACTCACCACTCCGGAAGGCGGCATGCCGGCCATCAGCGCCAGGCCCACCGACACCAGGGTGATGACGATAAAGGGGTTGAGTCGGTAGCGGGCGATCAACACGATCAGCGCAATGATGGCGACTGCGGCGTAGCCCAGCAGCCAAGAACCCGTAGCGGGAGCCATGGCGTCCTCCTTGAAAACAGCGTCACTTTCGAATGGTTGTGAAATTCATTAATCACTTAGGAAAGTGAACTTCAAACCGAGTGAAACTTATTTTCGTAAAGAGGCAGGCTTTGTCGCGAACAGCTAAGTGAAAGGCCGGCTTATGAAAATCGGCAGTGGGTATTTTCATCCACTGCCGCGGTGGCCGATCTCAGTCGTGATGCTCTCGGGCACGCTTGAGCAGCTTCTTGCAGCGCTCGGACAGGTGCAGCACCCGCAACTGCTTGCCGGCCTTGGCATAACGCTCGCGCAGGGTTTTCAGCGCGGCGATGGCCGAGTAGTCGACAAAACTCAGGTGGCGACAGTCGACAGTCACGTGCCGAGGATCGCCCGCCGGATCGAACTGGTTGAGAAACGGCGTGGTGGAGGCGAAGAACAGGGTGCCATGCAGTTGGTAGTGCTTGCTGCCGTCGGCTTCCAGGTGGCTGTCGGCGTACAGCTCGCGGGCCTGCTGCCAAGCGAAATTGAGGGCGGCAATGACGATGCCGCAGAACACCGCCATGGCCAGGTCGGTGAACACGGTGATCACGGTCACCGCGAGGATCACCAGCACATCGTTGAGCGGCACCTTGTTGATCACCCGCAGGGACGCCCAGGCGAAGGTCTGCTGCGATACCACGAACATCACCCCCACCAGCGCCGCCAGAGGGATGCGCTCGATCAGCGGTGAGAGAAACAGCACGAACAGCAGGATCAGAGCGCCCGCCACCACGCCCGACAAACGCCCGCGGCCACCGGAGCTGAGGTTGATCACGGTCTGGCCGATCATCGCGCAGCCACCCATGCCGCCGAACATTCCCGAGACCACATTGGCCGCGCCCAGGGCCACGCATTCACGGTCCGGGTAGCCGCGGCTTTCGGTGATTTCGTCGGTGAGGTTGAGGGTCAGCAGGGTTTCCAGCAGGCCGACCATGGCCATCAGGAACGCATAGGGCGCGATGATGCCCAGGGTTTCAAGGTTCCACGGCACCTGGGGCAGCGCCAGGCTCGGCAGGCCGCCGGCGATGTGGGCCATGTCCCCCAGGGTGCGGGTCGGCAGGCCCAGCAGGTAGACCAGCGCGCCGACCCCGAGGATCGCCACCAGGGCCGGTGGCACCGCCCGGGTCAGGCGCGGCAGCAGATAGACGATGGCCATGGTCAATGCCACCAGCCCGGCCATCAGGTACAGCGGCTGGCCGCTGAGCCAGTGTTCGCCGCTCTTGAAATGTTCCAGCTGGGCCAGGGCGATGACGATCGCCAGGCCGTTGACGAAGCCCAGCATCACCGGGTGCGGCACCATGCGCACCAGCTTGCCCAGGCGCAGCAGGCCGAAGGCGACCATCACCAGCCCGCCCAGCAGCACCGTGGCCAACAGGTACTGCACACCGTGCTGCACGACGAGAGCAACGATCACCACCGCCATGGAGCCGGCCGCGCCGGAGACCATGCCCGGCCGGCCGCCGAACAGCGCGGTCAGGGTGCAGATGAAGAACGCGCCATACAGGCCCATCAACGGGTTGAGGTGGGCCACCAGGGCGAAGGCGATGCATTCGGGCAGCAAGGCAAAGGAGGTGGTGAGTCCGGCCAGGACATCGGCACGCAGACGTTTTGCTTTCATGATTGACCTGATAGACGGACCGGCAGGCGCGGCCCTGGGAAGTGCGGAAAGAAGGCGGGGAATGTTACGGAATTGAGCCGCCTCCGACCAGCCGGCCGTCGGCGCCTGCACAACGAAGGTAGGAGCTGGCTTGCCAGCGAAGAGGCCGCTCGACCTGGCGCCAGGCTTGCGGGCCCTTTCGCCGGCAAGCGGAACGCCGCCCGGCCAGCTCCTACAGGGGTTCAGCGGTTATTTGACGACCTTGCCGACACCGCGGCCACGTGGGTCGGAAGCGGTTTCAAGCGCGTTGCCATTGACCCGGATGGCCTGAATATCGCCCATCTCCCAGCCCTGGTCTTCCAGGGTGTAGCCCATGGCCTTGAGCTCATCGGCCACCTTGCCGGTGAGCGGCGCATAGGCGTCGTAGTAGATCGTGTCCTTGGGCAGCAGTTGGTGATGCACGCGCTGCGCGGCCACGGCCTTTTCCAGGGGCAGGTGGTAGTCATAGAGGTTGTTCAGCACCTGGAAGATCGAGGTGAAGATCCGCGAACCACCGGGTGTGCCCAGCACCAGGGTGACCTTGCCGTCGCGGGTCACCAGGCTCGGGCTCATGGAGGACAGCATGCGCTTGCCCGGGGCGATGGCGTTGGCATCGCCACCCACCACGCCAAAGGCGTTGGCTACGCCTGGCTTGGCGCTGAAGTCGTCCATTTCGTCGTTGAGCAAAAAGCCCGCGCCCTTGACCACCACGCCGCTGCCATAGTCCCAGTTCAGGGTGTAGGTGTTGCTCACCGCGTTGCCCTGGGCATCGACAATGGAGAAGTGGGTGGTCTGGTGCGGCTCAAGCCCGGGGCGCACTTTCTCGGTAGCCGAGATGGCGTTGGGGTTGATCTCGGCGGCGCGTTTTTTCAGATACGCCGGGTCGGTCAGTTGCTTGACCGGAACATCGGAAAACGCCGGGTCGCCCAGGTAGTCGGCGCGGTCGGCGAACACCCGCTTTTCGATTTCCGCCAGCAGGTGAATGTATTTGGCCGAATTGAGCTCCACACCCTTGAAGTCCGCCGCGCGCTCTTCCTTGATGCTGATCAGCTGCGCCAGGGCCACCCCGCCAGAGCTGGGCGGCGGCGCGGTGTACAGGATGTTGCCACGGAAGGTCACCTGCAGCGGCTGGCGCCACTGGACCTTGTAGTCCTGCAGGTCCTGCTTGGTGATCAGGCCCTTGTCGGCCTGCATCTGCGCCACCAGCAAGTCGGCGGTCTTGCCGCTGTAGAACTCCTTGGCGCCCTGGTCGGCGATGCGCTCCAGGGTCGCGGCCAGCTCCGGCTGGCGGAAGGTCTCGCCCGGTTTCATGCTGCCGAAGTAGTCGCCGAAGTTGGTGGTGCCGTTGAACAGCTTCAACGCATCCTCGCGGTACTGGTACTGCTTGTCGGCCACCTTGAAGCCGTTCTTCGCATAACCCACGGCCGGGGTGATCAGCTCGCTCCACGGCAGCTTGCCGAACTTCTGGTGCGCCTCCCACAGGCCCATCACCGTACCCGGCACCCCGGCGGCGCGGGCGCCCACCAGGCTCAGGTTCTCGATCACCTCGCCCTTTTCATTCAGGTACATGTTCCGGGTCGCGGCCTTGGGCGCGGTTTCCCGGTAGTCGAGGAAGTACGGCTTGCCGTCGATGTACATCGTCATGAACCCGCCGCCACCGATGTTGCCGGCCTCGGGGTAGGTCACGGCCAGGGCGAAGGCCGTGGCCACCGCGGCATCCACCGCGTTGCCGCCCTTCTTGAGGATTTGCGCCGCGACATCGGCGCCGTACTGGTTGGGCGCGGCCACCGCGCCGCCTTCCAGGGTCACGGCGAAGGCCGAGCTGCTGGCGGCGATGGCGGCCGTCAGGGCCAGGGTCTTGAACAACAGAATGCGCATAGGTCCTTCCTTTTCTTGTTATTGAACGGCAAGAACCTTAGGCCCGAGACGGGGGGTTGAGCAATCGCCAATCGTGGCACGAACGTCCCAAGCCTCAGCCATGGATAACCGTAGAAGCTGGCTTGCCAGCGAATGCAACTTCAAGAGTTGCGCAAAACCCGGGGGCCCCTTCGCCGGCAAGCCGGCTCCTACGGGGGATAGGCGGGGAATGGGGGGAGCCTTCAGCCCTGGAACTCGGGGTTGGCGTAATCGGCCAGTTTGCCCTGGATGAAATCCAGGAAGCACTGGATGCGCAGGGCCAGTTGCGAGTTGCGGTAGTACACGGCGTTGATCGGCTGGCGATAGCCGCTGTTGAACGAGGCCAGCACCGGTTGCAGGCGCCCGGCGCGGATGTCGTCGATGGTCATGAAGTGCGACAGGCAGGCAATGCCCTGCCCTTCCAGCGCCAGGTGGCGCAGGGTCTCGCCACTGGAGGCGCTGATGCCCGGCTGGATCTGCCAGCGATCGCCATGCACATGGCGCAGCGGCCAGTGGTTGAGGGTCTCGGTCTGGGTGAAGCCCAGCAGGGTGTGCCCGGCCAGTTCGGCCACGCTCTGCGGCGTACCGTGGCGGGCCAGGTAGTCAGGGCTGGCGAGGATGTGCAGCGGGCTGCAGCCCAGGGAGCGGGCATGCAGGGTGGAATCCGCCAGCACGCCGATGCGGATGGCGATGTCGGTGCTCTGTTCCAGCAGGTCGATGATCAGGTCGTTGCTGTTGAGCTCCAGCTGGATATCCGGGTACAGGCTGCGGAACTCAGCCACATAGGGAACGATGGCGTGCAGCATGAAGGGCGATGCGGCGTTGATCCGCAGGCGCCCGGACGGATTGCGCTGGCGCGAGGACAGGCGCTCTTCGAGCTCGTCCATCTGATCGAGGATCAGCTTGGCCTGTTCGAAGAAGTAGCGCCCTTCCTCGGTCAGGTCCATGCGTCGCGTGGTGCGGTTGATCAGCGTGGTATCGAGCTTGGCCTCCAGCCGCGACAAGCTGCGGCTGACCGCCGAAGGGGTCTGGGCCAACTGCTCGGCGGCGGCGGAAATCGAGCCGCACTCGATGACACAGACGAAGACTTGCAACTCGTCGGATCGGGCTTTCACATGAGTCCTCTGGCGGCAGCGGGGCGAGATCGCCCCTGAATTTCAAGGCACTCAATAGTAGCCGGATTCAGCCCGGCAGATTGAACACTGCCTTGAGGTGTTCCTCGTAACGCTGCACATCGCCTTCGATGTTCGGGCGTTTCATCACGTCCACGCAGAGGAAAGTCGGCAGGGCGCTCATGCCCAGGAACTGGTTGGCCTTGTGGAACGGGAAGTAGACCGCGTCCACGCCCTTGGCCTCGAAGAAGTCGGTGGGATCGTCGAAGGCTTGCTGCGGGGCGTTCCAGGTCAGCGAAAGCATGTACTGCTTGCCCTGGATCAGGCCGCCGCTACCGTACTTCTGCGAAGCATCGGAGCGGGTCCGGCCGTCGCTGGCGTAGAGGCTGCCGTGGCCTTCGGTGAAGACTTCGTCGATGTACTTCTTGACGATCCACGGCGCGCCCATCCACCAGCCGGGCATCTGATAGACGATCACGTCAGCCCAGAGAAACTTCGCCACTTCTTCTTGGATGTCGTAGCCCTCGTCGATATGGGTGACCTTGACCTCCAGGCCGCCACGATCCAGTACCGCCAGGGCGGTGTCGTGCAGGGTGGCGTTGTAGCGGCCATCGGAGTGGGCGAATTGCTTGGCGCCATTGAGCAGCAGTACTTTTTTCATGATCCAGCCTCATCGGGAACAACCCGTTGCGCATCGGTAGCGGCGGGCTGTGAAGATTGAAAACGATGGCGGCAGGTTAATCAGGCCAGGGCCGGAGAATAAGCCCGGGTTGTTCAAAATACATTTGACTCAAACGCACGAATCAATGGTTGATTGTTGCCTTAGAATTTTTGCCGACCTCCCCATCAGCAAGAGTGCTCCTTATGCCCACACCCCAGGCCTTCATCCTTCACGCCAAGACCCGCCCGGAACGGGCTGATGCCTTCGAGGCGTTCTTTCTCGGCCATGTAGCCGCCAGCCGCGCTGAAGCCGGCTGCATCGAATACCACATGCTGCGGGACCGACAGGACCCGAGCCTGTTCATTTTCTATGAGGTCTGGGCTTCCCAGGAGGCGCTGGATAGCCACTCCAGCCTGCCGCACATGCAGCAGTTTCTCGACGCGCGCATGGACTACCTGGAGCAGGACTTCCAGATCCGCGCCATCGACATGCTCAGCCCGGCCGCGGCTGGCCGCTGAGCAAAAGCTAGCCGCTGATCAGCAAGTGCCCGCCCAAGAGGCCCATGCCGACAAAGAACACCCGCTTGAACAACTGGGCGCTGATGCGCTGGCGCAACCACTGCCCCAGCCACATGCCCAGCAGCGCCGGGGCCAGGGTCAGCAGCGAGGCCCCCAGCTCGGCGCCGCCCAGGGCGCCGCGCCACAGCAGGCCGCCGGCCAGGGCCAGGGTCGAGACGGTGAACGACAGGCCCAGGGCCTGCACCAGCTGATCCTTGTTCAGCCCCAGGGCTTGCAGGTAGGGCACCGCCGGAATCACGAACACCCCGGTGGCCGAGGTGATGACCCCGGTGACCAGCCCGCACAGCGGCCCCAGCCAGCGCTCCTGGGCCGCCGACACTCGCAGGGTCGGCAACAGCAAGCCGCTCAGGGCATATAGCAGTAGCGCCGCCCCCAAGCCCCGCACCACCCAATGCCCGGCGTCGATTCCCAGCCACAGGGAGCCGGCGGCGGTGCCGGCAAAGATCGCCAGCAGCATCGGCCACAGGCGCTTGAGCAAGGCCGGCAGATGCCCGCCCAAGGCCAGTTGCCAGAGATTGGTCAGGGTCGCCGGGATAATCAGCAGGGCCGCAGCCTGCGCCGGTGCCATAGCCAACCCCAAGAGGCCCATGGCAACGGTGGGCAGGCCAAGACCGATCACCCCCTTGACCATGCCGGCCAGCACAAAAGTGCCGATCACCAACAGGGAAAGGGCCATTCCGAGATTCTGATAAAACGCGAGCGAGCTATTCATGGGCCTATCCTGCGCCCTGCTCGCCCTGCTGAAAATCTGCCATATACTGAGCCAGCCTCTTGCCCGGCAATAGGCATATACAAAAACCTATTGCCCGTACCGCCCTAGGAGCTGGCTTGCCAGCGAAAGCGATTTCGAGATTTGCGCAAAACCCAGCGGCCTCTTCGCCGGCAAGCCGGCTCCTGCAAAAATGACGCTCCCCGAGAGATGCCCCATGCACTTCGACCTGATCGACCTGCGCCTGTACCTGAACATTCTGGAGGCCGGCAACATCACCGCCGGTGCCGCTCGCAGCCACTTGTCGCTGGCCGCCGCCAGCGCTCGAATCCGCGCCATGGAGGCCTCGCTGGGCATCGAGTTTCTCGAACGCGGGCGTCGTGGCATCCGCCCGACAGCCGCCGGCAAGGCCCTGGCCCAGCATGCACGAACGCTGCTGCTGTACGCCGAGCACCTGCAGCAGGACCTTGGCGAATACGCCAGGGGGGTCAAGGGCCAGGTGCGCCTGCTGTGCAACACCACCGCACTCAGCGAGTACCTGCCAGAGCTGCTGGCAGACTTCCTGCACAGCCAGCCCCATGTCGATATCGAGCTGCAGGAGCTGCCCAGCCAGCGCATCACCCACGCCCTGCGCCAGGGCGCGGCGGACCTGGGGATCGTCTCCGATGCGGTGGACACTCAGGGCCTGATGACCCGGGCCTTTCGCGACGACCCCCTGGTGCTGGTGATGCCCCCGGACCACCCCTTGGGTGCCCTGGCGGCCCCCAGCTTCAGCGACAGCCTGGCCCACGACTATGTCGGCCTGGCCAGCCACAGCGCCCTGGCGGTGTACCTGGAGGAACAGGCCCTGCACCTGGGCCGGCGCATGCAGTTGCGCATCCGCGCCGAAGGCTTCGACGCCGTGCTGCGCATGGTGGCCCGCGGCGCCGGGCTGGCCCTGGTGCCCCTGGCGGCCCTGCAACGCAACCTGCACCTGGCTCTGCAAAGCCGCCCCTTGAACGAGGCCTGGGCACGCCGCCGCTTGCTGCTGTGCGCCCGCGACTTCAACGCCCTGCCCCTGTATGCCCAGGGCTTGTGCCGTGCGCTGCTGGAGCCTTGACTCTCCCCTTAGGGGCAGACTTTAGCCTTGGGGTTTATTCCTCAAGGACCACGGCAATGAGCAAACGCATCCTGGTGATTCTCGGCCACCCTTCGCGCCACAGCCTGTGCGCGGCATTGAGCGAGCGCTACGTGAAAGCGGCGCAGGAAGCCGGCCATGAAGTGCGCCAGCTCAAGCTCGGCGACCTGCATTTCGACCCGGTGCTGCGCGAAGGTTATCGCCAGATCCAGCCCCTGGAAGAAGACCTGCAGCAGGCCCAGGCCGACATCCTCTGGGCCGAGCACCTGACCTGGGTCTTCCCCATCTGGTGGGGCGGCATTCCGGCACTGATGAAGGGCTTTCTCGATCGCGTGCTGCTGCCGGGCTTCGCCTTCAAGTACCGCCCCGGCAAAGCCTTTCCGGAGCAGCTGCTAAAGGGCCGCAGCGCCCACCTGCTGGTGACCATGGATACACCGCCCTGGTACTTCCGCTGGTTCTACCGCATGCCCGGCTTGCAGCAGATGCGCCGCACCACCCTGGCCTTCTGCGGCATCAAGCCCTTGCGCACCCTGACCTTCGGCCCGGTGCTGGACGCCAGCCAGGAACGCCGGGCCGACTGGCTGCTGCAAGTGGAGCAGCTTGCCAGGCAGTGAAAGCGCCGGATAATGCGCAACGCCGTCCACCGCCCGACGACCCGGTACTGGAAAAGGAGCCTTCATGTACATCGGCCAAGCCGCGCAACTGTCCGGAACCACGGTCAAGAGCATCCGTCATTACGAGGCCATCGGCCTCTTGCCCGAAGCGCCACGCCAGGGTCGCTACCGCCTGTATGACGCGCAGAGCGTCGAGCAACTGATATTCATCAAGTGCGCCCAGCAGTTGGGCTTCAAGCTCAAGGAACTGCAGCAGGTGTTCGCCACCCACCAGGGGCAGGCCTTCCCCTGGGACCGGGCCCAGGCGGCCCTGGCGCAGAAAAAGCGCGAGCTGCAACAGCAGATCGAGGATTTGCAGCAGTTGCAGGGCCGGCTCGAGCTGTTCGAGACCAGCCTGCAACAGGCGCGAGAGGAATGCCCCCTGGGCAGCCGCTAGGACCGCCCGGGCGGCCTTGCTTCAGACCTCCGACAAGCCGGCGACCACCCGCGGCTTACGAAAGCACAGGTAATAGACCAGGGTCAGCAACAGCAGGAACGGCACCCCGAACACCAGGGTCATCTTGAACGCCTCGGTGAAGAAGGTGGTGATCATCACCGCCCCCATCAGCACCAGCCCCAGCAGGGTGCTGTAGGGAAACAGGCGCATGCGGAACGACAACTGCTGCTCGCCGTGGCGCTGGTGATAGCGGCGGAAGCAGTAGTGGGTGAGGAAGATCATGAACCAGGTGAAGATCGCGCCGAACATCGAGATCGCCATCATCAGGGTGAACGAACTCTCGGGGTACAGCACGTTGACCAGGGTCGCCAGGGCGATGCCGGAGCTGGACAGCAGCAGGGCATTGAGCGGAATCCCGTTCTTGCTCAGGGCCCCCATGGACTTGGGCGCATAGCCGGCGCGGGACAGGCTGAACATCATCCGTGTGGTGATGTAGAGCTGGCTGTTCATCGCCGATAGCGCGGCGATCAGGATCACGAAATTCATCACCCCGGTGGCCCCGGGAATACCGATGGTCTGCATCACCGTGACGAACGGGCTCTGGGCCTTGCCGGCCTGGGCCCAGGGCACGATGGCCAGCATCAGCGCCAGGGTCAGCAGATAGAACACCACCAGGCGCACGATAGTGGCGCGAAAGGCCTGTTTCACCGCGCGTTGCGGGTCCTTGGCCTCCCCCGCCGCCACCGCGATCATCTCCACGCTCAGGTAGCTGAAGATCGACACGATCACGGCAATCCACATGCCTTCGAAACCGTTGGGAAAGAAGCCGCCGTGAGCACTGTAGTTGTGCAGCCCGTAGTCGGGGTTGCCAGAGCCGAACACCACGTACACCGCCAGGATGATGAAGCCGACGATGGCGGCGATCTTGATGGTGGAAAACCAGTATTCGAAGTTGCCGAAGGTCTTCACGCTGATGCCGTTGAGCACGATCAGCACGCTGGAGAAGGAGATGATCCACACCCACTCCGGAACGTTGGCGAACCAGTACTTCATGTACATGGCGATGGCCGTGACTTCGGCCCCCACCGCCAGCACGATGGCCGCCCAGTAGGCATAGCGCACCAGGAAGCCGGCCAGCGGGCTGACGTAGAACTCGGCGTAGGCACCGAAGGAGCCGGAGGTGGAATGGGCCACGGTCATTTCCGCCAGGCAGCCCATCAGGATCAGGGTGATCAACGCGCCGATGGCGTAGCTCAGCAGCACGCTGGGGCCGGCATAACCGATGGCGTAGGCGCTGCCCATGAAGAGCCCGGTGCCAATGGCCCCGCCGATGGCGATCATGCTCATCTGGCCGGCGGTCAACTGCCGCCTGAGGCCGTGCTCGCGATTGGATATCGCTTCGAAACCCTTGTTGGAGGTGGTCACTTTGAGTGCCTCTTTATTGTTGTGTGCACGTATAAATCGTTGTGACGGCCCGTCCTTGTGCCGCTGGCCTGGTCGCCGCACAGGGCGGCAACCAGGGGGTGAAACACGTCTCAGGTCACGCTGTGGCGCACCTGGAATTGCGCCTGGGCCCAGGTTTTCTGGTCGAGGATTTCACCGAGGATCTGCACCGCGTCCCACACCTCGCTGAAGCGGGTGTACAGCGGAGTGAAGCCGAAACGCATGATCCGCGGCTCGCGGTAATCGCCGATCACGCCCCGGGCGATCAGGGCCTGGATCACCGCGTAGCCTTCGGGGTGCTCGAAGCTCACGTGGCTGCCACGCTTGGCATGCTCACGCGGGGTCACCAGCTTCAGCTCGTGACCGGCGCAGCGCTGCTCCACCAGTTCGATGAACAGGTCGGTCAGCGCCAGGGACTTGCGCCGCAGGCTCTGCATGTCGGTCCGTTCGAAGACTTCCAGGCCGCATTCGACCATGGCCAGAGAGGTAATCGGCTGGGTGCCGCACAGGTAGCGGGCAATGCCGCTGGAAGGCTCGTAGCGGGTAGCCATGTCGAACTGCCGGGCATGGCCGAACCAGCCGGACAGCGGCTGGGTAACCAGGTCGCAGAGCGCCGGAGCGACCCAGGCGAAGGCCTGGGAGCCGGGGCCGCCATTGAGGTACTTGTAGGTGCAGCCGATGGCGTAGTCGGCGCCGCTGCGGCCCAGGTCCACCGGCACCGCACCGGCCGAGTGGGCCAGGTCCCAGATGCTCAGGGCGCCCGCCTCGTGGATCAGCCCGGTGGTCGCCTGCATGTCGTGCATGTAGCCGGTCTTGTAGTTGACGTGGGTCAGCAGCACCACCGCGGTGTCCTGGCCGATGGCCGCCGGCAGTTGTTCCGGGCTGTCCACCAGGCGCAGGGAGTACCCCTGCTGCAGCAGCTGCGTCAGGCCTTCGACTATGTACAGGTCGGTAGGAAAGTTGCTGCTTTCGGAGACGATCACCCGCCGCAGGGGCGCACGTCCGGCCTGGACCTGCAGGGCGGCGCTGAGGACCTTGAACAGGTTGATGGAAGTGGTATCGGTGATGACCACCTCACCAGCACCCGCACCGATCAGCGGCGCCAGCCGATCCCCCAGGCGCTGGGACAGGTCACGCCAGCCGGCCGTGTTCCAGCTGCGGATCAGGCCCTCGCCCCACTCTTGCTCGATCACCTGCCGGGCCCGCTCGGCAGCCGCCACGGGGCGGGCACCAAGGGAGTTGCCATCGAGGTAGATCACCCCTTCGGGCAGGCTGAACTGTTGGCGCAGCGGCGCCAGGGGGTCCTGTTCATCGAGACGCAGGCAGTGGTTTTTATCGATCATTGGCAGTCCTGTCTTGGTCAATGTCATGCCCACCGGAAGGGGCCGGGCACGGGGTCCTGGAAACCCGAAAACTTGAGAAATAATGGACGAAGGCCGGGAGAATTTTCGTGCAAAGTGCAGCGCGCTGTCGTACTAATCTCGAATAAAATTCTAATCCTCCAATAAAAAACGCGGATTTATGCCAACCATGACCCTCGACTCCACGGACCTGCGCATCCTCTACTTCCTGCAACAGGACGGGCGTATCAGCAATCAGGAACTGGCGGAGAAAGTCGCCCTCTCGCCCTCGGCCTGCCTGCGCCGCCTGCGCCTGCTGGAAACGGAGGGGATCATCAGCGGCTATCGCGCCCAGCTCAATGCCGAGCGCCTGGGCATCGAGCTGGAGGCGATCGTCCACGTGTCCCTGCGCCAGGACGTGGAAGGCTGGCACGAGACCTTTATCGGCAAGGTCCAGCAGTGGCCGGAAGTGGTGGCCGCCTACGTGATCACCGGCGCCAGCAACTACGTGCTGCGCATCCAGGCGCGCAACCTCAAGCACTTCTCGGATTTCATCGTCAACCATCTGAACCGGGCCTCGGGCGTGACCGACATCCGCTCGGAAATCGTCCTGCAGAAGATCAAGGAACAGAACAGCCTGCTGGACCTGGTGCAGCGCAAGTAAGCCGTCCTAGAACCCGGCCGGTCGCCGCGCGGGGTGACGCTGGGCAGTGACGCTCGGGGTTTCGTCGAACAGCTTGCGGTACTCGGCGGAGAACCGCCCCAGGTGGGTGAAGCCCCAGCCCAGGGCAATCTCCGAGATGTTGCGCGCCGAGCCGTGCTCGAGAATTTCCTGGCGCACGCCATTGAGCCGGTGGCGCTTGAGGTAGGCCATGGGCGACAGGGCGAAGTACTTGCGAAAGGCCTCGAACAGCTTGAAGCGCGAGACGCCGGCGGCGGCCTCCAGGTCTTCCAGGTGCACGGTCTCGCGGGCATGTTCATGCAAGTGCTGGCGGGCCCGTACCAGATAGTGGGGCAGCTTGACCCCGAGCATCGCCCGCAACTCGCTGGAGTAGTTGTTGGGCTGGGCCAGGATCAGGCCCTTGATCAATGAGCTTTCGATTTCCCGGGTGAAGGCCAGCTGTTCATAGAGCTCGTTGCCCTGGGCCAGTTCGCCGATGAAATGCTGCGCCATGCGCCACCAGGCCGCGGCGGCACCGTGCAGCGCATCCATGCCGGGCTCAAAACGCAGCGGCTCCAGCACCGGGCGCTGCAACAGGCCCTCCAGGGCCTCGCTCATGGCCGGCCGGGAAATCACCACCTGCAGCTTGCGACAGTCTCCGGAGATGGCCAGCACCTGGCTTTCGTTGGGGGCGATGATCACCCCCTGGCCGCGGTCCGAGCGCAAGAGGCGCCCGTCCTTGCTCAGTTCCTGCTCGCCGCACAGCGGCAGGCTCAGGCTGTAGCTGCTGAAGCGCTCGGTGTCCTGGATATCCACCACCACATCGGTGCCGTATTCGATGATGCCCAGGGTCGTGGAACGGGACCTGAGCACGTTGGCACTGTGGTGGAAACGAATGCGTTCGGGGTTGGCGGTTTCCAGGCGGTGAGGCCCACAGATTCCCGCCATCCAGTTCCTGGCCCCTTCAAGGTCAAAGCGATCGATACGAATCTCGCGAAACTGCCCATCAGCCTTGCTATTCATCACGGCGCACCCACGGCAATTTTTATTCAGCGCGCTCTGACGGCGCGTCTTGTATGACAGGGCAAGTTTTGCGCCAGCCGACGGCGCTGCCAACCCAGTGGATAGCAATCGTCGACTAAGTGGATAACCGGGCCCCATCACTCTCATTGGCTGCGCTCACAGTAGCCGATCAGCGCACCAACAGGCAGCCATCCATCGCTTGCCTGCACGATGCTGGGTAGATGCTACCCAGGGGCCCGCTGCTCCATGCCTTGCCGGGAACGGGCAATTTTGTGGATGACCTTGGCCGACTAAGCGGATAGCCGCAGGCCCCCTCCCCTCTCTCTAATGACTGCACCCGATTGGCCTGAATAAAAAAGGTACCGACTCATGAGTGGTGCAAGAAACGTCGAGCAGTGGCAAGACTTCATCGGCAGCTGCCTGGATTTTCGTCCCGCGGACGGGGTGTTCCGTATCGCCCGGGACATGTTCACCGAACCCGAGCTGTTCGACCTGGAGATGGAGCTGATCTTCGAGAAGAACTGGATCTACGCCTGTCACGAAAGCGAGCTGCCCAACAACCACGACTTCATCACGATGCGCGCCGGGCGCCAGCCGATGATCATCACCCGCGACGGCGAGGGCCGGCTCAATGCCCTGGTCAACGCCTGTCAGCACCGCGGCACCACCCTGACCCGGGTTGGCAAGGGCAACCAGTCCACCTTCACCTGCCCCTTCCATGCCTGGTGCTACAAGAGCGACGGGCGCCTGGTGAAGGTCAAGGCGCCAGGGGAATACGACGAGGGCTTCGACAAGGCCACCCGCGGCCTGAAGAAGGCCCGCATCGAGAGCTACAAGGGCTTCGTCTTCATCAGCCTGGACGTGGCCGCCGACAATTCCCTGGAAGACTTCCTCGGCGACGCCAGGATCTTCTTCGACATGATGGTCGCCCAGTCCCCCGACGGTGAGCTGGAGGTGCTGCCGGGCAAGTCCGCCTACACCTACGACGGCAACTGGAAGCTGCAGAACGAGAACGGCCTGGACGGTTATCACGTCAGCACCGTGCACTACAACTACGTGGCCACGGTGCAGCACCGCCAGCAGGTCAACGCCGACAGCGGCGCCGGCAGCAGCGCCACCCTGGACTACAGCAAGCTCGGCGCCGGCGACGCCAGCACCGACGATGGCTGGTTCGCCTTCGAGAACGGCCACAGCGTGCTGTTCAGCGAAATGCCCAACCCGGCGGTGCGCTCCGGCTACGCCAGCATCATGCCGCGCCTGGTGGCCGAGCACGGCCAGGCCAAGGCCGAGTGGATGATGCACCGCCTGCGCAACCTGAACATCTACCCCAGCCTGTTCTTCCTCGACCAGATCAGTTCCCAGTTGCGGATCATCCGCCCCATTGCCTGGAACAAGACCGAGATCATCAGCCAGTGCATCGGGGTCAAGGGCGAGAGCGACGCCGACCGGGAAAACCGCATCCGCCAGTTCGAGGATTTCTTCAACGTCTCGGGCATGGGCACGCCGGACGACCTGGTGGAGTTCCGCGAGGCCCAGCGCGGCTTCCAGGGGCGCCTGGAGCGCTGGAGCGACATCTCCCGCGGGCGCCAGCATTGGGTCAGCGGGCCCACCGCCAACAGCGAGAACCTGGGCATCCAGCCGGCCATGACCGGCACCGAGATCACCCATGAGGGGCTGTACGTCAACCAGCACCGCAACTGGCAGAAATTCCTCCTCGACGGCCTGCAGCGCCGGCCCCTGAAACTGCGTGAGGTGTGATCATGAATGCGCAACTGCAGTACCAGATCGAGCAATTCTTCTACCGCAAGTCCGAGCTTTGCGATGCCCAGGACTGGGACGCCTACCTGCAACTGTTTGCCGTGGACAGCGAGTTCCACCTGCCCCAGTGGGACTCGGAACACGTCTACACCCGGGACCCGAAACGCGAGATGTCGCTGATCTACTACGCCAACCGTTCGGGGCTGGAGGACCGGGTGTTCCGCCTGCGCACCGGCAAGGCGGCCTCGACCATCCCTATGCCGCGCACCCTGCACATGGTCAGCAACCTGCGCATTGCCGAGGGCGACAACGGCCTGCTGCGGGTACGCCTGAACTGGCACACGCTGTTCTATCGCCTGGCCACTTCCGAGGAGTTCTACGGCCACGCCACCTACGACCTCAAGCCCCAGGGCGACAGTTGGCTGATCCAGCGCAAGCACGTGCTGCTGCTCAACGACACGATCAACTCGGTGCTCGATTTCTATCACCTCTGACCCACGGAAGTTCTCCCATGACGCACAAGGTCGCGTTCAGCTTTGCCGACGGCAAGACCCTGTTCTTCCCGGTCAAGGCCAATGAAATCCTGCTCGACGCCGCCCTGCGCAACGGCATCAAGATCCCCCTGGACTGCCGCGAAGGGGTGTGCGGCACCTGCCAGGGCCGTTGCGAGTCCGGCCAGTACAGCCAGGACTATGTGGACGAGGAAGCGCTCTCGCCCCAGGACCTGGAGCAACGCAAGATGCTCACCTGCCAGACCCGGGTGCAGTCCGACGCAGCGTTCTATTTCGATTTCGACTCCAGCCTGTGCCACAGCGCCGACCCGGTGCAGTTGCAGGGCTCGGTGATCGACGTGCGCCAGGTGTCCGAAAGCACCGCCATCCTCCACCTGGACCTGGGCGGCCATCAGGCGCCACTGGATTTCCTCCCGGGCCAGTACGCCCGCCTGAGCATCCCCGGTACCGGCACTAGCCGGGCCTACTCCTTCGCCAACCGGCCGGCGGCGGACAACCAGTTGCAGTTCCTGATCCGCCTGCTGCCCGACGGGGTGATGAGCAATTACATCCGCGAGCGCTGCCTGGTGGGCGACACCCTCCAGCTGGAGGCGCCGCTGGGGGCCTTCTACCTGCGCCAGATCAGCCGTCCGCTGATCCTGGTGGCCGGTGGCACCGGGCTCTCGGCCCTGCTGGCGATGCTCGAACAGATCGTCGAGCAGGGCTGCCAGCAGCCGGTGCACCTGTACTACGGCGTGCGCCACAGCCGCGACCTGTGCGAGCTGGAGCGGATCCAGGCCCATGGCGAACGCCTGGCGGACTTTCGCTTCACCCCGGTGATCAGCGACGCCGACCCGGATTGGCCGGGCAAGCGCGGCTACATCAGCAAACACTTTGACAGCAGCGAACTGCGGGACCAGGACACCGACATGTATGTGTGCGGGCCGCCGCCAATGGTCGATTCGATCCGGATCTGGCTGCAAGAACAGCAACTTAACCGCGTTCAGCTGTATTACGAGCGGTTCACCGAGAGTAATATCTGATCCCGTCAGCATTCGCCGTGATCGACCCCGATCGATCCTGATAACAACTAGAAGAGAGCGCACATTAGTGGATCAAACCTTGAAGCAGGGTGAACTCAAGCGTGGCTTGAAGAACCGCCATATTCAGCTGATCGCCCTGGGCGGGGCGATCGGCACCGGACTGTTCCTCGGCTCGGCCGGGGTTCTCAAATCCGCCGGACCTTCGATGATCCTGGGCTACGCGATTGCCGGGTTCATTGCCTTCCTGATCATGCGCCAACTGGGGGAAATGATTGTCGAGGAGCCGGTGGCCGGTTCCTTCAGCCACTTCGCGCACAAGTACTGGGGCGGCTATTTCGGCTTTCTCGCGGGCTGGAACTACTGGGTGCTGTATGTCCTGGTGGGCATGGCCGAGCTCACTGCGGTGGGCAAGTACGTGCAGTTCTGGTGGCCGGAGATCCCCACTTGGGTCAGCGCCGCGGTGTTCTTCGTGCTGGTCAACCTGATCAACATGATGAACGTGAAGTTCTTCGGCGAGGCCGAGTTCTGGTTCGCCATTATCAAGGTAGTGGCCATCGTCGGCATGATCGTCCTCGGCTGCTACATGCTGTTCAGCGGCAGCGGCGGCAGCCAGGCCTCGGTGAGCAACCTGTGGTCACACGGCGGCTTCTTCCCCAACGGCGGCACCGGCCTGCTGATGGCCATGGCCTTCATCATGTTCTCCTTCGGCGGCCTGGAACTGGTGGGCATCACTGCCGCCGAAGCCGCCGAACCGCGCAAGGTCATTCCCAAGGCCATCAACCAGGTGGTCTACCGGGTGCTGATCTTCTACGTCGGCGCCCTGGCGGTGCTGCTGTCGCTGTACCCGTGGGACGAACTGCTGGTGAGCCTCAACGCTGGCGGCGACGCCTACAGCAGCAGCCCGTTCGTGAAGATCTTCTCGCTGATCGGCAGTGATGCCGCAGCGCAGATCCTCAACTTCGTGGTCCTGACTGCGGCGCTGTCGGTGTACAACAGCGGCGTGTACTGCAACAGCCGCATGCTCTATGGCCTGGCCGAACAGGGTGACGCACCCAAGGCGCTGATGAAGCTCAACAAGCAGGGCGTGCCGATCCTGGCCCTGGGCATTTCCGCGCTGATCACCCTGCTCTGCGTGCTGGTCAACTACCTGGCGCCCCATGAAGCGCTGGAGTTGCTGTTCGCCCTGGTGGTGGCCGCATTGATGATCAACTGGGCGCTGATCAGCCTGACCCACCTGCGCTTTCGCAAGGCCATGGCCGAGCAGGGCGTGGTGCCTTCGTTCAAGGCCTTCTGGTCGCCGCTGAGCAACTACCTGTGCCTGGCCTTCATGGTGATGATCGTCGGCGTGATGTGGATGATCCCCGGCATCCGTGCCTCGGTGTACGCGATCCCGGTGTGGGTCTTGGTGATCTGGGGCTTCTACCTCCTGAGCCGGGCGAAGAAAGCTTCGCAACCCGCCCTGCGCTAAGCCCACAGGTTCACGCCACACCCCCGAGCCCGGCCTTATCCAAGGCCGGGCTTTTTTGTCGGCGCCGCCAAAGTGGTCTGCCAGCAAACAAGAATGTGGCTCGAAACGATAGTCCATCCGTTACCTAGAATCGGGCCTCTCCCGGCGTTTGGGCCAGGGAGCCTGTTCCTTGACGGAGAGTGGCTTATGAACAGAACCGCGACAGGCCTTAGACCGGCCGATATCTTCTCTCCCACCGTGGCAGCACTGATCTCAGTGCTGGTGAACTATGGCGGGACCTTCATCCTGGTGTTCCAGGCCGCTGAACTGGCCCGGCTGACACCCGCCCAGACCACCTCCTGGGTCTGGGCCGTGTCCCTGGGCGTGGGCCTGAGCGGCATATGGCTGAGCCTGCGCTACAGGGCGCCGATCATTACCGCCTGGTCTACCCCCGGGGCGGCCTTCTTGGCCACGGTGATGCCCTTCACGCCCTATGCCGAGGTGATCGGCGCCTACCTGGTTTGCGCCCTGGGGTTCATCGTCCTGGGCGGGTCCGGGGCTTTCGACAAGCTGGTGCGCCTGATTCCCAAGGGCATCGCGGCTGGCTTGCTGGCAGGCATCCTGCTGCAGTTCGGGATCAACGCCTTTGGCGGCGCGAGTGCCGATCCACTGCTGGTGATCGTGCTGGTACTGTCCTATGCGGTGCTGCGGCGCTTCACTTCACGCTTTGCCGTGGTGGGCATCCTGTTCATCGGCCTGGCGTTGCTGATCGTCCAGGAGCGGGTCGACTTCGCCAGCGTGCACCTGAGCTTCGCCGCTCCCCTGTTCACTGCGCCACAGTTCTCCGTGTCGGCCTTGCTCGGCGTGGCCCTGCCACTGTTCGTCATCACCCTGACCGGCCAGTACATGCCGGGCATGCTGGTGTTGCGCAATGACGGCTTCCAGACCAGCGCCAACCCGCTGCTCACGGTCACCGGTTTGGGCTCGCTGATCATGGCGCCGTTCGGCGCTCACGCATTCAACGTGGCGGCGATCACCGCGGCGATCTGTACCGGCGAGGATGCCCACCCGGACCCGGGCAAACGCTATATCGCCGGTATCGCCTGCGGCGTTTTCTACATCCTGGTGGGGACCTTCGGGGTCACCCTGGCGACCCTGTTCATGGTCTTGCCCAAGGCCTTTATCACCACCCTGGCCGGCCTGGCATTGCTGGGGGCAATCGGCGGCAGCCTGGCCAACGCCATGGCCGATACGGCCACTCGGGAAACCGCGCTGATCACCTTCCTTGCCACTGCCGCCAACGTCACTCTGCTGGGGATCGGTGGTGCCTTCTGGGGGCTGGTTGCCGGGCTGACCGTGCACCTGTTGATCCTGGGCCCGCGCAGCGCCCTGGCACTGGAACGCGCCAAGCCCTGACCGCCGGCGCTGGAAAAAGGCCGCTGGCTAGGCCTTTCCCAGGGCCTGGGCCAGACGCGCCATCGCCGCCTCGATCTCATGGGCGCTCAGGGACGCATAGCCCAATAGCCAGCCCTGCTGCTTCTGCTCGCCCGCATAAAGCCGGCTGAGCCCCGGCAACTGGATGCCAGCCCTGGCCGCGCGTTGCTGGGTCAGCTCCTCGCTCCAGCCGGGCTCCAGAAGACACGGGACCTGCAACCCGCCGGGTGGCGGCAAGGCCCTGGCAATGCCCGGCAAATGCCGGCCTATGGCCTCGAGCATGGCCTGCCGGCGCCCGGCGTAGAGCTTGCGCATGGCCCGTACATGGGCGTTGTAGTGCCCCTCCTCCATGAACCGCGCCAGGGTCAGCTGGAGGATCTGCGGCGTGTGCCCGTCCATGATGCTGCGGGCACTGCTGAAGGCCCCCACCAGTTCGGCGGGCAGGATCATGTAGCCCATGCGCAAGCCCGGATAGAGAGTCTTGCTGAAGGTGCCGATGTACAGGGTGCGCCGAAACGGGTCCAGGCCCTGGACGCAGGCGGTGGGCAGGCCCTCGTAGTGGAACTCGCTGTCGTAGTCGTCCTCGATGATCCATCGGTCGTGCTCGGCGGCCCAGCGGGTCAGCTCCAGGCGGCGCTCCAGGGACAGGGTGGCACCCGTGGGGTACTGGTGCGAGGGCGTCACATAGACACAGCGGGCGCCGCTGCGGTCGGCTCGCAACAGGTCGGTGCGGATGCCCTGGCCATCCACATCAATGGGCACGATCCGCGCCTCGGCCGCCTCGAAGGCCTTGCGCGCGCCGAAGTAGCCTGGGTTCTCCATCAGGATCGGCTTGCCGGCGTCCACCAGCAGTTGCGCGCACAGGAACAGCGCCTGGCGAGTGCTGCTCAGCACCAGGATCTGCTCGGGCTGCACCTTGGCCCCGCGTTCCAGGTTGAGGTAGGCGGCAATCGCCTTGCGCAGGGGCAGCGCGCCCTGGGGATCGCCATGCAGCAGCACGCTGGCACGGTAATCCTTCAATGCCTGGCGTTGCAGGCGCTCCCAGACCTCCAGCGGGAAGCTGCGGGTTTCCGGCAAACCGGTAGCGAAGGCCGTGACCGCCTGCTGATCGCTGACCCCACCCCGCGCCAACAGTGCCGCGCCGCGCCGGCTCAGGCCCGCTCCCGGTTCCGGGCTGTGGGCCGGCAACCCCTGCTGGAGCTGGCGCCGGCGGGACGGGCCACGCAATTGGGCACCGATGGTTTCGCAGACATAGCTCCCCGAGCCTTTGCGCCGCAGGACAAAACCGTCGCGCTGCAACTGCACATAGGCGTTTTCCACGGTGTCGCGCGATACCGCCAGCGACTTGGCCAGGGCCCGGGTCGCCGGCAGCTTCACGCCGGGGCCCAGGGCGCCGTCGAGGATCAGCCCGCGCAAGGCGCGCTGGATGCGCTGGTGCAGGTCCAGAGGGCGGAACTCAGGATCGCTGAGCCGCATCTTGAGGGTTTCAAGCTCGAAGGTCCGGGACATGTGGTCTGCCTTAGAGAGTAAAAATGGTGCACCGAAGGCGGCCACCTTATCCCCAGAGCGCAACTGCCGCTAGCGCCCGCTGCTCTCTAACGACCTCTGTAGCCGCTGCCGCAGGCTGCGATAAGGTCCGGAGGACCTTCCAGACCTCAAGAACGCGTCTGCTGCGCTGCCGATCGCAGTCTGCGGCAGCGGCCGCACCAGGGTCTCAGGGAGTCAGACGCCGGCAGGCACATGAAAACGCCCCGGCAGGCGGGGCGTTTTCGGGTCAGAGCGAGGAGCGCACTCGCCACAGTTCGGGAAACAGCACGGTGTCGAGCATCTTGCGCAGGTAGCCCACGCCCTCGGTACCACCGGTACCGGGCTGGAAGCCGATGATGCGCTCCACCGTAGTCACATGGCGAAAGCGCCACTGGCGGAAGGAGTCTTCCAGGTCGATGAACTTCTCCGCCAACTGGTACAGGTCCCAATAGGCCGAAGGGTTGGCGTAGACCTCGCGCCAGGCCGCTTCCACCGACGGGTCATGCTGAGTCGTGGTGGTGCTGTCCAGTGCCAGGCGCGCAGGGTCGATGCTCAAGCCGCTGCGGGCCATCAGGGCAATCGCCTCGTCATACATGGACGGGGTGGCAATCGACGCTTCCAGCGATTGCAACAGTTCGGGACGATGGGCATGGGGCCGCAGCAGGGCCGCGCTCTTGTTGCCGAGGATGAATTCGATCTCCCGATACTGGAACGACTGGAAGCCCGAGGACTGGCCCAGGTAAGGCCGGATCGACTTGTACTCGGACGGCGTCATGGTGGCCAGCACCGCCCAGGCGTGCACCAGTTGATCGAAAATCCGCGAAACCCGCGCCAGCATCTTGAACGCCGGCGGCAACTGGCCCTGGCGCACATGCTCGCGGGCCGCCTTGAGCTCGTGCAGCATCAGCTTCATCCATAGCTCCGAGGTCTGGTGCTGGATGATGAAGAGCATCTCGTTGTGGTCCGGCGACAGGGGATGCTGGGCGCTGAGGATGCGCCCCAGGTCCAGGTAGTCGCCGTAGCTCATGGAGTCGGAAAAATTCAGCTCGGCGTTATGCCACTCAGCCGGCGGATTGCTTGAAAAGGGACATTGGCTCATCGCGTGGGCTCCTCGCCTCAGGCAGCGGTTGCCCATCGCTGGCTGCGCAGCCCGGATCGGGATGCACAACGGCGCGAAGGGCCAGCTGTGTATTTATTGTAGGAATGAATCGGCCAGGGGGCGCAGGATCGCCCGCACCGGACTGGCGTCCAGGTGAGCGAAGCGCAGTGGCAGGGCAATCAGTTCGTAGTCGCCTTCGGCAACCTCATCGAGAACCACGCCTTCGAGGATCGCCATGCCATGGCGGGCCACGGTGTTGTGGGCGTCCATGGTCTTGGACTGCTGGGGGTCGAGGGACGGGGTGTCGATGCCGATCAGGCGCACGCCGAGGCTGGCCAGCAGCTCGACAGTGGCTGGAGCAACGGCAGTAAAGTCCGGGTCCCAGGCACTCAGCGGAGCCTGTGGATAAGTACGCAGCAACACTCGCGCAGGCAAGTTTTCGAGGCGCCCGAGCAACGCCTCGGGCTGCACCAGAGCACCGCTGTCCAGGCAGTGCAGGACCCGGCACGGGCCCATGTAGACATCCAGCGATACTTCACCGATGGGCAGGCCGTCCGGCCGGTAATGCAGGGGCGCATCGACATGGGCACCGGTGTGGGGCGACAGGGTCACCCGCCCGACATTCACCGGGCACTCGGGGCCGAACTGCCAGACGCGCTCCTCCTGGAACGGCGTATCTCCCGGCCAGGTCGGGGTTGCGGTACTCAACGGCGGGCTGATATCCCACCAGCGTGGTGTATTTTCCATTCGTGCGGCTCTTAGGTCACTCCGAGCTGAATGATACGAGCGAAACCGGTAAAGATTCTTGCGAAATAACTCGGGCAGTCGCGGATATTTCGCAATTACTGCTAACAAAGCCCTGTTTGCCGAATGAATCTTGCAACCGCCACGCCTCTTCCCGGCCCTGCGCCCAGCCACCTCGACTCGGGGCCGGCGCTGCGCTTCTGGATACCCCGAGGTCGAGTACAGACAACCCCCTGCCCGCCAGGCGCTATAGGGTGCGGCTTCAGTTCTCTGCCTGCTAGGAGCACAGCATGTCCCAACCCATCACCGTTCTTCGCGACACTCATCCGCTGCCGGTGCTCGACGCCTGCAAGTGGGAAAAACTCCAGGGCGATCCGCACACCGTCAACCTCAACGCCTACACCAGCGAGGATGGCAGCAAGATCATGGGCACCTGGATCTGCACCCCGGGCAAATGGCGGGTGGCCTATGAAAAGTGGGAGTACTGCCATTTCCAGGAAGGCTATTGCGTGATCACCCCGGACGGCCGCGACCCCATCCACCTGCGCGCCGGCGATATCTTCGTGGTGGAGCCCGGGATGAAAGGCACCTGGGAAGTGGTGGAAACCGTGCGCAAGTACTTCGTCTTCGCCTGAGCCCTCCCTCGATACCGGGAGCCCGCGCCAGCCGGGCTCCCCTGGCCGTGTTGCGATTCAAGCCAGCGCCTTTTGCCAAATGTCTATATAATCACTGCCAAATGGCAAAAGGCAGGAGCAGCACTCATGGTCGCGCTGACAGGCACCGGCCTCGTTCCCAAGCGGCGAGGCAAACTGGTATTGAAAGAGCAGTCCTCGGACATCCTTCTGGGTGGCCGGGCACGCTTTGACGATCGTATCTCGATCTATCGCCTGACCGAGGAGGGCATCCCGCTGACGGCGATCATCAAGTTCGTCTCCTCGGTGCCCATGCTCAAGGACGAACAGATCCTGGCCAAGATCATCGGCCTTTCCGAACGCACCCTGCACCGGCGCCTGAAAACCCCGGACGAGCCGCTGAACCCGGAACAGAGCGCCCGTGCGGTGCGCTTCGCCCAGGTGCTGGCCAAGGCCGAGGACATCTTCGGCAGCAGTGAAGAGGCCCAGGAGTGGATGGCCAAGCCGGTGATGGGCCTGGACGGCCACAAACCGGTGGACCTGCTGACCAACCCCATCGGTTTCGAACTGGTGGACGAGTTCCTCACCCGCCTGGAATACGGGGTCTATCAGTGATCAGTGTGCCGGGCAGCAGCACCCTTCACTTCTGGCGGCTGGACGCCGCCCGGCACGCCGACAGCTGGGACAGCGGCATTGGCGCCGAGCTGTGTGGCGGCCGCTGGAACTCCAAGGGCGTGAAGGCGGTGTACGCCAGCGCCGACCCGGCCACGGCGATTCTGGAAGTGGCGGTGCACAAGGGTTTTGCCGCCCTGGACAGCGTGCCCCATGTACTCACCGGCGCCCTGATCCAGGACCCGACCGCCATCTACCGGGTCGATGAAAACCGTATTCCCAACCCCAACTGGCTGGTGCCGGGGATTCCCAGCGCCGGCCAGCAGAAGTTCGCCGATCAGTTGCTGGCGGACCACCCTTTCGTGCTGGTGCCCTCGTCGGTTTCCCGGCACAGCTGGAATATCCTGATCAATCCGCTGCTGGCCAAGGGGCTGTACCAGGTGGTGATCCAGGAACGCTTCGGCCTCGACACCCGCCTCAACCCTCCCTCCGGCACCGTTGCCAGCCGGCCGAACTGAGCCGGGCAAAAAAAAGCGGGAACCTGCCCGACGCAGGTTCCCGCAAATGCCCCGGCTGAAGGGGCTGCATTCAATGACGCGTGGAGCCGCTGCTGAGCCCGCGAAGCTGCGAAAAGGACCGAAGGGCCTTGCCTGGCGATACCCAGACAAACCTCTGCCGGGTTTGAGACCGCTGCGTCTCCTGCGGAGCCGTTCGCAGCCTGCGGCAGCGGCTACATCGCCCCTTGTAGCCGCTGCTGAGCCGCAGGGCCTTGTTTGACGATACCCAGAGAGACCACTGGCGGCGTTGAGATTGCCGCACAAACCCGCCAGCGCCCCCTCCCTACAAGCGACGCCTTACTGCGGCTTGCGGTAGCTGTTGACGATGGCCGAGAAGTCCTTGCCACCTTCCCCACGCTGGCTCATGGCCTGGTACAGCTGCTGTGCCACGGCACCGAGCACCACCGGCTGGTGGGCCTGGCGCGCGGCTTCGGTGGCCAGCCCCAGGTCCTTGAGCATCAGCTCGGCACCAAAGCCTCCGGTGTAGCCGCGGGACGCCGGGGCGGTCTCAATCACGCCCGGCCACGGGTTGTAGGTGTCGGAACTCCAGCACCGGCCGGTGGAGCTGTTGATGATCCCCGCCAGCACTTGGGTGTCGATGCCCAGGGCATCCCCCAGGGCCATGGCTTCGCTGACGCCGATCATCGAGATCCCCAGCAGCAGGTTGTTGCAGATCTTGGCGATCTGCCCGGTGCCCACTTCACCGCAGTGCACGATGTTGCGGCCCATCTGCGCCAGCACCGGTTGCAGGGTGGCGAACAGTTCGGCGCTGGCGCCGACCATGAAGGTCAGGGTCCCGGCCTGGGCACCGCCGGTGCCACCGGATACCGGAGCATCGGCCATGGCCACGCCCTGCTTGGCGGCGGCTGCGGCCACTTCACGGGCGGTCTGTGGGTCGATGGTGCTGCAATCCACCGCCGGAACCCCGCGGCCAATACCCGCCAGCACCCCATCCTCGCCCAGCCAGACGCTGCGCACATGGGCCGCAGCGGGGAGCATGGTGATCACCAGTTCGGCGCCTTCGGCGGCGGCCTTGGGCGAAGCACTGATACGCCCGCCCAGTTGCGCCAGCTCGGCCAGCACGCTCTGGTTGAGATCGAACAGGTTCAACTGATGGCCAGCCTTGATCAGGTTGCGGGCCATGGGCGCGCCCATGTTGCCCAGGCCGATAAATGCAATGTTCATGTCAGGCTCCTCAACGCAGGCTGATGGTGGTGTTCACACCGTCATTGACGCTGTCATCGTCGAACCAGCGGCTGGTGACGGTCTTGGTCTGAGTGTAGAACTGCACCACTTGCTTGCCGTAGGGGCCCAGGTCGCCAAGCTTGGAACCGCGGGAGCCGGTAAAGCTGAAGAATGGAACCGGCACCGGAATCGGGATGTTGATGCCCACCTGGCCGACGTCGATTTCGCTCTGGAACTTGCGCGCCGCCGCACCGCTCTGGGTGAACAGGCCGGTGCCGTTGCCGAAGGGGTTGGCGTTGACCAGGGCGATGGCCTGGTCCAGGGTATCCACCTCCAGCACCACCAGCACCGGGCCGAAGATTTCCTGGGTGTAGATCTGCATGTCGGTGGTCACCCCGGAGAACAGGGTCGGGCCGATGAAGTTGCCCTGCTCGTAGCCCGGAACCTTGATGTCGCGGCCATCGAGCTCCAGCTTGGCGCCTTCTTTCACGCCGCTTTCGATCAGCTCCAGAATCCGCGCCTTGGCACGCTTGGAGACCACCGGGCCGACATCGGTGCCCGGCTCGCTGCCGGCGTTGACCTTGAGTTTCTGCGCCAGGGCCTTGAGATCCGGCAACCATTGTTTCGCCGCCCCCACCAGCACCACCACCGAGGTGGCCATGCAACGCTGACCGGCAGCGCCGAAGCCGGCGCCCACCAGGGCATTGAGGGTCTGTTCGCGGTTGGCGTCGGGCAGCACCACGGCGTGGTTCTTCGCGCCCATCATCGATTGCACGCGCTTGCCGTGCTTGCCCGCCAGGTCATAGACGTGGGTGCCGACCGCAGTCGAACCGACGAAGGATACCGCCTTGATGTCCTTGTGGGTGCACAGCGCATCCACCACGTCCTTGCCGCCGTGCACTACGTTGAGCACACCGGCCGGCACCCCGGCCTCCACCGCCAGCTCCACCAGCAGCATGGTGGACAGCGGGTCCTGCTCGGAAGGCTTGAGGACGAAAGTGTTGCCGCAGGCGATGGCCATCGGGAACATCCACAGCGGAATCATTGCCGGGAAATTGAACGGGGTGATCCCGGCGCACACGCCGATCGGCTGGCGCAGGGTGTAAGTGTCCACGCCGCCAGCGACGTTTTCGGCGAATTCGCCCATCTGCAGAGTGCCGATGGAGCAGGCATGCTCCACCACTTCCAGGCCGCGGAAGATGTCACCCTCGGCGTCGGCGATGGTCTTGCCCTGCTCGGCGCTGAGGACCACGGCAATGCGTTTGGAGTGCTCGCGGATCAGGGCCTGGAGCTTGAGCATGATGCGCATCCGCGCGCCGATCGGGGTCAGTTTCCAGGTCTGGAAGGCGCGCTGGGCCGCAGCGATCGCGGCGTCGACTTCAGCGGCAGTGGCAAAGGGCACCTTGGCCAGCACTTCCTGGGTCGCCGGGTTGACGATGTCGTGCCATTCCTGGCTCTGGGACTGGACCCATTCACCGTCGATCAGCAGTTTGACCTGTTGCAGGGTGGTGCCGTCGGGCTTGAGGGATGCGTTCATGGGGTCTCCTGACTTCTTGAGTTCTTATGCAGGGAAACCAAGGCGGGCAAGCGCCTTGAAAGAGGGGCTGTCGCGAGTTGGTATCGGACGGTTTTTGGAGTATAGATGTGCAAACTTCTAATAAGAACGCACATAAAATCCGGTCCATCATGCAAAAAAACATCACCTCGCTAAGCACCCTGAACTGGGACGACCTGAAGTTTTTCCTCGAAGTGGCGCGCACTCGCAAGGCCAGCAGCGCGGCCAAGCGCCTGGCGGTGGACTACACCACGGTGTCGCGGCGCATCGGGTCCCTGGAAACCGCCCTGGGCACCTTGCTGTTCGAAAAATCCCGCACCAACGGCTTTGTCCTCACCGCCGAGGGCCAGCGCCTGCTGGGTTATGCGGAGTCCATCGAAAGCACCCTGCACATGGCGTGCGAGCAGGTCTCGGGCTCCGGAGTGGCGTTGTCCGGCCATGTGCGCATGGGCTGCACCGAGGGCTTCGGCACCTTCTTCATCACCCCGCAACTCAGCCACTTCCTCGACGCCTACCCGGCAATCTCGGTGGATATCCTGCCGCTGCCGCACTTCATCAGCCTGTCCAAGCGCGAGGCGGATATCGTCATCGCCCTGGAACGCCCGGAGCACGGACCCTATGTGTGCTGCAAGCTGTGCGACTACCGCCTGCAGCTGTACGCCACCCAGGAATACCTCGATCGCCACCCGCCGATCCGCCGCCCCGGCGACCTGAGCAAGCATCAATTCATCAGCTATGTGGATGACCTGGCCTTCAGTTCCGAGCTGCTGTACCTGGCCAATGTGGTGCCCGGGGCCAGCGCCAACCTGCGCAGCACCAGCGTGATTGCCCAGTACGTGGCAGCGCAGCAGGGCCGCTCGCTGGCGATCCTGCCGTGCTTCCTGGCGGCCCAGGACCCGCGCCTGCTGCCAGTGCTGCCCAAGGAAATCAACCTGACCCGGCAATTCTGGATGTACTGCCGGGAGGATCTCAGGAAGTTGAAGCGCATCACCCTGTTATGGGATTACATCCGCGAGGTGACCGAGCAGAATCGGCCGCTGCTCATGGGCGAGAGTCGCAGCATGCGCTTCGCCGCCCCCTGACCCTTAGCGGCCGCAAGGCTGCAGCCGCAACCCGGCAGGTCGTCGATCAGTCGGCGATCACCACGATCGACACCCGACGGTTCTCGGTACGCCCGGCCACGGTGCTGTTGGAGGCCACCGGCTCGCTGCTGCCCAGGCCGCGCAGCTGGATGTTTTCTTCACGCATGCCAACCTGGGTCAACACCTTGACCACGCTCTTGGCCCGGCGCACGGACAGTTGCACGTTGTAGGCCTCCTTGCCCGACGCGTCGGTGTGACCGTCGACCCGGACCTTCTGGATATCGACGCTGAGCAGCGCCTTGCCGATGCGCTGGACGATCTCGGTGCTGGCCTGGTTCAGGGTTTCCACATCGCTGCCAAACAGCACCTTGCCCGACAGGCCAAAGGCCCAGCCTTCATCCGTCAGTTCGAAGCCCTCCTGTTTCAGTACCGCGATCTGTTTCGGGGTCAGACCTTTGGGCGGCACGCTCTGACAGCCGGCCAGGGCCAGCAGGGCCATGAACACCAGAGTGCTGAACAGTCGAACCGAACGTTGCGTCATCGAGAACAAGGGAATTAGCTCCTGTTTTGAACCTGAACGATAGGGGGCTCCGCCCCCACTGTGTGTTGCCCGCCTCGCGAACCGCGCTTGGCTTGGTACATGGCCGCGTCGGCGGCATTCAACAGACTGCCCGGTGTCGCACCATGATCCGGGTACACGGCAATACCGATACTCAGCGATGTCAGGATCGACAGGCTGCCGGGCAGTTGAATCGGTACTTCCATGCTGCTGATGATCTTGTCGGCGATGCGCTGGGCATCCTCGACCCGGTGCAGCGGGGTCAGCAGCACGGCAAATTCGTCCCCGCCCAGGCGCGCCACCAGGTCGTCCTCGCGCAACTGCGCGCGAATCCGCGTGGCCACAGCCACCAGCACCGCATCGCCGGCGGCGTGGCCGAAGTTATCGTTGATCTCCTTGAACCGGTCGCTGTCGAGAAACAGCACCGCCATGCGCTCGTTGAGCTTGTTGGCGCTGCGCAGGGCACGGATCAGCCGGCCTTCGAAGAACGCCCGGTTGGGCAGGCCGGTCAGGCTGTCGTGGCTGGCCTGGTGGGCCAGGGTTTCATTCTCGCTTTGCAGATGGGTCTGCCAGGCTTCCAGCTCATCGAGCAGGGCGTTGAAGTCGTTGCCCAGGTTGTCCAGTTCGGCGATTTCCGCAGGCGGCACCCGCTGATCGAAGGCCCGTTCGCGCCGGGCCGCGTGCGCCACATCGGCGAGGCTGCGCAACGGCCCGGTGATGCCCCGCAGCTGGCGGCGCGCCAGGTACAGCGCCAACCAGGCGCTGAGGGCGATGCACAGCACGATGCCCACCAGGCCACTGAGGAGAAACCGCAACAGGCTGCCGCCATGGCCGGTGACATTGATGGTGCCGATTTCCCGCCCCTGGTGCAGGATCGGCAGGCTGATGGGCTTTTCCAGAAAGGCGCTGGCGACATGCATTTCCAGATTGGTCAGAAAGCCGCTTTCCGGGCGCTGCCAGCTGGCCAGCAACTGGCCCTGGCTGTCATACACCTTGGCGTCGGCCACCTCTTCGGTGGAGGCGATCAGGGCCAGGGCCTCGGTGGCCACCACACTGTCGTTGAACACCACTGCAGCTTCCACGGTGTAGCTGATGGAGCGGGCGATCAGGTGCAGGTTGTGATCGGCGTACACGCGCAGGGCCAACACCCCGAGAAAGGTCAGGGACAGGCTGGCCATGGAGATCGCCAGCAGAGCGACGATCAGGTGGCCGCGACCGATGACCGACCGCAGTGTAGGGCGGGCGTTGGGCTTGAACAGTTTCATGGGGCCGCCGGACGACGACGGGAAAGCTGCAGCACGCTGGGATGAATCTTCACCCCACTGCGCGCCACGGAATCCAGGTTGACCTCGAACGACACCTGGCTGTCGCCGACCCGCAGGCAGAACAGGCTGCCCACGGTGCACTGGTCGCCCCCCTCGCTGATGCTCAGCACCGGTTGCCCGATCAGCGAGTTGAACAGGCGGGTACGCTCATCATTGGACAATTTGCCGACATAGACCGAATCGCACTCACTGGCCAACGACGGGTTGTTGGCCAGCAGACGCCGCACCAGCACCGGGCGGCCGGTGGCCTGGGTCGCGCCCTTGAGCAGGTCATCGGTGTATTCGGTGGGGCCAACCACGCACAGACGCAGTTGCGCAGGCTCCACGGGCCAGCGAGCGTAGCTGAGAATGCCCAGCACCACTTGGGTTACAGCCTTGGCCCGTTGCTCGGCCAGGCTCGCGGACGCCGGTGGCTCCGACTGCGCGATGGCCAACAGGCTGAACAGGCAGAGAATGGTCGACAGCACACACTGTCTCCACCCCAAAATGCGCTCTGTCCTCAAGACAGCCACGTCCATGCAGGGATTCTCTTTGATTTTCACGGAAATGATGCCGCAACGATAGCACAGCCCGGGAAAATGCAGCGAGACCAGCGCCCGAGCACGATGCCTGAGAAAAGCCGGAAACATGGGCGTCAGTCCAACTCCAGCATCAACCCGCTCAGACGCTTGACCTTGCGCCGAACAGCCTCTTCGAACACTCCGGCACGGGGCTCGATCAGGCTGAACCAGTCCTTGGCCCGGGTGATACCGGTGTAGATCAGCTCCTTGGTCAGCACCGGGTTCAAAGCGTCGGGCAGGATCAACGCGGTGTGGGCGAACTCCGAGCCCTGGGACTTATGCACAGTCATGGCGTAAACGGTTTCCACGTCATTGAGCCGGCTTGGCAGCACCAACCGCACCCCGCCCTGGCCATCGTTGCGCGGAAAGGCGACGCGCAGCACCTGACGCCCCGCCTCCGAGCCTTCCTGCTCCGGCAGTTTCAGGGCGATGCCGATATCACCGTTCATCAGGCCCAGGCCGTAATCGTTGCGGGTCATCAGCACCGGGCGGCCCTCGTACCATTGCTGGTCGCTGTCGATCAGCCGGGCCTTGAACAGCGCCTGGGTGATCCGCAGGTTCAGGCCTTCGACACCCCAGGGGCCCTTGCGCACCGCGCACAGCAATTGGAAGCGATCAAAGGCCTGCAGAACATGGCGCGCCCAGTCGGTCCAGCGCCGATCCTCCAGAGGCGTACCCGGCGGCGGGCGCTGGCTGCGCAGTACATTCAGGTAGTGGCGGTAGCCTTGCGGCCCCTCGCCATGGCCCTCCAGCAGCAGCCGCTCCAGGGCCCGATCCTGCTCGCCCTTGAGGCTCAGGCCATACAGGTCGGCATGGCTGCGAGCCGCCAGCAGGCGCCGGGCCTCATCGGCCTGCTGCTGGTTGACCCAACGCGCCAGCTGGCCGATGCCGCTGCCTTCGCCGAAACGCCGGGAATGGCGCAGCATCACCACCTGCTGCGCCAGGGGATGCTGGTGGGCGCTGTCTTCCTGCAGGCCGCTGGTTCCCAGGTTCTCGCCACTGACCGCCTCCAGCCAGGCCCGGGTCTGCGGGTTGTACCAACCGGCCTCGGCGTCACGGCACAGGTCGCCGAGCACGGCGCCGGCTTCCACCGAGGCCAGTTGGTCCTTGTCCCCCAGCAACACCAGGCGTGCATGGATGGGCAAGGCGTCCAGCAGGTTGGCCATCATTTCCAGGTCGATCATCGAGGCTTCGTCCACCACCAGGACATCCAGGGGCAACCGGTTGCCGGCGTGATGGCGGAAATGCCGGGTGCCCGGGCGATTGCCCAGCAAGCGGTGCACGGTGGTCACCTCGCTGGGGATCATTTCCCGCACCTCATCGGGCACCGCCAGGGAACGCACCTGCAAGCTGATGGACTCGGTCAGGCGCGCCGCGGCCTTGCCGGTAGGCGCCGCCAGGCGAATGCGCAGCGGCTTGCGTGCTTCCACCGCCGGGCCCTGGAGCAAGGCCAGCAGGCGCACCACGGTGGTGGTCTTGCCGGTGCCGGGGCCGCCGGTGATGATGCTGAAGGCGCCCCGGGTGGCCAGGGCACAGGCGAGTTTCTGCCAGTCGACGGGCCCCGCCGCCTTGGCCGGGCCGAACAGCCCGTCGAGGCGCGTCGCGAGGTTTTCCGGCGTGGCCTCGGCCAAGGCCAGGCGCTGGCGCAAGGCGTTGTCGATACGCCGCTCATAGGCCCAGTAGCGGCGCAGATACAGGCGCTTGCCGGACAGCACCAGCGGCCGCTGCCGGGAAGACTCGGCATGATCCGCCGCCAGGGCCACCAGGCGGCTGCCGGCCAGGACCTTGCACCAGTGCGCCCCTTCAAGCCCCATCAACACCTGGGACGGCAGCGCCGGTGCGCCGTTTTGTGCGTCGCCTTCGGGCGGCAGCGACAGGGCGAAGTCCGGCTCCTTGAGGGTTTCGAACAGGTCCAGGCAGACATGCCCGTGCCCCAGCTGATGGCTGGTCAGGGCCGCGGCCATCAGTACCAGCGGATCACAGCCCGGGTCCAGCTCATGCAGGAAGCCGACAAAGGCCCGGTCCAGGGAACGCAGCCAGCCGCGTTCGACCCAGCGCTCAAGCAACAGCAGCAAGTCCTCGGCGCGGCTCAGGGGCACCAGGTCGAAGGCCGGTTGCGGCGCCTGGTCCAGTGCATCGAACAGGTCCTGAGTCATAGCAGCACTCCCTGCTCCCAGGCGGGCTCGGCCTTGGGTGGCTCGGGCTGGCCCTGGAACATGCGGTCCAGTTGCTCGATCAACTGTCGAGGCGGCCGGGCGAAGTAGGCCCCCTGGCTGGCGGCACGGGTGCCCCGCAGGAACAGGTACAGGGCGCCGCCCACATGGCGATCGTAGTCGTAGTCCGCCAGCCGGGCCTTCAATTGCCGGTGCAGGGCCAGCAGGTACAGCACGTATTGCAGGTCGTAACGGTTGTCGAGAATCGATTGTTCCATGGCCTGCTCGGTGTAGGCCGCGTCGTCCGCGCCCAGCCAGTTGGATTTGTAGTCGGCCACGTAATAGCGGCCCTGGTGTTCGAAGGTCAGGTCGATAAAGCCCTTGAACATGCCGTTGAGCAATACCGGCTCGGCAGTGACTCGGGGCGCGCCCTGATGGGTTTGCTGGCGTACCCGCTCATCGAGCTTGAGCACATCGACCTTGTGGCTGGCGAACCAGAACTCCATCTCGACCCGGTACTGGGTCAACTGCCCGAGCACCACCGGTGCCTGGCCCTCGCCCAGGGGCAAGGGCGCTTGCAGCAGGTGCTGCAGCCAGTCGCTCAGGGTCGGGATCCAGCCTTGCCAGCCGCGGCGATTGCAGCGCCGGGCCACGGCGTCCTCGATCGCCTCGGGGGCAGCGGCAAAACCCTCCTCCCCGGCCCACTCCAGCAGGCCATGAAGGAAGGTCCCGGGGTTCGGGCCGCGGGGGAAGCGGTGGATATCGCCGCCGCTGGCCAGGGTTTCCCGAGGAGCTTCGGGGTCCAGGCGTTCGTCGTCGAAGAGTTTCTGCGCCTGGGGGTTTTCCGGCGCCTCGGTGCTGCCCGCCCCCAGGATGTCGCTGATGCGCAAGGCACTGTAGGAGGCAATCCACCAGTTTTCCGCGGCGCGGCGGCTGGGCGTCAGCGGCGCCAGCAGAGTGGCCTCGTTGCGCGGTGGCTGATAGCGCTGGTCATCGACGACGGGCAGCTCGGACACGCCAATCGCAGCGCAGCCCTGCTGCAGGTCCAGCAGCCAGCGCAACAAGGCACTGGATTCGCCCAGGACATCGCCGCCGCCCAGCAGGTAACCCAGGGCCGAAAGGTGCAATACCGAGCTGCTGTGATTGCCCCGCTTGAGATCGGCCATCCCCAGCCAGCAGGCATGCTGGGCCCGGGTCAGGGCCACATAGAGCAGCCGCAGGTCTTCCGCCAGGCGCTCTTCATCGGCCAGGGCAATCAGCTCCGGGGTGGGCCGCAGGCTGACCTGGGGCTTGCCGGCAGCATCGTGGTAATGCAGCGGCAAGCGGCTGCCATCCACCGGCTTGGTGGAACAGATGAAGGGCAGGAACACCAAGGGGTATTCCAGGCCCTTGGACTTGTGGATGGTCACCACCTTGACCAGTTGCTCATCGCTTTCCAGGCGCAGGATCTGCTCCTCCCCCGCCTGCCCGGACAGCGCCAGGTGCTCGGCCAGATGGCGGATCAGGGCCTGCTCGCCGTCGAGTTCGGCGGCGCTTTGTTGCAGCAGCTCGGACAAGTGCAGAAGGTTGGTCAGCACCCGCTCGCCATCACTGCGGGCCATCAGCGCCTGGGGCAGCTGGAAGTCATGCAGCAGGCGCCGCAGCATCGGCAGCACGCCCTGGCTGCGCCAGATCGCCCGGTAGCCACGGAACTGCATGACCCGCGCTTCCCAGGCCAGTTCATCCTGGTTGAGCCGCTCCAGCTCCAGCAGCGGCAGGTTCAGGGTCAGGGACGCCAGGGCCGCGCGCAGCGGCCGCTCCACGTCCGGCTCGGCGCAAGCCTTGAGCCACACCAGCACATCCCGGGCTTCCTGGGCGGCGAACACCGAGTCCTTGTCCGACAGGTACACGCTACGCACCCCGCGGGCCGCCAGCTCGCCGCGCACGGCCTGGGCCTCCTTGCCATCGCGCACCAGGATCGCGATATCCGCCGGCAGCAAGCCTTTCAGCGCTTGCTGCTCACGGACAAACCCACTGCGCCCCTGCTGGCCGCCATTGAGCAGGCCGACAATCGCCGTGGCGCAAGCCGCCGCCTGATGCTGGCGATACTGGGCCCCGGACAGCGGCTGTTCCGAAGGCAATTGCCAGAAGTTAAGTGCCGGCACCGGCTGGCCGTCGACCAGCAATTGCTCCTTGCGCCCCTGGGCGGCCACCGCCAGGAATGGCACCGGGTTCTCGCCATCCGCTTCGCGAAACAGGAAGGCCCCCTGTCCCTGCGGCCGCTGTTCGGCTTGCAGGAACACATGGTTGACCGCGCTGACCATGGCCTGGCTGGAACGGAAGTTGGTGCCCAGGGTGTGCAGGCGCCCGCTGGTGGCCTGGCGTGCCCGCAGGTAGGTGTAGATATCGGCGCCACGGAAGGCGTAGATCGCCTGCTTGGGATCGCCGATCAGGAACAGGCCGGTCTCGGGGTCGTTGGCCTCGATCCGGTAGATGCTTTCGAAGATCCGGTACTGCACCGGGTCGGTGTCCTGGAATTCGTCGATCAGGGCCACCGGGAACTGCTCGCGGATCAGGGTCGCCAGGCGCTCGCCGCCATCGCTCTGCAGGGCGCTGTCCAGGCGCAGCAGCATGTCGTCGAAGCCCATCTCGGCGCGCCGCCGCTTCTCTTCTTCGAAACGTGCCCCCACCCATTGCGCGGCGTGTTGCAGGACCGCCGCATCCGGGCTGGGCAAGGCATCGAGGCTGGCCTTGAGCCCGGCCATGGCGTCGAGCCCGGGGTGATCGGGGGCCGCGCCTTTCCAGGCCTCGCTCATACCTTCGGGGGTCAGGCGGGTGAAGCCGGTGCCGATGTCCAGTTGCTCGACGGATTCGTCCTCGGCCCAGGCACTGATCTTTTCGAACCAGGGCTCGAAGAACCGGGCCTGCATCTTGCGCCCGTCGACGCTCTTGCTGGCCACGCCTTGCAGGCAGATCTCCCGCAGTTGCGCGGCCCACTCGCGCCAGGGCGCCTTGATCTGCACCAGGGCTTCACGACGTTCTTGCAGGCAGGCTTCGATCAACTCGCTCGGCGTCTGCTCGGGTGGGTCCCGACGCTCGTTGCCGAACATTGCCCGCACCCGGGGCATGAGTTCGGCCGGCCCGACCCAATGGCTGCGCACCCAGTTCAGGGCATCACCCTGCATCGGGTAGCAGAACAGCCGCCAGTAATCGCGCAGAACCTGGCCCAGCAGGTCGCTGTGGTCGGTTTCCAGGGTCTGGGTGAACAGGCTGCCGCTGTCGAACGCATGTTCGCGCAACATGCGCTGGCACCAACTGTGGATGGTCGAGACCGCGGCCTCATCCATCCATTGCGCGGCGATGTCCAGGCGATTGGCACAGGCGGCCCACTGCTCGACGGGGTATTGCTCACGCAACTCGACGATCAGGCCATCAGGGGCGCTGGTTTCATCGCGAAAGAAGCGCGCGGCTTCCGCCAGGCGCGTGCGAATGCGCTCGCGCAATTCCTTGGTGGCGGCATCGGTAAAGGTCACCACCAGTATCTGCGGCGGCAGCAATTCACGCCCGAAACCCGCCGCCTCGCCGCCATGGCCCAGCACCAGGCGCAAGTAGAGCGCGGAGATGGTGAAAGTCTTGCCGGTACCGGCACTGGCCTCGATCAACTGGCTGCCGCGCAGAGGAAATGCCAGGGCCAGGGGAGCTTGTGCAGTCATGCGCCTGCCTCCTCGCCTAGCGCCGAACGCCAGGGAGCATTCAACAGGGGTCGATAAAGGGTCTCGGCCCAACCGCTGAAGGTTTCATCGGCGATCAGTGCGTTGTAGTCGGCGAATTGACGGGCCAGGGCCGGGCTTTGCCGGCGTTCGCCCTCGCTGTTCTGGCCGTCGCCATCGTAGGTCTTGCGTGCAGCGGCCGCGGCTTTGTCCGGGTCGCTCTGGCCCAGCCAGGCGAAGGCGGTCTTGATCGCCACCGGCAGCGGCTGGCGCATGCCGGCCTGCCAGGCCTGCAGCAGGTTACCGAGAATCTGCCGGGCCACCTCCTGCTCCAGCGGCGGCAACAACAGGCTGTCATCGCTGGCCACCAGCGCGGTGGTCAAGGAGTAGCCACTGGCGCAGGCCAGCAGATGATTGACCCAAGGCTTGATCAGCCGATGCCATTTACGGGTCTTGGTCGAGCCGATGCCGTTGGGGATGGCGCTCACAGCCAACAACCCGCCATCAGCTCGCTGGTGCAGGCTGCTGAGCCAACCTTCCAGGCGCACGCCTTGCAGTTCCAGGCTCACCGGCAACGCACTGGTTACCGGGGTCGGCCACAGGTCGAGCAGTTGCCGATAACGCTGCAACAGGTCCGGCAGGGGCTCCAGCAGTTCGCGCTGCAGGCATTCGCCAAAACCGGCCATGGGCAACAGGCCACTGGCTTGCAGCCTCTGGGCCTGGGCCTGCAAGGCTTGCTCGGGCTGCCCAGCGTCGCCCAGCGCCGCTTCCAGCAGGCTGTCGCTGAGGCTGTAGCGCTGCAGGGCATCGAGCACGAAGGGCTCTTCATCGGCCAGCGGTGCTTCCATGGCTTCAAAGAACACCTTGAGCCTTTGGCTGAAGAAATGCCGCACCGGATTGCGCAGGAAATCCTGCAACTGGGCAAGGCTCAGGGGCTCGTCCTGGACATAGGGTTCCAGGCGTTCGACTGCGCCCAGTTCCTCTCGGACCTGATGCAGCACTTGCCACTCCCGGGCGTAGCTGAAGAGCGTGTCGCTGTCGTGGAAATAGCGGGCACTGAAGGGTTGCAGGGGATGCTCCTGGGTCAGGGCCTCCAGCAGGGAGTCCTGCTCATCGGGCAGTCGCCAGCCGCTAGCCAGGTGATCGCGCAACTGGCCGATCAGGACCGAGGCCGGGCGCTCGCTGTTGTCGCGAATGCTGCGGCCAACCCAACTGACATAAAGTTGGTCACGAGCCGAGAGCAGGGCTTCAAGCAGTAGGTAACGGTCGTCTTCGCGCCGTGATCGGTCGCCGGGGCGATAGTCGCTACCCATCAGGTCGAAGTCCAGAGGCGGCTGCGCCCTGGGGTAATCGCCATCGTTCATGCCCAGCAGGCACACCAGCTTGAAGGGAATGGCGCGCATCGGCATCAGGGTGCAGAAGTTCACCGCTCCGGCGAGGAAACGCTGGGACAGGCGCCCCTGGTCCAGGCCAGCCAGCCAGGCTTCGCGGACCACCGTCAGCGGCAACTGATCTTGCAGGCCCACAGACTCGCAGGTTTCCAGCCAGTTTTCCCGCAGGTCGTCGAGCTGTCCCAGCAGGTAATCATCGTGCTCGTTGCTGGCAAGGAAGAACTGTTCCAGCAGGTTGTGCAGGCGCTCGCCCCACTCCGCCGGAACCGCCGGCTGGGTGAGTTGCTGGTAGGCGAACTGCAGGGCGTCAAGAAGGGCGACCAGGGGACCGATCAGCGCCGCATCCAGGCCACCAATCTCGTCATAAGGCTCGATACCGTCACAGGCGTCGGAGCGGCCGACGGCATAACCCAGGAGCATGCGCCGCAAGCCGAAACGCCAGCTGTTCTGCTCCAGTTCCGGGGGCAGCCCCAGTTCTGCGCGCTGCTCGGCATTCATTCCCCAACGGATGCCGGCACCTTCAATCCAGCGGTGCAGGGTCGGCAGGTCGGCTTCGTCGACGCCAAAACGCGCACGCAGGGCTGGAACGTCCAGCAGGTCGAGAATCTCACTGACCGGAAAACGACTGTCCGGCAGCTTCAATAGATGTTCGACGGCGATCAGCAGCGGGTCACGGCCACGCTGGCCCTGGTCAGTGAGGGTAAAGGGAATGAAGCGCCGGTCATCCCGCTCCAGCTGGCCGAACACGGCGCGGATATGCGGGGCGTAGCTGTCGATGTCCGGAACCATGACGATCACATCCCGGGGCCGCAGATCGGGCTCTGCACTGAAGCGCGCCAGGAGCTGGTCGTGAAGGATTTCCACTTCTCGCTGGGCGCTGTGGGCAATGTGAAAGCGGATCGATTGATCGTGCTGGATATCGACCTGCGGCCACAACTCACGTGTTTCGTTCAGCGGGCGCAGTTCGAGAATGTCGTCCTGCAATTGCTGGAGCATGCTGGCCGGCTGGCTGTCACTGAACAGATCGATCCGGCCCTCGCGAAAAGCGCTGCGATAGCTGTTGGGATCGTCATAGCTGTCCAGCAGGTTGATGTAGTCACGGCCTTGCTTGCCCCAGGCGGCCAGCAGCGGGTGGGCGTGCTGGTGCAGGGTTTGCGGATCCAGGGCCTGAGGCATGCCGGCCTTGCGCGCCTGGCGTTTGTATTGGTGGCGCAGCAGGTCCTTGTCGGCAACGATATCGGCCCAGTGATGGCGACAAGGGTTGTGCACACACAGCAGCACCTGACTGAAGCGGGCCAACCCGGCCAGTGCCTCCAGGGCCTGGGCCGGCAGCGAAGAGATACCGAAAACGATCACTCGGGACGGCAAGCCCCTGGGCGCCACCTCCAGTTGGTTGATCCGCTCGATAAAGCGCTGGTGAACGCCTGCGCGACTCTGGGCCATCCCCTCGGTGCCGACATCCAACAGCAGCGCGCGCCATAGCTCGGCCTGCCAGCAGTTGGCAGGCGTCAGGGCCTTGGTTTCACCACGACCATTGCGCAGTTGGTGGCGGCCGACGGCCCAATCCTCCAGCCAGTCGGCTCGATATACCTGGTATTGGTCGAACAGATCGGCCAGACGCTCGGCCAATTGATAGCGCTTGCGCAGGTCACTGTCGTGGGTCAGGAAGCGTTGCAGGGGTTCGAAATGCGGCTCATCGATCAACTCCGGCAACAGGCGCATCAGCCGCCAGGTCAGGGGAGCTTTATCCAGCAGGGATTTGGGCGGGATTTCGTCTCGCCCCAGGACCAGGCGGTACAACTGCCACATGAAACTGCCCGGCAATTGCACATCAATGGCAGCGGCAATACCGCAGCCACCGCCGTCATCCACTTCGGGGTCTTCGGCCAGGGCCAGTTTCAGCCATTGGGCGATACCGTTGCTCTGTACCAGGGCAATTTCATTTTCCAGGGGCGCCAGGGGATAACGCCGCATCCAGCTGACCACCAGGCTGCGCAACTCGTCCAGGCGGTTACCGTGAACCACCATGAAACCAGGGTTGAGGGACGAGGCGTCCGGCATAAAGGCTTCCTTGGAGAATGCAAAAAGCTAGGGCGGAACCTTAGCACTGTCACCAGGCAGTGGCAGCCAGGTCGAGCAAACAGTGACAGAGAAAGCGCCGGGCTTTTGTGTCGCGCAAAAACAAAACCCCAACTGCATGTGCAGTTGGGGTTTCGGAATTTAATCTTGACGATGACCTACTCTCACATGGGGAAACCCCACACTACCATCGGCGATGCATCGTTTCACTTCTGAGTTCGGGATGGGATCAGGTGGTTCCAACGCTCTATGGTCGTCAAGAAATTCGGTAGCCAGTCCGTTGCTTATGCAACGTGCCAGCGAATGGGTATGTAATAGGTTTGTGTGTTTGCAAACTTTCGGTTTGTATCGTCTTCACACACCGCAACTCGCTTCTTAAGCAAATTGCTTGGGTGTTATATGGTCAAGCCTCACGGGCA